>JAXDJX010000032.1:0-3644 GCA_034667405.1 Actinomycetota bacterium | reverse complement strand
TGCGGGCTCCTGCCGTTAACCATGTCATAAAGGCCGTGGCCGGTCGCGAGCCAATTGGAGAGGTCGATCACCTTGAAAGTCGATCCGGTGGAGAATCCGGTCGAGGATCCGTAGGGTTGATCGGTGCTGTAGTTGACCGCGGTCTTGGTGATGTCGACCGGTTGCCCCGGGGCAACTCCCGCGTCGTCAAACTGTTTATTTTGAGCCATCGCGAGGATGCGACCGGTGCCGACCTCAACGGTGTCGGCGGTCGCGCCGAGCGCGAATCGAGCCTCGGTGGGTGGGGCCTGTTGATTGAGCAGATTTTGCGCAGTGGCCTCCAGATCAAGGTCGATGCTCGTCTGCACCTTGTATCCGCCCTTGTCCCAGTTGGCGATTCGTTGGGCCGGGGTGGAGCCGAGCGAGGAGACGATTGGGGCGGCGCCGGCCACGTTCGAGAGGTCCGGCGCGGTAATGACCTTGATGGCGTAGTCGCACGGGAAACCGGCCAGCGCCGCGTCAGGCGCGGTGCGGCATCCATTGGCCTGCGGCGTGAGCTTCACGTAGGAGGCGATGGGAGTCGCGACGGCGTCCGTGTACTGCTTCTGCGTGATGTTCTTGGCTGACAGCATTGCCGCGAGAATCTCATCGCGGCGCACCTTGTTGGCGGCATAGTACTTGGGGTCGGACAGGTTCTGGGTCACCGGCTGCTGCACGATGGCGACGAGGCTCGCCGCCTCCGGGAGGGTGACGTCCTTGGCGTGAACGCCGTAATACTCCATTGCCGCGGACTCGACGCCGTAGGTTTGACCACCCATGCCGACGATATTGAGGTAGCCGAGCAGAATCTGGTTCTTCGTGTATTTCTTGTCAAGTCCGATCGCGAGCTTCATCTCCTTGAGCTTGCGGTCAATGGTTGCCCCGTTGGCCGCGGCAATGGCTGCCGCCTGTGCCTTGCCTGTCAGGGTCGTGAACGCGTTCTGAACCAGGATGTTTTTGACGAGTTGCATGTCGAGGGTGGAGCTTCCGCTCTGGCCCGACGACGACTGCGTTGTGTTGCGGACGAGAGCGCGCGCGATCGAGGGAACGTCAACGCCGCCGTGCTGGTAGAACCGGCGGTCCTCACCGTCGACAGCCGCTTGCTTAAGGAAAGGTGACACGTTCTGGTTGTCGACGACGATACGGTTCTGCTGGTAGACGGTCGCGATCAGGGTCGGAACCCCACCGCGGTAGCCGAGAATCTGGTTCTGCTGGGACGGCTGGCCGATCTTGATCGTGTCCGGCAGGTTCTCGAAAACGTCAATCGAGCCCTGCGCCGTTGCGCTCGTGACGGCGATCGCCGGGGTGACCATTGCGGTCACCAGAATCCCCGCGAGAACGCTGAAACCCGCGATGCCGAGGAGGCCTCCGAGCACGCGGAAAGGCTTCAATTTTGGGGCAGACATAGAATCAGAGTAAGGGATGTTCACCCTTGGGAACCTGAAGGGACGCCGGGATGACCCGTTGGGAATACGTGACGACTCCGCTAATCGTTCACAATACGGCAGCGATACTCAACAACTGGGGATCGGAAGGTTGGGAGCTTGTGCAGATCGTCACCGGTCCAGAGGGCGGCCTCGTCGCCTATCTGAAACGCGAGATTGAGGATGAAAACTGATGTCAGTAATTGACGATCGACTTGCACAACTCGGACTCGTTCTCCCCGAGATCGCCGCCCCGGCCGGGGCCTATATCCCCGCCGTCGTGAGCGGCAACCTGGTCTTCACCGCGGGTCAACTGCCGTTCATCGCCGGTGCGCTTCCCGCAACGGGAAAGGTGGGCGCCGGGGTGTCCGCCGAGGATGCCAAGAAGTACGCCGCCACCAGCGCGCTCAACGCCCTCGCTGCGATCAAGGGCGTCATCGGGTCGCTCGACCGGGTGACGCGAGTGGTCAAAGTGGTCGGGTTCGTGGCATCCGACCCCGGCTTCAGCGCACAGCCGGGCGTGATCAACGGGGCTTCCGAGCTGTTGGGGCAGATCTTCGGCGACCTGGGTGTGCACGCCCGAAGCGCCGTAGGGGTCGCGGTGCTTCCGCTTGACTCGCCCGTCGAAGTGGAGCTCGTGGTCGAGTTCGCCTGATTCCGGGGTCTTCCCTGATTCCAGGGTCCTCCCTGAGTCCGGATTGGTTCCTGCGGGGACGACTTCGGCGAACCGTCTTTACAGCGCCGCCGGCGGCGTCACCCCGTCGCTGATCAGCTGCATCACCGAGGCATCCGAGAGGGTGGTCGTGTCTCCGATTGCACGTCCCTCTGCGACATCCTGCAGCAGCCGCCGCATGATCTTCCCGGAGCGGGTCTTCGGCAGTTCGGCCACGACGATCACGCGCTTCGGCCGCGCGATCGCGCCAATCTCCTCGGCGACATGCGCGCGGAGCAGCGCGCTTGCCTCCTCCGCCGTCTGCTTGTCCGCCTGGTCGGCTCGGAGGATCACGAACGCAACGATGGCCTGGCCGGTGGTCTCATCCGCGGCACCGACGACTGCAGCCTCAGCCACTATCGGGTGCGACACGAGCGCGGACTCGATTTCCGCCGTCGACAATCGATGGCCCGATACGTTCATCACGTCGTCCACCCGGCCGAGCAGCCAGATGTCCTCGTCCTCGTCGAGTCGCGCGCCGTCGCCCGCGAAGTACTTCGGACCTCCCGGCACGTCCGCGAACTTGCTCCAGTAGGTGTCGACGAAACGTTCGGGGTCGTTCCAGATTCCCCGCAGCATCGCCGGCCACGGCTCGGTCACGACGAGGAACCCTCCACCGCCCGGCGGTACCGGGTGTCCGGCCTCGTCGAGCACATCGATAGAGATCCCAGGCAGCGGTACCTGCGCAGACCCCGGCTTCAGGATGGTCAGTCCGGGGAGCGCGGCGACCATCATCGCCCCGGTCTCGGTCTGCCACCAGGTGTCGACGATGGGTGCGGTGCCGGCGCCGATCACGTCGCGGTACCAGATCCAGGCCTCCGGGTTGATCGGTTCGCCCACGCTGCCGAGCACGCGGATGCTCGAGAGGTCGAACGCATCCGGAATCTCTCGGCCGAGCTTCATGAACGAGCGGATGGCGGTGGGAGCCGTGTAGAAGAGGGAGACGCCGTACTTCTGGATGATCTCCCACCAGCGCCCCGGGTGGGGGGAGTCGGGCGTGCCCTCGTAGATGACCGAGGTCGCCCCGTTGGCGAGCGGACCGTAAATCGAGTAGCTGTGCCCGGTGATCCAGCCGACATCGGCGGTGCACCAGTAGACGTCAGTTTCGGGATGCAGGTCGAACACGTTCTTGTGTGTGAAGGCGACCTGGGTGAGGTAGCCGCCGCTCGTGTGCAGGATGCCCTTCGGCTTGCCGGTGGTTCCCGAGGTGTAAAGAAGGAACAGCGGATGCTCCGCCTCGAAGGCCACGGCCTCGTGCTCGAAACTCACGCCCTCGAGTTGTTCGTGCCACCACAGGTCGCGTCCCTCAACCCAATCGACGTCGTTGTGCCCGCGGCGCAAGACGAGAACATTGCGCACCGAGTGCGGGGCGTCCTTCTCGAGGGCGAGGGCCTCATCCACGACCGGCTTGAGCGCACTGACCTTGCCCTTGCGCCAACCGCCGTCCGCGGTGATCACAAGTTTCGCTCCCGCATCGTCGATCCGGGAGC
>JAXDJX010000031.1:0-137387 GCA_034667405.1 Actinomycetota bacterium | reverse complement strand
TGGCGTTGATCGTCGACACCAGCAACGACCTCGGGACCGAATGGACCCCACTCGATCGGTGCTGCTCGGCGGCAGCATCCATCGCGATGGCCGCCCTCACCGAGGGCCACGGCGCCCGTCTCATCGCGGCGCGCGGTGGGGCGACCGACACCCTTGCCCGCGCGGAAGAACACGAGCTGTTGGACTGGCTGGCTCGCCTGCGTCCGGGTGGCGGGCTGCCGCTGCACGAAGTGCTCGATACGCTGGAGGAGGAGCTTCGCGGTGCACAGACCGCCGTCCTGGCCTTCCCAACCTGGAGGAGCAACAGCGCCGACGTCGTTGCCGAGGCGGCGGCTCGGCTCTTCGGCCTGGTTCGTTCCGTCGTCGCGGTGGTCGTGGAGATCGACCCGGACTCGGCTCCGAACGGCTCGGTGCTGTCGTCCTCGGCCACTGCCGATCTCGTGGCAGGCCTCGGATCCGTCGGGGCGGAGACGTACCGCTGGACGCCGGAGCAGGGCGATATCGCACAGGTCCTGCGCCTCGAGGCGGGTGTCCGATGAAGCTGACCATCCGAACGAAAGGCGCGGTCGAGGACTCGGCCCGGATGCGACTCGTGGCAGCGCTGGCGGTTGAAGTGGCACTCCTTGCCGTCGTGGCCCAAGGTGCGGTGGACGGTTTCACGGCCGCGTCCGTCTTGCTTGCGGCTCCGGCCGGCTACCTCTTCTCCTACCGGCAACGCCACAACTCCAACCTGGCGACGAAGATCCTCTTGTCGATCGGGCTCCTGGTTGCGTTCGCCCAGTTCTTGACCAGCGTTCGCACGGCAACGACGGTCGACCAAGCCAGGATCCCGTTGGCGGCGCTGTTCCTGTGGGTGCAGGTGTTGCACTCCTTCGATGTGCCTCGACGGCGCGACCTGTCCTTCTCGATGATGTCCAGCGTGGTGCTCATGGCCGAGGCCGGAGCGCTGTCGCTCACGTCGTCGCTGATCTGGTTCATGGTGGCCTGGGCGATGCTCGCCGCGGTGTGGCTCTTCCTCTCGAGCGCCCCGCCGTCGGGCGCCCTGACGCCAACGGTCTCGGTCGCACGGATCCGGTCGGGGAGGGGCAGAGCAGCCCCATTGCGATTCGTCGGCCTGAGCGGCCTCGTCGTGACGGTGTCGACCGTCGGTGTCTTCATGGCGATGCCTCGGCTCCCCGGCACGCTCGTGCACACACCGCCGTTCTCGTTGAACGGCTCGCGCGCGGTCCGTGACTTCAAGGGCAACGTCACGAACGCGGGTCTGCCGACACCGACGGACGGCGTGGTCGACTATGCGTCGGGTGCCTACCCGGGCTTCAGCGACGCGGTCGACCTTCGGGCGCGGGGCCACCTCTCCAACGACATCGCGTTCCGCGTGCGCACATCGCAACCCGCCTTGTGGCGAGCCGAGGTCTTCGACACGTTCGACGGAGGAACGTGGACCATCGGGGATACGGCGACCACGACCCTTCCGACGGTGGCTGAAACGGGCGCCGCCGCGATGCCTCCGCAGGTCGGCGGAGGGATGGCGCTGCAGACCACGCGGGTGATCCAGACGTTCTACATCGCTGCGCCCCAGCCGAATGTCCTGTTCGCGGCTTACCGTCCGGATGAGATCTACTTCCCGGCAGGTGGTCTGCGCACCGACGGGTACGACTCGGTTCGTTCGCCGATCTTCCTGGATGCGGGCATAGTCTACTCGGTCGTCTCCAGTGTGCCGATCACCGATCCCCAGTTCCTCCGCAACGCCGCGCCGATCCACGTTCCCGCCAAGGACCCCGACCTCCAGCTTCCGGTCGCGATGCCGAACCGCGTCGCCGAACTCGCCGCCCGGATCACGGAGGGGACCTCGACCGAGTACGACAAGGTCATCGCCGTGCAGGATTGGATCGCGGCCAACACGCGATATGACCTCAACGTCGCGCGCGATCCAGCGGGCGTGGACACCGTCGACCGGTTCTTGTTCGTGACCAAGCGTGGGTTCTGCGAGCAGATCGCGAGCGCCATGGCCGTCATGCTTCGAACGCAGGGCATCCCCACACGGTTGGTTACCGGGTACGGACCCGGAACGTGGAACGCGTTCACCGGCTACTACGAGGTCAAACAGGCAGATGCGCATGCATGGCTAGAGGTCTTCTACCCCGAGATCGGGTGGGTCCCGTATGACCCGACCTTCGGGGTCCCGTCCGTCTCCGGTTCGCAGGCGCACTTCGTGGCTCCGCAGGTGCTCGCGGCGATCGCGCGCTTCGCGGGCCGGGTGGTGCCGGCGCCGGTGAAGACGGCGGTCGGGGCGACCGTGCGAGGCGTCGCTCAAGGGGCTGGATGGGCGTGGCATCGCTGGTGGGTCGTCGCGATCGGGATGACGGTCGGCTCGATCGGGCTCCTGTGGCGACGGCGTCGGAAACGCGCGTACGAGCCGCCCGAGGCCGGGGCGGGGACTGCGTTCAGGGAACTCGTCTCGGCGCTGGCGCCCGTTGGACACCCGCGGCAGCCCCATCGAACCCCGAGCGAGTACCTCCGCGAGCTCCGGACGGATTCGACGCTCGGGCCGGAAGCGATCGATGCCGCCGAGCTGGTGATCAGGACCTTCGAACGCGAGCGGTTCGCCCGGTCCAAGCCCTCGGACGCCGACATCATGCGGGCGCGCGCAGCGGCGGCTCACGTGCTCGAACTCGTTCGACCGTAGCGGGCTCGGCGCGATAGGGTGCCGGCCATGTGCAGAAGCATCAAGACGCTCCGGGGTGGCGAGGCGCCGGCCACCGATGACGAGATCCAGGCAGCCGCACTGCAGTTCATCCGGAAGGTCAGTGGGTATCGAGAGCCTTCGAAGAAGAACGAAGACGCCTTCCGAACGGCCGTGTCGGACGTGACGGAGGTCTCGCGACGCTTGCTGGATTCGGTGGACCCCGCACGTTCCTGAGTCCTGCCGGATCGCGACCGTTGCGAGAGAGCCCGGCTACGATGAAGGCCATGCGCTTGCCCCTTGACCCATCGACGTCCCAGATGCGGGAGATGGGTGAGGCGACCCTCACCTACCTCATCGATTTCATCCGCGGGCTGGATGAGGCGCCCGCAGAGGCCACCGAGGGAGCGCTCGACCTCGCTCGGCGTCTCCGCGGCGCTCCGGAAGAAGACGGACGATCGTTCGACCAGCTGTTCACCGAGGTGCAGGATGCGGTGGCACGCACGCTCGAGTACTCCGGGCCGGGATATCTGGCCTACATCCCCGGCGGCGGCTTGTTCAGCGCCGCCCTCGCCGAATTCATCGCCCAGGGCGTGAATCGCTACGCCGGTCTGTGGGGACCGAGCCCGGCGGTTGTGCAGCTCGAAGAGAACGTCACGCGGTGGTTGTGCGACCTCTTCGATCTCCCCGCGGGCTCGCAGGGCATCCTCACCTCAGGCGGGTCGATGGCGAACTTCTCGGCGGTGGTGACCGCGCGCCACACCAAGCTCGGGCCCGACTTCCTGGACGGGACCTACTACGTGAGCGCGCAGACGCACGCGAGCGTGACCAAGGCTGCTTCCCTCGCGGGCTTCGGCGAACGAAACCTCAGGATCGTTCCGACCGACGCTGAGTTGCGGATGGATCCCGACGCGCTCGCGCAACTCATCGACGAAGATCGCCGAGCGGGGCTTCGGCCCTTCCTGGTGGTCGCATCGGCCGGCACCACGAACACCGGCGCCGTCGATCCCATCGATACCGTCGCCGACATCGCCGCGGAGCAGGGACTCTGGCTCCACGTGGACGGCGCCTACGGTGGCTTCTTCCAGCTCACCGAGCGGGGGCGAGAACGCTTCGACGGGGTGACCAGGGCGGACTCCATCACCCTCGATCCGCACAAAGGACTGTTCCTCCCGTACGGGACCGGGGCGCTGGTGGTTCGCGACGGCGCGGCGCTCCGCGATGCCCATTTCGAAGGCGCCGCCTACCTCCAAGACCTCGCACCCGAAGGGGAACTGCCGAACTACTCGGAGTATTCGCCGGAGCTTTCCCGGGATTGGCGGGGGCTGCGCGTATGGATGCCGCTGGTGCTCCACGGGGTGGGGGCATTCCGGGAGGCGCTCGACGAGAAGCTCGACCTCACGCTTCGGCTACACGAAGGGTTGGCCCAAGAACCGCTCTTGGAACTTCCGTGGGATCCGCAACTCACGGTGGTGGCGTTCAGGCTGGCAGGTGCAGATCAGGCGGCGAACGTCCGCCTGCTCCGGACGATCAACGACTCGAAGCGCGTCTTCCTGTCCTCGACGCTCGTGCAAAACCGGTACCTGATCCGGGCGTGCATCGTCAGCCACCGAACCCACGCCGATCGCATCGACGAGTGCATCGAGATCGTCCGGAAAGCCGCGGCCGAGGTGGCCGCAGGGTAGTCCTATGCCAGAGCTTCCCGAGATGCAGGCGCTGGCCGAACGACTCGATTCCGTCCTGATGGGGGCACAGCTCGCAGCCTTGGACGCGCTGCAGTTCTCGTCTCTGAAGACATACGCCCCTCGACCCACCGAGTTGATCGGCCGATCGATCACCCACGTGGGCAGACGAGGGAAGTTCGTGGTCGTCGAACTCGATGGGGGATATCGGCTGCTCGTGCATCTGTCACAAGGTGGCCGCGTCGATATCGAGTCGCCACCCAAGATGACGAAGCCACGCGGAGCGGTGCTCCGCATCCGATGCGAGGACCGCCCTTCGGTGTTGGTTAAGGAGTTCGGCCGGGAGCGCAAGGCGGGATGGTGGTGTCTGGCCCCGGGGGACGACGGTCCGCTCCAGAAGCTCGGGCCCGACGCCCTGTCTGCTGAGTTCGCCGGATGGCTCCGGGCGGCGGATGACGCGCGACGGGTACACACGATCCTGCGCGACCAACGAAAGGTCGCCGGGGTGGGTCGTGGCTATAGCGACGACATCCTGCATGAGAGCCGCCTGAGCCCCTACGCGGCTCTCGCCAAACTCCCTCCGGCCGAACGAACCCGGCTGGTCGACGCCGTAACCGCCGTCCTGACCGACGCGCTTGATGTGGAGCGCCGTCGCTCCGGCGGACTCCCCACGAAACTCGGGGATCATTTCACCGTGCACGGCCGCTACGGTGAACCATGCCCCGTCTGCGGCGAAGATCTCCGCCGCGTGAGCTACGAATCACACGAGGTCACGTACTGTCCCACGTGCCAGACCGGCGGAAAGGTTCTCGCCGACCGCCGACTCTCGCGCCTAGTCAGGTAGCGTCCTTCGTGGTGGATGATCCGCCCGCTGAACCGCCGGAGGGATCGGCTCCGAAAGGGGGCCTTGCGCGAGTGCGGGCCCACCTGGTCGACCTGACTCCTTTGCGCACCTCGAGAGACTTCCGGCGGCTCTTCACCGGCAAGTCCGTCTCCGACTTCGGCGACGAGATCATCATCGTCGTCGTCCCGTTCCAGATCTGGACACTCACCCATTCCAACCTGGCGGTCGGACTCTTGGGTCTCTGCGAGCTGATCCCCGTGTTCGTGTTCCCGATCGTCGGTGGCGCCGTCGCCGACGCCGTCGAACGCCGACGGATGGTCATCATCACGCATGTCCTGCTGACCCTGATGTCGATCCTCATGGCGGTGAACGCCCTTCAGCCCGTCCCGCGTTTGTGGCCGCTCTACGTCTTCGCAACGCTTTCCGCAGGGATGTACACCTTCAACCGACCGGCGGTCTCGACGTGGCCGGCGCGGCTCCTCCCCGCGGAGCTGCTCCCATCCTCCAACGCGTTGGAGGCAGGTTTCGGCACCCTGGCCTCGATGGCCGGACCGGCGCTCGCCGGCGTGCTTATCGCGTTGATCCATCCCGCGGGAGCCTTCTTGGTGGATGCCGGGACGTTCGTCGTGGTCGTGGTCGCGGTATTCCGCATGTCACCCTCTCCACCGACGGTCGATGCGCCGCGCTTGAACCTCGAGGCGATCGTCGATGGGTTCCGATTCCTGAAGGGCAAACATTCGATCCAATCGGTGTTCGCACTCGATCTGAACGCGATGGTCTTCGGCTTCCCCGTGGCGCTCTTTCCCGCGATCGCAGCTCGCCTCGGGCACGGACCGTCGGTCCTGGGTCTGCTGTACGCGGCTCCGGCCGCCGGAGCCTTCCTTGCCACCGCGTTCTCCGGCCAGGCGCGGCACGTTCGACGTCAGGGGAGAGCGATCATGCTGTCGGTGCTGGTGTGGGGTGGAGCGATCGTTGTCTTCGGGTTCTCACCGTGGTTGTGGTTGTCGCTGCTCATGTTGACGATCGCGGGACTCGGAGACATGGTGAGCGGCATCTTCCGAACGACGATCCTGCAAACGGCCGTGGAGGATCGCTATCGAGGACGGCTGGACGGGATCGGGATGGCGGTGTGGGCCACCGGCCCAGCCATCGGCAGCGTCGAATCCGGGGTCGTGGCGTCGCTCAGCAGCGTGCCGTTCTCGGTGGTGTCGGGAGGAGTGCTGTGCATCCTGGGGGTGGGGCTGATCCACCTGCTCAATCCTAGGTTCGATCGCTACGACGCCCGCCACGCTGTGGCGTGACCGGCGACCCCCTGCGCGGTTCCTTTCTCCTGCACCCGGTACCATCGCTCGAAACATAGCCAAGGAGGGTCTCGTGCGTCGTTCAGGCTCCGTTGCGCTGTTGGTGTCACTCACCGCTCTGCTGATTCCATCGGTCCCGGCCGAAGCTTCCGTGCCGACGAACGTGAACGTCAGCCGTTTGAAGAACAACCAGAGCGAGGCTGCCATCGCGGTTGATCCAACGGATCCTCAGAACGTCGTGGTCGTCTCGAACCTCGAGCACAACTACGGCCTCATGCTGGGGGTGAGTCACAACGGGGGCGCAACGTTCAAGCGGCGGCCCTTCGCCAACGGCACCTATCCCGCCCACTCGTACGGCCAGGCGTGTTGCGACCCTTCCATGTCCTGGGACGAGTTCGGGAACCTCTTCTTGACCTGGCTGGACGCCACCGACTTCTCCATCATCCGCGCGGCCCGATCCTCCGACGGCGGCGACAACTGGACGCAGATCACGCCCTACCAACCCACGCCGCCCCCCGGCGCGGCCGTCACGCAGGGTCTGCCCACGAGGTCGGAGGATCCCGATGACCGGGGTTCGTCGGTGGATCAACCGACGGTCACCACGGGACCCGGCGCCGTGTGGATGGTGTGGAACAACAAGGGAAGCATGCAGGCCGTCGGCGCAGCGGTCTCGGGACTGGGTTCGGTCTCGGCGTTCGGTGACACCCAAAACATCCCTAATACCGAGGGATGCAGCTTCGGTGACGTCGCCGTGAGTGCCACGGGAGAAGTCATGCAGGTCTGCACGAAGGATCATGGGTCTCCGACGATCGCGCAGATCAAGACGAACGTCGATCCCGACGGCCTCGGTGCGCTCCCGTTCGGACCTGCCTCGGTGGTCGACAGGACCAACGTGCAGCAGTTCGAACCCATCAGGCCGCAACGGTCGCGAACCATCGATGCCGAGACGGGGCTGGCCTGGGATCGCAGTGGGGGAGTGAACGACGGGCGGCTGTACCTCATCTACACGGACTCGCCGAATCCAACCAGCAGCCAGACGGACATCTTCATGCGAACCAGCGACAACGCCGGCAACACCTGGACCGATCGCGTCCGGGTGAACTCCGTTCGGACGGGGGCGCAGTTCCTTCCACGGATCGCGCTCGATCAGTCGAGCGGGTTGATCGCCGTTGGTTGGCACGATTGCCAGAGGGACGACGGCAACCATCATTTCGGCGACACGGACGGCATCAAGAACACCGACGCGACCTACTACATGACCGTGAGCGACGGCAGCGGACCGTTCACGCCAGCGTTCAGGGTGAGCAAGGGCGTGTCCAATGCGGCCGATGCCGCGAACGGGATCGATTTCGGCGATTACACCGGGCTGGCGTTCCTGGACGGCGTCGCGCACCCAGCATGGGCAGACAACTCGAACTCAACGGGCAACAACCCGGATGGGAAGCTGAAGTCCTTCGACATCTATACGGCGAGCGTCAGTCTCACCTGACCGGCTCGGTCAGTCTCAGCAGAACGACGAGGGTGTCAGTGGGCGGGAACAGGCTCGCCCTGGTGGGCGGCGGCCTCGGCCTCTCGCACGGTCTCGCGGCCCGGGATGAACCGGTTCGCGATGACGGCTGCGACTAGCATGGCCCCGGCGCCGAACACCATCGCCGGCCGGAACCCGTCCATGAACGATTGCTTATAGGCGGCGACGACCTGCACCTGCTGTGTCGCGCTGAGTCCCTTGAGGGCGATCCCTCCCTGTTTGGCGGCATTGGAGATATCGATCGCCGTCTGACCGGTCACGCCGATGTGGGCGAGCGCTGGCACCAGGGTTGATCCGACCTTCGCCGCCAGGATGGCGCCCAGGAGGGCGATACCGAGGACACCGCCGACTTCCCGGCTGGTGTTCGTCATCGCCGACCCGAGTCCTGCCCGCTGGGGACCGACCGAATTCATGACCGCGGCAGTCATCGGAGCCATCGTGGCGCCCATGCCGTGGCCCATGATCAAGAACAACGGGGCGAGGAACAGATAGGAAGAGTCGACCTTCAGGAACAGTCCGAGCAAGAGGAGCCCGGTGCCGGCGAGCGTGAGGCCGTACGTCATCGGGACGCGGGAGCCGTGCTTGGAGGCGTATTTGCCGGCGTTCGGGGCGGTGACGATGATCATGAGGGTCATCGGGAGGAACCCGGCACCGGCCGTGGTCGGTGAGTACCCGTGGATGTTCTGCATGTAGAGCGTCAGGTAGAAGAACGTCGCGAACATCCCGAGCGACACGCTGAAGGCCACGTAGTTGCCGGCGGAGAACGACGGGATCCGGAAGAACCGAAGCGGCATCATCGCGTGGTCGGTCCTCATCTCCCAGAGCAGGAACGCGGTGATGAGGACGACGAACGCCACCAGGGAACAGAGGATGACGGGGTTGGTCCATCCCTTCGCGTTCGCTTCGATAAGGCCGTAGGTGACACTGACCAGGGCCGAGGTGCCCAAGATCAAGCCCATCACGTCCACCCGCCGTGCCTCGTCGGAGCGGGACTCGGTCACGGTGGACCTGGCGACGATGTAGGCCGCGATACCGATCGGCACGTTGAGGAAGAACACGGACTCCCAGCCCAGGTGCTGGACCATGTAGCCCCCGAGCGTCGGGCCGAGCGCGAGCGCGATACCGGAGACGCCTGCCCAGATCCCGAGCGCCTTGGCCCGCTCGTGAGGCGGGAAGGTGACGGTGATGATCGAGAGCGTGCCGGGGATCATGAGGGCTCCACCGATGCCCTGGAGTGCACGGCAGGCGACGAGTTGACCGGTGCTCGCGGAGAGACCGCACAGCAGGGACGCGATGGTGAATAACGTGAGCCCGGCCAAGAAGGTCTTCTTCCGGCCGAACCGATCCCCGAGCGTCCCACCGGTGAGGAGCAGGGAGGCGAACATGATCACGTAGCCATCCACGACCCACTGGAGGCCGGCGAAACTTGCGTGGAGGTTCTTCTCGATCGTTGGAAGCGCCACGTTGACCACGGTGTTGTCGAGCATCGCCATCGCCAGGGCGAAGCACATCGTGAGCAGCACGATGCCCTTCTCGCGGGCATTCTCACCTTCGAATCCGAACAATCCCTGCTCCTTCCAGCTACGGCAACTCAGTCGGCGGCCAGCCGATGAACAACTGTCCCAACACCGCCTACAGTGCCAGGATTCCGAGAAAGACGAAGAACCTAGGCAACCTACGACATCATTTCGGCGTTGCCACCGCTCCGGGGAAGGCGCGCCAAGCCCCCGAGTATCCTCAGCGCCATGGCGGAAGACGCGCTTGAGCTGATCGGACTGTCCCGACGGTTCGGCGATCTGGTAGCGCTGGACGGCGTGTCGTTCGACGTGCCTGCGGGTGCCATCGTCGGGTTCGTGGGTCCCAACGGGGCGGGCAAGACCACGACGATGCGGATCGCGCTCGGCGTGTTGGAGCCCGATGCCGGTGAGGTTCGATGGCGCGGCCGGCGGGTGGACGCCACGATGCGGCGTCGGTTCGGCTACATGCCCGAGGAACGCGGCCTCTACCCGAAGATGCGGGTGCTGGAACAGCTCGTCTATCTTGCGCGCCTCCACGGGCTCACCGCTGTCGATGCTCGGCGGCGCGCGGCCGAGACCGTGGAGCTCATGGGCGTGCAGGTTCGTGCGAAGGACCGCTTGGAGAAGCTTTCATTGGGGAACCAGCAGCGTGTCCAGCTCGCGGCGGCGCTCGTCCACGAACCCGATGTCTTGATCCTCGACGAACCGTTCAGCGGGTTGGACCCCGTCGGCGTGGACGCGCTCTCTGCGATCCTGCGCTCCCCGGCGGATCGGCGGGGGGTGCCCGTGGTCTTCTCGAGTCACCAACTCGACCTGGTCGAGCGGCTCTGCGACGCCGTGGTGCTCATCGACCATGGCTCGATCGTTGCGGAGGGCTCCATCAAGGAGCTTCGGGACTCACGATCGCGGCGTCTCATCCGCATCGAGATCACGGGGGCGCCAGAGGGGTGGTGGGATGTGGTCCCCGGCGTCGAGCTGGTTGAGCAGCTCCCTCATGAGAGCGGTGTGTTCGAGCTGGCCGCCGATGCGGACGATCAGCGGCTGCTCGATATCGCCCGCCGAGCAGGACAGGTCCTGATGTTCGCCCCCGTGCATCCCACCTTGGCCGAACTCTTCCGGGAGGTGGTGCGATCATGAATGCGCCGGAGCCCGACATCTCGGGCAAGCGTATGTGGTTGATCGTGGCCCGACGGGACTTCTGGGTTCGCCTGCGGGACAAGGGGTTCGTGATCTCGACGGCGCTAACCATGGCCGTTCTCACGGTGTTCGTGCTGCTCAAGGCGTACGGCGGTAGCGGCGCGGAGAACTTCCGCCTGGCGATCGTCGGGGAGGGCCAGGCGGTACCCACGTCCGAGCTCCAAGCTCAGGCGCATGCCGCCGGCGCGACACTCACGCTGCAGCGATTCGCCGACGCGGAGGCGGCGAAGGCAGCGGTGCAGGCCGGAACGGCGGACGCGGCCTTGATCGATGGCACGGACCTCATCGGTAGCCATTCGGTGGCACCGCCGCTCGTGGTCATCGTGGAGGCGGCAGCGTCGCGTCACCTGATCGCCGGCAACCTGAACCCGTCCCTTACACCGGAGCAGGTCGGGGCGGTGTTGGACACGGTTCCCGTTGCAGTTCATACCATCGCTCCCACAGATCCCAACCTGGAAACGAACCGAGCGGTCGCATTCGTCGCTGTGCTGCTGCTCTACGGGCAGCTCTTCGGCTATGGGATCGCAGTGGCAACCGGCGTCATCGAGGAGAAAGCATCCCGGATCGTCGAGATCCTCCTAGCGGCCATCAAGCCGCGCGAACTCCTGGCCGGCAAGGTGGTGGGTGTCGGCGCCCTGGGACTGCTCCAGCTGGTGTGGATCTCGATCTACGCCGTGGTGCTCGCCTCGGTGACGGGCGCCATGCATGTACCCGCGCATGCGCTGGGAACGATCGCCATCTCGGTGGGGTGGTTCGCGCTGGGATTCGCGTTCTACGCCTCCTTGTTCGCGGTGGCCGGTGCACTGGTCGCGCGCATGGAGGAACTGCAGAACGCGATCGTTCCTATCAACCTGCTGATCCTGGCCTCGTTCTTCATCTCCATCGGGGCCGTGCAATCGCCAGACACCACGACCGCGATCACGGCCTCGCTACTGCCGTTCTCATCTGCACTCGCGATGCCGGTTCGGATCGCGGTTGGATCCGCGACCCTCGGGCAGATCGTCGCCTCCCTGGCGATCCTCATCGCATCGGTCGCGGTGCTGGTTCCGTTCGCCGGCCGACTGTATTCGAACGCCGTCTTGCGAACGGGATCACGCGTGAAGCTGAGAGAGGTCTGGCGCGCGACACGATGACCGCCACTTGGACCCCGCAGAACCTCCGTCACGCGATCGGCATGCTCCGCTTCGGACGCCGCCCCGCAGAGACGGTCTACGACTCCATCGGCGACGATTTCTTCCTGGCGCTCGCTCCCGGATGGCTGAACCTCGGCCTCTGGGAGGGCGATGGAACCGACCCGGCAGAAGCATCGGAGGCTCCTCGGCGATTGGTCGAACGGATGGCGGCCGACCTGCCGACCGGCGGAGAGATCCTCGACGTGGGGAACGGTCTTGCCGTGCAGGATCCGGTGATCGCTCGGGTCGTGGAGCCGCGGCGACTGACCGCTCTCAACATCACGCTGTCGCAACTGCGTGCGGGCCGTGAGGCCCTAGCCGAGGCCGGCGCCGGAGCCCTCAACGCGGATGCGATGCGGATCCCCATGCGAGGTGGTTCCCTCGACGGGGTGATCAGCGTGGAGGCGGCGTTCCATTTCCCTTCACGCGAACGGTTCTTCCGGGAGGCGCACCGGGTCCTTCGCCCCGGAGGGATCCTCACGATGTCCGACATCCCAACCAATCGATATCCGCGGGGACCACGGGAGGGACTCGCCGCGCTTTCCCAGCTGCGTGTCTGGGGTTTGGGACGCCACGCGGCCGCGACGCCCCGACAGATCGCGGCGGCCGCCGAGCGGGCCGGATTCCGCGACGTCGACGTGGAGCTGGTCGGGGAGCGGGTGATCGGTCCGGCGCTCCGGTTCGTCCGTGGAAGGTTGGTGCGAGCCCACGCAGCTCACGAGATGGCAGGCTCCTACGAACTCGCCGCCCAAATCATGGTGTCCCAGGTCGAACTGCTCTGGGAACGTCGGATCATCGACTACCTCTTCTTGCGCGCGGTTCGCTGACTGTCCGCTTATCCCAGCTCGCGCCGCAGGGCGGGGAGCGGCAACTGCCCGAGTGACAGCACGCGATCGTGGAAGTCCTTCAGCGAGAACGCGCTGCCCTCACGTGCCTCCGCTGCCTCGCGAGCCTTCTGGATCTCGATCATCCCGATCATGTAGCTGAGCGCCTGGCCAGGCATCGCGATGTAGCGATCGATCTCGATCACGGCGTCGGAGGGCGACACGCCACCCTCCACGAGCTTCTCGATGGAGCGTTCTCGTCCCCATCCGAGCGCGTGGATGCCAGTGTCGGTGATGAGCCTGCCCGCGCGGTGAGCCTGTGCCTCCAGCATCCCCATCCGTTCCCAATCGTCGACGTAGAGGCCCATCTCGTCGGCGAGCCGTTCGCTGTAGAGGCCCCAGCCCTCGCAGAAGGCGCTCCCGGCCATGAAGCCTCCGAACCTGCGAACCGCGGGTCGGTCCTCCGTCTCCTGCTCAAGCGCGATCTGGAAATGGTGACCGGGGTGGGCTTCGTGATACGTCACCGACGCGAGGCCGTGTCGTTCGCGGGCCCCGAGGTCGAAGCCGTTCACGTAATAGACACCGGGACGCGATCCGTCGGCCGTGGGGGCGTTGTAGAACGCGAACGCCATGTCGGCTTCGCGGAATTCTTCGACCAGTTGGACTTCGCACCAGGTGGAGGGCAAACGGCCGAAGAAGGCGGGCGCGGCGTCCCAACTGCGACGCACCTGCTCTTCCGCAAGAGCTTTCAGTTCGTCCTTGGTAGCGATGGAGTCCTTGCCCGAGGCGACGTGTGCCGCTACCGCCTCTTTCGCCGAGGCGTAGCCCAGTCGCTTCGCGATCTCGGCGCGCTCCTCCTGGATCGCGTCGAACCGTTCGTGACCCAGGTCGTGGATCTCCTGAGGATCCATCGGGAGAGTGGTCGAGGCCAATACCTCGGCGCTGTACATGGCGTCCCCGCCGGGCAGCGCGCTCAAGCCGATGGTCTCGGTCGCATGAGGAAGGTATCCGTCACGGAGGAACGTGAAGTAACGCTCATACGCGGGGTTGACCACCTGGGCGATCACTCCCGCCAGGCGCGTTCGAGCATCGTTGTCCTTCGCCTGGGCCAGGGCGGGCGAGTCTTCAGACCCGAGCGCCATGATCCGTTCCAGTTGGGCGACGGCACGTTCGGCGACCACACGCGGGGAGGTCACACCGCGCGCGATCCCTTCCTCCGCGACACCCTGGGTCGCCTGGATGAAGGCCGGGATCGCCCGGAGCCGTGCTTCGAGCCGGTCCAAGCGCTCGGGGGTGTCGGCTTGCTGGAGCGAACCGATCTCGGCAAGCACGCTCGCGGGACCGAACCAGTGGCTCGCGGGCGCGAGCAGGTCGGTGCGGTGTTCGGCCGCTGCGAGGTATCGCAACGCGATGGCTTCGACGACGTCGACCGTGGTGCGCATAACTTCGTCCAGGCCGGTCGTGTCCAGGGCTTCGATGTCGGCCAAGACCCGGCGCTGGATCGTCTCGCTGGCCGCGCGACCGTCGGGCCCAGGATCGGGCAGCCGGTCGTCGAACCGCTCGTCGCCGCTCATCGTTCCCAGCATGGGTTCCAGCGCAAGGAGTTCGTCCCAGTATCGGTCGGCGATCTCTCTCGCGCGCGCTGCCTGCTCCATGCCTATTCCCTTCTTCACAGAAGACCCACCGATCCGCCGCCGTCGACTTGCAGCGCCGTTCCGCTCACGAAGTTCGCCGCCTGCGAACAGAGGAACGCGACGATCCTGCCGAAGTCCTCGGCGTCGCCCATCGGCCCGGCGGAGCCGAGTTCCCTCGTCCTGTCGGTGGCATGGAACCCGGGCGCCACGAGATTCAGCGTGATGCCGCTGCCCGCGAGATCCTGCGCGGCCGTCTTCGCCCATGCCCACAGTCCTGTGCGAGCGATGTTCGAGTAGGCAAGCGAGGGTAGCGGCTGCTTGATCGCCGACGACGTGATGAGGACGATCCTGCCCCAGCCGGCGCTCCGCATGTGGGGAAGCGCGCTCTGGGCCAGTCGGATCTGGGTGAGGAGGTTCTCGTTCACCGCCGCGAGCACCCCCGCCTCATCTACGTCGAAGGCGCGGGCCGGTGGGGGACCTCCGGAGTTGCCGACCAGGATGTCCAATCCGCCGAACCGTTCGACGGCCATCCGGACCAGGGAAGCCGGAGCGTCCGGCTCAGTGACGTCTGCGGCAACGGCGAGGGTTTCCCCCGGTAGTTCGGCGGCGGTGGCGTTGAGGCGTTGTTCGTCGCGAGCGCACAGCACGACCTTCGCGCCCTCGCGGGACAGGGCGAGTGCGCTCCCGCGACCCAGTCCGCGCGAAGACGCCGTCACCAACGCCACTTTGCCTGCCACTCCCAGATCCATCGTCGCGAATCCTACGGTCTGGATGCCGAGTAGGCTGGATGGGATGGAGATATCCCGAGGAGCGCAGCGCTATTCCGCGGTCGGCGTGGGTGCTGTGTTACTGATCTCAGCCGTCATCATCGCGGCTACCCGAGGCAGTGCCCAGCCCTCGGCCAACGCGGCAACGGCCACGTCGACGCCCATCCCCATCCGCGATAACCCCGTCATCGGCCCGTTCCAGGGACTTGGCGTCTGGGTGGACGTCTGGGATTCCACCGCGTGGGCCCACCCGGGCGCGGCGATCAACGACATGGCGGCGCACGGTGTTCGCACGCTCTACCTCGAGACCTCGAATTACAACCGGCCGGCGCCCTTCGCGGACAAAGCCGGAGTCATCGCGTTCCTCGACGCAGCGAAACGGGCACACATCCGTGTGATCGCCTGGTACTTGCCCGGGTTCGTGAAACCGTCGGAGGATGTGAAACGCTCGCTCGCCGCGATCAGGTTCCGGACGCCGGCAGGCAACGCGTTCACGGGGTTCGGACTCGACATCGAATCTCCCGCGGTGTCGAACGTTGCCCTGCGGACCGAGCGGCTCCTCTCGGAATCCGCGTCGCTGCGCACGCAGGCCGGGCCTTCCTATCCCTTGGCCGCGATCATCCCGCAGCCGCTCGGCATGGTTCACAACCCCACCTACTGGCCGGGGTTCCCGTATCAGAACCTCGCTTCGACCTACGACGTGATGATGCCCATGACCTACTTCTCCTGGAAGACCCACGGAACCAACGGCGCTCATCAGATCGTGAACCAGAACATCGAACTCATCCGCCAGAACGTCGGAGATGACCAAGTGCCGATCCACGTCATCGGAGGGATCGCGCAGGAATCGACGCTCGAGGCGACACTCGGGTTCGTTCGCTCCATCCGGGAGAACGGGATCATCGGCGCCAGCTCCTACACCTGGCCCGGCATCACGACGGGCCAATGGAAGATCCTCGCGGGGATCCGCCCCAATCCGGTTCAGGATCCCGTGCTGCCCGTACCGCTGGGACCAGGCGAACTCGGCAACATCCCCGGGTCTGACACCTCACATCCGAACGAGGTCGTCTACCACGTGGGTGGTAAGCCCGGGGATCGGATCCTGACCCTGTCCGGCTACGATGCCGGAACCGGAGAGGTGCGCATCTACGCGAACTGGGCCCTCGTCACCACGCTGCAAGCCGGTCCCGCCGACGTGTGGGGCTCACCGACCTCGATCCTTATCTCCGATGCCCTCCTCAACGATGTGACGCCGAACACCATCGAGGTGGTGGCAACGACGGGTGCGACCTGGGGCGTCCGCGATGTCGGAATGACCAAGCCCTAACTTCTGTCACCCGAGGTTTGCCCGAGGCCTCAGGCGAAGCTAGGCTCAGATCCCATCCCTGTCCGCATCTGTGGAGGAGAGGTTCATGCGTCCGATCGTTCGTTGGATCACGGTTCTCGCCCTGGTCTTCGGGGCGGCCGCATGTACGCGGAGCCTCAACAAGACGAGCCTAGAGTCGTCGCTGAAGACGCAATTGGAGGCGAAGACCGGCGTCACCGGTGTGACCGTCACGTGTCCGGACGGCATCAAGGCGGAAACGGGCGGAACCTTCACCTGCACCGCTACGGCTCAGGGAGAGACGGTTACCGTGCAGGTCACCCAGACCGACGACCAAGGGAACGTGACGTTCAAGGTCGTGAAGTAGGAGGACCGTTTGCTGCTCGAAGATAAGAAGCTGCTCATCACCGGTGTCCTGACGCCGCACTCCATCGCGTTCTCGGCCGCGCAGGCGGCACAGGAACTCGGCGCCGAGATCGTCCTCACGAACTTCGGGCGCACGGTGTCGTTGACCCAGAAGACCGCCAAGCGCCTGCCCTCCACGCCGGACGTCCTGGAGATGGACGTGAACGACCCGCGGCAGATCGACGCCGTCCGCGACGAGCTGGGGCGCCGGTGGGGCCGGGTCGATGGGATCCTCCACGCGATCGCGTTCGCACCCCAAGACGCCCTGGGCGGGAACTTCTTGAACACGCCGTGGGAGAGCGTCGCCACCGCGTTCCAAACGAGCGCGTTCAGCCTGAAGTCGCTCGCCGCAGGGATGCTGCCCATCATGGAACGAGGTTCGTCGATCGTCTCGCTCGATTTCGACGGGCAGGTGGCGTGGCCGATCTATGACTGGATGGGCGTAGCGAAGGCCGGCCTGGAGTCCGTGACGCGGTACCTGGCCCGCGATCTCGGCCCGAAGGGCATCCGGGTGAATACGGTGAGCGCCGGACCGTTGAAGACCATGGCCGGCAAAGGCATCCCAGGGTTCGAGGCGATCGCGGACGGATGGGGACAACGAGCGCCGCTCGGGTGGGACATCACCGACCCCACACCGGTCGGAAAAGCGATCGCGTTCCTCTTGTCGGATCTGTCCTCCGGTATCACGGGCGAGCTGATCCATGTCGACGGTGGGTTCCACGCGATGGGCATGGGGACGGACGGGCCCTAGTTCCCGGCCGGTAAGGCCAGGTGGACGGTGAGGCCACCGCCCGGGGTCGGAGTGATCCACACGCGGCCCCCTTGTGACGTCATCATGGTCCGAGCGAGTGCCAGGCCGAGTCCGGCGCCGCCGGTGTCCCGCGTCCGAGATGGATCGGCCCGGAAGAACCGGTCGAACGCCCGGCCGAGGTGCTCGGCGCCGATGCCGGGACCGTGGTCGGTCACCGAGACGACGACCTGGGCGCCGTCTCGCTGCCACGACAGCTCTGCCCGACCCCCGCCGTGCACGGCCACGTTCTCCAGGACCGCATCCAGGGCTGCTTCGAACCCCTTTGGGTCTCCGGTCGCCGAGCATGCCCCGGCGGGCACCGTGATCCGCGTTCCCGACGCTTGTTCGCTGCGACGCACCGCGGACCGGGAGACGGCCGCCACATCCACCGGTACGCGCTCCTTCGGATCTCCGCTACCTTCGGCGCGCGCCAATGACAGGAGCCTGCGGGTGATGTCCGTGAGGTAGTCGATCTCGGACAAGACGGCGGTTCCCAGTACCGGATCCCCCTCGGCCAGCACCTCCACCCCTGAGCGGATGAACGTGAGGGGCGTTCGGAACTCATGCGACGCGTCTGCCGCGAATCCCGCCTGCGCCTCATACGCCTGTTCGACGGGACGGACCGCCCGGCCGGCCAGCCACCAGCCTGCGCCCAGGCTCGCGACCACGGCCAGAAGGCCTCCGGTGATCAGCAACAAGCGAACGCGGTGAAGGAGTCGCGCCTCGGCGATCGTCGAACGACCGACCACCACCCACCCAACCGTCCGGCCGCCCGCAACCACGGGGAGCGTCACCACTCGGACGGGCTCCATCTGTACCTCCACATCCGTCACGGTGGAGGGATATCGGCGGAGCCAGGTCGGCGGGAGTTGCGGGGGCTCGAAGATGGGTGCGCCACCGGCATCGAACACCGCGATCTGCGTGTCCGCCGCCGAGGGCACGTCTGAATCCGGCGGCGGACGCAGACCCGTTTCTTGGATCCGGATCACTTCCGCACGGGCTGACGCGAGGAGCTCAGCCGTGGCACTCTCGTTCACGCTTCGCGCCAAGAGGACCTGCACGACGACCCCGAGCAACACCAGGGTCACCGCCAACACGAGGGCATGGGAGACCGCAAGGCGAAACCTGAGCGAACGGAACATCAGCGTCCGATGGCGTAGCCCACGCCGCGAACCGTCTGGATGATGTTCCCCGCCGGCCCGAGCTTTCGACGGAGGTAGTGCACGTAGAGGTCGACCACCTTCGTCTGCGCGTCGAAGGTGAAGTCCCACACCTCCTCCTTCAGTTCGATGCGGCTGACCACTCTGCCGCGGTTGGCCAGCAGGCAGCGAAGCAGGTCGAACTCCTTGGCCGTGAGGTCGACCTCCGACCCGGCCACAGTGACCCGGCGCGCCCGGACATCCAACGCCACCTCGCCGAAGCTCAGGACCACCGGGTCTGCCGCCGGGCCGGATCTGCGGGCAAGCGCGTCGATCCGCGCAACGAGCTCGGCGAACGCGAACGGCTTGACCAGGTAGTCGTCCGCGCCCGATCGCAGCCCGGCGACGCGATCGGGGACGGTGTCACGCGCCGTGAGCATGAGCACCGGGATCTGGACCCCTCGATCGCGGAGTTCGGCGGTGAGTGCCATGCCGTCCATCCCGGGAAGCATCACGTCGACAACGGCAAGGTCTTGATCGCCGGAGCTGGCCCGCTCCAGTCCGTCGGTTCCGTTCCCGCAGGTTTCGGCGTGGTGTCCCTCGCCCCGGAGCCGGGTCGCCAGGAGTTCGGCCAGACGGTTGTCGTCCTCGATCAGCAGGATCCGCATGGACCCATCGTCCCAGGCCCACCGCCTCTGGCCTGGGTTCTAACCGTTTCCAAACCGAGGTGAAACCGCCTCCCAACCATCGACCGCGCATGCTCGGAACATGCAGACGAAGAAGGCCTCGGCTCCCCCTCGGCCCGACGCGCGAACGACGTCGTCTCCCGCCTCGGCCACCCGTGTCCCGAGAGTTCCGCTGACGCGTTCCGTCCGCCATCTGGCGCTCACGCCCGCTTCCTCCTGGATCGTGATGCCCTGGTCGGCGCGTCTATTGCGCGCCTTCCTCGGGGTCACCTTCGTGTTCGCGGGAGTGCAGAAGTTCCTCGATGGCAACTTCTTGCACCAGGGGAGCCCCGACTACATCGGGGCACAGCTCACAGGCTTCTCGCACGGGACGCCCGTGAGTTTCATGATGGGCTGGCTCGCGAAGGCGCCAGTGCTGGTGGGTGTCTGCATCGCGCTCGCAGAGATCGCGATAGGGATCGCAACACTGGTGGGGGTCGCCATGCTCGCCGCCGCGGCCGCCGGTTTCGCGATCAACGTCGTGCTGTTCCTGTCTGCCACCTGGCACGTCCATCCCTTCTTCCTGGGTTCGGACTCCATCTACGCGGTTGCCTGGGTCGCATTGGGTGTCGCGGTGTGGGAGATGCGACGCTCCTTAGCTCCGAGCCGTGGCGTCACGGCGCCGCTGAAGGATGTGGGGCGCCGGGAGTTCGTTCGGGGAGGTCTTGTCGCTGGATCGGCGCTGGTCGTGGGCATCGCGTCGAAGGCGCTTGCAGGCCCTCCGATCACCGGAGGAAACGGCATCTCCGCTGCCTCGCACGCGGCGGGAACCCGGAGATCGAGCCAGGGGTCGGCCGGACCCTCATCTCCGTCCTCCGCCATATCGACGGCACCGCCGGCGCCGAAGGGACAGGTCATCGCCACACTCTCGAAGCTTCCGGTCGGGCGGGCGGTGGGGTTCACCGGGCCGGGCGGCATCCCCGCCGTGGTTCTCCGGTTGGCGAACGATCACGTGGTCGCCTACAGCCGGGTCTGTACCCACGCCGGGTGCGCTGTGGGCTATGACCAGAGCGCGCGGATCCTCATCTGCCCGTGCCACGGCGCGGAGTTCGATCCGGCGCACAACGCCCAGCCGATCGCCGGCCCCACCAGCACGCCCTTGCAGAGCATCCGTGTCGTCGTGGATGAGCCTAGTGGAAAGGTCATCTTGCCGCAGTGATGTAGCGAGAGGCACGCCTGGCCGCCATCAACGGAGCCCTCCCTCCGGCGGCCAGTGGTACAACGACGGGAGCCGCCGCGGCGCTGGGTGGCTCCCTCGTTGTTTCCGGCGACTGCTAGCGTGGCCGGTATGCAGACGGAGCGTCGCCTCACCTCGTTCAGTCACGGCGCAGGATGTGCCTGCAAGCTAGGCCCGTCGGAACTCGAAACGGTTCTCGGCGAACTCGGCACATCGTCCGTTCCGCCCGATCTCTTGGTCGGAACCGAGACGGGCGACGACGCGGCGGTGTACCGCTTGAACGACGAACAGGCCATCGTCGCCACCCTCGATTTCTTCACACCGATCGTCGACGACCCCTACGACTGGGGCCGCATCGCGGCGACGAATGCGCTTTCCGATGTGTACGCGATGGGCGGCACGCCGGTGTTCGCGCTCAACATCGCGGCATGGCCCGTGGACGATCTGCCGTTGGTCATGCTGGGCCAGGTGCTTCGGGGTGGGAGAGATGTCGCGGCCGCGGCCGGCATCCCGGTGGCAGGAGGGCACTCCATCACGGACCCGGAGCCGAAGTACGGCATGGTCGCGATCGGGCTCGTACATCCGTCTCGACTGACCCGCAATGCCGGCGTGGTGGACGGCGCGACGTTGGTGCTCACGAAGCCGTTGGGATTGGGCATGATCTCGACCGCCATCAAGCAAGGAACGGCGTCGTCGGAGATGGTTCGAGACGCGGTCGGCGTGATGACCACGCTGAACCGCGAAGCGGCGCTCGCGGTGGCAGAGGTGGGCTCCGATGACGCCAGCATCGCCGCCACCGATGTCACGGGATTCGGTCTCCTCGGCCACCTGCACAAGATGCTGCTCTCCAGCGGCGTATCGGCCACGGTCGACGCAGGGGCGATCCCGTTCATCCGCGGATCGGTCGCTCTGGCCCGTGGGGGCGTCGCCGCCGGCGGGACCATACGCAACCGGGCCTTCGTCGACCCACACGTCGATTGGGGCGACCTCGACGAACCGGACCAGCTGCTCTTGGCCGACGCGCAGACCAGCGGTGGGTTGCTCATCGCCACCACGGATCCCGAGCGTCTACGAGGAGCCCTGAAGCAGCGGGGAGTCCACGGCGCGGTGATCGGAACGACCTCCGGTCTAGAGCCCGCGGGGAGGATCATCATCGAGGGCACGATCGGTCCCTGACCCGTCCTCCCGGGGTCGCCCGGGGTTCATTTCGCACCGGGAATATCTGACCCCCCTGGTAGCATTTGCACCTGCAACAGATACGGCTCAACCGGGCCACGTTGCCACGAACGGACACAGCAGACCATGAGCGAACTCGACGGCGTCTTCTTCAAGGAGATCGTTGACCAGGGACTTCGAGAGTTCCCCAATGAATGCTGTGGTCTGATCGCAGCCGCCGCAGGAACGCCCGTGAAGGTATTCCCTATGACCAACGTCGATGCGAGTCCCGTGACCTACCGCTTGGACGGTAAGGAGCAACTCCGGACGTTCGACGAGATGGATCAGCAGGGCTGGGATCTGTGGGCGATCTACCACTCGCACACGCACTCCGAGGCCTATCCATCCGAGACGGACCGCAAGTTGGCGTTCTATCCCGACTCTCGCTACATCCTGCTGTCGCTCCAGGATCGCGAACAGCCGGTCCTGCGATCCTTCTTCATCGATCAGGACGGCCGGGTCACCGAAGAGGGGCTGATCGTCACATGACGACGCCGTTCACCGAAGATCAGGTCCAGCGGTATTCCCGCCACATCATCCTGCCGAACATCGGCGGTGCCGGACAGCGCAAACTGCTCGCTTCCAAGGTGCTGGTCATCGGTGCCGGTGGACTGGGTTCGCCCATCCTCCTGTATCTGGCTGCAGCGGGCATCGGCACGATCGGGATCGTCGATTTCGATCATGTGGACCTCTCGAACCTCCAGCGTCAGATCCTCCACACGAACGCTGATGTCGGCCGTCCGAAGGTCGCCTCCGCGGTCGAGCATCTGCGTGCCATCAATCCAACGATCGAGATCATCGGCCACGACACGCTGCTCAACAGCGCGAACGTGTTCGAGATCATGGAGCCCTACGACGTGATCATCGACGGGACCGACAACTTCCCGGTGCGATACCTGGTCAACGATGCGACGCAGTTCATGGGCAAGCCGCTCGTCTACGGCAGCATCTATCAGTTCGAGGGCCAGGCCACGGTGTTCCTCCCGGGCCAGGAAGCGCCGTGCTACCGCTGCCTCTTCCCGTCACCACCGCCGCCCGGAACCGTGCCGAGTTGCGCCGAGGGCGGCGTGTTCGGCGTCTTACCGGGAGTGATCGGTGCTATCCAGGCGACCGAGGCCATCAAGCTGATCACGGGGGAGGGCGATCCGTTGGTGGGACGCCTCCTGCTCTACGACGCGCTTCACATGGATTTCCAGGAAGTGAAGATCCGCTGGGATGCCGACTGCCCCGTCTGTGGCAAAGCGCCAACCATCACCGAGCTCATCGACTACGAGCTGTTCTGCGGAGTCCCTTCGCAGGTCTGATACCCCGAACACCGACCAGGAGAACCGACCATGGCAGTCACCGTCAAGCTCCCTACGATCCTCCGCAAGCACGCCGGCAACGAGGCGAAAGTGAGCGCCCAGGGCACCACTCTCAGCGACATCCTCACGAACCTCGAGTCCACCTACCCGGGTATCACGAAGAACGTGATCTCCGAAGACGGCGGCTTGCATCGGTTCATCAACGTCTACGTCAACGATGAGGACGTTCGCTACCTGGGGTCGCTTGAAACGCCCGTGAGTGACGGCGACACGGTGAGCATCCTTCCCGCGGTCGCAGGCGGCTAGGAACCGAAGCGGCCTACCAGTCCATCAGGACGACGACGGGCTCTCCGAGCGATCCGCTCGAACCCGCCGCAACCGGCACGGGGTGAGCGTCGGGCTGGGCGATGGCGCAGCGGCTGCACAACGCGGTGGTGCAGCTCGACGAGCGGCACGATGCGCATTGGGAGATCGTCGAGTCGCAGAGGGTGCAGTTCATGGCGTCAGTGTCGACGTTCGCGACTTCCAGGGCCATCCCGCCGATCAGGTACTTCTGGCACCTCATCGAGGGTAGGGACTCGCTTGCGTAGACCGTGAACGCGGTCGCTTAGACTCCGGCGATGCTCTCGCGCCGGCGGCGGATCCTACACTCGCTCGCAGCCCTTGCTGCGATGTGTCTCGTCGCTTCGTTCGATGCGGCCGCTGCCGCCGATCCAGGAGCCTTGCAGCAACGGGCGTTCGACGGCGTGCCGGCGTTCGGCAACGTGTTCGTGATCATCGGCGAGAACACCTCCCGGACCCAGTTGTCGACGCGGATGACGCCCTACCTCGTGGGAACCGTCCGGCCGAACTCCGCCTGGGTGACGAACTACTGGTCGCTTCCGGCCACGTCGTCCCTGCCCAACTACATCGGCCTAACCAGCGGTCGGTTCACCCGGTGCGATACCCACAACCTGGCCCCCCGGTACTGCCACCACAAGTCGAACAATCTCTTCCATCAACTCTCGTCCCATGGACTCTCCTGGCACCTCTGGGCCGAGTCGGCCGCTCGCCGCTGCGACTTCCGAGATCGAGGCAGTACCTCGGGGTGGGATCACTACGTGGTCCACCACATCCCGGCCCTCTACTACGACTCCGTCACCAACGGCGTCACGTCGAACGCCCAACCGGCGCCGAAAGCTTGCCGTGACCACGTCGTTCCGGCGGGTACCACCGGCCGGAGCAACACGGATTCGCTCGACAAGGCGCTCGCCTCGGGGACGGTGCCCCGGTTCAACTTCATCGTGCCGAATCAGTGTGACAACGGGCACGATCGCTGCGGGTCGGCCAGCCGTCTCAAGCAGTTCGACAACTTCGTGAGGCGGGAGGCGCCGAAGATCCTCTCTTCTCCGGCGTTCGGCAGCAGGAGCGTCCTGATCGTCACCTACGACGAGGGCGAGGCCTCCGGCTATCCGAACAGACGGAACGTCGCGATGGCGGTCATGGGTCCCTTGGTACAGTCCGGTCGGTACAGCGACGGCGCGAACTGGACGCACTACTCACTGCTCCGAACCCTGGAGGACGGATTCCGCTTGGGCTGGCTGGGCGCGGCCCGAGATGCTCGACCCTTGGGAGTCATCTGGCGTTGACCGCGGACCGACGTGGCGTCATGGCCGTTCACGGCTCCGCTGGGATACTCGGAACGTGCGTTATGACTCCATCCTCGACGCCATCGGCGAGACGCCCTTGGTCGGCATGCAGCGCCTATCACCGAAGCCCGGCGTTCGCATCTGGGCGAAGTTGGAGGGCAACAACCCCACGGGGTCCACGAAGGATCGCATCGCCTTGAAGATGGTCGAAACTGCCGAGACCTCGGGCGAACTCACCCCGGACAAGACGATCCTGGAGCCAACCAGCGGGAATACCGGTATCGCGCTCGCCATGGTCGCCCGGAGGAAGGGGTACGACCTCACCGTGGTGATCCCGGACAACGCGAGCGAAGAACGGATCAACCTCTTGCGCTTGTTCGGTGCCGAGATCGTGTTCAGCGATGGCGACAAGGGGACGAACGGGTCGATCGAGGTTGCCCAGGCGCTCGCCAAGGACCCGAAGTACTACATGCCCTTCCAATACGGCAATCCGGCGAACCCGCTCGCCCACTACGAGGGCACGGCCCCCGAGATCCTCCGCGATCTGCCAGAGATCACGCACTTCGTCGCCGGCATGGGGACGGGTGGCACGCTCACCGGCAACGGCCGACGCCTCCACGAGCACAACCCCGAGATCAAGGTCGTGGCTGCCGAACCGGAGCTGGGCGACATGGTGTACGGGCTACGTTCGCTGGATGCAGGGTTCATCCCGCCGATCTTCGATCCCGCGGCAGTCGATCGAAAATTCTTGGTGAGTTCGGCCGACTCGGTCCGTGCCACCCGTGAGGTCACGGGGCGTGAGGGGATCTTCTGCGGGATCTCCTCCGGCGCCGTGGTGCACGTCGCCAGGCGCATCGCGTCGGAGATCGAGCAGGGCGACATCGTGTGCCTCCTGCCGGACGGCGGATGGAAATACCTGTCAACGAACGCCTGGGCCGACGATCTCGAAGCGGCCGAGAAGGGCGTCGCCGGATCGCTCTGGTGGTGACTCGATGAGCGATACCCGCCCGATCGGTGTATTCGATTCAGGTGTAGGCGGACTCACCGTCGTCCGCGCGCTGATGAACCAGCTCCCCGACGAACCGATGGTCTACATCGGCGACACGGCCCGGTTCCCCTACGGGCCGAAGACCGTCGAGGAGATCCGCCGCTACGGCATCCAGATCGCGGACGAACTCATCCGGCGCAACGTGAAGATGCTGGTTGTTGCCTGCAATTCGGTGGAGGTCAGTGCGATCGATCACATCGCCGCGCGCCACGGCGTCCCGGTGATCGGCGTGGTCGAACCCGGAGCTCGCGCGGCGGTGAACGTGACTCGGTCCGGCCGGATCGGCATGATCGGTACCGAGGCCACCGTTCGGAGCCGAGCCTATGAGCGGGCCGTTGCCGCGGCCGCGACGGGCGGTGCCGACGTCGACATCAGGCTGACATCCGCCGCGTGTCCCTCCTTCGTGGACCACGTCGAAACAGGAGATACGGGCTCCGACGGGTTGCGGAGGTCCGCTCGGTTGTATCTTGAGCCGCTGATGGAGGCTGACATCGACACGCTCATCCTGGGTTGCACGCACTACCCCTTGTTGTCCCAACTGCTCGAAGACGAACTCGGAACCGACGTCGTCCTGGTCAGTTCGGCGGAAGAGACCGCGAACGACGTGGCCTCCCTGCTCGGGGCCCGAGGTCTCGCGGCTGATGCCGGACCTGCCCATCACCGGTTCTTCACCACCGGTGACGCGGCGACGTTCGACGGACTGGCGGCCATGTTCTTGGGGTCCGACCTCGCCACCGTGAGCGCGGAGCATCTCGCCCTTCCGGAGGCCGCGTGGAACTGACGGTGCTCGGGGCGAGCGGTACTTGGCCCGGTCCGGGCCAAGCGAACTGTGGCTACCTGGTGAGCCACGATGGATCCCATCTCTGGATGGACGCGGGCAGTGGGACCTTCGCGAACCTCCAGCGGCATATCCAGATCGATGACATCACCGCGGTACTCATCAGCCACGGGCACGCGGACCATTTCGTGGACACCGTGTCTGCGTTCTACGCCCGTCATTACGGCGGCCTGGGTAAGCCGGGCTTGCCGTTCTACTCACCCCCGGATTTCGTGGAGGAAGCGTGCCTGCTCGTGTCGGAGGGTGGTCTGGACGTGATGCGCCAGGCGTTCGCCTTCACCGATGCGGAGGCGGGGGATGTCTTCGACGTCGGACCGTTCCACATATCGGTATTCCCCATGGAGCACATCGGCGTGCAGGCGGTCGGATACCGCATCGAGGCGGACGGCGTCGTGCTGGCCTATTCGGGCGACACCGGTCCTGCTCCGGCAGTGGTCGAGCTCGCGCGGGATGCCGACCTCTTCCTCTGCGAGGCCACGTATCAGGAGGCGAGTCGGAAGTTCCCGTTCCACATGAGCGCAGGGCAGGCCGGCGAGCACGCCACGGCGGCCGGCGCGAAGCGGCTCCTCCTCACCCACATCCTGCCTACCCTCGATCCGCATATCTCCGGCGTCGAGGGTGCAAGCACGTTCGCCGGCCCGGTGGACGTTGCACGCGAGGGTGCCGTGGTGGAGATCCGGAAGTGATCCGCCCCGATGGACGCGCCGCCGACGAACTTCGGCCGGTCTCCTACGAACTCGGTTTCCAGGAATGGGCCGCAGGCTCGATCCTCATCTCGATGGGGCGAACGCGCGTGCTCTGCTCGGCGAGCGTCAGTGAGGACGCACCCCGCTGGCTCAAGGGCACCGGCAAAGGCTGGGTCACCGGCGAATACTCGATGCTGCCCGCCTCCACCAACGAGCGCTCGCCTCGCGAGGTCAACAAGGGCCGCCCCGGGGGGAGAACCCAAGAGATCCAGCGACTCATCGGCCGGTCCCTGCGCAGCGTGACCGACCTGCGCAAGCTCGGCGAACGAACCATCACGTTAGATTGCGACGTGCTCCAGGCCGATGCCGGCACCAGAACGGCATCCATCACGGGCGGCTACATCGCCATGATGATCGCGGTTCGCGGGTTGGTGGACGCGGGAAAGATCGCCGACGATGTCATCACCGATTCGGTAGCCGCCGTGAGCGTCGGCATCGTCGACGGGGAGGCGCGGTTGGATCTGTGCTACGACGAGGATGCCGGCGCGCAGGTGGACTTCAACGTCGTGATGACGGGCAGCGGTGCGTTCGTCGAGGTGCAGGGGACGGCCGAAGGAGAGCCGTTCGCGCGCGGGGATCTGGATTTGCTCGTCGACCTGGCGGCCGCCGGGATCACCGAGCTGACCCGCGTCCAGCACGAGGCGCTCGCCAAGGCCTGACGTGGCGTTCCCCGAACGGATCGCCATCGCCTCACACAACCCGCACAAGCTCCGCGAGCTGGCTCGGGTCTGTGCCGACTGGCCGACCACCTGGATGAGCGTCGAGACCGGCGACCCGGCACGATTCCCCGATGTCGAGGAAACCGGCGAGACATACCTCGAGAACGCGCTCCTCAAAGCCCGCGCCGTGGCCGAGGCACTTCAGGTCCCCGCCATGGCCGATGACTCCGGCATCGAGGTCGACGCACTGGGCGGAAAACCCGGACCTCGCAGTGCCCGCTACGCCGGGGAGCACGCCTCAGACGAAGAGAACTTGGCGGCGCTCATGCAGGCGCTTCGAGGGGTTCCCAGAGGGGGGCGGACGGCGCGCTATCGCTGCGTGGCCGCTATCGCCTGGCCCGGGGGAGAGGAACTGCACGCTGAGGGCGCCTGTGAGGGGGAGTTGATCCCCAAACGCAGGGGCGAGGGGGGGTTCGGGTACGACCCGATCTTCGTCCCCAGTGGCTGGGATGTGACCATGGCCGAGCTCACCGACCAGCAGAAGGACCGCATCAGTCACCGCGGGCGTGCCTTCAGAGCCTTGGCCGAAGTGCTGCTTCCCTCAAGGTAACCTCCGAGGGCGCCGACCCTTCAAGCATGGATCCATCCGACGCTGCCCTGAGCCGGCGTGGAGTGCTGCCCACGCAAGGCTTCTTCGATGGACGCCCTCCGATGCTCGTCTACATCTTGGGGGTCACGTTCGCGGTGGCGGTCGGCCTTGTCGAGTTCGCGACCGGCGCCAAGCTGACGCTCGCCCTGTTCTCCTTGATGCCGGTCGTTCTCGTGACCTGGAATCTCGGTGGAAGGGCGGGTGTGGCCCTCGCGACCCTCTCGACAGCAGCGGTCGTTCTCGCCGACCTCGCCGCCACCCACGATCACGGGGTAGTCCCCTACTGGGACGGAGGGGTTCAGCTCCTGGTCCTAGTGTTCGTGGTGTGGATCTTGTCGACCTTGCGAGATGCGGTGGACGCACAGCAGGTTCGTCTGGATCTCGAGCGGCGCGCCGCCAACGAGCTTCGCCATCTGAACGCCGTCAAGGACACCCTCCTGCACGCCGTCTCCCACGACCTGAAGAGTCCGCTGGCGGCGATCCTCGGCGCCATGCAGACCCTGCGTCGCGAGGCGCAGCTGGTGCTCACTCCGGAGGAGCACGAGAGCCTGTATTCGATGATCGAACAGAGCGGCCGGAAGATGGACCGGCTGGTGGACGATCTCCTGGACCTGGATCGATTGGATCGCGGTCAGCTCCAACCGGACAGGGAGTCAACAGATGTCGGCGCCATCGCGCGCCGGATAGCGCGCGAATCCAGCTCGCTCGACGGCCATCCGGTGAGGATCGACGCCGATTCGGTTCTCGTCGCCGTCGATGCGGTCAAGGTCGAACGCATCATCGAGAACCTCCTCCTGAATGCCGCCAAGCACACGCCGCCGGCCACTCCGGTCCGCGTACGGGTAACGGCGCGCGCTGACGGCATCGAACTTGCCGTCGAGGACGAAGGGCCGGGCATCCCCGACGACCTGCGGGTCGTGGTCTTCGATCCATTCCGCCAGGGCCCCGACGCCGGGGGCAAGGGCGTGGGGATCGGTCTGAGTCTCGTGAAGCGGTTCGCCGAACTGCACGGTGGTTCGGCCCATGTGGAGGATCGCGTGGGTGGGGGAGCCAGGTTCGTCGTGTGGCTCCCCGGCACCGTGTCCGGCGAGCCACCACCCGCACAGGAAGGCCAACTTCGTGCCGTCTAGAGGTGATGGCTGATGTCGCTCCGAGGGAAGGTCATCACGATCATGGCCTTCCCGGTCGCCGTCTTGCTCGCATCGGCCTCCGTCGCGTTCCTCGCGGAGCGGAGATCCGGCACCGCCCTCCAAGCAACCCAGCACGCCTACGCGGTGCAGCATGAGATCGACGCCGTGCTCACCGACCTCGTAGATGCCGAAACAGGCACCCGAGGGTTCCTCCTCACCGGTGATCGCGCCTACCTTTCGCCCTACGAACGAGGTGCGGAAGCGGTCCACGGTGACCTCAGCCGACTCGCCTCTCTCACGGCAGGGAACCCGGACGAAGCCTCACGACTCCGGCGGATGCAGTTCCTGGTCACCGACAGGCTCACGGCGCTGGTCGAACTCCAGCGCTTCGCCCCGTTGACCGAACGCACCGATCACGCGGCGCTGGTCTCGAACATGGACGAAGGCAAAGGCCTTATGGATACGATCCGCTCGGTCCTGGGCGACCTGAGCACCCAGGAGACCGCGATCTTGCAGGCACGCCTGGTGAGTTTGGAACAGGCCCGCCATTTCGCCTTCCTCCTAGCCGTGCTGGGGACACCGGGTTCGGTGCTCTTCGCGCTCGCCGTCGTGTTCCTCTCCGCCGAGCGCGTCGTCTCCCGTATCTCGCGCATCGAGGAGAACGCCCGTCGACTGGAGCGCGGTGAGCCGTTGCTGGACGCCGACGACGATCCGGACGAGATAGGCGAACTTGGCCGCGTGCTGGTCGAGACGGGGGCCAAACTCTCGGACCTTCAGAAGGAGCTGCGGCGTATGGCGACCGTGGACGAACTTACCGGCCTGCTCAACCGCCGTGGCTTCCTCGCGGTAGCCGAGCACCAGCTGCGCCTGGCCGCGCGTGTCGGTGAGCCGGTGGCCCTATTGTTCATGGACCTGGATAACCTGAAGACCGTGAACGACTCCCTGGGCCATGCCGCGGGGGACCGGATGTTGCGGGAAACGGCCGACATCATGGCGGCGACCTTCCGCGACTCCGACCTGATCGGCCGCGTCGGGGGAGACGAGTTCTGTGTGCTCCTGGCTACGTCGGAGGATCCAGGGGCGAAGATCGCTTTGGGCCGCCTCCGCGAGGTGACCTCTCGCCGGAACGTCGAACCGACGCAGCCCTATCAGTTGGCGTTCTCCGTTGGTATCACCGAGTTCGACCCGGGTAATCCGTCTGCGGTCCAAGAGCTCATGGAGGCGGCCGACAGCCTCATGTACGCGGAGAAGCGCGCGAAGCACGCCGCGCGGGACGGTACGAAGGATGTCCCGGCACGAACCTAGTCGAACCACGGCCGGCAGTACCGCATCGTTCGGCACGGCAGACGCGGGCGCTCACCCGCGATCGGGTCGGTTGGGGATCAGCGGCCCCGGCCCAGCTGCCGCCGATGGCAGCGGTCTTCGGGCGACAACGGTGGCTGCGATGGCGGTCACGACCGCGCCGGCTATCGCTGCTCTGCCGATGAGGTGGGCTGGATTGATGTCGGGTCCGGCCAGGAACCCGATCACACCCAGTGCTGTGATAGTGATGAGCCACCCCGTCCCGATCACGGCGAGTCCGCGACGCCATGACGGCCAACGGCGGCGACCGAAGAGCAACATCGCGATAGCGAGGATCGGTCCGAAGAGCAGCATCGCGAAGAACCCCACCTTGCCACTAGCCATGTTGCCGAACGGTCCCGCGGAGAGAACGCGCTTCGAAACCCATCGCCCGTCGTCTTCGCGCAGGAGGACCCCGTTGGCGCCGTAGCTGGCTACAACGGTGCTGTGGCTAGCACCCTCCGCAACCGCGATCGACCCCAGGATCCCGATGTGGCCCCCAACGCAGCCGGTCGAGATCCCTCGATACTGGGCATCGCTAAGCTGGAACTCCTCAACCCAGTTACCGCCGGGTGACAAGCGCTCGATGGTGCGCTGGTCGCGAAGGCGCCAGCAGGTCCCATCGAGCGCGCATGCCTCTTCCGGTCCGCTCGGACCCGGATCTATAAACGGACTGCGGGACGGTTCGGACGTGAGACCTACGGGTGCGCTGCCGGGTCCCCACGATCGACCTTCGTCGACGCTTCGCGCCCACGTTCCGCTCTCCCACCCGCGGTTGACGAATGCGTACAACGTCGCGCCATCGCCGGCCACCCGGGTGACTGCCGAACGAGGCGCACAACTGGTGGCAGTAGAGGTGACGACTGCAAGGATCGCTCCGACGAGTGGGAGGCCGGCTGACATCCCAGTCCACCGATCTGGCATGCGGCCGTCGAGATTCCGGCCTCGACCCTTCAAGGGTCCATTTCCGCTCCGATGGAGAGGCCCGAGCACGAGGCGATCGGGATGAGGAATACGACCGCCACCAGGTCGGTCGCATCGAGTACGGGCTTCCCTCCCACCCCTGAGATCGTCTTGAGGAGCACGAAGCCGGTGCCGGTGAGGAGGAGACCTCGACGCACTCCGAGTAGCACCGCAGCCAGCATGCCGACGACGACCACGCCGGCGATGTCACTAAGCTTCCCCGTCCACCAACTCGGGTAGTGCCCCTTGAGCACGTGGTCGTTGATCGCGAGTGTGGCGACCGACGCCAGGAAGATCGGGTGAGCGAGCCACCGCCATCGTCTATCGAACGGCGACGTCAGGTCTCGGGCGTCAGCCTTCTTCCGGGGCATCACGGTTCATCTTTGCATGGCGTCCTTTGAGGATCGGTGCGAGAGGGGGGATTTGAACCCCCACGCCCTTGCGGGCACTGGGACCTAACCCCAGCGCGTCTGCCAGATTCCGCCACTCTCGCGCCCGGTAAGACTACCGGTCTAGTTCGGCCCAGATGCGCCGATAATGGGCCTATGTCGAGGAAGACCCTGATCGTCGCCGTGCTCGCTGGTTGCCTCGTTGCCGGCGCGTGTTCAGGGACGCCTGCGCCGACACCGACGCCGGTCGTCGCGCCCGTTTCACCGACGGTATCCGTTTCGCCCAGTCCGGCTGCGAGGAGCGACCCGGTCCTCGGCGACGGAACCTTCGTCGCCCGTGCCAAAACGGCGAGTCTCCTGGTCAACCGGCAGCCATTCAACTCGGCTCGGATCCAGTGGCCGTTCCCCGCGAAGAACGACTTCGGGCAGCAAGTCTCCTTCCTGGTGACCGGAACACATCGCACGCCGGCGGGCGACCCATGGCTCCACATCCAACTCGGTTCCAAGCCGAACGAGGCTGCGGCCTGGGTGCCGCAAGACGAGGTAACCCTGTCCAAGGTTCGCGACAGCGTTGTCGTGGATCTCTCGCAGCGGATCCTGCGTCACTACCGGGACGGCAAGCTCGTCGATCGGTTCAGCGTCGGCGTCGGTCAGCCCCAATGGCCCACGACTCCCGGGCACTACTTCATCTGGGCGAAGGTGCCGCAGGCGAGTCCGTTCGGACCGTACGGGGTGTACGCGCTCGGGCTGTCGGGCTTCTCTACGGTGCTCACCGATTGGCCGGGGGGCGGACGGATGGCCATCCACGGCACGGCGAACGCGAGCGATCAGGGTCAGCAGGTGAGCCACGGATGCGTTCGTGTGTATAACCCCGACATGGAGAAGCTGAAGCGCCTGCCGATGGGCACGCCGGTCACCATCCAGAAGTAACATCGGGCCGGTGAGGGGGGACTTCGAAGCACAGCTGCGCGATGAGACGCGCGGGTTCGTCGTGGACGCGAGTTCGGAGTCAGATGTGCTCATCGGGGCGTTCGGCGGGATCATCTTCGCGATGGGCGTCCCCTCGTGGGAGTTCTTCCGGTTGATCGGCGATCTGGATGCCAAGCGGCTCTTCGCGCGCGATCTGGACAAGTGCTGTTACCTCCGCGGCATCAACGGACTCGGTCCCTCGGTTCCGGAAGCGGCGGCAGGGCTCACGGCCTTGATCGGCGGTCTCGGTGTCGGCCGCACGGTCTTCGCGGGGAATTCCTCGGGAGGGATGGCCGCCATCTTGTTCGGCGTCTTGTGCGGAGTGGACGAAGTGATCGTGTTCTCGCCGTACACGTTCACGGATAGGTGGAACCGTCTGAGGCACCGAGACAGGCGGCATGCCGATCGCAGCCGCTCGCTCAGGGCGGCTCCGGGAGGCGCGCCGTGGCGCGACGTCCGTCCTCACGTCAAGAGGGCTGGAGGCCGAACCACCATCCACATCCACTATGCCGTCCAGCACCGGCTCGACCGTCTCCATGCCGAGCGCCTCGCAGGTCTCCCCGGAGTCGTCCTGCATCCCCACCCGGAAGGGACGCACCGGTTGATCGGCAAACTCGCAGCGTCCGGGTCATTGCCGGGGATCTTCCGCACATCGATGGGCGCCACCCTCACGACCTGATCAGACGGCGCGTCGCTTCTGCACCTGCCGTCGCAGCCGCTCGATCCTCGATCGGGGAGGCACCATCGCCGCCCGGATGGCATCCGCGAGTTCGGTGTCACCCGGAGCGAAGGTCAGCGCACCCCAGAGTTGTTCGCGATAGATCGCATCGAGGACGGGGACCGTTCCCGGCTGCGAGGCCAACAGCGCCAGGTCTAGCGGACGATCGAACGCCGGAGCCCCAACCACTCCCGCGACCCGGAGGCACGCCATGGTGCGCAGGCACTTCCCGCATCGGCCGCAGTTGTATCCGTCGCCGGTTGTGAGGAAACACGGGTGGATGTATCGCATCGCGAGCTCATCGCCCGCGATGGAGATCGCCTTCTCCGTCCTGGTCAGCTCGGTCCCCTCGTGGACGATCCGCGTCTCTTCCGAACTCCACAACGGGTCCAGAAGCGGGTTGGAGGGATACGACACCATCTCCATGAACCACATGCTGGACGCGACGACGGCCGACCCGATCACGGGCGACAGCGCGTGCGCGGCACCGGCCAATCCGGCCCCGTGGAACCGCTTCCAGTCCGCCACACGATGGGACAGTTCGCGGAGGTTCGAATCCAGCAGGATGAACCCCTTCCCGTCGCGTTCTGCCAGCTCTCGGGCACCGCGTTCGACCCGCGCGGCCGCGAACGGAGGTTCCGAGCCGAAGCTCCGGAGCATCAAGAGGTGGCTGAACGCGTCCCCTTTCCGGATGGCGAGCGAAAGCGAGTCGAGTCCCATAGAGATGAACGCGGCCGTTCCGGGGGCGGACGCCCGCGGGTTCCCCGGGGTCGCGCGAACGTCGATCACGCGCCAGCGCGGGCGCATGACGCAGAACATCGCCTGGATCGCCCGGAGGTTCGATAGGAGCAGTGGTGACACGTCGCCGTCGACGACCAACCTGGCCCGGTGTCGCATCGCTGCGAGGAGCGCGGGCGGAACGAAGGGTGTCGCGTCTTGGCGGAGCGGCACGCCCTCGGCCGCGTACCACGCGTTCCGCGTCCACTCCGGCGAGCGGATGGTGGCCCGGATCATGCCGACCTCTCCGGGGTCGGTGCGGAGTTCGAGCACGACTTCCGGGGTGCTCACCTGCGGTTGCGCGGACCGATCTCGCGCCGACTCGCGCGCGGCGAAGCATGTTCCTGGCTCACGCCGCGAGCCTACCGCACACGCATCGCGGGCTCGCGCCCACGACGAACCTGGTTCGCTCATGATTTAGGCCGCGAAGCGCCCAGGTCGATACCGATGGGATGCGGTACGCGAAGCTCACCCTGGGTGTTCTCCTGGCCGTCGCGGGTCTGTTCCTCACGGTGGGCACCGTGATGGGGTCGGTCTGGTACGTGCAGACGTGTCGGAACGGTGGGGCCATAGTCAGACAGTTCTGTAGCGGCAGCGGCATCCAAGAGCTTCTGCGTTACGGCGCATCGGCCGTCGCCCTGGACCTTGGAGCGTTCATGAGCCTGCGCTTCCGCGACCGTCCGTGGCGACGCGAGCGAGTTTCCGTGATCTAGCTCGCCCGCCTGTCGACTCGATCGAACTGGGATACGGTCATATCTCGGGAAGAAGGGGACGAGGGATGGGTGTGACGAAGAAAGCCTTGGAAACGCCGGACGAGACGAGAACGGTGACGAACGGGCAGGTCCAGGTGGTGAAAGTGGGGGACTCCACCATCAGCCGTAACGTCTTTCAGCCCGGGTGGCGATGGTCGGAGAGCGTCAAACCGGTCGTGAAGACGGACTCGTGCCAGGTTCACCATGTTGGCTACATGCTGTCGGGCACGCTGCATGTGGAGGCCGACGACGGCGGCGAAGCGGAGATCGGGCCGGGCGAGGCCTACGACATCCAGCCCGGTCACGACGGCTGGGTCGTCGGCGACGAGCCCGTCACGTCACTCGAGTTCATGCACGCGCAGGGGTAGGCCGCGAGATCGAACCTGGTCAACTGGTGGGCCCCCGGGGACTTGAACCCCGAACCTGCGGATTAAGAGTCCGTTGCTCTGCCGGATTGAGCTAGAGGCCCGCCACACGATACCAACAGCGACAAGAGCGCTTCTCCGGACACGGAGCCCCGGTCGGGGATCGCCGACCGGGGCTCTCGCGAAGAGGGTGACCGAGGGGATTTGAACCCCCAACCCCCTGGACCACAACCAGGTGCTCTAACCTAATTGAGCTACGGCCACCACGAGCGTGCTGCGCTTCCCACGATACCAACGCCACACCTGCGGGACTAGCCAGGGGTATCGCCGCTGGGCTATCATCCACGGAAGTTGAATCGCCGTTCAATCGACTCGACCGGAGCGGAACGGCGGTTCTCGAAGGAGGAGAACACCGTGGCAACCAGGACAGACTTCGACCTCGAGCTCATCGACAAGCTCATCGAAGAAGAGGAAGCCGAGCTCGAACCCAAGCACAGGGCCTCGATCGCGTACCACGAGGTCGCCGCGCGAACGATCGCCGGGGGCGTGGCATCCAGCTGGCAGGCCTCGCCTCCACACACGGTGTTCATGGATCACGGCGAGCGCAACCTCCTCTTCGATATCGACGGGAACCGGTACATCGACTACCACCTGGGGTACGGCGCCATGGTGATGGGTCACGCGCACCCGAAGATCACTGAGGCCATCCAGAAGCAGGCCGCGCGCGGCACGCATTTCGCACAGCCGACGAAGGATCTGGACGTGGTCGGGGAGAACTTGGTCGAGCGCTACAAGCTCCCGCTCTGGCGTTTCTGCAACTCCGGCACCGAGGCGACGCTCGAAGCCACACGCCTCATGCGAGCCAACACCGGACGCGACATCATCCTGAAGATCGAGGGGAGCTATCACGGACACCACGACTCCCTGATGTTCTCGGTCGCGCCCGACCGCGGCGAGATCGGCCCGCGCGAACATCCCGTCACGGTTCCTCAGGTCATGGGTCTCCCGCAGGCGTTCGCCGATCTGGTCCGGGTCGTGCCGTTCAACGATCTTGCCGAGGTTGAGCGGGCGCTCGCCGAGCACGAGGGCAACGTCGCCGGCATGATCATCGAACCGGCGATGATGAACTGCGGCGTGATCATGCCCGAACCGGGCTACCTCCAGGGGCTGAAGGATCTGCTCCATAAGCACGGCGCATACCTGGCGTTCGACGAGGTGAAGACCGGCGCCGCCCTGGCCTACGGCGGCGCGGTCGAACTCTTCGGCGTGACGCCGGACATCATCTGCCTGGCGAAGGCGCTGGGTGGGGGAGTCCCGTGCGGCGCGATCGGCGCTACGAAGGAGCTCTATCAGCTCGTGATCGATGGTGCCTACGACATGGCGGGCACGTTCAACGGGAACCCGCTCACCATGGCCGCCTCTCGCGTTGTTCTCACCGAGGTCATGACGCGGGACGTCTACCCGGCGATCAATGCCGTCTACTCCTATATGGAGGAGAACCTCACGAAGATCATCGAGCAGACGGGGCTGCCCGCCTACGTGACGGGCGCGGGCGCCAAGGGTTCGGTCATCTACTCGACGAAGGTGGTTCGCGAGTACCGCGATGCGGTCGGGATCGACGAGCGGATCCCTTACCTTGCCTGGCTCTTCCAGCAGAACCGTGGCGTGTTCAAGTCGCCGTGGTCGAAGCAGGAGAACTGGACGCTCTCGATCTGGCACACGGAGGAAGACGCGCAGCGATATGTCTCGAACTTCGAGGAGTTCGCCACCGCGATCTCTTAGCCCGGGTTGCCGCATCCGCGTCTGGGGGACAGACTTCACGGATGGATAGCGTCGGATCAACGCTGACCCTGCCCGACGGGCGCGTCATCGAACTGGCGGTGGCCGGACCGCCGGAAGGTGACCTGCTGATCTTCCACCACGGGACCCCCGGCAGTGGCGACCTCTTCCCGCGCACCGTGGAAACGGCAGCGGCGCATGGGTTCCGGTTGGCGGCGTACGCGCGTCCGGGATACGCGGGGTCGTCGCGGAGCGCCGGGCGCAGCGTCTCCGATTGCGCTGCCGACACCGTCGCGGTCGCCGATCATCTCGGCGCGGACCATTTCTTCACCGTAGGCGCCTCCGGGGGCGGGCCTCACGCGCTCGCGTGTGCTGCGCTCCTTCCCGGGCGGGTGCGGGCGTGTGCGACCATCGCCGGCGTCGGACCGTACGGCGCCGCCGACCTGGATTTCCTCGAGGGGATGGCCAAGGAGAATCACGAGGAGTTCGGGGCCGCGCTCACGGGAGAGGAAACGCTGCGGACGTACCTGGAGGGCTTCGGGGTCGAACTCGCCGACGTGACCGGGCCCGACCTCGTGGCGGCGCTCGGGGATCTCCTGTCTGATGTGGACAGAGCGGTGCTTACGGGCGAGTACGCGGACTTCCTGGCCGTCTCCTTCCATCGAGCCGTCGAGAACGGCATCTGGGGCTGGTTCGACGACGACATGGCATTCACGCGGGACTGGGGCTTCGAACTATCGGCGGTGTCGGTTCCCGTCACGGTGTGGCAGGGGGCGCAAGACATGATGGTGCCGCTCAGCCACGGCGAATGGCTCGCCTCCCACGTGTCCGGTGCCAAGGCCGAACTTCGCCCCGAACACGGGCACCTTTCGCTGGCCATCGCGCACTTGGGAGCCATCCTCGACGGTCTCCGAACGGCCGGGTAAGGTTCCGGCATGAGCACACAGGCGCACGTCGATATCGACCTGAAATGGGTCGACGAACTCATCTCTCAGCAGGAAGCCGAACTGGCCCCGAAGCACAAGCGTTCGATCTCCTACCAGCAGGAAGCGGCCCACCGGCTCCCCGGCGGGGTCTCCAGCTCGTGGCAAACATCCCCACCCCATCCGCTCTACGTGGATCGCGGGTTGGGATCGAAGGTATGGGACATCGACGGGAACGAGTACGTCGATCTGCACAACGGCTACGGCGTCATGGTGACCGGGCATGCGCACCCCAAGATCGTGGAAGCGGTGCAGAAGCGGATCACGTTGGGCTCGCATTTCGCCCAGCCGACGGAGGACGCACTCATCGTTGCCGACAACCTCGCCGAGCGAACCGGACTTCCGTATTGGCGGTTCGGCAACTCCGGAACAGAGGCCACCCTGGACGCCTGCCGGATCATGCGCGCCGCAACCGGCCGCGACATGCTCATCAAAGTGGAGGGTATCTATCACGGTCACCACGACGCCCTGATGGTGAGCGTCTATCCCGACGCGGACGAGATGGGTCCAGACGAACGTCCGAACTCCGTGGCGCAGACGCCGGGGTTGCCACAGTCCTACGTCGAACTGACGCGGGTCGTGCAGTACAACGACCTCGAGGGCGTGAAGCGGGTGTTCGCCGAATTCCCGGATCAGATCGCCGGCATGATCATCGAGGCAGGCGTGACGAACCTCGGTCTGATGCTCCCCGACCCCGGCTACCTCCAGGCCATCAAGGACGTCTGTCACGCGAACAGCGCGTACCTGGCGTTCGACGAGGTGAAGACGGGAGTGACGCTGGCGTGGGGCGGCGCCATCGAAGCCTTCGGCGTGACGCCCGACATCGCCTGCTTCGCGAAGGCCATCGGCGGGGGACTGCCGTGCGGTGCCATCGGCGGTGTCGATGACCTCATGGGTCTCGTGGTGCGCGGCAATGTCGAGCAGGTGGGGACGTTCAACGGCAACCCGCTCACCATGGCGGCGAGCCGAGCCACCCTCACCGAAGTCCTCACGAAGGACGCGTACACGCGGTTCGATGAGATCCACGCGATCATGCGCGAGGGCTGCCAGCAGGTCATCGACCAGTACCAGCTGCCGGCGATCGTCACCACGCTCGGAGCCAAGGGTGGCATCAACTACAGCGCTACCCCGCTTCGCAGGTACCGCGACGGTATCGACATCGACGAACGCATCAGCTATGCCGCGTGGCTCTGGCAACTCAACCACGGCATCTTCAAGTCTCCGTGGGCGAAGTTCGAGAGTTGGACGGTGTCGGTGGCGCACTCGGACGAAGACGCGCAGCGGTACGTGGACAATTTCGCAGGATTCGCAGAAGCGCTCACTCGGCCCTGAACGAGTGACGGCGGCCCTCGAGCTCGGTCTCCACGACGCTCGGCGTCTGGCCGTCAAGGGCCAGCGGTTGTCCGGTCCTCGGCCCCGGTCGATCCAGGAAACCGTGGAAGAGCTGGGGGCGGTCCAGATGGATCCGGTGCGCCCCGTCGCCCGTACGGAGCAACTGGTGCTCTGGAGCAGGCTGGGTTCGCGGTTCCGCCCGGCCGAGCTGGAGCGGCTGCTCTGGGAAGAACGCTCGCTGTTCGAGTATTGGGCGTTCATCGTTCCGATGTCGTCGTTCGGCGTGCACCGCGAGACCATGCGGCGCTACCCCAACGGTCCCGGACGCACGCCCGCGAGGCGCGCGAAGGAGACCGCTTGGCTGAAGACGCACGCCTCCATCCGTCGTGAGGTGCTCCGGCGTCTCCGGGCCGAAGGCCCGCTGCGAACACGCGACTTCACGGCCACATCCCTCAAGGCATGGAAGGGCGGGGGATGGAGCGACGAGCGGAGCATCTCGCTGATGCTCGAGTCTCTCTGGGCAAAGGGAGAGGTGATGCTGGTCGGGCGGGAGCATCAGGAGCGTGTCTGGGATCTCGCGGAGCGCCGCCTCCCGCTGGACGAACCGCGACTTCCCGCGAGCGAGGTCGCCCGGCGGATCCTGGACACGCAGCTCCGCGCACTCGGTGTGGCCTCGACGAAACAGTTCGGATGGGCGTTCGATGGGCGCCCACCCGGCTGGGAGCGAGCGTTGGCCGAGCTGGTTCGCGATGGGCGGGTCGTGCCTGCCCACGTGGAAGGTCAGTCTGGCGAGTGGTTCGCTCACGCCGAGGTGCTGGCAAGGACGTGGCGGCCACGCACCGTGCTGCTCAGTCCGTTCGATCAGCTGGTGCATGATCGCGACCGGGTGCTCGCGCTGTTCGACTTCTTCTACCGCCTGGAGATGTACGTTCCGCCCGCCAAACGGCAGTACGGGTACTACGTGCTTCCCATCCTTCATGGTGACCGACTGATCGGCAGGGTGGATCCGCTCTACGATCGGAAGACCGGCGTCTTCACGGTGAAAGGGGTCTGGGCGGAGTCGGGTGCCCCGGCTGAAGCGGGGCCGGCGATAGCCGCACAGATCCGGGATCTCGCCGGGTGGGTCGGGGCAGGCAGCGTCGAACTCGCCGGTCCTGCGCCGGCCGCATGGAAGTCGGCGCTCAAGGGCCTGGGTCCGTGACATCCACCGCGCCGTCCGTCACCCTGGGCCGATGAGCGAGGAGACCCGTCACGAGCGTCGCAAGACCGCCCGGCGTCGAGACGCCGGGCTCCCCGCGTGGGTTCCGCATCTCATCCGGATCGTATCGATCCGATTGATCCTGGTCGCGATCGTGGCGACGATCGGTGCGATCGCCGCCCTGCACCTCATCGGGCAGCTCGCGGGCTTCCTCACGATCATCGTCACTGCACTGTTCCTCTCGTTCGCCATCGAGCCCGGTGTTAACTGGCTCGCGGCCCGAGGGTGGCGGCGGGGGAGCGCGACGGGCCTCATCTTCCTCATCGTGTTCCTGGTCATCGTCGGACTGCTGGCGTTGGTGGTCCCCGCCGTCGTGACGGGCTTCCAACAGCTCATCACCTCGGCCCCGCACCTGGTCGATACGTTCGTCAAGGCCGCGAACAAGTTGGGTCTACATCTGACCGCAGAGAAGATCACCGCGCAGATCCAGGCGAACTCGAGAAGCATCGCAGGATCGGCGGCCAGCCTTGCGAGCAACATCTTCGGCATCACCGCCTCGATCTTGGCGGGACTCTTCCATTGGGCGACGGTGGCGCTGTTCACCTTCTACATCGTTGCCGAGGGGCCACATCTGCGTCGGGTCATCTGCGGCAAGCTCCCTCCGCAACGGCAGGAGGATGTGCTGTTCGTCTGGGAGCAGGCCATCGAGAAGACGGGCGGCTACTTCTACTCGCGGCTCTTGCTCGCCGTCATCAACGGAACTGGGATGTACGTCACGCTCCGGCTGTTCAACGTTCCCTTCGCGGCGCCGCTCGCCATCTTCGAGGGCATCGTGGCAGAGTTCATCCCGATCGTCGGGACCTATATCGCCGGCGTGGCTCCGCTCCTGGTGGCGCTGCTCACATCCGTCACCGCCGGGATCGGTGCGCTCGCGTACATCCTCATCTATCAACAGGTGGAGAACTATTTCTTGAGTCCCCGACTCACCGCGCGGACGATGAACCTGCACCCGGCGATCGCGTTCGCAGCGGCGTTCATCGGTGGAGCCCTGGGTGGCGTGCTCGCGGCGTTCCTCGCATTGCCCGCTGCCGGTGTGATCCAGGCCGCGGTACAGGAGTACGGGGGACGGCGATACGCCGTCGTGGAGAACGAACTCACCAGCGACGTCCAGCCGAAAGACGACACCGACGAGGCCGGTCTGGCGGAGCGATTACGCGACCGGCTGCCCTGGAACGCCGACGACGACGAATCGACGTGAACCGTGGTCGGTAGAATCACGTCATGACGAACCCAGTGGTTGGCGTGATCATGGGTTCCCGTTCGGACTGGGAGACCATGCGCTATACGGCCGAGACGCTGGAAGCGCTCGACATCGCGCACGAAACCCAGGTGGTGAGCGCGCATCGCACGCCGGACCTGCTGTTCGACTATGCGGCGTCGGCAGCCGAACGCGGGCTCAAGGTGTTGATCGCCGGGGCGGGTGGCGCCGCACACCTGCCGGGCATGACGGCATCCAAGACGCACCTGCCGGTCCTGGGTGTGCCCGTCGAAACGAAGACGTTGAAGGGGATGGATTCGCTGCTCTCTATCGTGCAGATGCCCGCGGGCGTCCCCGTGGGTGCCCTCGCGATCGGGCGGGCCGGGGCGATCAACGCCGGGCTCCTCGCGGCTTCCATCCTCGCGCTCGGCGATCCTGCGCTCAGCGCTCGCGTGCAGGCGTACCGGGAGGCGCAGACACAAGCGGTGCTGGACAACCCCGACCCTGCGGCGGTGTGACCGTCGCGTGATCCGGGTCGGGGTCATCGGTGGCGGCCAGCTGGGCAGGATGCTCGCGTTGTCGGGCTATCCCTTGGATATCCGGGTGACCACCTTGGACCCGGGAGAGGACACGCCGGCGTCCCAGGTCGCACCGTCCATCCGCGCGGCCTACGACGATCTTGCGGCATTGGAAACGCTGGCCGCGGCCAGCGATGTCCTGACCTTTGAGTTCGAGAATGTGCCGGTCGAAGCCGTTCGAGCGGTGGCGCGTCACACCCCCTTGTACCCGCCGGCCTCAGCCCTGGAAGCAGCGCAGGACCGCGTGGCCGAGAAGACGCTCTTCGAACACATCGGCCTGGCGGTGGCTCCCTATGCCCAGGTGTCGTCCCTGGCTGATCTTGCCGAGGCGCTCGAGCGCATCGGGACCCCGGCCATCTTGAAGACGCGGCGACTGGGCTACGACGGCAAAGGACAGACGGTGATCCGCGATCCCGCCCATGCCGCGGAAGCCTGGCGCATGGTCGGTGAGGCTCCGTCCATCCTGGAGGCGTTCGTGCCGTTCGACGTCGAGGTCTCGATCGTGGGAGCCCGGGCCGAGGATGGCGCCACCTCCTTCTACCCCTTGGTCGCGAACGAACACCGTGACGGAATCCTTCGTGTCTCTCGGCCGCTCCAGGATGTGCCCGACCTGCAGGGCCGCGCGGAAGCCCACGCCCACGCCCTCATGGACGAACTCGACTACGTCGGCGTCCTGGCCATCGAATTCTTCAGGACCGGGGAAGACCTGCTGGGCAACGAGTTCGCCCCCAGGGTGCACAACACCGGCCACTGGACGATCGAAGGAGCCGAAACCTCCCAGTTCGAGCAGCATCTGCGAGCCGTGGCGGGGCTGCCCTTGGGGTCAAGCGCTTCAGTTGGGTGCTCGGTGATGGCCAACCTCATCGGAGAGATGCCGGACCCCGCAGCGGTTGCTGAGATCGCCGGCGCGCACCTCCATACCTACGGAAAAGCGCCCCGTCCGAACCGGAAACTCGGACACATCACCGTCGATGCCGCGGACCCACAGACTCTCGCCGCCAGATGGCTACAGGTGACTGCACTACTGGACGAATAGTCAGAAGAGATGGCCTTCCTTACCTGCCCCGATTGCCGGATGCCAACCCAGGTCGGCGACGACTCCATCCAGTACATGTGCTTCGGGTGCTTCGCCCAGATCATCTTCCAGACGTGCCCCGAATGCGGCTTCGATCAGGCGATCCCGGCCAGGTGGCAGAACGCATTCAGCTGCGGGAAATGCAGCGAGAAGGTCCCGATCCCTCGGGTTCGGCTCTACGCATCCTCCACGAAGGCGAAGGTCGTCACCGGGTACGGCTTCACCTACCCCAGGTTCTAGCTCCGCGCTCGGCTGGATCCTCCGGGGCGAGAGACGCTCGTCGAACCCGCCTCGAACCTCGTTGTCACCAGACGCAAGGAGCGGGGCCATCTGGCCCCGCTCCTTCCTTCGTTGTTGCCGATCGTCCGTTCAGCCGAGCGGCTTGATCGAGGTGATGTGCGTGCTCCAGTTCGCATAGAACGTTCGCGTGTAGCCGCACGTGGTGTCGACGTTGAATTCCGCGACGGTGCAACGCTGCGCGGTGTACTCGCTCGCGAACCACATCGTTCCACCGGGCGTGACCGTAGCCGCGCCGTAGTCGCCCCACCGAGGGTCATAGCCGCCTTCCCCGGTAGCCGTGAACCCGTCGTTCGGTCCGACACCTTGTCCGATCAGTTGGACAACCGTCGGTGCCTCCCCGGGCGCGAACCGTGCCACGGCCGCGCTTGGATAGTTGTTCGGTCCGACGAGCGTGGCCCCGATCGCGCCGGCGCCCGTTGGACCCACGACGATCGACGGGTGGGTGAGGTTCGTACCCGCCACGGCCACGTAGCCATCGCGCTGGAGTGATGCCGAGAGTCCGGCGCCCGCGTCGGCGGGATGGAGCACGAACCACGCGACGCCGGTCCGCTGCTTGATCGCCTTCCACGAGCCGTTGCCCGTGTTGTACCAAGCGGCGCCAGAACCCGTGAGCGGCGTGCCGGTGGTCAGGTACACGTCGCCGTCATGGAGCCAGGCCCCATAGACCTTGCCCGAGTTCCCGGCGTCCAGGACGCTTGGCGCCTTGATGTTCGGATAGCGGACCCCGATGCACGACGGGTCGTTGACGCACGACAGCAGCGGCATCGGGCCGTTCTCCTGCTGCGCGAACCCGGGCGTCGCATACGCCTGCGTGGTCACCGACGTCTCCTCCAGCGCCAGATGCGGCGTGTTCGTGTTCAGCGAGGACGTGTTCGACAGGCCGTACAGCGCGATGCTATTGGCCAAACCGACCGTGTACGGCGACCCCGACATCCCGAAGTACATGGTGCCGCCGGCCGACGTGTCCCGATCTGCTGGGAGTGCGTTCACCGGCTGCATCGTGTACGAGAGGTCGTTGTAGGTCGCTGTCGGCACGTTCTCGAACAACGCCATCGTCGGATCCGTAGTTCCGCCCACGAGATCCTGCTTCGACAAGGCGTAGAGCTGAGACCCGTTGAATCCATCGCCGAAGAACTCGAACTCGTTGGTAGTGATGTAGAAACCGTTGGCGTCCAGCCCGATCTGAGGGTAGTCGCCGAAGCAGTAGCCATCTAGGCAGCCGTGATCCGGCGATCCGTTCTCACCGTTGTTCGTCGTGTCGATCGACCAGATGTTCCACGAGCCCAGGGGGTTCGAGCTGGTGCTCACGGCGAGCCAGACCTGGCCCGTGCCGATGAAGTCACCGGTCACCGGGTCCTCATCGAGGTTGGCCGCGGTAGCGAACCAACGCCCCGTGCTGGGGTCGTAGAGGCACGCCGTGTCGAACATGAACGGTCCGAACGGCCCGTCCGGACGGACGAACGCCGGTGGAAGGCCGTAGAACTCATTGAGGGTGAGGCCCACCGACGGGCCGTCGGGAAACGCCTTGTCTCCGGCGATGAGTGGCTTGCCACCCTTCGTGTACACCTGCACGACCGAGTTCACGATCTCGAAAACGTATGTGCCTCCGACGCACATCCCCTGGTCCGGCGGCTCACCCGAGAACGCGTTGCCACCTCCCGAGTAGCGGCTGTCGAAGTGGTTCAGTCCCTGGAACCGGCTGAGCACGCCGGCAGTGCTCTGTGAAGCTGGGATGGATCCGGCAGACGGCGGACGAATGTTGCCGTTCAGGACCGCAGAGCCTCCTTGTGGACCGTCCTTCTCGGCCTCCACCTCAGGGCTCTTGAGCTCGACGGCCCCCAGGACGTCACCGACGCTGGGCGCGTTCGCCGATGCAACGGCGGATCCGTGTACTGCGAGCGGACCGCGGGCCCCGACGAACGTCGCGTGCGCGCGGGTCTGGCGGACTGACGGTGCCGCGGATGCGCTCACGGTAGCACTCGCGAAGAGCGAGACCATCAATGCGAACGCGAAGATAGGCGCAGCCTTGGGAACGACTGAACGAACCTGCATGCTCATCTCCCTCCCTGAGAACGGTGTGCGGGATGCGGGCACCGTTCATGCGGAGCGTACCGCCGACACGGGAAAGGTATGTAGGTCTTTCGGTCCCTTTCCTGGGTCTTACTGCGGAAACGCTCTGTGCGCCGGGCAGGATTCGAACCTGCGACCTAGGGATTAGAAGTCCCCCGCTCTATCCGGGCTGAGCTACCGGCGCCGCGTCCGATGCTACCCGTTGTGCGTGATCAGATATCCCACAACGATGAGCGATCGCGCCGTCCCCGTCCCCTTCCGACCTCTATCGGGACGCCGCCACACCGAAGCGGCAGGTGAAGGTCGATCCTCCGCCCGACCTAGAGGCGTAGTCGAGGTCGCCGCCCTGTAAACGCATCATCTGCCGGGCCAGGAACAACCCGACACCCAGGCCTTCGTGACTCCGGGAATCGCTCGAATCAACCTGCGTGAAGAGGTCGAATATCTGGTCCCGCTGGTCCGGGGCGATCCCGGGACCACGGTCAGACACCCTGATCTCCAGGCCGTCTGTGCCCTCCGCCAACTCCACGTCGACCGGCTCGTCGTGGGAGTAGTCGAGAGCGTTCTCGATGACCACGCCCAGGGCCTGCGCGGCAAGAGATCGGTCGGCCACCGCCTCCCGCTTCGCGAGTTGTGGATCGGCGATGAGTCTGATGCCGGACGACTCCGACTCGACGGCGAAATCCTCGAGCGCGCTGGTCAGGATGTCACCGACAGGCACGATCTCCCGGGAGACGTCCACATCTTCGCGGTCCAACTTCGCCGCAGTGTCCAGGTTCTGGACCAGCCTCCGAAGACGCGTTGCACTGCTCGTCACGCCGTCTGCGAGCGTTTGGAGGTCCGACGCGCTCAAGCGATCGCTATAAGCACCCAACGTCAGGGCGGCTCCTTGGATCGACGTGATCGGCGTGAAGAGTTCGTGCGCGAGGAGTTGGATCAGGTGCGCCTTCTCTTCGGCGCTCTGTCGAGCTGCATCCTCCACTTGCTTCTGCGCGGAGATGTCTAGTTGCACGCCGCGGATGAGGGTCGCGCGACCCTGTGCGTCGCGTTCCAGCGCGACGGCCTCGTCCCTCAACCACACCGGACGGCCGTCCTTGGCGAGCATCTGGTACTCCATCTTGAAGGGAAGGCCCCCTTCGATACAGCGGGTAGTTTCATCCAGAACCCGTTCGAGGTCATCGGTGTGGACCCGCGTGAACCACAGCGTTGGATCCGCCATCCATTCCTCGGCGCTGAACCCAAGGATCACCTCGATCTGGGGGCTGACGTAAGTCTCGGTGACATGGTTGATGTCGCTCGAGACGCCCCACTCGTAGATGATGACGGGCACCTGCTCGACCAGTTGTCGGTAGCGCGCCTCTGCCGTTTCAAGCCCGCTGGCGAGCACTTCGACGTCGTCGGCTTCCCGGGACGGGAGTTCGTCCACCGCGAAGCGCGCTCGGCTCATCCGGTGACCTCGGCGTGGGACGACGCTTGCTCGACACGGTTCCGACCGAGTTGCTTCGCTCGGTAGAGAGCTTCGTCTGCTGCTTTCAGGACGGCGCTCGCCGACGTGCTCTGGCCCGGGTCCAAGACGGCCACGCCGCCGCTGATGGTCAGGACACCCGTCGGGCTGCCGGTATGCGGGATCGACAGCTTCACGACGCCGCTCCGCATGCGCTCAACGGCTAACCTGCCGCCTGCCAGGGACTGCTCCGGGAAGATGCAGAGGAACTCTTCGCCTCCGTAACGGAAGAGCGCGTCGCCGCCGCGGGCCTCGGCTTTGAGTTCGGCCGCCACGGCCTGGAGGATCTCGTCGCCCGCCATGTGGCCGTAGGTGTCGTTGTAAGACTTGAAGAGATCGACGTCGAGCAGGGCCATGCAGTAACGATGTCCGTACCTGGTGACTCGAGCCTCCAGGAGCTCGAGATCCTCCTCAAGGGCCCTGCGGTTCCCCAATCCGGTCAAAGGGTCCCGGCGCGCGATCGCGCTGAGTTCGAGGTTGAGCCCTTGCAGTTCGGTTCTCTGGGTAGCCAGCTGCGTGTGCAGACCTGTGACCCTGCTGGCCCCGATGAGGCGTGCCTGGAGATCCTCGGTGTTGAGGGGTTTCACCAGGTAGTCATCGACACCGGCATTCATCCCTTCCAGGATCTCGTCGACGGCTCCCCGGTTAGTGACCATGATGAGATAGGGGTAGGTGTTCGTAGCGCTCGACCGGATCTTTCGACACAGCTCCAGCCCGCTCATCCCCGGCATCATCCAGTCGCTCAGGACCACGTCGGGATGCAGGGCTTGGAACGCATCCCACGCCTCGATCCCATCGGTGGCCGTGTGACATTCCTGGCCGAGCGCCCGAAGCGCCATATCGGCGATGAGGCGGGACGTGGGGTCGTCGTCCGCGACCAGGATCTTCACGGGGTCGCCTCGTATGAGCGCAGTGCGGCACGGACCCGCTCGACTTCGACTTCGATGGCATCGATCCGTTCGCCGGCGCCCATCAGGTCGCCCGCAAGGCTTCGTGTCGCCAAGGCCGCGCATGATCGTGCGAGGTCGAGCGCACCCATGTTGGCGCTGGCGCCGCCCAGCGTGTGGGCGGACCGGTGAACGGCGGCAGCGTCGCCGGCGGCAAGCCCTTGATGGAGCGCGACGATCCTGGAGTCGGCATCGAAGAGGAAGATCGTGGCCAACTGCGTCATCAGGTCTTCACCCGTCATCTCCCCCAACTGCTCCAGCCGGCCGATAACGTCAGCGTCCAGCGCCGGCCCTCTCGGGTCCTCGCGGGGAGCAGCCTCGAGGTCGATGGTCGGCAGCGCATCGACAGGGTCGAGGGTGATGATGGGATCAGCTCCGTCTGGTGCCCATCGGTCCAGCGCGGAGGCCAAGGTCCTCAGACTGAGCGGCTTGGCAAGGTAGTCGTCCATGCCGGCGGCCAGGCAGTGTTCCTCTTCGGACTCCAGCGTCGAACCTGTGACCGCGATGATCGGCGTGTGAGTCGCGATTCCTTGGAGGCGGCGGATCTCTCCGGTTGCCTCGTAGCCGTCCAAGACCGGGATCTGGCAATCCATCAGGATGGCTTGGTAGTCGTTGATGGATGCTGCCTCGACCGCTTCGGCGCCGTCGCCGACGATGTCGACCTGGAAGCCGAGATACCGGAGCATGGCGGAACCAACTCGCTGGCTGACCTGGTTGTCCTCGGCGAGCAGGACCCGGGCGGCCGGTCGTTCTGCAGTGAGGCTGGTCATGACGACTCCCAACTCATCGATCGTTCACGGAAACGAGCTGCTGCGCCAAGGCCTGGCACAGGTCTTTGTGATCCGTTTCCACCGCGGCGAGAGCCGTCGTCGCGGTGGAAAGGCTGTCGGAGTTCGAGGCTTCCTCCAGCCGAGTACAGGAAGAGGAGAGGCGCTGACCGCCTAGCTGGCTGCAGCTTCCCTTGATGCTGTGGGCCAGCCGGCTCACCGCAGCTGCGTCACCGGCGTCGAAGAGGTCACGCATCTCGACCAGAACAGGGTCGGTGTCCGAGATGAACTGCGCAACGATGTCGGTGAGGAACTCCTTCTGGGCATCTCCTCCGAGGGCCCGAAGCTCGTCGAAGACAGTCCGGTCGAGGATCGCGTCGTCTGCGGTTGAGCCATCAGCTGAAACTGAGGCGATGAGCGCCGTTGCCTCCTTCACGGACTGCGCCACCAGAGCTAGGAGCGCGTCTTTGCTGACCGGCTTGGCCAGATAGCTGTCCATCCCTTCGGCCAGGCAGCGTTCGCGGTCTTCCCGTCGCGCTCCAGCCGTCATGGCGATGATGGGCGTGTGTCGTTGTGGATCTTCCTGCGCTCGGATGGCAGCGGTCGCCTCGTATCCGTTCATCTCCGGCATGTGGCAGTCCATCAAGATGGCGTCGTAGGTTCGTGCGGCTGCCGCGATGACGGCCTCCGCTCCATCGGGAACGGTATCCACTCGGTACCCGGCACTGGATAACATCGCAACCGCGACCTTCTGATTGATCAGGTTGTCCTCGGCAAGGAGCAACCAGCCCCGTTGGGGGCCCTCCACCGAGGAAGGGTCTTGGATCATTCCCGCGGGGACCACGGCCTTGGTGGCGGATCCCAAGGCGATCCGCAGACAGTCACGGAGTTCCTCTTGGTGGATCGGCTTGGACAATGAGGCGAGCACACCCGACTGAGCGGCGTTCTCGAGATCACGTTCCAGGCCCAAGCCATTCATGACGACCAGACCAGTGGTGAGAACGGCATCGAGTCCGATGGAATCCGCCAGGTCCATACCGTCCATGCCGGGCATGAACCGATCCAGCAGTGCGATGTCGAAGGGCCTTCCCTGTGCAACCGCGATCCGGAGCATGTCCAGGGCCGCGTGACCGGAGTCGGCCGTGCTGACAGCCATTCCCCAGTCCGTCAGATAATCGGACAGCACTTCGCGCTGGGTGGGATTGTCATCGACGATCAGAACGGCGATGTCGGCAAGGTCTGGATCAGATATTGCCTTCCGGGCTTGACCGGCGTGGGCTTTGACGGCGACTGTGAACCAGAACTCGCTTCCGACGCCCTGGGTACTAGTCACTCCGCAGTCTCCGCCCATCAGTGCAACCAGCTGGCCGCTGATGGCGAGTCCCAACCCGGTGCCGCCATATTTCCGAGAGGTGGATGTATCCGCTTGGATGAAAGGCTGGAAGATGAGGCTGAGTTTCTCGGCGGGGATGCCGTCGCCGGTGTCGGAGACCTCGAAGCGGATGAGGCTCTCCCCACCGACCGCTTCGGATTCTTTCACCCGAACGACGATCTCGCCGGAGCGCGTGAACTTGATGGCGTTGCCGACCAGGTTGGTGAGCACCTGTCGAACACGGCCGGGGTCACCTCGGACGATGGATGGGACAGATCGCTCTATCACCGCCACCAGTTCTAGTCCCTTGGCCTGTGCCGGACCGGCAAGCAGATCCACGACATCTTCAACGATGGTCCGCAGCCCGAATTCGATGTCCTCGAGTTCGAAGGTGCCGGATTCGACCTTGGAGAAATCGAGGATGTCGTTGATGATCGTGAGCAGGGCCTCGCCTGAATTACGGACTGTCTGCGCATAGTCCCGCTGGCGAGCATCGAGGTCCGTTTCGAGCAGAAGGTCGGTCATGCCGATCACGCCGTTCATCGGGGTGCGGATCTCGTGGCTCATGTTGGCCAGGAAGTCGGACTTCATCCGCGACGCCTCGTTCGCCTCATCCCGGGCGGTGGACAGTGCATCTTCGACCAAGGCGTCAGTGCTGACGTCGGCGACGGTACCCACCCAGCCGGCGATCTCCCCATCGGTGTTCGTGATCGCTTTCGAGGTCACCAGGAGGGTGCGGGGAGGTCCTCCCGGGGTCCGCAGCTTCAATCGCTGGCCCATCTCGGCCATCCCCGGCGCGCCGTCATCCAGCGCGAAGGCGGTACCGGGAACCTTCTCCAGGTCGAGGTTGTGGTCCCACGGCTGCCCCTCGGCCTCATCGCACGTGATGCCAGTGATCTCGGCCCACCGTGGGTTCGTATACACATAGCGCCGCTCGGCGTCGACCTGGAAGATCCCGATCGGGGTGGCGTCGATGACGACCTTCAGCCGGTCGGCGGATGTCTGCACCGTGAGGGCACGAGCCGCGAGGGCCTCCGCCCTGATGAAGAGGTTCGCGAAAACCGAGACCTTGGCCCGGAGTTCCTGCGGCGGGACCGGGGCGAAGATGAAGTCCACGGCACCCTCTGCATAGAGATCCGTCGTCGCGACCTCCTCCTTGCCGTGTGACGTGATGAAGATGATCGGGGTCATCTCCGACTGCCGACGCTCGCGGATGAGAGCGGCTGTCTCGAACCCGTCGATGCCAGGCATGCGCACGTCGAGCAAGATGACCGCGAAGTTCCGCTCGAGGAGACAACGCAAGGCGCCGAGCCCTGATTCGGCTTCCACGATCGGATAGCCGAGCGGAAGCAGCACCGCCTTGAGTGCGAGACGCTTCGCAGGGTTGTCGTCGACGAGGAGGATCGGGACAAAGCGCTTATCAACTACGACCGACGCAGTGCTGACATCTGGGCCCGCGAGGAGCGAGATGTTCATGCGGTGGACCTCCCGGCGGCGGGCAGCCAGGGGCCGATGGCGGTGAGAAGTTCGACCGTGTTGACGGGCTTCGGGACGTAGTCGTTGGCTCCGGCGTCCAGACAACGCTGACGCTCGCCGGGAACGACCTTTCCCGTGACTGCGATGATCGGAAGCGCGGTGAACCGGTCCATCGCTCGGATGGCACGGATGGTGGCATAGCCATCCATCCCCGGCATCATGATGTCCATCAGGACCAGGTCGAGATCCGGGTTCTGCTCCAACGCCGTGAGCGCATCGGGACCATTCTCGGCGATGACAACCTCGGCCTGGCCGCGCTCGAGCAGAGCGGTCATCGCAAAGATATTCCGGAAGTCATCGTCGACGACGAGCACCTTCAACCCCGCCAGCGGGCCCCCGTCGAGACCGAGGTGGCGGATCGGATCGGGGCGCAATGAGGTGATTTTCGGGGTCGATCCCTCGGTGGCGAAGAGGGGAGCGGTGACGGCTTCCATGAATGCCGGTGGCGTTTGGGTCGTAGCGACGACAGCGATGGGGCGGCCCACCGGCAGATACACGGTGAAGGTGCTGCCGTGGCCGGGGGTACTGGCCACGGTCACTTCGCCGCCCAGCAGACCGACCAGCTCGCGGCTGATCGAAAGGCCGAGACCCGTGCCTCCATACAGGCGAGAGGTGGTGCCGTCGCCTTGCGCGAATGCCTCGAAAATCAGGTGTTGCTGTTCGTCTTCGATACCGATGCCCGTGTCGGTGACAGTGAATGCAACGACCGACGAGGCCTGTACGAGAGAGTCCGTCGCAGGACTCCACCCTGCGTTGGCGGAGCCGATCTCGATACTTACCCGGCCCTGCTCTGTGAACTTGAAAGCGTTGGCGAGCAGATTCTTGAGGATCTGGCGGAGGCGTTGGGGGTCGGTGACGATCGTGTCGGGACATCCGGGCGCGATGCGGACGGAGTAGTCGAGGTCCTTGCCGGCGGCCACCTGCTCGAACTCGCCAAGGAGATTGTCGCGGAGATCGGGGACGGAGAGGTTCGTCATCTCCACGGTAACGGTGCCGGACTCGACCTTGGCAAGGTCCAGGATGTTGTTGAGGAGACCAAGCAAGTCCTTGCCGGAACTCCGGATGACGCTGGCATATTGGACCTGCGTATCGGTCATGTTCTTGTCGGGGTTGTCTTCGAGTTGCTGCGCCAGGATCAAGAGACTGTTCAACGGCGTGCGCAGCTCGTGGGACATGTTCGCGATGAACTCCGACTTGTATTTGGAGGAGACGGAGGTCTGAGCAAGCTGCGTCGCCTTCTCTTCGACCAATCGTTTGGACTGTTCGACCTCTCGGTTCCGATGTTCTGCTTCGACGTTCTGCTCGGCCAGGAGCGTGGCCTGCCGTCCGAGGTCCTCGTTGGACTCCCGCAACTCTTCCTGCTGGGAGAGGAGCTCCTCAGCCTGGGACTGTGACTGCTTCAGCAGGTTCTCGGTGAGCGTGCTGGCTTCGATGGTGCTCAGGACCAGTCCGATGCTCTCCGTGATCTGGTCAAGGAAGGCGAGGTGGGTGACGCTGAACTCAGAGAAGGACGCAAGCTCAACGACAGCGCGCACAGAGCCCTCGAAGAGGACCGGCAAGACGATGATGTTCAACGGGGCGGATGCGCCAAGCCCCGAGTTGATCCTGACATAGTCGCCGGGAACCTCGGTGAGCAGGATCCGCTTCTTCTCTTTGGCGCACTGCCCGACCAAGCCCTCACCGAGAGCGAAGGATGTGGAGAGATGCTTCCGCTCTTCGTAGCCGTACCCGGCCTGGAGCTCCAGCATCGAGTCTCCGCTTCCGGAGGGAGTGGCGATCGTATAAAAGACCCCATGCTGCGCCGAAACGAGGGGAGCCAGCTCGGACAGGATCATGCTCGAGACCTCAGCGAGGTCACGCTGACCCTGGAGCATGCGGGTGAAGCGCTCGCGGTTTGTCTTCAACCAGTCCTGCTCGATGTTCTCCCTGGTGGTCTCACGGAGGTTTCGGATCATCTCGTTGAGCTTGTCTTTCAAGACGGCGACCTCGCCGCTCGCCTCAACGCGGACCTGCCTGGTGAGGTCACCTTCGGTGACCGCCGTGGCGACCTCAGAGATGGCTCGGACCTGGTTGGTGAGGTTCGCGGCCAGCTGGTTCACGTTGTCGGTGAGGTCCTTCCAGACACCCCCGACCTCCTTCGATTGCGCCTGACCGCCAAGCTTGCCCTCCACGCCGACCTCGCGAGCCACTCGGGTGACTTCACCCGCGAACGCGTTGAGCTGATCGACCATCGCGTTGACGGTGTTCTTCAGCTCCAGGAACTCTCCCTGAACGACGATCGAGACCTTCTTGCTCAGGTCGCCGTTCGCGACAGCGGTCGTGACCTCGGCGATGTTCCGCACCTCTGCGGTCAAGATGCCCGCCATGAGGTTCACGTTGTCGGTCAGGTCCTTCCAGACACCGCCGACCTCGATCGTTACCGCCGCGGCCTGACCCAGCTTGCCCTCGGTTCCCACTTCGCGGGCAACACGCGTCACCTCTGAGATGAACCCATTGAGCTGGTCGACCATGGCGTTGATGGTGTTCTTCAGATCCAGCATCTCGCCGCGGACATCGGCGGTCACCTTCTTACTGAGATCGCCGTCGGCGACAGCACCGATGACTCGCTGCATCTCGATGGTGGGTCGTACCAAGTCGTCGATGAGGCTGTTGACCGATCCGATGCTCCCGGACCAGCCCTGCGAGGCGCCTCCGAGCAGCACTCGCTGCGAAAGTTTTCCTTGCTTGCCCACCACCTGACTCACCCGGCCCAGTTCGGCCTCGAGGGCCTGGTTCGCGGCGATGACGTCATTGAATCCATCGGCCACTTTGCCGGCAAGACCCGTCCACTCCAGAGGCATCCGGGCAGAGAAGTCCCCGGTCTTGACCTGAGACAACACGGTCAGCAGAACCGAGGGATCGAGCGAATCCGCCGTGACCGTCGTGGTATCTGACATCCGAAGCCTCCAAGAGGAGTCCGAGATGCCTCGCTCAAGTGCGCAACATCCATTCCTCAAGGGACGTTTCGACAGATGCACCCGAAACTGTATAGGTAGACGTACCTGTTCTCAGGTATGGGTTAGGTCCGAAGGAGGGTGCAGTCACGGATCGGCCTCGGTGGAGCGGGTGACGGGAATCGAACCCGCATAGCCAGCTTGGAAGGCTGGAACTCTGCCATTGAGCTACACCCGCAGTAGCTTCAGACAGCCTAGCAAGCGCCGTGCGGCCCGTAGACTGCGCCGTGATGGACGTCAGCTTCCGCCTTGCGGACGTGTTCACAGAGGTTCCGTTCGCGGGGAACCAGCTCTGCGTGGTCCCCGCGACCCCACGCGATGTGGGTACGACGTCGATGCAGATGCTGGCGCGGGAGATCGGCTTCAGTGAAACCACGTTCGTGTCGTCGGCCGACACCGCGGGGTACCGGATGCGGATCTTCACTCCGGACGCCGAGATTCCCTTCGCAGGTCATCCGACCCTCGGCACCTCTTTCACGCTGGCGAGCGAAGGGATGATCGGGAACGACGTCGTCCAGACGACGAGCGCCGGGGATGTGCGCGTCGAGGTGGATCTACCCGGGGGCTCCGCGCTGATGCACCAACTGCCGCCGGTGTTCGGTGACGTGTTCGGCCATCGGGAACTCGCGGCACTGGCGGCTGGACTCAGGCTTGATGATCTGGTCGAAGCCTTGCCCGTCCAGTCCGTCGGGACCGGGCTCAAGAGTCTCATGGTTCCGGTGAAGGACGAGGTCACCTTGCGCAGAGCAGAGCGGGACGCTCGTGCCTGCGCCGATCTCGCCGCGGCCGCGAAGACGGACACGCTCTATTTCTTCACCGTCCGCGCCGACGGGGATGTCATGGCACGGATGTTCGATCCAGGGGTCGGCATCGGCGAGGATCCTGCGACGGGTTCTGCTGCAGGGCCACTCGGTGCCTACCTCGCCGCGAACGACCTGGCCGGGGCCGCGGGCGGCGTGCCGATCACGGTGGCGCAAGGCGAGATGGTGAACCGACCGAGCTTCCTCCATGTACATATCGCACCGGATGGCGATGGGTGGTCGGTACGCGTCGGCGGAGGCGTTCAGATCGTGGGGGAGGGCACTTTCCGGTTCTAGCCTGTCGCTCCGACCGGCGCCGGAACGGAAAGACACGCACCGGTTGGCCCCGTCGGTTTCGCCCCTTTGTCGGCCTTCACTTCGATCAACAGGATCAATCCCTGCCCCGCCTCCACGGCTCGGGACGACGAGTAGAGATCGGAGGGCTCATACCCGCCCGTGCCATCGGCATTGGGGAGGCCGCTCGAGTGGAAGACGGCAGTGGTGCCCACGGCCGGCGCGATCGAACACTGCACGAACCCCGGCGCGTTGCCGACGTTGTGCAACTGGAGGTGGAAGCAGGCGTCGTCCTTCGAATCGGAGGGGCAGGCCGCCACTGTGGGTGCGTCGGCTTGGAACATCGACAGCCGTTGTGGTGAACGGATGACCATGGCGCTCAGGGCCAGGAAGGCTCCGATCGCGACGAGCAAGACCGCCGCGGCGATGTAGTAGGAGGAGCTTGCGCGCTGGGCTGGCATCAGAAGCCGACACTAGCGGGACGATGGTCGGCGGCACAACGGCCGTTGGGCCCTAGACTCATGGCCGCGGGGCGTAGCGCAGCCTGGTAGCGCGCCTGCTTTGGGAGCAGGAGGCCGGGGGTTCGAGTCCCCCCGCCCCGACAGTCCGTGAACCAGAGCCGTGACCTGAGGGAACACGTGTTAGGAGAACTTCAAAGAAGGGGCTGCCATGGCAAAGAGGACGTCGTTCCATACGGATTCGCCCGAGTACGACCCCGAGAACCGGGCCGTTCATCACAACGACGGTGAGTGTTTCGAGGGCCAGAAGATCCTTGGGCAGCATCGACAGGCGGGGAACGGCGGAAAGCCACTCTGTAAGGTCTGCGCGGCCCTATAGCTCGCCCGTGTCACTTGGGTTTCTCGTTTGGAATGTACGCTCTCGACGACAAGAGATGAGGCGACGTGGCCGACTACCGGGTAGTGCGGGTGCTCAGGCTCCCGGATCGCTGCACGAATGACCGGCTGCACCCGAGGGAGCTCACCACCGGGTCGAACCCCAGTACCCGGGGGAGGGGCTGGACCGTCTCTCAGACCCGCGACGCGATCGTAGGCGGAGATACCTTCCATACGATCGGGCGGGAGACCGGCCGACGTTCCGAGGTCGAGGCTTTCATCTGCGAGTGCGGCGAGGCCTCGGTCCAGTCGATGGCTGCCAACGAGGATGGCCTCGACGGGGTCGCCCACCGCCACTGGCTCGCCTGGCTCAGCTCGCGAAGATCCTGACCCTCCCCGTCCATCCTGCGTAGAACAGATACATCCCGCACGCGATGTGGACCGTATGGGCCGCGTGGTTTCCTGCGTGGAAGAAATGAGCCCTTCTACCTCCCCTTTGCGCGCTTCCCCCCGTGCCGCCGTCGTAGCCGGTCTGGTGCTGTTGCTCGCTCCACTCCTAGAGTTCATCGCTACGGGAGCCGCGCTGGCCGGAACCCGGGTCGTTCACGTCGACCGCCGCGATGGAGGCTGCAGTGATGCGGGCAATGGGACGGCCGCGACCCCGTACTGCTCGATCGGCGCTGCTCTCGCCGATGTCCGAGCAGGCACGCGTATCGACGTAGAGAGCGGCGTCTATCCCGAGGCGGTCAGGGTTCGTGCGTCAGGTACGTCAAGTGCTCTCATCGTCCTGCAGGCGGCGGATGGGGCGAACGTCACCATCGACTCGCCCGGTACCGGGATCACGGCGTCCCAGGTTCGTTGGGTCACCATCCGCGGGTTCAACGTAAACGATCCAGTTGGGTACGGGATCCTCGTCTCGCAGAGTTCGCACATCACGGTGGAGGACAACCACGTCTCCGGATCCGGAAGGCCGGTCAACGGCGCTACCCGGGGCGGCGTCATCGTGAAGGGCACGACGAACTCGTTGATCATCGGGAACACGTCCGAGCACAACAGTGACTCCGGCTTCGCCGTGCTCGGTACGTCGACCGGCATCCGGGTCTCGGGGAATCGTTCGTTCGGGAATGCGCGGCAGTACCACCCGGCGGCTCCGGGCATCGACATCCAGGCCAGCGGCAATACCATCGACCGCAATCTTGTCTATGGCAACGAAGACTCGGGGATCCAGCTCTACAACGGCGCGGTGGACAATGTCGTCGTGGACAACGTCACCTACAACAACGGCGATCATGGCATCGACGCGCTCTACTCTCCCGACAACGCGATCGTGTCGAACACCATCGCTGGGAACGCGACGTCTGGGATCACGCTGGAGAGCGGTTCCGGCGGGGCAACCATCGAGAACAACATCGTGGCTGACAACGGTGTCGGTCTGCGGGGCGACATCTGGGTCGATGGAACCTCCACTCGCGGGACGTCGCTCAACTTCGACCTCCTCCGACAGGCATCGGCCGGGGCGGCCTTCTTCACATGGAGCGGCGCCCGGTACACATCGGTGTTCGCCTTCCGCAAGGCGACCGGGGAGGAGGGACGAGGCAAGGCCGGCGATCCGAAGTTCGTCGACCGGGCGAACGGCAACCTGCAACTGTCGGCCGGTTCCCCGGCGATCGATTCGGCCGACATGAGTTCGACGATGTCCACGATGACCGACCTTACGGACACCGCGCGGCTCGACGATCCCTCGACCGCGAACTCCGGGGTCGGCGGTTGCATCTTCGCCGATCGCGGCGCCTACGAGTACGTGCCGGGGTAAGCGTTCCCGACACGAAGGTTCCTCATTCGGCTGCGAGGCTCATCTTGTAGACCTCGGCCCCGTCGGACTTGTCGCGAAGTACGACGTCCGTGGTTCCGCCGGCCGCCAGCGGTTCCCAATTCATCGCGAACCACAGCTCCGCGTCGCCCTGTGAGTCGAACGATTCCGACTGGCCCGTCTCGCTTCCGTCCGCATCCAGGAATCCCCATTCGAACATGTTCGCTCCTCCCGAGTTCCCGCGGATGGTATCCCGCGCAGAGCGTAAGGTGCTATCCGTGATGAGCGCATGATCATCTTCGGCTTCGGCGGCGGCCGACGGACCGACCACGGCGCGGCGCTCCCGGTGCTGTGCCCCAACTGCCACAACCAGACGTTCTACCGCTACCTGACCGTCAGGAAATGGTTCTCGCTCTTCTTCATTCCCCTCATCCCGTACTCCACGAAGCACTACCTGATGTGCCCGATCTGTTCGCGCGCCGTCTTGCTCGAAGGGCCGTTGAAGACGAACATCGGACAGCTGGTCGAACTCACCGCGCAGCTGCAAGCCGGCTCGATATCGCAGGACGCGTATACCTCGAAGGTCCGTCAGCTCGGTGGCGATGCGGCCGGTACCCCACCGGCGGTGGGCCCCGCGCCAACGACAGGCTCCCTCCCGGCTCCGCCACCTTCGGCTCCGCCGGACACGAGACCCGACGGGTTCGACCCGCAGGCCTAGCGCGACCCCGGCCCGCGCCCGTACCGCGACATCACGTCGATCAACGCCTCGTGATCCAGCGCGTAGGCAGTGATCCCGTCTCGGCCCGTCATCGTCTCGGCTGCGATGAGCGCGTTGAGGATCGCCTCTTCGGTGGCCTCGATCGCACTCCAGAACAGTTCGGTCATGGATCCCTCGGGCACCATCTGGACATCGAAGGGCTCCGTCGCCGATTCCACCTTGTAGTTCTCGAAGCGCCCCGCGTTCCCGTTCGCGAACGCCAGGATGAGATCGCCGCTGGAGTGCTCGCCTCCGCCGCCTGCCCGGGCGATGCCCAGCGCGGCTCGCTGCGCCAGCCGTTCGCATTGGTGGGGCAGGAGCGGCGCGTCGGTGGCCAGGATGACGATGACCGAACCGCTGCCCGCGTTGGTGACCATCTCTTCCTGATCCCACGGCGAAGGAACAACGTCGGGCCCGATCTCCCGGCCGACTGGAACGCCGTCTACCGTGAGCCGCGCCCGCTGACCGTGGTTGGCTTGGACCAACGCCCCCACGGTCCACCCGGCGTTCACGCGCGAGGCCGTTCCCGTTCCGCCTTTGAACTCGTGGCAGATCATCCCAGTGCCTCCGCCCACGTTCCCCTCGGGAACGGAGCCTCCGATGGCACCGGCCAGTGCGGCGGTCACATGCTCCGGACGGATGTGGAAACCGTTGATGTCGTTCAGCGAGCCATCGTAGGTCTCGCCCGCGACCGGCAAACTCCAGAACGCCGAGGAGGAGCGGCCCTGCGCGGCAACGTCTGCAGCTACAAGGGCATCCCGCGCCACACCGACGCTGTGCGTGTTCGTGATCGCGATCGGTGTTGTCAGCTGACCGGATTCCCGCACCCACTCCAGTCCGGTGAGTTCGCCGTTCCCGTTGAGGCGGTGACATCCGGCGAATACCGGCGAATGGGTGATGTCGGGGTGGGGGTGCACCACGGTGACACCGGTGCGGATCGGACCTTCGCCGACCACCAAGGGGCCGTCGCCCTCGATCAGCGTGGTCACGCCCACGGCCACACCGGCGACGTCCGTGATGGCGTTCAGTGGGCCGGGCGGGAGGAGTCCGACGGTCAGGCCCAGGTCACGGTAACGAGGGTGTCGGGACGTCATGGAGCGTGAGGGTATCGCAGCGTGCGGCCCCGGGTAGCCTTGCGCGGTGCTCATCACCTCCGACGTCGCCGAGCTTCCAGCGGGCGTCGTGAAACGCGCCCTGAGCGGACTCCCCGAGGCGGTCGGGTATCGCCTCCAGGTGAAATCACTCCGCTACCGCGAGAAGCCTCACCTTGCCGCCGTCACCGAATTCGAGGAGCGGCTGATCACCATCCAGATCCCTGAGCCGTTCCTGCCGTTCGGCGAAGTGATCCCCTACGGTGCCAGACGGCGGCCGGGGGGCGGCAAGATGCGCTTCATCTGGCTGACGGAAGGCTGCACGTTCAGAACACGGCGAGAGGTGCTGCGCTTCCTCTATTGCCACGAGTGGATGCACTGGTACCTGAAGGAAGAACTGGGTCGGAAGTCGCAAGCCGAGACCACATGCGACCGGTTCGCCCTGAGGAACTACCGGCGACGAACGGTCACCCGTGCCGAGGCGCAGGCGGCGCTCAAACCGGCTCGGGAGTGACCTGCGAGCCCTTGCCGATCGCGCTTTCCAACACCTGGCCGAACTGCTCCACGCGTGTCTTCTGTCGCTCGGGCTGGCCGCGGAACCGGTGGAAGAGACCTGGGTCCAGCTCCTCCGTCACCAGCGCGTCCTGGAGTGAGTTCACCAACCAGTCGACCATGGAGACCATCATGTCGAGTTCGATGTCGTTGCGGATCTCGCCCCGTTCTTGACCCCACTCCACGAACTCGAGGGTGCCGTAGGGGTCCTCGCTCACTAGGTATCTGTTGATCTGCCGCTTCAGCGCGAGGTCGGTCCCGTAGTTGCCGATGAGGGTGACGCGATAGGGGACCCAATTGTCCTTGATGAGGTGCTCCGTACGCTCCAACCAGTACATGAGCGATCTGAAGAACCCGAGATCCAAGATCTCCTTCGGCGCGTCCAGCCACGCGGGGAGTTCGGTTGCTGCCTTCTTGTACGCCTCGAAGAACAGCCCCGCCTTCGAACCGAAGTGCTGGAAGATCGAGCCTTTCGCGATGCCGAGTTCGACGGCCACATCGTCGACCTTCGCGCCCTGATACCCGTTCTCGGCGAACTGCCGCATCGCGCAGTCGATGATCTGCTCACGCTTCGCCTCGGTGCGGGTACTCCGTGGTGACTTGAGGTCAGTCGACATCGCTCGAACTCCCTGGTTGGCGTGGTCGTCAGGGTAATCGAGCCACCTCGGATTGCTTGACCCGCGGTCAACTCCGGACTTGACTCTACCCCGGTGACCACCGGTCATCCCCGGGGGTGCTCGGTCTGTTCTCTGGGGCCGATGACCTGCGTTACCATCGCGCCATGTCTCGCGCACCCACCGGTGACCTACGGTCATCCGGCCTGGCCCAACATCGAGGAGCTGCATGAACGACGATATGGAGATCCTGAAGCGCTCGCTCATCAACGCCGAGATGGACGAAGGCGTGGCAGCCGTGACCCGTCTCATCGACGGCGGCGCGAATCCGACACACGTGCTTGAGGACGGTATGGCCGTCGCCATGTTCGAACTCGGAGAGATGTGGAAGCGCGGGGAGGTGTTCCTGCCCGAGGTCGTGGCGAGCGCAGAGGTCTTCAAGGCCTGCAACGCGGTCGTCGAGCCCGCCCTCCTCGCGAATAAGGATCCGGATGCCGCGGCCAACGCCTTAGTCATCATGTGCACGGTGAAAGGCGACCTCCACGATCTCGGGAAGAACATGGTGGGGGCGATGCTGCGCACCAGCGGGTTCGACGTGCACGACATGGGCAAGGACGTCAGTGCAGATCGCATCATCGAAGCCATCCGCGAATTGGAACCGCAGATCGTCGGCCTGAGCGCGCTGCTGACCACCACGGTTCCGTATCAGGAGACGATCATCAAACGACTCGTAACCGAGGGCCTGCGCGACAAGGTGAAGGTCATGGTCGGCGGCGCCCCCGTCACCCCCGAATGGGCCGAGAAGATCGGCGCCGACGCGTACGCGAACAACGCGCCCGAGGCCGTCGAGATCGCCAAGAAGCTGGTCGGCGTCGCCCAATGACGGTGGCCGACACCGTTCTCTCCGGCCCCGACGGCGAGGTCCATATCGGCGATGACCATCCCTTCGCCATCATCGGCGAACGGATCAACCCGACCGGACGAGCGGTGCTCAGCGAGCAGATGCGAACCGGTGACATGACGATCGTCATGGCCGATGCCATCGCGCAGGTGGCGGCCGGCGCACGCATCTTGGACATAAATGCGGGCGTTCCCGGGTTCGACGAAGCGGAGATGCTTTCCACTGCGGTGAAGAGCGTGCAGTCGGTGGTCGGCGTTCCGCTCTGTATCGATTCGTCGACGCCTTCCGCGCTGGAGGCGGCGATCCCGCTGGCCCAAGGGAAGGTGCTTATCAACTCCGTGACCGCAGAACAGGAGTCCTTGGATCGGCTCCTTCCGTTGGTGGCACGATTCGGAGCGGCGGTGATCGGCATGTCGAACGACGAAGAGGGGCCGCAGATGGATCCGCAGAAACGTCTGGCGGCGGCCAGGAAGATCGTGCAAGCAGCGGCGGACCACGGCATCCCTAGCCAAGACGTGATCATCGATGTCATCGCCATGCCGATCGGCGCGATGCCCGAGGCGGGCCGAGCGATGTACGAAACGATCACGCTCGTGCGGGATGAACTCGGTTGCAACGTGAGCTGCGGCGCGTCCAACATCTCGTTCGGCATGCCGGGCCGTCAGGAGATCGATAGCGCGTTCCTTTCGATGGCCGTCCTGGCAGGGATGAACACGGCCATCACGAATCCTCTGCACCGGTCGGTCCGAAAAGCCATGTTGGCCACGGATCTCCTGCTCGCAAGAGACACGTACGGGTCGGGCTGGATCGCCGACCACCGCAAAGAGATCCAACCGACCCCTCCGGAGGCGTGAGCATCATGGCCGGAGCGTGCGCGTGACCACGACCCGGGGGAACGTTGCCTTCTTGGCCTGCGGCGCGGTCGCTATCGACACGAAGGCGATCATCGACGCGCGCGGTTGGGACGCCGATGTCCACGGCATCTCGTCGGACCTTCACATGACGCCGGCCGACATCGCGCCGGCCGTGGAGGCGAAGCTCCAGGACCTGCTTCCGCGCTACGATCGGGTGATCGTGGTGTACGGCGATTGCGGCACCGGCGGACGCTTGGACAAGGTGCTCGAGAAGTATCCGGCGGTGCGGCCGGCCGGCGTCCATTGCTTCCAGTGGTACTCGGGTGAGCTGTTCTCGCGTTTCGAGGAGGATTACGGCATCTATTTCCTCACCGATTGGCTCGTCACCAACTGGGAGCGGGCGGTCATCAAGGGCCTGGGCCTGGACCGGTTCCCATGGTTGAAGGAGACCTACTTCGGCAACCTCACACGGGTCCTGTTCGTCCGTCAGCATCCCGATCCCGAACGCGAGGCCAAAGCGAACGAGATCGCCGCATACATGGAGCTGCCGCTGGAGATCCACGACCTCGGGGTCAAGCCCCTCGAGGACCTGCTCGTCCCGCTCATGGAGGAGACCGTCGATGTTCGAGCCTGAGAACGCTGTGAAGGTCCTGACGCCCGAGCAAGTGGAGAAGGTCCACGAGCAGGCCATGCGGATCCTGGAAGAGATCGGCACCGACGTCCTCCACGATGTGGCGCGCAAGTCTGCCGAGCAAGCAGGGATGCGCGTCGAGGGTGACCGCGTCCGCTGGGATCGCGGATTCATCATGGAGCAGGTGGCGAAGGTGCCGTCGTCCTTCACGCTGGCGGCGCGCAACCCCGAGCGGACGTTGCAGGTGGGTGGCGGCGCACCGCCCGTCCTCATGGGGGTGGGCGGGCCGCCGTTCGCGAGCGACAGAGACCGCGGACGTCGCAGCGGTGACATCAACGCGCACGACGACTTCGTGAAGATGACGCAAGCCACCGACACCTTGAACTGCGTGCAGATCGGCGCGTGCGAACCCGTAGAGCTGGATGTCAACTTCCGCCACATGGATGTTGAGTACTCGGCCATCCGGTGGTCGGACAAGCCCTACACCACCTACGGCACCAGTGGCCCCAAGGCGCGCGACGGGATCCGCATGGCCGAGATCGTCCACGGCGGCCGTGACAGGATCGAGGCGACCCCTTCGATGCTAGGCATCGTGAACCCGAACAGTCCGCTCATCTGGGACTTCCGGATGACCGACGCGCTCGTCGCTTGGGCCGAGGCGAATCAACCCATCGTGGTCACGCCGTTCCTCCTGGCGGGAGGGACGTCGACGGTGAGCACCGCCGGCGCGCTCGCCCAGCAGGTCGCCGAAGCGTTGTCCGGTGTCGCTCTCGCACAGCTGATCCGCCCGGGCGTCCCCTGCCTCTACGGCTCCTTCTTCACAGCACTCGACATGCGGACCGGATCGCCTGCGTTCGGCACGCCGGAAAGCGTGTTCGGGGTGCTAGCTGGGGCACAGTTGTCCCGGAACTACGGCCTTCCCTTCCGTGGGGGAGGCAGTCTCTGCAGTGCCAACTCACTGGACGCACAAGCTGCGTTCGAGTCGATGATGATGCTCTGGGCGACCTTCCTGGCCGGTACCGACGTGGTGCTGCATGCCGCCGGGTGGCTCGAAGGAGGCCTGACCGCGAGTTACGAGAAGTTCGCGTTCGACGTGGAGCTCCTCAAGCAGTTCAGGCTGCAGCGCAAGGGCATCGGGTTCAGCGACGAGGAACTCGGGTTCGATGCGCTGGCCGAGACCGGCCCCGGTGGTCTTTTCCTGGCCGCCAAGCACACGAAGGAGCACTTCAAGGAGTGGCTCTACATGAGTCCCCTCTTCACGACGCCCGATTACTCCACGTGGGACGTCATGGGCCGCCAGACCAGCGAACAGGCGGCGAGTGAGGCGTGGAAGCAACTCTTGGATTCCTATGAGGATCCGGGGATCGATCCGGCGGTCGACGAGGAGCTCCGCGAGTACATCGCCACCCGCAAGCTGGATCCGCCCGAACCCGAGGACTGACGCCCTCCGATCACCGGGAGTCCTGGAGTTCGCGGTAGCGGAAGCAGCCGGTCGTGTGATCGTTCACCAGCCCGCAGGCTTGCATGAACGCGTAACAAACCGTGGGTCCGACGAAGCGGAATCCCCGACGCTTGAGGTCCTTGCTCATAGCGAGCGATGCCGGTGTCTCCGCGGGGATGTCGGCGAGCGTGGCGCGAGCCGCCGGTTCCGGCGCGTGATCCCACAGCAGCCCGTCCAGCGTCTCGCCCGCCTCTCGGAGCGCGAGGATCGCGCGGGCGTTCGACACGGTCGACTCGACCTTCAGCCGGTTGCGGACGATGGAAGGGTCGGCAAGCAGTTCTTCGATCCGGTGGGTGGAGAACTGCGCCACGGCATCCGCGTCGAACCCGAGGAACGCTGCGCGGTACCCGTCGCGCTTGCGCAGGATGGTTGACCAGCTGAGCCCGGCTTGCGCGCCTTCGAGTGTGAGCATCTCGAAGAGTCGGTGTTCATCATGGACCGGCACGCCCCACTCGCTATCGTGATAATCCAGATACGCGGGATCGCTTGAGGGCGCCCACCCGCAGCGAACGCGCTCGGTCACGACCTTGTCTGCACCTCCGAGAGGACCTCGTCCACGCGCTCCAGCCCCTTCAGCGTGTGTTCGATATCGAAGCCGAAACCGAACCGGATGCCCTTGCTCTTCTTCAGCCCGAACATGTCGCCCGGCACCAGGAGCACACCGACCTGCGTGCGGATGCGCTCGATGAGCGCGCTGGACTTGACTGGCAGGTCGTAGTCGACGTACGCGATGGCTCCGGCGGTCGGCCGCGTATAGGTGAAGATGTCGGCGTGGCTGTCGATCCACTCTTCCATCGCCGGCAGGTTCTCGCGGATGATGCCTCGGGTTCGCGTGAAGATGCGCTCGCGGACCTCGGGCTGCATGGCGAACGCGCAGAGCTGGTCGCTCAGCAGTCCTGGGGTAAGCGTCGTGTAGTCGTGTCGTTCCCAGATCCTTGGGATCAGCTTCTCGGGTGCGACCATCCACCCGACGCGAAGTCCCGGCATGGCGAACGCCTTCGATAAGCCACTGGTGATCACGACCTTGTCGTAGCGGCCCCAGAAGGTAGGGGAGGCCTCATCGACGTCCACTTCCGCGCCACGGTAGATCTCATCCGCGACGATCCACGCCCCGACACGCTCGGCCGCCGCGACCACGGCGTCCATCTCGGCCTCCGCGAGGACGTGACCGGTCGGGTTGTTCGGATTGCAGACCATCACGACCTTCGTCTTCTTCGTGATGGCTTCGCGCATCTCGTCGACATCCAGGTGCCAACCGTGGGCGGACTGACGGAGGCGGAACGTGTTCGTCCCTCGGCTGAACGCCCGTCCGAGTCCCCACGCCTGCATGTAGTTCGGCACCATGAAGGCCAGCCGGTCGTCCTGGTCGAGCAGCGCCCACAGCGTGAGGAGGTTCGCCTCCGAACCGCCGTTGGCAACGGTGACGTTCTCGGCGGTGGCGCCCGGGTACCACTGCGCGATGTTCGCGCGAGTCTCGTGCGAACCCTCGGAAAGGGGATACCCGAGCTTCGTCTCGACGAAGGACTCTGCGTCGGTCTCGTCTCCGAGAAGGTCGCGGACCGTCATGGGCCGCACACCTGATTCGGACAGGTCGTATTCGACGTCATGCCAATAGAGGGATTGGTAACGCTCCATCGCGAAGAGATCGAGATCCACGGTGCCTCCTCCTGAGGTCGCGGCCTCAGGTTGAGGCCGGTGCGACCGTAGCACCGGCGTCGGATATCGCGCTAGGCTCCCGGTCATGCCGCGACAGGTACGGATCCTTCGCGAAGCCGATATCCGTGCCGCGCTCACCATGGCCGCGTGCATCGAGGCATGCGAGGCCGCGTTCGCCCGGTATTCGACCGGCATGGCCTCGACGCCAACGGTTATCTCGCTGGACATCCCCGAGCAAGGAGCCACCGTCCATGTGAAGGCCGGGCACGTGAGCGAACAGCCCTACTTCGCGATCAAGGTCGCCTCAGGGTTCCCACGCAACCTCACACACGGCATGCCCGCCAACGGCGGTCTGGTACTTGCCTTCGACGCGCGAACCGGGGAACCCGCCGCCTTCCTCTTGGACAACGGTTACATCACGGACCTGCGGACGGGAGCGGCCGGAGGAGTGGCGGCCCGCCACCTTGCGCGGAAGGACACTCGAACGGTCGCGGTGATCGGGACCGGTGCCCAGGCGAGGTATCAGCTGGACGCGCTCGCGGAGGTCCTGCCGAGCGTTGCGGAGGTTCGGCTGTGGGGGCGTGACGGGGAGCGGGCGGCGGCATGTGCGGCAGATCTCCGCGCACGCCGGCACCTGCCGCCAGGATGCACGGTGACCGTGGTCGAAGATATTCGCGCCGCGGTCGATGGCGCCGATGTCGTCATCACCTGCACGGCCTCGACATCGCCACTGATCCGTGCCGAGTGGCTCGCGCCGGGTGCCCACGTAACGGCGCTCGGCTCGGACGACGTGGGGAAGCAGGAACTAGACGCAGCCGTCCTGGCCGCAGCCGATCTGGTGGTGGTGGACTCGCGCGCGCAATGCGCGGTGTTCGGTGAACTCCAGCACGCGGTGGGAGCAGGACTGATACGCGCGGAGGACGCCGTCGAACTCGGAGAGATCTGCGCCGGCTCTCGCCCGGGCCGCACGTCGGACGAACAGCTGACCGTCTGCGATCTGACGGGCGTCGGTGTCCAGGATGTGGCGGCCGCCAACGTGGTCATGGCGGGAGCGGCAGGCATGGGAGACACCCTCGAGATCTGAGGGGTTCGCCCGGGCGGTCGTTCCAGGTCAGCGCTCGGCGAGCGCCAACCGGGCGAGCACCTCGTCGTGGAGCACACCGTTGGAGCTGAGGACGGATCCGCCGTGGACGGGCGGCCCGCCGTCGAACGTCGTCACTCGGCCGCCGGCTTCCTCGACGATGACCTGGAGCGCCGCGAAGTCCCACAGGCTCAGGTCCGGCTCGAGCATGACTTCGGCGGCGCCGCGGGCCACCAAGGCATGCGCCCAGCAGTCGCCGAAGCCCCGGTCACGCCAGCTGTCGGCGATCATCCCGAGGACGGGTTCGCGGTAGGGCCCGGGCAGGAGATGCCGGATCCCCGCATAGAGCAGGTGTGCGTCGGAGATCGTTGAGATCTCACTCACGTGGATGGGCCGGCCGTTGCACGTGGCCCCCTCGCCTCGGACGGCCGCGTACCGCTCGCCCAGAGCCGGCATGTCGCAGATCCCCAGGACGCCCTCGCCGTCTTGATGCAGCGCGATCAGGGTTCCCCAGGCGGGAACGCCACGGGCGAAGTTGGCCGTGCCGTCGATCGGATCGACGATCCACACGCGGCCCCGACCCGGGTCTTCGCCGCCCTCCTCCTCGCCGAACACGCGGTCGTCGGGGAAAGAAACCGCGAGCTGCTCCCGGATCATGGCCTCGATCGAGGTGTCCGCCAGGGTGACCATCGACAGGTCCGCCTTGAGCCGGACGTCGAGCCCTTCGTCTCGGAAGAGGCCCATCGCGATGGTCCCGGCTCTGTCGGCGAGACCATGGCCGATGGCGATCTCGTGTTCGAACATGGCGTGAGCGTAGCGGAGGTATCCGCGGGCGACCGGGCCCTCAAAGGGTCGCAACCGCACCCTTCGAGTAGCCTTTGTGACATCCATGGAAACCACCGTTGAAGCCACCGACAAACACACCGTCAAACTGACCATCCAGGTTCCCGTCGAGGAGTTCGACAAGGATCTCGCACGCACGTACCGGGCCATCGGGAACAGCATCAAGGTTCCGGGGTTCCGCAAGGGAAAGATCCCGAAGCAGATCATCGATACCCAGGTCGGCGAAGAGGTCGTGCTGGAGGAATTCGTCCATCAGCAGGTGCCGGCCTATTTCCGAACGGCGGTAGGCGACGAAGACCTCGCGCCCATCACCGAGCCGGATGTGGACGTCGAGCAGCTGGAGAAGGGAAAGCCGTTCATCTTCACCGCGACGGTGGAGGTCCGGCCGCGTCTGACGCTAACGGCCCAGGACTACGAGGGCCTGAAGGTTGAACGCCCGTCTGCCGCGGTGTCGGAGACCGATATCGACGAGTACATCGACCGGCTGCGCGAGCGGTTCTCGGAGCTGGAACCTGCGGAGCGACCCATCCAGGACGGGGACTTCGCGACGGTCGATGTGAAAGCAGAGGTCGACGGCGAACCGCTCGATGACGCCACCCGGACCGACTATCTCTACTTCGTGGGATCAGGAGAATTCGGGGAGCAGCTGGATGCCCAACTCCCGGGCAAGAAGCCGGGCGACATCGTCACCACCACCGAGGAGCTGCCCGAGCGAGCCGGAGACCAGGCCGGGAAGCCAGTGTCCTTCACCGTCCTCATCAAAGACGTGAAGGCGCGCGTCCTGCCGGATGCCGACGATGAGTTCGCCAAGACCGCGAGCGAGTTCGACACGATCGCACAGCTGCGAGACGACCTTCGCGAACGCCTCGGCGAGGTGAAGGAGCGCGAGAACACGAAGATCATCCGCGACCGCGCGCTCCAAGCCATGGTGGACAAGGTCGAGGAGGAGATCCCGGAAACGCTGATCGAGGACGAGACCACTCACCGCGTCACGCACGCGGGGGAGCGCGCGAAGCAGATGGGGATCACGCTGGAGCAGATGCTCGAGATCCAGGGCTGGGACATGGATCGCTTGCGTCAGGACTCGCGCGACCACGCGGTTCGTTCCATCAAAGCCGACCTGGTGTTGGAGGGTGTGGCGCGCACCGCCGAACTGGAAGTTACCGCCGAGGAGATCGGCGCGGAGATCAACCTGCTGGCACAGGCCTACGGACGCGACGCCAAGGAATTCGCCAAACAACTCGACCGGAGTGGGGAGATCGTGACCCTGGCCGGCGATATCATCCGAACGAAAGCGCTTGACCTCCTGGTCGAACACGCCGATATCCAGCCCGAGAGCGAGTCGACCCAGGAGCCCGAACTCACCGGATCATCGAAGGAGACAGGATGAACGCGTCAGATATCCAGAACTACATGGTTCCCGTGGTGGTCGAGCAGACCGCGCGCGGCGAGCGTTCGTTCGACATCTACTCACGACTTCTGAAGGAACGGATCGTGTTCCTCGGGACGACGATCGACGACAACGTGGGCAACCTGATCATGGCGCAATTGCTTCACTTGGAGTCCGAAGACCCCGATAAGGACATCAGTTTGTACATCAACTCGCCCGGAGGCGACGTGAGCGCACTGTTGGCCATCTACGACACGATGCAGTTCATCAAGCCCGACGTGTCGACCATCGTCATGGGGCTCGCGGCGAGCGCAGCGGCCGTGATCCTCCTGGCTGGCGCGCACGGGAAGCGCTACAGCCTCCCGAACTCGCGCGTCCTGCTCCACCAGCCGCACGGCGGTGCGCAGGGTCAGGCCGTCGATATCGAGATCCAGGCCAACGAGATCATCCGGTTGCGCACGTTGCTGGACAACATCATCGCCAAGCACACCGGCCAGGATGTGGCGAAGGTGAAGGGCGACACGGACCGTGACTACATCCTCACCGCAGACCGGGCGCTGGAGTACGGTGTCATCGACGAGATCATCACTTCGAGAGGGAGTAAGGCGGGCCTTACCGCCGCAGACTCGAACGGGGCGTAATATCCGGGCCACCGGGCACCTCGCCCGGGGTGAGAACGGAGGACCAGGGGCATGGCGAAGTTCGGCGAGTCGGATCTGTTGAAGTGCTCGTTCTGCGGGAAGAGCCAGAAGCAGGTCAAGAAACTCATCGCCGGCCCCGGCGTGTACATCTGCGACGAGTGCATCGATCTCTGCAACGAGATCATCGAGGAAGAGCTCAGCGAGACCACCGAACTTCGGCTCGACGAACTCCCGAAGCCCGCTGAGATCTTCGCCTTCCTCGACGAATACGTGGTGGGACAGGAGAACGCGAAGAAGGTCCTGTCCGTCGCGGTCTACAACCACTACAAGCGCATCCAGGTCGGGGAGAAGGACCAGGAGGTCGAACTCCAGAAGTCGAACATCATGATCCTGGGTCCAACCGGGTGCGGGAAGACCTACTTGGCGCAGACTTTGGCCCGCATGCTGAACGTTCCGTTCGCCATCGCGGACGCGACGGCCCTGACGGAAGCCGGCTACGTCGGTGAGGACGTCGAGAACATCCTGCTGAAGCTCATCCAAGCCGCCGACTACGACGTGAAGAAGGCCGAAACCGGGATCATCTACATCGACGAGATCGACAAGATCGCGCGGAAGTCCGAGAACCCCTCTATCACTCGCGACGTGTCAGGGGAGGGCGTGCAGCAAGCGCTCTTGAAGATTCTGGAAGGCACGCAGGCAAGCGTGCCGCCCCAAGGGGGTCGAAAGCATCCGCACCAGGAGTTCATCCAGATCGACACCACGAACATCCTGTTCATCTGTGGAGGTGCGTTCGCGGGGCTGGACAAGATCATCGAGAGCCGCACCGGGAACAAGGGCGTGGGCTTCCACGCCGACATCCGCCGGTCGGAGGAGAAGGACGTCGGCGCGACGCTCGCGAAGGTGCTTCCCGAAGACCTCCTGAAATACGGGCTGATCCCGGAGTTCGTCGGACGGCTGCCGGTCATCACCAGCGTGAACAACCTGGACGAGGACGCGCTCGTCGATATCCTGACCAAGCCGAAGAACGCGTTGGTGAAGCAGTACGCCAAGTTCTTCGAGTTCGACGGGGTGGAGCTGGAGTTCACCGACGACGCCATGATCGCCATCGCGGGCCAGGCCATCCTCCGTGGGACCGGCGCCAGGGGACTGCGGGCCATCATGGAAGAGGTTCTCCTCAACGTGATGTACGAGCTGCCCAGTCGCGACGATGTGACCCGGTGCATGATCGATCGCGATGTGGTGCTCAACGGGGTCAACCCCACGCTGGTGCCTCACGCCGCGCCGTCCAAGCGCGCCAAGCGCGAAGAACGGTCCGCGTAACCGGTCCAACGCGCACCCCTTCACATGAGCCCCTTCGGGGGGCACGGCGTGCCATTCCGTAGAATCCCCGCCATGGTCATGCCCGAGAAGCCGTCGCTGGACGGCCTGGAATCCAAATGGGACGAATGGTGGCAGGCGTCCGGCACCTACCGGTTCGACCGCTCCACGTCCCGGGATCAGGTCTATGCCATCGACACCCCGCCGCCCACCGTCAGTGGTTCTCTCCACGTGGGCCACGTCCTCAGCTACACCCACACCGACCTCACGGCCCGGTTCCAGCGCATGCGGGGCCTCGAGGTCTTCTACCCGATGGGCTGGGACGACGCCGGCCTGCCCACTGAACGCCGGGTCCAGAACTACTTCGGGGTTCGGTGCGAGCCCTCCCTGCCCTACGACCCTGCCTACGACTACGCCTCCTTGGAGCGACCGGATGACCGTGAACAGATCCCGCTGAGTCGGAAGAACTTCATCGAACTCTGCGGCCGTCTGACGGCGGTGGACGAGAAGGCGTTCGAGGAGCTCTTCCGCCATCTGGCGCTCAGCGTGGACTGGGACCACAGCTACACCACGGTGGGCGACCGCTCCCGCCGGGCGAGCCAGCGCGCGTTCCTCCGGCTCTTGGCCAACAACTACGCCTATACCGCCGAGGCCCCCACGATGTGGGACGTCGATCTCCGTACGGCCGTCGCGCAGGCCGAGATCGAGGACCGCGAACAGGAGGGCCAGTACCACCGGATCGCGTTCGACCGAGAGGACGGGGGGGTCGTCGAGATCGAGACGTCGCGCCCGGAGTTGATCCCCGCGTGCGTGGCGCTCGTGGTGCACCCGACGGACGAGCGATACATGGCATCGGTCGGGAGCACCGTGCTTACCCCGCTGTTCCGTGTCCCCGTTCCGGTCCTGGCCCACGAACTCGCGGATCCGGAGAAAGGCACGGGCGTCGCGATGATCTGCACGTTCGGCGATGTCACCGACGTGACGTGGTGGAGGGAACTTCGGCTCCCCGCTCGCGTGATCATGCAGAAGGACGGTTCGATCGGGAAGAAGACGTTCGGTGAAAGGGGATGGGAATCCAGGGATCCAGAAGCTGCCAACGCCGCCCTCGACCAGATCGCGGGCATGTATGCGAAGAAGGCGCGGAAGCGGATCGTCGAGATGCTCAAGGAGTCGAGGCATCTCCTGGGGGAGCCCCAGACCATCCGGCACCCAGTGAAGTTCTACGAGCGTGGAGACCGTCCGTTGGAGGTGATCTCCAGCCGGCAATGGTTCGTCAGGACGCTCGAACATCGTGACGACCTGCTGAAGCGTGGCGCCGAGTTGGATTGGCACCCGCCGTTCATGCAGGCGCGCTACGACAGCTGGGTGCGCGGGCTGAACGCCGACTGGTGCATCAGCCGCCAGCGCTTCTTCGGGGTTCCGTTCCCGCTCTGGTACCGCGTGGACGAGAAGGGCAACCCGAACTACGACGAACCGCTCGTGCCGGAGGAGTCGCTGCTGCCGATCGACCCGCTGGCCGACGTCCCCGAAGGGTTCAGCGCGGACCAGCGCGATCAGCCGGGTGGATTCACGGGCGACCCCGACATCATGGACACGTGGGCATCGTCCTCGCTCACTCCGCAGATCGCCGGTGGGTGGGAGGACGATCCCGACCTCTTCTCGCGCGTGTTCCCCATGGACCTTCGGCCCCAGGCGCACGAGATCATCCGAACGTGGCTCTTCTACACGGTGCTGAAGTCTCAGCTGGAGCACGGCTCGCTCCCATGGACGAACGTCGCGATCAGCGGCTGGGTGCTCGACCCCGACCGGAAGAAGATGTCGAAGTCCAAGGGCAACGTGGTCACGCCCTTGGGGCTGCTCGAACAGCACGGTTCAGACGCCGTTCGGTACTGGGCAGCGTCCGCGCGTTTGGGAGCCGACGCGACCTTCGATGAACAGCAGATGAAGGTCGGAAGGAAGCTCGCCATCAAGATCCTCAACGCGTCCCGCTTCACCCTGGGGATGGAGGCCGCGCCGGGGGAGGTCACGGAGCCGCTGGATCGTTCGATGCTCGCTGCGCTCGGCTCCGTGATCGGCGAGGCTACCGACGCGTTCGCTGGCTACGATCACGCGCGTTCTCTGGACCTCACCGAACGGTTCTTCTGGGCCTTCACCGACGATTACCTCGAGCTGGTGAAGCACCGGGCCTACGGCGCGCACGGTGAGGCCCCTGCCGCCTCCGCGGTGGCAGCGCTGCGAACGGCGCTCGATGCGCTGCTGCGACTCTTCGCCCCGTTCGTGCCCTACGTCACCGAAGAGGTGTGGTCCTGGTGGCGCCAAGGGAGCATCCATCGTGCCGCGTGGCCAGTCGCGGAGGACTTGGGACCCGGTGCAGCGCAAGGTGATCGGGAGATCTACGAGTTGGGGGCCGAGATCCTCACAGCGGTCCGCAAGGAGAAGGCGCTCCAGAAGGTGTCGCTGCGCGCCGCGGTGGATCTGGTCACCGTCCACGACGTCCCCGAGCGGCTGGCGCTGCTCACCCACGTCGAACGCGACCTCATGGAGGCGGGCAACGTGGCACGGATCGAAACCGTCGTCGCGGACTCGCCGTCGGTGATCACCGTCCTCGCGCCCGTGGAGGGATGAACGCGATGCGGTTCCGGGACGCGCAGGCGCAGCTGGAGAGCCGTCAACCCGAGCACATGCCCGAGCCATCGCTCGAGCGCATGCGGATCCTCGCCGACTACCTGGACGAGCCCCAGCTGACCTATCCGACCGTGCACGTCACCGGTACGAACGGTAAGTCCACTACGGCACGAGCCGTCGCGCGGCTCGCATGCGCGCACGAGGTGATCACGGGCCTGTATCTGTCGCCGCACCTGGTCACCGTCCGCGAACGGCTCAGCGTGTGCGGCGAGATGATCTCGGAGCAGGAGTTCGCCGACGAATGGGCACGCCTGGCTCCCTATTTCGACCTCGTGGACTCCCGCGGGGGGACCGCCGTCACCTACTTCGAGGCCCTAACCGCGCTCGCCTACCTCTGGTTCGCCGACCGGCCCGTCGGCCTCGGCGTCTTCGAGGTAGGGATGGGGGGTACGTGGGACGCCACGAACCTGGTCGCATCCGACGTGGCCGTGATCTGCCCGGTCGGCATGGATCACGTCGCCGAGCTGGGGCCCACCATCACGGACATCGCGCGCGAGAAGGCCGGCATCATCAAGGCGAAGCGTGCCGTGGTCGTGCGCGAGCAGGATGCCGAGGTGCAGACCGTCCTGGACGCTCGAGCGCAGGAGGTGGGAGCCGAACTGAAGCTGGAGTTCCGGGATTGGGAGGTTGATGATCGGCTGCAGGCGGTGGGCGGCCAGTCGTTCAGCGTGCGCGGCCTGCACGCAACTTACGACGACCTGTTCATCCCGCTCTTCGGGGAATATGCGGCCAGGAACGCCGCCGCCGGTCTGGTGGCGATCGAGGCGTTGTTCGGCAAGGCGCTGGAGCTGGACGTCGTCCGGGAGGCACTCGCCGGTCTCCGTTCGCCCGGCCGGTTAGAGATCATCGAACGAGACCCGCTTTTGGTGTTGGACGGTGCCCACAATCCCGCGGGGGCCGAGGCACTCAGCGTCGCCATCCGCGAGGCGTTCATCTGGGAGCGGTTGCATCTGGTCCTGTCGACGAGCGCGAACAAAGACCTGGACGGCATCGTGGTCCCGCTGGCTCCGATTGCCGACGTCGTCTACCTGACCGAGAACAACAGCGTGCGCAGCGCCGATCCTCTGTTGCTCGCGGAGCGCTTCGCCACCGTGGGGGGTTCCGTGCAGATCCAGCCGAGCGTCGCCGCCGCCATCGACGCAGCACGGAGCGCGGCAGGCCCCGGCGACCTGATCCTGGTAACAGGCTCTCTGTACACTGTCGCGGACGCCTACCGGGCGCTCGGTCGACCTCTGGGAGACATCTGAAGATGGCTATCGAATCCACCCTGCTCATCGTCAAGCCCGACGGCGTACGCCGCGGCCTGGTGGGTGAAGTGCTCAGGCGTGTCGAGGCAAAAGGCCTTCGCATCGACGCGATGCAGCTCTACAAGATCCCGCGCGATGTCGCCGAGGAGCACTACGGGGAGCATCGCGAGAGGCCGTTCTTCGGAGAGCTGGTCGATTTCATCACCGGCGGCCCTGTGGTCATCGCGAAGATCACGGGGGAAGACGCCATCATCTGCTGGCGAACGCTCATGGGGCCGACGAACCCGGTGGAGGCACCGCCCGGTTCGATCAGGGGCGACTTCGCGACGATCATCGGCGAGAACATCGCTCACGGGAGCGACTCTCCTGCCTCAGCCGCCCGTGAGTTGAAACTGTTCTTCGGGGAGTAGGAAACGATGGCCGGTCTCGCCGAGGCGTTCGATCTCATCGGTGAGGCCATCGAGCACCGACTTCCCGTCACCCATTCTCCCGGCTTCGCGCTGGCCATCACGGACGGACACGAGATCCTGGGTGTCGTGGTGCGAGGCTTCGCCGATGCAGCGAGCAGCACGCCCGTTCGTCCCGAGACCAGGTTCCAGATCGGCTCCATCAGCAAGGGGTTCGCGGGGATGGTGGCCGTGCAGGAGTCCGAAGCCGGCAGGCTCGACCTCCACCAGCCGGTCACCGAGATCGTTCCATGGCTCGAGATCGCTCAGCCGTTCGGACCGATCACGATGCACCACCTCATGACGCATTCTTCCGGGCTCCACGCGGGCACGGAGGACGCGCCAACCGGGCTGGGTGCGGCGTGGCAGCTCCGCGAGACGCCACCTACCTTCGCCCCCGGCGAACACTTCTGGTATTCGAATGACGCCTGGAAGGTGGCCGGGATCGTCTTGGAGCAGGTCACCGGCATGCCGATCCAGGATCTGCTCCGTGAGCGTGTATTCGGCCCGCTCCACATGTCGGTAACCGAGGGCGTCATCACCGACGAGACCCGTCTCGACCTGGCCACCGGATACCTCCCGCTCTACTCCGACCGGCCCCCGCGGCTGGATCACCAGCTGGTGCAAGCGAACTGGTGCCTGAGCAACACGGCCGACGGATCCATCGTCTCCAACGTCATCGACATGACTGCGTACGCGCGTCTGCTCCTGGGCGGCGGCCGCTCGCTCACCGATGCCGAGGCCTCCGTGCTGTCCGCCGACGCGTTCGAGATCCTCACGACGCCACACGTCGACGACCCCGATAACCCGGGGTTCGGATATGGGTACGGGTTCTGGGCCGGGGAGCACCCCAGTGGCGTTCGCGCCCTCTGGCATTCGGGCGGGATGGTGGGGTTCGAGGCCTACCTGGAGGTGCAGCCCGAGCGGGGCCTGGGCTGCGTCATCCTGCAGAACGGGATGGGCAGCAAGTACCCGCTTGCCGAGTACGCACTGGACATCGTCCATGCCGCGACCCGAGGGGAAACGCTCGTCGCGATGCCGCATCCTCCCGCGTCCACCGATATCCCCAACGGTGCCGACTACACCGGCACCTTCACGGCAAAGGGGCGCACCTTCGACATCGCGATCGAAGGCCCGTCCCTGCGGTATCGCGAGGGTGCGGTCGGGGTGCTGCTCGAACGCGATCCGCTGGCCAAGATCAACGACACGTTCCTCCTGCCGCATCCATCCCTCGACCGCTACGCGCTGCGATTCGGCCGCGATGGGTCGGGCGCCGTCGTCGAGGCGTTCCACGGGGGTCATTGGTTCCGCGGTCCCGGGTGGACCGGCCCCGAGCCCGCGTCGCACCCGGCGGAGTGGGAGGCATACCCAGGTCTCTACCGCAACGACGATCCCTGGGCTCCCGCCATGGTCGTCTCGCTCCGCAAAGGAGTGCTCACCTTGGACTGGCCCCTGGAGAACGAGGACAGTTCCGGTGAACTCATCCCGCTCGACGACGGTTCGTTCGCCGTGGGGGAGACCTGGATGCCCAAGCGGATCCGCTTCGAACGCATGGTCCAGGGCCGGACCAGCATGGCCGTGTTCAACGCCGGTCGCTGGTACCGGAGCTTCGAGGATCAGTAACCGGCCAGCTTCGGCAACGCCCCGGCCAATATGCCGTAGCTGATCAGTGAGGCGATCGCCAAGATCCCGATCAAGAGCGAGGCACGGACCAGTGTCCTGCTCCGCAGATAGACGAACAACAGCCACGCGAGGACGCCCAGGGCGAGCTCCAAGAGGAAGGCTCCGCCGATCGCCGTGAGCATCTGTTGTTGCTCAACGGTCACGATACCGGTGACCCTGCTGGCATCCATGAGCCTGTTCACCGCGTAGAGATCGAAGTGCGCGGAGGCGACGATCATGAACGAAACGATCAACAGCCCGAATCCGATCCCAAGGCCGATCACCACGTGCAGGATGACCCATCCGACCCCGGTCGAACGCCACGGCGGGACCTGAGGTGACGGTCGAGCGGTCGATGTCCACGGCGCGCCCGGCCCGGGTGGGAGGGGACCCGACGGTGGCGGGGGGAGTTGACTCACGGAGTCCTCACGCGCTCTTACGGAAGGCGACGCAGGCGTTCTGCCCGCCGAACCCGAAGGAGTTCGACAACGCGAGTCGAACCGCCAAGTCCTTGGCTTCGTTCGGTGTGTAGTCGAGGTCGCAGGCCGGATCGGGCGTCTGGTAGTGGATGGTCGGCGGTATCGTGCCGTGGGTGATGGAGAGTGCGCACACCGCGCCCTCGACCGCGCCTGCGGCTCCCAACATGTGCCCCGTCATCGACTTGGTCGAGCTGATCGCGACGGCGCGCGCCTTCTCATCGCCGAGCGCCGCCTTGATCGCCGCCGTCTCTGCGGCGTCGTTCAGGCCGGTCGAGGTTCCGTGCGCGTTGATGTAGTCGACGGCGTCGGGTTCCTCGCCCGCATCCTTCAGCGCCCATCCCATCGCGAGCGTAGCTCCCGAACCCTTTGGGTCGGGAGCGGTGATGTGGAAGGCGTCGTCGCTCATGCCGTAGCCCGCCACCTCGGCGTAGATGCGGGCACCGCGTGCTTTCGCGTGTTCCTCCGCTTCGAGGATGAGCGCGCAACCGCCTTCGCTGAGCACGAACCCGTTCCGTTCGGCGTCGAAGGGCCGGGAGGCGGTTTCGGGATCGGGGTTCTTCGTGAGGGCGGTCATCTGGCTGAACGCGCTGACCGTCAGCGGGATCGTAGAAGCTTCCGAACCCCCGGCGATGCAGAGATCCACGTACCCGTCGCGGATGAGGCGCATCCCTTCGCCGAGCGCGTGATTGGAGGACGCACACGCGCTGACCACGCAGTAGTTGGGTCCCGTGAGTCCGAAGCGCATCGCGATGTGCCCGGCGGCGGCGTTGGCCATGAGCATCGGCACCATGAACGGGGACACCCGCCCCGGTCCCTTCTCCAGAAGGACGCTGTGCTGGGCCACCAAAGTCTGGATACCCCCGATCCCGGTGGACATGATGATGCCGCCGCGTTCGGCGGGGATCTCCGGAGACCCGGCGTCGTCCCATGCCAGCTGGGCAGCGGCGATGGCGTATTGGGCGTACGGGTCGGTTCGACGAGCTTCCTTCGTGTCCAGGAAGCGGGAAACCTCCCAGCCCGGGATCTCGCCAGCCACGGTTACCGCGAGGTCGGAGGTATCGAAGGCCGTGATGGTGCGAACCCCGTTGCGTCCGGTGGTCAGTCCGGTCCAGAAGTCGTCCACGCCGATACCGACCGGGGTGACCGGTCCGATCCCGGTGATGACGACCTTCCGACGGTCCACCCCTGCCTCTCTAGCTGCCGAGCTTGGAGGCCACGAGGTCCACGGCCTGGCCGACCGTCTTCACGGACTCCATCTCGTCCTCGGGGATCTCGATGCTCCACTCCTCCTCGAGCGCCAGCACCGCCTCGACCAGGTCGAGAGAATCGGCGTTGAGGTCTTCGGCGAACCGGGCGTCGGGCACGCACTGCGACTCCTCCACGGCCAACTGCTCCGCGAGCACCTTCCGAACGCGAGCCTCGATCTCGGAACGATCCATGTTCTTCCTCCTGCTTTCTCTGCTCTCTCAGGTCCGGACGAGCGTATCGGCCGGACGGGGTTACGACTACGCTGTGAGTCCGCCGTCCACGGGGATCACCGCGCCGTTGACGTATGACGCCTCCTCCGACATGAGGAATCCGACGACCGCTGCCACTTCTTCCAGCGTGGCCGTTCGGCCTATCGGGGTTTGGTCCATGTAGAAGGCACGGGCGCGTTCGTCCAGGTACGACGTCATCTCGGTGTCGACCAGGCCTGGGCATATCGCATTCACGGTGATGCCTTTGCTCCCGACCTCGCGTGCCAGGGACGTCGTGAGACCGAGCAACGCCGTTTTGGACGCCGCGTACACCGTCTGCCCGGCGTTCCCGCGCAGCGCGACGGCGGAGGACATATTCACGATCCGCCCGAACCTCTCCCGCAACATGCCACGCATCGCGGCCCGTGAGCACAGGAACGCGCCGCGAACATTCGTCGCCATGACCGTGTCGTAGGTCTCCATGTTGTACTTGAGGAGCAGTCCGTCCTGGCTGAAGCCGGCGTTGTTCACCAGGCCGGTCACGTTCCCGGCCTCGGCGGTCACGCGGCGGAACGCCTCGGTCACGCCGGCTTCGTCGGTCGTGTCTAGGTAGACGGTGAGGCCGGGGGTACCGATGGCCTCGAGGGCATCCAACGTTTCCTTGGCGGCGGTTTCGTCGCTCCGGTATCCGATGGCCACGGTCCATCCGGCGGCCGCGAGGTGTTCCGCGGCTGCACGGCCGATCCCGCGCGTGGCGCCGGTGACCACAGCCACCTTGTTCATGCGGGTTCCCTCATGGTCCAGCGGATGAGACTCGCGCCCCACGACAACCCCGCACCGAAGCTCGTGAGCAGGACCAGGTCGCCTTCCTTGATCCGGCCGGCGCGCCACGCGCGATCCAACGCGATGGGAACGGAGGCGGCCGACGTGTTGCCCACCTCTGCGACGTCGATCACGGCGCGATCGCCGGTGATGCCGAGTCGTTCGGCCACCGCGACCATGATGCGCGCGTTCGCTTGATGAGGGATCAAGATGTCGACGTCGTCGGCGGTGTAGCCGGACTTCTCCAGGAGCTGCCGGCACGCCGCTGCCATCTCCACGACCGCGCGCTTGAACACCTCGCGGCCGTTCGGCATACGGATGGAATGTACGTGAGCTGCGACGCTCTCCGCGGTTGCCGGCATGCGCGAGCCACCGCCGGGGATGAGGAGGATCTCGGCCGCGGTGCCGTCGGCGCCCAGGATCGAACCCTCCACGCCGCCCGTCTCGGTCGGCCTGAGGATCACCGCTCCCGCTCCGTCGCCGAACAGCACGCACGTGGTTCGGTCGGTGAAGTCGAGCACGTGGGAAAGCACCTCGGCGCCGATGACCAGAACGGTCTCCGCCACGCCCGATTGCACGAACGCGATCCCCGTGGAGATGGCGTAGGAGAACCCGGCGCACGCCGCATTCACATCGAACGCGGGACATCGGATGCCCAGTTTCCGCTGCACCCAGACGGCCGTCGAGGGGATGGGGGTATCTCCGGTGCACGTGGCAACGATGATCATGTCGAGCTGTTCCGGCCCGATCCCGGCGCTCTTCAGCGCCAGCCGCGCGGCCTGTTCTGCCAGGTCAGAGGTGGTTTGCCCCTCCGAGGCGAAGTGTCGTGCGGCGATGCCCGTCCGGTCTTGGATCCACTCGTCGGAGGTATCGACCAGGGATTCGAAGTAGCTGTTGGGCACGCGGTTGGGGGGGAGCGCGGATCCAACGCCGGCGATGGCTGCGGTGCGGGTCACGCGGCCGAGGATATCGGACGGGGGAGGGGCCTGCTCGTATCCGAGGGCTATGCGGCGGGCTCGGCGATGAGCGCCCGGGCAGCCTCCGGCGAACCTACGGCGGTCGCCCGAGCATCGGGAACCACTCGCTTCGCAAGCTTGGTCAAGACGTCGCCGGCTCCGCATTCGACGAAGGTCGTTGCGCCGGCCGCGGCGAGCGAACGCGCGCATGACTCCCACAGAACGGGGGAAAGCACGTGACGGCCAAGCAGTTCACGAATCTGTGCCGGATCGCGCACCAGTTCTCCGGTGACGTTTTCCGCGATCGGGAAACGCGGCATACGGAACTCGAAGCCACCGAGCGTGGCGATGATCGGTTCCGCGGCCGGTTCCATAAGAGGAGAGTGGAAGGCGCCGGCCACGTTCAGCCGGATGGCCCGGATCTTCCGCTCCTTCGCGAGCGCTTCCGCGCGTTCGATCGCGGGCACGCTGCCGCTGATGACCACCTGAGCCGGCGAGTTCTGGTTCGCCACCAAGAGAACGTCATCTTGACGAGCCTGGTCGCAGAGCCCCTCGGCATCGGCGGTGCCGACACCGAGGAGCGCACTCATGGTTCCGGCGCGTTCTTCCCCGGCGCGCTGCATCGCAGCACCGCGTATCACCACGACCTCGAGCGCCTGGGGAAGTGTCAGCACGCCTGCAGCGACGAGCGCCGCGAACTCACCGAGCGAATGCCCCGCCACCCCTACGATCGCGGTCTCCGACAGGCCCTCTGCGCGCAATACCTCGAATGCAGCGACGCCGCAGGCGAGCAACGCCGGCTGCACGAACGCCGTCCGCGCCATCGCGTCTTCGTCATGTGATCCCGCCCCGATGTCGGTCCCGAGCGAATCAGATGCTTCTTCCAAGACCCGCTTGCCCGCAGGATGTGTGCTCCACGCATCGGCCATCCCGATGAACTGCGATCCTTGCCCGGGGAAGACCAGGGCGTATGTTGGGTGCGTGGTTTCCATAGCCACAGGTTGCCACGCCAGAGCGAGTCCTGTTGAATGAGGCGCAGAATCCCATGGCCGATAGGGTTCAACATTCCTCTTCTTCCACGAACCGTCCGCAGGGTTCGGAGGGAGTTCTAGGGTTCCTTGGTCGTGACATGGCCGTCGACCTCGGCACCGCGAACACGCTGGTCTATGTGCGTGGACGTGGCGTCGTGCTCAACGAGCCGTCAGTTGTCGCGATCAACACCCTGACTGGAGCTATCCTCGCCGTGGGTGCAGAGGCCAAGCGCATGATCGGCCGCACCCCGAGTCACATCCAGGCTGTTCGTCCATTGAAGGACGGCGTCATCGCCGACTTCGACGTGACCGAGAAGATGCTTCGGTACTTCATCCAACGTGTGCACAAGCGCCGCCTGCTGGCCAAGCCGAGGGTGGTGGTCTGCGTTCCCTCCGGTATCACCGGGGTGGAACAGCGCGCGGTGGAGGAAGCAACGATCGCTGCCGGGAGCCGTCGCGCCTACATCATCGAGGAGCCGATGGCCGCAGCCATCGGCGCCGGACTCCCGATCCACGAACCCACCGGGAACATGGTCGTCGACATCGGGGGAGGGACCACCGAGGTGGCCGTCATCTCGCTCGGGGGGATCGTCACCAGCACCAGCATCCGCATCGGCGGCGACGAGTTGGACGAAGCGATCATCCAACACGTCAAGAAGGAATATTCGCTGCTGCTCGGAGAGCGCACCTCCGAAGCCATCAAGCTTGCGATCGCGAGTGTCTTCCCGATGCCGGAAGAACTCGTGGCCGAGATCAAAGGGCGTGACCTGGTCAGCGGATTGCCGAAGACCATCACGATCACGGCGGAGGAGATCCGTCGCGCGATCGAGGAACCGGTCAACGCCATCATCGATGCCATCAAGACGACGCTCGACCGAACACCTCCGGAGCTCTCAGCCGACATCATGGACCGCGGCATCGTCCTCACGGGCGGTGGTGCGCTCTTGCGCGGCTTGGACAAGCGCCTTCGCCACGAGACCGGCATGCCGGTTCGCATCGCCGACAGCCCCCTGCAGGCTGTCGTGCTGGGCTCGGGCAAGTGCCTCGAGGAATTCGAAGTCCTGCAACGAGTCCTGGTGAGCCCGAGCCGGCGGTAGTAGCCCGGCATGGTAGTCCGCCCCCGAGGAAGAAGCACCAGATTGCTGGTCTTCATCCTCGTCGCCGTCTCGATCGGCGTCATCAGTCTCGACTACCACCAGCCGGAGAACGGTCCCCTCTCAGGCGTGGGAAGGATGATGTCCGGAGCGATGGCGCCGCTCCAGCGCGCGGTCACCGCGGTGACCCGGCCGGTCGGGAACTTCTTCAACGGTCTCGCCCATTTGCCGACCAACCAGCAGACCATCGACCGGCTCAATCAACAGGTCCTCGACAACAAGGCGCAGTTGGCCGCGATCGCCGAATTGCAGCGGCGGCTCAAAGAGCTCGAGCTGCAGGCGGAGGTCGTCGATCAGTTCCCCTCGACAATGGTGCAGGCCGACGTCATCGCGGACGGTTTGTCCAATGACGATTCCGGCTTGACCATCGGCAAGGGGTCGACATCCGGTATCGGGGTCAACATGCCTGTCGTCACCGGTGGACCCGACGGCGCGAGGCTGGTGGGCAAGATCATCAGCGTGACGCCGACGACGGCGGCAGTGCAACTCGTGAACGACCAGGACTTCGGTGCCGCCGCACAGCTCGCATCGACCGGAGCCACCGGTCAGGTGCAAGGTGAAGGATTGGGTTCTGACTACCTCAAGATGAACCTCGTCGATGTCGGCAGCGAAGTGCAGGCAGGCGATGCCGTCTTGACCAAGCGCTACGTCATCAACGGGCAGGCCGGTCTCTTCCCATCGGGGATCGTCATCGGAACTGTGTCCCGCACGCTGCCTGCAGAAACCGGCGACCCCAACCTCTTCGTTGAGGTGCAGCCGGCGGTCGACCTTTCCAACCTGGACTACGTGGCCGTCATCGAGACCGGAAGCGGGGGCTGAGTGTTTCGACGAGGCGTGACCATCGCAGTACTGGTGATCACCGGACTGCTCCTGCAGTCGACGGTGTTCTCGCAGATCAAGCTCCTGGGCGTGAGACCTGAACTGATGTATCTGGTGACGGTGGTGGTGGCCGTCCTCGAAGGGCCGCGCGAGGGCGCCATCGTGGGGTTCGCTGCGGGCATGGCGCAGGACTTCCTGATCCCGGGGCCGAAGGGCGTGACAGCGCTCACCCTCACGTTGCTCGGATACACGATGGGACTGGCACGCGATTACGTTTCCTCCCCGTCGCCCTTGCTCCCCACCCTCCTTGTGGCGGCCGGGACCGCTGCGGGTGTCGCGTTCCACGAGGTCACGACATTCCTGGTCGGACAGACCAATCCCGGGTTCGGCCAGGACGCGAAGGTGGCCATCTTCGCCGGGATCTACGGCGGCGTGCTCACTCCCGTGTTCTATCCGCTACTCCGTCGCGCCCTGGCGAACTCGCGACACGTTGGCCTTCTGCGGGCGAGGCGTTAGATGGATAGAACGAGTGGACGCCTCCGCATCCTCGCCCTCCTTGTCGTGGTGATGTTCATCGGACTCACCACGCGCCTGTGGTTCCTCCAAGTCTTGGCCGCAGACAAGTACAAACACACCAAGGTGACGAACCGGACCAGGACGGTGCTCACCCCCGCTTCCCGGGGCAATATCTTCGACGCTCACGGCACGCTCCTGGTCGGGAATAGGCAGAGCCTTCAAGTCCAGGTGAACCAACAAGAACTCGGGCCGAACAAGACGGCGGTCCTTACTCGCCTCGCGAGCCTCCTCCACAAGAAGCTCTCCACCCTCCAGGCGAGTCTGGCCGATCCGAAGTACTACCCGTACGCCCCCATCCCGGTCGCCTCTGATGTGCCGAAGGAGGTGTCGTTTTACGTTGCCGAGCACGCCCAACAGTTCCCCGGCGTGCGCGTGATCGAGGCACCGGTGAGCGACTATCCACAGGGAACCTTGGCGGCGCACATCCTCGGGTACATCGGTCCGATAGACAAGACGCAGATCGCAGACCCCGCGTTCCAGGGCTACGACCCGAATGACATCGTCGGCAGGGACGGACTCGAGAAGCAGTACGAGCACTATCTACAAGGCACGAAAGGCAAGGATTTCTACTTGGTCAACGCCGCGGGCAAGCAGATCAAGACGATCGGAAGCGAACCCCCGAAGCCCGGTGACAACGTCTACCTTTCGATCGACGCGAACATCCAGAAACTGGTCGAAGAACAGCTCCAGAGTGGCATCATGACAGCCCGGAGCGTGGCAGATTCCTCCACCGGAGCCTTATTGCACGCGAATGCAGGCGCAGCGGTGGTCATGGATCCACAGACCGGTGCGATCGTGGCGATCGCCTCGTGGCCGAGCTATGACCCGACGTGGATCACCGGGGGCAAGTTCCACGAACACTTCACGACGAAGGACGGGCAGCCACTCATCAATCGTGCTGAAGCCCAGGTCTATGCGCCAGGTTCGACCTTCAAGTCTTTCATTGCGCTATCCGCACTTAAGAGCGGTGTCGCCAGCGAACGGGGGTCCTATCTCTGCCCAAGTACCTACTCCTATCCAAATGACCCGACCCAGCACGTCTTCAGCAACTTCGAGCCCACTGCAGCGGGGACGTACTTGACGCTTGCGGGAGCCCTGAAGGTGTCGTGCGACACCGTGTTTTATAAGTTCGGAGCCGACTTCTACGACAAGAGCAGGGCCGCGGGGCAAGGAATGGACTTCCTGACCAGCGACCTGTTGCCGTTTGGTTTCGGCTCTCCGACCGGTGTCGATCTGCCGTACGAGCCGGCCGGGATCCTTCCCGGATTCGACTACGCCTTACAACACAAGGATGTCTATCCGAACGGGTGGCTCGCCGGTCATTCGATCCTCACTGCGGTCGGCCAGGATTCCGTTGCGGTAACGCCATTGCAGCTGGCCACCGCCTACAGCGCCATCGCCAACGGCGGAAGCATCTGTCGGCCCCACCTCACTGCGCGGATCGAAAGGCCGGACGGGAAGACCGTCAAAACCATCCAACCCAAGTGTCACTCCATCCCGTACACCTCGCAGGAGATCGCGTTCGTGCGCAGCGCCTTGACTGGGGTGACGTCAGCCGGAGGCACGGCAGGGACTGCGTTCGCGAACTTCCCGATACAGGTAGCCGGCAAGACCGGCACCGCCCAGCGCCCTCCGCACCAGGACACGGCGTGGTTCGCGGGGATGGCACCGGCCGCCAACCCGAAGTACGTGGTGGTGGCGATGGTTGAGCAGGGTGGGTTCGGCGGTATCACGGCCGCGCCGATCGTTCGCCACATCATGGAGGGTCTCTTCCACGTGCCACAGACGAATCCGATCACAGGAGCCCCCTGATGGATCTGGTCGCCGGACGGACCTTCGCCGATGAACGACGGCCGATCCGTCACCTCGATCCCATCCTCCTTGGATCGGCGAGCGCGCTCGCGATCATCGGTCTGTTCCTGATCTATTCCTCCAAGCACGCCAGACTCGTCGCAACCGGCGGTGACCCGATGTACTTCGTGAAGAAGCAGGTCACCGCGATGGTCATCGGGCTCATCCTGCTGCTGCTGGTGGCGCTGGTCGACTACCGCTTCTTCAAGGTCTATGCCGGATTCATCTACGCGGCAGCGCTCACGATGCTGGTCCTTGTCCGCATCCCCGGCGTCGGCACCACGACGCTCGGTGCGCAGCGGTGGTTCCAGTTCGCCGGCTTCCAGTTCACGCCGTCCGAGTTCACGAAGATCGCGCTCTGCATCATGCTCTCGGCCATCCTGTCCGAACTTCGGAACCCCGAGCCGCTGCTGCGCGACACGCTCCGGGTCTGTCTGGTGGCCGGAGTCCCGATGGTCCTGGTCTTCATCCAACCCGATATCGGAACTACCATCGTGTTGGTCGCCCTCAGCGTCGGGATCCTGGTTGTGGCCGGAGCCAAGGGACGCCACTTGGCCGCTGTCGCTGTCGCCGCCGTCGTGATGATCGCCCTCGCGTTCCAACTCGGCGTCATCAAGGATTACCAACTGGCTCGTCTCACCGGGTTCCTGGATCCGGCGAACAATAGCCTCACCACCAACTACAACAAGGCCCAGGCGGAGATCGCAGTTGGTTCGGGCGGCCTCCTCGGTTCCGGCTACCTCAAGGGCACCCAGACGAACCTGGAGTTCGTGCCCGAGCAGTACACGGACTTCATCTTCACGGTGGCGGGGGAGGAGTTCGGGTTCGTCGGGGCCATGGTGTTGCTCTTCCTCTTCGCGGTGCTCATCTGGCGAGCCATCAGGATCAGCTACCTGGCGAAGGATCCCTTCGGAACCTACGTCGCTGCGGGGATCGCCGGGATGTTCTCGATCCAGATGTTTGTGAACATCGGCATGGTGATCGGGATCATGCCCATCACCGGGATCCCGTTACCGCTGGTGAGCTACGGGGGCACCGCTACCATGGCGAACTTCGTTGCGGTGGGGCTGCTGCTGAACATCCACATGCGCCGGTTCAAGTAGGGGTCAACCGGCGGAGGCAAGGGTCCAGAGGAATGTCGAGCCCTCGGCCCCCGTGCGTTCCAGCGTGACATCCCCGTCCATGGCTCTCGCGGACATCCGAGCGAGCGCCAACCCGAGTCCTGCGCCCTGATGCGTCCTGGTATTCAGCCCCTCCCCTTGCTCCAGCGGCGCGAACATCCTCTCGGCCAGCTGAGGGTCGATGCCCTGTCCGCGGTCCGATACCCGAACCTCCGGCGAACTGCCCCGGATGGAGACGCGGACGAACACGTCCCGGTCGGCGGGGGAGAAGGCGATGGCGTTCTCGACTAGCTCCTCCACGATCCGGCGCGCAGCCTGCCGGTTGAGACTCGCCATGAGCGGGGACACCGGCGCGTCGACGATCACCCGGGGATGGTCGCGGGCGACCGACTTCGCCACATCCACCACGTCTGCCCATTCCGTCATCCCCGCCTCGACGGCTGCCTCGAACCGCTCGACCAGGCGTGCCAGGTCTTGGGCCCGGATGATGAGTCGCTCCCGCATCTCGGTGCGCTCGGCCTCGGTCGCACTTGGGTGTCCGAGGGTCTGCGCCATGCCGAGGATCACGGTGACGGGGGTCCTGAGTTCGTGACCGAGCCGGGAGACCAGTTCGTGCCGGCGCGCCGCCCGTTCCAGCAGCGCCTCTTGCGCGATCTCCAGCTGACGGATCCGGCGGCGTTCGCGCTCCAGGGCCTCGGTGAGTTCCTCGATGACGGTCGGCGTTACTTCCGGAGAGATGACCCCGCCGCCGCGGGCGGCCGCGTGCACGGCGCTCAGGATCTCGTCGCCGTCGGAATCCTTGAGGACGTAGCCCGAGGCGCCAGCCACCAGCATGTCGCGGACCGCTCGTTGATCGTCGTTCCCGGTGAGGGCCACCACGCCGATCCGCGGATCGAGCGCTTTCAGACGCCGGGTGGTCTCGATCCCGTCCATGTCGGGCATGCGGACATCCATCAGGACCACGTCGGGCAACGTAGCTCGCACCAGGTCTATGGCGTCTTTGCCGCAGGAAGCCTGGCCGACTACCAGGAGTTCATCCGTGTCTAGGAGGGCAAGGAGGGAATCGCGGAAGCCCGCATTATCGTCAACGACGAGAACGCGCACACGCGAAGCCAAGGGTGGGGAATTCCTCTGGGCCATCGATGGAAGTGTCGGTGTCTTGGGGGGCACTGCCTATCGGTCGCTGGGGCCTTTCTGCCGGGGGACAAGGCAAAGATCCCTGGTCAGGGGTAACTAGGTCGCACGGCAGGTGCGCCGGATAGAAACAGGGCAGGGTCCCAACTGCTATCCTCTTTACAGACGTGCCTGCCAGGCCGCAGCCCTCCGAAGCGGCGCCCCGGCAGGATCGAAGGAAAGTCGAGGTGGCGCGCGACCGCGCCGCGAGTGTGCGAGAGCAGGTTCGCGGAACGTTCGGTACGCGAGCGCCGGAGTCAGGACGTTCCGGGTGCGCGGTAACGCGCGCGCGACCGGTGCGCGGCGGACGGACCGCCGCAGCACGGGCGCACGGACCGGCGAACAGGCCGGTGACGCACACGCACCCACACGCTCCAGCCCGGTCGGCCCTCTCGCCTTGAGCGAAGGGAGAGCTCCTGATGGATCGGGAGACAGAGGTTCAGGCGTCAACGACGTCAGAGCCAGCAACGCCAGCAGCAACCGCAACACCTGAAGCGCCGGCAACACCGGCTACGCCTGCCTCTCAAGAGGCGGCGCCCCAGGCTCCGCGACCGCCCCGCCCCAGTGCGCCGAAATTCGGCATCCAGGAACCAGCGGTCATCACGCGGCTCCCTCGGCCGGCAAGCCCTTCCAGGCCCGAACGAGAGTTGGACGATTACACCGACGACCGCTCCAGTTCCGGCGAAAGGGAGGGATCTCCCAACGACACGGACGGCTCAAGCGCCGCCCGTCGCCGTCGCGGTGGACGTGGACGTGGGGGCAGAGGAACCGGCGCTGGGTCTCGGCCTGCAGGGGACGACACCGATACCGACAGCGACGGCGACTCGCCTGCATCGGCCGATGACGCACCCAACCGGGAGCGGGCGGCGGCAACGACGCGAACGCGAGCCCGTCGCCCCGCATCGGGACAGACGGAGCGCAAGCCCCAAGGGGATCGCCAACGCACACCGCGTGAACCCTCCGACAACGACGGCCCTTCCTCGGATCGCAGCGCATCCTCCGGTGAGGGCCAGGAAGCCACATCCTCTGAAGGAACTGGAGCGCCTCGCCGACGGAGCCGTGGGGGCCGCGGTCGCGGCAAAGGAACCGGTCAGGGCCAGAGTCAAGGCCAGAGTCAGGGCCAGAGTCAGGCCCAAGGCCAGCGGTCGCAACCGAAGGCGTCCCGAACCGATGAAGACCTCGACCGGAACCTGGACGACGACGCCCCCATGACCGACAGCTCCGATTCGCAACGCGAGGACGCGTTGCCCGATCAGGAGGCGACCGGTACGGCGTCGCGAAACCGACGCAGGGGTCGCCGGGGGACCGGATCTTCCAAGCCTCAGGCCGAGGCTCCCAAGACCGAACGACCCACCGGTGGCCGGTCCTCCAGCGAGAAGTCGCTCGAGGCCCACATCGCCGCCGGTGGCTCGACCCGCGGGATCAGGAGCAGCCGCTCCCGCACCGGACGTGTCGGAGGCCGAGATGGTCGTCGGCGTCGCGACCCGATGCCCACCCCGCCGCGTATCACCGACAAGCTCATGGTCATCACCGAACACGGTGACCGGGATCAGATCGCCGTCCTGGAAGAGGACACCCTGGTGCAGCACTACGTGACCCGCACCGGGGCCACGTCGATGGTCGGCAACGTCTATCTGGGCCGGGTGCAGAACGTGCTCCCCGGGATGGAGGCCGCGTTCGTCGACATCGGCCGGGGGCGCAACGGCGTCCTCTACGCCGGCGAGGTCAACTACACGCCCGAAGACCTTGAGGGTCCCGCCCCCAGGATCGAGCAGATCCTGAAGTCGGGGCAGGCCGTCATGGTCCAGGTGACCAAGGATCCGATGGGTGGCAAGGGAGCGCGGCTCACCGCGCAGGTCTCCATGCCCGGACGGTTTCTGGTGCTCGCACCCGATCAGGCCGTCAGCGGTATCAGCCGCCGACTGCCCGACGACGAGCGCAAGCGCCTCAAGGGGATCATCAAGAAGGTCAAGACGGACGGCCACGGCATCATCGTTCGCACGGCCGCGGAGGGGGCGTCCGAAGAGGCCCTCACCACCGACCTGCAGCGCCTGGTTCGCGAATGGGATGAGATCAACCGCAAGGCGAAGAAGGCGAAGGCGCCGGCGGTCCTCTACGAGGAGCCCGAACTCACCGTTCGTGTGTTCCGTGATCTCTTCAACGACGAGGAGTACAAGGGGCTGGTCACCGACTCGCGACCCGTCTACGACAAGATCATGGGCTACGTGAACGAGGTCGCCCCCGACCTGGCGCCGAAGATCTCCCTCCACACCGGGAAGCTCCCCGCGTTCGAAGAGCATCGGATCGTGGAACAGATCCACAAGGCGCTGGACCGCAAGGTCTGGCTGCCCTCCGGCGGCTACCTCATCATCGAACGAACCGAAGCCATGACCATCGTCGACGTGAACACCGGCAAAGCGGTCGGCAAGACGAACCTCGAAGAGACGGTGAAGAACACGAACCTGGAGGCAGCCTCCGAAGTGGCTCGCCAGCTCCGGCTCCGCGATATCGGCGGGATCATCGTCATCGACTTCATCGATATGCTCCTGGAGAAGAACAAGAAGCAGGTCGAGGACACCATGCGTGAGGCCCTGGCCATCGATAAGACCAGGTCGCAGGTGTTCGAGATCGGCCCGCTGGGCATCATGCAGGTCACCCGCAAGCGAGTGTCCGGCGGTCTGGTTGAATCGTTCTCCGAGACCTGTCCCACCTGTGAAGGCCGGGGCATCATCGTCAACTACGAAGCCTAAGGAGATCCATGTACGCGGTGATCAAGACTGGCGGCAAGCAGCACAAGGTGAAACCCGGCGACGTCATCGAGGTGGAGAAGCTCGTCCACGAGGGAAAGACCCTCACGTTCCAGCCCATCCTGGTCGTGGACGACGACGGCAAGACCCACGTGGGAGCGGAGGCTGCCAAGGCCTCGGTGACGGCGAAGCCCCTCGGCGAGCAGAAGGGCGACAAGGTCAAGATCTTCAAGTACCGGCCAAAGACCGGCTATGCGAAGCGTGGCGGGCACCGACAGCTTCTGACGATGCTCGAGATCGAGACCGTCTCCATGGGCACTGCGAAGAAGGCCGCGAAGCCCAAGGCCGAGGCCTGAGTTTGCTAGCCTGGAGGTCTTATGGCACATAAAAAGGGTGGCGGTTCATCCCGCAACGGACGCGATTCCAACTCCAAGCGCTTGGGCGTCAAGGCTTACGGGGGTCAGCTTGTGCCGGCCGGAAGCATCATCGTTCGCCAGCGGGGGACCAAGATCCATCCCGGTGACGGCGTGGGCAAGGGCGGCGACGACACGTTGTTCGCGCTCCGAACCGGAACCGTGACGTTCCTGGAATCCCGAGGCCGGAAGTTCGCCTCGGTGGTTCCTGCCTAGCCTTTCGCCTCCCGAACCGCCTCGCGAACGGCTGCTTCCCACTCCCGGACCAGATCCCTCTTCGCGATGTTCGAACGGGTGAGATAGCCGGCGTTGGATCGCATGTCGCGGCGCTTCCCGGTCTTACGGAGGGAGGTCGATCCCGCGGGCCGATCGGCGCTCGAGGTCGCGCCACGGCGCGAGGGGACGGGCGGCGGCTTGGAGAAGTAGAAGGCGGTCCGAAGGGTCTCGCCTTCGGCCAGGTGGGTCAGCATGAGGATGGGCGAGCCGTGAACCCTTCCTACCTTCTTGATCTGGGACAGCGAGAGCCGCTCCGACCCGGGCGCGCTGCCCTCGACATCGAAGACGAGCTCGAGCGGCTCAAGGGACAACCGGCCGGGGACTTCCTCCTGGTTGTTGCGACCCAGAGGGACGAGCCACACGTTCACGGGTTCGGGCATCGGCTCATCATCGCCGGTCGCCCGGCATCATGACCACCTAGGCTGAGGAGACAGATGGGGTTCGTCGACGAATGCACCGTGTACGCGAAGGCCGGCCGGGGTGGCAACGGCTCGGCTTCGCTGCACTCCGAGCCCTACAAGCCTCGCGGTGGCCCCGACGGGGGCAGCGGAGGTGACGGTGGGTCGATCATCTTCGAGGTGACCGCCGGGACACATGACCTCACCTGGCTCGGCGAACACCCGCACCAGATGGCCAAGCCGGGCACCGGCGGACGTTCTGCGAATCGTGACGGCGCCCGCGGCGCTGACCTGGTGATCCCGGTACCCGATGGGACGGTGGTGTTCGACCAGGACGGATTGGTCGGCGACCTGGTCGGCGCCGGCGCTCGCGTGGTCGTGGCGCACGGCGGACGGGGCGGCCGCGGCAACACGGCGTTCGCCAGTCCGCGCAACCGTGTGCCCAGAGGGTCCGAGCCCGGAGAGGAGGGTGAGGAGCGCCGCCTGCGTGTCGAGCTCCGCACCGTGGCCGACATCGGATTGGTGGGCCTTCCCAACGCGGGCAAGTCGACGCTGCTCTCCAGGCTGACCGCTGCCAAGCCGAAGATCGCCAACTACCCGTTCACCACACTCACACCCAACCTCGGCGTAGCGGGTGAGGATTCCGACCGGTTCGTGGTCGCCGACATCCCGGGGCTCGTCGAGGGCGCGTCTGAGGGCAAAGGCCTCGGCCACCGGTTCCTCCGCCACATCGTGCGGTGCCGCGCTCTCGTGTTGGTGATCGATCTCTCCGCCGAGGATCCCGCCGCCGACCTCGAGACGCTCACCGACGAACTCGCCGCCTACGACCCCGAACTTGCCGCACGCCCCGCGATCATCGTCGGCTCGAAGACGGACCTCGTGGACGATGCCCTGGAGCGAGCCTCGGCGTTGCACCCGGCGACGCTCCCGGTGTCCGCGATGACCGGCGACGGTCTCGAGGCACTTCTGGAACGTCTGGGACTCCTCGCGAAAGAAGGAGAGGATCTCTCCGCCGACCGCGCTCCCTACGTGGTGCTTCGTCCGGGCAGGCCTCGGTTCACCATCGAGCGCGAGGACGACGGTGGCTGGCGAGTGGCGGGCCGCGGTGTAGAACGATGGGTCATGGAAACCGACATGGATGACGACCGCCAGATCGAACGCCTCCAACGCCGCCTGATCCGTGAGGGCGTGGAACGACGGCTGGTCGCCCTGGGCGCGCGCACGGGGCAGGAGGTCCGGATCCGCGATCTCGCCTTCGACTTCCTTCCCGATCGCAAGCCCGGCGAGGCCGCCGAGGAGCCTGCGGAAGGGGAGGGATAGCCGTGGACGTCGAGCGTCTCCTCCGAGAGGAAGCCGATGGATGGACCCGCCTGCTCGACGCATTCGCGCGAGTGTCCGCCGAACGGTTCGAGGAGCCCACGCTCACTCCGGCCGGGTGGTCGGCGAAGGACGCGATGTTCCACGTGGCGTACTGGCTCCAGGACTGCAGGCGCGTGCTGCACAGCATCGCCGCCGGCAGATTCGATGCGGCGGGAGAGAACGCGCTGGACATCGAGACGATCAATGCGGAAGGGTTCGAGCGCTCGCGTGACATGGACGCGGCGACGGTTCGCACCGCGTTCGCCGCAGCCCGAGAGGAAGCGCGGGCGGCGTTCGGCGCGCTGGACGTGGTCACCCCTGAAGCGTGGGAGTGGTTCGAGGAGAGCGGGCCCCTTCACTACCGGAAGCACATCGACGATCTGGACGCGTGGCTTCGAGCGTAGCGGGCGGGCGTAGGATGGCTGACGTGAGGCCACGTCTGGGAGTGATGGGGGGAACCTTCGACCCCATCCACTACGGCCACTTGGTCACCGCCGAGGAGGCCCTGCACCAGTTCCAGCTCGATCAGGTGGTGTTCGTCCCCACGGGGGACCCGTGGATGAGGGAGCAGGCGGACGTCTCACCGGCGGAGGATCGGTACCGCATGACGGTTATCGCGACGGAGAGCGACCCGAAGTTCCGCGTGTCCCGCATGGAGGTCGATCGCGACGGGCCGACGTACACGGTGGACACGCTCCGCGACCTCAGGAGCGAACTAGGCTCCGACGTCGATCTCTTCTTCGTCACCGGCGCGGACGCCGTGCTCGAGATCTTCCACTGGAAGGATCCGACGGAGCTGTTCGATCTGGCGCAGTTCATCGCCGCGACGCGCCCGGGGTATGACCTGGACGCATTCACCGCGAAGACGCCCGATGAGCACCCGGCGGTGATCGTGATGCAGATCCCCGCGCTCGCCATCTCCTCGACGGACATCCGGGCACGGGTAGCCTCGGGACGGCCCATCCGCTACCTCCTGCCGGAGGGCGTGAAGACCTACATCGAGAAGGCGGGCCTCTACCGGTGACGGGGGTGCCCGGCGTCCCTGGCGTCACTGATGTCACGCTGCCGTCGCGGACCGAGCGGAACGAACGCCGGCAACGGTCGCGGCGCGCGGAGGCGATCGTCACGATGATCATCGTGTTGGTCGCAGGGGTCTACGCCTGGACGAGGGCCGGCGTCGCGACGGTCGTGGCTCGCACGCCTCCCGGTCCCCATCCATCGACCGTGCGCGTAACGCGCGATGCTGCAGAACTCGCGGTCTTGTCTATCACCGGAGGCTCGGGACCGATGATCCTGGTGGTGGGGCGCGCGGACGGGCCGGTGGCGATCTCCTTCCCCCAGCGGCTCACGCAAGTTGTCCCCGGGATGGGCGAAGTCGACATGGAGACCTTCGCGCAACTGGACGGTGCGACCGTCCGCGTCGGCGTGTCGAACACGCTCGGGGTGTGGGTGCGTCATTTCGCGGTCGCCTCGGCGCAGTCCATCGCTCAAGCCGTCCGGAAAGCCGGCGGGCTCACGATGGATCTGGGCCGAGGGTTCATCGCTCACGGGACCACCATCGGTCCCGGCGTGGTGACGCTCACCGGTGCGCAGGTGACGGCGTATCTGACCGGTCCGCAAGGCACGGCGGCGTCGCGATGGGGCGCGTTCTCTACCGCATTGCTGACCGAACGCCTGCCGCTCTCGCCCGCCGCGTTGGTGGATACCGACGATGCGGTCGCGGTGTCTCGCCTGCTCGCGGCAGCCCACGGCGCCAGACCCACTGCGCTGCCCGTCACGAGCGTCGGTGGGCTAGTGCAGGCTCCCGACCTTTCGGCCATCGACACCTTGGCTCGGGCCTCCCTGGCCTCCCGGGACGCCCCCGTTCCCGTCTTGGTACAGAACGGGAACGGCGTACCGGGCGTGGGTGCCGATGTGGCTGCACGGCTGATCCCCGCCGGATTCCGAGTGGTGCTATCGACGAATGCGCAGTCGTTCTCGCTCCAGCGAACCGCGATCGTGGCCCTGGGTTCGGACTGGGCGGGAGTCGCGAAGCGAGCTCGCCGAGCGCTGGGTGTCGGGGCCATCACGGTGTCCTCGGTACCATCAGGGGTCGGAGACGTGAAGATCATCGTGGGGAAGGACTTCAAGTGACGGATGTGCACGGGGCGCCGCGGACGCTGCCACCCAGCAGGGATGTGGCGATCGCCGCCGCGCGGGCAGCTGCTGAGAAGCAGGCCACCGCCATCGTGGTGCTCGACGTCCACGACATCATCGTCATCACCGACTTCTTCGTGATCTGCTCCGCCGGCACCCAGCGGCAAGGCCGAAGCGTCATCGACGCGATCGAGGGTTCCCTCAGGGAAGGTCAAGGCGTGAAGCCGCTTCGGCGCGAAGGCGAGCCCGACGCCGGCTGGTGGCTGCTCGACTACGTTGACGTCGTGGTGCATGTCTTCGGCCAAGAGGAACGCGAGTACTACGACCTGGAACGGCTCTGGAAGGATGCGGACCGCGTGGAATGGGACGCTGGGCCGCAGGCAGCGTCCTCGGGGTAAACTCCGCCCCAACGGGCCCATAGCTCAGCTGGTAGAGCGCTTGGCTGGCAGCCAAGAGGTCAGGGGTTCGAATCCCCTTGGGTCCACCGCAGGTCAGTAGATCCATCAGGGGATGGATCGTGGGCGGAAACAGCGCCAACGACGCCCGACGGCACGGCTCCAGTGGCAAGGCGATGTTCGCGGGCAGACGCCAGGTCCCACGACCAGAATCCGCACCCCGATTCACGACAGGCCCATTCGCTGTTCCGTGCGCGACGGCGAACGTCGTGACCACCGATGAGCCGAACCACCGGCGTCCCCCCACGCTCGGCGAAGAGGCCGCAGAGTCCGAAGATCGTCAGACCGAGGACGGAAATACCGAGGCGACCGCCAAGCACTGCCGCGTCGCAGTGGGTGGGCCTTGCCCAGTTGCCGGGCCAGAAGTTCGAGGAGCACCTAACTCCCGAACCGAAAGCGGTCCTCGTTGCGGCGAAGACGTAAAGGGCACCAAGAGCGACCGACCCGAGTGCCCAGAGCCCTGCCTTCTTGCTCATCGGGGGCAACATATACCCCGGCGACCCATCCGGGCGATGTCAACCTGGTACGTGTCGGCTTCTGCCGCTTGACCAGGCGCCCAGCATGCACGAGTCTGAGGCGGTCGTTCCTCTCACGGCGACGAGCATGGGAGCGAGGAGTCGGGCGGTGAAGAGGTGTCAATACTGCGCCGAGGAGATCCAGGACGCGGCGATCGCGTGCCGATACTGTGGTCACGACGCCCGGCAGCTCGTTCCGTCGACTGAGCTTCCATCGCGACCACTCGGTGACGACCCCACCGCAGTCATCTCAGCGCCACAACGTCGAACAAATGGACTGGCGATCGCCTCCTTGATACTTGGGATCACGTTCCTCTACGGCGTCGGTTCGATCCTCGCGCTGATCTTCGGGTATAAGGCGAGGGGACACATCGACAACTCAGGTGAGCGTCAGAGGGGTCGCGAGATGGCGACCGCCGGGATCGTCCTTGGGTGGATCGGCGTCGCCGGCCTCTTGGTCATGGTCGTGTTTCTGCTGCTCATCCCGAAATGCTGCTGACGGTTTCGTGACGTTCGTTCCCCTCAGTGGCGGTGCGGTCGTGCTCTGCTCTATCGTGGCCAGAGTCAAGATCCCGCCGACCCCCACCTTCGATATCATTTGGCAGCTATTCGCAAAGGGGTGCCGTCGTCGTTTTCGCGGGCATCGTGGCGGCAGTACCGGTTGAACGCCGGATGCCGTCGGGGGACGAGGTCACCGAACCCCGGCTCTCCGTTTCGGAGGCCCCGCGCCCACCCGATAACTTCGGCCCTTTCGCTCGACCGCGAACTGCATAAACGCAGGTCAGCACAGCGTTAAGCGGTGGATACCTGGCAGCCAAGAGGTCAGGGGTTCGAATCCCTTGGGTCCACTCGCTAGCCGCTAGGCCCCGTACCGATCGAGGACGCGCTCGGCTCGGTCGAGCTGGCGGCGCACGTCGTTGGTGTGGTGGCGGATCTGCCAGGACGTGAACCGTAGCGCGTGGTGGGCGACGTACGCTCGAAGTACGCGCGGCTCAATGCCGGTGGCCTCGACGAGGTCCCAGATCGGTTGATCGTGCCCGTCGAGGTCGTAGGCGAACGCGACGAGATCGAAACGGGGATCCCCGGCGCACGCGCCCTCCCAGTCGATGATCCCGGTGAGGGTGCCGTCGTCGCCGGCGAGGATGTTGTCGGTGTGCAGGTCCAGGTGCACGAGCCCATCCGTCGGGAACCATGCCGGGTCGGCGTCGGCACCGACGGCTTCCACCCGGTCGAGCACCGCCGCGCTGCGTCCACCCCCGGTGCGTAGCGGCTCGTGCATCGCCCACCCGTCTACGCCGACGGTGAGCGTGTGCACGACGGCACCCCAGGGGCGCTGGTCCGGCGCCGGTAGCGGACAGACCACACCGGCCATGGCGGAGACGCACCCGACCACCTGCTCCACCATCGCCGGTGACGGGTTGCGCACCGATGCGCCCGGCAGGACCTGCTGCGCTGACAGCGTCCAGCCGTCGACGGCGAAGACGTGCGGGTACTCCGGCACCGGGACGCCACGTGATCTGAGCTCGTCGAGGCCGGGGAGCAACACGGCATAACGCTTAGCCACAGTCTCATCCGGGAACCACTTGAGCACCACGGGGGCGCCGTCAGGCGCCGTCGCGAACCACGTTTCGTCGGACACGCCAGCCTCGGCCCGAGCGCCGAGCTCGAATCCCAGTTCGCGCAGCCGTGTGCGGTTCACCTCGCCGGAGGCTGCTCGAACACCACCGTCACCTTCTCGAACCCGAGCGCGCGCAGCGGCACCGGCGCCACTTCGAAATCAGCTACAGATCTATCTGCCGTTGACATCGACGACCAACTCTAATGCGTCGGATCGAGCGTCTGCTGCTATTACGATCCGCCACGTCCTCGTCGCGAAGGAGCCGCACCATGGCCAGAGTAGTCGCACTCATGTCGATGTCTCTCGATGGCTACGAGGGGATGCGGGCGAACGGCGCAGGAAAACGGCCAGTGCGAACACGAGGACGGCGAGCGCGAGGCCTCCGATGAGCAGGAAGAGTCTCCCGTCGGACCATGACGTAGAGCACGATGTGATGGTTCCGGTCTCGATCGACGCGGTCGTACAACGCCGCCACGGATACGAAAACACGACGGCGGCAAGCGTGGCCACGAGGATCACCACGGAGAGCGTGAGTGCCGTCAAAGCGGCAGGACGGTTCGCGTTCATGTCGTGCTCCGTCAGTCGGTGGGCCTAGGGAGGCCGGCTATCGGCCGGCCTCCCTACGAACGACATTGACCAGCGTCACTTAGCAGACGTTATCCGTCGCGCAATTGTAGAGGGAGAGTTCAGCGTTATCGAAGTAGGGACTGAACATCTCTCTCGGACGCGCCGGGCTCGTGTACTGGTAATCGTTGTGGCCGTTCACGTAGCCCCCGACGGAGCTGAAACGGACGATCCATCCGCCCCCGCTCGAGCCGCCCGTCTGGTCACAGCCGATGCCCAGCGGTATGGAACCACCGCCGCCGATGAACGGATCCGTCTCCTCCGTCGAAGACGTACACACCTGCATGGTGGCTCCGTTGAACGGAGACGCCTGTGGGTAGCCGAAATCCGTGAACCCTTGCAGGTAGGACTGGTTGAACAGGATTCCCTCGCTTCCGACCCGGTCCTGGATCTTCACGCCGTTGAGCGTGGCCAGGATGATGAACCCCCGGTCGTTCCGGAGATTGCCGTTGTTGATCCAGTCAGTGGACGTCCACAACCTGGAGGCCGACCACGTCCCGAATGGAGCGCTGCCGCTGCGGTACGCGGGGACGAAGAGGACATTCGTCGAGAATGTGTGTGTCGTGGCGTTCGCGACACAATGCCCTGCCGTCTCAACGAGCCAATGTCCGGCGCTCGAAACGACCGTGCCTGAGCACACGAAATTGCTGGCGCCTTGCGTGAAGAAGATCTTCCCGTTGGTTCGGTACGGATAGACGTTGTACTGGCTGTTGGGGAACACGCCGTATCGCGTGAACGGCGCGGGGTACGCGTAGGCTGCGCCGGGACAGCAGGCCGCGGGCACGGGGCTCGTCAAAGGACCGGGCTGCACGCCGCGTCCTCCGGTCGGCTCCACCGTGACCGGCTTGCCGATACTCGGCGCGCCCGAAGCCCCGAGAGCCGCGGCCTGAGCCTGCGTGATGCCCATGGACATGGCCTTGGCATGGCTCATACGAGCCGGTGTCCAGTACGCCCTCGTCCGGCTCTGTGCGGCCCGGGACGTTCCCGCCGACGAGACGTTCGCTTTCGCTCCGACGCCGCCTGCGGCCGACGATGGTAGTTCGGCGGCGGCTACGATGACCACCATCGCGGTCGCCGCCAGAGCGAAGTTGCGTCGCAACCTCTTCATCCTGCCTCCCCTTTCAACGAGCGTCTGGTGGCTCCCAGTTCGACTCACCGGTTGTCCAAGACTGCACGGCCGCTGTCGTATGAGTGGCACGCCGGCGTCCTCTCCGCGTCACCGCGGCGTATCTATCAGCGTCTTGTGATGGGGTTGACTCGGAGAGGTCCGACGGGGGATGGTTCCATGTGCCCGCTCACTGAAGCAGGGGGCCCAGTGATTGGAGCGCACGACGTAGCGCGCGCGGCCGAGGGGCGCGGAGCTGTTCGGATCGCGTTGATCGGGAACTTCGAACTCTCCATCGGCCATGTCCAGGTTCGGCTATCGGACGCCACTGAGCGTTTCCTTTCGTTCCTTGCGTTGCAAGAGGTCCCCGTACTTCGGATGGCGGTCGCGGAGGCGCTGTGGCCGGATGCCAATGACGAGCGCGCTCGCACCAACGTTCGGTCGTTGCTGTGGCGTCTCGGCCGTGAGGGCGCCGCGATCGTGAACGGCGAGGGTTCGCGCCTGGAACTGAAGCCCGAGGTTTGCGTCGATGTCCGGGAGGCTGAGCACCTCATGCTCCCGTGCCTCGACCGGAGTCTCACGGACGCCGGGGCAGAGACGCGCAGACTGCTGCTGAACGATCTCCTGCCCGATCGATCCGAGGATTGGCTCGTGGTCGAACAGGAGCGCTATCGACAGCTACGACTCCACGCGATCGAAGAGGTGGCGGGCCGATACCTGGAACAAGGTCGGTTCGCCGAGGCGATCGAGATCATGTCGCACGCGATAAGCGCCGAGCCGCTGCGTGAGACCGCGCAGCGGTGCTTCCTGCGTGCACTGATCGCGGAAGGGAACCGCGGCGAGGCGTATCGACGGTACTCGGCATTCCACGATTTCTTCGTCGAAGAGCTCAGCATCGAGCCGTCGTTCAGCCTGGAGGACCTCGAGACCCCGGTCACCTCGTCGGCGTTCCCTTGACCAGCTCCCGCAAGGCGCCGTAGGGTCGATAGCAACGCCACCGCTGGGGACCACGACTCGGGGAGGGACGGTCATGTGGAAGAGGATCTCGATCGCTGGGATGAGCGCGTTACTCGTCGGAGCGACGTTTACCAGCATGGTGCCCGCTGTAGCCGGCGCATCCGACGGAACGACCGCGTGCCGCGGAAGGCTCCACTCCGGAACATACGAAAAGGTCGTCGTTCCGAAGGGCGCCGTGTGTCTGAGCAAAGGCCCGATCGAGATCCGTGAGGGTCTCTGGATCCGAGCCGGGGCCACGTTCGTCTTGGGAAGCGAGGAGAGCGGCTGGACCACTGGCACCATCGGTGATGGTGTGCACGCCGACCACGCCGCGTCGGTGCAGATCCACTTCGCCACGATCTACGGCGGCATCGACATCCGCGGAGGGTCCGGGCCGTTCGGTGGTCCTTTCGACGTGACGTGGAACACCATCGAGGACAGCTACGTCCACGGGGGCGTCGCGATCGTCGGTTACGACGGGTTCTGGATGGGCTTCATCCGCAACCACACGGGTCAGGGCGCGGTCAAGCTCCGCAACAATGTCCTCGCAGACCCGGACGGGAACGAGTACGTCACGAATCACATCCACGGGAACCTCCGGTGCTCCGGCAACTCGCCCGCCCCGCAGGTCGGTGACTCCGGCGGACTCCGGAACCACGTGAGCGGCCGGAAGGTCGGCCAATGCGCGGATCTGTGATCGGCACCTTCGACTCACCCCGGGATCACCGCGGGTAGGCATGACCGGCCGTCGGCTCGCCGGGCTCCTCTTGGCCGCTCTGGCCGCCGGCTCGACGCTCGTCTTGGCGGGGTCGGCCGGGGCGGCCTTGCCCCGCGCCGGTGTGTGGTCGCCCGATCCCGAGACCGTTGTAGCGACGGTAAGTGCTGGGGTCACCCACACGTGCGCAGTGAGGATCGACGGCTCCGTCTCGTGCTGGGGCGATGATCGCCATGGAGAGTCGACTCCGCCAACCGGGGCGTTCCTGTCGGTCAGCGCCGGGCGCTTCAGCACCTGCGGAGTGCGGCCGGCCGGCATCCTCGCCTGCTGGGGTCGCGATGACTTCGGTCAGTCGAGCCCGCCCGCGGGAACCTTCGCAACCGTCAGCGTTGGGGCGGAGCACGCCTGCGGCGTGAGGACGGAGGGCGCCGCTGTCTGTTGGGGGAGGAACGACGTCGGACAGTCCGCTGCCCCCGGGGGGACGTTCGTCTCGGTCAGCGCCGGCGCGAGCTACTCGTGTGGAGTGCGGAGCGACGGTTCCGTCTCGTGCTGGGGCCTCGACGACGTGGGGCAATCGTCCCCGCCAACGGAAGCCTTCATCTCCGTACGCGCCGGCGCCGAACACAGCTGTGGCATCAAGAGCGACGGTACTGTGGCCTGCTGGGGCCTCGACGACTACGGCCAGTCCACACCTGCCGCGGGGGAGTTCGTCGCAGTAGACGTCGGCGGGCGGCACACCTGCGGGATCGATGCCCAAGGGAGTCTGATCTGTTGGGGGAACAACGCGCACGGCCAGTCCACGCCTCCCGTCGGCACCTTCCTGTCGGTGAGTGCGGGGTATTCCCACGCCTGCGGGATAAGAACTGACGGCGTCGCGGTCTGTTGGGGGAACGATCGGCACGGACAGGCGGTGGCGCCGGCCGGGACGTTCGTTCGGCGAGCGATAAGCGCAGGCGACCTCCACACGTGCGCGACCCGGATCGACGGCATGGTGGTCTGCTGGGGACGGGACTTCGAATCCCAGGCCTCACCGCCCGCGGGGAGATTCGTGGTGATCAGCGCCGGCAGCGGGCACTCGTGCGGCGTGAGAGCCAACCGCACCCTCGCATGTTGGGGCTACGACAACGACGGCCAAGCCTCTCCACCCGCCGGAAGATTCATCTCGGTCAGTGCGGCGGTGTCTCAGAGCTGCGGTCTGAGAACCGATCACACGCTCACCTGCTGGGGGAACAACCTCTATGGCCAGTCCAGCCCTCCCGCAGGGACGTTCGTGTCGGTCAGTGCGGGAGGTGACCACGCGTGCGCTGTGAGGACCGACGGCACGCTCGCCTGCTGGGGGAAGGACGGCGTCGGACAAGCCTCGCCTCCGGCGGGCACGTTCACTTCGCTCGCAACCGGCTATTCGCACACGTGCGGAGTGCGCACCGATGGGGTGGCGGTCTGTTGGGGCCACGACAACTTCGGTCAAGCGAGTCCGCCGCTCGGATCGTTCGCGTCGGTCGGCTCGGGCTCGGACCACACCTGTGGCATCAGGCCGAACGCATCGGTGGTGTGCTGGGGGCTCGACAACTATGGACAGACGTCCTTGCCGTCGGGAACTGTCGTTTCCGTCAGCTTGGGTCGGTATCACACGTGCGCCCTCAGGCGTGATGGCCGCGTCGTCTGCTGGGGCGACAACTTCTACGGGCAATCCGATCCGCCCCGTATCGACCGAGCCAGACCTGTCGGCGCTTCCAGCTAGGACTACCGGACCGTCACCGGTACGCGCTGGGCGGCGTTGTTCGTCAGGCCATGGTGATTCCATGAGGGTTCGACGGGCTGGACGTTGCCGGCTTCGTCCGTGGCGCGCACTACGAGTTCGTAATCTCCCGGCGTTGCACGCCAGTCGAACGACCATCGTCTCCATGCGTGTGGCCCCATCGGGCTGTCCAGTACGGACCGCGTCCATGTCCGGGCGCCGTCCAGGCTCATCTCCACGAGGTGGATCGGTGCGAAGCCCGACCACGCGCGCCCTTCGAGTTGCACCGGTCCCGCGTCCACGGTGCGGGTCCGTTCGAAGAAGTCGGGGAACCCGGGCGGGATCATCAGGGCCCGGGGCTGGATCCGAGTGACGGGCACGCCCTCCTCATCGGGGTGTTGGCGCAATCGGTACGCATCCATCTGGAATCCGTCGAACGGTTCGGAGATGGCCGTGATCTCGCGTAGCCACTTCACACTGGTCATCCCGTACCAGCCGGGGACGAGCAGGCGGACCGGGTAGCCGTGTTGGGGTGGGAGGGGTTGGCCGTTGATCGAGTAGGCGAGCAGGACATCGGGTCCTAAGGCCTCGGCTGTGGAAAGGCTGCGTTCGTAGTCCTGCTCCACGCCCCCTTGCGTGCCGTGATCCGCCCCGCCGAACCTGATCTCCACGGCGTCGTCCAGGAGGCCGGCTTCTCGCAGGATCGGAGCCAGCGGCGTCCCGGTCCACTCGGCGGTTCCTACGGCTTCGGTGAGCCACGGCTGGCTGAGCGGGCGGGGATGGAGCCGCGCTCGCCCGTTCCCGGCGCACTCCATCGTCACCGTCAGGGTAACTGCCGGGCGGGCACGAAGCTGGTCCAACGTAAGCGTGAGCGGCTCGCGAACACGCCCGCCGAGCTGGATGGTCCACGTGGAATCATCCGCGGGCGGGATGTCGAAGTGCGTGAGCAAGTAGTGCATCCCGAGCGGGGTAACGTCGTAGCGGAGTCCTTCGAGAGGCATGCCGTGGTTGCGTGCCGCGAGCTGGAGCTCTTGAAGTGTGATCCCTTCGGTCTCATGGCGCTGGGTGCTCATCAAGACCTCCTCGTTCGGCCACCATCGATGCTGAGCCTTGCCGTTGGGAAACGCAACGCCGGGGGGTTCAGTCGTTCGTCGGCCACCGTCGCAAGACATAGAGCACGACCAGCACCGCGACCGACGAGATGGAAAGTGCGTATGCGACCGCCATCGCCGTTCCTAGCCACTCGACCCAGTCCGACTGGGGTGAGGGACCGGCAACGAAGAACGACGAACGGAGGATCAGGAGGTAGTAGAGCGCCGTGGCCAGCGCCCAGATCATCGCTGAGATGATGGCCAGGACCCCGAGGCATCGCGGCAGCCATCGGTCCCTGAAGACGGCCCGACTTCGACGGTCGAACTCGTCGATCGCCGACTCCAGCCCGGACTCGGTGTTGGGGAACCTCGTGATCTCCTTGTTGGTCCGGATCGACGTAAGCACGTACGCCGTGTCGTCGAGTTCCAACAAGAAACTCCGACTACGCGCGATCTCCTCCGGGCCGACAGGATCGGCGTCGATGTTCGGCTCGAGACTCATTCGGTCTCCTCCGCGCCCAGACGCCGTATCAGGAACACAACGATGAGCGACAGCGAAGAGAAGACCAGCAGGCAATAGCTCACCCGGATGATGCGCTGCGAGATCCCGAAGGACAGGGAGATGCTCGAAATGAACCGCTTGTTGGCGTGGGACTCCGAACCGGAAAGCAGACCCGGAGCAACCTCAGCGATCACCGAGAAGGCGACCCACAACACGCCTGAAACCAACGCCGTGATACCGAGCACACGCGGCAGCAAGAGGCGGCGCCATTCGCGCCGGCGCCGGAGCGCAAGGTCGTCGTGGGCGGCCGCCGTGCCAACTTCGTCGTTGGGGAAGCGAGCCAGCATCCGACTCGTCCCCTGCCTGCGTGTTTCATAGACGTCGTCGACGAGTTCTAGGATGAATCCGCCCTTGCGAGCGATCTCACGTCTGAGCGGCACCTTGACCCTGGGTTCCATCGACGTGAATCCTACGGCTTCCAGTTGCGAGCCTTAGGCAGGCAGACAGCTCACCGGCCGGCCTGGAGCAGGTCACCGACCGTGGTGATCCCCTGATCACGAAGCCGTGGAGCGAGGACAAGGAACAGCTGCGCAGTGACCAGGGCATCGTCCAGCGCGTTGTGGGGTGCGGCGACTGGCACCTGGTACCGCTCCGCGCACACTGAAAGTGACTCGTCCGGCGTGGCTCCTTCCGCGCCCCCGACGATCCTCGCCAGCGACCGAACGTCGACGCATCGCCGAGCGAAGCCGCGCCCGCCCCGTCCGTAGATCCGGCGGAGCATGGCCAACTCGACGGAGGCGAACCATACGAGCAGGAATCGGTTCGCCAGCGCATCGCCGAGGACCGTCGCCGCATCCGAGAGCGGGGGGGCGCCGGTCAGGTCCTGCGCACGCATGCCGTGGATGGCCACCGATGACGGTGAGGGCGAGATCGGCGGTTCCACCAGCTGATGAACGCTTTCGCCCAGCACGATCCTTCCGTCCCGAACGGGAACCACCCCGAACGACACGACATGATCATTCGCCAGATCCAAGCCGGTCAGTTCGAAGTCGAGGGACGCGAACTCCGCGGCGGTCCAGTCCATGCGTCGCAGTCCTCGTCCAAGTCTCGGCGGTGACGCGGTCAATGGCTCCTTACCCCGAACTCGGCGATCATCGATCGTTGTACCCGGGTGATGCTCCGGAACGACTCCCGGAGCGCATGGCGGGTGATGGGTCCGAGTTCGCTCGGGTGGACGAAGTCATCGATAGGCACGCCGCTACGGAACTGCTCGGTCTGGTGCTCCAAGCGGATCTGCCACAGCAGATGGAACGATTCGTCGAGCGCGTCGTGATCTCCGGCCGACAACGCGCCGCCGTCGGTGGCGTCGCGGAGCCGCGGAAGGGTTCGCTTCTCCGCGCTGCCCACCGACAGGGCCAGTACTCGCGCGATCCCCGTGATGGCGATGAGGCCACCATGCTTCACGTCGAATCGGCCGGCGTGCTCTCCTTTGGCTTCCACGACCAGGTCCCGGTGGAACCCAGTGGGCGGGTGGAGAGCCACCACCTGTGCCGCGAGATGGCGGAGGAAGACGGGATGGTCCCGGGCGTGCCGAAGGACTTCGTTCAGCGGTCGCTCCACGTCCAGCGACCCCCCCACTCTCCGGAAGTCGAATGCGATCGCTGTGAGGATGGCACCCTCGTTGCCTGGCTCCTGCATCCACTCTTCGAATCGCTGAACCCAGCCCTCCAGCGTTCGGCGCCATGGTGCGGCGTAGGCACCCGTGTCGGCGCGGCATCGGGGGATACCGGCCGCCTCGATGCCCTGGGTCACCCGCTCGGCGAGTTGCCTGAACCATTCGTCAGCATCGGGGTCGCCCTCCGCCTCGAACGCGAACGCATGGTCCTGATCGGTGGCAAGCGCCTGTTCGTGACGGGCCTCGCTCCCCAGCGAGAGCCAAGCCCAGGGATGTGGGGGATTACCCATCTCGGCGATCGTGAGCTCCAGCAGCCGTGCGGTGAGGGCATCGACGGTGACCCCGACGACGTGGCCGACGTCCACGGGATCAGCGCTGGCCGCGACGAGGTCGGTCACCGCGCGGGGCAGCTGCGCCATCGCGGCGACGGCTGCATCGACGTCGGGTGCCCGCTCGATCTCACTCCGGATGGCGAACGGGGTTCGCCGTTCCAAGCCCATCAGATCCGAGTCGGTCACCACCCCAACCAGGTCGCCGTGGTCGTCGAGGAGGGGGAGATGATGAACGCCCAGTTCGAGCATGGATCGAAGGGCTTCCGACGCCATGGCGTCCTCGCGGATGGAGACTGCCGGATGCGTCATCACCTCGCCGACGCTCGTTGCCCCGGTGAGACCGGCGGCCAGGACGCGCGATCGCAGATCCCGGTCGGTCAGGATGCCGAAGCCGTCCTCGAAGGGGATCACCAGGCACGAAACCCGTGACTCCGCCATCGTGCTCGCAGCCTCACGGACCGGCGCCGATGGTTGGCATGTGATGGCTTCACGACGCACCAGCTGACCGACCCTCGTTCGCCAGGGGTCTGTCCGGCTGTCGGCGGAGGCTTCCAGCGCCTTCGTGACGCGCCGGCGCAGGTTGGACGAGAGGAATGAGACCCCCTTGCGACTGGCGAAGATCTTCTCCATGGCCGAACTGTCGATCAGATAGCAGAGCGTGTCCTCCAGGGCACGGACCTCGGTGGTGGGTGGAGCCTTCGAGAGGACCGACAGGTGGCCGAACGACTCGCCCGGCCCTAGCAGATCGACCACGCGGCCGCCGTCGAGGAGTTCGACGGCCCCCACCCGGACGACATACACGAACCGGGCGATCTGGCCGGATTGCTCCAGGATGGTCGTCCCTGCCGGGAAAAACTCGATCTCCGTCTGCCGGACGACCTCTTGGAGCGCATCCTCGTCGACCGAATCCAGCGGGGGGCAGGTTCGCAGGAACGCCAGCACGTCCACGACGTGAGTATCAACCCAGTCGGCAGGGTGGGCAATCGATAGATCGACCGATCAGGGTCTCGGTCGGGATCTTTCCCAACGACGTACCGTTTGTTCGTGGATCGGGACACCGGAGCAGGGGACAAGGACCGTCTGCTGATCGAGGCCGGGCTCACGCTGGTCTCCGAACTCGATCTTGACCGGGTCCTGGACCGCATCGTGGAGCTCGCCATCGCAATCACCGGGGCACGCTACGGCGCACTCGGCGTCCTCACGGAAGATCGTCTTCGGATCGAACGCTTCATCACGAAGGGCATCACTGACCACGAGCGAGCGGCCATCGGGGAGATCCCGGTGGGCCACGGGATGCTGGGACTCCTCATCGAGGAACGCCGATCCGTCCGGATCCCCGACATCTCCAAGGATCCACGTTCTTACGGGTTCCCTCCCAACCACCCCCCGATGCAGTCTTTCCTCGGAGCGCCGGTGCTGGCCCTCGGCAGCGTGTTCGGCAACATCTATCTCACCGAGAAGGAAGACGGCGACGAGTTCACGGCCGAGGATCAACTCGCGCTCGAGGTCCTGGCCACTCAAGCGGGACTGGCCGTGGAGAACGCGCGATTGCGGGATGAAACGCGCAGAGCCGAGGAGCAGCGTCGCCGTCTCGAGATGTTGGAAGACCGCGAACGGATCGCCCGCGATCTTCACGACGGCGTCATCCAAGCGCTGTTCGCCGTGGGGATGGGATTGCAAGGGACCGCCGGGACGTCGCCGGATGAAGATACCTCGCGCCGGATCGAGGCGGCGGTGGAGGAGATCGACCGGGCGATCCGCGATCTTCGGAACTACATCTTCGGTCTGCAACCCGGCATCCTGGCCGACCGTCAGCTCGATCAAGCGCTGAAACAGCTCGCGGTCGAGTTCGAGGAGCGCTCGGAGGTGGTCACCGTGGTGGATGTCGACGCGAGGACAGCGAGCGAACTCGCGGGCCGGGCCACGGACGTCCTGCACCTGGCCAGGGAGGCGCTCTCGAACGTCGAGCGGCACGCCGGCGCACAGACGTGTCGTGTGTCCCTTCGTCGCGAGCAGACCGGCGGGGTGCTCGAGATCGACGACGACGGTGTCGGGTTCGATGCAACCGCCGCACATGAGTTCGGCTTGGGACTGGCGAACCTGCGCTCACGAGTGGATTCCCTGGGCGGCACGATCGAGATCACCAGCAGCGCGAAAGACGGCACGACGGTCCGAGCCACCATCCCGCTCTGAGCTGCCGGTCGGCCTACGGGAAGAGGGTCCTCTGGCGGTTCGGCACCCCGGCCGTTGCGTCGATACTCGTCGTATGTTCGCTCGGTATTTCGTTGAACTCGAGATCGAGCCTGACCGGGTGCGAGATCTGCTCCTTCGCGGCCCCGGGTCCTGGTTGCCGGCCCTGGCGACCGCGGCGACCTATCAGGGCGACGTGCGGCTCGCGAGGGTGGGCTTCGGCCAGGAGGTCCGGATCGAACGAACGGTCGCCGTGGAACTCGGTACTCCGGTGGCGCTCGCCTCCAAGACGATCCTCCCGCTGCGATGGACCCCAACGGGGTCGCCGGGTCTGTTCCCCACGCTTGACGCGGATCTGGAGATCGCGCGCCTGGAAGATGTCCGAACGCAGCTGGCCATGAGTGCTCGCTACGCGCCGCCTCTGGGTCTCCTGGGAAGGGCCGTGGACCGGTCCATCATGTTCCGCGTGGCGGAGGCGACCATCAAGGACTTCCTTGACAGGGTGGCCCAGGCGCTCACAGCCGATCACGATGAGATCGCCGCTCCCACCCTTCACTAGGATGTAGGCGTGTCGAAGAAGCCGCCGCTCCGCGTCATGCTTGTCGACGATCACGAGATCGTGCGCGATGGGATCCGGGCGATGCTCGGTGCCGAGGACGACATCATCGTGACGTCGGAAGCTGGGACCGTGCAGGAGGCGATCGACGAGGCCGTGCGTACCAGCCCCGATGTCGTCGTCATGGACGTCCGGCTCGCAGACGGGAGCGGTATCGAGGCGACTCGCGAGATCCGTGCGAAGCATCCTGCGACGCGCGTCCTCATGCTGACCTCGTTCTCCGACGATCAGGCGTTGTTCGCCTCGATCATGGCGGGAGCGTCGGGCTACGTCCTGAAGCAGGTGCGATCGAACGACCTTCTCCGCGCCATTCGCGCGGTGGGCGCCGGCGAGTCCCTGTTGGATCCGCTGGTCACCAACTCCGTCCTCGAACGCTTGCGCAAGGGCAAGCACCTCATGAAGGACGAACGCCTCGCGCGTCTATCGCCGCAGGAAGAGCGGATCCTCGCCCTGGTCGCCGACGGCAAGACCAACAAGGAGATCGGCGACGAACTGAATCTGGCCGAGAAGACCGTGAAGAACTACGTCTCCAGCATCCTGTCGAAACTTGAGGTGGCTCGCCGGGCCGAGGCGGCCGCTTACCTCGCCCGTCACACAACGACGCCCGGCACCTTCGACTAGGTTTGGCCTCAACGCCGGGTTGCGGACGATGTGGAGTGCAGCGGGAGGACTTCGCCATCCAGCCCCACCCCAGCCTGACCTCGGGGTCCGCATAGACCGCAGCGAGCGAGTCCGAGTTATCCATGGTGAGATGCCGGAGGATCGGGCGGTACGTTTCGAGGACGGGCGTCTCGGGATGCGGCATGTCGAGGCTCTGTTCAGGTGGTGGCTGCGCTGCTGCGGAGTTCGTCGAGCCATTGACGGAGGCGGGGGAGATGCTCGCGGTAGTGGTCGGGACCCGATTTGCGGATCCAGTCGGCGGAGAGGCCGTCATCGGGCGCGTCCGCCCAGGCCCGCAACATCCGCGAACGTGCCGCAGTGGCCTGTGCACTGACGTCCCGGGCTGACGCGTCGCGCATCGCTTCGAGGAACCGTTCGTTCATCTCGTCGACTTCCGCGGCCTTGAGCGGCACGTAGGTACCGCCGCGGATCTGCTCGAGCGCCGACCCCGCCTCGGCTAGCCAGGTGCCGACGTGGGCAAGGGCATCTTTGGCCGACCAGCTCTCGGCGTAGTAGCCGGGGGCTAGGAGCTGTTCAGGCGTGAAGCCTTCGAGCGTAGATGAGAGTTCATGCCAGAGACGGTCTTCCTCGGCAACGATGGCGGGATCGATGTTCGCCAATGGTCTGCTCCGTTGGTCTCGGGACTCGTTTGGCCGAAGCATAGAGGACGCCGGTATCATCGGCGCGGGCGCCAGGGGGTGTCCGTCGAGATAACCAAGGAGCGACTCCACCTATGAAGATTCTGGTTGTTGGTTCCGGCGGTGTCGGCGCGGCGTTCGCACCGATCGTTGCGCGCCGGGATTTCTATGACCACGTTGTGTTCGCGGATCTGGATCCTGCGCGCGGGCAACGCGTGGTGGATCGCTACGGCGACAAGGGCACGTTCAGCGCGATCACCTTGGACGCATCGGATGCGGCGCAGGTGGCCGAGGCGTGCCGGGCGCACGGCATCACGAATGTCCTGAACGCCGCCGACCCCCGGTTCGTCATGCCGATCTTCAACGGCGCCATGCAGGCGGGCGTGGACTACATGGACATGGCGATGTCGCTCTCCAAACCGCACCCCGAGAACCCGACCCAGGTCGTGGGCAAGAAGTTGGGCGATGACCAGTTCGCGACCGAGCAGCAATGGAGCGATTCGGGGAGGCTTGCGCTCGTTGGCCTGGGTGTCGAGCCGGGAGCTTCCGACGTGTTCGCTCGGTACGCACAGGATCATCTGTTCGCTTCGGTCGACGAGGTTGGCGTCCGCGACGGCGCGAACCTGGTCATCAAGGGACATGACTTCGCCCCCACGTTCAGTATCTGGACCACGATCGAGGAGTGTCTGAACCCACCCGTCATCTGGGAGAAGGAGCGCGGTTGGTTCACGACCGCTCCGTTCTCCGAGCCTGAGCAGTTCATGTTCCCGGAAGGTATCGGCCAGGTGGAGTGCGTGAACGTCGAGCATGAGGAAGTGCTGTTGGTGCCTCGTTGGATCGACTGCAACCGCGTCACGTTCAAGTACGGGTTGGGGGATGAGTTCATCCAGGTCTTGGAGACGCTCCACAAGCTGGGACTCGATCGGGTGCCCAGGGTGAACGTGCGTGGTGTTGAGGTGAGTCCTCGAGATGTGGTGGCGGCATGCCTGCCCGACCCGGCATTCCTCGGCGAGGAGATGACCGGCAAGACCTGCGCCGGTACCTGGGTGAAAGGGACGGGGACAGATGGAAACCCGCGCGAGGTGTACGTCTACCACGTGGTCGACACCGAGGAGACCTGGGCGAAGGACGGCGCCCAAGGGGTGACGTGGCAGACCGCGTTGAACCCTGCGATCGGGCTGGAACTGCTGGCTACCGGCGCCTGGAAGGGGACCGGCATCCTGGGTCCTGAGGCGTTCGACGCCGTGCCGTTCATGGACCTCATGAAGCAGCACGGGAGCCCGTGGGGGATCACCGAGATGGCGCCCCGTATCTGATCCACCCCTTCGCCCCCAGATCTCCCCGCGTTCCGTAGGTCTTTCGCTAAGGAATCGGGCCGTTCGGGTCGATGCCTCCGTGGAGCAACCCGGAGGGCACGCAGGGAATGAGCACGAACGCACGAACCCCATCTGTGGCCAGCGACGCCGCCATCGCGCGCTTGGCACGGCTCATCGAGCCCGGCTCCTTCCTGGAGGCGACGCCCGAGTGCCTGGTGGTTACCGCCAGCGATGGCAAGATCCTCTTCGCGAACCATCGGCTCGAAGATCTGACCGGTTTCACCGCAGCGTTCCTCACCGGCGAGGCGGTTGAGACGCTGCTTCCCGACGGGCTTGCAGGAGCCGATCAGGGTTCGCGCTTCGAAGCTGTATGCCATAGGTCGGGCGGCACCGACTTGCCCGTTGAGGTTCACCTGGGCGCGATCGAGGGTCCGGAGCAACTGTTCGTGGTCACGCTGCGTGACGCGTCCGATCTCCAGGAGGGCCGCGAGGCGCGCTACGAGGCGGAGGCCAAATACCGGGCCCTCGTCGAACAGATCCCCGCGGTCGTCTACCTGGATCCGGTCGATGACACCGCAGAGTCGATCTACGTCAGTCCTCAGGTGACAACGCTGCTCGGACTCAGCCAGGCCGAGTGGCTGGCCGACCCCTACAGCTGGCGGCACCACGTGCATCCCGACGACATCGAACGGGCCTGGACGGAATATCAGGAGTCCTACCGGGCCCATACCGTCCTTAACCACGAGTACCGGATGGTCAGCGAAGACGGCACCGAGAAGTGGGTCCTCGAACAGGCCTACCCGATCGACGACGAGCACGGCAATCCCTGGCTCATCCAGGGCGTCATCTTCGACATCACCGAACGCAAGCGGGCAGAAGAGCAGATCGCATTCCTGGCGTACCACGACAAGCTCACGGGCCTGCCCAACCGCGCACTCTTCGAAGAGATGCTTGAGCTCGCCCTCTCTCGCGCGCGCCGGCACGACATGGGCGTCGGCGTGCTCTACCTGGACCTGGACAACTTCAAGCTTGTGAACGACTCCCTAGGCCATCCGGCGGGGGACATGCTTCTGCAGGAATTGGCCAAGCGATTGGGGGATTGCACGCGCGAGACAGACCTCGTAGCCCGTCAGGGCGGTGACGAGTTCCTCATGCTGCTCTCCGACCTGGAACGCGGGTCGGGCGTGATCCCCGGAACGGATGCGGCGATGCTTGTCGCCGAGTCGGTTGCCAGCCGTGTGCATGAGGCGCTCCGCGAGCCGTTCGTCCTTGATGGAACGGAGTTCTATGCGTCGGGTTCGGTGGGGATCAGTCTGTTCCCGCAGGACGCGTCAGACGGTCAAGGCCTCCTGAAGAACGCTGATGCCGCGATGTACCAGTCGAAGCGTTACGAACCCGGCGGTTACGTGGTCTTCAGCGCGAGCGACGATGATCCGTTGAAGATGCTCTCGCTGACATCGCGCTTGCGTCACGCGGTCGAACAACAGGATTGGGTTCTGCACTACCAACCGATCATCGATCTGGGCGACGGGCGGATGGAGAGCGTGGAAGCGCTGATCCGTTGGCAGGATCCCAACGGTGGCATCGTCCCGCCGGGAGAGTTCATCCCGCTGGCCGAGGAGATGGGCCTCATCGAGGCCATCGGCGACTGGGTCATCGACGAGATGGCCCGTCAACGCGGGGTCTGGGCGGCGGCGGGCGTCGAACTGAACGTCGGCTTCAACCTGTCGCCCCGCCAACTGTGGTCCGCGCACCTGGCGGAGAAGGTTCTGGCCAAGCTCTCCGATGCGGGAACGGATCCGCACCACGTCACGGTCGAGATCACCGAATCGACCGCCATGGCCGATCCCGACCGCACGCAGAAGGTGCTCTCCGAGCTCCACGCGTGGGGAGTCAAGCTCGCCATCGACGACTTCGGCACCGGGTATTCGTCCCTGGCGAGGCTGAAGCACCTGCCCGTGGACATCCTGAAGATCGACCGCTCGTTCATCCGGGATGTGCAGAAGGACCGGGACATGGCGAGCATGGTCCGCGCCATGATCCAACTGGCGCAGGGCCTGGGGATGACCCCGCTTGCCGAAGGCATCGAAACCGTCGGCGAACTCGAATTCCTGCGCGCGAACGGCTGCCGTCTCGCTCAGGGGTTCCTTTTCTCACGGCCGGTCCCGGCGGAGAAGATCCCAGCGCTCGCCACACGGCTCGGCGGCCTGCTCCCGTCCGCCTGAGGACCGCCACCTAGCGCCCCCGGACCACCCGTTCGCTACCATCTGCGGATGCGGAAGTACGACGCGTCCGAGATCGAACCGAAGTGGGTGAAGATCTGGGAGGAGGAGGGCAGGCATCGCGCCTCCGACGACCCGGCCGACACCCGCCCGAAGTTCTACGCGCTGGACATGTTCCCCTACCCTTCCGGTGACTTGCACATGGGTCATGCGGAGGCCTTCAGTGGCGGGGACGTGGTCGCCAGGTACAGGACCCGCCAGGGGTTCAACGTCTTGCACCCCATCGGGTGGGACGCGTTCGGGCTGCCGGCCGAGAACGCGGCGATCAAGCGCGGAGTCCCCCCGGCCGAGTGGACCTACGCGAACATCGAACAGCAGGCGGCCAGCTTCAAACGGATGGGCATGTCGTTCGACTGGTCTCGCCGGCTGAACACCTGCGACCCCTCGTACTACCGCTGGACGCAGTGGCTCTTCACGAAGTTCTTCGAGCGGGGCCTGGCGTACCGGAAGACGTCGCCGGTCAATTGGTGCCCCAGGGACGCGACGGTCCTGGCGAACGAGCAGGTGATCCAGGGCGCGTGCGAGCGGTGCGGAACCATGGTCGAACGCCGTGACCTGACCCAGTGGTTCTACAAGATCACCGACTACGCCCAGCGGCTCGTGGACGACATGGAACAGCTGGACGCCTGGCCCGAGCGCGTGAAGCTCATGCAGCGGAACTGGATCGGCCGGAGCCAGGGTGCCGAGGTGACGTTCACCATCAAGGAGACCGGTGAGGAGATCCCGGTGTTCACGACGCGTCCCGACACGCTGTGGGGGGTGACGTTCTTCGTCTTCTCGGTCGAGCATCCTGCCGTGCGGCGCCTGGCCGAGCTGGGCGGCACCTGGGACCAGGTGAAGCCACTCCTGGACAAGGTGCGAGCCACCTCGATGAACTCCCGCGAAGAGGTGGACACCAAGGACGGTGTGTTCCTCGGAACGCACGCGGTGAATCCGGTGAGCGGGGAGGAGATCCCCTGTTACGCAGCGCCCTACGTGCTGATGGGGTACGGGACGGGTGCGATCATGGCCGTGCCCGCCCACGACGAGCGCGACTTCGCGTTCGCGCGCACGCACGGCGTTCCGGTACGTGCGGTGATCCAGCCTCGAGACGGCGAGCCGATGGACGGCGACACCATGACCCAGGCCTACGCGGGCGAAGGCATCATGACGAACTCCGGTCCGTTCGACGGTGAGGAGACCCCGGCGTCGATCGAGAAGGTCGTGAAGTGGCTGGAGCAGGAGGGGCGGGGGAAAGGGACCGTCAACTTCCGGCTCCGCGACTGGTTGATCAGCCGTCAGCGGTACTGGGGTGCGCCCATCCCGATCATCCACTGTCCGACATGCGGTGAGGTAGCGGTCCCCGAGTCGGACCTCCCGGTGGAACTGCCGACGGACGTTGACTTCGAACTGGGTGGTGAGTCGCCCCTGGCCCGCCACCCTTCGTGGAAGCATGTGGCCTGCCCGACCTGTGGCGGTGAGGCCGTTCGCGACACGGACACGATGGACACCTTCGTCGATAGCAGCTGGTACTACCTCCGGTACTGCTCACCCGACTATCCGGACGGGCCGTTCGACCCGGCGGCCGTCGCCAAGTGGATGCCGGTCGGCCAGTACACGGGAGGGGTCGAACACGCCATCCTGCACCTCCTCTATTCACGCTTCTTCACGAAGGTGCTGTTCGACATGGGGATGGTGTCGTTCACCGAGCCGTTCCCCAAGCTCATGAACCAGGGCCAGGTGATCTACGGCGGCGCCTCCATGTCGAAGTCCAAGGGCAACATGGTCGAACCGATGCCCATCGTCGAACGGTGGGGCGCCGATTCCGTGCGGTTGATCATGCTGTTCGCCGGGCCGTTCGAGGACGACATCGACTGGAAGCTCATCGCAGGCGACGATCCCGGGCGCCGGCCGGGTGTCCATTCGTGGTTGAGCCGCGTGTTCACCGCGGTGGGCGAGGCGGCCGAGCGGGGGTTCGCAGTGGCCGAACCCGAGGGGTTGGTGCGCCTCACGCATCGCACCATCCAATGGGTGACCGCCGATCTGGAGGCCTTCCGCATCAACGTCGCCATCTCGAAACTTCAGGTTCTGACGAACGAGATCCGCGTCGCGCTTGACGGGGGGTCGGGCGCGATGGACGCGGCGCGGACGCTGGTCCAGCTGCTCGGACCGCTCGCCCCGTTCATCGCCGAGGAGCTCTGGCGCGTGGACCTGGGTCAACCGGATTCGGTGCACGTGTCCGCCTGGCCCGTGTTCGATCCCGTGCTGGTCATGGATGAGACGGTGCAGTTGATCGTGCAGGTCGACGGGCGTGTCCGGGACCGGATCGACGTCGCCGCCGATATCGGTGAGGGCGACGCCCTAGCCCTTGCGAAGGCCAGTGAGAACGCGCAGCGAGCGGTCGGGGAGCGAGAGATCGTGAAGGAGATCGTTCGCGCACCCAAGCTCGTGAACCTCGTGACCCGCGGGTAGCTCGCCCGTGCGTGACGCACGTCACCGAACATCGCGAACCTGCCGTGTAGCGTCGGCGCATGACACTCAAGGAACGCCTGGACTCGCTTTCGCGGGGCGAACTCGCCGGACTCATCGTTGTCGTAGCGCTCACGCTGGTGGGCGTTGGCCTCTGGTACTCGCGCTCGTTGCCGCGACCCGTGGACATCTCCGGATCGTCGACGGCCGTGACGCCTTCGCCCGGAGCGGTGGCGCCGTTCGCAGCGTCGAGCTCTGCTTCGCCGGGTTCGCCGTTCCCCAGCGGGGCGCCGCTGATCGTCGACGTCACGGGATGGGTTCGGGACCCGGGTGTGTTCGAGTTCCCCGCCGGCTCGCGCGTGATCGATGCCGTGAAACGGGCCGGCGGGGCGAAGTCCAACGCGGATCTGTCGTCGCTGAACCTGGCGGCCCTCCTCGTGGACGGGTCGCAGATCGTGGTGCCGAAGGAGGGAGGTACCGAGGTCCCCACGGCCGAGGGATCACCCGGGAGCACCGGTGGAACCCTGGTGAATATCAACTCGGCGTCGGAAACTGAGTTGGAGACGTTGACGGGTGTCGGCCCGGTGCTCGCGGCGGCCATCCTTCAATACCGAACCGACCACGGGCCGTTCACATCGGTGGATCAACTCGAGGATGTGAGCGGGATCGGACCCGCCACGCTGGAGGCGTTGCGACCGCAGGTCACCGTGTGAACGCCTGGTTGCTGCCGGGAGCGGCCGGCGCCTTCTGGGCCGGGATCCTTCTGTGGGAGATCCGGCCGGTCGGAACGCCGGGGTGGGCCGCGGCCCTCGTGGGCGTAGCCTCGCTTTCGGCCGCGATCCTTGCGGCTCCGCGGCTCGATCACGGCGATCGACTCGCCGCTGCGGGGATCGCGCACCCTGACGCGGCAGCCATCTCAGCCGTGGCCCCGTTCCGGCGGTCACGTCCCGGTGGGAGCCGCGCCGCTCTCCTGCTCGCGGTGATTGGGATCACGCTCCTTGGCTCCGCGTGGGCTGCCCTCGGACAGGCTCGGCTCGACGCGTCCGTGATCGCGCGGCTCGGTGACGCGCGCATCACCGCCGTGGGAACCCTCCGTGAAGACCCCGCAGAGGGGGCGTTCGGGTGGCACGGTGTGGTCGATCTTTCGAGGGTGCAGTGGCCCACGGCTGCCGCCGACGTTCACGAGACGTTGTGGGTCAACGGGGACGGCCCACCGCCGCGCGCTGTTCGCGGTGATCTGGTTCGGCTCGAAGGCGTGTTGGCGCGACCGGGTGATCCGGGCTTCGCCACCGCGCTCCGGCATCGGGGCATCGTGGCCGAACTGAGTCTCGACACGTTCGAACGGACCGGGCCGGCCCCGAACGTGGTGGTCAGACAGACACAAGCCTTCAGGAGATTCGTCGCGGGATCCATCCTGCGCTTGTTCCCTCAGCCGGAGGCCGGGTTGTTGATGGGCCTCGCTCTCGGTGACGCCTCACACCTGGACCCGGGGTTGGCGCGAGATTTCCAAGCCACCGGCCTCGGACACCTGCTCGTGGTCTCGGGGGAGAACGTGGCCATGGTGCTGGCGCCGGTGATGGCGCTCGGGACCATGCTTCGTCTCACCCGATGGCCCCGGTTCGCCTTGGCGCTCGCAACGGTGGGGTGCTTCGTCCTGCTGACGGGCGCGGAGCCATCCGTCATGCGCGCCGGCGTGATGGCGACGCTCGGCCTCTTCGGCGTCTTGATGGGGAAGCCTCGAAGCACGGCATCGCTGCTGTCGGGCGCGGTCCTGGTGCTCCTGATGCTCGACCCGTGGCTGGTCTGGTCGATCGGGTTCCAGCTCTCCGTTGCGGCGACCGCTGGGATGGTCGTTCTGGGAACCCCGCTCGCCGAGCGGCTCGGCCGCGTCATGCCTCGCCCGGTCGCGCTGGCGTTCGGGGCGTCGCTCGCCGCACAACTCGGGGTGACGCCAGTTCTGCTCTTCTACTTCCACGAGGTACCCCTGATCACGCTCCCCGCGAATCTGGCGGCGTTCCCGGCGGTATCACCGGCGCTCTTGCTCGGGCTTCTCGCCGCGCTCCTTGGGCTGGCGTGGTACCCGGCGGGGCGGGTCGTCGCCGGGCTCGCCCTCTTGCCGCTGCGGTGGCTCGAAGGTGTGGCCAACCGCCTCGCCAAGGCGCCCATCAGCCACGTCACCTCGGGTGGGGGACCCGGCGTTCTCGTCGTTGGGGCGGCCGTATTCATCGGTGTCGCATGGTGGGTGAGGAGCAGGTGGCGCCCGCCACGCGCCGTGGTGGTCGCCGTGATCGCGATGTTCCCACTCGCGGTGTGGACTACGGCGATCTCCGCCGGTCCTCCGAGTGGGCTCACCGTACGGTTCTTCGATGTCGGCCAGGGGGATGCGGCGCTGGTGAGCACGCCAGCCGGCGCGCACATCCTCGTCGACGGTGGACCCGATCCCGAGCTGGTCTCGACCGACCTGGCCGGTCAGGGCGTGAAGCGACTGGACGTGGTCATCGCGACGCATCCCCACGCCGACCACATCATCGGCCTGCCGGTCGTCCTTGCCCGTTTCCCCGTGGGCTTGCTGCTGGAACCCGGCTGTCCCGACACATCTTCGATCCAGGCCGACCTGGATACCGCGATCGAGCAGGAGCAGGTCCCCGTTCGCTACCCACGCCTCGGAGACACCTTCACGGTCGGGGACGTGCGGCTGGACGTGCTCTCGCCCGATCGCTGCTGGCTCGATACGAACTCCGATCCCAACAACGATTCACTCGTCATCCTGCTCACCTACCGGCAGGACACGGTCCTGCTCGGGGGCGAACCCGAACAGCCCGCGCAGCAACAGCTCCTGGACGAACAGGCCCCGGTCCGCGCCGAGCTCCTGAAGGTGCCACATCACGGCTCGGCGACCAGCCTGCCGGAATTCTTCCAGGCGGTATCGCCGGAGATCGCGGTCATCTCGGTCGGTCCGAACACCTACGGCCACCCGGTCCCATCCACCATCGCTGCTATCCAGGCGACGGGCGCCGAGGTGTGGCGAACCGACCAGCACGGCGACATCGTTATCCTATTCGGCCCCCGCGGACCGACCGTCACGGCCGACCATTGAGTCGGCACGATCTCTGTAGGATCCGTTCGTGACACCAGCGGTATCCTCCGTGCTCCTGATCTGGGGAGAAGACGCCTTCCTGCTCCGCGAGGAAGCGCTCCGCGTACTTGGGGAGCGCCGGCCCACCGAGGTGGATGCGGGGGATTGGCGTGGTGGCGAACTGCAAGACCTGGCAACTCCCTCCCTGTTCGGTGAGGCGCGGGCACTGCTCATCACCGACGCGCGTTCGCTCGCGAAGGAAGCGCTGGGGGAGTTGGCTGCCTACCTGTCGTCGCCCGACCCCGACGCGCCACTGATCATCTGTTGCCAGGTGGCCGACCGGGGAAAGCCGCCGGCGGCCCTGCTCAAGCTGGTGGAACCCGTCGGCGAGGTTCGCGCGGTGCAGGTGAGCCGCAAAGAGTTAGAACCGTGGGTGCTACGCAGGGCGAAGGGGCAAGGGTTGCAGCTGGCTCCCCCCGCCGCGAGAGCACTCGTGGAAACCCTGGGTGAGGAGCCGGCCCAGCTTGCGGCCGCCCTCCAGCAACTAGGTTCGGCCTTCTCGGGGGAGAAGATCACCGTGCAGATGGTGGCCCGGCAGTTCCGAGGGCTGGGCGAACAGAAGGTGTGGGATCTCTGCGACAAGGCGTTCGGCAAGGACCTGCCGGGCGCGATCCGCTCATGGCGCTCCATCGAAGAGGGCCGAGACGACCCGCTGAAGATCCTGGGCGGTGTGGCCAGCAGGCTTCGAGACCTCATGCGGGTGCGGGCCCTTCCCGAACGGATCCCTCCCGGGCAAGCGGCGAAGGCCGCGGGTCTTCGGTTCGAGTGGCAGGCGCGCCGCTACCAGCAACAGGCGCGCAACTTCTCCATGAACGAACTCGTGATGATCCACGAGCGGATCACGGAAGCAGATCGCGCCCTGAAATCGGGGGGCACCGGCGACATCATCATGCCGGTGCTCATCACCGCCATCGCGTCCGCGTCCTGAATCCACGCCGGAGACGAAGAACCCCGCCTGAGGCGGGGCAGGGGGAAGGGCCGGACGAGGAGCTAGGACGCGGCGGCGGTTCTGTTGGCTGCCTTGGTGAGGCGGCTCTTCCGCCGGGCGGCGGTCTTCTTGTGCAGGATGCCCTTGCTCGCGGCCTTGTCCAGCTCGCGCGCGGCTTGGCGGGCGCGAGCTTGGGCAGCCTCGACATCGCCCTCGACCACGGCGGCCTGGACCTTCTTCTGGGTCGTCTTCAACGCGCTCTTCACGGCGGCATTGCGGTCGTGAAGCTTCAGGTTCTGACGATTCCGTTTGATCTGTGACTTGATGTTCGCCATCGAAGGGGGGAGTCTACCAGCGGCTCGGCCCGTACCATTGAGCTTCGTGAGCACCGACACTTCCCACATCCGGAACTTCTGCATCGTGGCGCATATCGACCACGGCAAGTCCACCTTGGCCGACCGGTTGTTGGAGATCACCCATACCGTGGAGGACCGCGACATGCGGGCCCAATACCTGGACAAGATGGACTTGGAGCGCGAACGGGGGATCACCATCAAGGCCCAGGCCGTCCGCCTGGCCCACGAGGGCTTCGAACTGAACCTGATCGACACTCCAGGACATGTGGACTTCACCTACGAGGTATCGAGGTCGCTCGAAGCCTGCGAGGGGGCGGTCCTCCTGGTCGACGCCGCGCAGGGGTTGGAGGCGCAGACGCTTGCCAACTACCACCTAGCGCGAGACGCGGGTTTGGTGATCGTGCCCGCGCTCAACAAGATCGATCTGCCGGCCGCCGAGCCGGAGCAGCGGGCCGAGGAACTGGCCTCCCTTCTGAACTGTGAACCCGACGACATCCTTCGGATCTCCGCGAAGTCCGGCCAAGGAGTCCCCGAACTCCTCGAAGCGATCATCGAACGGGTGCCGCACCCTGTCGGCGATCCGCAGAAGCCGCTCCAAGCGCTCATCTTCGACTCCATGTTCGATCCCTACCGGGGAGTGGTCAGCTACGTCCGGGTGAAGGAAGGAGAACTTCCCTCGAACGCGCGGGTGCGGCTCATGGCGACGAAGGTGGAGTCGGACGCCGAGGAAACGGGCGTCATGTCACCGGAGGCCACGCCTATCGACAAGCTAGGTCCCGGGGAGGTCGGCTACCTCATCACCGGCTTGAAGGACGTCCACCAAGCCAAGGTCGGGGACACCATCACCTTGGCGGGGAAACATGCCGCGACCGAGCCACTTCCGGGATATCGCGAGCCCAAGCCGATGGTCTGGTCGGGACTGTTCCCGGCCGAGGGCGGCGACTACTCCGAACTCCGCGAGGCGCTCGACCGCCTCAAGCTCTCCGATGCTGCGCTCCACTACGAGCCAGAGACGTCCACGGCTCTGGGGTTCGGCTTCAGGTGTGGGTTCCTGGGTCTGTTGCACATGGACATCGTGAAGGAACGGCTAGAACGAGAGTTCCGGCTGGAGCTCATCGCCACCGCGCCGAACGTCGAGTTCCACGTGTATCGGAACGACGATGTCGAGGTCGTTCACAATCCCGCGGAGATGCCCGCGCCCGGGACGTTCGACAAGATCGAGGAGCCGGTGGTGTTCGCCACGATGCTCACGCCCGCCGACTATCTGGGCGCCGTCATGGAGCTGTGCCAGAACCGTCGCGGCGAGATGGTGGACATGAGCTACCTCACCACCACGCGCATCGAGATCCACTACGTCCTGCCGTTGGCCGAGATCGTTTTCGATTTCTTCGATCAGCTGAAATCCCGGACGAAGGGTTACGCCAGCCTGGATTATGAGCCCTGGGGATATCAGGAGTCCGACCTGGTCCGCGTCGACGTCCTGCTACACGGCGATCCCGTCGACGCGTTCAGCAGCGTCGTTCACCGCAGCAAGGCCTATCCCTACGGCAAGCAGATGGTCGAACGCTTGAAGGAACTCATCCCGCGCCAGCTGTTCGACGTGGCCATCCAGGCGGCCATCGGGTCCCACGTGATCGCACGCGAGACCGTGAAGGCCAAGCGCAAGGATGTGCTCGCCAAATGCTACGGCGGTGACATCACGCGCAAACGCAAGTTGTTGGAGACGCAGAAGAAAGGGAAGGCGCGCATGCGCCGGGTCGGGAAGGTCGATGTCCCGCAAGAGGCGTTCATCGCGGCGCTGCGGGTCGATGAGGGCGCCAAGAAAGAGAAGAAGTGAGCGACGCCGGGATCTATGTGCACGTGCCGTTCTGCCTGACCCGGTGCGGCTACTGCGACTTCAACGCCTATGCGGGGATGGATCACGCGATGCCCAGATACCTCGGAGCGCTCGTGGCCGAAGCATCGCTCGCCGCTCCGGCATGGCGTGAGGAACACGTGGTGAGTGTCTTCCTGGGCGGCGGGACACCCACGACGATGTCGCCCGCCGATCTCCGCTCGCTGCTCGTCCACATCCAGGATCAGTTCTCCGTCGACGATGCCGCCGAGATCACCACGGAGGCGAACCCGGACACCGTGGATCGTGCCTTGCTGGAGGCGCTCATGGTCGCCGGATTCGAGCGGCTGAGCATGGGGGCGCAGTCCTTCGATCCCGCGGTGCTCCGCGAACTCGAACGGCTCCACAGTCCGGATAGCGTCCGTCGGGCCTTCGGTGCCGCTCGAGATGCCGGCTATCTGAACGTGAACCTCGATCTCATCTACGGCGCCCATGGCGAAGGTATCGACTCGTGGGAGCGAACGCTCTGGGAGACCGTCGCGCTGGCACCCGAGCACATCAGTGCCTACGCCCTTACGGTCGAGCCGGCCACGCCGCTCGGCCGCCGGATCGCGGCGGGTGAGGTGCCCGAACCCGATCCGGACCTGCAGGCCGACATGTTCGGGGTCGCGTGCGAACTCCTCCGTGAAGCGGGCTATCGCCATTACGAGATCAGCAATTGGGCCAAGCCGGGCTACGAATGCCGGCACAACCTCGGGTACTGGCAACGCCGTCCGTATCTCGGTCTCGGCGCCGGAGCTCACAGCTACCGCGATAACGCCCGATGGTGGAACATCCGTCCGCCGGAGGACTACATGGCCACCGTGGAGCGCGGCGACCTCCCGATCGGCGGTAGCGAATCGCTCGAGCCCCAAGACGCCTACCTCGAGGAGGTGTTCCTTCGTCTGCGGACGCTCGAAGGGATCCCGGCAAGCTGGATCGACGATGATCGCGCCCTGCCCTTCCTTGCCAACGGCCTGCTCCAAGACGACCTCGGGAGTCTCGTCCCAACCGAACGAGGGATGCTCCTGCTCAACGAACTCGTCCTTGCCCTCGCCGGTGGTTGAACCAAGGACCGGCCGCCACGCGGCGCTGCCTTAGCACTCTGCCCGCAGGAGTGCTAGTAGCATGGGGCGATGGCCGAACAACAGCCACAACTCGGTGCTCGCAAGGGCGCGGTGCTTCGCGCGGTGGTCGAGGAATACGTGCGTTCGGGAGAGCCGGTCGGCTCAGAAACCATCGCGGAACACGCCGGACTCGGCGTTTCGAGCGCCACCATCCGCAACGAGCTCGCCGCCCTGGAGGAACTCGGCTACCTCAAGCACCCGCATACCAGCGCCGGCCGGATCCCGACGGATTCCGGTTACCGGTTCTACGTCGACTCGCTGCCGGCCGGGGGTGGACTCCGTGACACCCAGCGGCGAGCCATCGCCTCGCACTACGCCGAGGCGATCCTGGATCTCGAAGAGGTCCTCAAAGGCTCGGTGCAACTCCTCAGCCGCCTGACGCAGTACGCGGGCTTGGCGGTGCCGCCCAATGCCTCCGACGAACCCGTCGTGCGGCTCGAGGTCATCGATATGGGTCCATCCGTCATGGTCCTGGCCGTCGGTCACCACGGGCGTGTAGACAAACGGGTGGTGGACCGGCCCGACGCCGCCGTCCCCGCTACGTTCACCCGCGCGGAGGCGCGACTCGCCGGCCTCCGCGGACTCACCTACCCCGAGGCGCAGGCCCGTCTGCTCCAACTCGCTGCAGAGGGACCGTCGGACGAACACGAACTGATGCTTCACGTCGCGGAAACGCTCCGCACGGCCCAGCAAGGAGACAGGGCTGCCCACATGGTGGTGGGCGGCGTTGCCAACCTCGCGGATGAAGCACAGGCCTGGCGTCGTGAAACCCTCCGGCGGCTGTTCGAAACGCTGGAACGCGAGCAGGACATGCTCCGGGTGCTGAGCGACATCACCGCGACGCGCAGCGCGCTGTCGGTCACCATCGGCGGCGAACACCCGACCACGGGTGATCTGGACGCCTCGATCGTGGCGGCTCCCTTCAAGTCGGGTGACACCACCATCGGCACGATCGGTGTGGTCGGTCCTACCAGGATGGATTATGTGAGCGCGATGGCGAGCGTTCGGGCAGTCGCCAAACGGCTCACCGAACTTGCGACGGAACTCGACCAGTAGCCATGGCCCCCGCCAGAGACCTCTACGAAGTGCTTGGTATCGGCCGCGATGCGGATGCCGACGACATCCGGAAGGCGTATCGCGTTCTCGCTCGCGAGCACCATCCCGACGTCAACGCCGACCCCGAATCCGAGGAGCGGTTCAAAGAAGTGGCCGGCGCCTACGAGATCCTGTCCGACCCGCAGAAACGCGCCCAATACGACACCTACGGCGCATCTGGTCCCCAAGGCCAGCCGTTCACCGATATCCAGGACATCTTCGACATGTTCTTCGGCGGCGCGACCACTCGCCGCCGCGGTGGAACGCGGACCCGTTCGCACCGAGGGGAAGACCTTCGGATGGCAACGCAACTCTCATTCCTGGAAGCGGCGTTCGGTGTTCGGCGCGACCTGACCATCGAGCGGTTGGCGGTCTGCGCACGCTGCGAGGGGAACGGAGCCGAACCCGGAACTACCCCGACAACCTGCAGGACGTGCGGCGGCAGCGGTCAGGTCGAGCAGTTGCGACGAAGTGTGTTCGGCACGGTGATGACGGCGACCCCGTGCGCCACCTGCGAAGGAACGGGCCAGGAGATCACGGACCGGTGTTCGTCCTGTTCGGGACGGGGAAGGAAGCAGGAGCCGGCCACCGTCACCGTGGACATCCCGGCGGGCGTGTCCGACGGGATGGAGCTTCGCACCGGCGGCAACGGGAACGCGGGCGTCGCGGGTGGACCCCCGGGCGATCTCTACGTGGTGCTGCACGTCGAGCCGTCAAAGACGTTCGAACGCCGAGGCCAGGACCTCTTCACGGTGCTCGACATCTCGGTCACGCAAGCGACCCTCGGTGCCGAGCTTGAGATCGAAGGGATCGATCAGATCGAGGGCGTGAAGATCGAGGCGGGGACCGAGTCCGGAACGGTGATCAAGTTGAAGGGTCGGGGCGTCCCCAACGTGAACCGGCGCGGCCGAGGTGACATCTTCGTCACCCTGCATGTCGTCACCCCGCGGGATCTCAGCCGGGACGAACGGAAGCTCTATCAGCAGCTCGCCGGTCTCCGCGGCGAGGACGGGAAGCGATCGGGCACTAGAGCCGATCTCCGCCGTCCCGAGTTCCGGTAGGCTCCCGCTGTGCCGGACGTGCTCGAGACGGACTGCATCTTCTGCAAGATCGCGCGGCGTGAGATCCCCGCCGAGATCCTGCACGAGTCCGACATGGTCTTGGCGTTCCGGGACCTCGATCCCAAAGCGCCGAGTCACCTCCTGCTCATCCCGAAGGTCCACCTCGGGTCCGCGGCCGATGTCACTGAGACCGACGGGCCGATGCTCGCCGATCTCTTCCGAACGGCAGCGCACCTGGCGAAAACCGAAGGCATCGCCGAGAGCGGCTGGCGACTCGTCACCAACGTCGGAGCGGACGGGGGACAATCCGTCTTCCATCTGCACGTCCACCTGTTGGGCGGCCGCCCGATGATGTGGCCGCCGGGCTGAACATCGTTGGCGGCGCGGGGCGAGTACGCGCTACGGCCAGTGGTTCGGATGTGCTGCCCGTGAACGGATGGGAGCCCGCGGATCGAGCGCAGTGGGCGTGGTCGGAAGGATCACGGGAGGACGCGGCGCCTGCGTGAAGTCGAACGCCCAGCTGATGTCCCCGAGGATGGAGAGGGACTCTCGCACCGTGGGCCGGGGATCGGGGCGTCCATCTGTGGCTGGGTCCAGACGCGCACCGCCCAGGAACCGGTCCTCGATGAGTTTCAGGTACGAGTCGAACGACAGGGTCTGATGATCGATCGCTCCCCGCTTCGCGTACGGGCTGATAACCATGCCGGGAACGCGGAGCCCGTAGCCGTTCTCGTCCACCACCGGTGGAACCACGTGATCGTAGAACCCGCCCCAGTCATCCCACGACAGGAAGATGGCAGTGGTGTCCCAGTCCGGTCCTTGCATGGCGGCGTTGATGAGGTTGGTCACGTAGTTCTGTCCGTCGTGGATGCTGCCCGAACTGCCGGGATGTTCGCTCACGGGTTCGCCCGGGATGACCCATGACACGGGTGGGAGGGTCCCCGCGGCGGCGTCGCTGAGGAACTTGGTGTGGGTCTGGATCCTGTTCAAGTCGCCCGCATCGACCACCGCGTTGAAGCCGGGAACGACGTTATGGCTGGATGCCGTCTTGTCGAGCGGGTTGCCGTTGGGAGGTGGCGGGCAGCCGGTGAGCGGCGTGATGCAGGTGGCGTCGCCGACGTACTGCCGCCAGCCAACGCCCGCCTCGTCGAGCAGGTAGGTGATCGGGGTCCACGCATATTGCGGCGGTTCCTTGTAGCTCCACTGCTCCTCCGGCGTCTTGAAGCTGATGTCCGACACGCAGGTCATGGGGTCGGTCGGATCCGAACAGAAGGCTGCCCAGGCAGAGACGATGAACAGGTGCGAAGGAAGCGTCCAGGAATCGGTCGAGGCGAACATACGGTCCTGCAACACGAACTTCTTGGCGTACGTCCAGTAGTTCGGGATCTCCCGCGCGGTGACGTAGCTCATGACGTCAGGCTGGAGTTGGGGTCCGACGTAGGGGATACAGGTTGACTGCCTCGGCTCTTTCCAACACTTGCCCGGCTTGTCGGGCAAGATGTTGATGAACCCGTCCATCGCTCCGCCGTTGATATCGGCGACCGAGTGTGGGTGCCCGTGCGGGCCGCCCAACTGGTAAAGGCTGGACGTGTGATACGGCCGGCTGCAGTGGCCGAGGTACTTGTTGGGGATGCAGGTGGTGAACTTGCCGGTCACCGGGTCGCGGGGGAGCCCGTCGGCTCCGGGGAACGTCCCGAAATAGTGATCGAACGAGCGATTCTCCTGGATGATGAAGATCAGGTGATCGAGCTTGAAGATCCCTTCGGCGGTGGCTGCAGCGTCGTTCCCGGCGTTCGCGGGACCGGTCCTCACAGAGAGCGCGACGAGCGCGATAACCGCGATCGACGCTGCGAAACGAACCCTCGCCCCTCCCGACATGCGCGGGAGTCTAGCCCGAACGGGCCAGCGTGGGTACCCCTTTATGGCCCGAAAGGTGTGGGGTCTAACACGTAGGGTGGTCGCGGCGGCTGGCTGAAATCGAACTCGTACCGCAGATCCCCCAGGACGGGGGCGTTCTCCCTGACGATCGTGCGCGAGTCCGGCCGGGACATCGTGGCCGGGTCCAGCCGGGCGCTTCCCAGGAAGCGGTCCTCGATGAACTTCAGGAACGAGTCGAACGAGAGGATCTGCGAGTCGATGTAGCCTGCCTTGGCGTAGGGGCTCATCGCGATCATGGGGACCCGGATCCCGTACCCACCCGGCTCATCGACGGACGCGGGCCTCACGTGATCGTAGAAGCCACCCCAGTCATCCCACGTGAGGAAGATGGCGGTGGAGTTCCAGTCCGGACTGGTCATGGCGGCGTTCACGGTTCGAGTGACGAATGCCATCCCCGTTCGGATGGAACCGCCTCCCTTGGGGTGTTCGCTGTTGTGGTGGCCGGGAACCACCCATGAGACCGAGGGGAGCGTGCCCGCGGCCGCGGCCGCCAGATATTGGCTGTGGGTTTGGATGTTGCCCATGGACCCGTTCTCATGGATATCGGTGAACCCGGGGAGCGGATTCTTCACCGGGCCGCTCTGGTTCGTCTGGGGGTGGCTGCACGGTGGGTTCATGCAGGTGTCGTCATCCACGTAGTACCGCCAGGTGACATCCTGCTCGTCCAGAAGATCGGTGATGTCCGTCCACGCGTAGAGGGGCTGCTCGCCGTAGCGGTACTGGTATTGCGAACCCTTCAGCTGAACGTCGGACCGACAGCTCATCGGATCGCGAGGATCGGTGCAACGGGCGGACCAACCCGACACCAGATACAGATGCGAGGGGAGCGTCCACGAATCCGACGGCGCGAACATGCGGTCCGATAGCACGAAGTGCTTGGCCAGCTTCCAATAGTTCGGGATCTCTCGCTGGTCCATGTAGCTCATGACGTCGGGCTGTAGCTGGGGTCCAAGGTAGTGGGAGCAGCCGGGCTGGTCGGGCTCCCTCCAGCAGCGCCCCTTCACGTCCGGGAGCGAACGGATGAACCCATTCATCCTCCCGCCCGCGATGTCCAGGTCGGAGTGCACGTCGTTGTGACGTCCCCCGAGTTGGATGGGTTCATCGGTGTGATACGGGGTGGAGCAATGTCCCAGGTACGGGTTCGGGAGGCAGACGTTGGGCTTGCCGTTCGACCCCAGACGGAAGCCGTTCGCGCCGGGGAAGGTGCCGAAGTAATGATCGAACGACCGGTTCTCTTGCACGATGAAGATGAGGTGATCGAGCTTGAAGATCCCTTGAGGATCAGCCAGCTGTTGCCTGGTGGCGCGGGCGGGGGAGGGGGGCAGTGTCGCCAGGGCGAGGGAGATGGCGGCCACCAACGCCACCAACCCGACGAGCCCGATGGAGATACGGCGACCGATCATGCGCGGCGAAGTCTAGCGTCCGAGGGAAAGCCTGGCTACGGGTTCGGTCCGAATGGGGTTGGATCCAAGATGTACGGGGGTCTCGGTGGCTGCGAGAAATCGAACTGGGTAGCCAGATCCCCCAACTGCGGGATGGTCTCCCGGACCACCGGACGAGAATCCTTTCGTCCATCGGTGGTCGGATCGAGCCGCTGGCCGCCCAGGAAGCGGTCCTCGATGATCTTGAGGAAGGCATCGAGCGACAGGGTTTGGTGATCGACGATGCCGTTCTTCGCGTACGGACTGATGGTGATCATCGGAACCCGGATGCCGTAGCCGCCCGCATCCACCGCCGGGGGGTTCACGTGATCGTAGAAGCCACCCCAGTCGTCCCACGTGAGGAAGATGGCGGTCGAATCCCAGTCGGGACCCAGCATCGCTGCATTGATCATCCTGGTCGTCAGCGCCATCCCGCTACGGATCGAACCGTGCTTCGGGTGTTCGCCGTTGTTCTGGCCGGGCACGATCCATGACACCGAGGGGAGCGTGCCGGCTGCCGCAGCTGCGAGGTACACACTCTGATGTTGGATGTTGTCGGCGTAACCCGGTCCCTGCGTGTCGGTGAACCCGGGGAGCGGGTTCTTCGCGGCATCGGTTTGATGTTGCGTAGAGAAGCTGCACGGAGGGTCGATGCAGGTGTGGTTGTTGACCCAATACCGCCAGTTCACTCCGTTGGTGTCCAACAGGTAAGTGATGTCGGTCCACGCGTAGGTCGGCGCTTCGCCGTATCGGAACTGGGACGCAGCGCCCTTCAGTTCGACATCGGTGGAGCAGCTCATCGGATCGTGGGCGTCGCTACAGCTCGCGGACCAACCCGACACCAGATACAGGTGGGACGGCAGTGTCCACGAGTCCGACGGCGCAAACATCCGATCGGACAAGACATAGTGCTTCGCGTAACGCCAGTAGTTCGGGATCTCTCGCTGGTCCATGTAGCTCATGACGTCGGGCTGGTTCTGCGGCCCGACATAGCGGGCGCACTCTGGGAGGTTCGGCTCCCGCCAACAGATCCCGTGTCCGTCTCTGAGGGAACGGATGAACCCGTCCATCTTCCCATGGTTGATGTCGATCTTGCTGTGAACGTCGTTGTGCCGTCCGCCCCAGTTGAAGGGGCTGGACGTGTGATACGGGGGCGAGCAATGACCCAAGAACGGATTCGGGATGCAGACGTCGACCTTGCCTTGTGCGTTCGTCGGGAGTCCGTTCGCACCGGGGAACGTTCCGAAGTAGTGATCGAAGGACCGGTTCTCCTGCACGATGAAGATGAGGTGATCGATCTTGTCCAGACCCGCGGGCACCGCCGCTCGAGCCGGCCCGGCCCCGCTGTTCGTGCCGGGGAGGTTAGCGGCCACGACCAGGACGAGCGCTACCGCGATGCATACTGCCACCACCGTGATCCTGCGTCGTGACGCCATGGACCGGGAACCCGTATCGGCACCGGATCCTCGGTTCCCATTCTTCACGGGGTCGGGTCCAAGACGTAAGGCGGTCTCGGCGGCTGGGAGAAGTCGAATTCCCTATGGAGGCTTCCCAGGATCGAGAGGTTCTCGCGAACCATGGGCCGCGGATCCGGTCGTCCATCGGTCATGGGATCCAGGCGCTGTCCCCCCAGGAAACGGTCCTCGATGAGCTTGAGGAAGGCGTCGAACGACAGCGTTTGCGAGTCGATGAATCCCTTCTTCGCATACGGACTGATGAGGATCATCGGCACACGGATCCCGTAGCCGCCCACATCGACCGACGGGGGTTTCACGTGGTCGTAGAAGCCGCCCCAGTCGTCCCAGGTGAGGAAGATCGCCGTCGAGTTCCAGTCCGGGCCCTGCATCGCGGCGTTGATCATGCTGGTGACGTAGGCCTGGCCGGCGTGGATGCCGCCGCCGCCGACGGGATGCTCGCTATTGCTATTTCCTGGCACGATCCACGAGACCGACGGGAGTGTGCCCGCCGCGGCGTGGGTCAGGAAGTCGCTGTGCAGTTGCACGTTGTTCTGCGTGCCCGCGTCCTGAACATCCGTGAACCCCGGCAGGGGGTTCTTCACGGATGTGGTGTAGCCGTGGTCGGGGATATGGCCGCAGCCACCCTGCAGGCAGGTGTTGTCGTCGACGTAGTAGCCCCAGCTCACGTTCTGCTTGTCCAGGAGATAGGTGATGTCGGTCCAGGCGTACTTGGGTCCTTCGCCGTACTGGTACTGATCCGTCGGACCGTCGCGAAGCCAGCTATTGCTCGAACAGGTGCTTGCGTCGCGCGGGTCGCTGCAGAGGGCCGCCCACGCCGACACCATGTAGAGGTGCGAGGGAAGCGTCCATGAATCCGACGGCGCGAACATCCGATCGGCCAGCACGTAGTGCTTGGCATAAGTCCAATAGTTCGGGAGCTCTCGGTTCGTGACGTAGCTGAGGACATCTGGCTGCTGCTGAGGGCCGATGTAGGGCTTGCACCAGCGTTGGTCAGGACGGACCCAGCATCGTCCCGGCGCGTAGGGGAGCGCTTTGATGAACCCGTTCATCTTGCCGCCGGCGATGTCGATCCGCGAGTGCTTCGCATCGTGACGTCCCCCGAACTGGTGCAAGCTCGAGGTGTGGTACGGACGAGAACACCCTCCCAGGTAGGGGTTGGGCACGCAGACATCGATCTGTCCCTGCCTGTTCGTGGGGATTCCGTTCGCACCGGGGAACGTCCCGAAGTAATGATCGAACGACCGGTTCTCCTGCACGATGAAGATGAGGTGATCGAGCTTGAAGATCCCGCTGTCAGCGCTCGCCGCGTTCGTCGCGTTGGCCGTGGTCGCGTCGATCTTCGCGGGGTTGGCGGGGTCGGGCGGAGCGCATCCGGCGACGGCTGCGACGAGGACGACGACCGCCGCGCCGACCAGCCGGGGCTGCCGCACGGTGGCCACTCTCAGGGGGTGGGGTCGAGGATGTAAGGGGGGCGCGGAGACTGTGTGAAGTCGAAGTCTTTCGTGAGATCACCGAGGATGCTCATCCGCTCGCGAACGACCGGCCGCGAGTCGGGCCGCCCGTCGTGATTCGGGTCCAGCCGCATGCCGCCCAGGAATCGGTCCTCGATCAGCTTCAGATAGGCGTCGAAGGAGAGCACCTGGTGATCGATGAACCCTTTCTTCGCGTACGGTCCGATGACGATCGCGGGAACGCGGATACCGAAACCGTTCTGATCTACGACCGGAGGTTTCACGTTGTCGTAGAAGCCGCCCCAGTCATCCCAGGTGAGGAAGACGGCGCTCGATCCGTACTCGGGACTCTGCATCACGGCGTTGATCATCCGGGTGACGTAGCCCATCCCGGTCCGATACGTCCCCGGCAGGATCGGGTGTTCGTTGTACGGAGGTGCGGTGACCAGCCAGGAGACCTTGGGCAGCGTGCCGTCACTCGCTGCCTGAAGGAAGTCGGAGGTGTGCTGGATACCGCCGACGCTGTGATTCTCGCGAACATCGGTGAACCCGAGCAACGGGTTCTTGTCCGGGGCGGTGCCATCCCCGGTCCCTGAGCATTGCGTACCCAGGCACGTTTTGTCGCTGACGTAGTAGTTCCAGCTCACGCCCCCTTTGTCCAAGAGATAGGTGATATCCGTCCAGGCGTATTTCGGAGGCTGACCGTAGCGCCAGGACAGGTCTCCACGGAGCTGAGTGTCCGACGAGCAGCTCATCCCGTTGTCCGGATTCGTGCAGTGAGCCGACCACGCCGAGACCAGGAACAGGTGCGAGGGCAAGGACCACGAATCGGTTGGAGCGAACATCCGATCCTGCAGCACGTAGTGCTTGGCGTATGTCCAATAGTTCGGGATGTTCCGTTGATCGAGGTAGGACATGACGTCTGGTTGATTCTGGGGTCCGACATAGGGACCGCAGGAGGCGAGCTGTGGGTCGGTCCAGCAATGCGTTCCTCCGGACGGCATGGAGTTGATGAACCCGTTCATCTTGCCGCCGTTGATGTCGATGTGGGAGCCGATGTCGTCGTGCGGTCCTCCCCACTGGTGCAGGCTGTTGGTGTGATACGGCCTCGAGCAATGCCCGAGGAAGGGGTTGGGGATGCAAGTGGTGATCTGCCCTTGCGAGTTGGTCGGGAAGCCCGTTGCACCCGGGAACGTGCCGAAGTAGTGATCGAAGGACCGGTTCTCCTGCACGATGAAGATGAGGTGATCAAGCTTGTCCAGACCGGGGGGGATGGCGGCCGTTGACTGGGTCTTCGCCGACGTGCTGGTCGCGGGAGCCGTCGAGGTACTGGCGCCGGCGGCGACGCAGGCGGTGAGCGCGAGGGAAGCGAAGAGGATGAGTGACCGTCGCATCGTGGCAGTCTACCGAGCTAGTTCCAAGGTGTCGGGTCGAGGACGAGCGGCGGCCGCGGTGGCTGCGTGAAGTCGAATTCTCTACGGAGGTCGCCCAGGATCGGCACATCCTCCCGAACCGTCGGACGGGGATCGGGTCAGCCGTCGGTTCGGGGATCGAGCCGCTGACCGTTCAGGAACCGATCTTCGATCAGTTTGAGATACGCGTCGAACGAGAGCGTCTGGTGGTCGATGTATCCCTCACGGGCATAGGGGCTGATCAGGAGGCCCGGCACGCGAAGCCCGTAGCCGTTCACATCAACGACGGGGGGTTCGACGTGGTCATAGAAGCCGCCCCAGTCGTCCCA
>JAXDJX010000030.1:0-50859 GCA_034667405.1 Actinomycetota bacterium | reverse complement strand
CGGCGCTTCGGCGGATCGTCGCTGAAGGCCGTCCCTAGGCCGGCGTTCTCGTGTCGCCACGCTTTCGGTTTGCCCTTCGGACCCAGAGCGTTACGAGCAGGATGAGCAACGTCGAAGCCGTGAGCATCAACGTGCCGATGGCGTTGGCCGCCGGCGTAGGTCCGGTGCGAGCGGCGCCGTAGATGTAGATGGACGCCGTTTGGGTGGAGGCGTCCCTCGACAACTGATTGGCGACCACGAAGTCGTCAAGCGAGATCGCGAACACGATCGCGGCACTCGCGAAGATGGATGGGGCCAGGAGCGGAACGGTGACGCGGCCCAGGGTGTGCACGGGTGAAGCGCCGAGGTCCATCGCCGCCTCTTCGTACGATCGCCCCAAACTTACCAATCGAGCACGGACGATCACGACCGGGTAGGCGAGCGCCAGCACCACCAATCCGATCAGCTGTGCCTCGGTTCCCTGTCCGATGAACCGGAACGCGTGGGTGACCAGCAGGAACAGAGATACCGCCAGGATCAACTCAGGTGTGACGAACGAGAACAGCATGATGAAGTTGGCTACGCCCGCGCTCGACCCACGCCAGTGATGCGTCGCGATGGCGAACGCCACTCCGAGCGGTACGGCGACCACGGCCGTGATCGTCGCGAGCTTGAGGCTCTGCAGGATCGCGTGCTGCAGGGCAGGGCTGTGCAGGAGCGAGCTGTCGGGATCGCCCGTATACCAGCGCAACGAGAACCCCTGCCACTGCGAGATCGATCGGCCTCTGTTGAAGGAGAAGACCACGGCCTCTACGACGGGGATGAGTGTCCAGGTGATGTATCCGACGGCGATGACCCACAAGAACCTGGTCTTGGCCCACGGGTTGCCCAGACGGGTCAAGAGGCTCACGCGCTGTGGTGTCGGTGCTCCGATCCCTACGCCGGCGCTCATGTCAGCCCTTCCGCGGCAGCACGGTTGGTGCTTCGCAGGTAATAGAGGATCGGCGGGATCAGCAGCACCAACAGCACCAGGATGAGCGCGGCGCCGCGGGCCACGAAGATGGGTTGGGAAAGAGAGTCGAAGACGGAGTTGGCGATCATGCGGGTCCCGGTCACGTTCGCAAGGAGCTGCTGGGTGAAGTAGTCGCCGAACATGGGCAGGCCGCAGACCACGAAGCCCGCCAGGATCGCCTGCCGGGATTGGGGGAGGGTCACGCGGAAGAAGGTCCTGGCAGGACTTCCACCCAGGTCGCGGCCGGCCTCGAGTTGGGACGAATGGATCCGGTCCAGGGTCGCGAACAACGGAAGGATCATGTACGGGACGTACCCATACACCAATCCCATCACCAAGGTGGAGGGGTGACCTGCCAGCCACGAGTACGGCTTCGACAGGATCCCGGTCCCGGTAAGGATCTTGTTGATGTAGCCGTCATCCTGGAGCAACGAGATCCAGGCGAGCATCCGCAGCATGTAGGAGACCCAGAACGGGGCGAAGAAGAGCACCAGGAAGAGGCCGCGGAACCTACCGGCCCGCCGCGCCAGGAAATACGCCACCGGGTACCCGATCACCAAGCAAAGCCCGGTCGCGATCAGCACGTAGACGATCGTGTGGATGAAGGCCGAGTGATAGAGGCCGTCGGTGTGCGTGAGGTTGGAGAGCGCGAAGCTCATCACCGGCGGACGCCACTCCAACGGGTTCCACAGTGGCCTGGGTTCGCGGAGGATCTCAGTGACGCCACCGAACGTGATGGCGACCACCACATAGAACGGGAAGACGAAGAACACCAGCAGGTAGATCGTGGCCGGCGCGGCGAAGGCTTCCCAGAAGCCGCGCGGTGACCATGCCCGGCGGTCGGCGAGATCCGCGCGTCGATGCGCTCGTCGGCCGCCGGACATGTCGGTGCGTCTCCTAGACGCCTGCAGCGAGTTCAGCGTAGGCCGACTGCCATGCGGCGTCGTCGTCTGTCGGCAGTTCGAGTTCGCGGAAGCCCTTCTTGAAGTCGTCCTCCGACACCACCGTGGAGGCAAGGTGCTCGGGAACGACCGCATTGCCGACCAGGAGATCGGGCGTGAATGTCTTCTGCGGCATCTGGTAGCCCGTCCAGGTGGTGTAGTTCGTGTAGGCGTTCTTGGAGTCCAGGACGAAGTCGGCCAGCATGTGCGACAGCACCGGTGTCTTGCCGGTCGCGAGCAACGTGATCACGTCGTTGTCCGCGTTGCCGGGGATCCCGTCCGTGTGGCCCGGCCAGTAGTAAGAGAGGTTCAGCGCCTGATCGCCCTTCGGCAGGAAAACGAACGCGTCGCTGACGTTGCCGGACCACGACTGGTGCAGGTACGCCTGTCCTTTCGGAACGTCCGTGTAATCGACATGATCGAACTGCGCGTTCGTCGCCTGAACGACCTGGGCGATATCGTCCTTGGCCTGAGCCAAGGTCGCCGCGTCGGCGTTATTGATATCGCTGTTCCCCTTCCAGAACATCGCCAAGGAGAGTGCGTCCTGCGCATTGTTAAGCAGGTGCGTCTTATCCTTCGGCGCGCCATCCCAGAAGATGTCGTAAGGATTGGCCATCGCTGCGATGTCCGCCTTCACGTGGTCGTTCCTCCAGAAGATCCCCGTGTTCCAGATGGAGTAGGGGAGCGTGAAGCGCGAGCCCACGTCGTAGAACGGGCTCTGGAACTGATCCCAACAGTTCGCAGCGAGGTTTGGGACGTAGTCGAGGTTGACGGGTCGGATCAAACCGGCCGCGACCGAACGCCCCACGGCCCACACGTTCATCCCGAACAGGATGTCGAACTCACCCTGACCGGAGTTGATCTTCTGGAGCAGCTTGTCCATGTCGTCGGCCTCGGTGACCACGACCTTGCAATCGTTCGCTTTCTCGAAGTCCTTGACGACCTGAGGAGAGAGGTAGTACGGCCACGTCAGCACCTGCACCGTGGCATTCGTTTCGGGAGGAAGTCCGCTGTCGATCACCGGATTGTCCGACTGGATCGTCCAGGTTACGGGGGCCTCCAACCGCGCCAACGGATAGGCCGCGCCCGGGATCCCGCCGGTGCCGTACTTGTTCGCTCCCGCGCTGGTGCCGCCCGTTCCGCCCGTATCGACGGTGGATTGCGCCCCGCCGCCGCAAGCAGCCAAGATGGCCGACATGCCGGGTAGCGCAACCCCTGCTATCGCAGCCTGGCGGAGGAACTCTCTCCTGGAAAGGCTCGGGCGTTCCTTCGGATGCATCATGTGCATGTTCCCCTCTCGTTGGACTTGTTCTACCTACACCTACGGTGGCTGGGGTGCAAACGCTTCAGCTGTCGTTCGGTCACACCCGTTGTGGTTGTACGAACTGGAGGATGAGGCTCCCGACCACGATGAGCGCTCCTCCCAGGCACGTCAGCCAGAACCCGATGCCCGGCGAAACTGCTAACCCGATGTCGCCTGCGGCCACCTTCATCGCTGAGTCGAGGTCCTGCCAGCGCGTGTAGATGGCCCACGTGACCACGATCCCGGAGATGATCGGGAGTGACGTTCGGAAGCCCGCAGGCTTCAGGGCAGAGTATCCGCGTAGGAACGCGAAGATGCAGATGACGAGCAGCCACAACGCGACTCCGTGCATGCCGTTCACGGACTGCGAGACTTCCCCGCGACTCACCGTCACCTCGGGCAACGGCAGGGATGCCAACACGATGGCGGCCCCGGCCATCATGAGGATCCCGCCCTGTCGTCTTATTCCGGACTCTGGTCGAGCCGTCGTTGGCCGCCCTCCCATAGACAGCCCGGAAGGCGTCGATCGGTACGAAGCGCCGAATCCGAGATCGCTCCCGCTGGGGGGCGGCGCCGGCATCTCAGGCGTCGGCGGGACAGGTTCGGATGGTGGGGTGTCTTCATCTGGCATGTGGGCAGCGTAGGGGCCCCGCGGCCCCGGGGCCAGCACATCGGGGGTGCCGGTAGACTCGAAGCTGTGCCGTGCACCCGCCCGGCGCCTTTCAGCACAGGAGCCCTCTGCCGCTATGCCTACACGAGACGACATCCGCAACGTGGCCATCGTGGCCCACGTCGACCATGGGAAGACCACGCTGGTGGACGCCATGCTGTGGCAGTCCGGCGCCTTCCGCGAGAACCAGGACGTCAACGAGCGGGTCATGGACTCCATGGATCTGGAACGCGAGAAGGGGATCACGATCCTGGCCAAGAACACCGCGGTGCTTCACAGTGGCGTCAAGATCAACATCGTGGACACGCCGGGTCACGCCGACTTCGGCGGAGAGGTCGAGCGAGCGCTCACCATGGTCGACGGCGTCATGCTTCTCGTCGACGCCAGCGAAGGTCCCCTTCCGCAAACCCGCTTCGTGCTTCGCAAGGCCCTCGAGTCGCGCCTGCCCGTCATCCTCGTGGTCAACAAGGTTGACCGGCCGGACGCCCGTATCCAGGAGGTGGTCCACGAAGTCGAAGAACTCTTCCTGGACCTCGACGCCGACGAGCACCAGATCGACTTCCCCATCCTCTACGCCAATGCACGCGCCGGGAAGGCCGGCATGAAGCCGGACGATCTCGCCGAAGATCTGGAGCCGTTGTTCAAAACCCTCGTCGAACGGATCCCCGCGCCGTCGTACGAAGAGGATCACCCGCTTCAGGCGCTAGTCACGAACCTGGACGCGTCCCCATACGTCGGGAGGCTCGCTCTCTGCCGGGTCCGGCACGGACATATCCGGAAGGGTCAGACGGTTGCGTGGTGCCGGATCAACGGCGGCATCGAGAAAGTGAAGATCACCGAGCTCTACATCACAGACGCGCTCGACCGGGTGGACGCGGATGAGGCAGGTCCCGGCGAGATCATCGCCATCGCTGGCATCCCGGAGATCACCATCGGCGAGACCCTGGCCGATGCCGACGATCCCCGGCCGCTCCCAGTGGTCACCGTCGACGAGCCGTCTCTCTCCATGACCGTTGGCATCAACACCGCTCCGCTTGCGGGCCAAGACGGCGACAAGGTCACCGCCCGCCTGGTGAAAGCGCGTCTGGATCAAGAGCTGGTCGGCAACGTCAGCATCCGCGTGGAGAACCTCGACCGCCCCGACATGTGGGAGGTCCAGGGGCGCGGCGAACTCCAGCTCGCCATCCTCGTGGAGATGATGCGCCGAGAAGGGTTCGAGCTGACGGTCGGGAAACCACAGGTGGTGACGAAGACCGAGAACGGCACGCTCATGGAGCCGATGGAACGCGTCGCCATCGACGCGCCCGAGGACTACCTGGGCGTCATCAGCCAGCTGCTGGCGCTTCGCAAGGGCCGGCTGGAGCACATGGTGAACCACGGGACCGGTTGGATCCGGATGGAGTATCGGGTTCCGGCGCGCGGCCTCATCGGGTTCCGGACGGAGTTCATGACAGAGACCAGAGGCACCGGACAGCTCCACCACGTGTTCGACGGCTACGAGCCGTGGCACGGTGAGCTGCGCACGCGCCCGTCCGGCTCGCTCGTCGCAGACCGCAAAGGCCTCACCACGAATTTCGCGCTACTCAACCTCCAAGAACGCGGCGCGATGTTCGTCGGTCCGGGGGAAGACGTCTATGAGGGCATGATCGTGGGGGAGAACGCGCGCGCGGACGACATGGACGTGAATCCCACGAAGGAGAAGCAGCTCACGAACATGCGCAAGGCGAACTCCGAAGAGTTGGTTCGCCTCATCCCGAAGCTTCAGATGAGCCTGGAGCAATCACTCGAATTTATCCGTGAAGACGAATGCGTGGAGGTCACGCCGCACAACGTGCGGATCCGGAAGGTGCTGCTCAACGCTCAGGAGCGGGTGCGCGCCGGCCGCCGTGGTGGGAAACCGGCAAAAACCCCCTAACGCACGGCGCGATGCCGGTCACATCATCTGCGAGGGTGGGGGGCCAGTGAGGTCCACCCGCTTGAACTGCGCGGTCAGCGGCGGCTCGACCAGGTCCGGCATCCAATAGTCGATGGCGTGCTCTGCCTCGCCCAGGAGTTGGCGCCGGACTGGCGTGAGTGAGTCGCGAAGCTCAGGCTTGACCTCCAGGTCGTCCCGCGTCCGCACCCACCGGAACGTGTAGGCGAAGAAGATCGCCTTGCGCGTGATGTCCGAGCGGTTCGGGCTCCGTGCGTGCCACAACCGCCGGTCGAACATGACGGCGTCGCCGGGCTTGGCCAGGATCGGCGTAGCGCCGGGGATGTCGTTGTCGTCGTCGGCCGGCCGGTCGATCTTGTTCTTCATGTGGGAACCCGGCAGGACCATGAAGTTGCCACGGCCGGGTTCGCTGCAGTCGGTGAGGAAATAGGCGAGCTTGACCGCCATGCGGGGGCGCGGCTCGCCTTCGAGGTCGCGATTGATGACGCCGCCATCCTGATGCCACATCCAGGGCTGCACGACGTCCGGCTCCGGAGGATGCACGTCAAGGTGGCAATGGAACATGAAGATGTTCGTGCCGATCATGTCGACCACCAACGGCAACGTGTTCGGCGGGTCGAGCATCTCCAGGAACTCCGGCTCCCGACCGCAGAAGGCCAGCAGGTGCAGCGCCTTCGCACCCGAGATCGGCCGATCGGTTCGTTCTTCGTCCCAGATCTTGTCCACCTTCGCGGTCAAGATCTCGACCTGTTCGGGGGGTAGCGCGCCGGGGATATTCACGTAGCCATCCCGCTCGAAGGAGGCCTTCATAGCGGCTAGATCGTTGCCCGTTCCGCGCACGTCTGTGGTCATCCGACTACCTCCATATGGTCCGGGACCCTGGGTGCGGCCCAGCCGTGAAGCGGCAAGCGTACGGCCTCTGAGCGGGGTTCGCCATCATGGATCTCGACTTCTGCGGCCACCGCGGCCTCCGCTTCAGGCCGTCAGGCACCCGCCCGCGAATTCGCTCGGCCACCTGCTTCCTTGACCGCGCGGAACACGGTGTCGCCGATGTCTGCCGGGTTGCGGACCGTGTAGTGCCCGAGTGTCTCGATGGCATCGAGCTTCGCCGTCGCGGTGTCCGAATCTCCCGCGATCACCGCGCCGGCATGACCCATCCGGCGTCCGCGAGGGGCCGAGACGCCGGCGATGAACGCCACCATCGGTTTCGTCATGTATTGCGACGCCCAGGCGGCGGCCTCAACCTCCTGCTGGCCTCCGATCTCGCCGATCATCACCACGACGTCGGTCTCGTCGTCGTTCTCGAACGCCTCGAGCACCGTTTTGAAGTCGGTCCCGTTGACGGGGTCGCCGCCGATGCCGACACAGGTCGACTGGCCCAGCCCCAGTTTCGTCATCTGGCTCACGGCCTCGTAGTTCAGCGTCCCTGAGCGCGACACCACGCCGATCCGACCCTTCGAGTAGATATGGCTCGGCATGATCCCGACCTTGCACTCGCCCGGCGTGATGATGCCCGGCGAGTTGGGACCGATGATGGTGGTGCTACGGCCGGCCAGGTAGCGCTTCGTTCGCACCATGTCCTGTACCGGCACGCCGTCCGCGATGATGACGGCGATGTCGATCCCCGCCTCCACCGCCTCGAGCAGCGAATCGGTGGCGACGGCCGGCGGAGTGAAGATGCCGGACACGGCTGCACCGGTGGCCTCCACTGCTTCGGCGACGCTGTTGAAGACGGGGAGCCCCAGGTGTGTGGTTCCGCCCTTGCCCGGTGTCACACCGCCCACGATCTTCGTGCCGAATCCCATCGCCTCCTCGGCGTGGAACGTCGCGTGCTGGCCCGTGAAGCCCTGGATGATGACCTTCGAGTCCTTGTTGACGAAGACACTCATGCGCTCGCTCCTTCCAGCGACGCAACGGCTTTCGCGGCGGCATCATCCAAGTCCGCGGCCTGGATGAGCGCGAGTCCGCTCTCATCCAGGATCTTCCGGCCAGCATCCACATTGGTCCCCGCCAGGCGAACGATCACGGGGACATCGATCTCCTGATCGCGGGTCGCCTGCACGACACCGGTCGCGATCCAGTCGCACCGGTTGATCCCGGCGAAGATGTTGACCAGGATCGCTTTCACGTTCGGATCCTTCAGGACGATCCGGAAGGCGTTCGCGATCTTCTCGGGACTGGCGCCGCCGCCCACATCTAAGAAGTTCGCCGGACGGCCGTCGTGGTGCACGATGGCATCCATCGTCGCCATGGCCAGTCCGGCTCCGTTCACGATGCAGCCGACGCTGCCGTCCAGGGCGATGTAGTTCAGGCCGTGGCCGCTTGCTTCGATCTCTTTCGGGTCCTCCTCATCGAAGTCCCGCAACTCCGCAACATCGCCCTGACGGAACAGCGAGTTGTCGTCGAAGCTCATCTTGGCGTCGATCGCCATGAGGTCGCCGTCCTCGGTCACGATGAACGGGTTGATCTCGAGGAGCTGGCAGTCCTTGTCACGGAACAGCCGGTACATCCGCTTGAGCAGGCGGGTGAACGGCGTCGCGCGATTGGCCAGGCCGATGGTGGTGGCGATCTTGCGGCACTGGAAATCCAGGAGGCCGACGCCGGGGTCGACGTATTCCTTGTGCACCTTCTCAGGGGTGGTGGCCGCGACATCCTCGATGTCGACGCCGCCTTCGTCGCTCGCGATGATCACGACCTTCTGGCTCACGCGGTCGATGATCAGCGAGAGGTAGAACTCGCGCTCGATGCGGCTCGCGCGCTCAACCAGGACCCGTTGCACCAGTTGGCCCTCAGGGCCGGTCTGGGCCGTAACCAGCGTGGTCCCGATCATCTGGTCGGCGGCCTCGGCGACCTTCGCCGGCGTGTTGGCGATCTTGACGCCTCCCGCTTTGCCGCGGCCGCCGGCGTGGATCTGGGCTTTGACCACCCAGCGGCTGCCACCGAGTTCCTCGGCGACGCGCGCGGCGGCCCGTTCGCTGTAGATGACCTCGCCGGGCGGGACGGGGATCCCGTAGCTCTTGAGCAGCTCCTTGGCTTGGTACTCGTGGATGTTCATGTGACCTTCCTTCTGCGGCCCGTCGGCGGGCCGCTACCTTCGCGTCCCGAAAGCGGGATCGCGTCCGATGGTGCTGCGGTGCAGGTGGTACAGCGTCCGCTCCTAGCGCGCGGCGATCTGTTCGGTCTTGGTGACCAGGTTCTCCGCCATGCGGATGCTCGCGGCATCGATGAGCCGCCCGTCCAAACTCACCGCACCCTTGCCCTCCTTGGCTCCTTGTTCCATGGCGTCGAGGATCCGGCGAGCGCGGGTCACCTCGGCCTCGCTCGGCGTGAACACCTCATTGGCCAACTCGACCTGGCTGGGATGGATCGCCCACTTGCCCTCGCAGCCCAAAGCCGCCGCACGCCGCGCCCCGCTCCGATATCCCTCGGCGTCATTGAAATCACCGAACGGCCCGTCGATCGGTCGCAGACCCTCAGCGCGGCACGCGGCGACCATCCTGCTGATCCCGAAATGCCATTGGTCGCCCCAGTGGGTCTCGCGAGCCCCCGATCCGTCAGGGTCGGTGAGTACCGAGTAGTCGGGGTTCGCGCCCCCGATGTTCGTCGTTCTGGCCTGAACGCTTGCCGCGTAATCCGCGACCCCGAACACCATCGCTTCCAAACGGTCGGGCCGCGCGCGCGAGATCGCTTCGACGTTCGCCATGCCCTTGGCGGTCTCGATGAGGATGTGGATGCCGATACGTCCGGGCTCCCAGCCGTTGCGTTGCTCGATCTGATCCAACAATGTCGCCACGAACTCCACGTCCGACGGGGAGCCCACCTTCGGGACCAGGACCGTGTCGAGGATCTGCCCAGCCTGTTCCACGACATCGACGACGTCGCGGTAGCACCAATGCGTGTCCAAGCCGTTCACCCGGACGCTTACCGCGGTCCTCGACCAATCGTGCGAACCCAGCGCATCGATGACGTTCAGGCGAGCCTGTTCCTTGTCGTCGGGCGCGACGGCATCCTCGAGGTCCAGGAACGCGATGTCGGCGCCGAGCGTCGGGGCCTTCTCCATGGCGCGGACGTTGGTGCCGGGGACGGCGAGTTCACTGCGATGTGGTCGTGTCTTGTCGGTCATGTCGATCCTTACGCTTGCAGGGACAAGGCTCGGCGCCGGCGCCGGACCGTCGAGCCGGGGGCCTCCCGGCTACGCCGAACCGTACAAGCCCCGACCGATGGTTATCGCGGCAGCACCTCGTCGAAGGCGGCGAGCACCCGGTCGGCGGTCTCCCGGTTCGCGTTCACGCCCATGAGGCCGACGCGCCAGATCGGCGGCGCGGTGGGGCCAAGCCCTCCGCCCACCTCGATGTTGAACTGCCGAAGGATCTTGCCCTGGATCTCCTTGCCGTCCACACCCTCGGGAACGTCGATGGCCGACAGCTCCCACAGCTGGTGGTCGGGATCGGAGAGGAACGTGTATCCACGATCGCGCATCTGTGTCTGGAAATACTGCCCGGCGTCCTGGTGACGCGCCCAACGGTTCTCGAGCCCTTCCTCGAGCCCGAGGCGGATCCCTTCGTACAGCGCGTAGTACTGGAGGATCGGCATGGTGTGGTGATAGGTGATGGGCCGGTCCACCCAGTAGCGCTCCAACTCCGCGATGTCGTAGGTGTAGGGAGCCGGATGCTTCTTGGCTTTCTGGACCTCGAGCGCTCGCGCGGAGATGGTGAACGGGGACAGACCCGGTGGACACCCCAGCGACTTCTGCGAGCACGAGTAGGCATAGTCGATACCCCAGCCGGCAGCCTCCATCTGTTCGCCACCGAGCGAGGTGACAGCGTCCACCATCAACAGCGCGTCGGGCACCACTTCCTTGACCAACGCCGAAAGTTCCGGGAGTGGATAGCGAACACCGGTCGATGTTTCCGCATGCACCACGGCGACCAGTTTCGCGTCCGGGTTGGCACGGAGCGCAGCTTCGACGGCCTCCAACGGTGCGATCTGACCCAGGGGAGCGGTGACCTCGACCAGGTCGGCCTCGTGACGCCGCGCCATGTCGGCGAGACGGGCTCCGAAGAAGCCGGCGTGGATCGCGACGACCTTGTCGCCGGGCTCGACCAGGTTCGTGAGACCGGCCTCCATGCCGGACGTGCCGCTGGCGCTGAAGCAGAGCGACAAGCCGTCGGGGTTCCTCCACAAGGCTTTGAGCCCCGCGGTGAGGTCCAGCAGGATGTCCCAGAAGTCTGGATCGAGGTGGCCGTTCATGTTCGCCCTCATGGCGTCGAGGACTTGCGGGTTCACGTTCGAGGGGCCCGGACCGCAGAGGAGTCGTTCGCCGGGGTCGAGCTTGGGGATCGAAGTTACGAGGTCGCCCATCGCGTGGCCCTCACTTTCACGTCGTCCCGGCGGCGGGGCTCCTCCACCTGAAGCCCCGCCGACCGGGAGGTTTGAATGGCGGTTCAAGGCAAGCGCCTACTATTGCACGGTCGGTCCCTGGAGCGCCAGTCGGCCCGCGAGGCGTCGGCAACCGCAGGTCACATGCGAAGATGCGTCGGATGAAGCCACTGATCCTGGAGACCGAACGGTTGCGGCTCCGCCCGCTCGCGCGGGACTTCTCGGATCTGGAGTCGCTCAACGCCATCCAGGCCGATCCCGATCACATGCGCTACTACCCGCACCCCTTCTCGATGCAGGAGACCCGTGCGTGGATCCAGAAGTGGCACGAGCATGAAGATCGCTACGGCTACGCCCTGCTTGCCGTCGAAGATCGAGCCACCGGCGAGTTCCTGGGCAACGTCGGGTTCATCCACCAGAACGTGGACGGCGTCGACGAACTGGAACTGGGGTGGTCCATCACGCCCTCGCGCGCCCGTCAGGGCATCGCGAGCGAAGCGGCGACCGCGTGCCGTGATTGGGCGTTCGCCGAGCTGGAGGTGGACCATCTGATCTCGCTCGTCCGCCCGGAGAACGCGCCCTCCGCCGGTGTGGCGCGCAATATCGGGATGACCGTGTGGAAGGAGACCGAGCACGGGAGTCTCGGCTGGATCCATCTGGTCTATCGGATCGACCGGCCTACGGGGTGATGTCGATCCGCTCGATCACGACCTCATCCAACGGACGATCCTGAGGACCGGTTCCGGTCGTCGCGATGGCTTCGACCACGTCGTAGCCTTCGGTGACCGAGCCGAAGATCGTGTGTTTCCCGTTCAGCCATGGCGCCGCCGCCACGGTCACGAAGAACTGTGATCCGTTGGTGCCGGGACCCGCGTTCGCCATGGCTAGCAATCCCGGCTTGTCGAACCCCGGTCCCCCCGGAGGACATTCGTCTTCGAACTGGTAGCCGGGTCCGCCCGAGCCCGAGCCCGCGGGGTCGCCGCCCTGGATCATGAAGCCGTCGATCACGCGGTGGAAGACCGTTCCGGGGTAGAGCGCCTCGGTCTTCTTCTGACCGTCCCGTGGGTCCGTCCATTCGCGTCCACCGGTCGCGAGGTCGACGAAATTCTGGACGGTCTTCGGCGCGTGGTCGGGCATAAGTTCGACCGTGAACGAACCACGGTTGGTCACGATGGTGGCGGTGGACATGTGACATCGACCTTTCATCTCGGGAATGCTCGAGCCTATCGCGGCGACACCGATGGTGACGGGTTCTCAGGCTCAGGCAGGGTGGAAGCTGAAGCTCCGGATCACGATCTCGGAGGGTTGCTGGTCGGTCGGTGCGGCCCCTCGGAACAGCCAGAGGTTCAGATGCACGTGGGCGTTCCCCGGCGCCGGAACGTCGGGTCCCCGGTAGGTCCACCGGGAGATCGCCGAGCCCGGCACCGCGTACGCCCCGAAAGCCACGGTAGCCGGGTGCCAGGTGAACGTCTGATCCGAGACGGGCGCGCTCGACGGCTGGACGTAGCGGTGCGCGTTCCCTTGGTGTTGATAGGGCTGAACGGTGAACCCCGCGGTCTTCGGATCCGACGGATCGCCCCAGCGCGACCACTCGATGTCCAGCTCGCGATGGTGGTCTCCGGCTGCGCCATCCCACGTGAAGAGGCCGAGGACGACGTTCGGATCAAGGGCTTGGGCGTCGCCCTGGACGCGGAACCGGTAGTCACCGTAACCGGATCGATGCGTGGCGGAGATCTCTGCGCATTGCCACTCGCCGTGACGGTGCGTGATGGCGACGTGCAACCACCCGCGATCCTCGACCCAGACGTTTCGGTGATCGTCGCTGAAATGGTTGGGCCCCGGTCCGACTGCGCCCGAACTGTTGCCTACCTGCCACGTCTGACCGGACCAGTGAACTGTCCGCGCCGACGCGGGACCGGCCGAGAGCGCGATCGTGGCGGTCAGGGTGAGGGCAACGAGGGTCGTGCGCATCAGCCGGAGTTGCGGGCGGCCAGCGCCTTCAACGCCTTGGGAACCGTGTCCTTCGGCGAGACCTTGTACCACGCGTCCTGGATGCGTCCCTGTGCGTCGAGCAGGAACGAGGATCTGATGACGCCGAGGTACTTCTTGCCGTACATCGACTTCTCGCCCCAAGTGCCCCAAGCGTCGGCCACCGCATGGTCGGGATCTGAGAGCAGCGGGAATCCCAGCCCGAACTTCTTGTCGAACGCTTCCTGCTCCTGCACCGCCGACACACTGATGCCCACGACCGCGACGTTCAGGCTCGAGAAGGCTTCGCTCGCGTCGCGGACCGCGCACGATTGGGTGGTGCATCCGGGCGTGTCCGCGGCTGGGTAGAAGTACACCAGCAGCGTGCGTCCGCGGAAGTCCTCCAGCCGAACCGTCTCTCCGGACTGGTCCGGCAGCGCGAACGCGGGCGCAGTGTCGCCGGGCTGCAAGGTCACCATGGCACGCAGGTTACTCCGCCAGCTGTTCGGCTAAGGCGGCGACGGTGGTCACCGGTAGCTTGCAGGCGAAGTGTTCGCACACGTAGGCGGTGGCGTGGCCGTCGATCTGCGGCCGCTCCCTGAGCAGTTCGATCGCTTGGCTGGGAGTGCGGTCACCCGGGTTCGCAACGGCGATGACCACGTTGGGGCGATAGGTGCCCGTGACTTCTCCGAGGAGCTCGCGTGTGTCGGTGCCGGCCGGGTCTCCGATCACCGCGATCTCTTTCGAGGGTCCGAGGTAGAGATCGAGCGCGCACAGTGCATAGCCGAAACCACCCGGCGCCCGCATGGCGGCCTCCGCGACCAGCCGGAGGGCACGCTCGGCCGCTTCGACGTACTCGGATGTGCCAGTCAGGTGCGAGAGACGCAGCAATACTTCAGCTGCTACGGAGTTCCCGCTCGGCACGGCGTTGTCGTAGAGCTCCTTCGGCCGAACCACCAGGTCGGCCGCAGTGTCGGCGCTCGTCAGGAAGAAGCCCCCCCTATCCCCATCGGCGAACCGGTCCAGCAGGACGTCGGCGAGCGCGCGGGCCTCCTGGAACCACCGCAACTCGAACGTCGTGCTGTAGAGGGCGAGCAGCGCGCTGCCGAGCAGCGCGTGGTCATCGGAGAAGCCCGCGTTCCCCGCCGCCCCGTTCCGCCAGGAGCGAAGGAGCCGTCCGTCTTCATCCCTCAGTTCGCCAAGTAGGAGATCTGCGCACCGCTCCGCGACTCGAACGTACGCCGGGATATCGAATGCCCGTCCGGCCTCGGCGAACGCTTCGATGGCCATCGCGTTCCATGCCGTTACGACCTTGTCGTCCGTGCCCGGATGCACCCGACGCTCGCGAGCCTGGAACAGCACCCGGCGGGCCGCGTCGACCTCAGCTGCCAGCTCCTGCGGACTTCGTCCGAACTCCGCGGCGATCCCACCGATCGGGATCGGGTGCCACAGGACATTCGTCCCTTCCCAGTTCCCTTGGGGTGTGGCCCCGAACGCCGTGGCGACCGCTTCGCCCACCAGGGAGGTCAGTTCATCCCAGGACCACACGAAGAACTTCCCCTCGACGCCTTCGGAATCGGCGTCCTGGCTGGACCAGAACCCACCGTCGGCGTGCTGCATCTCCCGCATCAAGTAGTCGAGGGTTTCGGTGGCCACGCGGCGGTAGCGAGGGTTCTTGGTCACCTGCCACGCACGAACGTAGAGCCGACTCAACTGGGCGTTGTCGTAGAGCATCTTCTCGAAGTGCGGCACGTGCCACGCCGCGTCCGTCGAGTAGCGGGAGAACCCGCCGCCGATCTGGTCGTACATGCCTCCGTCCGCCATCCGGTCGAGCGTGATGACCAGCATCTCGAGGGCATCGCCGTCACCGCGAAGCGATCGGCGCAGCAGGAACTCCAGGGTCATCGGCTGAGGGAACTTCGGCGCGCCACCGAAACCCCCCCAACGAGGATCGAACTGCTCCCGCAGGCGTGCGAGCGCGGCGACGGGGATCTCTTCGGTGAGCGCTACCACCGAGCCTTCCACCTGCGCGGCTCGGGCGATCGCCTCGGTAACTTGGATGGATTGAGCGTCGATCTCGTCCCGTCGTTCGCGCCACGCCTCCGAGAGTCCGGTGAGCACCTGTCGGAATGAGGGCATCCCCTGCCTTGGCTCCGGCGGGTAGTAGGTCCCGGCGTAGAAGGGGCGCCCCTCCGGTGTGAGGAACGCCGACAGCGGCCAGCCGCCGTGGCCGTTCATCGCCTGGACCGCGTCCATATAGATGGAGTCGACATCAGGTCGCTCTTCCCGATCGACCTTGATGCTCACGAATCGCTCGTTCATGAGGGCGGCCGTCTCGCCGTCCTCGAACGACTCTCGTTCCATCACGTGACACCAATGGCAGGCGGCATAGCCGATCGAGAGGAAGATCGGCTTGCCATCCTCCCGCGCCTTCGCGAACGCCTCGTCGCCCCAGGGGTACCAATCGACGGGGTTGTGGGCGTGCTGGAGCAGATACGGGCTCGTCTGGCCGGACAGCCGGTTCGCGGGTCGTTCGGTCATGGGCTCAGTGTCTCTCGTGGGATCGCGTACGCACAGCTTTGGTTCAGCGGTAAAGGGTTGGGCTCCCTGATGCCGATGCGTTGTGCATGGAGACAGAGCTCCGGGTTTTGGTGGTGGGCGAGGGACTGGGATTGACCCAGTCACTCCTGCTCCGTCTATCCCGCTCCTTCGCGGTCAGGGTTCTCGGCCCGGTACCCGCCGAGACCCAGGCGTTGGAGGCCGTCGGCGAGGGTGTAGTCGATCTCGTCGTGGTCGACCTCGTTCGAACGGATGGACGGGCATGGGAGATCATCTCGAGCATCGTGGACGGCACCGGCGTGCGCGTCCTGGCCGTCGCCCGATCGCGAGGTGTCGAGGATTCGGCACGGGCGCTTGCGGCCGGGGCCACCGGGGTGATCCGCGGGGAAGGCGGGGGGGCGCGCGAATTGGCGGCCACGCTCCGCCGCGCCGCCGCGGGTTCCCTTATCCTGCCGGACAGCGATCTTCCGTCGGTGGTGAGCCGGATCCGGCAGCACCCGCCTACCATCGACGAGCGTGCGCAAGATCTCACCGGCAGGGAACGCCAGGTCCTGGGCGCCATGGCGGACGGAGGCTCTTGCGCCGACGTTGCCCACGCGCTCGGAATCAGCCCTCTCACGGTTCGCAGTCACGTGAAGAACGTCATGGCCAAGCTCGGTGTGCATACGAAAGTCGAAGCGGTGACGTTCGCCCTGCGAACGGGGTTGGCCGGCGACCGCCGCAGCGCGTGAACGCGTGAGCGCCGGCCGACGGCCAACGCGGGCCGAGTAGCCTTCGAGGGATGGACACGCCGGTGATCCGAGTCCTGGTGGTGGACGCGCACCCCGTGATCCGAGGGGTCGTACGTCTGGCATGTGAAGGCACAGAGGATCTCGAATTGGTGGCTGAGGCCGCCGAGGCGGGGGAGGCCTTGAACGCCGTCACCGCCCTATCGCCGCACGTCGTTGTCCTGGACCTCGACCTCCCAGGCGATGGAGGACGCGACACCTTGACCAGGCTCAAGGAGGCTCACTACCCCGGGAGCGTGCTGGCGCTTTCGGAGCGGAGCGACGGCGCGGCGGTGCTGGACGCACTGAAGCTTGGGGTACAGAGCTACCTGTTGAAAGGTGCGGCCCTGCGCACCCTGGCGGACGCCGTTCGCAGAACGGCTGCAGGCGAACGCCTCATCGATCCCGACCTGGAACAGGGTGCCGTGTTGGAACTGGGACGTTTCGCTCGAAAGGCACGCGAGGGCTCCGAGACGGCGGCGCTGCTCACGGCTCGTGAGCAGCAGATCCTTGAGCACATCAGCGAGGGCCTGACCATGCACCAGATCGGAACACGTCTGGGGATCTCGCCGCGCACGGTCGAGACGCACGTGGCCAAGCTCTATCGCAAGCTGGGCGTCCGTACGCGGGTGCAGGCCGTTGCTCGGGCGGCCACCTTGGGCCTCATCGATCTCCGCTGACTTCCTCGAATGAAGGCTCATCTACCCTTTCTTAGCTGCCGATATGCACCTCAGGAGGGAGTGGTTCCGCCGACCGCGCTCCCGTAGAGTTCACACCATGAGCAAACACGCCTATACCGCCGCAACCGTGCCCGCGCCAAAGCGGCGACTAGGTGTGATCGTGGTCGACCCCTTACCGGTGGTCAGAGCGGGCCTGCGGCTCCTGATCGATGACCGACCCGACATGGAGGTGCTCGCGGAGGCAGGCACCGCCCTGGAGGGCGTTGACGTCATCCAGCGGGTCCGCCGCACACGGGTGGTCGTTCTGGTGGGGCTTGGCCTCGCGGGGGGAAGTGATGCGTTCTGGCTCATCCGGACGTTGCGAGAGCGCTTCCCCTCCCACGCCATCCTCGGCATGGGGGCCAATGCCGACCCAACGGCGATCAGTCGCGCGCTCTTCGTCGGAGCCGACGGCTTCGTCGACAAGAACATCGATCCCGTCGAATTCCTCCAAGCCCTTCGGAAGGCGGCCAACCACGAGATGGTGCTCGCCGCTCCCTCGGGGGTGCAGGTGGGTCATATCGCCCAAGGGCTGGAGCGCCGCAAGGAGGTCGAGATCAAGCTCACCGAACGCGAGCGCGAGGTCTTGGTCGTAGCAGCCGAGGGCCTCACTGCCCGTGAGATCGCCGTTCGCCTGGGCGTTCGGGAGCGAACGGTGACCACGCACCTTGCGCGGATCTACGGGAAGCTTGGCGTTGGGAACCGTATGGCTGCGATCAGGGCCGCCGCCCGTTCCGGTCTCGTCACCGTGGGAACGCCCGAGTAGAGCGTTACTTCGGCGCCGCGACGTAGACCGCCCCGTCCTCCCCAGCGTAGATCCGCTCCCACCCTGTTGCGTGGGAGATCACCGAGGCCAACGGCGCGTCCTTCGGGAGGGCGACCACCTCTACCCGCCACCTGGCCATCTCCGATTCCCATCCCGGTTGAGCGTTGAACATCGTCACGTAGTCCTGCCAGAGCGGTGGTGGGTAGAGCTCGATCCGCGAATCTAGGAACACCAGCTGGCTCGGAGCCTCTTTCTCGAACCAGGAACCCCAGGTCTGTGGCGCGAAGACGCGAGAGCCGGCCGGCTGGGCACGAACCGCCGTCACCACCCCGGTGGGTGCTTCGGTGAGGAACGGGCCGGGGTTCTCCCCTCGCCACCACGGGAGGAGCGCCAGCGTGGCTACCGCAAGCGCAACCTTGATCGGTAGGCCCTCGCGACGTCGGGCCGGCGTTGCTCCCTCGGTCGCGACGGCGCGAGCGGGGAGCCAGGCCGCCACCACGACGGCGACCGCGAGGCCCCACCAGAGTTCGTTCCGGCCGGCCTCCGCCGCCATGAAGCCGAACGCCACCAGCGTGAGAAGGTCGACGACTCGGAGATGCGCTCGACGGAACCACGCCAGGACCAGGGCTCCTGCGGCGCTCACCCAGAAGGTCACCCCCCAGACGGAGTCGAAGCCGGGGGGTTCCCATTCGGACACGCCCTTACGGATCTGCGGGTCGCGCAGGAGACTCCAGACGTAGGACCACACGTGCGGTCCGAATGGTGTGACGGCCGTGGCCAGGGCTACGCCTGCCAAGACGAGTCCGGTTCGACCGGCCGATCGGAAATCGCGATGGAGCAGGTCGGCCGCCAGGGCCAGCCCGACCAGAAGGAGCGCCAAGGGGAAACTCCCGTGGAGGTTGCTCCACGCCACCGCGATGACCGGGATCAGCGCCAGCCTCCACGGATGAACGTGTCTGGAGGCCAAGAGCCACAGCGTGACCGTGAACAGGGGAACGGCGAAGATCTGCGGTCGCGCGTTCAGGTTGGGGAGGGCGATGAGTAGGCCACCTACGCTCAAGAACACCGCAGTCCGAACGCGGGCACCCTGCCAACGGCAGGCGAGATAGAGCGCGCCCTCCGCAACCGAGACCAGCACGCCCCGCAGGGCGAGGATCGTGGGCCAGCCGCCGAGCTTCCACGCGCTCGCGAACAGCACCTGGGAGAGCCATTGCTGGTCGAACCACGCGTGTCCCGTAGCGCCGAAGCTGTACGTATCCACTCGCGGAACGACATGGGTGGAGAGGATCTGGAGCCCGGCGCGGATGTGGTAGGCGAGGTCGATGGTGGAGGTCTTGCTCACGAACGAAACGAGCGCGGGAACGATGAGCGCGATCAGCACCCACGTGCTGTCCAAGCCTCCGCCCGGTGAAGGGGGCTGACCGCGCCGCGCAGGTGGTCGGGGGCCATTGGTCGGAGGCCCATCCGCCCTTCGGGCAGACTTCACCACAGGGGTTCCCATGAGGCCATGCTACGGAGTACCATCCCGCTCCTACGTCGGATCTTTTGACCTGAGCGTGCGTACGTACGTAGGACTACGTAGCTACACTCAGGGAAAGATGGAATATCAGCGGACCGAGTTGCACTCTATCCTGCGTAGTTGCGGAGTATCATCCGCCCGAGCCTGGTCGGCTCGGATTGGACGGGCTTTTTGTAGGAAGGGGGGTAAGAGATGTTTCTCCGTATCTACACCGGCGCACAGACCTGGTGGGCAGACCTGAAAGGGCGCGCTCAGGAGGAGGGTGGCGCCACTGCGGTGGAGTACGCGCTCATGGTCGCATTGATCGCCGCCGTTATCATCGTTGCGGTGACGGCCATCGGGAACAACGCCAACACGAAGTTCTCGAGTGTTGGTTCCGCCATCGGCGGCGCAGGCAGCTAGGTTCCAACAGCTCGAGCGGTCAAATCATCGGCCGCTCAGGTCCTCCCGGGTAGCCGGGCGGACGTGAGAGGCCGGTGAGAACCTCAACCCCCCGTGGAGGTGAACCGAATAGATGAAGATGTCGTCGAAACTACGACGCGAAGACGGTGCAGCTGCCGTCGAATTCGCCATCATCGTGAGCCTTCTGGTCATGCTCGTCTTCGGGATGATGCAGTACGGCCTGGCCTTCTTCCAAACGCAGAACCTTCGCTCGGCGGTGCGTGAGGGAGCTCGGGTCGCGGCGGTTAGAGGAGATGCCAACGCGGTAAAGGCAGCGATCGCCAGCGCCTCCGCGGGCTCCCTGACCACCGGGAACTTCACCTACACCCAATCCATCACGTGCGATGACTCCACGGTGGGCGAGGAAGTCCTGATCACGCTCCCGACCACCAATCTCCCGCAGTCCGTCAAAGACCAGTTCAGCATCAACATCCCGTTCGGGCCGACGATGAAACTCGATCCGAAGATCTCAGGATCGTTCCGATGCGAATGAACATGTCGCGGCTCAGCCGGATCGACCTTCGTGACCAGAGCGGCGCCACGCTCGTCATCATGGCCATCCTCATCGTCGCGTTGTTCGGCATGCTCACCCTGGTGGTGGACGTCGGCGGTGTTCTGGTGAAGAAACGCTCCATGGTCGCGGCGGCGGACGCAGCAGCCCTGGCGGCTGCCGAATCCTGTGCGGTCGGCGCCGGCACATCCCTCCACACGGGAGGGCCACCGGCAGGCGCACCCGAAGTTGTTGCCGACCAGTACGCGACGAAGAACGCATCGCAGACGAACAGCGCATCCACGAACATCATCGCCTCCGAGACCGTCGGTTGTGAGACCGGAGGCTCCGGGCACGTCACCGTCTCGTACACGGCCCCCCAAGAGATCTTCTTCGGGCCCGTCATCGGCACGGGCTCAACAACCAACGTGACTGCGAAGGCCACGGCCGAATGGGTCGCCGGCGGGGCCACGAATCCCATGCCGTTCGCCATCAGCGAGGGCGCCTTCTCCTCGACCAACTGCAAGCTCCCGCTCGTCGCCCCCGGAACCCTTTGCTACATCTGGGAGGACAACGGGGGTGGCGCGGCGTCGAACTACGGCGGATCGACGTTCGGGGTGCTGGATCTCAACAGATGGGATATCGGCACGAGTTCCTCGGTTTGCAACAGCGCCGCTAGCGACAAGGGGGACAACTCGACGTACACGTTCAACGGCGGGTACACGGGGTCGACGCCGCTCGGACTTCTCCACTATCCCGACCCCACCTACGTGTGCACGATGCCCGGTCTGGCCGAAGGGCCGTTCTATTCCGACAAGGGGCTCACGAATCCGGACAACTTCAACCGTATGCTGACCTTCCCCGTTATAGCGGAGATCCAGCCCTATAGCGACAGGTTCAACGTGATCGGTTTCGTGAAGATGAAGTTGGTGGACGTGTTGTCGCCGAAGGACGGGGGAGGCGGCGCGGGTGCAGGGGACTGCACCTATACGGTTCCCCCGACGGTGAACTCGGTCGATCTGGATTCTGCGATCGTCACGGGAACCGGTGCTGTTGGGAAGTCGGGATCGTGTCCCCCTTCTGCCGCCAACAGCGACATCCTCACCATCACCTCGATCAAGGGGTGTGGCAATGGCGCGAACTCTCCGTGCGCCACACCGGCCAACTACTCGTTGGACACCAACGGAGATCACGTTGTGACGTTCGCCGGCGCGCCTCGGTCCGGCAACGTGACGATCGCCTTTCACTGGGAGACGTTCGGCGTCTGCGGCAACCCCCCCGGTGGCAGTCTGAACAACAGCGGCCACTGCCTCGTCCTGAGGTGGGAGGGCGTGCAGCTCGGGAATGCACCCGGCGGTGGGAACTTCGGCATCGTAGGAACTCGGCTATGTGACGTTACGATCAGCAAGTCCTGCAAGTCATTAGGTTAACTATTTCGCATCGTGCGAAAGGAGCAGAGGGATGAGGTCACGCGGTCTGGTTGTTGGCATCGCGTTGGTTCTAGCCATCGTGGCTGCCGCAGCGGTGATCCTCTACACGCAGAAGGTGAAGGAAGACGCCGCCCAGGGCGGGTCTTTGGTGGACGTCGTTGTGGCCACGCAGGACATCCCTGCTAACACGGCCCTGAACACGCTCCCCGCTACCGCCTTCACCACCGCGCACGTGCCCACCGCGGTCGTGGTGGCGGGTGCCGTTACCGATCCGGCGCAGCTGCAGGGCCAGATCACCAGCGGCCTCATCCTGGCCAATGAGCAGATCCCGTTGTCCCGGCTTTCGAACGGTTCGACTGAAGGGGTCAGCAGCATCGGCGTGTCGCAGGGCAATGTCGGCGTCACCGTGAAACTCGAGGGCGACGCGGGTGGCGACGGTGTCATCCACGCAGGCGACAACATCGTGGTCTACGCGAACTACACGGGGGCCTCGGTGATCTCCGGCTCCGGTCTGAAACCGGTCATCCAGGGCAAGCCCCTCCCCCCGAACGCGAGCAGCCAGACGGTGCCGGTCCCGACGTTCACGGCCGCCATCATCCCGAGTGTCAAGGTGCTGAGGGTGCAGAACCCGGCGCCCGACGCGAACGGCGTCATCGACACGGGTGCCTCCATCATCCTGACGCTGGACCTGACGCCTCAAGACGCCGAGAACCTGGTGTTCGCACAGGAGAACGCCTCCGTCTGGGTCGGTCTGCTGCACCCAGGTGACGATGGAACCCAACTCCCGCCATCATTGCTACCGATCGACTTCCTATTGAAGGCCAAGGGCATCGCATGACCGAAGCGAGCGTCGTCGCCGTCGGGACGCCGCAGTCGTTCCGCCAATCCATCGCACGTGCGCTCGAGGTAGAGCCGGATGAGATCGGCTGGGTGCAGTCGGCCACGGCCGCCGAAGAGCTCCTTATCACGGCGTATGCCCCGATCGACGTGCTGGTCCTCTCACCTGAGGTGAAAGAGCCAGACGCCCTCGGCCTTGCGGAGTTCGTGGGTCGTCAGGCGCCGGGCACGGCGATCGTGCTGGTGCGCGATCACACGTGGAACGGGCTCCTGCCCGCCGCGATGCGAGCCGGGATCCGCGATGTCGTCGACATGACGCAGGGCACCGAGGAGCTTCGCGACGCTGTGGAACGCGCGATCGTCTGGGCCTCGAACCTTCGAACGTTGTCGGGCGGCTCCGTTCCAGGGTCTTCCGCTCAGAAATCCAGAGGGCGCATCATCTCCGTCTTCTCCTCCAAGGGTGGGACCGGAAAGACCTTCCTGACCACGAACCTTGCGACCGCCATCGCCGAGATGACCGGGGATGACGTCGCTGTGGTTGACCTCGACATCGACATGGGTGATGTCTTCACGTACTTCGGCCGGGAGCCGGCCGCCACCATCCAGGACCTCATGGAACTCGGGGAGGGCGCCGATCACGATGCGATCCGCGGAGTCGGCGTCCAGCTCGGCGACCACCTCTGGGCGTTCGGCGCGCCACCCGACCCTGCGGCCGAGGCCCCCGCAGGCGAAGTTGTCGGGAAGTTCCTGCGGGCGATCCGCTCCGATTTCCAGTACGTGGTGGTCGACGCGTCGGTCGACTACTCGGACTCAGCGCTGGTCTGCTTCGATCTTTCCGATTCCATCTGCTTGGTCACCGGACTCGATGTTGTCGGTGTCAAACACCTTTCGAAGGCGCTCGACACGCTTCTCACCATCGGCCTGCCTCGAGAGCGGTTCCGCGTCGTGCTGAATCGTGCCGACTCGAAGGTCGGCTTGGACGCCGGCGATGTCGAGCGAGTCATGAAGATCCAGGTCGACGCCATGATCCCCTCCAGCCGGCTGGTCCCCACATCGCTGAACAAGGGGCGTCCGGTCGTGTTGGATGAACCGACCTCCGAGGTTGCGGCGTCGGTTCGTTCGTTGGCGGCCAAGTTCACCGGCCCTGTCGACTCCGCCGAACCACAGGTGATCCCCACCGTGGTCCGTAAGAAGTTCCGTCTGTTCTCGCGTTCGTAGGAGGTAACCCCCCATGTCACTCGCAGACCGGCTCGCCAAAGCGCAGCAACGAGATCGAATCTCTGAGGTACGGACGCGCGTGCAGGAGCGTCTGGTCGAGGTCTTGGGACCTCGGCTCTACGACTCGACGCTCTCCGACACCGAACTCGAAGGTCTGGTCCACCAGCGCCTGCGTGAACTGCTGGATGACGAAGAAGGCCCGCTCTCCGCGCAGGAGAAGCTCCTCATCGTTCGTCAGATCGGTGACAGCGTGCTGGGCCTGGGGCCGCTCGAGCCCTACGTGCGTGACCCCGACGTCACCGAGATCATGGTGAACAACTGGGACACCATCTATGTGGAGCGCGCCGGAAAGCTCTACTGGACCGGCACGAAGTTCCACGATGAGTCACAGCTGCGCCGGACCATCGACAAGATCGTCGGGAAGGTCGGCCGTCGCGTCGACGAAGCGAGCCCGTACGTGGACGCCCGTCTGCCCGACGGTTCCCGTGTGAACGCGGTCATCCCGCCGCTTGCCATCGACGGCCCGTGCCTCACCATCCGGAAGTTCGCCGCCGACCCGTACCAGGCCGATGACCTCGTCGAGTTCGGAACCATGACGTCCCAGGTCTCCCAGTTCCTCGAGGCATGCGTTCGCGGCCGGATCAACATCATGGTGTCCGGCGGTACCGGTGCCGGGAAGACCTCCACGTTGAACGTGCTGTCCTCGTTCATCCCGGACGACGAGCGCATCGTGACCGTCGAGGACGCCGCCGAACTCAAGTTGCAGCAACCCCACGTGGTGCGCCTGGAATCCCGACCGCCGAACATCGAGGGCAAGGGGCAGGTCACCATCCGCGACCTGGTCCGTAACTGCCTCCGTATGCGACCCGACCGCATCGTGGTTGGGGAGGTCCGTGGGGGTGAGGCGCTCGACATGCTTCAGGCCATGAATACCGGCCACGATGGCTCGATCAGCACCATCCACTCCAACTCACCGCGCGACTCGCTGGCACGCCTGGAGACCATCACGATGATGGCGGGCATGGAGATCTCGTCCAAGGCCATCCGTGAGCAGGTCTCCTCGGCGATCCAACTCATCGTGCACCAGCAGCGTCTCAAGGACGGCACTCGTCGGTTCACCCACGTGACGGAGCTCGCCGGTATGGAGGGCGAGGTCATCACGCTGCAGGACATCTTCCTGTTCGACTTCACCGAGGGGATCGACGACAACGGCCGCTTCAAGGGCAGGTTGAAGTCCACGGGTCTCCGCCCGAAGTTCTTGGACAAGCTGGCCGAACAGGGCATCAACATCGACGCGGACCTCTTCGCGTTGGAGAAGCGAGGTCCTGCGTGATCGCGAGTTCTTTCCTCTCCTCCCAGGCGTTCCAGATCGTGATCGGGGGGCTGGTCCTGGTCGCGGCGTTCGCGATCGGCTGGCTCCTGTTCGGGACGGCGATGCGGGCCAAGCAGGATCGCACCATGGCCGCTCGGATGGCGAGTATCACGGGCACTCCGCAGGCGGGAGTCGCCGGTACCGATAAGACCGCCGGCGGATGGATCCCGGCGCGCGCGTCGTCCTTCGGCGCCAGGTTCGCCCAGTCCGGTGGCTTCAGCGACCGGCTCGACGCGGAACTGGAAGCAGCCGGCGTCACCATGCGCTCGGGTGAGTTCGTCGTCACGTCGGTCGTGGCAGCAGTCGTCGGCGCGATCGTCGGCGCTGCGGTGCTTCAGAGCCTCATCCTAGGATTAGTTGTGGCCGCCGTCGCCGGCGCCGCGCCGACCGTGGCCCTGCGTCTGGCACTCAAGCGACGTGAGGAGAAGCTACGGGAGCAGCTCCCCGACGTCCTCACCATCATGGCGAGTTCCCTTCGGGCCGGGCACAGCTTCCTCCAGGCCCTGGACACGGTCGCCAAGGAGATCAACCAGCCGGCCGCCGGCGAGTTCCAGCGGGTGGTGTCGGAGGTTCGCCTAGGACGACCGGCCGACGAGGCCTTAAGTGCCCTCTCCGAGCGGGTGGGCAGTCCCGACTTCCGCTGGGCCGTGATGGCCGTGAACATCCAGCGCGAGGTCGGCGGTAACCTCGCCGAGATCTTGGACACGGTCGCGGATACGCTCCGCGAACGTTCCACCATGCGCCGCCAGGTCCGCGTGCTGACGTCGGAGGGCCGGCTCTCGGCCTGGGTCCTCGGACTCATGCCGTTCGCCATCGGGCTCTACATGTTCGCGGTGAACCCCGACTACATCGGCCTGCTGTTCAGCACACGGGTCGGGATCATCATGCTGATCGTGGCGTCATTCCTCTTGATCGTCGGGGCATATTGGATGAAGAAGATCGTGGATATCGATGTCTGACACCGTCTTCCTCGTTGTCGCCGTGGTTGGTGTCGTCGGTGCCGTGTTCCTTGCCGGCGTGGCTCTGGACCCTTCGGGCGGAGACAAGACTCGGGCCATGAAGCTCCTGCAATCGCAGGTCGGGGGCCAGACGGTCCCGGACCTACGCGAACAGAGCTTGCAGCAGAGCTTCGGCAGACGGGTGCTCCTGCCCTTCGTCAGTGGAGCTGCAAGGGTGGCGAAACGGGTCACGCCCATCGACTCGCGTCAGCGGCTCGAGAAGAAGCTTTTGCTCGCCGGTGGTCCCGCAGGCTGGGATGCCGAACGGGTCATGGCGTTCAAGGTCATCGGGGCGGTCGGCGGGCTCGTCCTTGGCTTCTTCGTGGCGAGTCTCATGCACCTCAGCGGTTTCCTGGTGTTCGTCGTGGCCGGACTGGTGACGTTCGCCGGATTCGTGATGCCCGACTCCATCCTGGGTAGGCAGGTCGAGGAGCGGCAGAAGGAGATCCTGAAGACCCTTTCAGACACGCTCGACCTCCTCACCATCAGCGTGGAAGCCGGATTGTCCTTGAACTCGGCCATCGCTCAGGTCGTCCAGAATGTTCCCGGGGTCCTGTCATCCGAGTTCGCCCGGATGCTGCAGGAGATCCAGCTGGGCGTTCCCCGCTCGGATGCCTTCCGCCACCTGGCCGAACGTACCGACGTGGAGGAACTCAACGCCTTCGCGCTGGCCATGGTCCAAGCCGATGTCTTCGGGGTTTCTATCGCGAGCGTCTTGCGAACCCAGGCCCAACAGCTCAGGATAAAACGGCGGCAGCGAGCGGAGGCCAAGGCTCAGCAGACCCCGGTAAAGATCGTCTTCCCCCTGATCCTGTGCGTGATGCCGTCCCTGTTCATCGTGATCATCGGGCCTGGAGCCATCCGGATCCTGCAGAACCTCCTTGGTTAGGAACCGAGGAGTTTGGGTACGTCAATCAGCTTAGGACCTTCGAGATGCAAAGTTAGTCGGAAGGAGTGCCCCTTTACCGGTGGCGCCGGCCGCATGGGACCAGGTAGTGTCCAAAGAGCGGGACGTCGGACGGCCTTCACCTGAAGCGCCGGTTCACCGCGGGGGGCGGATAGATGCAAGGACGCGTTGAGGATGTGACAGCGGCGGGGGCGCAAGCTCGTACCCTAAGGGTCGCCTCGCCCATCCCTCGCTATGCCCCGGTCCCATCCGCCAGGGCCGATTACCGGCGCCTCTACCGTCTGGTGGCAGTTACCGACACCCTTGGCGTCTCCATCGCCATGGTGGCCGCGTACTGGGTGCGATTCGGACTCAGGATCCCGGAGGGCGACTTCCTTGTCCTGCTGCTCGGGGCGCCGATGGTCGTCGTTGCGGTGTACGCCGCGTTCCACCTCTACGAGGCGCACCGTTTCACTCCGGCCGAAGAATTCCGTCGCATCATCTTGGCGGTGTCGCTTGGCCTGACGGGCTTGGTCACGCTGTCGTTCTGGTCGCAGGCGTCGTTCTCGCGGTCGTGGCTCGCCGTCTCTTGGGCACTCGCGCTTATCGTGGCGCTCGCGACTCGGCGGGTCTGGCACTACTGGATCGGCCGCGCGCGATCGAAAGGGCGTCTGTCCTTCTCGACGCTCATCGTCGGCACTAACGAAGAAGCCTCCCACCTGGCCGATGTGATGAGTCGTCCGGCGTTCGGATTCCAGGCGATCGGGATGGTCACGACGACGAGCGCTCCGGCTTCCTCTTCCCAGCTCCCCGTCATGGGATCGGTGGGCGATCTTCGTGAACTTATCCGGGAGACCGGTGCGGAATGTGTGTTCGTCGCATCGAGCGCTATGTCTCCCGAGGAGATGGGCCACGTGGCGAAGGCTGTTCGGCTCGAAGGGGTGGAGGTTCGCATCACGGCCACCATGCCTGAGGTCCTGGCATCGCGTCTGACGGTTCAGCCATTGGGCGGCTTGACGGCGCTGTCGCTTCGGCCGGTTCGCTTGACCGGGACACAGGTCATCGCCAAGCGAGCGTTCGATCTCACGATGGCGGGATTGGGAACGCTGCTGCTCTCCCCGATCTTCTTGGCGATCGCCGCAGCGATCAAGATCACCTCGCCCGGCCCCGTGTTCTTCCGTCAGCGTCGCGTCGGACATCGAGGGCGCCCGTTCACCATCCTGAAGTTCCGGACCATGCAGGTCGGCGCCGAACAGCTGATCGACGAACTCCGGGAGCGTCACGGCGTCGAGAACCTCATGTTCAAGCTCAAGGACGACCCCCGTGTCACCGCTGTCGGCCGGTTCCTTCGCAAGCTCAGCATGGACGAGCTCCCTCAGCTCATCAACGTGGTCAAAGGCGACATGAGCTTGGTCGGCCCACGTCCTCCGTTGCCCGAAGAGGTGACGAGGTACGCGGACTGGCAGTTCGACCGGTTGGAGGTGCCGCCGGGGATCACCGGTCTGTGGCAGGTCAGTGGGCGGAGCGAGCTGTCGTTCGACGACTGTGTTCGGTTGGATCTCTTCTACATCGAGAACTGGTCGATCGCCTACGACCTCTACATCGTGGCGAAGACACTCCCTGCGCTCATCTCCTCCCGCGGGGCCTACTGAGGGTGAAGGTCGCCTTGGTGTGCTCCTCCGGGGGGCACCTCGCACAGCTGCACCGACTCCGCGGATGGTGGTCCGAGCATGAGCGCGTCTGGGTCACGTTCGACACCCCCGATGCCATCTCCCTGCTTGAGGACGAGCGCGTCGACTGGGCCTACCACCCGACCACGCGGAACGTGAAGAACACCCTTCGGAACCTCTGGCTCGCTTGGCGGGTGCTGGCTCGGGAGCGGCCGGACGTGGTTGTCTCCGACGGCGCCGGGGTCGCTGTGCCGTTCTTCCTGCTTGCGAAGCTGCGTGGGATCAAGACCGTCTACGTGGAGGTTTACGACCGGATCGACACGCGCACCCTGACGGGACGTCTCTGCTACCCGATGACCGATCTGTTCTGCGTGCAATGGGAGGAGCAGCGGCGGCTGTATCCTCGGTCTCGGTTGATCGGCACCCTTCTCTAGTCCGACCTCTCCTCTATGACATCCCCGACACCGCCGCTCGTGGTTGCCGTCGTCGGCACCGACCATCACCCCTTCGATCGCATGGTGCGCTGGATGGACGCCTGGGCGGCCGCGCACCCCTCGGTTCGCGTTGTCGTGCAGTACGGAACGTCGGCACCGCCCGCCACGGCGGAGGGTCACGATGCGCTCCCGGTCCGGGCGCTCGGGGAACTCCTGGGATCGGCCACCGCGGTCGTTTGCCACGGGGGACCGGGCACGGTGATGGGGGCGCGCGAGGCCGGGCACCTGCCGATCGTCGTGGCGCGGGACCCGGTGCTCGGCGAACACGTGGATGCGCACCAGCAGCGATTCGCGGCGCGCTTGGCGGAGGTAGGCCAGGTCCGGCTCGCGGAGACCGAAGACCAGCTGTCATCGCTCCTGGATCGGGCGCTCGAGGGCGGGGGGGACTTTCGAGTAGACGCCGGCGCAGATGCGGCGCTCGCTGCCACCACCGCGTTCGGTGGGATGGTGGACGCCCTGGTCGGCGGCGAGCCCGTGGCGCGCGGAACCGATCCGCTCCGGATCCTCTACATCGCCGGCTGGGGCCGAAGCGGCAGCACGCTACTCGATCGGATGCTCGGTCAACTCGAAGGTGTGTTCAGTTGCGGCGAACTCCGTGACATCTGGCAGCGCGGCGTGGTCGAAGATCGTCTCTGTGGGTGCGGCGAAGTGTTCAGTGCGTGTCCCGTCTGGACGAAGGTGGGGCAGGAGGCCTTCGGCGGATGGGATTCGCTGGACGTTGCGGAGGCCCAGCGACTCCGTGAGAAGCTCGACCGACCCTGGTCACCTCCCGTGGTCATGACGTCGAAGGCCACGCCGGGGTCTGATGCCGACGTCGCCCGTTACGTCGAACTCCTGACCGCGCTCTATCACGGCATCCAACGGGTCACGGGCGCCAAGGTCATCGTGGATTCGTCGAAGATCCCGACGTACGCGCTCCTCCTCCGTCAGATCCCGGAGGTCGATCTGCGGGTCCTGCACCTGGTGCGCGACCCGCGCGGCGTGGTCTTCAGCTGGCAGAAGCGGGTGACCCGAGCCGATGGCGGAGGCCTCGACCAGATGCTTCGGTACGGGACGGCCAGCGCTTCGGCCCGGTACGTGTTCTACAACCTCATGGCGCACGGGATGCGACCGCTGCGCCGCACTCCCTACCGGTTCCTGCGCTACGAGGACCTCATCGCCGAACCCGAGGCGAACCTCCGGCAGGTCTTCGCCCATGCCGGGGTGGCCACCCCACCCAACGCTCTCGACTTCCTGCGCGGACACGAAGCAACCCTTGAACCCAACCACACCGTCGACGGGAACCCCATGCGCCTGCAGCAGGGCCCGATCGAGCTGCGCGTCGACGACGGATGGCGAACGAAGATGCCGGCGAACCAGCGACGTGTGGTCTCAGCGATCACCGCGCCCCTGGCGCTGCTGTACGGGTATCGAAAAGGCGCTTCGTGACCACCGTGCTCTTCATAGGCGGCTTGGGCCGAAGCGGCAGCACGCTCCTGGATCGGACGCTTGGCCAGGTGCCCGGGATGGTGGCCGTCGGTGAACTCGTCTTCCTGTGGGAGCGCGGGCTCATCAACAACGAACTCTGCGGCTGTGGCGAACCCGTCGGCCGATGCCCGTTCTGGCGAGCCGTCGGGGACGCGGCTCTGGGCGGATGGAACGGTTCCGACATCCCGGCCATAGAAGCCCTGCGCCGCAGGGTGGACAGGAACAGGTTCGTTCCTTTGATGCGCGCACCCTTGCTGTCGAGCTCCTATGCCCGAGATCTCAGGCGCTATACCCAGATCCTCGGGCGACTCTACGCAGGGATCGCGCGGGTCTCCGGTGCGCAGGTGGTCGTCGATTCCTCGAAGCATGTCTCGACCTATGAACTCCTCCGCCGCGTGCCCGGGGTCAGCCGGCGGTTGGTGCACCTCGTCCGCGACCCTCGCGCGGTGGCCTTCTCCTGGGGGCGAAGGATCCAGCGGCCGGACGTGGTCGACCGCGAGGTCTATATGCCGGTGCTCAGCCCCGGGCGTTCGGCGCAGAAGTGGATCGCGTACAACACTGCGTTCGATGCCCTGCGAGGCGGTGGGCCGAGGATCCTTCAGCGCTACGAAGACCTGGTGGGCTCTCCGGCCGAGGAGGTCCGTCGGGTGCTGTCGTTGGTGGGGATGGGGGATGCGGAGCTGCCGTTCCTGGACGGCAACCGCCTGCAGCTCGGGACGGAACACACCATCAGCGGGAATCCCTCCAAGTTCCGAACCGGAAGCATCGATATCACGGCCGACGAGGAATGGCGCCGGGCGATGCCCGTGAGCGCCCGGTCCGTCGTGACCGCGATCACGTGGCCGGGTTTGATCCGGTTCGGCTACCTGGGGGCGGCGAGGTGAGCGGGTGGCCGAGCGTGACGGTCGTGGTTCCGACCCACCAACGGCCTGCTGAGCTTCGGCGCGCGCTCGCGTCGATCTTCGACCAGGATTACCCCGGCAATCTTGCCTGCGTGGTGGTCTTCGACCGGGCGGAGCCGTTCGACCTCGCGGACATGGTCCCCGCCAGTGATGACCGAACGCTGGTGGTGACTCGGAACGCTCGAACCCCCGGTCCGGCAGGAGCGCGGAACACCGGCGTGGACGCCTCTTTCGGCGACCTGATCGCCTTCTGTGACGACGACGACGAGTGGTTGACCGGCAAACTCTCCGCCCAGGTTGAAGCCCTACACGCCGATCCGAACGCGAGGGTAGTGCTCACCGGTATCGAGATCTGGCGTGAGGGGGTGCGGATCCCCCGCGTCCCCGAGGCCATCTCCGTCACCAACGAGGACCTCTGCAGATCTCGGATGACCGAACTCCACACCTCGACGTTCCTGGTGGATCGTGAGGCGTATGAGGGCGTCATCGGGCCATTCGACGAACGATGCCCCGAGGGGTACGGGGAAGACTATGAGTGGCTGCTGCGCGCCTCCGCCCAGGCCCCCCTGGTGGTGGTGCGCGATCCGTTGGTTCGCGTCTACTGGGGCGAAGGCTCCTACTTCGCCGAGCGGTGGCAGGCCATCGCCGATGGGATCCAATACCTGTTGGAAACCCATCCCGAACTGCAGAGACACCGTGAGAACCTGTCTCGGATGGAGGGCAGGGTTGCGTTCGCGTATGCCGCACTCGGACGGGCACGCGATGCCCGCCGGTGGGCCCTGCGGAGCATCGGTCACCGGCCTGCCGAGAAACGTCCCTACCTGGCGCTGGCCGTGAGCAGCGGGCTGATCCAGCCCGCAACCATCCATCGATGGGCGAACCGAACGGGTCGCGGTGTCTGACGACACCGGTCCCCTGGGGTCATTGGCGCGGGGGAGCAGCCTCAACCTCATGGGGTTCATCCTGTCCGGTCTGTTCGGCCTGATCCTGTCGGTGGTCGTGGCTCGCAAGCTTCACGCGGTGGGGGCGGGCGTGTTCTTCTCCGCCGTCTCCATCTTCACCATCCTCACGAACGTGGCCGAGCTGGGGGCGGATACCGGCGTCGTCCGGTTCGTGGCGCGCTACCGCGAACTCGGTCAACAGCGGGATCTGCGCCGGATGCTGTCCGCAGCCCTCACCCCCGTGGTGGTTGCGAGCGTCGTCTTCGCGGCGTTCATGTTCTTCGGAGCACACGATCTGGCGCAGTTCTTCTCGCGGAAGCATCCGGAGGATGTCGAGCGCTTCATCCGGCTCATCGCCCCCTTCCTCCCCTTCGCAACCATCGAGACGGTGGCGATCGCCTCGACGCGCGGCTTCGGTTCGATGATGTCGTTCGTGTCGGTGGAGAGCATCGCCCGTCCGGGGCTCAAGCCGGCGCTCATCATCGCGTTGGGCATAGGAGGCATGACGGTCGGGGAGGTCGCGCTTGGCTGGGGGCTGCCCGAAGCCGTCACGGGTGTCATCGCTCTGGTGGTCATGTACCGGTTCCTGCGCCGCGACGAGGCTTCGCCCACGTCGGATCAACCGGCCCGCCCCTTCGGGGTGGTCGCGCGCGAGTTCTGGCTGTTCTCGGCGCCACGTGGGTTAGCGGCGGCGTTCCAGATCACCGTGACTTGGTTCGACGTCCTGATGCTAGAGAAGTTGTCGGGGAGCCTCGGAGAAACCGGCATCTACGGCTCGACCAGCCGATTGGTGACCGTAGGAACCTTTGCTTTGCAAGCGGTTCGGCTGGCGATCGCGCCGCAGATCTCAGCCCTCCTGGCGCGGGACAGGCGAGCGGAAGCCACGACCCTCTATCAGACCGCCACCTGGTGGCTCATGGCGGTGTCCTGGCCGTTGTTCCTGACGCTCGCGGTCTTCGCGCCGTTCGTCCTCCGGTTGTTCGGGCCGGAGTTCGTGGCCGGCCAGCACGCGCTGCTCATCCTCTCGCTCGCCATGCTGGTCAACCTGGGAACGGGGAACGTGACGGTCGTGCTCCTGATGGGTGGCAAGAGCTCGTGGAACGTGGTGAACACGGCGGTGGCCCTCAGCTTGAACGTCGGGCTGAACCTGTACCTGATCCCCCGGTACGGTATGAACGGCGCCGCGATCTCGTGGGCCGTCTCGATCATCACGGACAACACCCTCGCCCTCCTGGAGGTACGCCACCTCATGGGGATGGCGCCCTTCGGTTCGGGGTACGGTGTCGTGGCGGCGCTGTCCGTGGCATGTTTCGCCGGCATCGGGTTGGTTGTGCGGGCGACGCTGGGGATGTCGCTCGGCTCCTTCGTCGTCTACGCCGTGGTGGCGGTGGGCGTGTACGCGGCGCTGCTGTATCGGTTCCGACAGGCGTTGCGCCTGGACGTCTTCTTATCAGCGCTGCGTGGCAGGAGGTCTGGATGACATCGTCGAGGGTTCCGGCGCCGATGCGCAGGGCCGGGAAGGGGGCGCTTCGACGCTGGGGCGTGCTCACGGCGTCCTCACGGCCGCTTCCCGACTACCTGCTGATCGGAACCAAGCGCGGAGGCTCGACGTCCATGGCCGAATACCTGGTGCGCCATCCCGGCGTGGCGCCGCTCTTCCCCTCCAAGGCGGTTCCCAAGGGCGTCCGGTACTTCGACAACCACTACATGAACGGGGAGCGGTGGTACCGCTCCCACTTCACGACCACAGGGGCGCGAGCCGGCCGGCTGGCCGGCGAGGCCACCGCCCACTACCTCTTCGAACCACGCGCCGCCGAACGTGCCGCGGCCACGGTTCCGGAGGCAAAGATCATCGTGCTCCTGCGCGAGCCGGTGGCGCGGGCGTTCAGCCATTGGCGAGAACAGTCTCGGCTGGGCGGAGAAACGTTGAGTTTCGAAGACGCGCTCAAGGCCGAACCAGAGCGGCTCAAAGGCGAACGCGATCGGCTGCTTGCCGATCCCGCCTACGTGAGTCCCGCGCACGAGCACCGTTCCTATCGAGCCCAAGGGTGCTACGTGGACCTGCTTCCGGCCTGGATGGAGCGGTTCGCCGCCGATCGGATGTTGGTCCTGTTCTCCGACGAGATGTACGCGGATCCGGCCTCAGCCTATGCCCGGGTGCTTTCTTTCTTGGGGCTGGAATCCCACGATCTGGCCACCTACGCCGCCCGGAATAAGCGGCCCCTGGACGCCCCGATGCACTCGGACACAAAGGCCCAGCTCAGGGATTACTATCGGCCGTTCGATGAACGCCTGGAGAAGGTGTTGGATCGCCCCGTTCCCTGGCTCCATAGGGGGTGACTCGGGGGCTGATCTGGCCCCGACGGGCTAGAGGGTCTTCCCCATCGACTAGTTAGTCCGGTAGGCTCGTCGCGTTCTTAGGTCTGGATCGACACCCTGGGGGGAATTCCAATGAGACGAGTCCTCGGACTTTGTGTTGCCATCATGGCGACGGCCGTGCTCACGGCAGCATCCGCGATTGCATCTGATTGGCCGCAGTTCCACAACGGTCTATCGCGCACAGGTGCCAATTGGACGGAGACCTCCATCAGTCCGAAGAACGTCGGCACCCTGACCAATCGGTGGAGGGTGTCGACCGGCACCACGAAGGAGGGGATCAACTCTTCTCCCGTGATCGCGAACGGCGTGGTCTATGTGGGCTCGGACGACCACAAGCTTCGGGCCATCAGTACCACCGGCAAGGTCCTGTGGGCCCACTCCACCAAGGACAAGGTTCGATCTTCTCCGGCGGTTGCCGGTGGCGTGGTCTACGTCGGCTCGAACGACGGACACGTGTACGCCTGGAAAACAGGGGGACAGGCGCTCTGGGTGAGCAAGAGCCTGGGGGGACAGGTGAGCGCCTCCCCACTGGTCGTCAACGGCGTGGTGTATGTGGGGTCGCACGGCGGCCAGTTCTTCGCCCTGAAGGCGTCTACCGGCCAGGTGCTCTGGTCCAGCCGGACGTGGACGGTGTGGGATAGCGCGTCCTTCGACAACGGCACCGTCTTCGTCGGCTCGGATCAGGGCCGGGTCTTCGCCCTGGCAGCGGGTACGGGTAAGCAGAAGTGGAGCACGGGCATGGGCAGCCGGGTTCGGGGCACGCCGGTGGTCGCCAACGGGCGGGTGATCGCCGGGACCGACGCGGGCAGGGTCATCGCGCTGAACGAGTCCACGGGAAAGGTGGAGTGGAACACCTCGGCGCTGAAGAACCTCAACGGCAGCACCATCGGTACCGGCGTCGTTCGGGGCGCCCCGGCCGTCGCCGGCGGCAAGGTCTTCGTACCCGTGGGGGGCCTCACCATGGCCGGGCACCCTTCACAGATGTGGGGCACCCTCTGGGCGATCGATGCGAAGTCCGGACGGAAGCTGTGGCAGGGCTGGCATTGGCAGAACGGCAAGCACACGCCGGCCCTCGCCGACTGGACGACGGTCTCGCCGGCCTATGCCAACGGTGTGGTCTATGTCGCCTCCAACGATCATCGCCTGTACGCCTTCCGTACCAGCGATGGCTTCGAACTGGCGCCGGTGAACGACACCTGGGCGGACGGCAGCGCATTCAAGTTCCCTCGCGGTATGCAGTCCTCGCCCGCGATCGTCAATGGGCGGCTCTACATCGGGTGCCGGGACGGATACCTCTACTCCCTGGGTCTGAAGTAGGCCTGACGCAACGGCTTGTAGGTCGCGCGATCCTCGGCCTCGCGCTGCTGGACGAGCGTGTAGCGTGACCGCATGAGTGAGTTGCGCGATCGGATCGGCCGCCGCATCCCCGGCGGCGGGAAGCGCGCCATCCGCGCGGTTGCCAGTGGGGTCGGCGGTCTCACCAGCGGCATGCGGGTCCTGCCCGACTTCTTGGTACTCGGGACGATGCGCGGTGGAACTACGTCCTTGTATCACTACCTGGCCCGCCATCCACACATCGCGGGGGCAGTGCTCGATAAGGAGCTTCACTACTTCGATCTCCACTACGACCGCGGGCCCACGTGGTACCGGAGCCGCTTCCCGACGAAGGTAGGCCTGGACCGCGCGGCCCACCGGCTCGGCGGGCGGCCGAGGGTCGGGGAGGCGAGCCCCTACTACCTGTTCCACCCGCTCGTTCCCGAACGGGTGGCCGCCGATCTTCCCCAGGCACAATTCGTCGCGATGCTGCGGGATCCCGTGGAGCGTGCGTGGTCGCATTACCGGCACATGGTGGACCTCGGACACGAGTCCTTGAGTTTCGAAGATGCCGTCGAACGCGAGCCCGAGCGGCTCGCCGGCCAGGAAGAGCTCATCCGGGCGGATCCCCACTCCGTCAGCAAGGAGCATCAGTACCACTCGTACGTGATCAGAGGCGAGTACGCCACGCAGATCGAACGCTGGTGGGAGCACACGGGACGCGAACGTCTCCTCGTCATCCGGAGCGAAGACTTCTACACCGATCCCCGAAGGGAGTTCGAGCGGCTGGAGGAGTTCCTCGAGGTGCCGAAATGGGAGCCGGAGACCTGGCGGACCTACAACGCGGCAACGTCGACGGACATGCCGCCCGACGTTCGGGAGCGCCTCCGTGCGCACTATCGGCCCTGGAACGACAGGCTCGCCGAACTCCTCGGACGCGACTTTGGCTGGGACGGATGACGTCGGAGCCAGCCGCGAACGAGGCGCTCGATTGGATCGTCGATGTCCTGTGGGGCGGACTTCCCGGGGTCTCGGTAGCCCGGGTGCCATCGGGACACAGCAACCAGCGGACGACATCTGATGCCGTTGAGCGCTACCTAGTCGTGCCCAGCGCGCGCGAACCTCGGATGCTGCTCCCTGCGCACCCTCGGACCGGGGCAGCCGCCATGGCCTCCGGGAACAGGATGCGCCGCCCTGGCGCCAAGGCCCAGCGGTGGGCTGCCGGTCTCGCCGTTCGTTCGGGCGCGGCACCGTTCATCTTCCGTGACTCGCTCGAGGTCGCTGCCGAGCCATCCGGAGAGGCTCAGACCCTCGGCGACATCCTTGGCGAACTCCTCGGAGAGACGGTCGAGCTGGCGATCAACGTGCGAGCTGCCAGTCCCTATCGCAAGCCCGTGGTCCAGGTCCTGTCGGGCGATGGCCGGACCCTCGCGTACGCCAAGGTCGCCTGGAACGACGTGACCGAGCGCAACGTCGCCGCCGAGGCGGACGGCCTCGAGGCGATAGCGTCGGCCGCCCGTTCGGGATTCTCGGCACCGAAGGTCCGGGCGCGGCTGTCGTGGCGTTCGCATACCGTGCTGGTGACCGAGCCGATGCCCTCCGGGCTCGATCGGTACCCGGCCGCCGCAGGCCCGCCATCGACGACGGTGACCCGAGCCGTGGCCGGCCTTTGGCCCGGGCGAAACACGCTCCTCGCGGAGAGCGACTACACGCTGGATCTCGGCGACCGGATCGTCCGGGCGGCGATCGTGGCACCAGATGCCTCCTCCGCGGCCCTGCGGGCGCTGGATCGGGTCCGCGCGAGGTTCGCCGATGTGGCCATCGACCATGGGAGCTGGCACGGCGACTGGGCACCGTGGAACCTCGGGCGTGAGAACGGGGGACTCTGGGCGTGGGATTGGGAGTACGCGCGCCCGGGCGTGCCTCTAGGCTTCGACCTTCCGCATTGGTTCTTCCAACGCTCCTTCATCGAACGGAAGAGCACGTTCGTCGATGGAATGGCTGCAGCGGGCGCGGCCGCAACGCCGTTGCGGGAACTCGGTCTCAGCGCGGCGCAGGCCGACGCTACGTTGGCGCTTCATGGGCTGGAGGCAGCGGCCCGCTACCTGGATGCTCTAGCACTGGGGGCGGTGCCGAACCCCCGGTTCGTCACGGGGTCGATTGCGGGGTTGGCGTCCATCCTGCCGGAGCGCGGCCGGGCGTGAGCGGTTTCACCCGGACGTACATCGTCTCTCGCCAGGCGAGTGCGGCGGCGGTCATCGCGATGGGGAGTCCCCACGGGAGCAGGTCGTAGTAGGGCATCTGGATGATCGCGACGAAGATGGCGACTTCGCACCAGAATCGAACCGCCGGGTCGCCCGGGTGTCCGGGAGGAAGACGTCTCGAGGCCTTCCACAGCGCCCACAGGAGCCACCCGACGAAGAACACGAGTCCGGGGATCCCCTGAGAGACCAGGATGGTCCACAGCTGGCCGTGCGTGCCTGCCGAGAGGTTCCCTTCCACGAGGACCGGGGCTCCGTAGCCGAATATCGGCGACTTCCAAACTAGGGCGGCGGATTGGTTGTAGAGCTGGGCTCGGTGCGCATCGCCGTATCCATGGGAGAGGCGGGTGCCGATGATGGATCCCAGCGGCGTCGCAACCAGAACCAGACCGAGGAGGATGGCGCCGATGGCGACGGCCTTCAGCAACTGCGCGTTCCGTCCCCGGGCCAGCCGCAGTGTGGCGTAGATCAAACCGCCGGACGCGGACAACCACGCGCCGCGATCGAGCGAGAACGTGAGCGGGATGATGGAGAACGCGAGCACCAGGACCATCGCGTCGCGATTCTTCTTCTTCTTCATGTACGCGAGGGACAGGACGGCGAAGGGGAGCGCCAGCGCGTAACTGGCACCCCACAGGTTGGTGTAGGGGAATGGCGCCTTCGGACGGTGGATCGGATAGGCGGCGAATGCCCGACCCGATGCGGTCGACGCTGAAACGAGGTCATGCACGAACGGATCCGACGCGATCTTGGGGGGAAGGATGCGCTGCATCGGGGTGTCGAATTGGATGGTCGGCCCCAGCATCCCGATGGTGCCGCCGATCACCACGATGAGCCAGAAGCCGGAGATCGCCTTCACCACGCCGGCGGTGGGCATCTCTTCGTGGGGATGGTTCAGAACGTAGAGGAACAGGGCGCCCGACGCGAGATAGATGGAACCTCGGTAGCTGAGCGAGAACAACTGCCTCGGATCGTTCACCTGCGACGCACTGAAGATGCACCACAGCAAGAAGAAGAGATACAGGGAGAAACCCTTTGCGGTGGTCAGGTGCCGGCGGAAGAGCAGAGCGATGATCATCAGGATGCCGATCGCCGACATGACGAAGCCGCTCACCCCGATGAGCCACCACACCGGCAGCAACACGAACGCGGCGTAGAGCGGCCACGCGGCGGGGATGAACCTCCCGGCACCACGCCGACGGTAGATCTTCGAGGTCCACGCGGCGGGAGAGACCGGTGTCAGGGTGGGGAGGGAGGCGTCGCTCACGGGCCCCCGAGCCTAGCATCAGGAGTTCTCGGAAACGCCGTGCAACGGAGGGTTCTCCTCAGGCGCTCAGGGAGTGCCGTATGGGCCATCCGACGTCCCCCGGTGATCACCATGGGCTACTCCGGATGGTCCTTCCGTACGCCGAGACCCTCAAGTCGAACTATGGCGGGTCGATAGCCAAGGTATGGACCGCTCCCCCCAAGAGCTCTTGTCATCACCACTGAAACGGCGCTCGTTCCTGAAGAGCGCCGCCGTGGTTGTCGGCGCTGGAGCCGTGGCGATGAGTCCCGTAGGCGAGGCGCTAGCCAATCATCATCACCGCCGAGTCCGGCTCGACCGGTGCCGCTTCGGAGCGCACGTGTCGCCGACCGACGGAGTGTCTGCCAAGGATGCCATCAACACCCTGGAGACCGAACTCGGCGCGCGGTTCACGCTGGATCGCCAGTACTACCACGACGAGCAGTTCCCGACGCAGTACGACTACTGGACCGCCTCCCAGGGCCGCACTCCCGTGATCTCGTTCAAGTCCTACGACAGATGGAAGCCGATCCCCTGGACGAACGTCGCTGCGGGCGCCTGGGACGAGCACCTCAACCGGCTGGCGGACAACTGCATCGCGTTCGGCCAGCCGATGTTCCTCACCTTCTTCCACGAGCCCGAGAACGACCGTTCGGCGTTCGGCACACCGGCGCAGTACATCGCGGCTTGGCGACACGTCGTAGACCTGTTCCGCGCGAAGGGTGTCACCAACGTCTCCTGGACCACGTGTCTGATGGGCTCGTCGTACTGGGATAAGAACGTGGCCTCGAGCTGGTACCCGGGCGACGACTACGTGGACTACATCGGGGCCGATGCGTACAACTGGGGTCCATCCTCAGGCGTGTGCGTGAACAACCAGTGGACGTCCTTCAAGTGGCGGGTTCAGCGGTTCTACGAGTTCGGCAAGCGGCACCACAAGCCGATGATGCTGCTCGAAACGGGATGTGCGGAGGATCCGACCGATCACGACCGCAAGGCCAACTGGATCCTCAACATGAAGAAGACGCTCAAGGCCATGCCGGCCATCCGTGGCGTGTGCTGGTTCGACGCAGGTAGGTCCACGGGGAACAAATGCAACTGGTTCGTGGAAAGCTCGACGCGTTCCTCGAACGCGATGAGTGCGGCGATGGCAGATCCGTACTTCGTGCCCGGCGCCCCTCTGGAGTCCTGACTCTCCGCTCACAGGCCCCGCAAGACCACCCGGAACGACAACAGACCCCGTCCGAGGGCGAGGTCCGGTGGGTGGAGGTCCGTCTCCTTGGGGTCCGTCCCGATCAGTGCTGTAGCAGGGCCCGGCGCCCGCGTTGCGCGACCGGGGTCCGGTGCCAGACGGCGGTCCGGTCAGCCTCGCGCGCAGCGGCGAGCTTCGCCGTTGCGAACCACCCCTCCGCTCGCTCGAAGTCGCCCGAAGCGGCAGCCTCCGCGTACTCCTTCGCGATGAGATCCAGGGTCGAGGTCCGGAGTTTCATAACGGGGGTATCGGCCCGCCGGCTAGGATCCTTGAACGGATCCGAGCGAGTCGGCCGTGTGTAGGGCCATAAGAGGGCCGAAAACCGACTTTCGGCGGTTGCGGGGTCTAGCCCGTACGACCTACTATGCAACCCTGACCGGGGATCTTCCCGGCACGCAACCGAGAGAAGGGAACACCCGATGAAGCGAGCAGCGGCCATCCTGACCGGTGCCACGGTCTTCGTGATGACCCAGGTCGGGTCAGCATTTGCAGGCACCAAATACCCGACGGGTCACTCCCATAGCCCGGGAGTGAGTGGCAATGGTGGCACGGCGTTCACCGGCAGCAACGTGTCCCATGTGGCCATCTGGCTCGCAGTGCTGGTCGTCGTCGGTGTCGGAGCCCTCCTGGTGGCCCGTAGGCGTTCCGCCGGCGGCACCGTCACCCCCGCCTAGTTTCTTCCCACCGCAGCGATCGAACGGCCCCCCCGGGGGCCGTTCGTCGTTTCCAGGTCCGATGATCAGGCCCGGCTAGGTCAGGTCACGCCACCACCGGAGCGGCAGGGGCGCCTGGAACGACACCGAAAGATCCAACCGCGGGCCGGGTGTACCGGTCCACACGGCGCTTCCGCCCTCGACCTCCATCGGCTCGCTCGTGGACGTGATGCGTGTTCCGGAAGGGGCGTGGATCGTCACCGTGACCTTCGTCGGCTGGATCGTGGTCTGCGTGTTCAGCCGAAGCGCATACGAACCCCCGGTGTCGTCGCCCGACCACACGCCGAATCGGTGGGTGCCGAACGAGACGGTAGAGGTGGCCTTCGACGCCACCGTCAACCGGTCTTCGTACCACGTTGTCCCCAGTTCGATCCCCGTGCCAACCTCGATGGCGTCCCCATTCCTCGTGACGCCCGTGAGTTGACAGTTCGTGGGGCAGGATTCACGGACCATGGAGATCTGGTCTCCCGCGGCGCCGCCGCCCGGGACCGGGCCGATGACATATGGCGGCGGGCCGGAGGTCGGCGCGTTGTTCGTCAGCACGACGGTGGTCGTGGAGACGGCCTCGCCGTTCCCGCCGAGCTGCACGTCGTAGCCTATCGTCCTGGTCGCATAGAAGTCGACCTTCGTCCCCGATGCGCTGTTGATCGTGACGGCCTCGTAGTCGGCGCCCACGGAGGGATCGATCCCACCAGAGACACCCGCGCCCACCAATCCACGCTGGAACACGGGGTCCGTCGAGTAGATCTCGATGTGTCCGTCGGCCGCCGCGTGCGCAAGGGTTCGCAAGCGCTGCACGCCGTGCTCGTTGGATGCGAGGAAGCGGGAGAACGCCTCCCTGGCGACGTCGCCCAGGACCTCCTTGCGCTGAACGGGTCCCCGGAACCGGTCGTAGGCCTGGTTGGCGACGAAGTCGACAACGTTCGTTGCATCGACCGTGACATGGAGTCCCGGGACGTCGACCGGCCCGGAGATCTCCAGCAGCGCCTGTAGGGCGAACGGGTCGGCCGTGATAACGCCGTCGAGCTTCACGCCGGTGTCGTGTTCGTACGCCGAGAGGATGGCCCGTGCGGCCGAGGGGAGATCAGGGGTGAGGTTGACGTTGTGCCAATTCCCCGCGCCGCCGTACCGGTCGTAGTTCTGCCGGTAGTCCGGCGATGGCGCCGGCAACGCGTCTGCCGGGACGTCCGTGAGGCTCTCGATCGGCTTGAAGGGGGAGAAGGACACGGCGCCCGAGCGAATCGTCGCGATCGAGTAGGCACCGATGATCCCGCCGGTGCCGCGAAGTTCGGCGGGGTTGGCCGCACCGAAGAAGTAGCGTGTGGTCCCGTGCCCGCCCGCGAACGTCGGGAGCCCGCTCAGCAGATCGTGGGCGGACCCCAGAACCGTCACTGCGGAGGTCAGTTCGTCGACGGCGCCGGCGCGGGCGTTCGAAACGGTGCCCAGGAGCCAGGAGTGCGGTGAACCCGCGATGGTCGCCAGAGCCCCTTCCGCCTGCTGTTGGGCACTCGCGACATCGGCGGACAGACCCGCGAGCGTAGAGATAGGGATCCGCCCGCCCTGAGGTGCCAGCGAACCCAGCCCGCTCGGCAGCTTCGCCACGCCGTTCACGAGCGTTTCCCCGGCGTGGGCCAGTTGGCCGCCGGCCGCCGCCAGCGATCGGATGGCCTCCACGTTGTTGCCGATCCCGGGGATCGCGTGCACCACCCCCGCGATGCCTCCGTGTGTTCCGGACTCCGCGGCGCCGAACTCCTTCTCGGCCGCCTGGAAGGAGGCAGTCGCCAGATCGAGGTTGCCGTAGCTCACGGCAGACCGGCCTTTCTGAAGCGCCTGCCTGGCCGCCTCCAGATGGGAACGAACACCGGAGGTCGCGATGGTGATGAGGAGGAGGGCGCCACCCCACAGGAGGGCGATGATGAGGAGCGCGGTCGCCGCGCGGCGCGGCAGTCGCCGCCGTCCGGTGCGCGCGGGGCGGGCCTCGTCGCTCAGTTCGGGGAGCGGTCCTTGCGGAGTTGCTCCCACACCGTGCCTTTGTTCGGAGCCGCCGCATGACGGCCGTTGCCGTTCGGGGACGATTTGAGATCGGGGTGCTGGCCGTAGAACGCGTAACCGCTGCTGCCCGTGTCCACGTTGTTGAGGACGGCGCCGAGCATGACCGCGCCCACCTGGTCCAGCTGAGCGCGGGCCTGGATGACGGCGCCGCGCGGGGTCGCGTTGGCGTCTGCGACGTAGAGCACACCATCCACCAGCGGAGCAACCACCAGGGCGTCGGCCACGGCGAGCACCGGCGGGCAGTCGATGATGATGAAGTCCACGACCTCTCGCTGCTCGGCTATCAGCTCCTGCATGGCGGGGGACTGAAGCAACTCGGTCGGGTGGTCGCTGACCTTCCCGCTGGACATGACCCACAGGTTGTCCACGAGCCCACTCCGAAGGGACTCCCACGGACGGCGGTCGCCTTCCAACACCTCGGAGAGGCCACGTTCGGATTGCATCCCGAAGAATTGGTGAAGTCGGGGACGGCGAAGGTCTGCCGAGATGAGCACCACGCGCTTGTCCGCCTGCGCCAAGACGACGGCCAGGTTGGCGGCAGTGGTGCTCTTGCCTTCGCCGGCGACGGCCGAGACGACCATCAGCGTTTTCATGCCGCGCTCGGCCGCGGAGACCAGGATGCTGGTCCGGAGCGTTCGATAGGCCTCCGCGGTGGGCGATCGGGGGGCCTCGAGGGTGATGAGGTAGGCCGCGGCCTTGTCCCGCCAGCTGGTGACGGTGGGGATCATGGTCATGACGGGCGTGCCCATGACTTCTTCGAGATCGTGGCGCCCGCGCAGCCGGTCGTCCATCCGTTCGCGGATGTACGCACCGATGACCCCGACGAACAGTCCGAGGAACAATGCCAGCGCGATGTTCATGATCAGGTTCGGGCTGGTGGGGGACGTGGGAACGCTGGCGGGCACGATGATGGTGCCGGGATCTACGATCGTGACCAGCAGCGGCGCGATCTGTGCTTGGATCGCTGCCGCCCCCGCTTGGTCTCCAGCGGCCTTGAGTGCCGCGGCAGCGTCATTGAGGTTCTTCTTCTTCTGATCCAGTTCGGCTTGCGCTTGGTTGGTCTTGTAATCCAGATATCCCCGAGCGAACGCCATCGCTCCGTCGGCTGAGGCGCTCGGGTTCGGGTCACTGAAGTGGACTTGCAGGACGTCTGCATTCGCAGGGGTCGTCACCTCCACTTTCTTGATGAGTGCTTGCGGACTGAGATTGCTCTTCAGTGCCAGTGCGGCAGCCTTCGCTACATCGTCCGACAGCATGAGGGCTGTCTCGTTGTCTAGATTCACTGGCTGCGTCGAGCCGGAGACGCTTGCCGCCGCCTGGATCGGCTCTTGGACCAGGATCTGCGCCGTAGACGTGTAGATCTTCGTTTGCGTGAACGTGTAGACGACCGACAGCGCAACGAAGACGGCGCACGCGAGCACGATGAGCAAGCGGCGGCGCTTGAGGACAGCTAGGTAGTCCCGGATGTCCAGGAAGGAGGTGTCTTGCTGCTGCGAAGGCGCCCAGAGAGGTGTCTGCATATCCAGGGAGGAAGTCGGCCAGCGAGCCATTCTCGCTGGTAGAGCCAAGGGTACCATCGGCTTTTCGTCGAAAGGCTGAAGGACTGTGTCGGAAACGTTGCGGAGCTGTGTTCTTGACGGTGCTCATGACCTGCACTGTTACCCTTCCCAGCCATGAAGATCGCCTACCAGGGAGAGCCCGGCGCGTACTCCGAGCGTGCGGTTCGCGGCCTCTTCCCCGACGCCGACACGCTGCCGTGCGACAGCGTTCGACTCGTCTTCAGCCGCGTCACCAGTGGGGAAGCCGATTTCGGCGTCGTACCGATGGAGAACTCCCAAGCGGGGTCGGTCAATGAGACCTACGACCTCCTCTTGCACACGAGCCTGCTGAAGATGGCGGGGGAGATCATCGTTCGCGTCGATCATGCGCTCCTGGGTGTGCCGGGGGCCCGACTGGAGGAGATCCGTCGCGCGCATTCTCATTGGCAAGCACTCGCGCAATGCGAGGACTTCCTGGCATCCATGCGGATCGAACCTGTCCCCGTGCACGACACCGCCGGCGCGGCGCGGAAGATCGCGGACGCGGGCGACCCGCACGATGCCGCCATCGCGAGCGTCGTGGCCGCCTCAAACTATGGCCTCGCTGTGTTGGCCGAACGCATCCAGACCGATAAAGAGAACTTCACGAAGTTCGCGGTGATCGGATCGGGCGATGCCGGCCTGGGCCGGCCCGACAAGACGAGCCTGGTCATGGCCGTCCGAGACGAGGCGGGTTCGCTGCTCGCTTCGCTGAAGCCGTTCGCCGATCGAGGTCTCAATCTGCACAAGCTGGAATCGCGGCCCCGGCCCGGCAAGGCCTTCGAGTACGTGTTCTACGTTGACCTCATGGCGCCCGTCGATACCCCGGAAGTGCAGGCAGCACTGAAGGAAGTGGAACAGCACACGTCGCTCTTGCGGATCCTCGGGTCGTATCCGTCTGCGGGCGACGCGGTTTGAACGCTTCCGTCCGCTCCGGTAGCAAAGGCGTGGTGTGACCCCCGCCGGAGCGCATCGCCCGCAACCAAAGGTACCGTTCGTCGCCGTCTTGCTGGGGCTCCTGCTGATCGCCGGAGCTGCATACGTGGCGACATCCGGAGGGGCAACCCCCGGCGGTGCAGAGGCAAGCGGAGATCCGTCGCGCCCGCCGGCTTCCGGTCCTTCCTCGAGCTCGGGTCCTGCGGGCTCCAGCACGACACCGTCGCCGAACCTCGACGCCGCCGGAGTCGCGACGCCCGGTCCCATCGACCCCGCCCACCCGGGCCTCCGCACGTTCCGAGGGAACTACAGCCGCGACTACTACGGGGAGGGTCCGGTCCCTAATCATCCCGTCATCCGCTGGCGCTTCCCGGAGACCGGCGGCCTGTGCGGGGTGAGCACCGACATCTTCAGCACGCGCACATGGTGTGGCACCGGCTGGACCGGACAGCCGAACGTCATCCCCATGGGCGGCGGCAAGGTGGAGGTTCGCGAGGGCGCTTATGACTGGCGTTACCATTTCCTCGACGGGGAGACCGGGCTCCCGACCCGCCCGGCGTTCAAGACCCACGACCTCGCGAAGGGATCGGCGACCAGCGACTCGGGCGGGTACCCGCTCTACTACGGTGGGTCACGCGACAACCGGCTCCGGGTCATCGCGATGGACGGCGCCAGGCCTCACGTCCTGTGGCAGTTCGACTCGAACAGCCAGAAGGGCAAGCTCTGGAACGACGACTGGGACGGCGCGCCGCTTCAGGTTGGGGACTACCTGCTCGAAGGTGGCGAGAACTGCTGGTTCTATGTGATCCGGCTCAACCGCGGCTACGACGCGGCCGGCAACGTCACCGTCGATCCGAAGATCGTCATGCGCGTACCGGGATGGGACGCGAAGCTCCGCCACCAGGTGAAGGACTCGGACATCTCGATCGAGGACTCGGTGGCCTTCCGAGATGGCGTCGCCTACTTCTCGAACGGGGGCGGATTGGTCCAGGGCTGGGACATCAGCGATGTCCTGAACGGCGGGACCACGTACAAGCGCGTTTTCCGGTTCTGGAACGGCGACGACAACGACGCCACGATCGTGATCGATCAGGCGGGAGATCTCATCGTGGGGCGCAAGATGGAGGAGAACGTCCCGCGTCCCGAGTCGTTCCCTCGCGATCACCAGATCGGGAGCCTCATGAAACTCGACCCCTCGAACCCGAAGGACCCCGTGGTGTGGTCCGTGCAGGTCGGTGGGTTCGAACCGGAGGGCGGGATCCTGGGGACTCCGGCCCTGTACGACGGAGTGGTGTACGCCACCTACACGGAAGGCGGTGTCGTGGCGGTCGATGAGACCACGGGGAAGCTCCTGTGGAACCTGCCCCTCCCGGGTCCGACATGGTCATCGCCCGTACCCATCGACGGGAAGCTCATCGTTGGCGACGGAGCCGGCTACCTCAACTGCTTCCAACTGAACAAGAACCACAGCGCAGTCCCCCGTCGTCTCTGGCATCTTCAGGTGGGCGGGATCATCGAATCGACCCCAGCGGTGTGGCACGGGTGGATCTACGTAGGGAGCCGGGACGGCGGCATCTACGGCATCGCCGACGCTAACAGGTGAAGGCAGCCGGGACGAGAGCCCGGACACGCCTGGCTCCGCCAATGCGCGGTTCCGTACAGCGATAGACCGATCGTGAGCGCTGCGAGCCCCGCGAACCCCGCGATCAAGATCAACCGTCTTGTCCGGCGGTCGCCGGTTCCCTCGACGATGAAGGCCGCGGCCGCGCCGACGACCAGACCGCCGACGTGGGCTCGCCAATCGATGATCGCGATCTGGAACGACAGGAAGAGGTTCAGAACCACCCACGGCATGATGGCCTGGAGCCGTGCGCGGTAGAAGCGCATGTTCCGACGGCGATAGTTGTAGGCGACGAACGCACCCATGAGCCCGTAGATGGCTCCTGAGGCACCCACGGACGGTGTGCCAGGTCCCAGGGCGTAGGAGAATGCGCCGCCCGCCAAGCCGCTGATCAGATAGATGGCGAGCATCTTCCTGGACCCGAGTTCGTCCTCGAGCATGGTGCCCAGGAGCCAGAGGCCATACATGTTGAGTGCGATGTGGATGATCCCCGCGTGCAGGAACATGCTGGTGAACAACCGCCAATACTCACCCGTGGCGATACCCCCGATGCCCCCTGAAGCCGTAGGGGAGAGCGGCACCGATGCTCCCAGGCGGATGAGCTGTCCCGTGCTTGGCCCCCCGAACAGACTCCCGGCACCCCCCACGGCCAGCTCGAGCACGAACGCGGCGACGTTGAGCGCGATGAGGACATTGGTGACGCTTGCCGTGGTTCGACGCGCTCCGACCACTACGGCCCGCCGCCCGCCCCCCTTGCCGAACTCGCGCTTGGATCGACCGACGCACTCAGGGCACTGGTAACCGACGGGCGCCGGGATCATGCAGTCGGGGCAGATGGGTCGGTTGCAACGAGTGCAGTGCACGCCGGTCTGCTCGGAGGGGTGCCGGTAGCAGTACTCGGGCGTGAACGCCGAGGGCGGCGGGGGAAGGGACTCTGGGTTCATGTCAGCCATGGTACGGGCAGGCAGCAGATCTGTTGTTCACGCGGAATGAGAGTCGTGTGCGTGTGGATCCACGTGCACGGCGGCCTCGGCCAGCCGCGGGACATCATGAAGCAGCGACCGGCGAACCAGTTCGGCGATGGCATGACCGGCCTCCACCGAGACGGAAGGGTCGACGTCGATGCTCAGTTCTGCACGGAGCTGGTGGCCCGTCCAGCGGGCTCGGGCTTCCCCCACGTGCTCCACGCCGGGGATCGCCGACGCCACAGCTTCGATGAGGGTCACCGTCTGCTCGTCCGTGCCGTCGAGCATCCGATGCAGCACCGACTTCGCGGCGCTCCAGAGGGTGAGGAGGATGACGGCCGTGATGGCCAAGCCGATGGCCGGGTCGGCTCGGTCGAATCCGGCGAAGGCGGCCACGGCCGAGGCGACCACGCCGAGCGAGGTGAAGCCATCGGTTCGGGCATGGAGTCCGTCGGCGACCAGCGCCGCCGATCCGATCAGCTTCCCGACGCGGATCCTGTAGATAGAGACGATCTCGTTGCCCACGAACCCGGCTAAACCGGCGGCCAGCACCCAGGGCACGTGGGTGAGCGGCTGCGGGTGCACCAGGTGGCGGGCGGCCTCGATCGCCGCAAACACCGCTGAGGCGGCGATGAGGAGCACGATGATCACTCCCGCTACGTCTTCGGCACGGTGATAGCCGTACGTGTAGCGCCGGGTCGGGGGCCGACGCGCCAGGCGGAAGGCGACGAGTAACGGGATGGCGGTCAGCGCGTCGGTGAAGTTATGGATCGTGTCGGCGATGAGCGACACCGATCCGCTCACGGCTACCACGGCGAGCTGTGCGCCAGCGGTCAGCGCCAGGAGACCGAGGGTGATCCACGTGACACGGACCCCTTGTGATGTCGCCATGAGCGACATATCCGCCGGTCCGAAATGTTCGTGGTCGTGCTCGTGGCCCGTCGAATCATCCGCATCCCCGGACGGATATGCGCGGTCATCGTGGCTCACGGAGCGAGCATAGCCCGGCCGCGCCCGGCGGCACTCAACGCTTCAAACTCGGGAGCGCGGCCACTTCCGCAGCGACCTGCGTCCAGTCGAACAACAGCGGGGACCATCGATCGAGGATCGTGCCGTTGGCGTCGATGAGGTAGAGCCAGGGTTCGTTCAGGACGCCGCCGTGCAGGAGCCAGGCGGTCGCGAAGGGGCTGAGCGCGGCGGTATCGAAGTTGCGCCAGACCTCCACGTGGATGAACACGGCACGGTCGGCGTAGGTCTTGGCGAGTTCTGTCATCTGTTCGGTTTCGGGTCCACAGATCTGACTCTTGCAGTACGCGGGCGTGGAGAAGAGCAGGAGGATCGGTAGATGGGCAGCGAGGGCATCGCGAACAGACCAGCGATGCAGCTCGGAATCGGGGATCGGGCTGCCGTCGACGGCGCGCGAATCGATCTGGCCGGCCGGGACATGGCTCTTCATGGTCGGGTTGTCCACGGGGATCGCGGGATCGCCGACCGCCGGGAACGCGGGCGAGGCCGCCACCGGGAACGTCGTCGCGACGTGGAGGGCACCGGCCCTGCCCTGGATGTCCGCGGTTGCCGATGCTTGCCATACGCCGACGGCGTCGAACCGGACGTCATCGGCGATGTAGGCGCCACGCGCATCGGCCGGGTCGGACCGGACGGGTCCGCTCCCCTCCGCCCGTGTCCCCGGCACCGCGAGGTACCGGGCCGTCGCCTCACCTCGAGGGTCGGGTACGGACGTGCCGTCCCGTCCGAGGTAGGCGAACGCCACCCTGACGCTTCCGTACACCACGGGTGTGTTGGCCGTTCCTACGGTCTGGTTGAGCACGATCTCGAATCGCTG
>JAXDJX010000029.1:0-97908 GCA_034667405.1 Actinomycetota bacterium | reverse complement strand
GGGAGGACAGTTGCGTGTTCGATCCGTCGAACGGGGTCCCGGAGGGCTGGACCTCCACCTTGAGTTGCAGGGTGTCGGTTTGGCCGGGCGTGTTGTCGGGGTCGCTGACTGTTCCGGAGAAGGTCGGTGTGGTGTCGTTGGTGACCGCACCAGGGGCGAGCGGCCCGCTGTCGTCGGCCTGTGCGAGGCCCGCTGGGTCATTCGGCGCGGCGTTGATCCTGAACGTGCCGCCATCGACCCACGCGCTCGGTGAGGTGTCATCTTCGGCTTGCGCCTGCCAGTGGTAGGTACCCGGAGCAAGGATGACGCTGACGGTGTGCACGCCCTGGGCGTCCAGCGTGTCTGAGTCGGTAGCCGAGTCCGAGAACGCGGTCGCGACCGGTTGCACTTCAACGTTCAACTTCACCGTGTCGCCCGAGTCGGGATCGGTAATCGTGGCCCCGAGCTTGACGGTCGTATCGTTCGTGATCCCGTTCGGCGAGGCGATCGCGTTGTTCGACGAGTCGGTCTGCGTGAGGAACGTCGGGTCGTCGGGGGGTGACGCGATCGCCTGGGCAACACCGCCCATCTGGAAGACGAACGTGATGACCAGGGCGAGCGCCGAAAGGACGCTCAGCAGGTGGCGGAACGAACGGCGCGGGGACGTGGCGGCGGGATCTACGTTGTGGTTCACGGACATCTCCTCAGGTTGACTTCAGGCCCCCACCTACCTCATTCGGGGGATGCCGGATGGCACAGATTGGCCTTTCTCGGGGGATGTGTCAATGGAGCTTTCCGCCGCTCGAAGGGCATCCGACCTAGGCCCTTCGACGGCAACGCTTTTCAGAGGATGGGGAGGTATCGCTCCAGCTCGTACGGTGTGACATACGCCTTGAAGGCGTCCCACTCCTCGCGCTTGTTCCGGATCAGATACTCATGGACGTGGCTCCCCAACGCCGCGCGGAGCACGTCGGAACGTTCGGCCAACCCGATCGCGTCGTGAAGGTCTTCGGGCAGCGAGGCGATCCCCGCGCTCGCGCGCTCGGCCTCGGTCATCTCGTAGATGTTGTTGCTGGCCTCGGGAGGGAGTTCGTACTCGCCTTCGATGCCGGCGAGGCCTGCGGCGAGCATCGCGCTGAACGCCAGGTACGGGTTGCAGGCCGGATCGGGCGAGCGGTATTCGATGCGCGTCGCCCCTTCCTTGCCCGGCTTGTACATCGGCACGCGAACCAAAGCGCTGCGGTTCCGGCGTGCCCAGCAGACGTACACCGGTGCCTCGTATCCAGGGATGAGGCGTTTGTAGCTGTTCACCCACTGGTTTGTGAGGAGCGTGATCTCTGGCGCGTGATGCAGGAGCCCTGCGATGTAGCTCTTCGCGGTCTTCGACAGGTGGTACTGATCCGTGCCATCGAAGAAGGCGTTGCGATCGCCTTCGAACAACGATTGGTGCGTGTGCATCCCGCTGCCGTTCACTCCGGCCACCGGCTTCGGCATGAAGGTCGCATAGATCCCGAACTCCTGCGCCACCTCTTTCACCGTGAGCCGGTAGGTCATGACGTTGTCGGCCATCGTGAGCGCGTCCGTGTAGCGGAGGTCGATCTCGTGCTGGCTCGGCGCCACCTCGTGGTGGACGTACTCGACCGGGATCCCCATCGACTCCAGGTATTGAACGGTGCGCTTGCGGTAGTCGGTGCCGACGTCGAGCGGTGTCTCGTCGAAGTATCCGGCTTGATCCAGGAACGTGGGATCGTTGTCGGCTTTGAAATAGAAGTATTCGAGTTCGGGCCCGACATAGAAGGTGAACCCGAGGTCGGCCGCCCGCTTCAGCTGGCGTTTCAAAACCCCGCGCGGGTCCCCGTCGAACGCGGTGCCGTCGGGGTTGGCGATGTCGCAGAACATCCGCGCGACGGGTGCTTCCAACTTCCACGGGATGATCTGGAACGTGCTCGCGTCCGGGTGCGCCACCATGTCCGATTCCTGGATCCGGCTGAACCCTTCGATCGAACTCCCGTCGAACCCCATGCCTTCCAGGAACGCGCCTTCGAGTTCCTGCGAGGTGATGGTGAAGGACTTCAGGAACCCCAGCACATCGGTGAACCACAGCCGGACGAACCGGATCCCGCGTTCCTCGATGGTGCGCAGGACGTACTCAGCCTCGGCGGTAAGTGCCATGCTTCGAGGCTACCGGGGCTTGCGGCGCAGTCGGTTACAGGCGTGTGAACTCTGCCCCCAACCAGGTCCTGGACTCCGGCGGGCGATAATCGCGCAGTGACCGACACCGTGGTGGACCCCGAACTCTTGGCGCTGGCGCCCGACCCCGTCCTGGCGCGGGTGGCGCTCGAGCGTCTCGCCGAGGCAGATCCCGCCGCGCGCGGCGCCCTCGCGGACCCCGGCGTGGGGGCGGTGGTCACCCGGCTTCTAGGCTTCTCGAGTGCAGCAGCCGACTATCTGATCCAGCACCCCGACGATGTCGCCGGTCTCGCCGATGTGTCCATCCGCTCCCGCGAGGCGCTGGAGGCCGAGTTGGATCGAGACGTCGTCGCCTTCGGCTCGATGGACGGACTCCGCCGATTCCGCAGACGCGGGATGGTGCGGGTCGCGGCGCGCGACCTGGGCGGTGCACCGGTCGACGACGTGGTTGCCGAGATCTCTGCGCTGGCGGATGTCTGCATCACTCGCGCCGTCGGCGCCGTTGATCCGCACGACATCGGATTCGCGGTCGTCGCCCTGGGGAAGCTGGGCGGAAGCGAACTGAACTACGCGAGCGACGTGGATCTCCTGTTCGTCCACGGGGGGACCGGACCGCAGGAGCAGGCTCTGGCCGATAACGCTGCGGCGACGTTCATCAAGCTGTTGAGCGACCCCACCGGTGAGGGGATCGCGTTGAGGGTTGACGCAGCGCTGCGCCCCGGCGGACGCGGCGCGCTCCTTTCCCGAAGCCTCGACGCGACCCTTCGCTACTACGGCGAACAGTCGGCCACGTGGGAACGCCAGGCGATGATCAAAGCTCGTGCGTGCGCGGGCGACCCGCGACTCGGCGATGCCTTCGTTTCCGGAGTTGAACCCTTCGTCTATCCGGGGGAACTGGCGCCGCGCGCGATCGATGAGGTCCGGCGAACGAAGGTTCGCCTGGAGGAGTACATGCGGCGGCGCGGCAAGGAGTTCATCGAGGTCAAGCGCGGACACGGCGGGATCCGCGATGTGGAGTTCGCGGTGCAGCTGCTCCAGATCGTCCACGGTCGCCGCGATCCGCTCCTGCGCAGTCCGAACACCTTGATCGCGCTCAACGCCCTAGCCGACGAGGGGTACGTGGCTCGGGCCGATGCCGACGCGCTCGCCGATGCCTACCGATTCCTCCGGCGTCTGGAGCACCGCTTGCAGATCGTCCGGGACCTCCAGACGCACGACCTGCCCGCCGATCCGGCGGCTCGCACCACCATCGCTCGATCTCTCGGGATGCTCGACGCCGGCGCGCTCGCCAGCGAATACGAACGCACCACCACGCTGGTCCGCGGGATCCACGAACGGCTCTTCTACCGCCCGCTGCTCGAGGCGTTCGCCGGTCCGGCCGCGCCCGCGTCGGGGTCCGAACGTGTGGCGACCGAGGAGCTGCTCGCAGGGCTCGGGTTCGCCGAGCCGGCCAGGTCCTACGAACTCCTTCAACGCTTGGTCGACCCGGGGACGCGTATGGGCAAAGTCCTGGCGCACGTCTTCCCGCTGATGGCGCCCGCGCTGGCGCTCTCGGCCGACCCCGACGCGGCGTTGGTGCGACTGGAGCGCGTGTGCGAGGCCGTCGGAGAGCGGCACGGTCCCGCGGACGCCCTTGCCACCGACCCGGGGTCCGCGCGACGTCTCGCACACGTGGTCGCCGTGAGCGGGTTCGCGACGGATCTGTTGGTCGCAGATCCCGAGCGCCTCCGGGCGCTGGCCGACGGCGTGATCCACGCCGACGACGCCGGTGCGGATCTGGCCCGCGTGGTCGGCCGATGGGGAGCCCGCGAATTACTCCCGCGGGAGACCGGCGCCGCTATCGCCCAGGTGGGCGACCGGGTGATCCAGGAGGCGGTGGATGATGCCGCGCCCACGCTGCCGCTCGCGGTGATCGGCCTGGGGAAGCTCGGCGCGCAGGAGTTGAACTTCGCCTCCGACCTTGACCTGGTGTTCGTCTACGACGGGGAAGGGCCGAAGGACCAGAAACGGGCAGTCACCGCGGCGGAGCAGATCATGGCCGGCGTGAAGGCGCGCGGCTGGGAACCAGACGCCGATCTTCGCCCGGAGGGGCGGAACGGCCCGCTGGCACGATCCATCGCCGGCTACCTGGAGTATTGGGAGCGCTACGCCGAGACCTGGGAGTTCCAGACGTTGCTCCGTGCCCGCTATGTCGCCGGTGACGCGGACCTGGGCCGGCGCTTCGTCTCGAATGCGGGCGACTTCGCCTATCCGCCCGACGGGCTCACCATCGACCGCGTCAGTCAGATCCGCCATATGCGCGAACGCATCGAACGCGAACGTGTGAAGCCCCCGGAGGCCGGCAAGTTCCATTTCAAGCTGGGGTACGGCTCGCTCTCCGACGTGCAGTTCGCGGTGGAGGTCTCACTGATGCGCCACGGCGGCGCTCATCCAGACGTCCGAACCCCGCGCACCCTCGAAGCCATCGATCGACTGGCCGAACGCAAGCTGCTGGAGGGAGGTGTCGCGCGCGACCTGGGCAGCGCATTCGTGTTCTTATCCGACGTGAAGAACGCGCTGGAGGTGGATCGCCGGCTACACGCGGAGGCGGTGCCGGCGCAACCGCTCGATCAGGATGTGCTGGCGCGACGGCTGGGGTATGAGGAGTATCCACGGCAGAGCTTCATCGACGACTATCTTCGGATCACCCGTCGGTGTCGGCGCGCGATGGACAGGGTGTTCGCCGACCAGATCGACATGGAGGAACAGCGATGATCAAGGAGTTCAAGGCCTTCATCTCCAAGGGGAACCTTGTGACGCTGGCGGTCGCCTTCATCCTGGGGGCGACGTTCGCCGCCGTTGTGACGGCGTTCACGAACGTCATCCTGAGTCTGGTTTCGGCCATCTTCGGCGGCACCGCGCCGTTCAGCGACTGGCAGTGGTGCATCGGTGGAGACTGTGGCCCGAAGCACCCCACGGGCACGCCGATCCCGGTCGGCGCGTTCCTCAATGCGGTCATCAGCTTCGTCATCGTGGCGTTCGTGCTGTTCCTGATCGTGAAGGCCTACAACCGCTTCATGCTCAAGGAGGAGGCGGCCACCACCAAGCCGTGCCCATTCTGTCTCACCGAGATCCCGATCGCCGCCACCCGGTGCCCCAGCTGCACCAGCGAGATCCCTCCGGCTGGGCCCCAGCCCACTGCGCCGATCGCGTAAGCAGGGAGACGGACCACTCTCTCTACCCTGACGAAAATGGCTGCTAGAAGGGCTGTTTTCATCCAGAAGACCTATTGCGCGATGGGTCGTCTGGGCTACAGTGGGCGCCCGAACGGGCCTCCCGGTCACAGCTCCCTCGATACGGAACGAGATTGGTGTATGCCCTCGACCCCGAACGAGTCGGACGCGCGAGATCGCATATTGAAGGCAGCGTCGGAACTCATCTATGAGCAGGGGATATCCGCATCGGGTGTCGACGCTCTGACCACCCGGGCCAACGTTGCGAAGGCGACCTTCTACCGGCACTTCGCCTCCAAAGACGATCTGGTCTTGGAGTGGCTCCGCAGCCCGTACGCGCGCTGGATGGACGCGGTCGTGCCCGAGCTGGAGTCCCGCGCGTCCTCGCCGCTGGCGCGACTCGTCGTGTTCTGGGACGTCGTGGGGGAGTGGATCGAACAGCGCGATTTCGTAGGCTGCCCATTCATCAACACGCTGGTGGACGTGAGGGACCCGGATGATCCTGCGCGAGCGGAGGTTCGGTCCTTCGTCGAAGAGGTCGAGACGTATCTCGCCCGAACCGCACGGGAAGCCGACGTGGCCGCGCCGGAGGAGTTCGCGCGACAGATGCGCTACGTCGCGATGGGGTTCTTCACGGCTGTCCGGCTGGAGCGTTCGCGGGCGCCGATCGACACCGCTCGCGCAGCCACGATGGGTCTCCTGGCGGTCCGGCTCGAAACGTCCCCGCAGGACATCGCAGAACGAGTGGCCCGTTAGTCCGCTGATCTCGGACGGGTACGGCGCTTGATCTCGTGCTTCACCGTGGCTTTCAGTTCCTTGGCGGGCGCCTTCATCTGCCGTGCGGTGTCTTTAAGGGCTCGTTTCATCATCGGGATCCCTGCCGTGGCATCCAGTTGCTCCCGGAGTTGCTCCGCGACCCGTCGGTTCAGCTCGGTGTCCTGGCGGAGGAAGGCGATGATGACCTCCAGGTCGGCCTTGGTGAGATGCAGGAGGATCTCCTCCCCGCCGACGGTCAGTGGCGCGTAGATGTCGTGCAACTTCGTCCGGGCGTAGGGTTCGAGTTCGACCAGAACACGGCGGCGGTCGTTCGGATCGGCGACGCGGCGGATGTAGCCCGCTCGTTCGAGCCGGTCGATGAGCGCCGTCACGGCACCGGTGGTGACCAGCAACTCGTCGGCGAGTTCGCCTGCGGAGCGTGTGCCGAAACGCTCTAGGATGTCCAGGCACCGAAGGTCGGTTCGGTTGATCCCGAGCAGCTGCGCGGCGAGTTCGTCGGTGCGATCCACGGCCGATTGAACTCGTCTAACGGCGTCCAACAGCGCGCGTTCGAGTTCTCGCCGGTTCACGGTTGACACACAGATATCTCAAGAACTAAGATACTTACCATTCGAGGGAGTCTAGCATGGGGGCAGGCCGATGAGCGAACGAACTGCGATCGAAGTGCACGGTCTCATGAAGGCGTTCGGCGAGGTGAAGGCCCTCGATGGTGTCGACTTCGCGGTGCAGCCCGGAACGGTGTTCGGCCTCCTTGGTCCGAACGGAGCGGGAAAGACCACCGCGATCCGGGTGCTGTCCACGCTCCTGCTTCCCGACGCCGGGAACGCGTCGGTGGGTGGGTTCGACGTTGTCGCTTCGCCCAAAGAGGTGCGGCGGCTCATCGGACTGACAGGCCAGAACGCCGCCGTCGATGAACTCCTGGCCGGCGCCGAGAACCTCTACATGCTGGGACGCCTCATCGGCATGAGCGCCGGCGACTCGCGTGCGCGCGCGGCCGAACTGCTCGGGAACTTCGACCTCGCGGACGCCGCGAAGAAGAAGGTGAAGACCTACTCCGGCGGGATGCGCCGTCGGCTGGACCTTGCGGCAAGCCTGGTCGGGCGACCGCCGTTCCTCTACCTGGACGAGCCGACCACGGGCCTGGATCCGCGCAGCCGGCTGGAGCTGTGGGAGATGATCCGCGGGTTGGTGGCACAGGGCACCACGGTGCTCCTGACCACGCAATACCTGGAGGAAGCCGATCGCCTGGCCGACGAGATCGTGGTCATCGACCACGGCAAGGTCATCGCCGCCGGCACTCCGCTGCAGCTCAAGACACAGATCGGCGATCAGATCCTGGAGGTCCGCCCCGCGAACCCACTCGACATCGAGGCCACTCGCAAGATCCTGGGCTCCCTGGCCGGCGAAGACGAGGCGGTCCACAGCGACGGGCAGCTGGTCTCGGTTCGGGTCCAGGATCGATCCGTGCTCGCACGAGCCATCGTGCACCTCGACGAAGGAGAGATCGTGGTCGACGACCTCTCGCTCCGCCGTCCGAGCCTCGACGAAGTCTTCCTTGCGCTCACCGGCCACATGGCAGAAGAGGGCGAACCCAGCCCCGAGGAAGGGAGCGCCGCATGAGTGCCACGACCCTCACGCCGAGCGCTGTCAAACCGACGTCGGCACTTCGCAACATCCTGTCGATCGCCAGGCGCAACCTGCTCCACATCAAAGGCAATCCCGAGCTGATGGTGGAGATGACGTTGCAGCCGCTGATGTTCCTAGTGCTGTTCGTCTTCGTCTTCGGGGGAGCCATCGCGGGCTCGAGTCAGAAGTACCTTCAGTTCGCGCTGCCGGGCATCTTGGTGCAGAGCGTTGCGTTCCTGCCGTTCGCCACGGCCATCGGGTTGAACGTGGACTTCCAGCGGGGGGTTATCGATCGCTTCCGTTCACTGCCGATCGCTCGGTCGGCGGTGATCGGCGGACGCATCGCTGCAGACAGCGTGCGGATCCTGTGGAGCATCATCATCATCACCGCCTTCGGGTGGGTCCTCGGTTTCAGGTTCGCCGGCGGCATCGCCGGTGCGCTTGGGGCGATCCTGGTGGTCTTGGCCTTCGGTCTCTCGATGTGTTGGCCGATGGCGCTGGTGGGCATCGTGGCTAAGAGCACGGAGTCGGTCAGCTCGCTGGGGTTCATGGTCATCCTGCCGCTGACGTTCGCGAGCTCAGCGTTCGCTCCGCCGGAGTCCATGCCGACGTGGCTGCGGAGGTTCGCCGAATGGAACCCGGTGACCGCGGTGATCGATACGACCCGCGGCTTGATGCTCGGCGGACCTGTCGCGCATTCCTTGGCCAAAGCGGTCGGGTCGATGATCGTCATCGTGGCCGTCTTCGCCCCGCTGGCCATCGCCCGCTATCGCAAGCGCACCTAGTTCGTGTATAGTGAACCCAATGGTTCAGTATTCAACGACCGTCGATCGCGCCTTCGCAGCCCTCGCCGACCCGACCCGCCGCGCCGTCCTCGAACGGCTCGGTTCCGGCAGCGCGACGGTCAGCGAGCTGGCCGAGCCCTTCGGCATGTCGCTCACCGGCATGAAGAAGCACATCCGGCTGCTCGAGGAGGCGGAGCTCATGAGGACGGAGAAGGTGGGCCGGGTCCGCAGGTGCACGCTCGCGCCCTACGCCTTCGAGGGCATCAGCACGTGGCTGCAACGGCTCGATCGGTTCGCGCAGGTCGTCGAACGCACGAAAGGAGACCGATGAACACCACCACCGTCACCACCCCGAACGAACTGGAGATCCGTGTCGAACGGATCTTCGACGCGCCGCGACCGCACGTCTTCTCCGTCTGGACCGACCCGAAGATGATCCCGGAATGGTGGGGCGACGGCACGGTCGTCGAGGAGATGGACGTTCGTCCCGGCGGTATCTACCGCTTCCGCACCGCCTACGGCGTCGTCGAAGGGGAGTTCCGCGAGGTCGAGGCGCCCGAGCGGCTCGTGCAGACGTTCATGAACCACCTGCAGACGCTCGTGTTCGAGGATCTCGGCGACCAGACGAAGCTCACGCAGACGATGGTCTTCGCCACCACTGAGGAGCGCGACACGTCGATGCAGTACGGCGTCGAAGAAGGAGCCAAGAGCGGCTTCGCGCGCATCGACGCGCTGCTGCAGCGACCACCGCTCGACACGTGAGCCGGCGGTCGATGGCGTCCAACACCCGGTCGCCTGAGCCGCACGTTGCCGACGGCCACGACCTGATCGGCGTGCACGGCGCGCGCGTGAACAACCTCAAGGACGTCAGCATCGAGATCCCGAAGCGCCGGTTGACGGTGTTCACCGGCGTCTCCGGCTCGGGCAAGAGCTCGCTGGTGTTCGGCACGATCGCCGCGGAGTCGCAGCGGCTGATCAACGAAACCTACAGTGCCTTCCTGCAAGGCTTCATGCCGACGCTGGCGCGTCCCGAGGTGGATGTCATGGACGGGCTGACGACCGCGATCATCGTCGGCCAGGAGCGGATGGGCGCCAACTCCCGCTCCACCGTCGGCACCGCCACCGACGCCAACGCCATGCTGCGCATCCTCTTCAGCAGGCTCGGGAAGCCGCACATCGGCTCGCCCAACGCGTACTCGTTCAACGTCCCGTCCGTGAAGGCCAGCGGTGCCATCACCGTCGACCGTGGCGCCGGCAAGACGAAGACCGAGAAGGCGACCTTCAACCGCCTGGGTGGGATGTGTTCGCGCTGCGAGGGCATGGGCGCGGTCACCGACTTCGATCTGTCCGCCCTGTACGACGACAGCTTGTCGCTCAACGAGGGGGCGCTCACGATCCCCGGCTACAGCATGGACGGCTGGTACGGACGCATCTTCCGCGGCTGCGGCTTCTTCGATCCCGACAAGCCGATCCGCCGGTTCACCAAGAAGGAGCTGCATGCCCTGCTCTACATGGAGCCGACGAAGATCAAGGTCGAGAACATCAACCTGACGTATGAGGGGCTGATCCCGAAGATCCAGAGATCCATGCTGTCCAAGGACGTCGATTCCCTGCAGCCGCATATCCGGGCCTTCGTGGAGCGGGCAGTGACGTTCACCACCTGTCCCGAATGTGATGGCACGCGACTCAGCAAGGAGGCTCGGTCCTCCAAGATCAAGAGCAAGAACATCGCCGATGTCTGCTCGATGCAGATCAGCGACGTGGCCGAATGGGTCCGCGGCCTGGACGAGGCGTCGGTGGCTCCGCTGCTCGTCGGGCTGCAACACCTCCTCGATTCGTTCGCGGAGATCGGGCTGGGCTACCTCTCGCTGGACAGGCCGTCGGGCACGCTGTCGGGGGGAGAGTCACAGCGCACCAAGATGATCCGTCACCTCGGGTCCTCGCTGACCGACGTCACCTACGTGTTCGACGAGCCCACGATCGGGCTGCATCCCCACGACATCCAGCGGATGAACGACCTGCTGCTGCAGCTCCGCGACAAGGGCAACACCGTGCTGGTCGTGGAGCACAAGCCCGAGGCCATCGCGATCGCCGACCACGTGGTCGACCTGGGCCCTCGCGCCGGCACCGAGGGTGGCGAGGTGGTGTTCGAAGGAACCGTCGAGGGACTGCGGGCCAGCGACACCCTCACCGGCCGCCATCTCGACGACCGAGCCGTCATCAAGGACGCGGTGCGGACGCCCACAGGCGCGCTGGAGATCCGCGGCGCCGCGGCCCACAACCTGCGCGACGTCAACGTTGACATCCCGCTCGGCGTCCTAGTCGTCGTCACCGGTGTGGCGGGCTCCGGCAAGAGTTCTCTGATCCATGGCTCGGTGTCGGGCCGGGAGGGAGTGGTATCGGTCGACCAAACAGCGATCAAGGGATCGCGGCGCAGCAACCCTGCGACGTACACGGGACTTCTCGACCCGATCCGGACGGCGTTCGCGAAGGCCAACGGAGTGAAGCCGGCGTTGTTCAGCGCCAACTCCGAGGGCGCCTGCCCCACCTGCAACGGGGTCGGTGTCATCTACACCGACCTGGCGATGATGGCCGGCGTCGTCACCACCTGCGTGGAGTGCGAGGGGAAGCGCTTCCAGGCAGAGGTCTTGAAGTACGAACTCGGCGGGAAGGACATCAGCGAGGTGCTCGCGATGCCGGTCACGGATGCCGAGGCGTTCTTCGCGGCCGGCGAGGCGAAGACGCCGGCCGCGCACAAGATCCTCGATCGGCTCGCCGACGTGGGCCTCGGCTACCTCACCCTGGGCCAGCCGCTCACGACCCTGTCCGGCGGCGAGCGGCAGCGGCTCAAGCTCGCCGCCCGCATGGCCGAGAAGGGCGACGTCTACATCCTCGACGAGCCGACCACCGGCCTCCACCTGGTCGATGTCGAGCAGTTGCTCGGCCTGCTCGACCGGCTGGTCGACTCCGGCAAGTCGGTCATCGTCATCTCGCACCACCAGGCGGTCATGGCGCGCGCCGACTGGATCATCGATCTCGGGCCCGGCGCGGGCCACGAGGGCGGCCGGATCGTCTTCGAGGGCACACCCGCCGACCTCGTGGCCGACCGCTCCACCCTCACCGGCCAGCACCTCGCGGCCTACGTTGGAGCCTGACCGCCGGGAACCAGCCCTAGGCGTGATGTACACCCGGGAGCACGGCCGACACATTCACGATGCCGCGACACGGTTGCAGCTGTGCAGGGATGAACAGCGATGCCGAGGCGTTCGGCGCCGTGATCTCAGCGACCGCTGACTTCGGGCACGGATGCGATGTGGAGGACACGTCGCTGTAGCTCGAGTAGAAGGTCCCCGAACCGCCGGGCGCGAGCGTCACGTGGCTGGGCCCGGGCGGCAAGTTGTGCTTCACCGTGGTGGGGATGGGTTGTCCGCCCTTGTTGTAGAGCTGCATGTCCGGGTAGCCGTAGAGCTGGCACGACGTTCCCGAACGGTTCGTGAACACCCAGGCGCCGTGGATCGTGCCGGCGGTCCCCTCGGTGCCGTTGGCCCGAACGGTGAGCTGGTTCCTGGTGCAGTTCGCGGCCGTGCGCTGCCCGGCGTTGTGTGCAGCGACCGCCGCGGGTATGGCAGTCACGGCGAGCGCAGCGACGATCCCGGTGACCAGTGCGGTGTGCGACTTCTTCATGGTGCCCTCCTTCGTTGCTCCGACTTACTTGGCGTTCGGCTCGAACGGGCCGACCTCTAGCGTTGATGGCTCCGCCGTTCCGTTGCACGGGGGCGGCGAGGTGCCATCGACGCCGGACACATCCAGACTTCCCTTATCCGGCAGGCCGACCTTCCACAGTGCCGGTTTCGTGAGTTGCGGGCAGGCGTTCGACCATGCGACCCGGATGGCGGCCGAGGAACCCGGTGACACGTTCACGATGGGCCATCCGTTCGGCGGGGACGTCTTGTCCGCCTGCCACTGGGGGATCGAGGCGACAGCTTGCACCGTCAGTTGGCGCCCGGTCGAGGAGAAGAGCGTGACGGTCGGCCGGCCGGTGAGGGTACAGGTCTTGTCGGTGAAGTTGGTCAGCACCAGCTTGCCGAACACCGACCCCATGCCGCCTCCCAGCGCCCCCGTGGCTCGGAGATCGGCGGCGGTGCACGTCGCACTAGAGAACCCTCCCGGGGGGGACTGAGCGCCTCCGGAATGACCGGGGATGTCCGGATCCTGTGACCCGCCCAAGCTGGCGATGCCGGCCGAAGCCCCGAAGACGATGAGTCCGACTGCGACTGCCGATGAAAGCGCGTTGCGCAGGACTCGCCGCCGCGCCCGCATCAGCACGTTCCGGGGCGCCTCCTGCAGGGAGGGCACCTCGGCAGCTCGTTCGCGCAGTAGCTGCTCCAGCGTGGTCAGATCGTCATTCATCGCTCTCGCTCCTGACATGGATGCGTAGTTCGGCGAGCCCTCGCGACACCAGCGAGCGAACGGTGCCCGGACGGCAGGCCAAGATCTCGGCCACGCGTTGCTCCGGCAGATCTTCATAGATGCGGAGCACGATGGCGGTTCGCTGGCGGGCCGGAAGCTGCTGGAGGCGCGTCCAGAGCTCGTCGCGTCGGGAGATGTCGGGCGCGTCCTGGGGGAGCCGGGGTTCCGCGGCCGTTCGCGCGAGGTATGCCCGCTCCGTGCGCTTCCTTCGGAAGTACGAGTTGGTCTGGTTGACGATCGTTCGCCGAAGGTAGGCATCGAAGGCGCCGGGGTCCCGGAGGTGGACCAGATGCCCCGCGAGCTTGACGAACGCGTCCTGGACCAGGTCCTCGGCAAGCACACGGTCGCCGGTGAGCATGTAGGCGAGCCGGATCGCCTCAGCCGCGTGGCGGCTGTAGAGATCTGCCAGGCGACCACCATCCGTCTCGGTCACGCGAACATTCTCCCGAGTTCCCAGCCGGTTCATGTCGGTAAGGACGCCCAGCATCCCCGATCGGTTGCACCGGTCTCAAGACTGTATCGGGCGTTCGAAGTCACGGAAGAACGGTTCGTGGCTCGGATGATCGCTCACTCGGCGTCATCCGGTTGGCCATAGCTCGGATCCTGGACGTCGAACACCTGCCCGCAGTCATCGCATTCCGTCAGACCTGGGTGCTCGTCCGAAACACCTGTGCGCGTCGAGCCACAGTTCGGACACGGGTCATTGTCGATCCAGTGCTCATCCGAACACGTCATGCCGGTACCTCCTGAGGGGACAGGAGGGGGAGTGGCAAGACCATACCGGCGGCCACTGACATGCTTAGCACCGTGGACACGGAAACGATCGCCTGGTTCCGCCGGCGGCTGAAGGCGTGGGGTCGCGCCAACTACCGGAGCTTCCCCTGGCGCGAAACCGACGACCCGTTCCGGGTGCTGATCGCTGAAGTTCTTCTTCAGCGGTCGCGCGGCAAGACCGTCGCGCGCGTACACGAGGCGTTATTCGCGAGATGGCCCGATGCAGCCGCCCTCTCCAAGGCACGTGTCCCGTCGATCGCATCTGTGATCAAGCCTCTCGGCTTGATCCGGCGCGCGGCCACGTTGAAGACTCTGGCGATCGAGGTCGTGCGACTTGGGGAAGTTCCCGCCGACCTTGAAACGTTGATGGCTCTTCCCGGCGTAGGTCGCTACGCGGCAAGCGCCACGCTCGCTGTCGCCTTCGGTCGACCGGTGCCAACCGTGGATGGGGTCACAGCACGGGTCTATCGCCGATTCTTCGGCCTCGACGATGAGGTGCCGGCCTCTAACGACAAGGAGTTGTGGCTGACGGTAGAACGGCTGACGCCGACTCGGGACGTAAGGGAATGGAACTGGGCGGTGCTCGACCTAGCGGCTACCGTCTGTCTCCCCAAGGCTCCGAGGTGCACATCATGTCCGCTCGCTAGGCATTGCGCGAGGGCAAGGGCATCGATTTGATCGAGTCGGCGTCAGGTGCTAGGATCCAGCCATTGATCACAGGGATGTGATTCCTCCCCCGAGGACCTTCCCCAAGAAGGAGCGGGCGTGGTGAAGGAAGACACAAAGAAGGGCGCGCCGGGGAGCGCTGGCAGGGTCGTCGAACTGTTCGCAGGGGTTGGCGGCTTCCGTCTCGGACTGGAATCGGCTGGCTGGCAAACCGTTTGGGCGAACCAGTGGGAGCCAGGGACGAAGACGCAGCATGCTGCTGACTGCTACCGGTCTCATTGGGACGACGGCTCGCTGGTCAACGAGGACATCGCGAAGGTTCTCGATGAGATCGAAGCCGGTGACCGCGACCCAATCCCAGATCACGATTTCCTGGTTGGCGGCTTCCCTTGCCAGGACTACTCCGTCGCCAAGACGCTCAGTCAGGCGGAGGGGATCCGCGGCAAGAAAGGCGTCCTCTGGTGGCAGATCCATAAGATCCTGGAGACCAAACGCCCGCGGATGCTCTTCCTGGAGAACGTCGATCGCCTGTTGAAGTCACCTGCGTCGCAGCGTGGTCGCGACTTCGCCATCATCTTGGCCTGTCTCTCCGACCTTGGATATATGGCCGAGTGGCGGGTCGTGAACGCGGCTGACTACGGATTCCCTCAGAGGCGTCGACGTGTGTTCATCGTCGGTCATCAGGTCGGCGTCGGCGTGCAACCGCGGTGGAACGGCCCGTTGCCGTGGCTCTATCAGGACGGCGCCCTGGCGCTGGGAACGCCAGTTTGGCCCGCAGACGACACCGTGACCCGTCTCGACCCTGACGCTCGCGATCTCCAGCTGAAAGGGCACCCAGCGCAGATCACGCAGGAGTTCGGATGGAGCAATGCCGTCAGCCCATTCCTGAACGCTGGGGTCATGTGTGATCGTCAGGTGTGGACCCGCAAGGTCGAACCCAACTTCGATGGCAAGTTCGAAACCCTGCGCGACATTCTGGTCGATGAGGCCGATGTTCCCGAGGCGTACTTCATCCCAGAGCGCCAGATGCAGCAATGGGCCTATCTCAAGGGCCCGAAACGCGAAGAACGAACGGCCGCGAACGGGCATCAGTATCACTACGCAGAGGGCGGCATCGCGTTCCCGGATCCGCTCGACCGAGCGTCACGCACGGTCCTTACGGGCGAAGGTGGATCCACCCCATCGCGGTTCAAACACGTGATCCAGGCAAGCGACGGCCGGCTCCGGCGCTTGATGCCTGTCGAACTCGAGCGTTTGAACGGCTTCCCCGACGACTGGACCAATACCGGGATGCCCGACGGTAGACGTGCATTCATGATGGGCAATGCGTTGGTGGTTGGACTCGTCAGACAGGCGGCGGCGCCACTTGCTGGTGGAAGCCTCCTTGCACGTCATTCCCCGTTGAAGCTGGCCTAAGGCTACCGTTCACTGCGCAAGATCGCCTGGACGAACGGGATGTTCAACCAGAACGACTTCTTGACGACTGACCCAACCAGGGGAGCCTCGTCGGTGTCTTCCTTGTTCCGTCCGTGTGGACGAACGTGGATCGCCACCGTCTCAGACGCCGGGGTCAGGTTATCGGCCTTCCCGCGCTCGATCTCTATCCGGTAGATCTCCCACTCCTTGCGGATCAGCTCGAGGGTCTCGACGCCCGGACGCCAGAACCGCGGGGTGCCAAAGGTGCACTCCCTCTGCGGCGTGTTCTTTCGTGCGCCGTGTAACGGAACGATGAGCATGTATTCGATCTGGGACAGTAGTTCGCTGTCCTCCCACGTTTCCTCGAGGAGGGGCAGGTACCGGAACTTCGGAAACGACATCGCTTCATATGGTCGAAGGTCGGGGTCCACTCGAGCGATCCGGATCGTCAGTCCCATCTCTTCGAATTCCGTGATCCGTGAGCCGCGCTTCGCTCCGAAGAGACGTCGAGTGACCGAGGCTGCGAAGTTCTTGGCATCGCTCAGGGGCATGTGCAACTCAGCAGCCACGTCCTCTACCCTCCGACCGACGTAGGGCTCGAACCGCTTCAGCAGGGCCTCTTCGAATGTCTCCGGCTCCGGTACGCCCAGGCTCTGAACGGACAGAGCGCGTTCCGTCTCGCGCAAGATCTGAAGTGTGAGAGAGGGCTTCAACGCAAAGGCACGGGATCGGGCCGGCATGTCGCCGAAGGGCTGGCCTCGAACCTTGCCGCCGCCCGGTCCCTTGGTACTTGGTCCCATCATCCGACCATCGGATTCGGAGAGCTCGTGCGCCCGTCCCTGAAGAACTTTCTTGCGCACGCGTTCCCAATCTGCCCGAAGGAAGCCCTCCAAGCGACGATCGGCTTCCCACAGCGTCACCGCCCGGATCGGGAACGCGGTTTTCGGCTCGCCGGTTAGATGCTCGAAGAAGACGAAAAGGATGTGGAGTTTCTCTCGAACCTTCGCGTTGCTCCACGCTTCAGTGACGAGATGGTCGTAGTCGATCATCGTCAGAACCGTCCGCTCCTTCACCCTGAGCCCTGCGCGCTTCAGCTGATTGAGCGGTACCACCTTGAGTTCGATCCCGGAGCCGGGGAAGTCTGCTTCGTGGCGGCTGTTGCGTGGGATGCCGAAGAAGGCTTCGACGATGTGACCAACCTCACTCTTGCCGCGTCGTGCTTCTTCGTGCGGAAGTCGCAGGCCGATCTCGCCCAGGGTCTTGCCGCGAAGCTCACGCCCCTTTGCGAGGACGGCCTCCGCGCTCGCCGTTCGATAGTCGAAGGGTTCCACGTGCCGCATCCTGGAGGACACAGCATCGTGGAGCAAACCGAAAGGGCAGCCACAGGCTGGGAGACACCTGCTGGCCGGCTAGACCAAACGACTCGATGGTTTGCGGGCAGTGAGTCGTCCGTGCCTATAGTCCGGCGTGGCTGAGAAACTCCCGGATCCCTTCCTCTACGTTCACCTCCTCGACGACGGTGGCATCTTCGTCGTCGATGGGTGCGGTCCCGGTGACAAGCCCGGGCGGGGGTTGGATCAGCGGGTGACGATGGCCCTGCTCATGGCGCTGCTCGATGACGCCTGGGAGACGGACGCGCAGGTGATGCTCAGCCTGGACGACCGCGATCTTCTCGCGCAGTTGGTTGCGTCCAGTGGTGCGCGCTTGAGTGATGAGTCCTTCCTATCACTCATCCCAACTCCGGTCAGGGCGCCGCTCAAGGCCGTCATGACGAGTCGCCGAGTCAAGGCAGCCGAAGCACACCTCCGCGTCAGACAGGGCCTAGATGGTGGCGCGACGTCGATGATGGCGGCGGCATATGGGGGAGTGACAGAGGCGGTCGTCGACCTGATCGAACGCGGGGCCGTCATCGATGCGACTGACCAGGTCGGTTATACCGCGCTCATGTTCGCGGCCGCTGCTGGGCAGAGCGGGGTCATAAAGACCTTGATCGAACGGGGAGCCAACGTTGACGTGCGAGGCAAGGCGGGTGAGACGCCTCTTATGCTGGCTTCACAGTCCGGTGATCAAGCATCTGCGTCGGTGCTCATCGACGCGGGAGCCGACGTGAACGCACGGGAGAGCCACGGTCTGACCGCGGCCGACTTCGATCCGAACCGGAGGTCGACCTGAGCCTCGTCGATGATGTGGATGCGCATTGCCGTGCTCGTCTCGGTGAGCCAACGCGCCGAGCATCGTTCGGCGTTGCAGGAGCAGAAGCAAGAGTATTGAAGTGGGCCGCCGAGCGGAATCCCGAGGGCGTCGCCCTGTACATCAGCGTCCGGGCACAGGCGCCCCAGAACACCGACGACGCGGATCACCGCGTCGGATTTTTCGTGGGCCTCCTCCCGGAGCAGGACGAGATCGCGAGTCCCTTGGCTGCCCTGGCGCTCTATTCCTGGAGGGAGCAGGTCCATGTTGGCCATGGAGACACGATTCCGGCCGACGAGCCACTGTGGACGGGCACGACGATGAGCCGCTTCCTCATCCTCCGCGCCAAGAGGACGGTGGTTCCGACATACGTTGCACCTGAGGGCTTTCACGTCCAGTTCCTTCAGGCGATCCCCATCTATCAGTCCGAGATCTCTTTCAAGAAGCGCGAAGGAACAGATGCCCTTCTTGACCGGTGGGAGGCGATGAATACTCCCTTCTGGGACTCACATCGGCAGGATTCGGATCTCTGACTTCCCAGCCACGTCGATGGCTAGAGCTGTCTCGGAGACCTCATACATCGTAATAAAGGCTGAACTCGAACGGGTGCGGCCGCAGCGCCACGGCGTCGTGCTCCTCCAGCCGCTTGTAGTCGATCCAGGTGTCGATGACGTCCTGGGTGAACACGCCGCCTTCCAGCAGCCACATGTGGTCCTTCTCGAGTTCGTTCAGCACTTCCTCGAGCGAACCGGGAACCTGCTTCACGCTCGCCTGCTCGTCGGGCGGGAGGTCGTAGAGGTCCTTGTCCATGGGCTCGGGCGGCTCGATCTTGTTCTTGATCCCGTCGATGCCGGCCTGCAGCATCGCCGCGAACGCCAGGTACGGGTTGCAGCTGGGGTCCGGCGTGCGGAACTCCAGGCGCTTGGACGCAGGAGTCTTCCCGCCGATCGGGATCCTCACGGCCGCGCTCCGGTTCCGCTGGCTGTAGACGAGCTTGATCGGCGCCTCGTACCCCGGCACCAGCCGGCGGTAGGAGTTCGTGGTGGGGTTGGTGAAGGCGAGCAAGGACGGCGCGTGCTTCAGCAATCCGCCGATGTACCAGCGAGCCATGTCGCTGATCCCGCCGTAGCCGACCTCGTCCCAGAACAAGTTCTCGCCGCCGGTCCACAGGCTCTGGTGGCAGTGCATCCCGCTCCCGTTGTCCATGAAGAGCGGCTTCGGCATGAACGTCACCGTCTTGCCGGCCTGATATGCCGTGTTCTTGACCACGTACTTGTACTTCATGACGTTGTCCGCGGTGGTGAGCAGCGTGTCGTAGCGCATGTCGATCTCGGCCTGCCCGGCGGTTCCCACCTCATGGTGGTGCACCTCGATGGTCAGCCCGACCTTCTCCAGGTTGAGCACCATGTCCGTCCGAAGGTCCTGATACTTGTCAGTGGGCGGCAGGGCGAAGTAGCCGCCCTTGTACCGCGGCTTGTACCCCAGGTTGCCGCCGACCTCCTCGGTCCCGGACTGCCACGCCCCGGCGATCGAATCGATGTGGTAGTACCCCTCGAACTGGTTCTGGTCGTAGCGGATCGAGTCGAAGATGTAGAACTCAGCCTCGGGACCCCAGAAGGATTGCTCCGCGATCCCCGTGGTCTTCAGGTACGCCTCGGCCTTCTTCGCGATGTTCCGCGGGTCGCGGCTGTAGTCCTCACCCGTGATCGGGTCCTTCACGAAGCACGTGATGTTGAGCGTGGGGTGCTTCGTGAACGGGTCCATGTAGGCGGTGTCGGGGTCCAGCGCCAGGAGCATGTCCGACTCCTGGATCTCCTGGAACCCGCGAACGGACGAACCGTCGAACGGCTGCCCCTCGTCGAACTTCTGCTCCGTGAGCTCGTGGATGGGGAGGCTGAGGTGCTGGACGGCGCCGGGCAGGTCGGTGAACCGAAGGTCCACGATCAGTGCGCCCTGCTCCTTCGCCATCGCGATGACGTCTTTCGGTGTGGCCACGGGGGCTCCCCTTTCGTTCGAACTCGGACGATCAGAGCCTAGGGGCGGGGAAGGACATCGGTGTAACCGCGACGTTAACTCTCCGTTACACGCGGAACCCCCCGGGGTAGCCGGGGGGCCGAGGGGGTCGGTTTCCGCGTCGATGCTGGACGGGCTTGTCCAGGTTTATGGGTACCGGCCGGTGCCAGAAGCGTCCCCTATGCTCCGACGTGCGGAGGGAACGGGCGCTGGCACCGGCCGGAACGTCCAGCTCAGGAGCGCGAAGCCGAGGGGGATGAGTCCCGGGAGGGGGACTACCGTCGCGGTCCTGAGCAGGTTGTTCATGTCAGGGTTGTCGGCGTTGCGTACGTCTCCGGCGTAGGCCCCGTACGAGTCATCTTCCGTGGCCCGCCCTTGCTAGGTCGTGCGACCCGGGACCTTCGACCGCGCCGTTTGGCCCCCCGAGGTGATCCGAACCCGAGGCCCAATGCGCCAGGTCGCGGCCAGCGCCCGGCGGCTCGCTCCGCACACGTCTTCTAGTGCCCCCCAACTCCTCCTCCACCTGTCTCCCAGATAGTGGGACGCCGTCCCAATATGTGGAACAGGGTCTGTGGGGAAGGCGCAACACCGGCGCGAAGGCGGGCCGCGCAGGGCGGTGCAGAGCCGCCGCAAGGCCGCACAGGCCGCCGCGAGGCCCGGCTACCCCTCGGGGTCGGCCGCCCGGTACCCCACGCTCCGCACCGTCTCGATCAGGTGCTCGTACTCGGGTCCGAGCTTCGCGCGCAGGCGCCGCACATGCACGTCCACCGTTCGAGTGCCGCCGTAGAAGTCATAGCCCCACACTTCGCGCAACAAGGACGGCCGCGTGAACACCCGCCCCGGCCGCTCGGCCAGATACCGCAGCAGTTCGAATTCCTTGAACGTGAGATCCACCGGGCGCCCGTTGGCGGTGACGCGGTAGGTGTCGGTATCGATCGACAGCGGCCCCAGCCGAACCACGGTGCCGTCGCCCGCGCCCGCCCGCCGGCGCAACATGGCGATCCGCACACCCAGCTCTCCCGCCGGCGCCCCCGGATACACGAACTCATCGGCGACCTCGTGCCACGGGTACCGGTCCAACTGGTTGCGTTCGACGATGACGATGGCAGGGACCCGAGCATCCCGGGTGCGCAACTCCAACAGCACGCTCCACGCCTGACCGGCATTCTCGGCGGCGTCCACCAGGACGGCGCCGGGTTCGATCTCCAGCACGTGGGCCAGCGAGACCACCGAGAGCGGTTCGACCTTCACGTCCAGGCGCAGTTCAGCAAGGGCCGGTAGCGCGGCCGCGGTCGTGCGATCGGACATGAGCGCGAGGAACGGCATCGGTCTCTCCACCCTACTGGCTCGGCTGGAACGCCGGTAGGCTTGACCAGCGATGTTGTCTATCCAGCGGCTCCTGAACTACCGATGGCATGTTCCGAACCAAGCCTTCACCGTGACCACCGACGACGGCGTCCTCATCGCGGGCACGGCGCTCGGAGCCGAAGACACGACCCGCCCCGCCCTGATCCTGGCCCATGGCCTCATGGGATGGCACCGCCGCGAACAGTTCGCCGTGTTCGCCGAGGAGATGACGACGCGGTTCGCGGTGTACGCCGTGGATCTTCGGGGACACGGCACCAGCGGTGGTGTCACCGACTACGGGGGCGCGGAGATCAACGACATCGACGCGGTGGTCGCTCTTGCGCGCGGGCGAGGGCACCGAACCATCATCACCATGGGCATGTCGATGGGCGGCATCACCGTCATCCGTCATGCGGCGCTGCTAGGGGGCGTGGACTGCGTCGTGCCGATCAGCACCCTCGCGTGGTGGAACTGGCGCGACACCGCGCACCCCAAGGTCGCCGGTTGGATGGACAGGCGCATCGTGAACAAACGAGGCCGCCGACTCCTGCGCCTGTGGGGCTCACGCCTCCCCGACGAATGGACCGAACCTGCATCGCCCGAAGACGTCATCGCGAAGATCGCACCAGTCCCGGTGCTCCTGGTTCACGGCGACCGCGACGGTCTGTTCCCGCTGGCGCACGCCGAGCGTCTTTTCGAGCTCGCCAGGGAACCGAAGCGTCTCCTGATCGGACGCGGCGGCCGCCATGCCGAGGACCTGATCCAACCGGGGTTCGCGGACATGCTGGCGCGCACCATCTTCGAGTTGCTGGAACCCTCGACGTGATCCGCGTCCGACTCTTCGCAGCTCTGCGCGAACTCGCGGGCACCGGCGAACTCACCATCTCCGGTCGCTCGGTCGGTGAGGTGGTCGACGTCGTCGTCGCATCGGTCTCGCAGGACCACACGGAACGCTTCGCGCAGATCGCCGCGGTGAGTTCGTTCGTGGTGAACGGCGAACGAGCGGCGCGCGAAACGCCGGTGGCCGATGAAGATGAGGTCGCGATCCTTCCGCCGGTCAGCGGTGGCGAGAACCCTCAGTCGAGCGCGACCGCCGCGAGGTAGGGGACACCCGCCGGCGTGTAGCGCGTCTCCACCACGACCCTCTGCGGCGCCGGTCCCGCGGCCGCAGACGTCACAGCTTCGCGATCGCCGCCCCCCGCGCCGGCCGTGATCCGCTGGATGCCGTAGAGCACGCCGGCTCCGGCGACCGTCGCGACTCCCGCACCGGTGAGTCCGAGGAACCGCCGCCGGCTCACGCATCCCCTCATGGGTTACTCACCGTCACCTTTCCGCTCCCCGGGAATCCCAGGTACGTCGCGAGCCCGCGCGACAGGTCCACGTTGTTGCATCCGCAGACGTCGGTAAGGCGGGCGTGCGCCGACCTCCCCTGGAAGGTCACCTGGACCCATTGGTTCCGCTTCCAACGTGCTTGCCCCGCCGCGTTCCCGGGGACCGCGACCACCAGATCCATCGTGTGGAAGATGTCGTTGTTCGCCGTGGTGAAGTTGGGCTGACACTCGCCATAGCCATATCGCGTCGCCTGAAGAGTGACCGAGGAGTGCTGCCACATCGTGGGCTCGGCCAGCAGACGGATCACGCCGCTGAAGAGCGGCGGGTTCATCACGTCCTGCGTTGAGTTCCATCCGTTCACGGCGTAGCGGATGTTGTTCGTCCACAGGAACGCGATCTTCCATGCGGGCTTGCCGTACCAACGCACGTCCTCGGCGCTCACCGTCGCGATCTCGAACAGCGGAGACGGTCGGTAGAGGTTCTCGTTCGTGGTGTAGGGATCGCCCGCCGGACAGTGGCCGATGTCCGTAGTGGTCGATCCGCTCTGCGACCAGGAGACCGGAGCCCACACCACCGCGTAGGTCCCGTCGTGATACCGCGTCATATGGATGAAGTCGAGATCGGCGCCGTCCTTGCCGAAGAGCGTGTTCAGGTTCGCTGCCACGGCTCGGGCGCGCTGCCCGCTGACCATCTGGATCGTCGGAAACGTCCCCCCGCCACACAGTTGTAGTTGCACGTTCAGGTGCGGATGGGTAGTGCCCGCCTTCACCGCACTGGCGAGGTTGGGGAGACATCCGCTCCTGGGCTGGCGAGGGTAGGTCCCGGTCATCCGCGAATCCTAGCCGTGCGCGCCTTTACGCGCACGGTGCGATACTCGTCGAACCCTCATGCGATTCCACCGTCTCCTCCTCATCGTCAATCCCGTGGCCCGAACGGTGAGCCGTCCGACGCTCGCGGTGATCGAGAAGGCGCTCTCGGCCGACTTCCGCCTGGAGGTCGCCGAGACCAAGCAGAAGGGCCACGCCCGAGAGCTCGCCGCCCAGGCGGTCGCCGACGGCATCGACCTGGTCGTGGTCTTCAGCGGCGACGGCACCATCAACGAGGTGGTGAACGGGTTGGCCGGTACCGACACCGCGCTCGGCGTCATCCCGGGCGGCGCCACGAACATCTTGGTTCGCGCGCTGGGGCTCCCGACCGACCCCGTCGAGGCCACGGGGATGCTGATCGGCCGGGCGCTGGACGATCATGCACGCCCGCTCCACCTTGGTCTGGCCGACGGCCACTTCTTCGCGGTGAACTGCGGCGCCGGCGTCGACGCCGCGGCCATGCGCCGCCTCGACACGAAGTTCCCCGAGACGAAGTCGCGCTATGACCGCGTCGCGCTCCGTGCGGTCGCGTGGGAAGTGCTGGCGGGCTACGCAGGGAAAGCTGCCGACATGGAGATCATCGTCGACGGCGGACTGCCCGAACGTTCGCTCTCGGTGATGGTCGGACGAACCGACCCGTACACCTACTTCAAGGACCGCGGGATCCGACTCACGCCGCGGGCCTCGCTGGGCACGGGGTTAGACGTGCTCTCGCTCCACAAGCTCAAGCGCCGCAGCGTTCCGCGGATCGCTCTCCAGATGTTCGGGTCGGCGCGTCACGTGAAAGGCCCGGACATCTCCTACATCCACGACGCCGCGCACGTCGCCATCACCTCCGACACGCCGTTCCCGGTGCAGGTCGACGGCGACTCGCTGGGCGATCACCTCAAGCTCGACATCCAGCTTGCGCGCGAGGCCCTCTGGGTGGTCGCGTAAGACGGCGTTCAGCCGGTAGCTGGTGTCGCGTCCGCGGTGTGGATGCCGCACTCCCACTTCGGTTTTCCCGCCCACCGTCCTGCGCGCTCGGGCTCGCCCGCGAACCGCATCCGTGTGCACGGCGCACAGCCGATCGACGAGTAGCCCAGGTCGTAGAGCGGGTTGTGCGGAAGGTCGTGCTCCTTCAGGTAGCGCCACACCTGTTGGTGCGTCCACGTCGCCATCGGGTTGACCTTGATCATCCAACGGCCCGGCTCGATCTCGTACTGATCGACGAACGGGGCCGTCGCGCGGGTCGGAGAGGAATCGCGGCGAAGTGCCGTCACCCACGCGTCGAAGTTCCGAAGTGACTCGAGCATCGGCTGCACCTTGTTGAGATCGCAGCACCGCTCAGGGTCACTTTCGAAGAGTCGCGGACCGATCGCGGCGGCCTGACCTTCGACCGTGTATTCGCCGACCAGGTCAACGACGTTAAGCGCCAGCTGTTCGGTCAGCTGCTCCTTGAAGGCAAGGGTCTCCGCGAACTGGTAGCCCGTCTCCAGGAACAGGATGGGCACGTCGGGCCTGATCTGCGTCGCCAGATGCATGACCACGGTGCCCTCTGCCTGGAAGGCCGAGGCGACGGCGATCCGTTCGATCCCCGTGGACTCGAGCGCCCAGCGCAAGATCTCGTCGGGCTCTGCCTGTTCGAAGGCGATGTTGAGCGCGACGAGTTCGTCTGCGGGAAGGAGCGTGTGCATCGTGACCACCCTAGGGGTTAGGTCGGGCGAGTATAGGGCCAACCTCCATCTTGAGCGCAAGGCCTCTGACCTCGCCCGTTTCGTATCCTTCCAGCCCCGGCCCCGAACCGAAAGGCGTTGAGACCCTTGTCCGACCCAACCCAGATCGCCCCTCACGGCGGCACCCTCATCAACCTCCTGGCTGGAGGCGGCGCGGCGGCCGCACTCGCATCCGAAGCAGCGAACCTTCCCAAACTCGTCCTCGGCGAACGCGAACTGTCCGATCTGGAGATGCTCGCGGTCGGCGCGCTCAGCCCCCTGACCGGCTTCCAAGGCGAAGCCGACTACCACTCGGTCATCGACTCCATGCACCTGACGAACGGCCTCCCGTGGGCCATCCCGGTGGTCCTCAGCGTCAGCGACGAGGATGCTCATCGCATCGGTGGTGCCGGAGCTGTCGCTCTTCTGCCCGCCGAGGGCGCCAACGCCATCGCGATCCTCCGTGTGAGCGGAACCTTCAAGCGCGACAAGCAGAAGGAAGCGACCAACGTCTACGGGACGGACGACGGTGAACACCCTGGCGTGGCCGCCGTCTACGCGGCCGGTGACACCTGTGTCGCAGGCGATCTCGACGTCATCGCGCTGCCTGCTCATGACGATTTCCAGCAGTACCGGCTCACGCCCGCGGAGACCCGGGCGGAGTTCGCGAAGCGCGGATGGCGGACGGTGGTCGGCTTCCAGACCCGCAACCCGATCCACCGGGCGCACGAGTACATCCAGAAATGCGCGCTCGAGATCACGGACGGACTCTTGGTCCATCCGCTGGTCGGAGCGACGAAAGCCGACGACGTGCCGCCGGACGTTCGGATGCAGTGTTACGAGGCCCTGTTCGAGGGCTACTACCCCAAGGATCGCGCGATGGTAAGCGTCTTCCCGGCCGCGATGCGGTATGCCGGTCCTCGTGAGGCCATCTGGCATGCCATCTGCCGCAAGAACTATGGGTGCACACATTTCATCGTCGGCCGCGATCACGCCGGCGTCGGCACCTACTACGGCACCTACGACGCCCAGAAGATCTTCGAGCAGTTCGAACCCGGCGAGCTGGGCATCACAACGTTGAACTTCGAGCACTCGTTCTGGTGTAACGCGTGCGAGGGCATGGCCTCACCGAAGACCTGCCCCCACGGTGAGGAGACTCGCGTCTCCCTGTCCGGCACGAAGGTCCGCGAGATGCTCGCCAACGGCGAACGTCCGCCAGTGGAGTTCTCCCGGCCCGAGGTCGCAGACATCCTCATCGCAGCTATGAAGAAGTAGGCGTCAGCCCGTCGTTGATGCCGTATCCGTATCATTAGTGATACGGATACGCTATCATGGTGGGCATGGATGCTGCCACGATGGTCAAGACTGCCAGGCGCCGGGCGGGTTTCACCCAGCGTGAACTCGCTCGGCGATCGGGCGTTGCCCAGCCCACCGTGTCCCGGATCGAATCCGGCCGGATGTCTCCCACGTTCGACACGCTGTCGGCGCTGGTCAGGACGTGCGGGATGCAGCTCCTCGCTCTCGACCGGGGAGGCCGCGGTGTTGACGAGACGCAGCTTTGGGAGCGGGTTCGGTGGGCTCCCGCCGAACGATTCCGACAAGCCGTAGAGGCGTCTCGCAACATCAGACGATTGCTCGCAGCCGCGAGGCCTGCGACGTGAACTTCGACCCCGACCGGATCCTCCGCACACTCGATGCCCACGACGTCCAGTTCGTCATCATCGGTGGGCTGGCTGGCAACATCCGCGGAACCGCCGATGTAACCAACGACCTGGATGTCTGCTACGCCAGGAAAGAAGACGATCTGCGCAGGCTCGCAGCGGCGCTCAAGGAGTTGGACGCAACGCTTCGCGTCGCCGGTCCGGTCGACGGCCCGATCCCGTTCCAGCTCGACGCAGTCACCTTGCGGATGGGTGACTCCTTCACGTTCTCAACGGAGGCGGGCGACTTCGACATCCTCGGAACGCCGTCGGGGACTGGCGGTTACGACGATCTGATCCAAGGGGCGTCCCGGTTCGACCTTGGGCAGGGACTTCTTGTGTATGTCGCCGGTATCGACGACCTTATCCGGATGAAGCGAGCCGCACAGCGTCCGAAGGACCTCCTCCACATTGAGCACCTCGAGGCGCTGGCCGAGGTCATCGAACGTGCGCGCGAGGCTGGCCTCGACCCGGGTCAGGGCGCGTGAAGACCGAGCAACTCCATTCCGCCGAGCGGCCGCGTAGAATCCTGGCATGGCTGAAAACGGCGGGCATCGACGCATCGACCGGGTCCAGGACCCCGCGTTCCTGGAAGGGATCGACGGACTCACGCTGCCGGACCTGCGGGCCCGTCGCGACGAATGCCTGGCCGAACGCGAATACCTGAGCCTCCTTCGGCGACTAGTCCAGGGTCGCGCTGAGATCCTGAAGGCGGAGTTGGAATCTCGGGGTGCAGAGGGAGATACCTCGCCCCTGGTGGGTCGGCTCGCGGAGATCCTGGCGGGCGATGAACCGCAGACCGCCTCGCGTGGTGAGGCCGTCCGCGTCGGGGTTCCCGAAGAGGAGATGCTCCTGGCCCGGCGACGCGTGGAGCGCTTGGTGGCCGACGCCGGCATCAGTGATCCGGCCTCCCTAGATGATGCTCAACTCAGCGAGGCGGTAGAGCTCTTGGCGCAGGAAGAGCGAACGGTGTCCGACACCCGGCGTTCGGTCCTGCAGATCCTCGATCACCTCCAGGACGAACTCAAACGCCGCTACCGCGAGGACCCGTCGCTAGCCCTCAGCTGACAGCCGTCTCGTCACCACAACCGCCGGACGGCGCATATCCGTATCACCCACCCAACCCCCTGTTACCTGTCCCTCGGCCTACGCGGGAACAGTGCGTACGCAGGATGGCCGGGTCACTCCGAGAGTTGGATAGTGCTCTTGCATCCGACCAGGGCGGATGCAAGGGTTCATGTCCCGTCGGTCCCAGGGAGGATGGGTGCTCACCGAAAGCCACGAAGTCCCGCAACTGCACGCCCAGCTCGTCGTCTTCGCCCGCGAGGTCGGCGAGCTCTATTCCGCCGAGCGCCAGCGCAGCCGTGAACTGGAAACCGCACTTGCGGGCATCCAGGAGATGTACGTCCAAACCATGAAGGCGTTCGCGCAGGTGGTTGAAGCCAAAGACGCTTGCACGCGAGGCCATCTGGATCGGACCCAGCGCTACGGGATGGCGATCGCCCGGAAGGTCGATCCCGAACTGGCCGCACGTCCCGAGGTCGGCTACGGATTCTTCCTCCACGACATCGGCAAGGTCGGCGTGCCTGAACAGGTCCTCCGGAAGCCTGGGGCGCTCGACCCGGGCGAGTGGGAGATCATGCGGTTGCATCCGGCCATCGGAGCGCAGATCGTCGAACCCATTCGCTTCCTGGGCGAAGCGGTCGAGATCGTCCGATGCCATCACGAATGGTTCGACGGGACCGGATATCCACGCGGGTTGAAAGGTGAGGAGATCCCCTTGGCGGCTCGCATCTTCTCCATCGCCGATTCGTTCGACGCGATGACGAGTTACCGACCCTACCGGGACGCGCTGCCGTTCGAGGTCGCGGTTGCCGAGATCCGCGAGGGTGCCGGGACACAGTTCGATCCGCTGGCCGTGGCGGCATTCCTGGATGTCGTCAGCGAGGGCGGGATCACGCTCGACGAGATGCTGGGGGTCCCTGTGCTCGCCGCTACCGGCACCGTCTGAGCTGCGCGTTCGCCTGCTTCCGCGATAGCCTTCGCCCCGTGGCACGTCCGGCCGTTCTCGCGCGCGTCATCCGATCCGGGATGGAGGAGTCGACGCACGTCGGCCACGTGGCGGTCTGTGACAGCGACGGCCGTCTCATCGCCGTCGCGGGTGATCCCGACCGCGAGGTGTTCGCGCGGTCGTGCCTGAAGCCGTTGCAGACGGCGGTCGCCCTGCAGGTCATCGACGAGGACCTGACGGATCGAGAGATCGCCATCATCAGTTCTTCGCACAACGCCGAGCCCGTACATCTGCGCGCGGTACATGCCGTGCTCCAGCGCGCCGGCCTGACCACATCGTCGCTCCGTTGTCCGCCCGCCTGGCCCATCGATCCCGACACCATGGCGAACGCCGGCCGCCGGCGCCGGGAACTCCACGATTGTTCGGGCAAGCACGCCGGGATGCTCCTGGCTTGCGTATGGGGCGGGTACGAACGGGCGAGCTACCTGGCCCGGTCCCACCCCCTCCAGCGGCGGATCCGCCGCGCGACCCTTGCGGCCCTGGACCGCGACGACACGCAAGTCGGTGTCGATGGATGCGGGGCGCCCATCTTCGCGGGGGCGATGCGGGATTGGGCCACCGTGTTCGCCCGTCTGGGGGAGCCCGAACGGCTCGGGCCGGTGGCCGATGGAGCGGAGATGGCGGTGGGCGCCATGCTGGCCGAACCGTACCTGGTGGGCGGACGCGGCCGGCTGGACACGGATGTCATGTCGGTCAGCGGCACGGTGATGGTGAAGGAAGGCGCCGAGGCGTTGACCTGCGCCTCGATCCCCGAGCTGGGATTGGGCATCGCGGTCCGTGCGGAAGATGGTGGTGACAGGGCGGTGGGTCCGGCCTTCATCCGGGCACTCCGCGATCTCGGGGCTCTCGCCCGCCGTGATGTCACGGAGCTTCGCGATCACGCCCGGCCGGTGGTGTTGGGCGGAGGTCGGCCGGTCGGCGAGATCGTGAGCGACCTGACACTTCGCCATCCGCGCTAACGTTCGCGCATACCTCCGCTACGCTCTCTAGGTGACGGCCCGCGTTGCAGTGCTTTCGGTGCATACCTCTCCATTGGACCAGCCGGGGATCGGCGACTCCGGTGGGATGAACGTCTACATCCGTGAGGTCGCCGACCGCCTCGCAGCGCGAGGCGTGAGCTTGGACCTGTTCACCCGCAGCCGCTCGATCGACGCACCCCTTGTGGTCGAGCTGGGTTCGGGCGCCAGGGTCATCAACATCAAGGCCGGTCCCGCCTCCCCGATGCCGAAGGCCGAACTGCCGCGTTACCTACCCGAGTTTCTGGGCGGCGTGCTGCGCCTGGCTCGTGAGGACGGCCTGGGATACGACATCGTCCACAGTCACTACTGGCTCTCCGGTTGGGTCGGCCGCTCGGCGAAAGAGGAGTGGGGGACACCGCTGGTCGCCTCTTTCCACACTCTGGGCAAGGTCAAGAACTACTCGCTGGCGCGGGGCGAGCCGCCCGAGTCGGCGGCGCGCCTGGCGGGTGAGGAACGGGTCATCGCGGCCTCCGACCGTATCCTCGCCCCCACGCCAACCGAGGCCGCCCAGCTGGTTGGGCTCTACGGCGCGGACCCCACGCACATCCGGCTGGTCCCCCCGGGCGTGGATCACGAGCTGTTCGCTCCGCGCGGCCGTGAAGCAGCGCTCGAGGAACTCCACCTGGCGGGACTTCGTCTCGCGCTCTACGTCGGACGACTCCAGGCGCACAAGGGTCCCGATGTTGCCGTTCGAACGCTTGCCGAGGCGATCGCTCGCGATCCCGAGGCGACGCGGCACCTGCAACTTGCCATCGTCGGCGGTCCCAGCGGTGTGGAACACGGCGCCGAGGTTGCTCGCCTGATGGAACTGGCGTCGGCGCTGGACGTGACCGACCGGGTCATGCTGTATCCGCCGCAGACCCAGCGGCGTCTCGCCGACTTCTACTCCGCGGCCGACGTGGTGTTGGTGCCGTCGCGATCGGAGTCGTTCGGTCTGGTGGCGTTGGAGGCGCAAGCCTGCGGCACGCCGGTCATCGCATCGAGCGTCGGGGGTCTGCGATACGTGGTGCAGGACGGCGTGGGTGGTTTCCTGGTCGAAGGCCACGATCCCGGCGATCACGCCGAGCGACTCATCAAGATCTTGCGCTCGCCGACCCTGCAAGCCGAGCTAGGGGAACGCGGTGCACGACAGGCGCTCCGCTTCACCTGGGATGCGACGGCCGCCGAACTCCAGAACGTGTATCGCGAACTCTTGGACGCGCGCGGCTGAGGCGAATGTTGGCGTCGCCGCGGCGCTGACCTGCACCGATGCATGCAGAGTGACAACAACATCTTTTTGTCAATCTTTGTCTCGCGCTCCTGACCTGCACGTATAGGCATCTACCTGCGGAAATGACGGGTTGACCGCCACTGCCGTCGCCTATACATTTCGCCTCGCTCCAAGCAGTCAAAGTGAGATGCAAGGAGCTGGACGGAGCGTCGAAGAAGTCGCAAGACGGACTCGGCGCAGGGGACGGAGGAAGGCCGCAAGGCCGGAGAACGGTCCCGGGGACCAGGGAAGGCCGCAAGGCCGGAAGTGGTCCCAGCTCCGGACACCGAGCCCCCCGGGGCCACGGGTCCAGGGAGCCCGAGCCCCCCGGGGCGGAGGTTCCTGGGAGCTTCCCGCCGCTGGCGCGCCGCAAGGCGAAGGCCGGGGGGGACGCCGAAGACAGGCCGCCGCAAGGCGAAACCGTCGGAGGCAGCGTGGAAGGAGCGCCGCAAGGCGAAACCCGCCACGATCCGGACGGCGACGAGCAGAACGCGGCGGTTGCTTGGGGCACCAAGAGCCCGAGGGGCTGACGGTGGCTGAGGACTTCGGTCCTCGGCGAGCCTGAGGTCTCTCGGGTTCTTTTTATGCGGGGTCCTACGTGCGGTACCGTGCTCGACATGACCGAAAGTCGCACGAAGCGCGCCCAAGACGCCGAAGCTCGTCGTGATCGGATCGTCGAGGCGGCGATGAAGCACTTCGCCGAGAACGGCTATCGGGGCGGGCGCGTCGAGGACATCGCGCAACAGGTGGGCGTGGCCAAAGGCACCGTGTTCCTTGACTTCGGTTCGAAGGAGGGGCTGTTCATGGCGGCCTACCAGCGAGCGGTGAAGCTCCTGCCCGCGTGGCTCGACGCGCCGCAGGAGATCATGGACAACGGCTTCTGGGCGACACTCGACTGGTGGCTCGACCACACGGAGGAATCCGTCGGGGAGGACTGGGTCCCCAACCGTCTGGCACAGATCGGCCGCTACGACACCGGGCTCGGGTTGCGTCAGCCCATCAGTCGGTTCATGCGGAGCGAAGATCCCTACGGCACCCTGGACTTCATCGAGTTCGGCGTGGCGCGGGGTGAGATCCGAGACGACGTGGATGCGGAGATGCTGGCCTCCATGCTCGATTGGCTGGCCGAGCGCTTCCAGGACGCTCTGGTCTCCGAGGAACTCGATCCGGGGCTCATCCATCGCCGGCCGGAGAGACGGTCGATGCGGATCAAGGAGTTCACCGAGGTGCTCCGCACCGGCATCGCCAACCAGCCCGAGGACGACTGACGATCCCGTGACCGGACTCTCCATCTCGCTGCTTCGTCACACGGTGTTGCGGATCGCCGGCCATCCGTGGTTCCGGTCGGTGGCGACACAGACCGCCCCCGGGCGAGCCGTGGCGTTACGGTTCGTCGCCGGGGAGACCCTTGACGAAGCGATGGCCGTCGCGCGCGACCTCGATCGCGGCCGTGTGACCGCGATGCTGGACCACCTCGGGGAGAACGTGGAGTCGCTCGCTCAAGCCGACACCGCGCGCGACGACTATCTGGCGGCGCTGACCGCGATCGCGCGAGCGCCGGCTCTCGACTGCGCGATCAGCATCAAGCTGACCCAGCTGGGACTCGACACCTCGGTGGAAGAGTGCCTGACACGTGTCTGGCCCATCCTGGACGCGGCCACGGAGACCGGCACCCTGGTCATGATCGACATGGAGAGCCATCCCTACGTGGACGGGACGCTCGAGGTCCTCCGGCAGGCCCACGAGCGTCATCCGAAGACGGGCATCTGCCTCCAGGCATACCTGAAGCGAACGGTCCACGACATCTTCGACCTTCCGGCCGGTGTGCGGGTGCGGTTGGTGAAAGGCGCCTACCTCGAGCCGCCCGACCTGGTCTACACCGCGAAGGAGGACGTGAACCGTCGTTGGGCGGAGTTGTTCGTCACGCTGCTCGCGCGCGGGCACCAGATCGACGCGGCGACGCATGACCCGAGGCTCGTCGACGGGGTTCGCACCAGGGTGGATGCGATCGAAGCGGGCTGGTCACGGGTGGAGTTCCAGATGCTGTACGGTGTCCGTCGCGACCTGCAGGCGCAACTGGCGCGGCAGGGATACCCCATCCGCGTGTACGTCCCCTACGGCACCGAGTGGTATCCCTACCTCACCAGACGGCTCGCGGAACGGCCTGCGAACATGTGGTTCTTCTTATCGAATGTTGTGAGGCATGGATGAGTGACAGGAACGTCGCCTTCTTGGGCGGAGGCAAGATGGGCGAGGCGCTGATCAGCGGTCTCATCCGCTCGGGCGGGCGCACCGCCGAAGAGATCACGGTGACCGCGCGCCGCGAGGAACGCGCACGCGAACTGGCCGGCAAGTACGGAGTCAGCGCCACGCTCGATAACGCCGAAGCCGTGAAGTGGGCCGACGTCCTTGTCCTCATGGCGAAGCCGCAGGACATGGATGCGCTGCTCGAACAGATCCGCGATGTGGTCGAGGCCCGTCATCTGGTGGTGAGTTTCGCGGCCGGGATCCGAACGTCGTTCGTGGAGCAGCATCTACCCGAGGGGACCTGCGTGGTGCGCGTGATGTCGAACGTGCCCGTTATGGTCGATGAAGCGATGAGCGTCATCACCGGTGGCAAGCTGGCGGATGATTCGCACATGGCCGTGGCGGAGGAACTGCTGTCCTACGTCGGGAAGGTGATCCGGCTCAAGGAGACGCATCTGGACGCCGTGACCGCGACCAGCGGCAGCGGTCCCGCCTACTTCTTCCTCTTGGCCGAAGCCATGATCGAGGCATGCATCCTGCTGGGACTTTCCCGCGACGTTGCAACGGAACTCATCATCCAGACCATGCTGGGTTCGGCGAAGATGCTCCGCGATACGGGCAAGCACCCGGTGGAACTTCGCGAGATGGTGACCTCTCCGGGGGGAACCACCATCGCGGCCATCCGGCATCTGGAGGAGGCGGGCGTGCGCGCCGCATTCCTGAACGCGATCGACGCTGCGAGGAAGCGGAGCGAAGAGCTCGCCCGCGGCGGCGACGGCGAAGACACTTAGACTCTGAAGCCCGGGGTGCGCCCCGGGGCTATCGAAAGGAATGGGATGGGACTCGGCGGTATGAGCAAGCTTCGCGACCGTAAGGATCGTCAACGCGCGAAGAAGGAACGTGAGAAGACAGCGGCGGCCGCACGCGGCACTGCTCGCAAGGCTGCGAAGAAGAAGTAAGGACTACGTACCCGAGGCCGCGATCAGGCGGTCGAGTTTGGCTTCCAGTCGCGCCACATCCTCTTCCGTGGCGCTGCGCGAAGCGGGCTTGAGTTCGACGACGATGGCCCCTCCCGGGTAGAGCGTCGCTCGTTCGACATCCTCAAGGCCCAGAGCTCCCTGGTGTCGAAGCGCCACCAAGAGATCTCCCCGGCGAAGGGCGAGCCGTTTCAGCGCGTCATCGTCGACGGCGCCGCTGGAGATCAGGTCCGTCGGTTTGCCTTCGAACAGTTGATCGGTGACCGAACTCTTTCGGACCGCTCGAACCACGATCGCGTTGAATCCGACCAGCACCGTCGCGCCCACCAGGCCACCGATCAGCGAATCGTCGGGCCCGATGATGGCGTTCTGCACGACATTGCTCAGCAACAGCAACACCACCAGGTCGAACGAATTCAACTGCGCCAGGTCGCGCTTGCCGAAGATCCGCAGGAGCGTCACGATCGCCAGGTACACCAGGATGGTTCGCAGGACCTTTTCGAGGAGCGGCACCCCAACGGTACCGAGGCTGTGCGAGATGGTCGAGAGCATCGCGACTCCTTCGTGGGCGGCAGGTATCGCGACGATACGCCCGGCCGGGGTCCCGTCCGGTTAGTTCGAGGCGATCCGATTCTTCAGCGTGCCGATACCTTCGGCCCGCAGTTCGACGCTCGCGCCGGGCCAGAGCTGTCGTGAGGGGTCCACGGCCGGCCCGAACGGTCCGAGAGCGAACGCGTCGCCGCGCTCCAACGCCGCTTCTCGCGAGGCGGCCGCGATCAACCCGAACAGGTTCCGAGTGGCGCCGTTGAGGTTCCCCTTCGCGATGGACTCGCCGTCGATGCGAACGTCGAGATAGAGGGATTGGGGGTCGAGTTCGTCCGCGGTGACGACGACCGGCCCGATCGCGATCGGGAGACCGGCAGCGGTTGCCATCGGGGAACCGGAGGCGTCTCGCGCCGACCAATCGTTCACCAAGGTGTAGCCGAACACATGGCCGCTGACCGCGTCCTGGTCGGCCCGGTGGACCTCCTTGCCGAGCACGGCGGCGACCTTGGGTTCGTACTCCAGCCAGGCGGCGCCGGAGGGCCACGGCACTTCCTGCTCCGGACCGACCAATGATCGCGTCAGGTCCGAAGAACCGGGGGACAGGAGTGAGCGCGGGAACAAGGGTGTGAGGATGCGTGCCCGCTTCACCGCGTGCGTCATCACGTCGTCACTTGCAAGGGCAGCACGGGCGGCGTCCAAGATGGTGCCGCGACTGCTCGAGACCAGGGCTTCCAACGTGGGCGGGAAGGCCGGGTGCCCGACCGCGTCGGGCAGATCCACCACCTCGCCCCCGAAGATCGCTCCCAGCCGCCGGTGCCCCCCCCGGTCGAAGGTCACGAGCCTCATAAGGGAGCAGGAGCATACGCCCGGCCGCCCCCCAACCCTAGTAGCCGTTCGGTCGAACTTCGGGTCACGGGTGAGGTTCATGGCCCTAGGCGGCGTGACGAGCACTCGGCTACCATGCCTGCCTACCCACCAGCAGGGTTCCCGCGTGTTCTCAAGAAGGGGGCGAGCTTCCCATGGCAGAAGGCTTCCGCGTCACCTACGCCACGATGACGGCCGACAACGAGGAGCTGCACAGGGGCTACGACCAAGGGATCGAGCAGGCGAAGGCCGAACTCGGCAAGACCATCCCAGTCGTGGTCAACGGCCAGGAACGAGACGGCGAAGGCACCTACGAGCTCCATTCGCCCATCGATAACGACATCCTGCTCGCCAACATCTCCCAGGCGACACGCCAAGATGTTGAGGACGCCATCGCGGCCGCCAAGGGGTTCGCCCTGGAGTGGGACCGGATGGGTTGGAAGCAGCACGTCGAACTCATCAACAACGCTGCCGACATCATGTCGGAGCGCAGGAACGTGCTGTCCGCCTTGATGGCGATGGAGGTCGGGAAGAACCGCCTGGAGGCGCTCGGCGATGTCGAAGAGACCGCCGACCTCATGCGCTGGAACGCGAAGGCGATCGAAGACCATCAGGGCTTCCGCGTCCCGATGCAGGCCATGGGAGCGGCGGGCGACTACTACGACGTGCTCCGCCCCTACGGGGTGTGGGCAGTCATCAGCCCGTTCAACTTCCCGATGGCGCTCTCCGGTGGCCCGTCCTCCGCGGCCCTCGTCGCCGGGAACACGGTCGTGTTCAAGCCGGCTCACCAAGGCGCGCTGCTCGGCTACAAGCTGTACGAGGTCTATCGCGACGCCGGGATCCCGGCCGGGGCGTTCCATTTCCTCCCGGGCCGCGGTTCGGTGGTCGGGGATGCGATCGTGCATCACCAGGACGTCGGAGGGATCACCTTCACGGGTTCCTACGACGTGGGGATGGGGATCTACAAGACGTTCGCCTCGGAATTCCCGAAGCCTGCGATCTGCGAGATGGGTGGCAAGAACCCGACCATCGTCACGAAGAACGCCGACCTGGACAAAGCCTCTGACGGTGTTCTTCGCTCCGCGTTCGGATTCGGGGGGCAGAAGTGCTCGGCTAACTCGCGCGTTTATGTGGATCGCGAGGTCTACGACGACTTCGTGGCGCAGCTGAAGGAGAAGACCGAGGCCATCAAGGTCGGCGATCCGTTGAAGCGCGATGTCTACCTGGGCCCGCTCATCAACGACGCGGCCGTGGAGACCTACCAAGAAGCGGTCGAGGAAGCGCGCAAGTCGGGCTCGGTCATCACCGGCGGCGAACGACTGACCGAGGGAGACATGGCCCGGGGGATGTTCGTGCAACCGACGGTCGTCGAGGTGCCCACCGATAACTGGCTGTTCAAGAAAGAACTCTTCGTACCGTTCGTGGCGGTCGCCCCCGTCGACTCGCTGGACGAAGCCATCGAGCTTTCCAATGACAGCGAGTACGCCCTAACCGCGGGACTGTTCAGTGAGGACCAGCGCGAGATCGACGAATGGCTGGACCGCATCGACGGCGGCGTGGTCTACGTGAACCGGCGCGCGGGTGCGACCACGGGAGCATGGCCCGGCGTCCAGCCGTTCGGCGGGTGGAAGGGTTCGGGCACCACCGGCAAGGCGGGCGGGGGTCCGTACTACGTCACGCAATACATGCGCGAACAATCCAGGACGGTGATCTCGGAGTGACTGAGGTCGACGCGTCCAGTACTACGTATCAGGATCTGTCTGCCCACTCCCGGCCCGCGCTCATCACCGAGGTGCCGGGGCCCGAGGCCCTCGCGCGCATCGCGCGCGACACGAAGGTGACATCGCCCTCGCTTCCCCGCGCGTACCCCTTCGTGCCTCGGCGCGGCGCGGGTTCGATCGTCGAGGACGTGGACGGGAACATCTTCCTGGACGTGAACGCAGGCATCGCGGTGACCTCGACGGGTCACTGCCACCCCAAGGTGGTCGAGGCCGTCCAGCGCCAGGCCGCTCAGCTCCTGCACTACTCGGCGTCGGACTTCTACCTGCCCATCTACTCCGATGTGTGCGAGCGGATCGGAGCTTTGGCGCCGTTCGGCGGCAAGCCGGCACGCACGTTCCTCTCGAACTCCGGCACCGAGGCTGTTGAGGCCGCCTTGAAGCTGGCGCGTTACGCGACCGGCCGCCAATACCTGATCGGGATGTACCAATCCTTCCACGGCCGCACCATGGGTTCGGTCACCCTCACGGCCTCGAAGGCCAAGTACCGAACGAACTTCGGACCGATGCTGCCGGGTGTCTACCATTCGTTCTACGGCGACTTCGACTACATCGAAGAGGTGCTGTTCAAGCGGATCGTCTCGCCGAACGAGGTTGCCGCCATCGTCGTGGAATCGTGGCTGGGCGAGGGCGGGTACGTCCTCCCACCCGAGGGTTGGTTCTCCTACCTCCGCGAACTCTGCGACGCGCACGGCATCCTGCTGATCTGCGACGAAGTGCAGTCGGGGATGGGCCGCAGCGGGACCATGTGGGCTATCGAACAGGAAGGCGTCACCCCCGACATCATCACCGCGGGCAAGGGGATCGCGAGCGGCCTCCCGCTCGGCGCGATGATCGCGCGCGAGGACCTCATGGTCTGGGATCAAGGTGCGCACGGTTCCACGTACGGCGGTTCGCCGGTGTCGTGTGCGGCCGCCCTCGCGACCCTCGACGTGATCGAGGAAGAGGGGCTCATGGACAACGCGACGAAGATCGGTGACATCTTCCTTGCGGGCCTCCGCGAGATCGCCGACCGACACCAGATCATCTCCGAGGTTCGCGGTCGGGCGCTGTGGATCGGACTGGGATTCGCCGACCACGACCAAGCTGCAGCGGTGGAACAAGCGTCGTTCCGCAAGGGGTTGCTGGTGCTCGGCTGCGGCGACGACGCCATCCGCATCTCGCCCGCGCTCAACTTCCGTGAAGATCAGGCCGAGGCCGCCCTCGAGGTTTTCGAGGAAGCCGTCGCCGAGGTTGAATCGGCCGGGTCGTAAGGGGCGGCCGTGGCGCTCACGCTGGACACGCTCACGTTCGACTGTGGCGCCCCGATGGTGGTCGCGACCTTCTGGAGTCAGGCGTTGGGCTTCGACCTGGATCCGGACTCCGACCAGGAGGGCGCACTTATCCGAGACCCCTCCGGCAAAACCGCGGGGATGTTCTTCCAGCCCGTTCCGGAAGGGAAGGTGGCGAAGAACCGGGTCCACCCCGATGTCCGTCCCTCCGGTTCTATGGCTGAGGAGGTCGAGCGACTCAAGGGGTTCGGTGCCGCCGAGCGTGGGTTCATCGAGCACGAGAAGAGCTTCTGGACGCAGATGCGCGATCCGGAGGGTAACGAGTTCTGCGTGCTCCGCGGCCCCGAAGACGGATGGACGCCGGATGAGCTCTGACAAGACGGCCACGATGCACGACGCCGTGGCGGAGTTGGTCCGTGACGGTGACACCGTGGCTATCGAGGGGTTCACCCACCTCATCTGTTTCGCAGCGGGCCACGAGATCATCCGTCAGCGCCGGCGAGGGCTCACCCTGGCGAGGATGACGCCCGACGTGATCTACGACCAGATGATCGGCGCCGGTGTGGCATCCAAGCTGATCTTCAGCTGGATGGGCAACCCGGGCGTAGGCAATTTGCACGCGGTTCGTCGAAGGATCGAGAAGGCCGACCCCGAACCGTTGGAGATCGAGGAGTACAGCCATTTCGGCATGGTGTGCCGCTACATGGCCGGCGCCTCGAACCTGCCCTTCTTCCCGCTCCGCAGCTACTACGAATCCGACATCCCCAACGTGAACGACAAGATCAAGCCGATGACGTCGCCCTACGAGGATGGAGTGGAGGTGTACGTGGTGCCCCCGTTGGTCCCCGATGTCGCCATCGTTCACGCCCAACGGGCCGACGCAGCGGGTGACACGCAGATCTGGGGCCTCCTGGGATGCCAGAAGGAAGCTGCCTTCGCCGCCAAGCGGGTCATCGTGGTCTGCGAGGAGGTCGTGGACGAATCGGTCATCCGTCGAGATCCGAACCGCACCGTGATCCCCGGGGCCATCGTCGACGCGGTGGTCGAGGAACCGCTGGCATGTCACCCGAGTTTCGCGCAGGGCTACTACGACCGCGACAACGCGTTCTACCTCGCATGGGACAAGATCGCGAAGGATCAGGAGTCGTTGGATGCCTGGCTCCGCGAATGGGTGTACGACCTCGGCTCGCACGCCGAGTACGTGGAGAAATGGGGTGACGCCCACTGGGACGATCTCAGGCCGATGCCCGCCATGTCTGGTGAGGTCGATTACGGGAGGTACGCATGACCTCCGGCGCGCCGTCCGCGAAGGACCTGGCCTACTCGAAGTCCGAGATCATGATCGCCGCGAGCGCGCGGCAGCTGAGCGCTGCCAGCAACTGCTTCGTCGGCGTCGGCCTCCCCAACATCGTCTGCAACCTGGCTCAGCGAACGGTGTCGCCGCACCTCCAACTGGTGTACGAGTCGGGCGTCTACGGCGCCCGCCCCGAACGGCTTCCGCTCTCGATCGGCGACCCGACGCTTGCGAGCGGCGCGACGGCGATCACCTCGATGTTCGAGCTGTTCGCGTTCTATCTGCAGGCTGGTCGGATCGACGTGGCATTCCTGGGCGGCGCGCAGATCGATCGTTTCGGGAACCTCAACACCACGGTCATCGGCGACTACGCGCATCCCAAGGTGCGCCTGCCCGGCTCGGGAGGTGCATGCGAGATCGCGATCCACGCCAAGCAGATCCTGGTGATCATGCGTCAGGCGACGCGTTCGTTCGTAGATCGGTTGGACTTCCGAACCTCGCCCGGACACAGCGGCGATCCCGCCCGAGACGCTGCCCGGGGCTGGCACGGCAGTGGGCCGACGGCCGTAGTCACAGATCTCGCGACGTATGCGTTCGACGGTACGACGGGCGAGATGACCGTGGTCACGTTGCACCCGGGCGTTTCCATGGACGATGTTCGTGCGAACACGGGCTGGGATCCCAAGGAGGCACCCGATCTGGGGGAGACCCCGCCCCCCACCGTGGAGGAACTTCGACTGATCCGCGAGGAACTCGACCCCGCGGGCGTGTATACCAGGTAGCCCATGGACGACATCAGCCCAGGGCCCAAGCTGGACACTCCCGTGTGGTTCCCCCCGCTCCTGGAGCCGACGTGGATCTTGCCGACCGAACGGACCGGGGCCAATCGCCTCTGTTTCGCAGCCGATCTGGATCCGGGGGCCGACAGCGCGCTCTCTCTGGGCTTGCCCCTCTACCTCGCCGAGGCCATCCGCATGACCACCGACGCGGTCACGTCGTCGTTCACCCGCGGATTCGAAGCCGGCGCCGACGAGGCCGTGGTCGGGAAGGACTGGTTGGGCCTCACCCGCGTGGCCGAAGGCACGAACGGACGAACGGTGGTAGTGCGGATCCGTGATGCCGACGGGGGAACCTTGGCCGAGCTGGAGCGCACGGGCCTGGACGATGGGGCCCTGGGGGCGACACTTGCGGAGCTGCCGAGACTCGTCGCGCAGGAACTCCGGGATGCGGGTGTCTCCGGTGTGTGGGCACCCATCTACGTTCCGCCCTCGCCGGCACACGCGCTGAGCTCCGTGCTGGGGCAACACCTCTGCCTGACGCTCCGGAACCCGGACACGCATCCGGTGCCCGACGCGCCGGCCGACGACCGGTTGAGCCGGCGTTCTGCGGTGAAGGGCGCGCTTACGGCGCTCGGCGATCTGGCGACGCGTAGCTCCCAGCTCTTCCCCGCGCTCTTGTTCTTCGGTGGTGTGGCGGCAACGCGGGCAGCCAAGAACGACGTGTTCCAAGAGCTGCGCCAGACCATCGCTGCGGTGACCATGCGTGCCTCGAACCCCAGCGACCCGCTGAACCGGATGTCCGTCCTGCTGTTCCGGTTCTTCGACGAACACGGCACGGCCGATTCGCGTGAGAAGGCGGCGCTCGCGTCCGGCGATGAGAACCTCAAACGATGGCTCATGAAGGTGCGAGCGCTGCGGTGGGAGAAATGACGGAACGTCCCCGAGACGACGGGGGGCCGGCCGAGACCGATGCCCCGTGGTCCCGTGCTCCGGAGTCCACCGAGTCCGAGCCGGAGTGGGCAGTTGAGATCCGCGAACGACGGAAGGCCCGTGGGGATCGGCTCCGTCAGATCTTCGACACGTTCGGTGATGAGAAGGAGAGCGACACGTGAGCCATGTGTTTCCGCGGGTATTCGACCGGAGCCTGCCGACCGCGGTCCACGCCGAGGGTGCGTGGATCACCGACTCTCAGGGGAACCGGTTCCTGGACGGGGCGGGCGGCGCCATCGTGATGAACGTCGGACACGGCGATCCCGCGGTGATCGCCGCAGCGTCCGAGCAGCTCGCGAAGACGCAATACGTCCACGGAACCATGTTCACGACCGAGGCGCTGGAGCGCTACGCGGACGAGGTCGCAGACGTACTCCCGTTCGACGAGGCCCGGATCTATCCCGTCAGCGGCGGGAGCGAAGCCGTGGAAACGGCGATCAAGATGGCGCGCGCCTACCACTTGGCGCGCGGCGAGGGGTCGCGCATCACGATCGTCGCCCGGCGGAGCTCCTATCACGGGAACACGCTGGGGGCGCTCGATGCCAGCGGCAAGGAGCCCCTTCGTAAGCCGTACACACCGTGGCTCGGACGGTTCACGCATGCGCCTGCCGCCTACGAGTACCGGTGCGAGAACCCGCGGCACCCGATCGGCTGCGGTGATTGGCACGCCGGCGAACTCGAGCGTTTGCTCACGCAGTCGCCCGACGCCTCGGTGGCAGCGTTCATCGCCGAACCGGTGTCGGGGGCGACACTGGGTGCGGCGATCCCGTGTGAGGACTACTGGCCGAAGATCGTCGACGTCTGCCATCGCTACGGCGTGCTGGTCATCGCCGACGAGGTCATGACCGGATTCGGCCGAACAGGTAGGTGGTTCGGGGTCGACCATTGGGGCATGCGGCCCGACATCCTCACCGCCGGCAAGGGGACCACCAGTGGCTACGTCCCGTTCGGATTCGCGGCTTCGAGCACGGAGGTGTTCCACACGGTTTCGGCCGGTGGGTTCGTGCATGGGTTCACGTGGTCGCACAACGCGCTCGGGGCCGCCGTGGGATCGGCGGTGCTGCAACGGCTCCAGGAGGACGACATGGTGTCGCGTTCCCGGGGACTGGGAGAGCAGATCCGGGCCGACCTGGCGCTTGGTCTTGAGGATTGCGCGGTGGTGGGCGATATCCGCGGTCTCGGCCTGATGATCGGGATCGAGTTGGTGCGAGATCGCCAGACCAAGGAACCATTGGCGCGGAGCGCGAAGACCACCGAGCGCGTGCTGGCCGCGGCGCGCGCGAACGGTCTCCTCCTCTACTCGTCGACCGGTCACGTCGATGGCACCAACGGGGACCTGATCATGCTCGGGCCGCCGTTCTGCCTCAAGGAGGATGACGTGACGGCCTTGGTCGAGCGAACCGTGGACGCCGTGCGCTCGGTGGCCTAGCGGCGTGTCCGACCGCGTCGGTCTGGTGCTCGCACCCGAAGCGCGAACCTACAACTTGGGACCGGAGCACCCGCTCAGGCCTGAGCGGGTGCTCCTCACGTGGCGCCTGATCCAGGCCTACGGCCTGGATCAACTCCCCAACGTCATCACGGTTTCACCGGCACCTGCGGATGACGCGACCATCGAGCTCGTCCACACTCACGAGTTCGTGGGCGCCACGCGCGCGGCCGGCCACGGCGAGGACGGAGCGTGGGGGCGGTTCGGCTACGGCCCGGGGGACAACCCGATCTTCGACCGGATGCACGAGGCCGCGGCGGTGGTGGTCGGCGCGAGTGTGGGGGCGGCACAAGCCGTCTGGACGGGAGAGGTAGAGCACGCGTTCAACGCGGCCGGGGGGCTCCACCACGCGATGCCTGGACGAGCCTCCGGGTTCTGCGTCTACGACGATCCCGCGGTGGCCATCGCGTGGCTGCTGGATCACGGCGCCACACGCATCGCCTATGTCGATGTCGATGTTCATCACGGCGACGGACCCCAAGCCATCTTCTACGACGATCCTCGCGTGCTCACGGTGTCCATCCATCAGAAGGCTCCGTGGTTCTTCCCCGGCACGGGTGACCGCACGGAGACGGGTGGCCCGGACGCTCGGGGCAGCGCGGTGAACGTTCCCCTCGTCCCGGGAACCGACGACGACGGATGGCTCGCTGCGTTCCGTGCCGACGTGATCCCTGTTGTTGATGCCTTCGACCCCGAGGTCCTGGTCACCCAGCTCGGGTGCGACACGCATACGAGCGATCCGCTTGCACAGCTCGACCTGACCATGCGCGCGTACCGTGAGGCCGCGCGCGAACTCCACCAGCTGGCCCACCGGGCCGCGCGCGGCCGCTGGGTGGCGACCGGCGGCGGCGGGTATCAGTGGGCAACCGTGGTCCCGCGGGCCTGGACCACCTACTTCGCCGAGATGGCAGGGGCGTTGGACGACCTTCCGCCCGAACTCCCACGCGAGTTCGTCGACGAGGCCGGCCGCCTCGCCGGCCGGCAGGTCCCCGATAGGCTGGACGCACCATGACCGGGGCGAAGACGAAACTCCTCTGCACGCTCGGTCCTGCGAGCGCGACGCCGAAGATGGTCCGAGGGCTGGTCGAAGCCGGCGCGACGATCTTCCGGCTCAACTTCAGTCATGGCACGCCCGACGATCACGCGCGGGCCGTCGGGATCGTCCGCGACACCGAAGACGAGCTCGGAAGCTCACTCGCCGTGCTCGCCGACATGCCCGGTCCGAAGATCAGGCTCAACACGATGGAGCCCGATCCGTTCAAGTTCCAGCCGGGCCAACGATTCCACCTTCGCGCTGGGGGCCCCGGCAACGAACGCGGGACCTCCACTTCCTACCCGGGTCTCGCGCGCGATCTCGCTGCCGGCGACAGGATCCTGCTAGCCGACGGCGCGGTCGAACTCACCGTGTCCGCGATCGAGGGTGACACCGTTCTCACCGAATGCGTCCGCGGAGGAACCGTCCGCAGCCGGCAGGGCGTGAACGTTCCCGCGGAGCGGCTGGGCCTGCCGGCGGTCACCGACCGCGACCGTGAGTGTCTGACCACCGCGCTCGACCTCGGCGTCGATCTGGTGGCGCAGTCGTTCGTCCGAGAGCCCCAGGACATCGTCGCTCTCCGTTCGCTTATGGGGGACCGAGTGGTGCCGATCGTTGCGAAGATCGAAACGAATCCGGCGGTTGCCAACATCCAGAAGATCCTGGAGGTGAGCGATGCACTCATGGTCGCGCGCGGCGATCTGGGCGTCGAACTGCCGATGGAGGAGATCCCGCTGATCCAGAAGGATCTGATCCACGCCGCCCGCGCCGCGGGCCGCCCGGTCGTGGTTGCGACGCAGATGCTCGAGTCGATGATCCGTGCTCCCCGACCCACCCGGGCCGAGGCGACCGATGTCGCGAACGCCGTACTGGACGGCGCCGACGCGATCATGCTGAGCGGCGAGACGGCGATCGGCGACTATCCGTTCGAGGCGGCGCAGGCAGCCGCGCGCATCGCGGTCGCGATCGAGTCGCGCGGCGCCGACTACCGGGCCGCGCAACCGCCGTGCCGCCACCACGGAGAAGCCGCCTCGGTGGCCCACGCCGCCGCCTCCATCGGGAACGAGGACACCGGCGTCGTCGCCATCGCCTGCTACACGGAGACCGGCCGCACCGCTCGCCTGCTCTCGGCCGAACGGCCGGGTGTTCCCATCTATTCGTTCCTCCCCGATCCCGAGGTCCGCCGTGCGAACGGCCTCCTGTGGGGCGTGACGTCGCTCTCGACCGCGCCTCCCCACGACACCGACGAGATGATCGAACTCATGGACCGCGGTCTCCAAGATCGCGGTCTGGCCACGCCGGGGGACGCCGTCGTGATGGTCGCCGCCTCGCCCGCGGGCCGCACGACCACGAACATGTTGAAGGTGCACACGGTCGGTTCGCCGGTTCGCTAAGCGGTCGGGTCTTCCGGTGGAGGCGTCTCGGACAGGTCGGCGAGGCTCGGGTCGAGGGCCTCGATCAACGTCCCCACAAGCTGTGTCAGCCATAGGTAGATCGCGAACGCGTTCGCCGACTTGGGATCCTTCGCGAAATCGTCGTGGCTGCTGTCCTCCGCGATATCCAGATGTGTTCCCAGCACCAATCGAAGATCGTTGAGCACGGCGAGCCACGTGTGGGACTGCTCGACCGTGAGGGTCTTCGCGTCGGCCGTCAGCTCCAGGGTGCTGATTGCCGCGAGGCGTTCGGTCATCAGACCATCGTGAGACTGGCGCTCGAAGTCGAAATTCCGCAGCGGGTCTTCGCGGTAGGCGGGCGGGAACAGCCGCGCGACGGCAGCGTCCGTGGCCTGGCTCTCGTGCTCGAGGAGTTGCCGGTACTCCGCCGCCAGGCCCGCGATGGTCTTCCGCTCATCCTCCGTGAGCCGAACGACGATCGATCCACCTTTCCCGGCGAACGGCGCCCGGCGCGTCGGCACGATCAGTTCTTCTCCATGGTCGCCCAGAGGCCGTAGGCGTGCAGCCGCGCGACGTCGGCCTCCGCGCGCTCGCGCGTACCGCTTGACACCGCGGCCTTGCCCTTCGTATGGATGTCCCACATGAGCCGCTCGGCCTTCGGTCGCGGATAGGCGAACAGCGTCTGCAAGACCCAGGTCACATACGTCATGAGGTTGACGGGATCGTTCCAGACCACCACGACCCATGGACGGTCCGGCTCGACCGCCTCATCGACCGCGGGACGCTCCAGCACATCCGGGGCTGTCTTCATGCCCATGGAGGTCACACGATAGCGGCTCGAACGGGTGCCGTTTCCGGTCTCGCCCCGGACCGGCTCCTTCGGGTAGAGGCGTCATTCCTCTTTCGACGGGTTCGTGCCCGGGATGCCGGCTGCGCGGATCCGGCGCATGCCCCAGCGATACAGAGGGGGGGTGAGCACGCGGAACGTCTGAAGCGGCGACAGCCATCGAGGAACCGTGAACTCCGGCGCGATGCCGTCCGCGACCACCCTGATCACCGCGTCGGAGACCCGGTCGACCTTCATGACGATGGCGTCGGGCAACCGACCCTGGGGAAAGCCTTCCGTCGCGACGAACCCGGGGTTGACCGCGGTGACCAGCACGTGACGTCGCTCGGTTTCGTAGTTGAGGGCTTCGCTGAAGGCGACCACCGCATGCTTGGTGGCGGAATAGACGGCGGCGCCCGGTGCCACGAATCTGCCCGCGATCGAGGCCATGTTCACGATGTGTCCGTGCCCACGAGCGAGCATGCCTGGCAGGAACGCCCGCGTTCCGAACAGCACGCCCGTGAGGTTGACCTGCACCACGCTCTGGATCTCCTCGTACGACTGCTTGGCGAATTCCCCGCTGCCACGGACACCCGCGTTGTTCACCAGGATGTCGGCAGGTCCGTAGGCCTCTTCGGTGACCGCGCGAAGCTTCCTGAGCTGTTCGTGATCGCCTACGTCGCAGCGAACCGCGAGCGCCCGACCGCCGGCCCGTTCGATCCGGTCGGCCAGCTCGTCCAGGCGATCGGATCGGCGCGCGGCGAGCACCACCTTCGCGCCGCGCTGGGCCAGTGCCACGGCGGTGGCTTCGCCGATACCCGACGAGGCCCCGGTCACCACCGCTACCGCACCTTTGAGTTGCATGACCCAGCCTCCCGTACCATGGCCCGAACCATGGACGTTATCGAAGCCCACGTCCGCCGTCTCCCCGGTCTGGATGATCGCTGGGTCCCAAGGACCGTCTCGGACGGCGAACTCTCGGCAGCTCTGTTGGACGGCCAGGTTGCCGGCACGGCGTCGCACCCCCTCGACAACGTCCGGAACAACGCCCGCATGCTCATCGATGGGGACACCGACAAGGAGTTCGGCATGCCGGGCGTCGCAGCGGGCTTTTCGCTCGACGATGTCCTCACGTTGGTCGAAACGGCCGCCGGCGCGCCTATCGATCGAGACGCCAGGTTCGGCCCCGTCGACATCCGCCCGGAGCCCATCGTCCTGGCATGCAGGGCCGCGGGCCGGCGATTGCGCGAGGCGCGGGAACGAGGGGAGTCCGTGTTGCTCGCCACCGGGCACCCCGTGGGTCTCGCGCTCCTCTATCACGCGCTCGACGGCTGGCTGTCCGATGGCGCTCGGGTGGTCAGGGCCGCACACGGCGTTCATTGGCGCGAACCCCACCTCGATCACGACTGGTTCATCGACCACTGGGACGGCGTCGCGATGCTTACCGACGGGCGGGAACCTCGCCACACGCACTTCCCCGAGGCGGTTCGGCGCATGCTCGAGGAGGCCACGCCGGACCTGGTGGTCGCCGATCACGGCTTCGCCGGGGCCGCCATCAACGCCGGCGTCGAGACGATCAGCATCGCCGACGTGAACGACCCTGCGCTTCTGGTCGCCAAGGCCGCAGGTCGAACCGAGCAGGTGATCCTCATGGACGATCACGTGGATCCCGGCGCGTACTGGCCCTGCTTCCAAGCAATCGTGGCTCCCTGACCCGGTCGGGTCCCTAGTTCGCCCGTCTAGGTCTTTGGGGGGTATCGGGGTGGTGTGGATTCCCCTAGAATCGCGCCCATCGTGAGGAGAGACACGTTCCACGAGGTTCGACTATTGACCGTGAGTGAGGTCGCAGACCTCTTGCGCGTATCCAGGATGACCGTCTACCGATTGATCAAGACCGGCGAGCTGCCCTCGCTTCGCGTAGGAAAGAGCTACCGACTGAGGGAACAAGACATCCATACGTACCTGAACGGGCGGTTCACGCAAGCCGGTTGACGCCGGCGCATCGCCTGCGCGCACGCACGGCCCGGACCTCCGCGGCTGCGGAGAGGGCACACAGTGAACGAACACGACCGGCTCGTGGACCGAGCCGCCAGAGACGCCACGACGGTCTTGTTCTTGGGTGGGCTGGATGCCGGCAAGTCCACGCTGGCCCGCGCCACCGCGGCCTATGCGCTCCACGTGGGCCGTTCGGTCGCCTACCTGGACGCGGATGTGAGCCAGAAGACCGTGGGACCACCGGCGACGGTTGGCATGAAACACATCCGATCCGTGGACGACCTCACGTTCGACCGACTGGCTGAGGCCGATCATCTCGGGTTCGTCGGGTCGACCAGCCCGGCGGATCACCTCCTGCCGCTCGTCGGGGCGCTGGCGCGTCTGCGGGATCTTGCCCTGTCGCAGGGCGCCGATCTCGTGGTGGTCGATACCGGCGGCGTTGTCGGCGGGATCAGTGGCCAGCTGGTCAAGTACTACAAGGTCGACGCCCTCGAACCCGACCTGATCGTGGCGCTGCAGCGCGGGGAGGAACTCGACCCCGTCCTCGGGGTCATCGAACGGTTCTTCGGGATCGACGCGGTCACGCTGCCCATCCATCCACGCGTGGAGCCCTCCAGCGTCGAGGACCGCATGGCCCAACGCGAACGCCAGATGTCTCGCTACTTCGCCGGGGACCTCCACCGGTTCCGGGTCAAGCCCACGGTGTTCATGCCGACCTTGCCGCCCCTGTTCGACCTGAAGGAACTCGACCGGCTCATGGTCGGACTCTCCGACGGCGGGGGAGGATTCACCGGAGTCGGCTATCTGGAGCACGTGGCCGCCGACGGTGGGCTCCGTTTGATCTCGCCCGTGGCAGAGGCGCCGAAAGCGCTTAGACTGGGGTCCGTCCGTCTGGAGGCGAACTATCGCGCAAAGCGCGTCGACCTTCGGAACCTCTTCGGAACCGAGTGAAAGGCTAAGGCTTGCCGTCGCTGATCAAGAAGCGCCGCAAGAAGATGCGGAAGAAGAAGCACAAGAAGCTTCTGAAGCGCACCCGCCACCAGCGGATGAAACTCGGCAAGTAGGCCCCACGGGCATGCGCCGACCGGTCAGACCCCTAGCGCTCCTGGCGCTGGCGACTGCCGTGGCACTTGTGGCGTGCGGGCAACATCCGAAGAAGTACTCACCGGCCAGCCTGTCCGGCGCCTCAACGGTCACGTTCACCACGTCCGACGGCGTCGAACTGTCCGGACGGCTGTTCGGGGATGCCGGTGCGAAGACCGGGATCGTCATGACCCACGGGCTGACGATCGACCAGTCCTCATGGTTTGGCTTCGCTCCGGAGTTGGCGGCCAAGGGCGGCTATCAGGTCCTGACGTACGACCAGCGCGGGTACTGCCCGGGAGGGGACGCCGGCTGTTCGAAAGGCGCGAAGGACCCCGATCTGGCCTGGCAGGACGTCGAAGCCGCGGTCGCTTACCTGGCATCCCAAGGAGCCGAGCAGATCGCGCTCGTGGGTTCCAGTATGGGCGGGACGGCCTCGTTGGTGGCTGCATCGAAACTCGGGGATCAGGTGACGACGGTGGTATCCATGGCTGCGGTGTCCTCAGTCGGTGCACTGGCCGCGACGCCCGACGTGATCCGCGGGATCTCGGCGCCGGTCCTGTTCATGGCCGGAAGCGGAGACAGGGGACCTGCAGCCGATGCGCAGGCCTTCTACGACGAGTCGGGACCACCGAACACGCTCACGTTCCTGGACACGACAGACCACGGTTCGGCGATGTTGTACGGGAAAGCGGCCGCGGACGCCCGTGCCACCGTCATGGACTGGCTGTCCGGTCACCTGAGCTGAACGGGAACCGTCCGTCGGGAATCAGCGCGATGGGGTCGAGGTTGCTAGGGACGGAAGCTGACCAGGACTCTGTGGACCCTGAAACGTCGATTGCGAGCGGTTGGCGATGACGACCTGCATCAGTCCCGCGACCAGGAGCGCCGCGAAGAGGACGATGATGGCGATCAGCGTTGGGCGGCGCATCAGCAGAGGCTAGCAAGGAGGAACCCATGAGTGAGACCGGCCAAGGACAGGTTGGGACGACCCAGGCGACGGGTGGCGTCGATCATCCGATCAGCCCCCAGGAGATCGGGCACGTGGTCTTGCGGGTTCGTGACCTGAGCGTCTCCGTTCCCTTCTACGAACTCCTCGGGTTCACGAAGATCGGCGAGATCCCCGGCGCCATGGCGTTCTTCACGGCAACGGGCGCCAACCATCACGACCTCGCGCTGCAACAGGTGGGTCCGGATGCGCCCGCGCAGCCGCCGTTCGGCGTGGGGCTGTATCACATCGCGATCCGTCTTCCCTCCGACGAACACGTCCGCGCCGCGTTCAGGACGCTCGCCTCAGCGGGGATCGAGCTCACCGGCACCGCCGATCATGCGGTGAGTCACAGCCTCTACCTGAAGGACCCCGACGGGATCGAGATCGAACTCTATGCCGACGTCGAGGGCTGGGACGAACTCCCCGAGGCCGAACGCTTGGCGATCAGGCCCTGGGACCCGCGGTAGTTGGCGGCAACGGGCGCATCCGGAACAGGATCGTCCGTCGCGGTTCCGGGCACATGGAGCGCGGCCTCGCTGCGCTCGCGCATCTGGACCATGATGTTCCGCAGGGCCGTGCGGTCGGGCAGGTACCGGCGGAGGTCGACCTCGAGCGACACCGCCCCGGCGTAGCCCGACGCCGCTAGATCGCTCAGGAACCCCTCGAGCGGCAGCACGCCTTCGCCCGGAGGAAGATGCGAATCCCAGCCGCGCCCGGCGTTATCGGACAGGTGCACGTGTCGCAGGCGCGGCCCGAACGAACGCCGTAGCGCGACCAGTTCGTGCCGCGCCACGGCCGCGTGGCTCGTATCCAGGACCAGATGTTCCAGCCCGTCCAGTTCGTGGATGTCGGCATTGGAGTGGAGCAAGAACCCGCTGCGCTCCTGTGTCCTGCCCACGGGGAACATGTTCTCGAGGGCCACGGTGACGCCGGTTCGCTCCTCGAGGCCAGCGAGGCGATCCTCTAGCCATCCCCGGTACTCATACTGCCAGCGGTACGGCGGGTGGACGACGACGAGTGGGATGCCCGCCTCCTGCGCCACCTCGATCGAGCGGTAGATCTTCCGGATGGGATCGGTGCCCCAGACCCGACGGGTGAGTAGCAGGCACGGGGCGTGCAGCGCACCGACGGTCAGTCCGGAGTCCGCCGCGAGCCGCTGCATGCGATGAGGATCCTGGCTGTCGGGGTCCTTCATGACCATCACTTCGATGCCCGAATAGCCGGCTTCCGCGGCGGCATCGAACGTCGAAGCAAGCGGACGCCCGAAGAACGCCGCCGAGGAGAAGAGGATCGTGGGGGCCGGGGAAGCCATGCTCGGATGGTAGCGCACCACGGCCGCTATCCTCTTGCCATGTGGGTTTTCCCGGCTGTCGCCGCGGTCATCGCCCTGGCGTTCGCCGGACTGTTGGTCCGCCAGTTCGCGCAGCGCCGGCGGTCCTATCAGCTGCTCTGGGCGATCTCGCTGATCATGTACGCCGTGGCGTCTGTCGCTGTGGCGGTCGGCTCGCAGGGTCAGTGGTCCAAGGGTGTTTACGGGATCTTCTGGACGCTCGGCGCCGTGCTCAACGTGCCGTTCCTGGCGGCGGGCGAGCTCCAGCTCCTGGTTCGGAACAAGACGTTCGAACTGGTTGTCGACATCGTTCTGGTGTTCATCGTGGCCTACGCGGTGGCCACGGTTCGCGGGGCGTCGTTCGATCCCCTCGCGCTCACCCGGGAGTTGCCGAGCGGCAAGGATGTCTTCGGAGCTGGGTCCCCGGCACATCGGCTGCCTCAGTACGTCTCCTACCCCTCCTATTTCGTGTTGGTCTTCGGTGCGTTGTGGTCGGCCTGGAAGATGCGAGGACGAGCGGAGTTGCGAGATCGCTTCACGGGCACCCTGTGGATCGCCCTGGGGGCAACCGTGATCGCCGGGTTCGGCTCGGCGTTCGCCGCGACGGGCAAGCTCGCGCTGTTCTGCTGTTCGCTGACCGCGGGTATCGCCATCATGTTCCTGGGATTCCTGCGGGCCTCGCGTCAGGGCGCGACGCCGGCTCCCGCACCGGTTCCGGCCTCCTGACCACCGCCGCCCGCGGCCCCTTCTGACCATCCGGCTGAACGATTCCTCCCGGAGATGATCCGGCGTCCCCCGCTGCGCGAATCCAGCGCCAGACCGCCCCACCGCGAGGAAGGAGGGGAGCGTCGACCTCGTCAGGCGGACTGCCGAGGATCGCGCGGGCGGCTTCGCATCTATCCGGAAGGAGTCAGCCTTGTCACGCACACGGTTCCGCACAGGGATCCTCGCGATGGCGGCAGCGGCGACGATCGGGGTCGGGGCACTCAGCCTTGCACCACTCGCGTCGAACGCGTCCAGCCACCGTGAGGCGCCCCTGGTGGCTGCCGATCCCCAGATCGACAGCACCGACCTGTATGCATTCGTCAGCCCGGACCGCCCGAACTCGGTGACGCTCATCAGCTCCTGGTACCCATTCCAAGAGCCGGCGGGCGGACCGAACTTCTATCAGTGGGCCGAGCACACGAACTACGACATCCACATCGACAACGACGGTGACGGCCGCTCGGACATCACGTACCGATGGGTCTTCACCACCCACACCCGCAATCCGAACACGTTCCTGTACAACACGAACCAGGTCACGTCGCTCAACGACCCCGACCTCAACGTGTATCAGACGTATGACCTAACTCGGATCAAGGGTGGCAACAGTCGCGTCCTGCTCGACAACGCACGCGTAGCTCCGTCGAACGTGGGCGACGCCTCCATGCCGCACTACAACAGCGACCTGTTCGACGCCGCTACCACCCGTATCGGCGACAACACGAACCCGGCCTACAGCTGGGTCGGACAGGCCGACGACTCGTTCTTCCTGGACCTCCGGGTGTTCGACCTGTTGTACGGGACGGACCTCTCGGAGACCGGGACGGACACGTTGGCAGGGTTCAGCGTCAACTCGTTCGCGCTCCAGATCCCCAAGGGTCAGCTGCGTGGACCGGACGACGGCATCATCGGCGTCTGGACGACGGCGTCTCGACCCGGCATGCGGGTTCAGACGAACACCGGAACGCAGACCTACAGCGGCAACCAGGTGCAGGTTTCACGTCTGGGTATGCCGCTCGTGAACGAGGTCGTCGTGCCGGTCGGTTCGAAGGACTACTTCAACGCTTCGCAGCCCAAGAACGACGGGCAGTTCTTGCCCGCCGTCCAGGATCCGGAACTCCCGCATCTCATCGCGGGTGTCTACCCGGATGCGTTCCCGAGTGGTCCCCCGGACTCCGATCCCGGAACCCCCGGCATCCAGCGGTCCGACCTGATCAGTGTGTTCCTCACCGGTCTGGACGGGTTGAACCAACCGACACACGTCACACCCGCTGAGATGCTCCGTCTGAACATGGACATCCCGCCGTGCAGCAGCAACTGCTCCACGCTCGGTGCCCTGGGTGGGGACACAGCCGGGTTCCCGAACGGTCGTCGCTTGACCGACGACACCATCGACATCGCGCTCCGCGTGACCATGGGAGCGCTGTTGCCGAGTCATGACGCATTCGCCGATCAGATCGGTGACGGTGTCAACCACAACGACGTGCCGTTCAACTCCGAGTTCCCGTACGTGGGCTACCCACAGTCGGGTTCGGACTCAGATCCGCACGTTGGTGACTAGCTAGTGGGTTGATGGGCCGGCCCTTCGGGGCCGGCCGCTCGCCTCCAGAGGTGGGGAGCCGGGATGGATATGAGGAAAGCGGCGGGTGCGACCGGTCTTGCGGTCGTGTTGTTCTTAGGCGGTGCGGTCGGACTGACCAACCGCAGCGGCGACGCATCGTCGGCCCACACCGGCGGTTCGACGACGGACACGGCTGAGGCCGGGGCGCTCGTGCCCTCGGGCGCGTCGCTCGCTCAGACCATCTCGAACCTACAGGCCCGGGTCCGCGCGGTGCCCAGGGATTGGCGCGCCTCGGCGAACCTGGGTCTCGCCTACGTCCAGCAAGCCCGAATCACCGCCGACCCGTCCTACTACCCGAAGGCACAGGGCATCTTGCGGACGTCCCTGGCGACCAACACCGACGAGAACTATGCCGCGATGGTGGGGATGGCGTCCCTGGCCGCGGCCCGACACGACTTCTCCGGCGCGCTGCGCTGGGGCGAACGCGCGAAGGCGATCGACCCGTACAACGGCAACGTCTACGGCGTGATCGGCGACGCCCAGATCGAACTCGGCCGGTACCCCGATGCGTTCGCGACGTTCCAGAAGATGGTGAACACGCTGCCGGGACTGTCGTCGTATTCGCGCGTCTCATACGCGCGCGAACTTCAGGGCGACATCCCCGGCGCCATCCGATCGATGAAGGCCGCCGCGAAGGTCGCATCATCACGTTCGGACGCCGCGTGGGCGTCGAACCAACTCGGGGAGCTTTATTTCAACAGCGGTCAGCTGGACCGTGCGGAAGCCGCCTATCGCCGGGCGACGGGGCTGGACCCGACGTTCGTGCCGGCGGTTGCGGGGATGGGCAAGGTTGCCTGGGCGCGTGGGGATCTCTCCGGCGCCATCCGTCACTACACCGACGCGACGCAACGCTATCCGCTTCCCGACTACCTCATCGCGCTCGGCGACCTCTACAGGGCCGACGGTGACGTCATCGCGGCCCAGCAGCAGTACGACGTGTTGCACGCAGAAGAGCAGATCTTCGCCGCGAACGGCGTGAACATGGACCTGGAGATCGCGCTGTTCCAGGCCGATCACGGTGACCCCGCGGCAGCGCTGGAGGCCGCCCGCGCCGAGTGGGGACGGCGTCATTCCATCCTGGTGGCCGATGCCTACGCCTGGGCCTTGTACCGGACCGGCCATCTCTCGGAAGCTGCGCACTATGCGAAGAAGGCTCTGGCGCTCGGAACGCAGAGCGCCCTGCTCGAGTTCCACGCCGGCATGATCCAGCTGAAGCTCGGCAACCGCGCGGCGGGCATCGCGCTCTTGCAGCGAGCCGAGTCGACGAACCCGCACTTCTCGATCATGTGGTCGCCGGTTGCGGCAAAGACGCTCGCCCGGCTGGGAGGAGCGCGATGAGGCGGGCGCTGGTGCTCCTGGCGGCGGTGGTCGCCGTCCTCGCGATGCCAACGGTCGCCCTGGCCCATCCCCTCGGGAACTACACGATCAACACCGCTGCCGGCCTCCATCTCCAACCCGGACAGGTGCGCGTCGAATACGTCGTCGATATGGCCGAGATCCCCGTGGCTCAGCTCACGCCGACCATCGACGCCAACCACGACGGCGTCATGTCACAGACCGAAGGGACGAACTGGGCGCGAACCTTCGCGCCCACCCTGCTTCCCAACCTCTCCCTCTCGTTGAACGGTCGACCGGTGGTCCTGCACTCGGGCGCCGTCTCGATGGTGTTCCGTCCCGGTCAGGCGGGGCTGCAGACGATCCGGGTCGTCGCTCAGTTCCAGGGTGTCAGCGGTGCTGCGGCGGGATCGTTCCGGTTCGCTGACGGGAACTACGCGGACCGGGCGACCGGATGGCGCGAGGTGACGGCGGTGGGGGAGTCGGGGTTCGCCTTGCACGATGCCACGGTCCCCGTGGTCAGCCCGTCCAACCATCTGCTCGCCTACCCGAAGGATCTGTTGTCGAGCCCCGAGCATGTGACTACGGCGACCGGAACCCTCGCGCCGGGGGCAGGTATGGCACCTGCGCCCCTGCTCACGGCGTCGGCGTCCACGGGTCAGATCTCAAGCGTTCGTCCGCTGACCGATGGTGGGCCGTTCGCCGGGCTGATCTTGCGGCACGGCCTGGGTCTGGTGCTGCTGGCGTTCGTGCTGGCGGTGGCGTTCGGGGCATGGCACGCCATGCTGCCCGGCCACGGCAAGACCTTGATGGCTGCCTACATGGTGAGTTCGGACGCCAAGGTCCGTCAGGCGGTGGCGGTGGGGGGCGCGGTGGCCGTCATGCACACGGCCTCGGTGGTGGGATTGGGGTTGTTGGTCCTGGGATTGGAACGGACGTTCCGGCCGGAGGAGCTCTACCCCTGGCTGGGGCTCGTGTCCGGTCTTACCGCGTTGGCGCTGGGTGTCTACCTCCTGATCTCACGGTTGTCGACGTGGGCGTCGGTGAGGCGCACCGAAGCAGGCGCGCACCAGCACCAACACGAAGTCGAGCATGGGCAGGGCGAGCACCACGGGCTCGATCACGACCACGGTGGCGTACCGCATTCCCATGTCATCCCGGCGGGGGTCTCGCTCACCTCACGCAAGGGCCTCTTCGCGCTCGCGCTGGCGGGCGGGATCGTGCCGGCTCCCAGCGCATTGCTCGTACTCCTCTCCGCGGTGAGCGCGCATCGAACGCTCTACGGGCTGGCGCTGATCCTGGCGTTCAGCCTGGGATTGGCGGCCGCACTCATCCTCATGGGGCTGGGGGCGATCACCGCTCGCGAGGTCGTCGCGCGGAAGCTCACCTCCACCGTGGGTCGGCTGGTGCCGGTCCTGTCCGCGGCCGCCATCGTTGGGGTCGGGCTGTTCTTCACGTTCCGGAGTATCGGCCAGTTGCCGATCTAGCCCGCGGCCGCCAGCTGCGGCGTCGACTCCCACTTCGGCTGGCCGGGCGTGGTCGGGACCGACCCCGCCGGTTCCTCCGTCACCACCACCTTGTCGTAGGTGCTGGGATCGAACGCCAGGCGCAGCAGCACCACGCCATCTTCCGGCAGGAAGTCTTCTGCGAAGGTCGCTTCCGAGCCCGTCTCCAGCCACAAGCGGTAGACGTAGCCGGGCGCGGGCATGGGAACGTCGGTGCCGTAGATGTAACACTCCCGCACGCCGGGCGATGCGACCTCGCTCACGGGCCCCACCGGGGTCATGCTCGCGTTGTTGCGCTGCGTGAAATCCGTCATGTCCGTGAACAGCGCGTTCTGCACGCCCAGCCTGTTGGCGCGGGCTCCCTGGGTCAGCGCGAATCCGCCCATGCCTACCACCGCGGCGACGCTCGCAGCGACGGCGACCAGGTAGACCGGACGGCGGCGGCGAGCCTGCGCCCCCATCTCGCGGTGCAGGCGCGGCAGGAGCGTCTCAGGCGGTGATACCGGTTCGGCGTCCAAGGCGAGGTCGGCGGTGACCGACTGGAACGCCTCCAGCGTGCGCCGGCAGTCCAAGCAGCCGGGGACGTGGTCGACGAGCAGGCGGTCGGCCGCGGCGGCATCCTCGCCCGTCAAGCTCCGCAGGGCATAGCCTGCCAAGAGCTCCTGCATAGCTTCGTGGTTCACTCGCTCTCCTCCTGCAATACCTTCCGCAGCTTCTGCATGGCGGCCATCGTCCTGGTCTTCACCGTTCCGATGGGGATCTGCAGTTCCTCCGCGATGGTGACTTGGGTCTTGCCCTCGAAATACGCCAACTCAAGTACCTGCCGTTGCTCAGGAGGGAGTGTGGTGAGCGCTTCTCGAACTTCCTTGCGTCGCTGCCCCATGAACGAGGCGGCGACAACGTCCTCCGCTACATCTTCGCCTACCGTGGGCTCAAGGTTCGATGCACGCTCCTGTCGTTTCCGCAGGCGTTCCTCGCGACGGATCGTGTCCACCGCTCGGTGGTGGACCAGCGAGAGGAAGAACGTCCGGAACGCACCCCTGGCCGGGTCGAAGGCTTCGGGCGCCCTCCAGAGGGCCAGGAAAGCGTCGTGAGCCACGTCCTGGGCCAGGAGCTGCTGACCCGTCAGCCGAAGGGCCAGCCCGTAGGCAGCAGCGCCGTAGCGCCGGTACAGCTCGTCGAACGCCTCCCGCTCTCCCTGGGAAAGGCGTCGATGGAGCTCCAGATCGTCCAGATCGATGTAGGCCACCGACGCCAGTTGTAGCAGGCTCGGGCCCGGTACCATCCGCGGCGTGCAGGTCACCCTCTTCTCGCGGCCCGGCTGTCACCTCTGCGACGTGGCGCGCGACGTCATCATGGCCGAACGGAACCGGACGGCGTTCGACCTGGTGGAGGTGGACGTGTCCACAGAGGATGCCCTGGAGTTGGAGTACGGGATCCGGATCCCCGTGGTGCTCATCGACGGCGTGGAAGCGTTCGAGATCGAGGTGGACGCGGGGCGGTTCCGCGACCTCGTGAACGTGTGAATCGCCGGGCGGCGCCCGGTAGGCTTACGCCGATGCGAATCCAGGGCGGGTCTCCGTGGTGAGGGAACGCTCCATCCCGGAGGCTACGGTCGCCCGACTACCCGTCTACCTCCGCGCACTGGTGGATATGGCCGAGACCGGAGCCGCCACCGTGAGTTCCGACGATCTCGCCGAGGCCGCCGGAATGAATTCCGCCAAGGTCCGCAAGGATCTGTCCTACCTCGGCTCTTACGGCACCCGGGGTGTGGGCTATGACGTCGCCTACCTCATCCATCAGATCCGCCGCGAGCTGGGCCTCACGCAGCACTGGGCCATCGTGATCGCGGGGATCGGGAACCTGGGACAGGCCCTAGCCAACTACAAGGGCTTCGGCGAACGCGGCTTCCGCGTGGCGGGGCTCGTCGACGCCGACCCGGCGAAGGTCGGCAAGAAGGTGGGGGGGCTCGCCATCGAGCCGGTGTCGGCGCTGCCGGACCTCGTATCCACCCACGACGTCGCCATCGGCGTCATCGCCACTCCCGCGACCGCGGTCCAAGAGGTGGCCGACGCGATGGTGGAAGCGGGGATCCGTTCGATCTTGAACTTCGCACCGGCCGTGATCAGCGTGCCGCCCGGTGTGTCGGTTCGCAAGGTGGATCTGGCTATCGAGCTCCAGATCCTTGCCTTCTACGAACAGCGGAAGGCGACGCTGGCGGATGTGAAGCGGCGCGGTCGCGCGGTGGCGGACGTCGCGCCGAACGCCTGAGCCCTACTTCGCGATCGTGATCCAGAGGACGAAGAACACGGCCAGGATCATCACTCCGAGGAGGATGAACTGGATGCTCCCTTGGTCCAAGAGGGGTATCGAATCGGCCAACAAGATGCAGTCCCTCCTTTACGCGGGCCCGTACCAAGCGGGAGCGGCGCCCCCGGTCAGGAATGCCTTTCGGCGCTTCTCCGCCCTGTCGAGCAGCGGAAGGTGCGTCGCGAGCAGCAGCAGCGAGATCACCAGGAAGTAGATGCCGTACCGCTCGACGCTCCCCTTGTCGTAGTACATCGACACCATGGTCCTGGGACCGCCGCTCGCGAAGTGCGCCACCACCACCGCCAGCTCCGTCTTCCCGTCGGCCGCCGTGGCGAACGCGATGTGGTCAACCATGAACTGCGACGTCGTCACCGCGTCCAGCGCGAACTGGTCGGTGATGCCGTGGGCGGTGTTGGCCTCCTTGGCCAGGAACGCGGCCGCCGCACTCTCGGCCGCCTGAACCTGTGGGTCCGCGGGATCCGTGATCTCCTTCCACGGGCGGTTCGGGAAGTCTCCGAACGTGGCGTACTTCGCGTCCAGACCGGTCGGATCCTGGGCACCGGCACTCAGCGGGACCCAGGTGGCGAGCTGACCCTGCGGTCCGGTGTTCTTCGGCGTGTTCGACGGAACACCCTGGCTGATGAAGAAGCCGGTGAGCCACATCACCGAGAGCACGGCCATCCACCCGGCGAACGATACGACCACCAGCAGATACCCCATCCACCGGCCGAGGATGGCGGACAGCAGCAGGTACACCGAACCGATGAACAAGATGAACGACATCACGGTGACGCCGATGCCCTTGAACATGGTGCCGCACTCGACGTGGAACCCGAGACAGGTGCTGACGTGCATCAGCTACCACTCCCACTTGTTGGGGTTGACGATCCAGAAGGCGATGGGGTGGCCGACGCCGACCCGCTCGGTGGGGCGGAGGCTCCTCCGGGCGATGCCGATGCCTTCGCGGCTTCCGCGGCTGCTGCGTCGACGAGTGGCTTGATCACGTGCTGATAGGAGTACAGCGTCGGAGACGGTTGGAACTGTCCTACCGCCGCCTTCTGTGCTTCCGGGTTGAGGCAGATGTTCTGGTCGAACGGAACGTTCTTCGAGCTGTACCAGACCAGGTAGTTCACCAGGTCGTCGATCTGCTGATCGTCCAGGGCGCCGGCCTCGCGGATGCTCCACGACGGCATACCCGCGTCCGGACGCCCGTTCACGATGGTCCCGCGGATGTCCGAGATGTCCCAGATCAGCGGATGGTCGGTGAACGGCCCTCCGCAGACGGTCGAGAGGTTGGCCGGGTGGCTGGCGAGGACGTCCCCGGTGACCGGATCGACGCCCCGCTGCCTGACGGTGCCCCCCTTGAGTTCGGGGCCGTGACAGTTGGTGCAGCCGATGCCCAGTTGGTTCTCCTCCGAGTAGGGCATGACGGCACGCTCACCGCGCGCGATGGCCTCGGTCTTCAAGGCTTGCTCTTGGGTCAGGTTCGTATCGGGTTCGGTGACCCAGTTGTAGGGGATCCACAGCACGAAGAAGGCCGTCAGCAGCACGCCCCACCCTTGGAGTTTCTGGAGCAGCGGGGTTTCGAGTGCCTGGTCCGAGGGGCCGGGACGCATGCCGCGAGGGATCTCCAGTTCGGACCGCCGGGAGCGCGAGCGCAGAACGAGTCCTCCGCCGGCGGCGACCACGAATATCCCGCCAAGGATCAGGAGGATGACGCCCGCGCCCGTTGTCAGTGCCAGCATGTCTCCCCTCCTATCCCGGCGCCACGCAGAAGGGACCCTGCGGAGGCTCGTTGATGGTGTCGGTACCGCGAGGCGGCCCACCGATCTTGGTCGACGTGTCGACGATCAGGTTGCCCGAGCCGTCGACCGTGATAGCGAAGCGTTCCATACCCGTGGGTGCCGGACCGAACTTGTACTCGCCCGCGTAGTTGTACTTGGACCCGTGGCACGGGCATTCGAACCACTTGGACGTCGCGCAGAAGGGGACACGGCACCCGAGGTGGACGCAGCGCTGATAGAGCGCCATGACGCCATCGGTCGTGGCGCCGAGCGCCGCGTAGTCCACGCCGTTGTTCGGCTTGCCGTTGTAGGGGACAACGTAGAAGCGGCCCGATCCCACGTAGAACGGTCCGCCCTGGTTCTGGATCTGCCCTTTGATGTCGTTGACGGCGCCCGCGTTGATCTTCGACCCGAATCCTCCCTTGAGGCTCGGCCACAAGAACGACAGCGTCGCGCCACCGAACTCGGCCAGGAACACGCCCATGGAGATGAGCAGGGATCCGCGGAAGAAGTCCCGTCGCGAGACCGGCTTCGTCGTACCGGCAGGCGCGGCAGGCAGTCCCGAGGCGGCTGCACGCTGCGCGCGCTGTGCCCGCACGAAGGAGAGCCCGAAGACGACCGCGAACACGTCGAGCACCAGGAACGCGACGATCGCGATGACGAGGCCGGTAGAGATAGTGGCGATCATAGTTCGAAGAACACTCCTTGGGTCCACGGCCACACCCAGTTATAACCGGGGCCGCGGAAGAACGAGCCGATGATGGTGAGCGTCGCTCCGAACATGAACAGGATCGTGAACAGCGTCAGCGCGATCTTCCGATCACCCGGTCGGTTGCTGGGGTTGCGGTCGACGTACGGGACAGCGGCGAGCCCCACCAAGATGAACGTCGGGATGGTGATCCCGGCGACCATCGGGTGGAAGTAGCGCAGCAGTTCCTGCAGTCCTAGGAAGTACCACGGCGCCTTCGACGGGTTCGGTGTGAGGTTCGGGTTGGCGAGTTCGCGGAGCGGGGCTTGGACGAACGTCGAGAAGATGGCCATCCCCGCCAGCAGCACGAACATCGCAACGAACTCTTCGATGAGCAGATGCGGCCAGGTGTTCACGCGGTCGCCCTGTTCGCGTTCGACTCGCTGGATCCCTTCGGGTGGAACCAGGGCGAGCAGGCGGTGCTTCTCCGACGCACCTTTCTTCGCCGCGGTGGGAACACCACCGGTGGGAAGCGGCGCCTCGCGTTTGGTGGCAGAGGCCGCGGCCGCGACTACCGGCGCTGCTGCCACTGCACCTGCCGCTGCCGGTGCAGACGCAACTGGGGTTCCTGCCGGCGTCGCGGCCGCTGCCGCAGCGGGCTTCGGTGCAGCCGCGACCGCCGCGGCTTCCTCGGCTGCGGCCTCTTCGGGATGCGCCTCCCGCCAGGCCCGGATGGCCTTCGAGCGCGCGCGGCCGTCGGCGATCTTCCGATCCACCCCGGCGGCGAGCTGCGCGTCCAAGGTGGCCTGGTAGACCTCCATGTCCTTGTTGGATTCTTCCCAGCTCATCCCTACTCCTTAGAGCGGTCCTGAGATGCCGCCGTCCTTGCGGATCCGCCAGAAGTGGACCGCGAGGAACAGAACCAGCACGAACGGAAGAGCGAGGACGTGGAGCACGTACCAACGGAGCAGAGTGTTCGGGCCGACCACCGCTCCGCCCAGCAACAGGAAGTTCGCCTGCTTGGCGATGAAGGGTGAATAGCCGGCGAGAGAGGTTCCCACCGTGACGGCCCAGATCGACAGCTGGTCCCAGGGCAGGAGGTACCCGGTGAACGAAAGGCCCAGCGTCAGGAACAACAGGATGACGCCGACGACCCAGTTGAACTCGCGCGGTGGCTTGTACGCCCCGGTGTAGAACACGCGCGCCATATGCAGGGTCACGGAGAACACCATGAGGTGGGCTCCCCATCGGTGCATGTTGCGCATCCAGTCCCCGAAGAACACCGTGGTTCGGATGCTTTGCATGTCGGCGTACGCCGTGGCGCCGCCCAGGTCGGCCATGGGCCGGTAGAAGAACATCAGGAAGATCCCCGTCACCGTGAGAACGATGAACAGGAAGAACGAGAGGCCACCCAGGCAGAAGGTGTAGGTGAGCTTCAACCCGTGCCGCTTCACCTTCGTCGGGTGAAGGTGGTACAGGACGTTGTTCATCGTTGCGAGGGCGCGGTCGCGCGAGGTGTCCTTGTAACCCTTCCGGAACACCGAACCGGGCCGGAAGATGGACTTCCAGACCTCAGTGTCGCGGAGGCGGTCGCCGAGTTCGCTCGGCGACGGCGGCTTCAGCTTCAACCCTTCCCCTCTTCCATCTACTCGGCGGCCTGCGACACCGGGACCGCCGCCATGGTGCGTTTGGCTCCGGAGTCCTCGGGCAGTCGGGCATAGTACAGCGTGTCCGTCGGGCACCTGTCGACACACACGGAACAGCGCGTGCACGCATTGTCGTCGACAACGAAGATCGCATTGGCGTAGTGCACTTCGTCTTCAACGGAATCCTCGGCTGCTTCGGTGACGATCTCCGGCGACATCATCAGGATGCAGTTCCACGGGCAGACGTCTTCGCACGCGCGACACAGGATGCAGTTGTCGGGGTCGAGCATGAGGTGCTTCGGTGACTTCACCCCTTGTGCTAGCCACGCAGGGTCGACCGCTTCCACGACATAATCGTCACGGATGTCGACCTCTGTCTTCGTGAACACCATCCGCGCTCCCTACCGGTACCCGCCGGTTGGGCGGGAATCTGTTTGGCCCCGAAGTCTGCGGCGCCAGTTCTGAATGATGGCGCCCCCCACGAGGATGGTGATGATCGGGCCGGTGCTCACACCCATGGCGATGGCATCACGCAGCAACACCATCCACACCGCCGTCGCGTCCCACGTGACGAAGATCAGATGGAAGTGCCGAGGTTGGTTCCACAGGAGCGTGGTGTTGGCGAAGTACAGCCAGAACGACGGCAGAACCCCGACACCGATCACCAGCGTGAGCATGATCACGAAGGAGAAGAGGACGGCGGTGGTCCATGTCCATTCGAAGGTCTTGAGGAACGCCTCGGCCCTCCCCTTCAAGGACATCGGTGCGTTCGTGTTGGCGGACTCAACGCTCATCCGGTCGCTCTCTCCGTGGGCGGGGCGATTATAGCCATGTCGTACACGAGCCCAACGGACCCGCGGTCGTGCGCGCACCTAGTATCTCGCGAACGACGGCGCACACTATGGCGCCTCACCGGACGCGTAGGCAACCCAACTGGTGGTTGGATGGTTCCCGCGCCCCCACCACCTTCCGACGTGCGCCCACCTAGACTCGGCACGTGCTGACTCCGGTCCTGGCCATCGACGCTTCGGGCGGCATCGGCTCGTGGTGGGCCCCGTTCCTTGCGTTCGCGGCGGGGACGGTGTCGTTCGCCTCGCCGTGCGTCTTGCCACTCGTCCCGGGCTACCTTTCGTTCATCGCCGGCGGCCGGGCCGAGGAGGACGACCGCCGTCGTGTAGCACCGATCCTCCTGTTCATCGCCGGCTTCGGGATCATCTTCGTGGCGCTCGGGGTGTCGGCCAGCCTCATCCCGATCCTCCGGGGGGACGATCGGTGGGGCCAGCGGATCTCCGGGGGGATCGTGGTCATCGTTGGCGTGCTGATGGTCGCCTATGCCGTGCGGATCGGTGGTGTGGGCCTCTACCGAGAGCGCCGCCCGTTCCTGGAGCGGATTCGGCCGGGCCGGGTCGGCGCCCTTGGGCTCGGGATGGCGTTCGCGGCCGGCTGGACACCGTGTATCGGCCCTGTCCTGGGCGCCATCCTCACGCTGGCTCGCAACGGCGGCACGGTCCGGGCGGTGGTCCTTCTGAGCCTCTATTCACTCGGTCTGGGGCTTCCCTTCCTCTTGATCGGTCTTGGGGTGCAACGATTCATGGGTGCCTACGGCTGGATCAAGCGCAACTATCGCTGGATCGGCGGCGTCTCCGGCGTCCTGCTCGTAGGGATCGGCATCCTGCTCATGACCGGCCAGTTCACGCGGTGGTTCGCGCCGCTTCAGCGGTACCTTCCGGGCCTATGACACCCCCCTCCCTTCCCCGCTCTGCCGCCTTCGCGTGGCGGTCGCTCCGCTCCATGCGAACGGCCCTCATCCTGCTGCTCATGCTGGCGTTGGCCTCGGTCGTGGGGTCGTTGGTGCCGCAGGAGATGAATTCGCCGGAGCGGGTGGCGCACTTCCTGATCGACCACCCTCTCCTGGGTCTCTTCTACCGGAAGGCAGGGTTCTTCGAGGTCTTCGGCTCATGGTGGTTCACCCTGATCACCACCCTGCTCTTCGTGTCACTCTTCGCGTGCCTGATCCCGCGAACGCGCGCGGCCATCCGAAGCGCAAGACAGCGGCCCGTCCAGGCGCGCGAGATCGACGCCTTCCCGCTCTACCGGGAGGTCCGGGTGGACGCCGCACCTGCGACGGTGCTGGCGGCATCCCGCCGGGTGTTGTCGCGGCGGTTGTTCCGGACCGCGGCCGGCGAGACGCAGGTGGCGGCGGAGAAAGGGACCGCTCGCGAGATCGGAAGCCTGCTGTTCCACTGGGCGTTCGTCCTCATCCTCCTGGGGGTCCTGGTGGGCAAGGGAACCGGCTACACCGGGCACGCCGTGATCATCGAGGGCCAGACCTTCGTTGACGCCCGCGCGAACTATTTCGGCCAGGTGCGTACCGGCCGCTTCTTCACCGGGAACTTCAGCGGCATCGGCATCCGTCTGAACAGCTTCCGCGACACGTACCGGGACACCGGGATCCCGATGGACTTCGTCTCGAAGGTGCAGTTGCTCGATCCCTCCGGTGCCGTGACCGCAACCGCCGACATCCGCGTGAACCAGCCGGCGCATTACGAAGGCATGGATATCTTCCAATATGGGTTCGGCTGGGCGCCGGTCGTCGAGATCCGGCAGGGTGGTCGCCTCCTGGCGTCGGGTCCCGTCGCCATGGCGCAGGACACACCGCCGAAGGACGTCCCGGCGCTCGCGCTTCCCTGGTACGGCACGGAGAAACTAACGACCCTTGCCCCCAACGTCGGGGTCTCCATGGAGTTCTGGCCCGACAGCGGCGCCTTCATCGGGGTCAAGACCACTGGTGAGCCCATCCCCATGACCACGTTGAACGCGCCGATCATCCGTTTCTCCACGTACGAAGGCCGGATCTTCGACACCTCGAGGACCTTGCATCTGGACACATCCTTGTTGCGTAAGGTCGAGTCGAGCATCGTCGGAGAGGGGCAGACCATCGACCTGCGAACGGGTGACGAGCTGACCCCGGATCCGAGGACCGGGAAGATCGACTACGGGAACCGGCTGACCATCTCGATGCCCAGCGTCCGGAAGTTCACTGTTCTCCAGGTGAGCCGGGACCGCGGCGTGCCCATCGTCTTGCTCGCGGCTATCCTCATCCTGGTCGGTCTGCTTCCCGCGCTCTACACAGCCCGGCGAAAGGTGTGGGTGCGGGTGCAACCGGCAGGAACCGGTTCGGTGGTGCAGATCGGGGGCTTCGCGCTCCAGCGCAAGACGCAATTCGAAGAGGAGTTCGCTCGGCTGGTGCGGGCAGTGACGGAAGCTGCCGGTGGAGAGGTTCCTCGAGAGAAGGAAGTGGCGATCCCATGACCCCAACGCAACTCCAGTGGGCCCGAGTGGCGAAGGATGCGTTCACCGTGGCGCTGTTCGCCTACATCGCGGGCATGGTCGCGTATTTCGCGCTCCTGGCGTTCTCCAGGCCTTGGATCGGCAAGGTCGCAACGACCATCGCGTCATTCGGCGCGGTCGGGAGTCTTCTGGCGATCGTCGCCCGGGGAATCGCCGACGACCGGATCCCCTGGGGCAACATGTACGAGTTCTCCATGGTGCTGTCGTTCCTGGTGGTCGTCGCCTACCTAGTCCTGGTCGAACGCCAGATCGGGTCCAAAACGCTTGGCGGTTTCGCGCTCTTCTTCGCCGTGGTCACCATGGCGATGGGGGCATCGTTCTTCTATGTCGGGCCGGGAGCGCTCCTGCCGGCGCTGAACTCCTATTGGCGCCAGATCCACGTCACGGCGATGATCACGGCTTCGAGCCTGCTGGGTGTGGGCTGCATCATCTCGTTCGTCTTCTTGTTCAAAGATTGGAGCGAGCGAGGACAGTTGCGCGAAGCGGCGCGCAGGGTGCCGCCGCCGCCTCCACCCATCATGGGCGGCTCTCTGGATCTCGATACTGCGCCTGAGGCCGCGGGGGAGGCCGCTCCGCACGACCTGGTCGCCGACGGGGATGGAGCCGTTGCCGAGCGCGCGGTGGCCCGTGGCCGGTTCCCATCCGCCGCCACCTTGGACAGGGCGGCTTACCGGATGATCTCGTTCGGCTTCCCGATCTGGACCTTCGGTGTGATCTGTGGCGCCATCTGGGCGCAGCAAGCGTGGGGCAGGTATTGGGGCTGGGACCCAAAGGAGACGTGGTCGTTCATCACGTGGACCATCTTCGCAGGCTATCTGCATGCCCGCGCCACGTCCGGCTGGAAGGGCAAGCGGGCGGCAGTCGTCGCTCTGGTCGGCTTCGCATCTCTGTTCGTGACGTACTACGCCGTGAACCTGTGGATCGCCGGCCTGCATTCATACGCGAAGTGACCGGCAGGAGTTCAGGTGCGGCCGGGGGCAGTGGTACAGTTCGCGCGTTCTGAACGGGTGTGTGCCCGTGAGCGTGCGTTGGGGAGGGAACGGGATCGTGCGGAAGAAGGTGCTCTGGGCCTTCGGGCTCGTTGCCCTCGCACTGCTGCTGGCGTCGTGTGTCCCGCACGCATCGCAAGACCCCCTGAAGCCTGAAGGTCCCTACGCCCAGCAGGTGAAGAACCTCTTCGTCCCGATCTTCTGGATCGCCGTGGTCGTGTTCGTGCTGGTGGAGGGCGGGATCGTCTTCATCGCGCTGAAGTGGCGGCACCGCAAGGGCCAGAACCGCACGCCACCACAGACCCACGGCAACACCCGCCTCGAGATCATGTGGACCATCGCGCCCGCCGTCCTCCTGGGGTTCGTCATGATCCCGACCATCGCCACGATCTGGGATCTGGCCGCGCGACCACCCGCCAACGCCCTCAACATCACGGTCGAGGGCCACCAATGGTGGTGGGGGTTCTCCTATACCGACAGCGACATGAAGACCACCTATGGGGACAGCCTCCCGATCACCACGGCCGACGTGATGGTCATCCCCACGGACCGGCCGGTCTACCTCTCGCTGGCGTCCAAAGGGGGCGCACTCAACGGCGGGGTCCCCGGGAACAACCCGGACTTCGAGGTCATCCACTCGTTCTGGATCCCCCAGCTCGCCGGCAAGCAGGACGTCGTTCCCAATCGCACGAACCACATCCTGATGCAGGCCGATCACCCCGGCACCTACTACGGCCAGTGCGCGGAGTTCTGCGGTCTGGAGCACGGCAAGATGTTGGTGCGCGTCGAAGCGCTCGACGCGACGCAATGGGACGCCTGGGTTGCCAACCAGAAGCTCCCGAGCGCCACCCCGACGGATCCGTTGGCGAAAGAGGGCTTGGGCATCTTCATGAATCCGCTCAGCAGCGGCCTGGGGTCGTGCATCGCGTGTCACGCCGTCGGCGGAACGGACGCAGCCGGCACGGCCGGGCCGAACCTCACGAAGTTCGGCGATCCCGCGCACTCATGTTTCGCCGGCTGCAACTGGGATACGACGGACATACCCGCATTGAAGGCATGGCTGAGAGATCCCAACGCCGTGAAGTTCGGTTCGAAGATGCCCAACTACCATCTAACGGAGCATGAGATCGACGCCTTGGCCGCGTACCTGGAGAGCTTGAAGTGATGGAGGACACATGGCGAGCGTGACCATGGGGACTGAGCCCACGGGCAACGGCGTCATCCGTCGTCCTTCCGCCACGACCGGCTTCTGGAGCTGGTTCACCACGGTGGACCACAAGAAGATCGGCCTGATGTACGGCGGGTCCTCATTCGTCTTCTTCTTGATCGGCGGGCTCGAGGCGTTGCTGATCCGTTCGCAGCTCGCGAGCCCGGATGGGCATCTGGTGAACCCCGCTCAGTACAACCAGATCTTCACGATGCACGGCCTCACGATGATCTTCTTGTTCGTCATGCCGATGAGCGCGGCGTTCTTCAACTATCTGATCCCGTTGATGATCGGTGCGCGGGACGTCGCGTTCCCGCGGCTGAACGCGTACAGCTTCTGGGCGTTCATCCTGGGTGGGCTGTTCCTCTACTCCAGCTGGTTCCTGGGCGGAGCGCCCAACGGCGGATGGTTCGGCTACCCGCCGAACTCCACGACCGACCCGTCGATCGGGATGACGTTCTACACGCTCGGCCTGCTCATCACCGGTATCGCGTCGTCGGCTGGCGCGGTGAACCTTGCGGTCACGATCATCAATATGCGGGCCAAGGGGATGACCCTGTTCCGGATGCCCATCTTCATCTGGATGGGACTCGTCGTGCAGTTCCTGCTCGCGTTCAGTCTCCCCATCATCACGGTGGCGCTGGTGGAGATGCTCATGGACCGCCGGTTCGGGACGCATTTCTTCGACCCGACGGCAGGCGGTGATCCGATCCTGTGGCAGCACCTGTTCTGGCTCTTCGGACATCCCGAGGTCTACATCCTTGTGCTCCCCGCGTTCGGGATCTTCAGCGAGATCCTGCCGGTGTTCAGCCGGAAGCCCTTGTTCGGATATCAGTTCGTGGCGTTCAGCGGCATCGCGATCGGGTTCATCGGATTCGGGGTGTGGGCACACCACATGTTCGCCGCCGGCTTGGGTCCGGTCGCGAACACCGCGTTCGGTGTCTCGACGGCCATCATCGCCGTGCCCACCGGCGTGAAGATCTTCAATTGGATGGCGACCATGGCCCGGGGCGATCTGCATTTCGACTCGCCGATGTTGTTCGCCGTGGGCGGGATCGCCTTGTTCGTGATCGGCGGACTATCCGGTGTGACGCACTCCATCGTTCCGGCGGACTACCAGCAGACCGACACCTACTACGTGGTGGCCCACTTCCACTACGTGCTCTTCGGCGGCGCCATCTTCGGTCTGTTCGGAGGGATGTACTACTGGTGGCCGAAGGTCTTCGGCAAGCAGCTGTCCGAACGGCTCGGCAAGGTCCACTTCTGGCTGTTCGTCATCGGCATGAACCTCACGTTCGGTCCCATGCACATCTTGGGGCTGCAAGGGATGATCCGGCGCACCTACACCTACCCGTCCACGCTCGGACTCACGTTCTACAACCAGCTTGCGACGGCGGGCGCGTTCTTGATCGCCGCCGGCGTCCTCGTGTTCATCGTGAACCTGCTCAAGACGTCGCGACACCCCAAGGGCTTGGAGAACGAAGACCCCTGGGACGCGCGGACCATGGAGTGGATGACCTCCTCACCGCCCCCCGCCCACAACTTCGAGGAGGAACCCGAGGTCCACGGGCTCGACGAGTTCTGGCACCGCAAATACACCGTCGACGAACGGACCGGCGAATTGATTCGCATCCCCGCCGGCGCCGCTCCCGAGCATGACCCGGGGCATTCGGGCGGGCATGCGATCCATCTGCCGAGTCCGTCCTTCTGGCCACTGGTGGCCGCGATCGGATTGCCGACCATCGCCTACGGCATCCTCTACAGCTGGTTCCTGGTGGGCGCGGGCGCGTTCATCATCCTGGTCGGGTTCGTGGGCTGGAGCCTCGAGCCCTCGGTGGCGGAGTAGGAAGGGGGGCTCGTGGCAGAGGTCATCGCAGGATCGCACGAGACCCCCGTGGCGAAGGCACAGGAGCACGCCACCACGACGGGCCTCCCCAGTACGAAGCTCGCCATGTGGATCTTCCTCGCGTCCGAGTGCCTGCTGTTCGGGGCGCTCATCACCACGTACCTGCTCTATCGCGGCGCGAGCAAGGTCGGCCCTTATCCCAACGACGTCTTCGACATCCCGTACACATCGGTGTCGTCGTTCGTGCTACTGGCGAGCTCGCTCACCATGGTGCTGGCGGTTTCGGCGGCGCAGAAAGCGGACCTGGTCCGGATGCGCGTCTGGCTGCTGGTGACCGCGCTGCTCGGCATGACGTTCGTGGGTGGCCAGGTCTACGAGTTCACCGCGTTTTCGAAGGAAGGCCTGGCTCTCGGCACGAACTTGTTCGGCACCACCTTCTACGTGCTGACGGGCTTCCACGGGGTACACGTGACCGTGGGCATCATCATGTTGCTGACCCTCACGTCGTTCTCACAGGCCGGACGGCTGCCCGATGACCACGGCTTCTCCGTCGAGATGATCGGGCTCTATTGGCACTTCGTGGATATCGTCTGGATCGTCATCTTCGCCGTCGTATACCTGATCCCCACCGGTCCCACGGGAGGGAAGTGACATGGCAGACGTCGAACACGGTCACCATCCGAGCGTCAAGGAATACATCCGGATCGGGATCATCCTCGCGGTCCTCACCGGCCTGGAGGTCGCGGCCAAGTACGCGAACCTGGGAAGCGCCACGCTCATCGTCACGCTCTTGGCGCTGGCCGCGCTCAAGTTCATCTTGGTGGTCATGTACTTCATGCACCTGAAGTTCGACGATCGCCGTTATGCGCGGTTCTTCCTCATGGGCCTGTCGCTGGCGCTCACGTTGTTCCTTATCGTGCTCATCCTGTTCAAGGTTTTCTTGAGGTAGTGGGATGACGCTGCCCCCTTGGCACCTGCACATCGACGTCTGGCTGCTGTTCGGGTCGATCGTCGCGGCCTACCTGATCTCGTGCCGTCGTCACGCTGCGTCCACCGGGGAGATCACGCCCGCCCGGCGGAAGAAGTTGTTCCTTGCAGGGATGGCGGTGCTCTGGATCGGCGCGGATTATCCGATCCACGACCTGGCCGAGCGATACCTCTATTCCATGCACATGGTGCAGCACATGCTCTTCACGTTGGTCGCTCCGCCGCTCCTGATCGCCGGGATCCCCGCGTGGATGCTTCGCCGGATGCTCCGGCCCAAAGCCGTCGGCGCCTTCTTCGGCTTCATGACGCGCCCGGTGCTCGCACTCCTGTGGTTCAACGGCGTGTTGCTCTTCACCCACTGGCCCGCCATCGTGACCGCATCGGTCCAGTCGCAGCTGCTGCACTTCAGCCTGCACGTCCTGCTGGTGGCTTCTGCTCTGATCATGTGGTGGCCGGTCATGTCGACGCTCCCCGAGTATCCGGGGCTCCCGGCGCCGGGACAGATGATGTACCTGTTCTTCCAATCGCTGGCACCGACCATCCCCGCGTCGTTCCTGACGTTCGGGACGCATCCCCTCTACCCCATCTACGCGACGTTCCCGCGCATCTGGGGTTGGGGGCCACTGCGTGACCAGCTGATCGCCGGTCTCACGATGAAGCTCATCGGCGGCCTGATCCTGTGGGGGTTCATCGCCACGGTCTTCTTCCGCTGGTACGCCAAGGAAGAACGTGAGGATATGGGGCGCCTTCCGTGGCGGCCTCCGGGAGCGATCGGGACGGAGTCACGATGAGCGAACAGAACAACCGCGAGAGCCTGCTGCTTCCGATACTCATCCCGTTCGGGTGCCTGGCGGTTATCGCCCTCGCCTTGTTCGGGTTCTCTCGCATCCTGTTGTCGGTGTCCCACCACGCGGCGACGGCGGTGGCGCTTGCCGCAGCGATCGCAATCATGGGGATCGCCACGTTCGTCGCGACACGGAAGAAAGTATCGAGCGGCGCGCTGGCGGGACTCACGGTCGGGGTGGTCGGCTCCTGCATGCTCATCGGGGGTACCGCGATCCTCACGACCGGACCCGAGCCCGAGGCGGGCCATTCCGTGCCGCCGCAGGTGCTCGCCCTCACCGCACCCCCCGGCGCCGCAGCGAAGGGGTTCGAGCCGACCACGTTGTCCGCCGCTCCGGGCGCACCCATCGAGATCGTGCTCGACAACCAGGAGGCAGGTGTTCCCCACAACGTGGCCGTGTATGCGGCGGACCCGGCAAAGGACCCCTCGGCCGCGCTCCTGGGGACCAAACCTCCGGTTCCCGGTCCGGCGAAGCTCACGGTGGACGTGAAGCCGCTTGAGGCGGGCACCTATTTCTTCCACTGCGATGTGCATCCCACGACGATGCACGGCGAACTCACCGTCGCAGAGGGCGCCGGCGGGGCAGGTGGGGTCGACATCAGCGCGAGCGGCCTCAAGTTCTCCACCGACAAGATCGAACTGCCCGCGGCGCAACCGTCCACGATCAACTTCGACAACAAGGACGCGGGAACCCCGCACAACATCGCGATCTTCTCCGATGAGGCCCACACCACATCCGTCTTCACCGGGGATCTGGTGACGGGGCCGAACAAGATCACCTACGACGTCCCGGCTCTGGACGCCGGCACCTATTACTTCCACTGCGACGTGCATCCCACGATGGCGGGAACCGTGGTGGTTGGTGGGTCGGGCGGTCATGACGGCGGCGGTTCGGAGCCTCCTCCGCCGCCCACATCGACATCGGCATCCCCCAAGCCGGGCGACGGGGGCGGCGGAGCCAGCGCCGCGGCCGAGATCAGTGCGCAGGCGATCCAGTTCAGTACGTCTTCGCTGATGTTGCCGGCAGGCAAAGGGATCGCTCTCACCTTCGACAACAAGGACTCCGGCACGCCGCACAACTTCGCCATCTACTCGGACAGCGGGTACGCGACCCCGGTGTTCAACGGCGAGGTCGTCACCGGACCGACGACCACCGTCTACGACATCCCGGCGCTCGATCCGGGCACCTATTACTTCCGATGCGATGTCCACACCACCATGACGGGAACCGTCACCGTCAAGTGACCCTCCTCTGCGTCCTCCGCTGTTAGCGTGAGGCCCTATGCGCCGGACCCTCGCCCTCGCGCTCTTCCTCATGCTCGTATTGCCCGGATGCACGAAGAGCGCCGGTTCGTCCCACGTGGTGACGATGCACGAACCGCTCCCTACCATCTCGGGTCTCTCCGTCACCGACGGATCGAAGCTCTCGAGTGCCGATTACCTTGGCAAAGTCTTGGTCCTGAACGTCTGGGCGCAATGGTGCACGCCCTGCAGGCTCGAACAGCCCGATCTGGTCAGGATCGCGCATGCCTACCGCTCGGAAGGCGTCGAGTTCCTGGGCGTGGACTACGCGGATGACAATGCAGCCGCCCGAACGTGGTTGGCGCGATACGACGTTCCCTATCCCAGTGTGGCCGACCCCTCGGGTCGCACGGCCGCGCAGTTGAAGTTCTCGGGGGTCCCCGACACGGTCATCGTGGACGCCTCCGGGATGCAGCGATATCTCTTCCTCGGGAAAACGTCCGCGGCGGAGGTTCGCCACTACCTGGACGTGGTCCTCGCGTCGCCGAACTCCGCCTCGTCATCGCCTTCGGGTGCTCCCTAGCCAACGATCAGCGCAGCGGAGCCACCGGGAGCACGGCATCCACGGCCACGGCGCCGAAGAGTGCTGACAGGTACACGATCGAGAAGCCGAAGAGTTTCCACGCGCGCTGAGGGGAAGGCGTCCGCCAGAGGATCAGGGCCTTATAGCAGAACACCCCTCCCAGCCCGACGGCCACGACCAGATAGACCGTGCCCATGTGGCCGAGTGGCCACAGCGCGATCGTGACGGCGAAGAGCAGGAGCGAGTACAGGAAGATCTGGCGGCGCGTCTCGTCCTGGCCGCGGACCACCGGCAGCATCGGGACTCCGGCAGCCGCGTAGTCACCCTCGTAGCGCATGGCGAGCGCCCAGAAATGCGGCGGCGTCCACACGAACACGATCGCGAACAAGATCCACGCGGGGAGCGCCAATCCGCCGGTGACCGCCGCCCACCCGATCAACGCCGGAGCGGCGCCGGCCGCACCTCCGATCACGATGTTCTGCGCCGTCGAACGTTTCAGCCACATCGTGTAGACGAACACGTAGAAGGCGATCGCGGATAGGGCCAGCGAGGCCGCCACGGTATTCACCAGGATGGCAAGGAAGAAGAACGACAGCGCTCCCAGGAAGAACCCGAACCGCAGCGCGCGCTCGGGTGTCACCGCCTGGGAGGGGAGCGGGCGCGAGCGGGTCCGCTGCATGATCTCGTCGATGTCGCGGTCCAGGTACATGTTGATCGCGTTGGCCGACCCCGCGGCGGCCGTACCGCCGACCAGGGTCGCGAGCATGAGCCAGATCGACGGAACGCGGTGCCCTGCAAGGATCATGGCAGGCACCGTCGTGATCAGCAGGAGGATGATGATCCGCGGTTTGATCAGCCGGTAGTAGGCAGTGAGCGTATCTCGCAGCGGCGGCAGGCCGGCATCTGCGGCTCGCAGTTCCTCGCCCAGGACGGCCGGCTCGGCGTGCCGGCTGAGCCCGCGTGCGATAACCGCCAGGGTGACCACCGACGCCCAGATGAGCACCGACACTCCCACGTGGACCACCACGGCCCATGGCTTCAGGTGCGTCCAGACCTGCGCGGCCCCCACCATGATCTGCACCAAGAACAGCGCCAGCGTGAGCGTCGTGAGCCGAACCAGCTGCCGCTGCCTGGGCGCCATCGTCCTTGCGCGGATCACCGCGTAGACCACCAGCACGGATACGACGGCGGACAGCACCCGGTGCAGGAATGTCGGCGTCGCGACGCCCCCAAGCGCAGGAACCAACTTGCCGTCGGCGAGCGGCCAGTCGGTGAAGGCCAGCCCGTTCGTCACGTCTCTGACCCGCACCCACGTTCCGGCGAGCAGCAGCAAGCCGGTGCCGGCCGCGATGGTCATCGTGAGACGGGAGAAGCCCGCGAGTGCCGCATCGACGCTGCCCTGTCGCCCGGGCCGCTCCGTCCGGAACGACTGTACGGCCAGGTAGATGACATCGGCGACGAACACAAGGGCCACCACGAAGTGTCCCGTGACCCAATAGGGGTCGAGCTCGTGGTTGACGAGGAGTCCGCCGACCACCGCCTGCGCCAGGACCAGCGGAAGGGCGATGAGGGCAGCTCGCACGATGGAGCTGTCGCCACGGTGGTCCTTCCAGGCGAAGTACGCCGTGACCGCGACCAGAATCGTGGTGCAGACCACGAAGATGCGGTGCGAGAACTCGATCAGCGAGTGGATGTTCCCGCTAGGGAAGAGGTGTCCGGGGGTGCATAGCGGCCAGGTGGAGCATCCAAGGCCCGACCCCGTCCCACGCACCAATCCGCCGACGGCGAACAGGACCACGGTGACGGCCGCGGTGGCGAGGGTGAGCTTCTGGAATCGGGTCATGGTCGGCATCGGGCGGCGCCATGATACGTCCGTCGTCCGAACATCCGGTGTTCGGCGATACTGTGCCGCGTGAGCCCGGATCCCGTGTTGATCTCACCCTCGCCCCAGGACCTTCGCGCCGACGTCGACGCCGCTCTCCTGGCGTTCCTGACGCAGAAGCGTGCCGAGTTGGCCACACTCCATCCTGCGGCGGTCACGCCGGCCGACCAGGTTCTTCGCCTCGTGGACTCGGGAGGCAAGCGGCTGCGCCCGGCACTCGGCTATTGGGGCTATCGCGCGGCGGGCGGTGTTCCCGACGATCGGATCATCCGCGCGGCGGCATCGCTGGAACTCTTCCATACGTTCGCGCTCATCCATGACGACGTGATGGACGGAGCGGACGAACGTCGGGGCGCGCCCTCGGTGCATGCCCACCTGGCCACCGACGCGGCAGCTGCGGGCGACGGGGACGCGGATCGAACCGGCATCTCGGGCGCCATCCTCATCGGCGACCTGGCGGCCGTCTGGGCCGACGAACTGCTTCTGACCAGCGGTTTCGACACGTCTCGGGTGACACGGGCCCTGGCCAGGGCGTACGCGGTCCGCCGCGACATGGCGGTCGGACAGTTCCTGGACGTCTCGGGGAAGGCGCGTTCGGATCAGCGCGCCGGCCGGCTTGCCGCCAACCTCAAAGGGGGGCGATACACCGTCACCGGACCGCTTCTCATGGGCGCCGACCTCGCATCGGAGGACGGGATCGACGGCGATCTGCTCCGGGCGCTGGTCGCTTTCGGCGAACCGCTCGGCGAGGCGTTCCAGCTGCGCGACGATCTCCGGGACGGGGACGCCACGCACGGGGCAACCGCCAAGACCGTCGACCGGCTCGTGAGCGCGTCTCAGGCCGTATCGAGCGACGTCGGGTTGGAGCCGGTCGCCGCGGCCGCCCTCTTCGAACTTGCGGGGATGGTGCGAGCCTGATGGAGGTCTACGAAGGACTCCGGAAGGCCTTCCGCGATGTGCCGGCCTGCCGGATCGCCACCGTCGGCGCCAACGGTGCCCCTCACATCGCCACGCGCTGGTTCGTCTGGCTCGAGGACGGGCTCTATGTCGCCACGCGGCAGGACGACATCACCTGGAAGAACGCCGTGACCGAACCGCGGGTGAGCGCGGTCATCGATCGGGGCCATGAATGGGTCGATCTGGCGGGGGTCCGGCTCTACGGGATCGCCACGCCGATCACGGTGGAAGACCCGGCTCTCCGCGCCCCGATGACGGCGTTCCACGAGAAATACCGGACGTTCCTGGCCGACGACGGATTCGAACGATTCACCGCCTCGGTGCCTGCGCTGGCGTTCCTGCATCTGGGGTCGGGGGACATCGATGCCTGGGACCATCGAACGAGCCTTTGACCTGCAGCATTGCCGCACCATAGGGCCGGTCGTAGGCTCCCTCGTGCAGCGGGCGACTGAGTTCGGTAGCCTGAACTTGTGAAAGTTTTCACAAGCACTCGGGGGTGGGTGTGAGCAGGAACATCGAGACCGACGTGCTCGTGGTCGGCGGGGGCCCGGGAGGCTCAGCCGCGGCCTATCACTTGGCGCGCCACGGCGTCGATGTCACGGTCGTGGATCGCTCCGCGTTCCCCCGGGAAAAGGTGTGCGGGGACGGACTGACCCCACGTGCGGTCGCGGCGATGCTCAAGATGGGTGTGGACACCGAGGACCCGGGCTACGAGCGGGTGATGGGGCTGCGGGTCCACTCCCGCAGCGCGACCATCGATCTCCCGTGGCCCCAGCTCAGTTCGTGGCCCGGCTACGGCCTGGTCATGCCCCGCAAGGAGTTCGACATGTTGCTCATGCAGCGGGCGCAGAAGGCCGGCGCCCGGTTCATGGAGCAGACCGAGGCGCTCGAGCCCATCATCCGCGACGGGTGGGTGCAGGGCGCCCGGACGCGTTCGGCGGAGGATAAGGACGCCGAGCCGTTCGACATCGGGGCTCGCTATGTCATCGCCGCTGACGGCGCGGCCAGCAGGTTCGCGAAGCCTGCAGGCGTGCAGCGTCTCGACTCGCGCCCGCTGGGCATCGCGGCGCGCCGCTACTACACCACCAGCTATCACCCAGGGCCGTGGTTCGAATCGTGGCTCGACCTGTGGGAGGGAGACCTGCTCCTGCCCGGATACGGGTGGCTGTTCCCGGTGGCCGGAGGGCAGATCAACCTCGGTGCCGGGCTCCTCAACACCTTCAAGAACTTCAAGGAAGTCTCGGCGCAGCGGCTCTTCAAGGCGTTCGAGACGATGTTGCCCGGGCAGTGGGGCATCACCGAGGAGCACGCGGACGGCAAGATCTTGTCGGGACCGCTCCCGATGAGCATCAACCGCAAGCCGATGGCCGTTCCGGGGATGGTGCTGATCGGCGACGCCGGCGGCCTGGTGAACCCGTTCAACGGCGAGGGCATCGGGTACGCGATGGAATCGGGCGAGACCGCGGCCGAACTCATCCACGAGGCTCTGGTGAAGGATCGCCCAGGGCTGGTGCAGACCTACCCGCAGGCCCTGGCCGACCGCTACGGCGACTACTTCGTCATCGGGCGTGGGTTCGCGAAGATCATCGGGAAGCCGGCCATCATGGGCCGCGCAACGAAGTACCTCCTGCCGAACAAACGGATCATGGCCTTCGCGATGCGCGTCATGGCCAACCTCACCGACGGCAAGGACGGCGACGCGCAGGACAAGCTCTTCTATCTCCTCCAACGACTTGCGGGCATGCGATGAACGGAGACCGGCGATGCTGAGCGACTACCTGCCCATCGTGATCCTGGGCGGATTGGCGCTGGTCTTCGGCATCGCCTCGCTCGCGGTGTCCAGCGTCCTTCGTCCTCGTCACCCGAACCCCGTCAAGCTTTCCGCCTACGAATGCGGGAACGATCCCGTTCGGCTGCCCAAGGGCGAGCGTTTCAGCGTGAAGTTCTACGTGGTCGCGATGCTGTTCATCATCTTCGACATCGAGACGATCTTCCTGTTCCCGTGGGCCGTGACGTTCCGCAAGCTCGGCCTCTTCGGCTTGGTGGAGATGACCGTGTTCATCGGATTGGTGTTCGTGGCCTACGCCTACATCTGGCGCAAAGGCGGGTTCGACTGGGCGCACAGCGCCTCTACGCCGATCGACGACCTCATCCTTGCCCCATTGCCCGATCCCGAAGTCCTGGAGGTGGCCGATGCCGGTTGAGCGGATCGAAGGCGTGAAGCTGGGTCAGAGCGAAGAAGAGATCGAAGAAGAGGTACGCCGCGGGATCCTGCTCACCAGCGTGGACCGCGCGGTTGGGTGGGCCAGGAAGCAATCGATGTGGCCGGCGACCTTCGGCCTCGCGTGCTGTGCCATCGAGATGATGTCGGCCGGTGCCGGGCAATACGACCTGAGCCGGTGGGGGATGGAGCTGTTCCGCGGATCCCCCCGTCAGGCCGACCTCATGATCGTCGCCGGACGCGTGTCGCAGAAGATGGCGCCGGTCCTTCGCCGCATCTACGACCAGATGCCCGAGCCCCGCTGGGTCATCTCCATGGGCGTCTGCGCGAGCGCAGGCGGGATGTTCACGAACTACGCGGTCGTGCAGGGCGTCGACAGCATCGTGCCCGTCGACATCTACGTGCCCGGCTGCCCGCCCAAGCCCGAGATGCTCATGCACGGCATCTTGAAGCTGCACGAGAAGGTCAGGACGAAGGAGCCGTTCAAGTGAGCCTGCCCCCGGACATCGCTGCGCGCTTCCCCGATGTGGTCGAGGCCAGGGGCGAGATCACGGTGACGGTTGGCCGTGACGAGCTCCTGGGATCGCTCGAGTGGTTGCGGGAGCAGCAGGGGTTCTCGTTCCTGGCCTGTGTCACCGCGACCGACTGGCCGGGGAACGATCCCCGGCTCTGGATCGCCTACGAACTGCGCACCATGGGCGGGCCCGTCCGCCGGGTTCGCGTGAAGGTCGGCCTCTCGGAAGCGGATCCGCACATCCCGAGCGTCACGGACGCCTTCCCAACGGCGAACTGGCTGGAGCGTGAGGTCTTCGATCTCTACGGGGTCGTGTTCGACGGGCATCCCGATCTCACGCGGATCCTCCTGCCCGATGACTGGGAGGGCCACCCGCTCCGCAAGGACGAGGAACTGGGCGGAGTGAACACGCGCTATCACGGGGCGTTCATCCCGCCGGTCGACACCAGGACGACGTGATGGAGACCGATCCCATGCTTCGCGACGACACCGGCGAGATCCGCCAGGAAACCATGATCATGAACATGGGTCCTCAGCACCCGTCCACACACGGGGTCCTTCGGCTGCTGCTGGAGCTGGACGGGGAAACCATCGTCGGGTGCAAGCCGATCATCGGCTACCTCCACACTGGGATCGAGAAGAACACCGAATACCGCACGTGGCAGCAGGGCGTTACGTTCGTCACCCGCGCCGACTACCTCAGCCCGTTCCACAACGAGCTCGCGTACTGCATGGCGGCCGAGCGACTCTTGGGGATCGAGGTTCCACCAAGGGCTCAGATCCTTCGCGTCATGCTCAGCGAACTCAACCGCATCAGCTCCCACCTGGTGTGGCTGGCCACCAGCGGACTGGAGCTGGGCGCGGTCAGCATCATGCTCTACGGCCTGCGTGAGCGCGAGATCATCATGGACATCTTCGAAGCCGTCACCGGCTTGCGGATGAACCACGCCTACATCCGGATCGGCGGTGTCGTCATGGACCTGCCCGATGGGGGCGAGACGAAGATCCGCGAGTTCCTCCGAATCATGCCCAAGCGGATCGGGGAGTACGAAACCCTCCTGTCGAAGAACCCGATCTGGCTGGAGCGCAACAAAGGGGTTGGCATCCTCACCGAGACCGACGCGCTTCGCCTGGGCGTGACGGGCCCGATGCTCCGGGCCACCGGGAACCCGGCGGACCTGCGGAAGGACGCCGCCTATAGCGGGTACGAGACGTATGAGTTCGACGTCATCACGCGGACGGAAGCCGATGCCTTCGCACGGTTCGAGGTTCGGCTGGATGAGATGCGGGAGTCGCTCCGGATCGCGGCCCAGTGTCTTGACCGGCTGCGCGAACCGGGCCCGGTCATGGTGGACGACCCGAAGATCGCGCTCCCCGGACGCCTGTCGGTGGGTCCGGACGGGATCGGCAACGACCCGGAGTACCTGCGTCACATCATGGAAGAGTCGATGGAGGCGCTCATCCACCACTTCAAGCTGTCGACCCAAGGGGTTGCAGTTCCTGCCGGCGAGGTCTACTCCGCCGTCGAATCTCCGCGCGGGGAACTGGGCTTCTACGTGGTCTCGAACGGCGAGCACCGGCCGTACCGCGTGAAGATCCGCGATCCGTCGTTCGTCAATCTGCAGGCGACCCCGATCATGGTCGAGGGATTCCTGGTGGCCGACGCCATCGCGTCCATCGCGTCGATCGATCCGGTGATGGGTGGGGTGGACCGCTGATGGCGATCTTCGAGGGGAGTGTCCTTGATGACGCGCGTGCGGTGATCGCGCGGTATCCCAAGGGTGGCGAACGCTCCGCGCTGATGCCGCTCCTCTACCTGGCGCAGGCCGTGGACGGCCGGGTCACCAACGACGCGTTGGTCGAGATCGGGAAACTGCTCGGCATCACCACCGCCGAGGTTGAGGCCGTCGCCACGTTCTACTCGATGTATCGCCTCCGTCCCACCGGGACGCACGTCGTGAACGTCTGCACCAACCTCGCGTGCGCGTTGCGCGGCGCGAAAGATGTCTACGAGGAAGCCCATCGTGCGGCCGAGATGGACCACGGACAAGAGGTTTCCGACGACGGCGTGCTCACGCTGCACGAAGAGGAGTGCCTGGGCCTCTGCGACTTCGCGCCGGCGGTGCAGATCAACTTCGCCGACCACGACAACGTCTCGCCGCAGCGGATCCGGGAACTCATCACGTCGCTGCGCGAAGGCTCGGTTCCCGAACCCGCGCGTGGCCCCGTGATGAAGAGCTTCCGTCACGCCTCGCGCGTCCTGGCCGGCTTCGACGACGACCCCGCGGAGGGTGCGCCGTGACGTTCGAGCGTCGGTTGACCCGGGACTGGGACGATCCGAGTGTCGTCGCCGTGGATGGCTACGTCGCCAAAGGCGGATACGGGGGCTTGAAGAAGGCGCTCGAGATGGACACGGGCGAACTCATCGACGTGGTGAAGGCGAGCGGCCTCCGCGGTCGTGGCGGAGCCGGGTTCCCCACGGGGATGAAGTGGTCGTTCGTGCCGCAGGACACCGGCAAGCCCACGTACGTCACCGTGAACTTCGACGAATCCGAACCGGGCACGTGCAACAACCGCGAACTCGGCGAACGCGACCCGCACCGGCTCATCGAAGGGACGGCGATCGCCGCGCGGGCCATCAATTGTCACACCGCGTTCATCTACGTTCGGGGCGAATACCTCTGGCAGGGAACGGTGATGGAGCGTGCCGTCCGAGAGGCGTACGCGTCGGGCTATCTGGGCAAGGGGATCGCGGGCAGTGCCTACGACCTGGACATCGTGGTGCACCGCGGCGCGGGCGCGTACATCTGCGGCGAAGAGACCGCCCTGCTGAACTCCCTGGAGGGATTGCGCGGACAGCCGCGTCTGCGTCCGCCGTTCCCCGCGGTCGAGGGCCTCTACGCGAGTCCGACGGTCATCAACAACGTCGAGACCCTCATGAACGTCCCGGACATCGTCTTCAAGGGCGCCGAGTGGTTCCGCGAGATGGGGACCGAGAAGTCGCCGGGCACGAAGATGTTCACCGTGAGCGGGAAGGTCGAACGTCCCGGGAACTACGAGATCCCGATGGGCACGCCGTTCCGCACGTTGTTGGAGGAGTACGCCGGCGGCGTGCTGGCCGGGGGAACGGTGAAGGCGTTCACCCCCGGGGGTTCGTCCACACCGCTGTTGACGGGGGCGGATCTGGACCTGGCGCTCGATTACGAATCGGTCGCCGCCGCCGGCTCGTTGCTCGGCACCGGGGCGATCATGGTGCTGGATCAGACGGACTGCGTGGTCGAGGCCGCGCGACGGATGGTCGAGTTCTACGCGCACGAGTCCTGCGGGAAGTGCACGCCCTGCCGCGAGGGAAGTTGGTGGGCCACCCGAGTCCTCACGCGCCTTGAGAACGGCTACGGCCGCCAAGAGGACATGGGACTCATGCAGGACATGGGGAAGAACATCCTCTTCCGGGCGTTCTGTGCGCTCGCAGACGGCGCGGCCTCCGTCATCAACTCCAGCCTCAAACACTTCGCCGAGGAATACGAGGAGCACGTTCGTCTGGGGTACTGCCCGCTCACGGGGGCTCCCGCCGATCGCACGCCGGCGGCCGCCGAGGAGGTGGCGTCGTGAGCGGCGACATGGTGACGCTCACCATCGACGGGAAAGAGGTGACGGTCCCCAAGGGGACGCTCGTCATCCGCGCGGCCGAACAGCTCGGCATCGAGATCCCACGCTTCTGCGACCACCCCATGCTGGAACCGGCAGGCGCCTGCCGTCAGTGTTACGTGCAGATCGAGGGACAGCCCAAGCTCGCGACCTCGTGCACGTCCACCGTCGCGCCAGGCATGGTCGTCCGAACGCAGAACACCGACGACACCGTGGCCGAGGCGCAGGTCGCCAACCTCGAGTTCCTCTTGCTCAACCATCCGCTCGACTGCCCCATCTGTGACCGCGGCGGGGAGTGTCCGTTACAGGACCAGGCCCTTGAGTTCGGGCCGGGGGAGAGCCGGTTCACCGAGGCCAAGCGCGTGTGGCCGAAGCCGCTTCCGCTATCCCCGCTGGTGAACCTGGACCGCGAGCGATGCGTTCTCTGCGCCCGCTGCACGCGTTTCTGCGACGAGATCAGCGGTGATCGGTTCCTGGAGCTCTACGCGCGCGGGGCGGGCGAACGCGTGGCCATCGCTGCAGGCGAAGACTTCCGTTCGCCGTTCAGCGGAAACACCGTGCAGATCTGCCCGGTGGGAGCGCTCACGTCCACGCCGTACCGGTTCGTCGCGCGGCCCTTCGATCTGTCGACGGCGGACAGCGTCTGTCCCCATTGCAGCGCCGGCTGCAACCTCAAGGTGGATCTCCGGCGCGGCGAGGTGGTTCGGCAGCTGGCGCGCGACAACCTGGACGTGAACGACACCTGGAACTGCGACAAGGGGCGGTACGCCTTCCGGTTCCCGGACTCGCCGGACCGCGTCACCACACCGCTCATCCGCGACCGCGGGCTGGAACCGGCATCGTTCGGCGAGGTCGTCGAGCGGATCGCCGGCTGGTGCGACGGGAAACGGGTTGCGTTCCTCACGGGCGGGCGGCTCATGGACGAGGACTACTACGCGCTCTCCAAACTCGCGCGGACGGTGATGCACACGAACGATCTGGACCACCGGCGCGACGGCGGCCTGGGGGTATCCGCGGATGCGCTGGTCGCCTCGGGAACGGCGACAGCGACCTATGCCGACGTCGAACACGCGAAGGTCATCGTGGTCGCCGGACTCGACGCCGAACAGGAGGTGCCGATCCTTCACCTGCGCCTGCGCAAAGCCGCGAAACGTGGCGCGAAGATCTTCGTCGTGGGACCGCGCGTGACGCGCCTGCACGACGTCGCCGCGCACATCCTCATCCGGGCAGGCGCCGAAGGCGAGGCGTTCGCCTCCTCGCAGGAGCAAGGATCTCCGCTGGCCGAGGTTCGGGCTGCCCTGACCGAAGTCGGTGAAGGGGGGCTGGTACTGGTCGGACCCCGTCTGCATGATGGCAGCAGTGCCTGGAGCGCGGTCGAGTTCGCGACACGGTCCGGGGCGAGGTGGGCGGCCGTGACGCGCCGCGCGAACGATCGCGGTGCGCTCGTGGCGGGAGTGGCCCCCACGCTCCTGCCCGGTGGGCGGAACGTCCAGCTCGCGGAGGACCGCGCCGAGGTGGAGGCGGCGTGGGGTGGTCCCCTCATGGGTGCCGCCGCCGAGCCGGGCCGGGACTGGCGGGGGATCCTCGAGGCCGCCGCCAACCGCGAGATCGACGTCCTCTTCCTGATCGGGGTCGATCCGTTGCGCGACTATCCCGACGCGGACCTCGTTGCACGCGCCTTGGCGAACGTGCCGGTGAGGGTCGTGCAGTCCTTGGAGCTCGGGTCGCTTGAGCCCTACGCCGATGCGTTCCTTCCTGCGAGCGCCTTCATCGAGAAGGACGGTCACGTCACGACGTGGGAAGGCCGCTCGCAGCGGATCCGTCCCGTTCGTGGCGGCAAGGGGATCTCTCGGCCCGACTGGGAGATCTTCGCGATCATCGCGACGACCATGGGCGGTGACCTCGGCTTCGACAGGCTCGACGAGCTGCACGCCGATATGGCGCCGCTCGTGGCGTCCCGCGCGACGACGACGAGCGATGTCTCGCCGGCGCGAGTTGGTCCGATCGAACCCGCCGACGGCGAGTTGGCCCTGTTCACCTACCCGCTCCTGGTGGACGACGGCCGCCTGTCCGAGCGTTCCGACGAACTCCAGGCCGCGCTCGGCACCGAGCCGTTCCTGGAACTCCACCCCGACGACGCAGCCACGCGCGGAATCACCGACGGCGCCCGCGTCACCGTCCGCACGGTCGCGGGAGAGGCGGAACTGCCCGTCCGCATCAGCGACGGCATCGCTCAAGGTTCCGCCTTCGTGCCGTTCAACCAGCCGGGGTTCGCAGCGAACACGCTGCTTCGAGGAACCTGGACGATCGCTGCCACCGTGACCGGCCCTGACACCGACGACTCGGCGGAAGGTCTCGCCTCGGTTGCCGTTGGGGGTGAGAGCGCATGAACTGGGTCGACTGGGTGATCCTGGCCGCGCGTGTGGTCGTGGTGTTCTTCGCGTTGCTCATCTCCGTGCTGCTCTACATCTGGATGGAGCGCAAGGTGATCGCGGACATGCAGACGCGGGCCGGACCGATGCGGGCGGGTCCGCGCGGCATCCTGGTCACGCTCGCCGATGGCATCAAGCTGTTCTTCAAGGAAGGCATCACGCCCACCAACGCCGATCGCGTGGTGTATGAGATCGCCCCCATCCTCGCGATGTTCCCCGCCTTCCTGGCGTTCGCGGTGATCCCGTTCGGCACGCACGTCACCCTGTTCGGGCGGACCATCCAGTTCCAGCTGGCGGACCTGAACATCGGATTGCTCTGGATCTTGGCCATGACCTCCGTCGGCGTGTACGGGGTGGTTCTGGCCGGCTGGTCCAGCGGGTCGAACTATCCGTTGCTCGGCTCTATCCGTTCGACGGCGCAGATGATCAGCTACGAGGTGGGGATGGGTCTGGCTTTGGTCGCCGTGCTCATGTACACGGGGACGCTCCGCATGTCGGGGATCGTCGCCTACCAAGCCACGCACGTGTGGAACATCGTGCCGCAGTTCCCGGCGTTCGTCGTGTTCATGATCTGCGCGCTCGCCGAGGTCAACCGCCCGCCCTTCGATCTCGCAGAGGCCGAATCCGAGCTGGTCGCCGGGTTCCACACGGAGTATTCCGGGATCAAGTTCGCGATGTTCTACCTGGGCGAGTACGTGAACACGGTGACCGTGTCCTCCATCGCGGTGACGCTGTTCCTGGGCGGCTGGCGCGGACCCCACCCGGGCTGGGCGCTATGGCTCTGGCCACTTCTGTGGTTCCTCTTCAAACTCACCGCGGTCATCTACGTGCTCATCCTGGTTCGCGGAACCCTTCCCCGCCTGCGGTATGACCGCCTGATGAACTTCGGATGGAAGGTGCTCATCCCGTTCGGACTGTTCTGGGTCCTCGCGACCGGAGCCATCATCGTCTTCCCCGATCGGTACGGCCGGACACGCGGAACGTTCATCGCGGCCTCGGCGATCCTGGGGGTCGGACTCATCGCCTCCTTGGTCATCCCCGTCCTGCAGAAACCTACCCAGGAGGTGCCGTCTTGAGCGATGAGCCGCGCGACGCTGTCGAGCCGGAGGAACCGGGCCGCCCGCCCGTGCCGCAGGGGCTCGGCGCCTCTGCCTGGGCCATGGCCAAGGGTATGGCGACCGTGTTCAAGCAGACGTTCCGTCGTGACAACACCGAGCGTTACCCGGATGTCATCGTCCCGAGTCCCGAGCGTTCGCACATCGGGCGTCACCTCTTGAATCGCCACGAGAACGGCTTGGAGAAATGCATCGGCTGCGAGCTCTGCGCGTTCGCGTGCCCCGCGGACGCCATCTGGGTGGAGGGCGCGAACAACGATCCGGAGAACCCCGTTAGTCCGGGCGAACGCTACGCGGAGGACTACCAGGTGAACTACCTGCGCTGCATCATGTGCGGGCTCTGCGTCGAGGCCTGTCCGACCCGCGCGCTCACGCTCACCAGCTACTACGAGATGGCGTTCACCAGCCGTGAGGACGCCATCTGGACGAAGGAGCGGCTGTTGGAGCCGCCCCCGCCGCTCGGCACGGACCCCGTGGACCGGGAGGGCTAGTGCCGCTCGACAACGTCGTGTTCTGGGTCTTTGCGCCGATCGCAGTGGCATCGGCCATCGGGATGCTCTTCATGCGGAACGCCGTCCACGCGGCGCTGTTCCTCATCGTCGATTTCATGTGCATCTCGGTGATGTACCTGCTCCTTGACGCGCCGTTCTTGTTCGCCGTGCAGATCATCGTGTACGCCGGCGCGATCATGGTGCTGTTCCTGTTCGTCATCATGTTGCTGGGCGTGGACCGGCACGAGGACCTGCGCGAACGGCTCCGCGGTCAGCGGATCGCCGGCTTGGCGCTGGCCGCGGGAGCGGCGCTCGAGATCGGGCTGGCGGTGCGGGCGGGCATCGGGTTCAGCCGGCACGTGCCGCCCTCCGCGCTGAGTGGCACCGCGGAAGCATTGGCGAAGCCGCTCTTCACCACCTACTTCTTCCCGTTCGAAGTCACGTCGGTCCTCCTCATCGTGGCGGCGATCGCGGCGATGGTCCTGGCGCAACGCAAAGCGAAAGCCGTCACCCTTGCCGAAGCGAACGCCCGGAACGCAGAGCGCGATGCGCGCCTGAGGGACGCGACCAAGTGAGGACGCCGATCGCCTTCTTCCTGGTGCTCTCCGGGATCCTCTTCTCGGTGGGGACGGCCGGAGTTCTGCTTCGCAAGAACGCCCTGGTCATCTTCATGTCCGTCGAACTCCAGCTCAACGCCGCGAACCTGGCGCTGGTGGCCTTCGCTCGGATGCACGGCGATCTCCAGGGCCAGGTGCTCGCGTTCTTCTCGATGATCGTGGCGGCAGCCGAGGTAGTGGTCGGACTCGCGATCATCGTGTCGGTGTACCGGAGGCGCTTCTCGGTCAACGTCGACGACGCCCGGGAGCTTCGCGGATGACCCAGACGGTCTTCCGGTTCCTCTGGCTCATCCCTGCGCTCCCGCTGGCCGGAGCCGCGGTCAACCTCTTCTTCGGCAAGCGGCTGGGGAAGCTGTCCGGGGTCCTGGCCTCGGCCACCATGGGGGTTGCGTTCGTCCTCAGCGCCGTGCTGGTGAAGGAACTCGTGTCTCTGCCCGCCGAGGGGCGGCTCGTGGTTCGTCACCTGTTCGATTGGATCAAGGTCGGGAACTTCACGGTGGCGGCGGACCTTCGACTGGACCAGGTCTCGGCGATCATGATCCTGGTGGTGACGGGCGTGGGTTCGCTCATCCACGTCTATGCGATCGGCTACATGGACGGTGATCCTCGCGTGGGGAGGTTCTTCGCCTATCTGAACCTCTTCGTGTTCTTCATGCTCATGCTGGTGCTGGGCGAGAACCTCCTGCTCCTCTACCTGGGCTGGGAGGGCGTGGGTCTCTGTTCGTACCTGCTGATCGGCTTCTGGTTCGACCGGCCCGAGGCCGCCCTGGCGGCGAAGAAGGCGTTCATCACCACGAGGATCGGCGACACGCTCATGCTGGTCGGCTTGGCGCTCATCGTCGCGAAGTTCGGGACGCTGGACTTCACGGCCATCTTCAACTCGACGGCGGCGGGCGCCATCACGAAGGGAGCGGCGACGGCGATCGCGCTGCTGCTGTTCGCCGGTGCCATCGGGAAGTCGGCACAGGTGCCGCTGCACGTGTGGCTCCCCGACGCCATGGCCGGTCCCACACCGGTCTCCGCGCTCATCCACGCCGCCACGATGGTCACCGCGGGTGTCTACCTGGTGGTGCGGATGCACCCCATCTTCGAACTCTCCGGTGTCGCGATGACCGTGGTCCTGGTCGTCGGACTGGTCACCGCCATCTTCGCCGGGACGTGCGCGTTCGGGCAGGACGACATCAAGCGCGTTCTCGCCTATTCGACGGTCAGCCAGCTGGGCTTCATGTTCATGGCGGTCGGGATGCGCGCCTACGCCGCGGCGCTGTTCATGCTGGTGGCCCACGCCTTCTACAAGGCGCTCATGTTCCTGGGCGCGGGCTCGGTCATGCACGGAACGCACGACGCCACGGACATGAAGACCTTCGGCGGTCTGCGGAAGACCATGCCGATCACCGCGTTCACGTTCCTGATCGGCGCGGCCGCGCAGGCGGGCGTGCCACCCCTCGCCGGGTTCTTCGCGAAGGACGCCATCCTGGAGATCGCCAACCACACGGGACGGATCGCCGTCTACGTGTTGGGGACGTTCGCTGCGCTGCTCTCGGCCGCCTATATCGGCCGGCTCGTGTTCCTCACGTTCTTCGGCGAGCCGCGGAGCCAGGAGGCGGAGCACGCGCACGAATCGCCGCCGGTGATGTGGGTCCCTCTCGCGGTCCTCGCGGTTGGGGCGGCGTTCGCCGGCTGGTTGAACTTCACGCCGGAGGGCCGGCTCGCAGGTTTCCTCGAGCCCGTCGCGGGCCGAGTTCCGACCGGACCGGGCCTCACGGTTCCGGTGATGGATGCCATCGCGGTGGCGGTCACCCTCGGCGCGCTCATCGCCACGTGGTACGTCTTCGCCTCGGGCAAGATCGACTGGCTGGCCATGCGCGAACGCCTTCAGCCGATCCCGAGGATGTTGCAGAACGGCTGGTATGTGGACAAGGCGTATCAGACCGTATTCGTCGAGCCCGGCCGGACGTTCGCCGGCATCACGGCGTTCGTCGTGGACCTGAAGATCATCGACGGGCTGGTCAACGCCATCGGGGCAGGGGTCAAACGCCTGGCGTCGGCGGGCAGGCACCTGCAGACGGGTTACGTGCGTAACTACGCGCTTGGCTTGGGCGTCGGCCTGGTCGCCCTGCTGTTCTGGGCGGGGGTGCGCGGATGACGGCGCACATCCTGACCATCACCACGTTCCTGCCGCTGGCGGGTGTGATCGTCTTGCTCGGGGGGGGCCGGAACCTGAGCGACCAGATCACGAAACTGATCGCCTTCCTTACCACCGTGGCCACCTTCGTGGCTTCGCTGGTCATCGTCGGCCGGTTCGACACCGCCGTCAGCGGCTTCCAGATGGTCGAACACGCCGCCTGGGTGAAGTCGATCGGTCTGTCCTACCTGCTGGGGATCGATGGGATCAGCTTGTGGATGGTGCTTCTGACCACGTTCCTGATGCCGCTCGCCGTATTGGCGTCGTGGCGGATCGAGAAGGACGTGCGCCGTTACATGCTGGCGATGCTCATCCTGGAGATCTCGGTGGTGGGGTCGTTCGTCGCGTTGGACCTGTTGCTCTTCTTCATCTTCTTCGAGGCGTTGCTGGTCCCGATGTATCTACTCATCGGCGGTTGGGGAGGGGAGCGGCGCGTCTACGCCGCCGTGAAGTTCTTCCTCTTCACCATGGCAGGGTCGGCGTTCCTGTTGCTCGCCATCCTCTTCCTCTATTCGAAGTCCGGTGCCTCCGGGCAGGCAACGTTCGATCTGCGTTCATTGGTGAGCGTGGCGGGTGGGCTTTCGGCGGGAACGGCGCGGTGGCTGTTCATGGGGTTCTTCGTGGCGTTCGCCGTCAAGGTGCCGCTGTTCCCGCTGCACACCTGGCTCGCCGATGCGCACACCGAGGCCCCCACAGCCGGATCCGTGCTCCTGGCCGGTGTGCTGCTGAAGGTCGGTGCCTATGGGCTCATCCGGTTCAACCTGGCGCTCTTCCCCGAGGCGGCGAAGTACTTCGCAACCTTCGTTTCGGTGCTTGCGGTGATCGGGATCATCTACGGGGCGGTCTGCGCCATCATGCAGACCGACATCAAGCGCTTGGTGGCCTATTCGTCGGTCTCGCACCTCGGGTTCGTGGTTCTGGGGATCTTCGCCTTCACGCGCCAGGGGATGACCGGCGGGGTCCTCCAGATGGTGAACCACGGACTGGCTACCGGCGCACTGTTCCTTCTGGTCGGGATGGTCTACGACCGAACGCACACGCGCCAGCTAGGCGAACTCGGTGGCCTGGCGGGCGTCACCCCCTGGCTGGCCGGAGCGTTCCTGTTCGCGGTCTTCGCGAGCGTCGGACTCCCCGGGCTGAACAGCTTCATCGGTGAATTCCTGGTGATCGTCGGGACGTTCAGCGTGAGCCATTGGTTCGGGTCGCTGGCGGCGATCGCCGTGATCCTGGCCGCGATCTATCTCCTGTGGTCCTACCAGCGCCTCGCGTACGGTCCGGTCCACGAGGAACACCGCGCACTGCCGGACGTGAGCGTGCGCGAGGTCGCGATCCTGGCGCCCATCCTGGGCCTCATCCTGGTCTTCGGCGTGGCGCCCCGGCTGCTCACCGACAAGATCCAACCCACCACGAACGCGGTTGTCGCGCGCGTGCACCCGGCGCACGCGCAAGACGCAGCGCCCGTGCTTCCCCCCGCGGCCGCCCCGGCCGAGGGGAGCGCACCGTGATCAAGACTCCCGTCTTCGACGTGTGGACGATCCTCCCCGAGGTGTTCTTGGGTGGGTTCGCGATCCTCGGACTTCTCTACGAGGCGTTCGCACCGCGATCGGACCGGCGCGTGCATCTGCTGCTGGCGATCTCGGGAACCTTTGCATCGGCGGCAGCGGCGTATGCGTTGTGGACGTATTCCGGCCCGCCGACGGCGATGGCCGGCATGGTGAACGTCGACCGGTTCTCGGTGTTCGGACGGTTGCTGCTGGTCTCTATCGCCGCGATCTCGTTGTTGTTAGGGACCCACTACTTCTCCCGGGATACCAAGCTCTACCGTGGTGAGTTCTACCCACTGGTGTTGTTCGCGACCATGGGGATGACGCTCATCACCGCTGCGGCCGATCTCATCGTGGTGTTCCTCGCGCTCGAGATCTTGTCACTCTCGCTCTACGTCCTCACCGGCATGACCGGTCGACGGGGATCCAACGAAGCGGCGATGAAGTACTTCCTCTTGGGGGCGTTCAGTTCGGCCGTCTTCCTGTACGGCATCGCGATGGCCTACGGTGCAGTCGATTCAACGAGCCTGGCCGCCTTGGCCCACGGCCTGTCGGGGCAGACGGGCAACCAGTCGATCGCCCTGCTCGCGGTGGTGCTCTTGCTGGCGGGTTTCTCTTTCAAGGCCGCCCTCGTGCCCTTCCACATGTGGACACCCGACGTGTATCAGGGTGCCCCCACGCCGGTGACCGGGTTCATGTCGGCCGCGACGAAGGCCGCCGCGTTCCTCGCGCTCATCCGTGTGTTCGACGTGGCGTTCCAGCCGCTCACCTGGAACTGGGTGCCCCTCATCTGGGTCATCGCGGCCGTCACCATGGTGGTGGGAGCGGTGTTCGCCGTTGCGCAGTCCGATATCAAGCGCATGCTCGCGTACTCGAGCATCCTCAACGCCGGCTACATCCTTGTCGGGCTCACCGCCGCGAATTCGGTCGGCATCCGTGCCGGGATGTTCTACCTGGTGGCCTACGCCGCCACTTCGGTGGGAGCGTTCGGCGTGGTCATGTTGGTGAGTGCGCGCGGAGACGAACTGACCTCGCTCGACACCTACCGAGGGCTCGCGCGGCGGAGCCCGTTCCTGGCCGCGATCATGACCCTCTTCCTCCTGTCCCTGGCGGGCATCCCGCCCGCCGCGGGCTTCATCGCCAAGGTGGAGGTGTTCTCGGCGGCCCTGCATGCGGGGAACTGGTCGTTGGTGCTCATCGGCGCCATCACCAGTGTGGTCGCGGCGTTCGTATACCTACGGGTGGTGGTGCTCATGTATATGGAGGAACCGGATGGCGATGGCGAGCGCGACACGGCCGTCTGGCCGCGCGCGGTGCTCGCGATCCCGGCTCTCGGTGTCCTGGTGCTGGGGGTCGTCCCTGGCGTCATCCTGAAGGCTATCGATGCAGCATCGGTTCTGAGATGGTGAGGCGATGAGCAGGCGTGTGATCCCCGGGCTCGAGGCGCCCGACGCGACCCTGGAGGCCGAGGTTCGCGGACGGCTGGACCGTGTCGAGGAGATGCTGAGCAAGGCCGTCGCCGCGGATTCCGATCTGCTCGCGGAGACCGCGCGCTACCTCCTCCAGGCCGGCGGCAAGCGCTTCCGACCCGTGCTCGTCCTGCTGTCGGGCTACTTCGGCGATCCCACCGACCCTCGGTTGATCCCGGGCTCGGTGGCCATCGAGGTCACCCACGTGGCCACGCTCTATCACGACGACGTCATCGACGAGGCCGACTCCCGCCACGGCGTCCCCGCCACCAACGTCCGGTGGAACAACACCGTCGCCATCCTCACGGGCGACTTCCTGTTCGCGAAGGCCTCCGAGCTCTCCGCCGAGCTCGGGACCGACGTCTGCCGGCTCCTGGCGCAGACCATCGCGGTGCTCTGCGACGGGCAGGTGCGGGAGCTTGAGGCGGCGGGCAAGCTCGACCAAACCGAGGACAGCTATATGGAGATCATCCGGCGCAAGACCGGCGCCTTGATCGCCACATCCTGCCGGCTGGGCGGGATGCTCTCGGACGCCTCGAGCGAACACATCGAGATCCTCACGGAGTTCGGCGAATCCCTTGGCCTGGCGTTCCAGCTCTCCGACGACGTTATGGACTTCACCGCAACGCAGCTCGAGCTCCAGAAGGAGCCGGGCCAAGACCTGAAAGAGGGCGTCTACACCCTGCCGCTGCTGCATGCCCTCCACGGTCCGCACCGCGACGAACTGGTCCGGATCCTCTCCTTAGGTTCGCCCGATGGAGAGTTGCTCGATCGGGCCATCAAACTGGTCGGCGACGGCGGCTCCATCGAGCACGCCCGGGCCGCCGTCACGTCGGAAGTGAACCGCGCCACCGCCCTGGCCCGCCGCCTTCCGGAGGGTCCCGCGCAGCACGCGTTGGTCCAGCTCGCGAAGTTCCTGGCCGCACGTTGCGGTGCGGAGCAGGGCGAATGACCGCTGCTGCTAGAATCCGCGCCCGGGAAGCTGATGCCTGACTACTACCAGTCTTATGGGGTTGTCCTCGCGGTCGTCGTCGCCGGCGCCGCGCTGGTGGCCGTCGCCTTCGGCGCCGGCCGGCTCATCGCTCCCCACCATCCGACCTTCAGCAAGCTCACCACCTACGAGTGCGGGATCGACCCGGTCGGCCAAGGGTGGTCGCAGAGCCAGGTCCGCTACTACGTCTTCGGATTCCTGTTCGTCATCTTCGATGTGGAATCGGTGTTCCTCTTCCCCTGGGCGCGGGTGTACCTGACGCTCGGGACCTCGGCCGTGGTCGAGATGGGCATCTTCATCGCCATCCTGGCCACGGGACTCCTCTACGCCGGACGCAAGGGGGTGCTCAAGTGGGCCTGATCACCGAGAAGACGCCCATCGCGAAGGTCCAGCCCGTGAAATTCATCCTGAACTGGGGCCGCCGGTACTCGCTCTGGGTGATGAACTTCGGGCTCGCCTGCTGCGCCATCGAGTTCATCGCTGCCTCCACCTCGAAGAACGACTTCATCCGTCTGGGCGTCATCCCGTTCGCCCATGGGCCGCGCCAGGCGGACCTCCTGGTTGTCGCCGGCACGCTCACCGACAAGATGGCCCCCGCCCTCAAACGCGTCTACGACCAGATGCCCGAGCCGAAGTACGTCATCTCGTTCGGGTCCTGCTCCAACTGCGGTGGCCCGTACTGGGACAGCTACTCCGTGACCAAAGGCGTCGACCAGATCGTGCCGATCGACGTCTACGTGCCCGGCTGCCCGCCGCGCCCGGAGGCGCTCCTGCACGGCATCATCAAGCTGCAGGAGAAGATCAAGGACGAGGACATCCAGGAGAAGTGGCTTGCCAACACGCCCGCTGGCTCCTGAGGACATCGAAGGTCGGCTGCGCGCGCAGTTCGGCGATGACGTGACCGACATCGCGGTGCAGCACCGCCATGCCGTCGCCACGGTCTCGGCCGCCCGCTACCACGACGTGGTCCGGTTCCTGCGTGACGAACCTGACCTGGGCTTCGACTACTGCGACTTCACTTCCGCGGTCGACTGGGGCGACGCCGGGATGGAGGTGGTCACGCACCTGTTCTCGACGTCGGCGCATCACAACGTCCGCATCAAGGTGAAGCTCGCCGCCGACGCGCTGAGCTTGGTCACCATCTCCGACCTCTACCGCACCGCCGACTGGCACGAACGCGAGACCACCGAGATGTTCGGGATCGAGTTCGCCGGGCATCCGCAGCCGGTGAAGCTCCTGCTCGCCGAGCCGTTCGAAGGACATCCGCTGCGCAAGGACTTCACCTTGATGACCCGGGAGGCCAAGCCATGGCCGGGGGCCGTCGAGGGTGAGGAGGACGAGGACGAGTGATCCTCGCCGTCGCGCATACCGGCCAGTCCGTCGTCAACGACTGGTTCTCGAACGTCTGGCTAGTGATCGTCATCAAAGCTGTTGCCGTGCTGGGGTTCTTCCTGGTGGCGCCGCTGATGGTCGGCTACCTGGAGCACAAGGTGCTCGCGCACATGCAGTCGCGGGTGGGTCCGATGGAAGCCGGCGGTTTCCACGGCTGGGCGCAGCTCATGGCCGACGGCGTGAAGTTCATCCAGAAGGAGGACATCATCCCGGCGGCGGCGGACCGCAGCGTGTTCTCCCTGGCCCCGGCGGTCTCGATGATCCCCTACATCGTGGTGATGGTGGTCATCCCGTTCAGCCCCACCGTCTTCGCCTTGAACCTGGATGTCGGCATCTTCTTCGTCATGGCGATGGGGTCGGTGTCGGTGATCGGCGTCCTCATGGCGGGGTGGTCCAGCGCGAACAAGTTCTCGCTGATCGGGGCCCTGCGCGCCGCCGCGCAGCTCATCGCCTACGAACTGCCGTTGGTGCTCGCGGCGGCGGCCGTGGTCATGCAAGCGGGCACGCTCAGCCTCATCGGCATCACCGAGGCGCAGCAGGGCCTGTGGAACGTCGTTCGCCCATGGCAGCTGTTGGGGTTCGTCATCTTCCTCATCGCCTCCCTGGCCGAACTCACCCGTCCGCCCTTCGACATGCCGGTCGCGGACTCGGAGATCATCTTCGGTGCCTACACCGAGTACACGGGGTTGAAGTTCGCCTTCTTCCTCTTGGCCGAGTACGGGGGGATCGTCGCGCTGTCTGCGGTGATGTCGGTGCTCTACCTGGGTGGGTACAAGGGTCTGCCGTTGATCCCGCTCCCGCCCCCCATCTGGATGGCGGGGAAGATCGGCGCGCTATCGTTCCTGGTCATCTGGCTGCGGGCCACGTACCCGCGCCTGCGTGAGGATCAGCTCCAGCGCTTCTCATGGCTGGTCCTGATCCCGTTGTCGTTGTTGCAGATCATGGTCGTCGCGGTCATCAAGGTCGCGAGCAAGTAAGGGGAGTGATGGCGGAGACGAAGGCGCAACTGGAGGGGGGCTTCGGTCTCGGCCTGCTCAAAGGTCTCGGGGTGACCCTGAAGACCATGCTCAAGCCCGCCATGACGGTGCAATATCCGCACGTCAAGCCCGATCTGCCGGCGCGCACCCGGGGCGTCATCGCCTTGAAAGAGGAGAACTGCACCGTCTGCTACAAGTGCGCTCGCGAGTGTCCCGACTGGTGCATCTACATCGACGCCCACAAGGAAGCGCACGAGCCGGCCAGCGGTGGAAGAGCCCGATCGGCGAAGATCCTGGACCGGTTCGCGATCGACTACGCCCTGTGCATGTACTGCGGCATCTGCGTCGAGGTCTGTCCCTTCGACGCCCTCTTCTGGAGCCCGGAGTACGAGTACTCCGAGCCCCGCATCGGGGCGCTCCTCCACGACAAGGAGAAGCTCGGCGAGTGGATGGAGACCGTCAACCCGCCTGAGTCGCTCGAGGTCGGCGCCGAGGTCAAGGGGAAGAAGT
>JAXDJX010000028.1:0-51704 GCA_034667405.1 Actinomycetota bacterium | reverse complement strand
CCCCCCCCCCCCCCCCCCCCCCCCCCCCCCCCCCCCCCCCCCCCCCCCCCCCCCCCCCCCCCCCCCCCCCCCCCCCCCCCCCCAGACCCAGACGGCACTACCCGCAACGATGGTCGTCGCGCCCCCCCGGCCGCCAGGATCGAGCACATTCGAGGAGGACTCCCTTGAGCCGACACCCTCAGCGCGGATACGAAACGACCCGGTTCCCTGACGGACGCCACCACCACCGTTCCTTGGTCGGTGCGCTGGTCCTGAGTGTGTTCGCAACCTCGGTTCTGCTCACCGCAAGTGTGGCCCGACCCCTGACCGCGGCCGCGTGGACCGGAACCGGCACCCCTGACAATGGAGCCACGGTTCCACCGCTGTTCATCGATCTCTTCGATCGTGATACGGCGCCTGACATCGTTCGAACCGTCGAGGCCACAGGGCGCGGAGACAGTCCATTGGTCTTCGATATCACCTATGGCCAGATCGTCGGCAGGTGGTCTCCCGGGGTGGTTGCTCCGGCGTCCGCCGGACACAACACGCCTCTGGGCGGACCGTACGGCGACCCCTATCTCTTCCCCGACACCGACCCCGCGCTCAACGCCGGCGCCCGGGTACACCTTTCATCGGAGGCCACTTCGTCTGCGGTGACGCTGACGCCGATCACCCATCGTTTCAAGCGAGCCGGATCGACGATCACCTTGTCGGACGGTGGCGTGCTGCCCGGCCCAGGCTTTTACATGCTCTTCGCGCACGCCCGGTATGAGCACACGATGGAGGAATGGCGGACCATGTTGTGGATCCGCTCACCCGGCGCATTTCAGGTCCTGTGGTTCAACGACGGCTTCGGCCAGCATGGCGAGCCCTTCATCGCGTTCGCCGTCAACGGCGCCTACGTGAAGGGCGGCTTCCTCCGTGCGACCGGTATCAGATCCGGCGATCCGTACCCCTTCCCGGACAGCATCACGGCTCCCGGCAAGACATTGACGGTCGTGAGTGGGGTACCGATCTCCTTCGTGAACCCAGGCTACGGGACCTTGAAGGACTATGCGCGTCTCTCCTACGGATCCCTCACGAAGCCGTACGTCAAGATCGCGTCGATCCCCTTAACCGGGCCCGACCGGGTGATATCGGCGCCACCAGGCGACTACCTCTTCCGCGTCTACGCCTCCTTCCCGCATCAGTTCTCGGGTTTCCGGGTCTGCCGCATCCACGTGGTCGCCCGGCCGTCCGCGTAAACATTCCACAGGTTCTCCCCGTCTATCGTCCGACATGATCGTCGCGCAGATAGAGAGAGGGCTCCTCACGGTCGACCGAACCGATGCGCCCGACTACGAACGGTTGTTCCGCGAGGAATCAGGCGGACTGTTCCGTGCGCTCTTCGTCTTCACGGGCGGCCGCCGTGACATCGCCGAGGACGCCACGGCAGAGGCGTTCGCTCGCGCGATGACGCAGGAGCGCCTTCGCGACCCGGTCGCCTGGATCTACCGGACGGCCTTCCGCCTGGCGGTTGACGCGCACCGGCACGAACACCGTTTCGCCGCCGCGGTCGAGACAACCGTCGAACCGCCGGAGCTCCACGACTTGATGGGAGCCCTGCGCCACCTCTCACCCAATCAGCGTGCCGTGGTGCTGCTCCACCATCTCGAGGGATTCACGTTGGAGGAAACGGCTACCCGCATGGGGATCGCTGCGTCGACGGCGCGCGTCCATCTGCACCGGGCGCGGACCAAACTTCGCCGACTGCTCGGCGATGAGGAGCCGTCGGCATGACCGACCGGTGGGAGCGCGAGCTGGGGAAGCTGCGCACGCTGGAACCGCGGACGGACCTGTGGGGCGTTGTCGCGAGGGGACCGCAGCACTCCTCCCCGCCTCCGTCCCTCCGACCTCGTCAGAGGATCATCGCCGGCGTGGTCGCAATCGCCGTCTTCGCAGCGGCCGGCGCGTTCGCTTGGAAAGCCTTGCGCCCGAACGGTGTCCGGCCCGCCATAACTCAGGGTGGAACCGTCCCGCCCCTCCTTATCCAGGTCTTCGACCGCAGAACAGCACCGGACGTAATCGTGACCACGGAAGGAAGCTCATCCCAAGGGGGTGCGCGGCCGGGACCGACCGGGCGGAGCCCCCATGTCCTAGACCTCACCTACGGATCTGTTGTCGGGCGGTGGGACCCCTCGACCTTTCGGGAGGACCGTGCCGGCCCCGATGGGGTGAAGCGCGAGGGATTGACGTTCCTGTTTCCGGACACCGAACCCGCGCTCAACGCCGGGGCTCGGGTGCAACTTTCTTCGCAGGGAGCCACGATGCACGCGGTGCTCATCCCGATCGCGAGACAGTACAGCTCGGAGCCCATCGGTCCGACCATCCCGCTCGCGGACGGCGGCTTCCTTCCCCGTGCGGGGCACTACCTCCTCCAGGTTCGAGCCGTGAAGGCGGGTGACGTCGAGGTATGGCGTGGACCGGTTTCGATCATCCCGCCCGGGACATTCCAACTGCTCTGGTTCAACGACGGGACCGGTTCGCATGGGGAACCCGTCATCAGCATGGCGGTGAACGGCGTGCAGACGAAGGCCGGGATGCTGGATGCGACGGGGATCGGTAAGAATGGGGAGGAACCAACGCCGTATCCGTTACCGGACGGCATCCCGACGGTAGGACAGACGCTTGCCGTGGCGAGCGGGACCCCCATCGTCATGCTCGATCGTTCAACCAGGCTCGGAAGCTCCGGAACCGGCAATGTTCAGCTCTCGTTCGGTTCACCTGTGCCCCCGTACGGCCGGCTGGGCACCATCCCGCTCGTCGGTCCTGAACGCGTGATCCCTGCACGCCCAGGGGATTACCTGTTCAGGGTCCATGTGGATACCACCTATGGTGCTAACCAGCACGCGTTCGTTGGCTTCCTCGTCTGCCGGATCCACGTGATCGCTGCACCCGGCACGTAAACGCACTGGGCTCTCGGAGGCTCTGTCTTGTCGTGAGGTGCATGCGGTGTACGCGACGACAGCGATGATCCTGCGCGTGACGCGCCGGGCGACGCTGCGACCACATCCGCCCGTCGCGATTAACCGCTACACCGCGAAGCGGACGTGCAAGATGTCGCCCTCGGCGACGATGTAGTCCTTGCCCTCGACGCGGATCTTGCCGTGCGTCTTCGCCGCTTCCATCGAACCTTGGGCCACCAGTTCGTCATAGCCGATGACTTCTGCGCGGATGAAGCCGCGCTCCAGGTCCGTGTGGATGACGCCGGAGGCCTCGGGCGCCTTCGCACCACGCCGGACCTCCCACGCGCGCGTCTCGTCCTCGCCCGTAGTGAGGAACGTGATGAGGTCGATCGCCGAGTAGCACGCGGCGATGACGGTTTCCAAGCCGGGCTCCGTAACGCCGAACTCCTCGAGGAGCGCGCGCGCTTCCTCGGGTTCCATCTCCGCCGTCTCGGCCTCGATCGACGCGTATACACCGGCCGCGCTCGGTCGCAGATCCGCCGGCACCTCCGTTCCCTCCTCGAGGTTGGCGATCACCACCTCCGGCTTGAGCGTGAGGGGCGCGATCCCGCGCAGTTCGACCTCCTCGGCGGCATCCAACTTCGCATCGCGCAGCGGCGTCTCGGCATTGAGGGCGTCGTGTGCTTTCTGCAGCGGGATCATCTCGGGTGTGACCTTGCCCTTCCCGCGTTTGGTGGCCTTCTGCAGCGCGGAGTCGACGACGGACAGATCCGCCAACAACAGCTCGGATCGCACATCGGCAAGCTCCTCCGCGGGCGTCGCGTCGGTTCCGAAACACCGGATCACCAACGCCAGCGCGTCCACCTCGCGGAGCTTCGCAACGCCCTGCGTACTGGAAAGCCCTCCGGGCACGTCGACGAACCGCACCTGTGCCGCCACGGTTTTCTTCGAGCGCTCCATCTCGGTCAAAACCGCGAGACGGGGGTCGGGGACCTGGACCACCGCGACGTTCGCTTGGCCACCGGCGGCTCCAGCCCTGGTCAGCGCGGTGAACAGCGTCGATTTCCCGCTGAACGGCACGCCGACCAATCCCACATCCTTCATCGGTCGGCGAGCCTATCAGCCGTTCGTCCCACAACTATCGACCTTTGGTCCCTGCGCCATGTCGGCGGCCCGGGCCGATACCCGTGATGAGACCACGGCGGCGGTGGGGCGACGCCAGACCCGCCCTGCCGCCGCCTGGTCCATCTCGTCGGATGCACGTTGAGAGGGGTTCGCATGATCGCAACGAGGAGAGCAAAGCGCAGCACGCCGCTCGTCGTCTTCACCGTCATGGCGGTGTTGTTCGCCTTGTCGGGAACCGCGCTCGCGCAGGTCCACCATCCGAAGGACTCCGATCGCGACGGCCTTCCCAACTACTGGGAGAAGGCCCACCACACCCACGTCAACCGCAAGGACGCGAAAGCCGATCCGGACCACGACGGCCTCACGAACCTCATGGAGTTCAAGCACCACACGCGGCCGCAGCGCTCCGACACGGACACCGACGGTCTGCTCGACGGCGTTGAAGTGCATCAGTTCCACACGAACCCGCTCAAGAGCGACTCCGACCACGATGGTATCGGCGACGCCGAGGACGACGGCAACGACGACGGCGTTCCCGACGGTGGCGAGGACGGGGATCACGACGGCGATTCGTTCGTCGGGACGATCGTCTCCTTCGATACCGGGAACGGCGTGCTGACCTTCGAGTCGGCGGTCGGCTATCCGGTCTCCGCCTACGTCACGGCGAACACGCACGTCCACATCGAGGGTGGGGTGTGCGATCCCAGCGCGGCGCAGGACTGGCTGAGCGAGGGCACCGACATCGCAGAGTTGAGCTTCGCTGAGCACGCACTGCATGGGTTGCCGGCGCTCACCTACGTGATGTTGATCTGCCCCGAAGACTGACGGGCAGAAGGCTGCGCGAACGGGTGGGGACCGACGGCCACGCTCGTCGCCGCACGCGAAAGGGCGGGGTCTTGCGACCCCGCCCTTCGTCGTTCGCGCAACTCAGGTGCGCTTAGGCTTTCGTCTCCCAGAAGATCTTCGCGATCTCATCGATCGAGTCCAGGAGCTGCTGGCCCTGCGCCGGGTCGTTGGACTTCTTGGCGGCGCCGGCGAGCTTGGTCGCGTTCCAGAATTTCTCGTGCAGGTCCGGGTGCTTCTCCAGGTGCTCGGGCTTGAAGTAGTCGGTCCACAGCACCCATAGATGCTCCTTCACCATCGTGGAGCGCTCCTCCTTGATGGTCACGGCGCGGGCCTTGAACTCCGCGTCGTCAGATCCTTGGAACTTCTCCTGGCAGGCCTTCACCGACTCGGCCTCGATCCTGGCTTGCGCGGGATCGTAGACGCCACACGGCAAGTCACAGTGCGCGTGAACCGTTCTACGCGGTTTGAGAGATGCTTCGAACATGGAACCGCCTCCTTCTGAAGGGTTACCCGGTCTCTCCGACGAAACCTACCACCGCGGTCGGGATTCGTTTGCGGCGAAGGTGGCTGCGACGCTGGTGGTGGCCGGCGTGGCATGGGCGTGTCTGCGTTGGCGCCCCCAACGCGTGGAGATCGAGGGACCGAGCATGATGCCGGCCCTCCTTCCGGGCGATTGGGCCTTGGCCGTCCCGGCTCGTCGATTCGAACGTGGGCAGGTGGTGGTGGTGGAGCACCCGGGCCGGCCCGGCTACGAATTGGTGAAGCGCGTCACGGCAGCCCCAGGAGACCGGGTCGGCGAACGAATCCTTGGCTCCGAGGAGTTCTGGATAGAGGGTGATCGCGGCGATGTCTCAACGGACAGCCGCCACTTCGGCCCCGTGACGCGCGAGGCCCTTCGAGCTCGGATCCTGCTGGTCTACGGGCCGGGAGATCGGCGTCGCCTGGTCCGCTGAGCCCTCCGTCGTTCGTTGCAGGTGCGATACGCTCTTGAGACATGATCTGCACACGGGAAGCCGGCATCGTGGGGGCCATGATCCCCGACCGCATCTGCTGTCGATGCGTGCCGGGCCGCGGCCCCGAGGCGTAACTGCCCGGCCGCGTCCTCTCGATCATTTCCTTCTCCCTTACGGAGGTTTCGCAGATGGATGTCATCACCCGAACGGTCGACGCGAGAGGCCAGTCCTGCCCCGGTCCGCTCGTCGCCCTCGCCAAGGCACTCAAGGATTCCCAGTCCGGCGACATGTTCGAACTCCTGGCTACCGACCCTGGCTCCAAGTCCGACGTCTCCAGCTGGGCAACGATCAGCGGCAACGAACTCCTCGAGGCCGAGGAACTTCCGGGCGGCGCCGAGTTCCGCTACGTCGTTAGGAAGGTCTGACATGAGCCTGACCGAACTCACCTCTACGACTGATGAGTCTCCGAGCTACGCACACCTGTTGGCCCGCATCGAAGCGCTCGAGACAGATCAGCACAGCCAGATCAAGAAGAAGAACAAGCTGACGATCATCGCCTGGGGCGGCGACCTGGACCGGATCTGGCCGACCACGATCCTCGCGACGACCGCTGCCGCCAGCGGCATGGAGTCGACCGTCTTCTTCACGTTCTGGGGGCTGTTCGCGATCGTGAAGCCCGGCGTTCGCATCACGGGGGACAACTGGATGCAGAAGATGATGAGCGCCATGAACCCCGGCAGCGCGCAGAAGGCGAAGCTCTCGCACTACAACTTCGCGGGTGCGGGTCCGGCAATGTTCAAGAAGCTCGCCGGTGATCGCCAGGTGGCCAAGCCCGACGAACTCATCGCCACCGCACAAGACCTTGGCGTTCGGCTGATCCCCTGTCAGATGACGATGGACCTGCTCGGTCTCAAGCCTGAAGACCTGCTCGACGGGTTGGAGGAGCCGATCGGCGCTGCCACCGCGATCGCCGAGATGCGCGACGCCGCCGTTTCCCTCTTCATCTGACCCGAGCGTGAAGTCAGTTGATCTGTTGCCAGGGCTCCGTTTCGTCGTTGCGATGACCGGTGTACGGGCAGCCTGCGCTGTCGACCCCGTGGGTGTTGAGGATCTGGTCCGGGTCGGAGATGTGGGTCGTGATCCCGTTGTAGGTCAGGTTGACGACGGGGATGACGGATGAGACTTCGGTGTCGCAGAGATCTGGATCGCAGTCGTAACAGCCGGCCGGATTGCGGTCTGACCCATCGAAGGTGCCTTCCCCCATCTGCGTCACGATCAGGCTCTGGCCCGCGGGGATCGTGTGCGTGCCCCATAGGTCGAAACGGTGGGAGCCCATGTCCACGGTGACGACGACGCCGGTCATCTGAGACCCGGTGAGGTTGTCGATGCGGACTGCTGACGTATCCCAGCCGCCGCTGCTCGAGTCGGCCTTCCCGACGAAGACCACCCCCGGAGAGCCTTCCCACGGACTGGGTTTCGGTATCGAACTGCTGTCGTGGTGGGTGTCGTAGTACCCGGCGTACACCGCGATCGCGGAGCCCGAGCTCTTGCTCACCGTCACGCTCTTCTCGACAGCGTCGGACACGAGACCCGCCGTGTCCGTCACGGTCAGTGTCACGGTGTAGGTGCCTGCGCTCGCGTAGGTATGTTGCCGGCTCGACGAGCTCGTCGTCACGGGACTGGTCGAATCACCGAAGTCGAAGGTGTAGGACGCGATCGGGGTCGCATCGGTGTCGGTTGAGTCCGAGGCGTCCGCCGTCGCCGTCAGAGAGGTGGTCGAGCCGGTCATCGTGAGACGGCCGACGGGCGCGTTGTCGGGTGGAGGCAGAGAGCCGACCGTCACTCTCCTGGTCTTCGGGAAAGAGACGAGGCCACCCGTGTCTTTGATCGTGAGCGTCACGGCGTAGGTCCCTGCGCTTGCGTAGGTGTGATGCTGGCGTGGAGAACTCGTCTTCACGATCGAACTTGAGTCACCGAAGTCGAATCGATAGGTCGCGATCGGTGTGGAGTCCATGTCTCTGGAGCGGGATGCGTCTGCCTTCGCCGTAAGGGAGGTTGTTGAGCCGGTCATCGTGAGCCGCGGCGTTGGGGCACTGTCGCCGGATGTTGACGCGATCGTGCCGCCGGACCCGGCTCCTGTCTGGGCGAAGGCGCTCGATCCGACCGTAAGGAGCGAGATCGTTAGCAGTGTTGTTGCTAACAGCGCAACGGGACGCGCACTGCGCTGCCGATCGCCTCCAACCATCGATGCCGTCCCCTCCAACCGACCGATCTCCAGGGCTGTCCTCACGCACGCACCGCAGCGACACCACGCCTCCCTGGAGGCGGAGCGTAGGAAGAAGTACCTGTTTCGTCCTGCGTTATCAGGCGTAGGTTTCGTCCTCACTGCGTACGCACGACCCACGTCGAGATGCGCGACCCCCGTTCCGGTCGGATGCTTCTACCATCGGTAGTGATGGAACTCCTCCCGCCGTCCCCGTTCGTCCCACCGCGGCCGGATGTTCGTCGCGAGTTCCTTCCACCTTCCCCGCACGCTCCGGCGTGGCCCCCCCGCAAACGCCGGGGGAAACCGTGGGTGGTGATCGCCTCGATCGTGGCGCTGATCGCCATGGTCGCGGCCGCGATCGCGCCGATCTTCAGATACGACCCGTCTGCCCACACCGGCGAATACAGCTTCATCGACACGCGGAACGGCCAGCCGGTCCGATGGAACCCCTGTGCCCCGATCCACTACGTCGTGAATCTCACGGATGCCCCACCCGGTTCGCTCGCCGACGTCAAGGCAGCGGTTGCGACCATCTCAGCGGCTTCGGGGATCCAGTTCGTGTACGACGGCATCAGCGACGAGGTGCCCTTGCCGCTGCGGAAGCCGTACCAACCCGACCGGTATCCCGCGCGTTGGGCTCCCGTGCTTATCGGCTGGGTCGACCCGACATCGGGTGGGTTCTCGTTCAAGAAGGACGACCAAGGCCATGAGGCGATCGGCATCGGCGGTCCGATATGGCTGTCGGGCGGCCCCCTCCAATACGTGAGTGGCTTCGTGGTGATCAACGACGAGGGCGGCTACCCCGCCGGCTTCGGCTCACCCTTCGTGCAGGGCTCCACGATCCTGCACGAACTCGGTCATGTACTGGGACTCGGTCATGTGAAACAACAAGGTGAACTCATGGAGTTCTCGGGTGGCGGGATGGCCACGTTCGGCCCGGGCGATCTTCAGGGACTGAAGCAGGTCGGCCGTCCCGCGGGCTGCCTCGTGACACCCCCGGTCCCGTGAAGATCTCAGCTACGGGAGGTACTGCTGTTTGATCGACTGGATATCGCCGTTCGTGATGACGATCCACCACCCCGTGTATCGCATGTCTGCGTAGTCGGTCTGGGCCGTGCCGTTGACCGCCTGCTGGAACGTCTCGATGTCTCCCGTCTTCAGCGTGCTGACGCCAGTCGGGATGTACCTCACCAGCACTGATGGCGAGATGGGGTAGCGACGGATCTTCGCGTTGTCGTTCACGATGTAGACATCGTTGGGGACCGGCACCTCGTCACCGCGCGAGGCGGCCACGTCGTTCGCTTCCTGACCGGTATAGAAGTACGCGAGGTCGAACGTCAAGAACAGTGCTCCGCCACCGTCGACCTTCTTCGGGTAAATGAAGTAGCGCCCGTCTTGAAGATCGCCCGATGGTTCGACCGTTGGCTGAGCCGTGGGGGAGAGCGTGGGTTTGGGGGAATGGGATCTGCTGGGCTTCTGCGTCGGCGTGGCGCCACTCCCGGACCCGCTGGGTTCGGCAGTGGTCTTGCCGCCTTTCGCCAAAAGATAGCCGCCGCCGAACGCGGCGAGGATGACTGCCGCGACGATGATCGCGATCACTGTGCGGTTCGGCGTAGCGCGTACGGGCTGGTGGGACATCGCGGGCTCCTGGTGTCGGGGTAGGAACGCACGATAGTCCGGCCACGACCACGAAAGAATCACCCCGGGCTTTCCCGGAATCGTTAGTGACGCTAGTTAGTTTCGCGTACTATCATCTCTGCATGCCTTCCGCACCCGCTCCCGCCGTCGATATCGCCGAACTGGCGTCCCAGCTTCGGATGGGCGTGACCCGGCTGGCCCGGAAACTGCGTCGAGAGGCCGATCCGGCCGTCACTCCGACACAGCTGGCCGCGCTCGCCACCGTCGAGAGGCACGGCCCCATGACTGCGGGGTCCCTTGCAGCGCACGAACAGATCCAGAAGCCTACGGCCACACGCCTGATCGCCGGTCTGACCGAGGCCGGGCTCGTTGACCGACTTCCCGATCCGACGGACGGCCGGGTCGTCTGGATCAGCATCACGTCGGAAGGCAAACGGTTCCTCCAACGGTTCCGTCGTCGGAGCAACGAGTACTTGGCCAAGCGGATCAAAGGGTTGGATCCTGAGGAACTTGCCACCCTTGCCCGCGCCGCCGCCATCCTCGAACGGCTGACGGAGAGCGGAGCATGAGCGCGGTCGGCCGGCAGGCAGGCAAGACGTTCGAGTCGCTGACACGGTCTCGGAGCTTCCGCTTGTTCTTCTTCGGGCAACTGGTTTCGGTGACGGGCACGTGGTTCAACGCCACCGCAACCTCCGTGTTGGTGCTCCAACTTTCGAACAGCGGTGTGGCGCTCGGATTGAACACGGGAGCGTTGTTCCTGCCGGTCCTGCTCTTCGGTGCCTTCGGCGGCATCCTCGCCGATCGCTACGACCGTCGCCGGATCCTGGTGGTCACGCAGGTCCTGTTCATGGCCATCGCCATCGTCCTGTGGTGGCTGGTTCGGACGGATTCGATCCAGCTCTGGATGGTGTTCACGCTGTCGCTGGTCAACGGGATCGTGACCGCGGCGGACAATCCCACCCGGCAGTCCTTCTATATGGAGATGGTCGGCAAGGAACACCTCACCAACGCGGTCAGCCTGAATAGCGCGGTATTCACCGGTACCCGGATCCTCGGCGCTGCGTTGGCGGGAGAGCTCATCCACGGGTTCGGGTTGAGTTCGGCGTTCCTGATCGACGGAGTGTCCTACCTGGCGGTGATCGCGAGCCTGACGGCGATGCGCCCCGAGGACTTGGATCGTCGAGACCCCGTAGCGCGCGAGCCGGGTCAGCTCCGAGCCGCCCTGCGGTACGTCTGGAACGACCGAACGCTCCGCCGCCCGCTCCTGGTCATGGCGGTCGTGTTCACCTTTTCGTTCAACTTCATGATCCTCCTGCCGCTTGCGGCCTATCGCACCTTCCATGGCGACGCGCGAACGCTCGGACTGATGTCGGCGTTCGCCGGTGTGGGGATGCTGAGCGGCGCCCTCCTCATGGCGAACCGCGCGCCGCATCCCACATGGCGTCGGCTAACTCTCTTCGCGACCCTCTTCGGTGTGTTGATGGTGGTCGAGGGGTTCATGCCGACACTGGCGCTTGGGTATGCGGTCATCGTGCCGATGGGGTTCTTCGGGATGTCGTTCGCGATCACGGCGAACGCAACCCTGCAGCTTGGTGCCCGGCCCGACATGCGGGGGCGAGTCATGGCGCTCTACGGAGTGCTGTTCCTAGGGAGCACGCCGGTGGGCGCGCCGATCGTGGGGTGGGCCGGTCAGCAGTTCGGGCCGAGGGCCGGATTCGCGCTGGGTGGGATCGCGGCGATGTCCGCGGGGATCGTCGGCCTGTTGTTGTGGCGTCGAGATCACACGGATATGGAAGACGACGATATGGAAGACGACTACGAGGCGGAGTCGCTTGAGCCGGAGGCGCCGTCGCTCGAGGTGATCACCGACGTCGCCTCCTCGGGGATGCGCAAGGCGGTTGCCCCGCTCGCCACGTCGATCAGCAACATGGTGGCGTACCAGCCGGGTTCGTAGGCGTCGTCGTCACATCGACGACAACCCGTGACCGTGCCGGGTCGGTGATGGTCATGATCCATGAGGCGATCCTTCTTCCGGTCGGTATACCCGCGATCAGGTACCTCCCCATCGGCGCACTCACCCGCAACCTGAAGGAACGGTTCGGCTTCTGAGCCATCTGGGCAGTATCGGCGTCCAGGCCACGAGGACGAAGGACGTGACTGCGAGCGTGCCGACCACCCCTAACCATGGGATGAGTTTGACCGCCAGGCCGGCGGCGAGGATCCGGCCCCCGTTGTATGCGACGTCGTAGACGCTGAATGCTCGTCCCCGGAAGGCATCCGGCACTGACTCCTGAACCATCGTGTCGATCGGGATCTTTTTCCAGGTGAAGGTCAGGCCCACCACGAAGCTCAGGAACAGAACTGAACCACCAGTCACGTGCACGGCCGCTGCTCCGACGGCGATGCCGCCCGCCAGGAATGACCCGGCCACGATCCTCGCCCGCGCGAACCGTTGCTCCAGCCATCCGATGGTGCTGATGCCGACGAAGACGCCGATGCCACCGGCCGCGATGAGGTTCGCGTACGAGCCGACGCCCTCCTTGAACTTGTCCCGGAACACGACCAAACTGAGCGTGAGCAAGATCCCCTGCGCGAACTGATCCACGGTGATCGCGGTGATCGGGCCGATCGCCCTGGGCGTGGTGGCCAGTACCCGGACCCCCGCCTTGAACTCCACCGCGACGCGTTTGATCTGATGCCGTATGAGCCCCGGATCCTCGGGGGCGGCCGCGGGGGTGAGGTCGCTCCTGATGCGGCTCGCGATCGCCGACGTCGCAAGCCACAGGACGATCGCCCCCGTGACGATGGCACCGCCGCCGTAAGCGTCGGCGATCTTCCCGCCGGCGAACATCCCGACCAGCAGAGACAGGGTGCCCCCGACCGTCGCGACCGAGTTCGCCATCAGGAGGTCTTCCGCCGGAACCAGTCGGGGAACAACTGCCTGCGCGGTGGCAAGGTGGAATCGGTTCACGCTGAGGACGACGAGCGCGCCGGTGTAGAACGCGAACGGCGCGCGGTGAGGATCGGAAAGGACGAGCGCGGCGAACAAGGCCCGCAGGAGCGGGGCGAACATCAAGATCCTCCGACGGGCCCATCGATCGATGAACACACCGGTGAACGGGCCGATGATGCTGAAGGGTAGCGCGACGATCAACGTGGTCCGGAAGAGGCCTCCGGCGGTCGACTGGTTGCTGGGCGAGAACACGACCGAGGCAACCAGCGCCGCCTGGAACAGCCCGTCGCCGGCCTGCGAGCACAGCCGAACGGCCAGGAGCCTGCGGAAGTCATGTGATCGCAACGCATCTCGCGTGCGTGCGATGCTCCCGGGGGCCGTCATCCGCACAGCTTAGGCTGGCGCTTCGAGCTCGAAGTCGGAGTCGGTCACGACCCGAACAGGAGGGATCAGATGGCGCGGTTCAAGGTGGGTGCGGTGATCCATCAACAACATCGTTCTCTCGATGACGTGCGGGCGGGGTGGCGCGCCGCAGAGGATCTGGGCGTGGACTCGCTCTGGGACTGGGATCACTTCTTCGTCATGGACGGAGACCCCGACGGCCTCCACTTCGAGGGGCTCACGCTTCTCGCCGCGATGGCCGCCGGAACCACTCGTCCACAGATCGGCACCATGGTGACGTGCGTGAGCTACCGCAATCCGGATCTCTTGGCCGACATGGCTCGAACCATCGACCACCTCAGCCACGGCCGGATGATCCTGGGTCTTGGCGCCGGCTGGTTCGAACGCGATTACCACGAGTACGGGTATCCGTTCGGGACCGCGATGGAGCGGTTGGAGTACTTGGAGCACGACGCCATCCCCAGGATCAAGCGCCGGCTGACACGGCTGAACCCTCCGCCGATCGGCCCGATGCCCATCATGCTGGGCGGGGACGGCAAGGACGTGACTCTCCGCATCGCGGCCCAGCACGCCGACATCTGGAACGGGTTTGGTCCCATCGAACGCTTCCGCGAACGCAACGCCATCCTGGACACCTGGTGTGAGCGCGTCGGCCGTGACCCGGCAACCCTGGAGCGAAGCGTCCTGATCGACGCCGACGAAGCAGATGACATCGAAGCGTTCCACCAGGCCGGCGCCGTGCATATCGTTGTCGGGATCGACGCGCCGTTCGACCTGACGCCGGTTGAACGGGCCTTGGACCTCGCGCGCGAGTAGGGGTGCGCTCCGGGTCCTCCGCTGCCGATACCTCCTAGATGCGACGAGGGGGGATCACGCGTGCCCTGGGGTCAACAACGGCCTTGTTCCTGCTGGTGTGGCTGTCGCTGCCTCAGGCCGGGTCGGCCGCAGGTGGGGATGCCGGGTCCCCCGACGGTGCCGCAGTCCCCTCCCTGATCCACGTGAACGCAGGGGACAACTGGTTCAACCCGAACGTGATCCTGGTGGCGCGCGGAGGCACCGTGACCTGGGATTTCGTCGGGGAGTCGCACCACACCGCCACCGACACAACGGGGATGGAACTCTACGATTCGGGGAGCCTGCTCACGGGGAGCTATTCGTACTCGTTCTCTGCGGCGGGCACCTACGGTTTCAAATGCATCCTCCACCCGCAGATGGGCGGGAGGATCCACGTGCCGATGCGCGCGAAACCGTCGAAGGGATCCCGACAGACGGTGTTCGCGCTGACATGGGCGTCCGTGACGCCGCCGGAGGGCTACGTCTATGACGTGCAGCTGAAGAGACCGGGTGGCGCGTACCAGGTCTGGCAAGACGGTGTGATCGCGACGGGCGGTTCGTTCAAGACCGATGTGGGGCGCGGCGTGTATCGGTTCCAGGCGCACCTTCGCCAGGTCAGCACGGGGGAGACCTCGCTCTGGTCGGACACCGTCAGCGTCTCCGTGACCTGACGTGCCTCCCGCCCTGTCTAGGCGCGCACGTTCACCGTTGCCTCCGGCCTCTGACCACCGGTGAGGACGGTCGGTGCCTCGCCGGCGATGAATGCCTCCGTGTTCTTGTGGGCATCTTCGTCGCTGAACTGCACCGGGGGGGACTTCATGAAGTAGCTGCTGGGGGCGATGAGCGGTCCACCTTCGCCGCGGTCCAGTGCGACCTTCGCGCAGCGAACGGCGTCGATGACGATGCCGGCGGAGTTCGGGCTGTCCCAGACCTCGAGCTTCATCTCGATGGAGAGTGGCACGTCGCCGAAGTTGCGGCCTTCCAGTCGGATCATCGCCCACTTGCGGTCCTCGAGCCACGGCACGTGATCCGAGGGTCCGATGTGGATGTTGTCCTTGTCGAGCGGCGTCTCGAGCTGTGACTGCACGGACTGTGTCTTCGAGATCTTCTTCGATTGCAGGCGGGTGCGTTCGAGCATGTTCATGAAGTCCATGTTGCCGCCGAAGTTGAGTTGGTACGTGCGGTCGATCTTCACGCCGCGGTCTTCGAAGAGCTTGGTCAGCACGCGGTGGGTGATGGTGGCGCCGACCTGGCTCTTGATGTCGTCGCCGATGATCGGCACGCCGGCCGTGCGGAACTTCTCGGCCCACTCGGGTTCCGAGGCGATGAACACGGGCAGACAGTTCACGACCGCGACGCCCGCGTCCAAGGCGCACTGCGCGTAGTAGCGCGCGGCCTGCTCGGACCCTACGGGGAGGTAGGAGACCAGCACGTCGGCCTTCGAGTCGCGAAGCACCTGCACCACGTCGGATTCGGGCAGGGGTGATTCGGTGATCACGTCCCGGTAGAACGAACCCAGTCCGTCCAAGGTGCGGCCACGTTGCACCACCACGCCGGTGGGCTTCACTTCGCTGAACACGATGGTGTTGTTGGGTTCGGTGAAGATGGCGTCGGCGACGTCCTTGCCGACCTTATCGGCGTCCACATCGAAAGCCGCCACGACCTCGACGTCGCTCACGTGATAGCCGCCGAGTTCGACGTGCATGAGTCCGGGGACCCGCTCGTCGGGCTTCGCGCCCTTGTAGTACTCGAGTCCTTGGACCAGCGAACTAGCGCAGTTGCCGACGCCGACGATCGCGATTCGAACCTTGCTCATGAGAGGTGCTCCTTCCTTCGAAGCGTCGCGCTGCCGCGCCGCTTCACGGTAACCGGTTGTCCGGTGCGGGCGCGTTCGGCGGCGATGAGGCCGTCGACCCACGCGATGTCCGACTCGGTAGTAGCCCGCCCGTGCTGCATGAGGGCGAGGGTGTAATCGTCGCTGCGCTCCCGTGTGGTGCGCATCGAATCCTTGATGGTGGCGAGGTGCGCTTCGAGCCCGGCCCGGCGGCGCTCGAGGAGGCGGAGGCGCGTCTCGGGGGGCAGGTATCGGAAGAATGCCAGTCGAACGCGGAAGCGCTGATCCTCGGTCTGGTTGTCGTGCGGTGTCTCCTGCAGGAGCTCGAAGAAGAGCCGCTCACCATCCTCGGTGATCCGATAGGTGGTTCGGCGGCGGCCCCGGGTCGCGCCCTTCTCTGGGTCGGGCTGAGCCGCGATCGCGCCCTGCTTCTCGAGGCGGCGAAGCGTCGGGTAGAGGGAGCCGTAGGAGACCCTCCAGGCGCCGCCGAGCTGCTCGCCTAGCTCGCGAGAGAGCTGGTACCCGTGCATAGGTTGGTCTTTCAGGAGACCCAGAACAGCGAGTTCGAGCATCTGTCTTCCTGTCTGATATATCGACTCTTTATATCGGTTCGATATATGTACACGGCGCACGGCCGTCCGTCAAGCGCTATCGAACAACCCCGGAGGGAGATATCCCAGCGTGGGCTAGCGTGCGCAGGTGGGGTCATCGCAGAGTTCCTAGGTGGCCGCGGGCACCGCAAGCGCGGGGGTTGGCGCGCGGTGCGCCGCCAGTGCCAAGGCGGCTGCCAGCAGCCCCAATCCTGCGCACCCGATCCACACGGCGTTGGGACTGACGTGGAACACCGCCGTTCCCGCGATCGGACCGAACACCGCCGCGAAGGCGAACATAGAACCGAACGCCGCTTGGTAGCGGCCGCGTAGGTGCTCGGGCGCACGGTCCGCGACGAACGCCGAGGCATTGGGGGATTCGATCATCTCGCCGAACGTCCAGATCACCGTCATCCCGAGCAAGAGCGGCAGGGCATGGGCGAACACCAGTCCGCCGAACCCGATCCCGAGGAGCGCACTGCCGAGCGCCACCATCCGCAGGCGATCGCGGCGCTGCGTCCGCGACGTCACGGCGAGTTCCAGCAGGAAGATCAGCGCGCCGTTGAACCCGAGCAGCAGTCCGTACACCTTCTTCGAGTAGCCGAGGGCTTGAATCTGGAGGGCGAACGTGGTCGCGCTCTGCATGTAGATCGTCGCGATGAGGAAGATGGCTCCCAGGAGGAGCAGGAATCCCCGGTCGGCCCGGATGAACGTCAAGGCTCCGCCCCCGGCCTCGAGATCGTCCCGCTTGGAGCTGCGCACACCGTGAGGGAGCGCCAGCAGCGCGATCACACCGAACGCCGCCGATGTGAATGCGTCGGCCCAGAACAGCATCCGGAACGAATGGTCTGCGAGCGCGCCTCCCAACGCCAATCCGATCGCCCACCCAAGGTTGATGGCGAGCCGTTGCAACGTGAACGAGGCAACGCGGTGTTCGACATCGACGACGTCGGCGAGCAACGCGGATGCGGCCGGGCGGTAGATCTCGGCCATGAGCCCGAGCAACGTGACGACCCCGAGGATCGCGGGGAGCCCGTTGACCTCGGGCAGCAGCACCGTGAGCGCGGCACCCGTGAACATCGAGAAGGCGATGGTGTTCCGCCTGCCGAGCCTGTCGGCGAACGTTCCGCCGAATCCTTGGGATGCGATCGCGCCGAGTCCATAGGCCGCGATCCCGAGCCCCGCCTCCGGCGTCGAGTAGCCGCGCGCAGTGAGGTAGAGCGTCAGGAACGGCAGCACGAACGTCCCCAGCCGGTTGACGAAGGCACCGAGGAAGAGGGTCCAGGCCGTCCGCGGCATCGCGCGCATGCTGTCGCGCAACGTCGGCTGTCCGGCGCGGTCGACCCTCATTCGGGTTCGCCGGGGCGTCGGTACGTCGTGACGTAGGCAGGCGGCCGCACATCGGCGGGAAGTGCGGGATCTGGCTCGGGTGCGCCCGGGACGGTTCGCAGAGGCAACACACCCGCCCAGATGGGAAGGTCAAGGTCGCTTTCATCATCCGAGGGTGGTCCGGTCCGGACCTTCGCGGAGGCTTCTTCGAGTGATATGGCCATGAAGGTTGTCTGGCGGAGTTCGTCGTCGGTGGGCGGCCGCGCGTCGGCTCCGCGACCTGGGGCGACGTGGTCGGCGAGCGCGCGGGAGACGTCGAGGAGTTCGGTCCGATCGGTCACGAGGCGTGCCGTACCGAACACCACCACTGAGCGGTAATTCATCGACGAATGGAACGCCGAACGTGCCAGCACCAGGCCATCGATCAGCGTTGCGGCGACAGTGATCTCGGCACCCTCGCGCAGGCCGCGCAATGTACGAGATGCGTTCGAACCGTGGAGGTAGAGGGTGTCTTCTATCCGTGTATGGATGGTCGGGATCAGATGCGGCGCCCCGCCGTCGACATCGGCGATCGCGACGTGACAGATCAGCGCTTGATCCAGGACTTCGTAGATGGTGGCCGGCTCATAGACCCCGCGCTCCGGCAGACGGCGTATCCGGCTGCGGGCGGAAGGGGCCTCGGGCATGTCGACCATGCTATCGGGCGCGCCCCGAGACCCCGTCGACGACGGCGCAGGACCTAGGGACCCAGGTGGTAGCCGAGGCGTCGCGGCATCCGCGCGATGAGATCGACGAGGGGATTCGGCGTGCGGCCGCGGTCCTCCGCTTCGTCTTTGCGGACCATCGCGGCCTGAGTGATCGCCGCCCCGGGTGACAGGAGCGGCTCGGGCGGAAACCTCTTCGGTTCGATGCCCACCAAGGGGAGCCGGGTGAACTCGTCGTCTGCACCCACCGCCAGGCCGGAGAGGATCTTCCCGGCGAGGTGACTCGGACCGACTCCGCCACCGGTGAAGCCGAGCCCGTAGTGGACGTTGGCAGACGCACCCATCGAACCGAAGAATGGCAGGTGGAGACCGGTGACGTCGATCGGGCCGCCCCATGCGCAGTCGAGTTCGACGTCGCGGAACTCCGGAAAGAAACGGTGAAGGTCGCGGACGAGTGCGGCGACGGAGCCCTCGTCGTAGCGCATACGGGGACCGAGCCCGGTGCCCATCCCGGCGCGGGCGCTCGCTGCCCCGAACGCGATCCTGCCGTCGTTCGTCGTTCGGAGGTAGCGGAGCGCGGTGCGGAAGTCGTAGATCCCCTCGTCGCCGGTCCAGCCGATCGCCTCGAGCTTCTCGGGCGCCGGGGCGGTGAGGAGGATGTAGGTACCACGCGGCATGATGGTCCGACGGAAGCGCTTCCATTGCGCGGCCCACGCGTTCACCGCGATGATCGCGGCCGCGGCGCGGATGCTGCCGCGAGCCGTCTCCGCCACGGCAGGGTCGGCGGCACCGAACCGCGACACCGGCGACCCCTCGTAGATCCGCACCCCGGCCTCCAGGAGAACTCGCCGGAGCGCGCGAGCCAAGCGCGCGGGTTGGATCGTCGACTGTCGCTCCGCGAACACCCCCGCCCGGAAGACGGGTGAGCGGCAATGCTCGTGCACCTCATCGGCGGTCAGCGGCACGAACCGCTCTGGGAAGCCGGCGCGGCGAACACCGTCGACCATGCCGTCCCACGCCCCGTCCTGCGCGGGCGCCGTGCTGATCCCGACGTGACCGCCGCGGCGGAACCAGATGTCGGCTCCGTGATCCTCAGCCCACGCGCGGAGCTCTTCGACGCTCTGCTCGGCTTTGACGCAGAGATCGACCCCACGTTCGCGACCGAACAGTTCAACGATGCTCTCGATGTCGTCCCAAAGGCCGTAGGTGAATCCACCGTTCCGCCCGCTGGGGCCGCCTCCACAGATGTCCTGTTCCAGGATGGCGATGTCGATCCCGGGACGGCGTTGCAGGAGCTGCCAGGCGGTCCACATCCCGACGTACCCGCCTCCCAAGATGACGACGTCGGCGGAACGGTCGGTCGTGAGCGGAGGGCATGGTTCGCCTGGGTCGGCGGCGAGCGCCTCCTCCAACCACCAGCTGCGGTCGGCTTGGCGGGGCAGCGACATGCGGGGAAGTCTAGGCGGGAGTCCGGGCGGGGGAGTAGTCCACCGGCGGCGCGGGCCTGGCGTCGCGGACATCCAGTCGCATGCGGCGCGCGGCGCGATCCAAACACGCGAGCAGCGGCCGTCCCAAGGTCACCACCATCACGGCGTCACCGACGGCTCGGAACGTGTCCCATGCGAATGAGGTGGCCGCGTAGTAGGTGGCGTAGTGCCGGAGGTTCTGCAGCGCCGCCGCCGATGGATCCCACGCAAGCGCCGAACCGGTGGTGAGGAACGGCCAAGCCCACAGGTTCATCACGGCGCCGTAGAGGTAGCCCCCGAGCACCCCGTAGATCGACAGCGCCCCGATCCGGACGGGCCATCTCGTGCCGGTGCCCGGCAGGAAGCCGGCGCCGGCGCCCAGCCAACCCACCGCAACCATCTCGAACGGCAACCACGGCCCCAGCCCGCCGATCAGGAGTCCCGACGCGAACATCCCGACGGTTCCGAGGAGGAACCCGAACCCCGGCCCGAAGGAGTTCCCGGCAACCAACACCACGATGAAGAACGCATTGAACCCCGCGACGAATCCGGGAAGCCGGAGCGCGACCATCGTCGCGCCAAGCACACCGATGAGCGCCACCGTCTTCGGCCCCAACCCACCGCGTCCGAGTTCGGTGAACAGGAGTCCACCCAGTCCGCCCAGCAGCACCACCAAGATGAGTCCCGAATCCATCCGATGATCGACGCCTGGATGCACCAACGCCGGCAACGCGAACGGCCAGACGAAGGCGAGCAGGCCGGCAACGTTGGTGAAGACCAACAAGGGGATCCGCAACCGTGCGCCGAGGCCGTTCATGCGCTTGCCCTCACGCCATCGCCTCGGCGACCTGTTCGGGCGTGAGCCACCCGGGACCGAACACCCGCGTCATCTGCGGCGCGAACACCTGTGAATCGCCCAGGACATCGGCAGGGGTCCCGTCGGCGATGATCTCGCCGCCGGCAAGCATGATGACCCGAGTGGCGACGGCGGCGGCCAATTCCACATCGTGCGTGGCGAACATCGCGCCGCCGCCATTCACCGCGTGGGCGCGGAGGAAGCGGATCAGGTGCGCCTTGCTGTCGGGGTCAAGGCCGCGGCTGGGTTCGTCCAGGAGGATGACCGGGGCCTCGGTAGCGGCGATCGCGGCCGTGGCGACCAGCAATCGTTGCCCAGCAGAGAGTTCGCGGGGATGACGCGTGGCGAGGTGAGCGATGCCGAGCAGATCCAGCCAGGGGGCATCGGCGTCGGGAACGTGACGCGCACGCAACGTTGCCCGCACCTCGCCCGCGACGGAGTCGTTGAACAGGACGCTCTCGGGTTCCTGCGGACAGAGACCCACGTCGGTCCCCGGTTGGGGCGTATGCCCGCGCACCTGGACCTCTCCACGGTGAGGTGACAACACACCGGCGATCGTGCGCAACAGCGTGGTTTTCCCCGCGCCGTTGCGGCCCATCACGGCCACGATCTCCCCCTCGCTCAACGTGAACGACGCATCGCGGAGCGCGGGCAGAACCTCTCCGAGCTCCTCGTGCTGGACGTCGACGCCGCGGAGCACGGCGAGCGCATCGCCGACGGCGTCCGCGGTCGTGACGGGGCGGATCAGCCCATGTGCGCGCGCGGCCGCACGTGCGTCGCGAACGGTCAGCGGGACGGGATCCCAACCGACCATCCGACCCAACCGCGACACCGGCGGGCCGAGTGCGAGTGTCCGGATCACCTCGCGCGGCGTTCCGACGGTGGCGTGGCCTTCCCGGAACCCAACGGCGCCGTCCACCCAGCCGACCACTCGCTCCAACCGGTGTTCGGCCAGCAGCACGGTCATGCCGTGGTCGTGGACCAGGCGCTGGAGCGCAGCCATCACATGCTCCGCCCCTTGCGGATCGAGCTGGGACGTCGGTTCGTCCAGCACCAGGATGCGAGGGCCGGCGGCGAGCGCTGCCGCGATCGCGACTCGCTGGCGTTCGCCTCCACTCAGCCGGCGAAGGCTGCGGTGTCGAAGCGGCGCGATGTCCAGCAGATCGAGCATCTCCTCGACGCGCCGGCGCATGTGCGCGGGCTCCACGCCCAGATTCTCCATCCCGTAGGCGATCTCGTCCTCGACACCGTCGAGCACGAACGAGGCGCCCGCATCCTGCGGCACGAACGCCACGACGTCGGCCAGACGTCGCGGCGGGTTGGCGAGTGTGTCTCGACCCGCCACGAACACCCGTCCGGCGAACGTTCCTCCGGTGAAGTGGGGAACCAGCCCGTTCGCGGAACGGAGGAACGTTGACTTGCCGGCGCCGGTCGCTCCAAGGGCGAGCACGAAGCCACCCTCGGGGATGTCGACACGCACGTCTGCCAGCGCCGGCCGGTCGCCGTCGGGATACGTGAACGTCACATCCTGGAAGCTGAGCGCGATGTCGCCGTAGCCGCTCATCGTCGCGCGCTCCCTTGTCTCGGAAGGAATCCGGGAACGACCAGCAACGCCTCGGCCGCGAGCATCAACACGTTGACGGTCGGCCAATGAAGCGGATCGGTTCCGGGCTGCAGATCGCCGAGTCCTCGGCTGGACGCGATCCAGAACATGACGGCCGCGACGAAGGCGGAGAGGGCGATCGTCCACGCCGCCGCGTTCCATGATTGGGGCCGATAGCGCGAGCGGCGGCCTCGCCCGTGACCCCGCGAGTCCATGGATTCCGCCAGGACCAAGGCCTCTTCCATCCCGGCCTCGAGCACCGGTATCGCCAATGCGGGAAGGGCGCGCGCCCCCCGGGTAGGGATGCCGCGCAGTTGCTGCGCCTCACGGACGCGTTGCAGACAGGCCACGGTTCGGGGGGCGATGGAGAGCGCCAAGGCCGCCGCTAACGCCGGTTCGTGGAAGCGTCGGGGCGCGAGCCGAACCACACCGAACGGGTCGGTCACGGCATTGAATGTCCCGAAGATGACCAGGATCGTCGCCAGGCGCAGCCCTTCGATCGCGAAGTGGGCGACATTGGCGGCGTTGAACGTCCCGAAGAACACGAGCGCGGTCCGCACAACGATGGCCAAGAGCCCCGCGATCAGGAACACGCGGAACGATCGAGCGGCAGGCCCGGGCACGCGCTGCTGCGTGAACACGAACCACGCGATGGCCCAGAGGACGAGCAGGTAGAAGGGGTTCGTGGTGGTGAACGCGACGATGCCGCCGAGCGTGGCCCACGCCATCCATGCCCCGGGGTGGATGGCCGTCCGCTCGTCGGCCGCAGCCGACGCAGTCGAGCTAGCCGACCTGGGAACCCGGAGCGCGAAACTCATCGTCCCGCCGTCGGCCGTCCGGAACGAACCCGAAGCCATCCACCGATGCCGAGCGTTGCGATCAGCAAGAACGCCATCACCACCCCGACGGGGAATCCCCCCGGATCCGTGCTGGCGAGCGGACCCGAGGCCGCTATCGGGGGTGCGCCCTCTCGTGGGCTCGGGGTCTGAGCCGCGGCGATGTGGGCGCGGGGCGAGGGCGAGCCGTGGTGCTTGGAGGGCCGTGCCGAAGGAGTCCCGGCCCCGGGGGAGGTCGGATCAGAGTGAGGGCTGGGACTCGATGCGTTTCCGCCACCACCTCCGCCGACGTTTCCGCCGCCACCGCCGTTGCCGGGAGGTGGACGCGGCGAGGGGCTGGGATCTGCGCACACGTCGCTGAGGGATGTCGGCGGAGGTTGCGGGTGCGTGGTTCCGTCGATGCCGACGCCCCATGCCCATCCCTGCACGTCGCCATCGCCGACCGCGGCACTCGCCGCGCCGGTCGAGGACCAGGTCCACCCATCGGACCCGTCGCCGATCCAATAGCCCCAGTACTCGGACTGGCCCGTCAGGCAGTCATCGCCCGAGGGACCGCCGACCCCGTTGAGCATGCAGACGGCCTGACCGCCGAACCCCAATCGGTAGCTCAGCCCGAACTGTTGGGCGGCCTTCTGGACGAGCTGGATGCCGGTGATGGAGGAGGCCCCTAGGGCTACGCAGTACGTGGTCACATCCGGTCCGGTGTCCACGACGAGGGCAGCGTGCGGCGCCCCGCCCGCTGCGGCTGCGCACGCGGGCGCGCTGCCCGCCAGGGCCGGGCCGAAGCCCAGACACATGGCGGGCAGCAATCCCAGCCCGAACCACAGCGCGATCCGTCGGGAAACGCCCGTCATGACATCACGTGCACGCCGGCGGCTTCGCCGGGTTGACCGTGTCGAAGCCTCCCGGTCCGACGGGAAGCGGTGCTTGCTCGATACCCACGACGGCGCCGATGGTCGCCCCGATGTCGGCAGGTCCCGGCGAACCCCCGCTCCAGTTGTACGCCCATGCGCCGCAGCTCAGTTGAAGGCCCCGCAGCGCCTGGAGACCACCGCCGGGGACGGCGATCGAGGCCGACACGTACGCCTGGATGACCAGTGCGGTGGAGTTCGCATCGGTGCTCACGAACCCGGCGCTGTAGGACCAGCCGTGGTGACCCGGATCCCTCACGGTGTCGAAGAAGGCGAACGGGTCCGCACCCCAACCGGTCCGGTTCGCATCCTCCAATCCCATGATGACGTAGGCCGTGGTGTTCGAATCCGAGGTGAAGTAATCGTTGACGGGGTCGCCGTTGAAGCAATGCGCGTCATCGGTGGAGGCGTTGTAGGGAGCATCGTAGGACCATCCGCCGTCGGGGCATTGCGCGGTCAGGAGCCACGCGTATGCGCGCGAGGGCGGCGGTGCTCCGGCAGATTCGAGCGCCAGTACCACCAGGGCATCGTCGAGCACCGCGGTGGAACCGTAGTGGCCGTCGTTGCCCAGCAACGCCTTCAGCGCCGCAACCATGTTGGCGCCGTTGACGTGGCGCGGGTCGCTACCTCCGGCGACGATCGCCATAACCGTCTTGGCCTGGAGACCGACACTCGTGTTATCCGCGACGTGCCGGCGGAGGTACCGCACCGCCCGGGACACGTTGTCCGAGCCCTGTCGCGACGCGACCAATGCTAGGACGGCATCGGCGGTGGACCCAACCGTCGAGAAGGCCGGGATCGAACCGTTCGGGAGCTGCTTCGAGGCGATGTAGCGGGCGCCGCGGACGGCACGTTGGTGATCGGTGAGTCCGGCGGCGCCGGCCGGCACCGTTCCCGCGAGGATCAGGACCGCAACCACGACGGGGATCGCCGCTCTCAAGGAACGAAGGATGGTTCGCATCGCTGGGACTCCTTCCCGGGCGTACCACGCGCCCAACGGAACGCCCGCGAGAAGGAGGTGGGTCGGCTGCCGGCAGCGACGCCCGGCGGTCGACGTCCCTTGGCCTCGAGGGTCGTTCAACCGTGCGTCGCGCAGGGCGGCCTGGCTCGTCCATGGCCCGCGGCGAACCGCGGAGTGGACCTACAGTTGCGGGACAGCGCCGGAATCCGACCGGCTTCGCCTCCGCGACGCGTTTCGCCGTGCATCGTACCCCAGCGGCGCTCGGGCCGGGTACCCCGTGCGCGGTTGGAACCCGGCGCTCCTGGGTACGCCCCGGAGAAGGGAACGTTCGACGACCAGGAGGCATAGATGGAAACCCCAACCGATCCGCGTGACCCAAGCCAGCCCGAGCCGCCGACAACGTTGGAATCCGATCCAGTGGTCGAGCGTGAAGACGAACGAGAGAACTCCGAGCCGACCTCCGAAGGTCCTACGGGGCTCGACGCCATCGACCGAGATCTCGCCGCACAGGAGCTTGTGGACGAAGCGCTCGACCCCGGCTAACCCTCGTTGTCGCGCAGGAAGCGCTCGATCTCGGAGGCGAGTTCGTCGCCGTTGGGGATGCCGTCCTGAGCGGGCAGTTCCTCCAGCCGCTCCAGGTATTCGCGGGCTTCATCTTGGTCCTGGACCAGCGCGTCCACGCGGCTGCGCTGACTGAGTGCGTCGTCCGGGAGTTCGCCAAGCGGCATGTCAACGCCCAGGTGGCGACCGACGTGGTCCAGCAGCGCGATGGTTGCCGGCGCCCACGGCCCACCGACGTAGTGAGGGACCTGCGCGAAGAACCCAACGGAACCCACGCCGCTTTCACTCACCGCCATCTCTAGGGCCGAGAGCGCCGCGGCGGGGACGCGGAGCAATCCCTCGGGCCCCTTCACCTCGTCATCGCCCAAGAGTCCTTCGGCACTCGCGGTCGCAAGCACCGGCGTCGGGCGCGTGTGCGGCACTGCGGCCGGGATGGCTCCGAGGCTGACCCACTGGGTCACGCCCAGCCTGACCGCGAGTTCCACCACGTCGGTCCCGAGTTCGCTCCAGCGGAAATCGGGCTCGGCGCCGTGCAGGATCAACAGGTCTCGCCCCCCAACCTGGGTACGGGCCAGGCGCATCTCCGGCCAGACCAGGCGGGTGAGCGTTCCGTCGATGACGTCGAGTACGGGGCGGCGACTCCGGTAGTCATAGATCAGGTCCGCATCGAAGATCGCCACGGTCGGCGCATCGGCTGCCATGTGCCCGGCCGCGCCGCTCGCCGCACTCGAGGCGTCGATCCACCCATCGAACGCTGCGATAATCACGGGTGCGACCAGGTGCGGCGTATCTTCCAGTTGGTAGAGGGACATGTCCTAAGGATAGAGGCGCAGGGCGTGAAGGGGGTTACCGAGCTTCTCGGTCGCGTTCGGCGAGTACGGACTTCAGGGTGGCTGTCGCGTTCATCGCCACCGGGAATCCGGCGACCGTCGCCGTCTGGAGGATGATCTCTCGCAGTTCGTCGGCGGTGAGTCCCGCCTTCAACGCAGCTCGCAGATGCTGTGGCAGCTGCGAGGACCGCCCCAGCGCCACCAGCGCGACGACGGCACCCAGCTCACGGTCGCGATCTGACAGCACCGGCCGCGTATACAGATCTCCATAGACGAACTCGACGATCGAACGACCGATGTCTCCGAGGCCTTCGACCGTTGCGAGGGCCTTCTCGTCGTGCACCTCGAGGAAGCGCGCCCGGCCGCGTTCGTAGCGTTCGCTCTCCATCCCCATCCGACCTCCTTACGTGATCCATGGACGTCTGATGCTGCCTATGGTTCGGCGGCGCCTGCGGTCCCGACGCTCCTGAAGCCGGCACGTTCGTAGATACGTGCCACCTCCGGGGTGTCCGCGGAGAGAAAGATGGTCTGCACGCCGCGGTCTCGGGCATCCTGCACCAGGAACGAGGTGATCGCTGCTCCGATCCCCCGACGCCGGTGCGACGGGAGCGTGGCGATCCCGACCAGCTCGGTGGTCAGGCCGACGGGGTTGTGGGCGCCCGACGCCACGGGGACGCCGTCCATCGTCGCCAGGACAGTGACGGTGAACCCCCCTGCGTTCCGATCGCGAGCGAACTCCACGGTGCTCCCCTCGAGTTTGGCGGCGGCCTCGCGGATCGCATCCGGCCCCACTTGGCTCACCTGTGTTCCCGACGAACCGAACCCCAGCTCGGCCACGGCCATGGCGCCGACGAGGTCGTCGATGTGCTCGACCAACCGGATCTCGACGCCCGATGGTGGGGCCAGCGGGTCCGGTTCCTCGCGTAGGAGCATCAAAGGGTGTTCGAGTGTCGCGAGCCCGGCGGCGCGGGTCGCGGCCACCATCTCCGGGTTCAGTTCGGCGATCCACTCGAACGCTTGCGGATGGCCTCGGTCCTTCTGGCGGTCCCGGGCGATCCGGACGTCCCGGGACGACACGGGACGGCCGCCGGGGGTGGGACGTGCGTAATACCGCCAACCGGGGCCGTCGTTCACGAAGAGCGTAAGGGCTCCGATGGCTTCGGTGCGCGCGACGGAGCGCGGGACCGCGTCCAGATAGCCATCGAGATGGTGAAGCAGTTCGATCCCGTCCATCCTCCAGAGCGTAGTCGTTCGGTACACTGCAGCCCGTTCCCGAACTCGCTGGTGAGGACCTATGTCACGTGTGATCTTGATCGCTTGGGATGGCGCCGACTGGCGCATCCTCGACCCGCTCCTTGAGGCAGGCGCTCTTCCGAACCTGAAGGCGCTCATCGACCGCGGCCAGAAGTCCGTGCTGAACTCGACCATCCCCACGCATTCCTGGGCTGCGTGGCCGTCGTTCCTCACCGGGCTGGATCCGGTCGACCACGGTGTCTACGATATCCTCGAGACCCAGCCAGGCACCCACAAGGCCTACCCGGTCACCTACAAGTCCATCAAGGCCCGCACGTTCCTCGACGATCTCACTGCCGCGAACAAGAACGTGCTGCTCTGCGACGTTCCGCTCACGTTCCCGGCTCCGCACATCAACGGGAGCCTCTTGGCGGGGGGAGTGTTGCCAAAGGGCCGCACGTTCACCAGCCCCGACGACCTGCCTGCGACGCTCGCCAAGGCCGGTCTGGAGTGGCCGATCAACGGGATGAGCTGGACCACCTATCGGAACAAGCCCGACGCCTATCTCGACGAGGCCTTCGAGGTCACGGGCAAGCGGATCAAAGCGTCCGAGTGGCTCATGGACAACACCGACTGGGATCTGATGGCGAGCGTGTTCGTGAGCATCGACCGTACGCAACACGCGCTGAGCAACTACATCGCGCCTGACCACCCCGACTACGCCAAGAACAAAGACACGCGGATCGGGAACAAGGTCGCCGACATCTTCCGCCAGACCGACGAAGCCATCGGTTCGTTCGTGAGTCGTGCGAAGCCGGACGACATCATCCTGTTCATCTCCGACCACGGCTTCCAGTCGTGCACGCGGGCCATCCACATGGATCATCTGCTTCACGACTTTGGCTACCTGGAGTTCAGCGCGTCGAACGCGGTGTTCGGACCGATGCAGTGGGGTCCGGTTCGGACCGTGGCACGCAAGGCATACGACCTGCTGGGGCTGCACGGGAAGGTGTCGCTTCCGCAGACGGTCAGTTGGTCGAAGTCCAAGGCGTACACGTCCATCCGTTCCACCGGCGAGGGCGTGAACATCAACCTCGCGGGCCGGGAGATCGACGGCGTCGTCGATCCTGGCGACTACGAGATGGTTCGTGACGCCATCATCGACCGGTTGGCCACGTACGTGGATCCGAAAACGGGCAAGAAGCCGATCGCGGAGATCCACAAGCGGGAAGAGGTCTTCAAGGGCAAGTTCCAGGACACCGCCCCCGACATCTTCATGGTCCCGACGGAGGGCTACTCGTTGACCCACGCGAAATCCTCGATCGAGGATGCCGACTGGGTGAGTGGCGACCACCGCATGCAGGGCACGATCGTCGCCGTCGGGCCGAACGTCACACCGTTCGAGTCGACGCCGGCGCTCATCGACATGGCGCCGACCCTGGTTGCTGCGCTGGACGCCCCGACCGCGGTGACGCCCTCCGGGCGCATCCTGCACGAGATCGTCGGGGCGGGGGCCGAACTGAAGCAGCGCGAGGCAACCACGGTGATCCCCGGGATGACCGCGCCCAACGCCGCCGAAGTCACCGATACCGAGGCCGACGAGATGGAAGAACATCTCCGCGGCCTTGGCTATATCGAATAGCCGCGATCTTCCCGTGGAAACCCCGGACGAGATCGCTGAGACCGTCATCGCGGGGGAGCCGGCAGACGGCGCCGACGGTGCAAGGCTCGGCGGTTTTCTCGGCGCGGGAGCGGGTGCCAAGGATTCGCTGACCATCCTCTCCGGCACGGCGCAGAACATCGTCGGACTGGCCGTATTCGTCATCGCGAGCTTCGGGATGAACATCCTGGTCTCGCACGCCCTTGGCGGCAAGAAAAGTGCGGCGTTCGGGCAGGTCACGCTGATCACCCAGCTGGCCTTCGTGGTCGGAGCGGCCACCCGGTTCGGGATGGACATGGCGTCTGTTCGACGGGTGGCCATCGAATCCGGCAAGGGCCAACAGGGGCGGTCTCGGGCGGTGGTGAGGGTGGCGGTGGTGATCGCCCTCGGCGTGAGTCTTGCGGTCGGCCTCGTTGTGTTCCTGGCGGCGGGCTCGATCGCGACGTTCCTCGGCGCGCCGAGCGGGGCGATGCGAGCCGCCGCGGTTGCGCTGGTCTTCGTCGCAGTCGCGCAGGTCTACCTGGGTGGATCGCGCGGGTTGAAGATCATGCGGCACACGTTGTACGCGTACTGGGTCGGTCAGTCGATCAGTTGGATCGTCATCACGCTGGTGCTGTGGCAGGTGCTGGAGAAGACGGTCGAGGTCACGGTTCTGGCGTACGCACTCAGCTGGGTCTTCGCGAGCGCGGTGGCGTTCGTCAGCTGGCGTCATGCGACGCGATCGTTCACGCCGATGCCGGCCGAACCCGACGAGGTCCGCTCGCTCATCCGATACGGCGCGCCACGTGCGCCGGCCGCGCTCCTCAGTCAGGCGATCTTCTACACCGACCTGGCCGTGCTCTCTCACTACTTCAAGGACGATCCTCGGGTCTCGATCTACGCGGCGGCGATCCGCGTCGCGCAGGCGCTCGTGCTCTTCCTGACCGCCGTCAGTTACATGTTTAGCCCGTTCGTCGCAGACCTGCACGAGCGAGGCGAACGCGATCGGCTGAATGCCCTCTTCAAGCAGATCACCCGCTGGACGCTGGGGGGCACGGTGCCGCTGTTGTTGCTATTCCTCATCGCACCGGCTCCGGTGCTCCATGTGTTCGGCGGTGCGTACGGCTCGGGGAGCGCGTGGCTCCGCGTCCTGCTGATCGGTCAGATCGTCAACGTGAGCGTCGGTGCGGCCGGGTTCGTGCTCATCATGGCCGGACGAACGGGCTGGGATCTGGCCGTCTACGCCTCGGCATTCCTCATCGATCTCGTGGTCGCCGTCATCCTGGTGCCGCACCTCGGCCCCGTGGGAGCTGCTGTGGCGCAATCGATCGCGCTGGTCTTCTCCAACAGCGTCAGGCTCTGGCTGGTCTGGCGGTTCGTGCACATCCAGCCGTATGACCGCTACTACGCGAAGCTTCTGATCCCGACCGCGATCGGGGCCGCCGCCATGCTCGGCGTGCATTCCGTGCTGTCGGGTCCGAAGTGGGGCGTCGACCTGCTGGGGACGGCGTTCGTGGGCGGCGTCGTCTACTACATCGCGTTCGTGCTGTTCGGCCTCACCCCGCCGGAGAAGGCCATGGTCGGCCGCGTGATCGGCAAGGTCACGGGTCGTTCCGCCGCACGCCCCACGGTGTAGATCAGTTGTGTGGAGGACGGCGCATGATGGTGAAGGAGCCGATCGCGATGGCGAGGATCACCAGCCCACCCAGGATGAACGGGACCTTACTGAACGCAAGCATGCACGTTGGATATCACGTTCATCGGGTTTTCGCGACGGCGTCGCGGGTTGATGCGTCGTCACCGAGATCGGGATCCGGGATGACGACCAGTTCCGGGATCGGCTCGCCCCGCTGGGCGGAACTGCCGGCCTCGGTCGAGAATCGTTCGAGCGAGGCGAGTTGCTCGATCGCCGCTTCGCGGAGTGCCGCCGTCCGTTCGCGGATCCGGCCCATCTCCTCGAGCAGGTTGTCGCGCTGTCTCACCAACTGATTCACGGTCGTGTCGAGTTCCCCGACCTGCCATTCGAAGAGTTCGAGCCGGGTCTCCGACTGCTCCTTGCGGGAGAGGGCGTCCCAACGATCGTCGAGATCGCCTGCCATGCGACGTTCCATCCGACGGCCGCTCACGAATGAGATCGCGGCGGCGAGCGCGATGGCCGCCGACGCTGCCAATGCCGCAAGATAGATCACGCCCGTGTGGGGAGTTGCCCGCGAAACCGTGTGGCCGAGGAGGGAGATCGTTCTGCCACCGGACGATGCACTCTCGGCGACCACGTCAACCACGACCGCGCTCCACACGGCGGCTGTCCCTACGAGCAGAGCGGCGAACATCCGGCTGGTCCCTCCCCCGGGGTGCGTAGATCTTGCAACGGACACGCGAGGGTGATCCCGCGGTCACTGGTCCGTCAATCCCCCATTCCGGCTGGTTACCTTGGCCGAGGTCGGCGCGTCGGTCGATCAGATGAGATTCAGAGCCTTCGTCACGGCTTCGACCGGGGTCTCCGCCCGAACGATCGGGTCGCCGAGCTCCTCCCGGGCCAGGTCCCATGTGCTGAGCCCTACAACGGGCTTCCCCATCTTCAGCGCGAAGGCGATCTCGCTCAGCGTCCCGTATTCGCCGCCAACGGCGACCAGCACGTCTGCGGTGCGGGCGACGATGGCGTTGCGCGCTTCACCCATCCCCGTGGCCACCGCCATCGTGAGATGGCGGGAGGCGGCCAGACGGTCGTCCCCGGGGAGCACCCCGATGCTCATCCCTCCTGCCTCTTCGCACGCCAGCGCAGCAGCGTCCATGACGCCCCCCAGGCCGCCACAGACCAGGACGGCTCCCGCCTCGGCGATCAATCGCCCGACACCGGCGGCCAGTTGGAGTTCTGCTTCGGTGGCAAGACCGGCGCCCACCACCCCGACGTACGGCTTCCGTGTCATCCCCATGCCGTGCCGAGTATCGCAGCAAGCAGAGACGCGGCGGCCGTCTTATCGAGGGGTTCGTTCCCGTTGCCGCATTTCGGTGACTGAACGCAGCTGGGGCATCCGTGGCTGCAACGGCACGCCTTGATGGTCTCCAGCGTCGCGCGGAGGAGACGCTCGGCGCTGCGGAAGCCGCGTTCGGTGATGCCGGCGCCGCCGGGGTAGGCGTCGTAGATGAAGATGGTGGTCGCACCGGTGTCCTCGTGCATGGGCGTGGATACGCCGCCGACGTCCCAACGATCACAGGTGGCGACCAAGGGCAGGAGACCGATGGCAGCGTGTTCGGCGGCGTGGATCCCGCCCGGGAGGTCCTTCATGCTCACAGCGGCCCGGGAGATGAGCGCGGGGCTCAACGTCCACCACACGGCCTTCGTTTCCAGGGTGACGGGCGGCAGCGGCAACGGCGTCTCCCCGACGACCTCGTTCGTCGAGACCAGCTTGCGAACGAAACTCGTGACCTGGTTCGTGACGCGCACGGAGCCGTAGTGCACGGGTGCCTCGCCGGTCGTCGACCGATCCAGGAGATCGACGACCTCGATGTCGGTGACGTCGCGCGCTTGCGTGTAGTAGTCGGGGTCGGCCTCCTCGACCACGGCCACGCGCGTCACCAGGTTCAGTTCCTGGACGATGAACTGGTCGCCTTGGTGAAGGTAGACCGCCCCCGGATGGAGTGTGCCGTACGCGCGGCCCTCATCGGCGGTACCCAGAAGTTCTCCCGTGCCGGCGATCACGATCGAATAGACGTGGCCCGCCCCGGCCCGGACATCGACCTCCTGGTGGGGTGCAGCGCTCCCACGGTCGTGCCATGTATCCCCGCGCTTAGCCAGCAGCCCCGCGGCCGCCATCCGGCCGACGGCCTCTTGGACGTCCGCGGTCTCCCCGAAGAACGCGAACTCAGCCTCGGTGAGCGGTTGCTCTCGCGCGGCGCAGCGGAGATGGGGTTCCAGGATGTAGGGGTTGGTCGGGTCGATAACGGCGGCTTCGGGCGGCTTGGAAAAGAGGTCCTCGGGGTGATTCACCAGGTATTGATCCAAGGGATCGTCCTGGGCCACGAGGACGGCGAGCGCGTCGGTGTCGCGCCTGCCGGCGCGGCCCGCCTGCTGCCACATGGATGCGCGCGTCCCCGGATATCCCGTGAGGATCGAGGCGTCGAGCGTTCCGATATCGATCCCCAGTTCCAGCGCGTTCGTCGAGGCGACGGCCAGAAGATCGCCCGCGGCGAGCGCCTCCTCGATCTGCCGGCGGTCACGAGCCAGATAGCCTGCGCGGTAGGCCTTGATGCGATCGCGTTTGGGGATGTCGTCGACCCCGCGTCGCGCCCATTCGGCCAAGAGTTCGGCGGCACGGCGCGAGCGCGTGAAGCCGATGCACCGGACCTCGTCGGTGACCAAGCGTGCCATGAGCCCTGCGGATTCGCTCAGCGCGCTCCGGCGTTGGCCGGTGTCCTCATCGACGATCGGTGGGTTCCACAGGGCGAACAACTTCCGCCCGCTCGGGGAGTCGTCCTGCGTCACCACGTCGAACTCGAGCCCTGTAAGACGCGTGGCCAGCTCCTCGGGATTGCCGATGGTCGCGCTCGCCAACATCCACGTGGGCGACCCCCCGTAGTGGGCGACCAGGCGCCGTAACCTGCGCAGCGTCATCGCCACCTGCGAACCGAACACCCCGCGGCAGACGTGCGCCTCGTCCACCACCACGTAGGCCAAACGGAAGAAGAAGTCCGCCCACCGGCCGTGATCGGCAAGCAGGGAGAGATGCAACATGTCGGGGTTGGTGAGCACCAGGTTCGCGTTCTTGCGGATGAGCGGCCGTTCCGCCCTCGCGGTGTCTCCGTCGTAGACGCTCGCCTTGATCTGCGGCAGTTTCAGCGACCGAACCGACCGGAGTTGGTCGCGCGCAAGCGCTTTGGTGGGAAAGAGGTAGAGCGCGGTGGCCTTCGGCTGGGTGAGCGCCGCCTCCGCGAAGGCGGTGTTGTAGACCAGGGTCTTGCCGCTGGCCGTTCCCGTGGCCATGACCAGGTTGCGGCCTGCCCGCAGGCTCTTCAGTCCCTGGGCTTGGTGAGGGTAGAGGCCGGTGAGCCCCAGGAGTTCCAACCGCGACACCAGGACCTGCGGAAGGTCCGCCGGGAACGCCTGGGTGAAGGGTGCCCGTGGTGGAAGATCCTCGACGTGGACCAGCGACGCGGCGTTGTCACCATCAGCGGCGAGGCGGTCCAGGAACGCGCGGGGATCCACCGGCACAGGCTACCGGGCCTTCGTGAACGGCCTTTGGGAGAATGCCGCGATGGATTGGTTCCTTCTCGCGCTCTCACTCGCCGTCATCCTCGCCGGAGCTGAGCTCTTTACGAACGGCATCGAGTGGATCGGCGAACGGTTCGGCCTGTCGGAAGGTGCGGTGGGCTCTGTGCTGGCCGCGGTGGGAACGGCCCTGCCGGAGACCATCTTGCCGCTGGTGGCGATCATCTCGGGCCACGCCAGCGGCGATGAGATCGGTACCGGCGCGATCCTGGGTGCGCCGTTCATGCTCACGACGCTCGCGATGGTCGTCATCGCGGTCACCGTGCTCATCACCGGTCGCGGTGGCAGACGACCGTTGGACCTGGAGATCGATAAAGGCGTGATCCGCCAGGACCTCGGCTACTTCCTGGTGATGTACGCGCTCGCCGTGATCGCGGGGCTGCTGCACATCAAGATCGTCGACTACGCGTTCGCCGGCGTGCTCGTCGTCGGATACGGCTACTACGTTCGGCGTCATTTCGCCGCACCGGGGGAGGACGCGGGGGAGACGGAGGCCGGAGGCGAGATCAAGGAGCTCTACCTGTGGCGGTGGCTCGGCTTCGTTCGGAAGGACCAAGGGCCGTGGACGACTGATGCAAGCGCTGCCATGCCGTTCGTGCAAGTGGCCATCGCCTTGGGCCTGATCGTCGGTGGCGCTGAGCTCTTCATCGGTGGGGTCAGCATGGTCGCTGATGCGTTCGGTGTCTCACCGTTGGCGTTCTCGCTGTTGGTTGCGCCCCTTGCGACGGAACTTCCCGAGAAGTTCAACTCGGTTCTGTGGGTGCGCCGTCGGAAAGACACGTTGGCCATGGGCAACATGACGGGAGCCATGGTGTTCCAGTCGTCGTTCCCCGTGTCGATCGGTCTGGTGCTCACGCCGTGGGAACTGACCGGAACCGCGCTCGTGGCGGCCTGCACCGCACTGGTGGCCGGAGGGGTGCTGTGGCTCACGTTGAGGATCCGAGGCCGCCTGTCCGCACGGCTGCTGCTCTTGCAGGGTGTGTTCTACGTTGGGTACGTGGGCTACGTGCTGACGAGGATCAAGAACTAGAGCGGACCCGGACTCGCCGGCGCGTTCTTCTTGCTGACCACCGCGTCCTTCTGCGCATCCGCGAAGATGGCCTTCGCGCGACTGGCGTTGATGAACACCACGGAAAGGACCCCCTGCATCCCCGTCCCGCCCGGCAGGACGAAGTTCTGCACCTTGGTGGCGTCCACGTGGGTGCACGTCCACGCGAGGTTCATGACCTCGTCGAGCGGGATGTTCGTGGCTGTCAGGTTCCCCAATCCGGCGCCGATCCACGTATAGAGGGCCGACGGATCCTTCGTGAATTGCTTGTCGAACTGGGCCAGCAGCGCCAGGAATACGCGGCCCCCGTCTTCCTGCCGCCCGAAGTCACCGCTCAGGATGCTGTGGCGGTCCCGGCTGAACGCGAGCACCTGCGTGCCGTTCAACTTCTGAACGCCCGGCTGGAAGTTCGCGTGGGAGTAGGGGTCGTGCATCGGGAACGGAACGTCGATGGTGAGTCCACCGACCGAGTCGACGATCTTGCGGATGCCCCAGAACGTGGTGAGCGCGTAGTAGTCGATGTGTACGCCCCAGGCCGATTCGATGGTCTTGATGAGCAGGGGCGGTCCGCCGTAGACCATGGCCTGGTTGATCTTGTTCGTGCCGAACCCGGGGATCGGCACCCACGTGTCTCGTGGGATGCCGACCATCGACGCTTTGTGCGAAGTGGGGTTGATGAAGATGACGTGGAGCGAGTCCGAGAGCGAATGCGTGACGTCGTCTCCCGGCCGCGCGCCGCTGCCGATGGCCAGCACGACAACGGGCTTCTTGCCGGTAAGTGAGGGCGTGTATCCGGCGTGCGCCTTTCCGATGATGATGCCGGACGTTTGCGCGACGGCGGTTCCCCCGCTTCCCACGCCGGCGGTCATGGTCCCCCCGACCCACGCGAGGAGTGCCAGCATGACCAACGCGAAGCGGCGCCTCACGACTGGCCCCCCGTCGCGCTGGGCCCGCTGCTGCCGGAACTCACAGCGGTCGCCTTATCCGCACGCTTCACTTCGAAGGCCACCACCTTCCACGAACCGCCAACCTGTGTGAGGAAATACTGCCCGGTGCTGACCAGCGTCGCGTGGTCCCCGGACGTCAGGGTGGCATCGGCGGTGAACAGCACCGTCGCCATGACCTGGTAGGCCGCGCCCTTCGCGTCGAACAGGACCTTCGTGCTGAGTTTGCTGGGGGCGGGTTGGAGATCGGTGAGCTCGTCGGCCGCGCGCGGGCCGGCCGTGAGGATGTTGAGCCGCTTCGTTGCCGCCGCTTTGGCGTCGGGCGTGAAGGCGTCGAACGCGGTCGGATCCTGGCCCCAGACGTTCGGGTCCAGGAACGCATCGGTATAGAAGGTGTCCAGGACGGTCGCTGCTGCCTTCGTCGCGCTCTTGGCTTTTCCGGCGAGCTTCTTCGGCGTCACGCCGACCTTCGTGGGAACCGCTTGGGCCTTCGCGATCGTGAAGCTGAACTCGGGGATGGGCTTATCGCTGCTGCTTGCCCCTCCGAGGACGCGCGTGATCGGATTATCGCCGCCGGAGAAGAGCAGGATGACGACGACCGCAACCACGGCGAGCACGGCGACGATGCCGACGATCACTGCAGGTTTGGTCCGGGGAGACTTGGAGGCGTGACGACCTTCACTCAAAGCCCGCCAAGGGTACTCACGACCTGGGAGAGCGTCACCTGTTCGTCACAACTGCGAGGCTCAGACAGCGAACCTCCTCGCGGTGACCATCGAAGTCCGGAGTAGATGCCCACCATGGCCAAGATGGAACTTCCCCCGGCCCTCGGCGCCGTACCGGATCCTCCCCCTCGGCCGGATGCGGAACCCACCGGGCAGGCGCCGGCCCCCGAACCGAACCGCCATGCCCGGGCGCGGCAGGGCGCGATGGCGTTCGGTGCCTACCTCCTTGTCTCCTTCCTCTTGTATGGCCTGCCCGTGCTGGGGGACTACGGCGGCACGTTCGCAGGCAAAGGGGCGGGAGACTCGAGGATCTTCCTGTGGATGCTCGCCTGGTGGCCCCACGCCATCTCCCACGGGCTGAACCCGGTCCTCAGCCACGCCGTCTTCGAACCCCACGGCCTGAACCTCGCGTGGGCCACGAGCATCCCGGGTCCGGCGATCTTGATGTGGCCCCTCACTCGGGCCTTTGGACCGCTCGTGAGCATGAACATCGTGACGATGTTCGCCCCCGCTCTCGCCGCCTGGGGCGCCTATCTCTGCTGCCGACGGTTAGCCTCCGGGTTCTGGCCGGCCGTGCTCGCCGGCTACCTGTTCGGGTTCTCGAGCTATATGACCGAACAGCTTGGCGGGCACGTGAACCTGTTCCTCATCTTCCCGGTGCCCCTGGCCGTCTATCTGGTGATCCGCCGCATCGACGGCACGCTGCCGGTGGGCCGGTTCGTCGTCGGACTCAGCCTGCTGCTCGCGTTGGAGTTCTCGATCTCGACCGAGGTCTTCGCCACGCTGGCCTTCTTCGGTGCCGTGGCGCTGTGCGGCGCCCTGATGGTGGCTCGTGCTGAGCGACGGCGGGTGGTCTCGACCGCGGGCTGGACCGTGACCGCTTACCTCCTCGCCGGACTCGCCCTCTTCCCGTTGCTGACCTTCGTGCTCAAGGGCGCACCCGCAACGCCGATCCGTCCCGTCATCGCCGGAAGCAGTTCGGTCGACGCCGCGAGCTTCCTGTTCCCCCGTCGCTCGACGCTCATCGGCAGCGACACTTTCCGTGGCTCCGTCGGTCCCGCCCTCGGTCCGGCCGAACAAGGTGCCTATCTCCCGTTACCCCTCATCCTTATGCTCATCCTGGCGGCGGTCACCTTGCGTCGTCAGCGGATCACCAGGTGGGTGTTCGTCTTCACCGGTGTCGCGCTCCTGTTCTCTCTCGGGACCTACCTGCACGTCGAGGGACACCGATCCATCCCCTTGCCGTGGACGCCGTTCGCCCGTCTGCCCATCCTGCAGGACGCATTACCGTCGCGGTTCACGATGTTCGTCTGGCTGGGTATCGCCGTGATCGCCGCGAGCTGGATGAGCCAGACCCCCCGACCGTGGCGCCGGATGGGCCTGGTCGGGCTCGGGGCCGTGATGCTCCTGCCGAACGTCGCTGCCACCGACGTCCACACCCCGTTGGAGGTGCCTGCGTTCTTCTCCGAGGGGCAGTACCGCTCCTACATCCCCGAGGATCACACGATCTTGTACATCCACGGCGATAAGGGCGGGGAGATGCTCGCGCAGCTCGGTTCCCACTTCTGGTTCCGTCTTGCCCAGGGCCACACCGGTCCAACTCCTGCCTCCTTTCAACGCGAACCGGGCTATCGGGCGCTCGAGTCGGCGAACCCGAGCGGCCTCACGTACCTCGTGCTTCGTTCCTACATCAGAGAGCACAACGTGGCCACGGTGATCGTCGCGGACGCCGTCGCAGGGAGGTGGGCGTCGGTCATCGGCAGCGCTACCCATGTCGATCCGATCGCGACCGGCGGCGTTCAGGTCTATCGACTGGCCCCGGTCACCTATCCGGCCGGGCGCTCACCCTCCGCTCCCCGGTACCGAAGACATCACCACCGCGGCCGAGGACACCGACGATCACAACCCCATCGCGTTCGCGCACGCGTCAGACCAACGCCCGCCCGACCACCAAGCCCAACCACGCGCCCGCAATTCCGGCCGTGAGGCTTCCGAACGAATTCGCGAACGCCAACGCGTAGGCGCGGTCCTCCAGGAACTCAACCGTGAGGAGCGAGAACGTCGAGAACGTCGTGAACGCACCGAGGAATCCGGTGGTTCCGGCGCTCTTTACCCAGAGCGAGACCCCCTGTCGCTGCACCACCGTTATCCAGAGCACACCGATCAAGAACGACCCGACCACGTTGATGATGAAGATGCCCCATGGGAACCCGCCGGTGAGGCGCTCGCTGATCCATCGGTCCGCGCCGTAGCGGCCGAGCGCCCCCAGCGCACCGAACACGGCGATGGCAACCAGGTTCCGCACGGCGGGCAGTCTATCGGCGCCCGACGGATTCCCGCAGGTCGGACGGTCGAACCGTTCCCTATACTGCCCCGGTCCCGGCCCGGCCGGACGATCTTCAGCGCCCAACCACTGTGGAAGACCTAGGAGGAGTTCATGCACCTGCTTGCCGAAGGCGAGGCGATCAAAGCGGTATTCGGCTCGGCCGAATCCAGAGACCTCTGGATCATCCTGGCCATCTCGTTCGTCGCGCTGGCATTCGCGTACTACCTGGCCCGTGAGGTCCTGAGCGCTCCGGAAGGTACGGAGAAGATGAAGGAGATCGCGAAGGCCATCCAAGAGGGCGCGAAGGCCTACCTCTCCCGCCAGTTCAGGACGCTTGCCGTCTTCCTGGGACTCCTTACGGTGCTGCTCTTCTTCATCCTTCCTGCGCCCGAAAGTGCGGTCGGCGCGGCAGGCCTCCACTCGGCGTTCGGGATCAAGTTCGGTCGCTCCATCGCGTTCATCCTGGGTGCCGGTCTTTCGGCGCTGACCGGCTACACGGGCATGTGGCTCGCCGTTCGTGCCAACGTTCGAACGGCGAACGCCGCCCTGGAGTCCGGGCTCCGCAAGGCGATGCGGATCGCGTTCCGCGCCGGTGGCGTGGCGGGCATGTTCACCGTCGGCCTGGGGCTCATGGGCGCGACGATCATCCTCATCATCTACAAGCAGGACGCTACGAGCGTGCTGGTGGGCTTCGGGTTCGGTGGCGCCCTCCTCGCCATGTTCATGCGGGTAGGCGGGGGCATCTTCACGAAGGCGGCCGACGTAGGCGCCGACCTAGTGGGCAAAGTCGAACAGGGCATCCCCGAGGACGATCCCCGCAACGCCGCCACCATCGCCGACAACGTCGGCGATAACGTGGGGGACTGCGCCGGGATGGCGGCAGACCTGTTCGAGTCCTACGAGGTCACGCTGGTCGCCTCCCTGATCCTGGGAGCGGCCGCGTACAACGGGTCGACGATCGGCGCGATCGCGGGCGTGATGTTCCCCTTGTTCGTTCGCGCGATCGGTGTCGTGACGTCGATCATCGGGATCCTCGGCGTCACGCCGCGATCGGAGACCGAGCACGGGATGAAGGCCATCAACCGTGGCTTCTTCCTCTCGGCGGGAGTGTCGGCCGCGGCGGTGCTGGTCGCATCCAAGGTCTACATGCACTCCTACCGCCCGGCGCTGGCCGTGATCATCGGGTTGGTGCTTGCCTCTATCATCCAGATCCTCACGCAGTACTTCACCGACACGAAGTTCCGGCCGGTGCAGGAGATCGCGGAATCCACGGTGACAGGGCCGGCGACCACGATCCTCTCCGGATTCTCGATCGGCCTTGAGTCAACGGTGTGGTCGATCCTGGTTATCGCCGGTGCGATCTCCGCGGCCTTCTTCCTGGCGGATCCGAACTCGGTCAATCTCCTGGCCGAGCGGCTGTACTTCATTGCGCTCACCGGGATGGGCATGCTGACCACGGTCGGCGTCATCGTCTCGATGGACACGTTCGGCCCGATCTCGGACAACGCACAGGGCATCGCCGAGATGTCGGGCGAGTTCGAGGGACGTCCGGCCGAGATCCTCGGTGGCTTGGACGCCGTGGGCAACTCCACGAAGGCCATCACGAAGGGCATGGCGATCGCGACCGCGGTCATCGCCGCGACCTCGTTGTTCGGTTCGTTCGAAGAGGCGTTGAAGGGCGCCGGCTTCCCCTTCCGCGGCATCCGCGTGGACCACCCCGACGTGTTGGTCGGATTGCTGCTTGGCGGCTCGGTCGCCTTCCTGTTCAGTTCGCTGGCTATCCGAGCGGTGGGGCGTGCGGCGCAGCAGGTGGTGGTCGAAGTGCGGAACCAGTTCCACGATCACCCGGGGATCATGGACTACACCGAGAAACCCGATTACAGCGCCGTCGTCGATATCTGCACGAAGACGTCGCTCCGCGAGCTGATGACGCCCGGCCTGTTGGCCGTCCTGGCTCCGGTGATCGCGGGCTTCTTCCTGAAGGCGGAGGCGCTCGGGGCGTTCCTTGCGGGTTCCATCCTCACCGGCCAGCTCCTGGCGGTGATGTTGTCGAACGCCGGTGGCGCGTGGGACAACGCGAAGAAGTACATCGAGGACGGCAACTTCGGCGGCAAGGGTTCGGACAGCCACAAGGCCGCCGTTATCGGCGACACCGTGGGCGACCCGTTCAAAGACACGGCGGGCCCGGCGCTGAACCCACTCATCAAGGTGATGAACCTGGTGGCGGTCCTCATCGCGCCGATCGTGGTGGCGCACGAGGGCGACACCGCGCTCCGCCTGGGCGTCGGTGGTGTTGCCGTCATCATCCTTGGCATCGCCATCTATGCCTCCAAGACGCGTAAGTCCGAGCTCGAAGAGGATCTGAAGAAGGCAAGGGCGGGAGCGTCGGCCTGAGGTCGACCTACCGTTGACCTATGGGCGCGCTTCGTCGTTTCTTCAGCAAACTTTCGGAGAGCGATGAAGCGCGTCATGCCACGGAGATCAAGGACTGGGCGGCGACCGTTCCCGGATCCGTCCGCATCGCCGATGCCCCCGCTCGTCAGGCAGTGAAGATCGCCGGCGTGATCAAACGGATGACGGTGTTCCCCATGCAGGGGAAGGAGTCGTTAGAGGCGTTGGTCTCCGATGGCACCGGCGAGGTCGTGGTGGTGTTCATGGGTCGCCGCGGGATCCATGGCCTCACGCTCGGCACGCGCGTCGCGGTGGAAGGCGTCCTTGCCGAGCAGCGAGGCGAGCTTCGGATGATGAATCCGCGCCTGGAATTCAGCGCCTAGGGGATCGAGGCGCCGCCGTCCATCGGGTCGTTGGGAACGCTTCCCGGAAGATCCCCGATGATGACGTCGCGCAATGCTTTCTCAGACGGCGCGCTGGCGAGCGCTACGACCTCGTCCCCCGCGACCAGGACAGACTCGGGTTGCGGGATCACCACGTGGCCATCGCGCAAGATCGCGACAACCGCTGAGTCGGGTGGCATCCGGAGTTCATAGATGGGTTTGCCGATCGAAGGCGAACCATCGGGAAGCGTCATCTCCACGATGGATACCCGACCGCCTTCAAGCCGCAGGAGCCGGACCAGGTCGCCGACCGTCACGGCCTCTTCGACCATGGAAGTGAGGATATGCGGCGGGGAAACGGCGGCGTCGACGCCCCACTGTTCGGTGAAGAGCCATTCGTTCTTCGGATGGTTCACCCGGGCCAGGACACGGGGGACGGCGAATTCTTGCTTCGAGAGCAGCGCTGTGACCAGGTTGTCCTCATCGTCGCCGGTGGCGGCGACCAGGACTTCGGCTCGCGCAACGTCGGCTTCTTCCAGCACCCACGGCTCGCACGCATCGCCGTTGATGACCTTCACGTTAGGGGCGAACTCAGCGAGCTTCGCGCAGAGTTCACGGTTCTGCTCGATCAAGGTGACATCGTGGCGTCGGTCGGCGAGGTCGACGGCCAGGTGGCGGCCGACCGCTCCGCCTCCGGTGATCACGACCCGCATCAGTGGTGCTCTCCCATCGACTCGGCCAAGAGTGCATCGACGGTGTCGACGCCATCTTTGGTGAGCATCACGACCAGGAAGTCGCCATCCTGCATCGTGCTGTCGTCGGTGGGAAGGAACCCACCGCCACCTCGTGAGACACCTGCAACCAGGATCTTGCCGGGAACGTTCAGCGATGTCGCCGACTTGCCGATCAGGTGCGGAGGCACGGGCACCCGCATGCGCAGGAGGTCGCCGCCACCCACGGATTCGCGGATCTCTTTGCGATCGTGAAAGAGCATCAGCTGGATCTGCTTCACACCCCATTTCGTGGTGGCGACCGTGGGGATGTTCAGCCGTTCGTAGATCTCGGCGCGGCGAGGGTCGTAGATCCGCGCGACCACGCGGGGAACGTGGTAATACTCCAGCGCAACGCGAGCCGAGACGATGTTCGAGTTGTCGCCGCTGCTCACCGCGACGAACGCGTCCGCCTCGCGGATCCCGGCACTCTCCAGCACATCTCGATCGAACCCCAACCCGACGATCTGCGTGATCCTCTCGTCGAGGGGATAGGTGTAGAACGCCTCTGGATTCTTGTCGATAACGGTGACCTGATGCTCGCCGGCTACCAGCTGGTCGGCCAGATCGGAGCCGACCCGACCGTTCCCCATGATCATCACTCGCATAGGCCGGTTACCTTAGCCCACGCTCGGCGCCGCTGGCACGTCGGCAACCTGCGGTTTTGGTGCGAAGTAGAAGGGCACCGCCGCGATGTCGATGTGCGCGTACCGACCGAGCGCTTTGGCGATCTTCCGGCTCGTTCGGTCGTGCAGAAGTCGCTGACGGAACTTGGGGAAATCGCGTCGCGGCATGACCGCCGTGACCTCGGCGCCACGGGCGGTCTGGTCCAATACGTAGCGCTCGAGCGCCCGCGGGATGTTGCGATCCCAGCATTCGATGACATCGAGCTGCACCGGGATGTGATGGTCCATCCACCGCTCGGCGAGTCGCGTTGCAGCGTCGGGATCGACGGCCGCATGGACCGCGCGGATGTCCGTCGCCCCCAGGGTCAGTGCGTAGGTCGCGGCGCGAAGCACCGCGCTGTCGATCGTGTCCACCATGATGACCACGGTATGGGTCCCTCGGGGCGCGAATCTGATGATGGGCTTGGCGTGTTCGTCATAGGTCAACGGGTGCACGCCGTCCGGGTGGTCGCGAACAAGGGTCACCCGGACCTGTTCGTACGGCAGGAGCGCCCGGGTGAGGCGGGTGCCGATGCGCCCCTCGGAGAGCCGCTCGGTGCGCGAACTCTCGTGGGGCACCGGAACCAGCACGTTCACGTCCCGATCTTCGGGCATCGCCGCCACGAACCCCGCCAGCCGGCTCGGTCTGTCGCCTCGGCCACGGATCACCTTCAACGGGATGTCGTCGAGCCCCGCCGAACTCCACGCCGTCTCGAGTTCGAGTGTCTTCAGCGGATCGTCCTCGATATGGACCGCCCGGATGTCATCGGCCCGGATCGTCTTCGCATATTGCAGAGCATGGATGGTCTTGCCGTCGATATCGTCGACCAGCAGGAGCGTGACGGGCTTCGGCCGAAGGACGTCAACGGTGAAACTGTCGAGATCGCGTTCGAGCTCCGCGTCCTCCCGGTCGTACTGGCGAGCCATGCGGGTGAGCAGGACCACGAGGATGGGGACGAGGACCATGACCGCCCACGCGCCCTCGAAGAATTTCTCCTTCGCGATGATGGCCAGGATGATCGCCGTTGCCAGGGAACCGAGGCCGTTGATGAGGAGGCCGAGCTTCCACCCCTTCTCGCGCAGCCGGAGATGCCGCTTGGCCATCCCCGCCTGACTCAAGGTGAACGAGGTGAACACACCTATCGCATAGAACGGGATCAGGTTCTCCACCTTGGCACCGAACGCCACCACGATCACCCCTGCGGCGACGGCGAGCGCAATGATGCCGTTGGAGAACACCAAGCGGTGTCCTCGTGTCGTGAACTGTTTCGGCAGGAAGTTGTCCCCGGCTTGGAAACTCGCAAGGCGCGGGAAGTCTGCGAACGCAGTGTTCGCGGCCAGGACCAGCACCAACGTGGTCGCCGTCTGCAGCACATAGAAGAGGACATGACCGAATGCCCCACCGCCGAACACCGCGCGCCCGATCTCGGCGAGCACCGTCGTCTGGCTGTTGGGGTCGGGGACGACCTGCAGGTGCTTCGCGAGGAACGAGATACCCAGGAACATCGTTCCGAGCGTGATGCCCATGGCCATCAATGTGGTTCGGGCGTTCTTCCATTCCGGTGGCCGGAACGCCGGCACACCGTTGGAGATCGCCTCGACCCCGGTCATCGCCGTCGAGCCCGATGCTAGAGCGTGCAACCCCAGGCTCAGTGGCACCACCCCCAGCGCGACAACCCCCAGGCGTTGGCCCTTGGTGATCCATTCCTGCAAGAAGAGTCCGGAGGCCACCGGGTGGAGGGACCCGGTCAGCATCCGGACGAACCCGATCCCCAGCAGCGAGAAGATCATGGCGATGAACACGTAGGTGGGGATCGCGAAGATCCGACCCGATTCCTTCACACCTCGGAGGTTCCCGACCGCGATGAGGGCGATGAATCCAACCGCGAGGGGAACCCTGAGCGCGGCCGTCCCCGGAACCGCCGCGATGATCGCAGCGACACCGGCCGATGTGGAGACCGCCACCGTGAGGACATAGTCGGTGAGGAGTGCGACGCCGGCTACTTGCGCCGGGATGAGGCCGAAGTTGTCTTTCGTCACGATGTAGGCGCCACCGGCCGACGGGTATGCGCGGATCGTCTGCCGGTAACTGAACATGAGGATCGCGAGGACCGTGACGATCACCAGTGACAGCGGCATGATCACGGCGAACGCTGCTGCCGCCACCGCTCCGAACACGAACAGCGTCCGGAGCATCTGTTCGGTTGCGTAGGCCACCGACGACAGCGCGTCGGAGGAAAAGACCGCCAGCGCCGTCAGCTTGTTCAAGCGTTCATGGATGAGGTGCGCCGTAGGGATGGGCCGGCCCAGGATGAACCGCTTGGCTGCGTAGCCCGCCCCTTGGGGGAGTGCTTGGAGGTGACCTTCGGGTGTGGCTCCTTCGGGAGCAGAAGGCCCTTGGTCGGGCGGTGTCTTCTCCTTCGTGTGCACTGACTGCCCTCTCTCCGTCGCGGTACGTGTGGCGTTCCTCTTAGAGGGTCGGTTCCAGCGCGTGAGGGGATCGTGAAGGATCGGCCCCCTTGCGTGAGGAAGTCATGAAAGCGGCTAGCGTTGGAGCATGAGGATTACGGGGCGCGTCGAGCAGTTCCTCCAGTCCTCGCCGAACCCGTCGTGGGTTCGCGCAGGTGCCATCGGAGTCTCCGCCGCCTTGCTTGCCACGCTCGTGGCGCTGCCGTTCGCCCGAACGGGGGTCGAGGCCGCGATCCCCTTCTACCTCTTAGCTGTGGTGGTTGCGTCGACCGGGGGAGGCCTGCGGAGCGGACTGGTCGCCGCCGTCGTGTCATCGATCGGGATCACGTTCATCTTCGCTCCACCTCGGTTCCAGCTGCACGTCGATCGGGTGGAGGATGTGCTGTCGAGCGGCGTGTTCATCGTCGTTGCCCTCGTGGTCGGGTTGCTGGTCGCTCGGTCGGCCGACATGCGAGAGCGGGCGACCCACCGGGAACGCGATGCCAGGCTCCTCGGATACCTCGCGACGAAGCTCCTTTCGGGCGAACGACTGGAGCAGGTCCTGCACGACGTTGCAGCTGCCCTGCTCGAACCCTTCGACCTGGCGGCGTGTCGGATCTTCGCGACGCTCGACGGGCACGAGATCCGCTCAGAGGCTCTTCGGAGCGGTCCCACACTTGAGGCCGGCGCGTTCGTCGAGGCTCCCATCATGATCGGCGGGGTGACCCTGGGAATGGTGACCGCTGTTCGATCGGTAGGGATGCGTCCGTTCTCCTCGAGCGACCGCGAACTGTTGGAGGCTGCAGCTCGCCAGATCGCACTTGCGGTGGAGCGTGCTCGTCTGGACGCGCGGGTTCGCGGTGTACAGCTCGAGGCCGAAACGAACGAGCTTCGCGCCGCGCTGTTCTCAAGCGTCACTCACGATCTCCGCACGCCGCTCGCCTCCATCAAGGCCGGCGTCACCAGCCTCCTGACCGGAACCGTGCACGACGCAGAGCAACAGCGGGAACTCCTCACGACGGTCCTTGAAGAAACCGACCGTTTGAACCGAGTGGTCGGCAACCTCATGGATCTGGCCCGTGTACGGGCGGGAGCGCTTGTGCCCGCGCGTGAAGCGACGGATATCGAGGAAGTCGTGCTTGCCGTTGTCGCCCGCATGCAGCCGCAGCTGGCCGGGGTCGTGATCCGGTTGCGACTCCGGCCATCGTTGCCGGAGGTGTTCGTCGACCCGGTCCAGCTCGACCAGGTACTCACGAACGTGATCGAGAATGCTGCCCTGCATTCGCCGCCTGGCGGTGAGGTCACCCTGTCCGCGGCCTCCTACCGGGATGCCGTGGAGATCCGCATCGCCGACCAGGGACCGGGCATCTCGCCGGCGGACCGGCAGCGTGTCTTCGAAGCGTTCTATCGCGGCGGCGCGGAGCCCGAACGGCCGGGGACGGGCCTAGGGCTCGCCATCGCACAGGCGATCGTCGTTGCCCATGGCGGTCGGATCTGGATCGACGGAGCCCCCGGCGGAGGCGCCGTCGTCGCGTTCGAACTCCCGGTAGCGGGGGAGCGTTCTGCGTGAGCACGGTGATGGTGGTAGACGACGAGCCTCAGATCCGCCGAGCGCTCCGCACCAGCCTCGAGGCCCACGGCTACGAGGTCGTCACGGTCGGCACGGGTCAGGAGGGGGTGCTCGGTGCTGCGGAACTCTCCCTCGACCTCGTCCTCTTGGACCTCGGTCTTCCGGATATGGACGGCACGGACGTGATCCGTCGGATCCGCGCCTTCAGCGACGTTCCCGTGATCATCCTGAGTGTCCGAGAGACACAGCTCGACAAGGTGAAGGCGCTCGACGCCGGGGCCGACGACTTCGTGACCAAACCCTTCGGGATGGAGGAATTGCTGGCGCGAGCCAGAGCTGCGATGCGCCGTGCTCAGCCAGATGAGGCCGCACCTGCGCTCCTCACCTTCGGAGCCCTGGAGGTGGATCTCGCCCGTCGTCTGGTGAGCACCGGCGGCAACCCCGTGCACCTCACGCCTACCGAGTACGGTCTCTTGGAAGCGTTCGTCACGAATCAAGGGAAGCTCTTGACCCACCAGTGGCTCTTGCGGCGGGTGTGGGGTCAGGGATACGGGACCGAAACGTCGTATCTCCGGACCTATGTCCGCACCCTCCGGAAGAAGCTTGGGGACGATGCCGCGGCGCCGGAACTGATCACCACTGAACCGGGCGTCGGGTACCGCTGGATCGGGGAGACGAGCACGGCTCCGCAGTAGTATCCGCGCCATGGCTTCCACCCCCTCGAACGCCTCCGGTCGCACGATGTTGAAGCGGATCTTGGTGGGCCGTGCCGTTTCAAGCGCTGATCTCGAACACACGCTGCTCCCCAAGATCCTTGCGCTGCCGGTATTCTCATCGGATGCGCTTTCCTCGGTCGCCTACGCCACCGAGGAGATCTTGGCCGTTCTGCTCCTCTACGGCGGACTCAAAGGGGCGCGCTTCTTGTTCCCCATCTCTCTCGCCATCGCCTCGCTCATGGTCATCGTCGTGCTGTCCTATCGGGAGACCGTGAAGGCCTACCCGAACGGTGGCGGGGCCTACATCGTCAGCAAGGAGAACCTCGGGACCATGCCCGGTCTCGTCGCCGCGGCCGCCCTCCTGGTCGACTACGTCCTCACCGTTTCGGTGTCCGTCGTCGCCGGCGTGTTCGCGATGATCACGGCCGCCCCCGGACTCTCCCCATACCGGATCGAGCTCAGCCTGTCGTTCATCCTGTTGATCACCCTCGCGAACCTTCGCGGTGTGAAGGAGGCCGGTGCGATCTTCGCCATCCCGACCTACCTCTTCATCGCGTCCATCGTGGTGCTGGTCGCGGTCGGCTTCACCAAGTGTCTGGGAGGCTGCCCCCCGGCCGAAGCGGTTGCACTTCGCCCCGATCTCTTGAAGCCTGCGGGTGCCATCGGCCTCTTGGTGATCTTGAGGGCATTCTCGGCTGGGGCGACGGCCCTGACAGGTGTCGAGGCCATCTCGAACGGTGTGCAGGCGTTCCGACGGCCGAAGGCGAAGAACGCTTCGGACACCCTCGTCATCATGGGCGTCATCGCCGTCGCGATGTTCCTGGGTATCTCGTTCCTCGCCAGCCGGATGCACGTCATCGTCAGTGACGACCGATCGGCGCTGGGACAGATCGCCCACACCGTATTCGGCGGAGGGATCGGGTTCTACCTGCTGCAGATCTTCACCACGTTGATCCTGGTGTTGGCCGCCAACACGTCGTTCCAAGGGTTCCCACAACTCGCCTCGATCCTGGCACGGGATCGATTCATGCCCCGGCAGTTCGCGAACCGGGGCGATCGCCTCGTGTACTCGAACGGCGTCATCAGCCTCTCGGCATTCGCGGCGCTGTTGGTGGTCGTGTTCAACGCGGACCTCACGCGGCTGATCCAGCTCTACGTCGTCGGAGTCTTCACGTCGTTCACGCTCTCGCAAACAGGCATGGTTCGCCATTGGCGACGAGAGGGAAGGAAGGGGCCCGACGCGGCCAAGGGCTGGCGCACGTCGATCGTCATCAACGGAGTCGGCGCGGTCGCTACGGGGGTGGTCCTCGTCGTGGTGACCTACTCCAAGTTCGTGCACGGCGCGTACATCGTCATCATCGCGATGCCGATCATCGTTGCCACCTTCGCCTCCATCCATCGCCACTACATGGCCACCCGCGAGCAGCTCGACAAGGGCACCGTGCATCCGAACACCGTGGGAGCCAACCATGTAGTGCTGGTTTCTACGGAGGTTTCGGCGGCAACCGGTGAGGCGCTGGGCTATATCCGATCGCTTCGACCGACGTCCTTCCATGTGGTGTATCCCGGCGAAAGAGGGGCGATCTCCTCGGAGGTTCAGGAAACGTGGCGCGGATTCGCTGGCGCTGGCGTTGACCTTGAAGCGCTGCCAGCGGCGGGCGACCTCTTCCATCGCGTTCGGGACTTCGTGCGCACGGTGGAGCGTGGGCCGAACGACTTCGTCACCGTGGTCGTGCCGGAAACCGTGAACGGCGGGCTCTTGCGATACATCTTGAAGGGGCGCCAGATGGTCCGCCTGAAGTCGGGTCTCCTCCGCGAGCCGAACGTTGTCGTGACGGATGTGCCGGTCAGTCAGGGTGCCTCCGGCGTGGACGGGAAGCCACTCATCCCGTCACGGACCGTGACGCTCGTGTTCGTCTCGCAGGTCAACGACGCTTCGATCCGCGCCATCAACTATGCGGAGTCGCTGGCGGCCACGGAGACCAGGGCGATCTACTTCGACATGGACCCCGAGACCGCCCACGCCCTGGAGGAGCAATGGTTCGACCGGCAGATGGGTGTCCCGCTCGACATCGTCGAGACACCGTTCCGAGATCTCACCACGCCGATGCTGGCCGAGGTCCGTCGGTTCACTGAACGCCCCGACACCGTGGTGAACGTGGTGATCCCGGAATTCATCCTCACGAAATGGCGGCATCTGATCCTGCATAACCAGAGCGCTCTGTTCATCAAACGCCTCTTCCTGTTCGAGGAGCGCGCCGTGCTGACCAGTGTGCCGTTCGTGCTGGCCTCGACGGTGGCCACAGATCCGGAGTCTCATCCGCGGGCGTCCGGGTCGGGGCTGGGTTAGGTTTGAGTCCCCTGAACGCTGACATCAACCGAGGAGCGAGCGCAGGATGAACATCCGGCCGGTCACCGACAGCGACGCCGAGTTCCTGAAGAAGATGCTCTACGAGGCGGCACGATGGAACCCCGACTGGCCGCGCGAGCCTATCGACGAGGTGCTGGGTGAGCCAACGCTGCGCCGCTACCACCAGGGCTGGGGACGCGAGGGCGATGGGGGTGTGATCGGCGAGATCGAGGGCGAACGGGTCGGGGCCGCATGGTGGCGGCTCTTCACCGTCGAGGCACCGGGCTACGGGTTCGTCGACGAGAAGACGCCCGAACTCTCCATCGCAGTCGCTCCGCTTCACCGGCGCAAAGGGCTGGGCGAGACCCTCCTACGCGCCGCGCTGCTGGAGGCACGCGAAGACGGCTATCAGACCCTTTCGCTGAGTGTCGCGGTGCATAACCGGAGCCGGATGATGTATCAGCGCGTGGGTTTCGAGAAGATCGAAGATCGTGGCGACTCCTGGACCATGGTCACCCACGTCTGAGGAAAGCCGCGTCGGCCGCTCAGACCTGTTCGGCATCCCGCTGCTGGTCCAGCTCGGCATATTCGAGACGGACGGTGGTCCAGCGTCTGGCGACGAACACTGCCCCGAGGATCACGATGACCGCCAAGAGCCCCCAGGCCACCGGCTGGAGGAAGTGGGAAACCTTCTCCCACTGCGTGCCGGCGGCCGCACCGGCGACGGCGAGCGCCGCCACCCAGGGAACGCACCCCAGCACCGTATAGATGACGAATCTGCGCAGTGGCATCTTCGCGACTCCCGCCG
>JAXDJX010000027.1:0-8763 GCA_034667405.1 Actinomycetota bacterium | reverse complement strand
GCACGCATTGGGCGGACCTGAAGGAAGGGTTCCGGTTCGTTCGCTCACGGACTTGGTTGTGGGCGTCGATGAGCGTTGCGACCGTGAGCCTCCTCTGCTTCTGGGGTCCGTTCGAGGTGCTGGTTCCCGATCTTGTCAAGAAGGACCTTCACGGATCGGCGTTGGACCTTGGGTTGGTCTTCGCGGCCGGCGGGTTCGGTGCGATCATCGCGGCGGGGATATCCGGGCAGCGAGGGATGCCGCGACGGCCACTGACGGTTATGTACTCGGCCTGGGCCTTCGGCACGCTGCTCTTGGCCGGATTCGGGCTCGCGCATTCGCTCTGGCCGATGTACCTGGTGAGCGCGCTCAGCCAGGCGATGTTCACCATCCTGATGGTCAACTGGTTCACGGTCTTCCAGCTCCTGGTTCCAACCCACATCCGGGGACGCGTCTCGAGCCTGGACTGGTTCGTCTCGACCGCCGGTGTGCCGTTGTCGTTCGCGTTGACCGGTCCCATCGCGGCGGCGTTCGGTCCGCGCCACACCCTCATCGGCGCCGGCATCGTCGGGAGCGCCGTCATCGTGCTGACGGTCCTCGTGGTTCCCGGCATCCTGGCGCCGGACCACGACGGTTCCTTGGACGCCGGACGTTCGGCCGAAGCGCTTTAGACTGCCTCCATGGAGTACACGCACGTCGGACATCTCGGGCTGGTGGTCAGCCGGCTCTGCCTGGGCACCATGAACTTCGGGCCCCACACCTCCGAAGAGGATTCGCAGAAGATCATGGACCAGGCACTGGCCCACGGGATCAACTTCTTCGATACCGCGAACGTCTACGGCCGGCACCTGGGAGCGGGCGCCACCGAGGAGATCCTGGGCCGGTGGTTCGCCAAGGGTGGCGGACGCCGCGAGAAGGTGGTTCTGGCCACGAAGGTCTACGGCCAGATGGGCGAATGGCCGAACGAGTCGCGCCTGTCCAAGCTCGGCATCATCAAGGCGTGCGAGGCGTCGCTGACCCGGCTCCGAACCGATCGCATCGACCTCTATCAGATGCACCACATCGACCGCCAAGCGTGGTGGGACGAGATCTGGGAGGCGATGGAACAGCTGAAGTCCGACGGCAAGATCCTCTACGTCGGCTCGAGCAACTTCGCCGGCTGGCACATCGCCCGCGCGAACGAGATCGCGAACTGGCGCCACTCACTCGGGCTCTCCATGGAGCAATCGCTCTACAACCTCACCGCCCGCACCATCGAACTCGAGGTGATCCCCGCGGTGCAGGAGTACGGCATGGGGTTGATCCCGTGGAGCCCACTGGCCGGTGGTCTTCTGGCAGGCGCGCTCCACAAGGTGCAGGAGGGCCGGCGTTCTCAGCAGTACATGCTTGGCGAGGTCGAGGGTCGCCGCGATCAGCTCACCGAGTGGGAGGACCTCTGCGAACAGCTCGGTGAACGCCCGTCCGATGTCGCCCTGGCCTGGCTCTTGGCCCAGCCCGCGGTGACCGCGCCGATCATCGGCCCGCGAACGATCGAACAGCTGGAAGGTTCACTCCGCGCGCTCGAGGTCAAGCTGGATGCCGAGGTGCTGGCTCGCCTCGACGCGATCTTCCCCGGGCCCGGGGGCACCGCGCCCGAAGCCTACGCTTGGTAGCCCAGCGCTGATTCGATCTCGCGCGCTGCTTCGGTGACGGCTGCGGCGTAGCGCTTGGCGGCGACGCGGCCCAATCTGGTTGCCGGGCCGGAGACCGAGACCACCGCTAGGAGTGCGTCGTAGGGATCCAGGATGGGTGCGCTCACGGATGCCACGCCGGACTCGCGTTCGCCCGAGCTGTCCGACCACCCTCGGCGCTTCGCCGTCGCCGCCTGCTGGAGGAGCCGGTCACGGTCGTGCGCATCGAGCGCTTGCGTGAGGCGCGTGCGATCCGCGGGAAGTGCCCAGGCGAGGAAGATCTTCGCGGCGGAGCCTTTCGTGAGCGGGAGTTCTGCGCCGACCGGAACGATGGTGCGGAGTTCGTTGGAGGACTCGGCGGTGTCGATGCAGACGCGTGAGTTCATCGACCGAACGTAGAGCTGCGCCGATTCGCCCGTGACGCGCGAGAGGTCTTCGAGAGCGGGATGGGCCAGGTCGCGGAGGGGGAGTTCGCGCATCGCGGTGTTTGCGAGCCGGAGGAACCGCGAGCCCAGGTGGTAGCCGCGCGATCCGGTGACGCCGAGGAGGTCGTAGGACTCCATGGCTTGGAGCAGTCGATGGGTTGTCGATCGACTGAAGCCGGTGGCCTCCATCACGTCGGTGAGGGTGTGGGCGCCGCGATCCACCGCATCGAGGATGGTGACGACGCGATCCAAGACGCCGACACCGGTCCCGTCGCCGCCTGGTGAAGCTCGGTCAAGTCGTGCTACAGTCATTCCCATATAGTGGTATCACATCCCAGTATTTGGGACAACTTGCGCGGAGTCCCTGGTGGGAGCCCCGAAAGGAGACAGCAGCATGCCGCAGACGCTCGCCCAGAAGGTCTGGGAACGACACGTGCTCCACCGCGCCAACGGCGAACCGGACCTCCTTTACGTCGATTTGCATCTGGTCCACGAGGTAACGAGCGCGCAGGCGTTCGACGGGCTGCGCCTGCACGGGCGCACCGTCCGCCGCCCGGATCTCACCGTCGCGACCATGGACCACAACGTCCCCACGACGGAGGGTCCCGTCACCGACACCGTCAGCGCGAAGCAGATGGACGCGCTCAGTCGCAACGCTGCGGAGTTCGGCATCACGCTCTTCCCCATGGGCGCGCCGGGCCAGGGCATCGTCCATGTGATCGGACCCGAGCAGGGCTACACCCAGCCGGGGATGGTCATCGTGTGCGGCGATTCGCACACCTCAACGCACGGCGCATTCGGTGCGCTGGCCGTTGGCATCGGTACCAGCGAGGTCGAACACGTGCTGGCCACGCAGACGCTCCCGCAGCAACCGGCGAAGACCATGGCAGTCAACGTGGAGGGCACGCTGCCGAACGGTTGCAGTGCCAAGGACATCATCCTGGCGATCATCAACACGATCGGGACGGGCGGTGGCGTCGGCCACGTCATCGAATATCGCGGGTCCGCGATCCGCGCGCTGTCGATGGAGGGCCGCATGACCATCTGCAACATGTCCATCGAAGCCGGCGCTCGCGCGGGCATGGTCGCGCCCGACGACACGACGTTTTCCTACGTCGAAGGTCGGCCGCACGCCCCGCGTGGTGGCGATTGGGACCGCGCGCTGGAGGAATGGCGCACGCTGCCGACCGACGACGGCGCCGCGTTCGACACGGAGGTCAGCATGGATGCCTCGACGCTCCAGCCGTTCGTGAGCTGGGGTACCAACCCGGCACAGTCGGTCACCATCGACGGCGTTGTGCCCGATCCCGACTCCTTCGAGGAAGCCGGACGTCGGGAAGCAGCGCACCGCGCACTCACCTACATGGACCTGGCGCCCGGAACCCCGATCCGAGATGTCCGTCCCGACACCATCTTCATCGGCTCGTGCACGAACTCCCGGATGGAAGACCTGCGAGTCGCCGCCGGTGTGGTCGCCGGAAGAACGGTTGCGCGTGGCCTCCGCGCGCTGGTCGTTCCCGGGTCGTTCGCGGTCAAGATGCAGGCGGAGAAGGAAGGGTTGGACCGGATCTTCAGCGATGCTGGGTTCGAATGGCGCGGCGCGGGCTGTTCGATGTGTCTGGGGATGAACCCCGACACGCTGAAGCCCGGCGATCGGTGCGCCTCAACGTCCAACCGGAACTTCGAGGGACGCCAGGGCCGTGGCGGCCGTACCCACCTGGTCAGCCCGGCCGTTGCAGCCGCGACCGCCATCGCCGGTCACTTCACAACGCCCGACGATCTGCCCGTGAAGGAGGTCTGACCAAGCATGGAGCCCATCACCGTCATCGAAGGCACCGCGTTGCCGATCGACCGCAGCGACGTCGACACGGACCAGATCATCCCGTCCGAATACCTCAAGCGCATCGAACGAACCGGCTTCGGCCCGTTCCTGTTCGGCGAATGGCGTGAAGATCCGAACTTCATCATCAACGACCCTCGGTACGCGGGCGCGAGCATCCTCATCGCCGGCGCGAACTTCGGTTGTGGGTCCAGCCGCGAACACGCGCCGTGGGCGATCGAGGACGCCGGATTCCGGGTGGTGATCGCGCCGAGCTTCGCCGACATCTTCCGCAACAACTGCACGAAGGTCGGCGTCCTGCCCGTGGAACTTTCGGCAGAATCGGTTCGCGCGCTGATGGATGCCGCCCTCGACGATCCAACCACGCGCATCGTCGTCGACCTTCCGAACCGCCGAGTCACCGCCCCCGGCCTGGACGAGAGTTTCGCCATCGACGAGTACACCGGGTGGCGGCTCGTCGAAGGTCTGGACGATATCGGTCTCACCCTCCGCCAAGAGGAGAAGATCACGGCGTACGAAGCCACCCGAGAGGCGTGGCTCCCGACCGCCTGAATCCTCCGCTCAGACGTCCGGGATCTCGTAGATGTTCGACGAATAGCTGCCGCAGGAGATCCGGCCGAAGTAGAGGTCGCGCTGCCCCGAGCTGGTGTCGACGCTGGTAGAGAATGAGTCCTTCCCCGCGGGGAGGGACGTCAGCGTCGTTGCGTTACTCAGGTCCGAAAGCGGGGCCTCATGGATCGACACGTTCGAGCCGCACGCTCGTCCGCTCTTGGTCCAGAACACCGTCTCGTCACCGTTGACGTTGGTGTCCGGGTCCACGATGAATGGGTTGTAGACGAACTTGTCGTTGGGTGGGGAGATCTTCGCCACCTTGCTATTCAAGCTGAGGTCGTAGATGTAGACGTTGGCTCCCTTCGTCCATGTGGCGAAGTTGCCATCGATATTGCCCGGGCTCAGGCATCGGCAGGCGTAGTTCGCCTGGTCGAGCTGTGTCCTCGCGTGGGTGTCCACGTCGTAGAGGAGGACCTTCCACGGAGAGGTCTTGCTCGCGAACTGGTTCTGCCCGTAGAGCACGGTCGAACCCTGCATGTCGGCGCAACAATCCCAGTAGCTGGAATTGGCCCCCGAGATGAGGTGGCTCGTCCCGGTGGCGAGGTCGTAGGTGTAGAGATTGGCGTTGGACGAGCGGGTAGGAGCTTGCTGGTAGATGAGCGTCCCGGTGGTCGGGTCGATCCCTGTGGAGAAGGCCAGCGTTTTGGGATCGTTGACCTTGGTGGGCTGGCCGCCGTCCGTCGTCACGTAGACAGCGCCCGTAGAAGACTGCGGGGTCTTGAATTGGGTCCACGCGAAGTAGGTGTGGCCCCCGAACGTCACGGCGTGTCCGTAGTCCTCATCGGCCGAGGTCGTCTTGATCGGCACCACAGTGAAGGCAGCCGCGCTCTGGATGGTCATGGCGGATACCGTCAGCACTCCGAGACCGATCGCCAGCAACTTCCTCATGCGGTTCCTCACTTCCCTGTAGGTGTCGTGGTTGAAGAAGGATACAACCGCAGGCACGCGCCGTAGGCTTCCACCCATGGAGGACGAACGATGGATGCGGCAGGCGCTCGATGCGGCACGGGCGTGCTTGGCGTCCGGAGACGTGCCCGTTGGCGCCTTGATCGTTCGCGGCGAGGATGTCCTCGCGACAAGCGGGAACCGTCGTGAGGCGGATCAAGATCCCACTGCCCACGCCGAGATCGTCGCGATCCGGGCGGCGTCCCACGAGACCGGTTCCTGGCATCTCGACGGCTGCACGCTCTACGTGACGCTCGAGCCGTGCGCCATGTGCGCAGGCGCGATGGTGCTCGCGCGCCTGGACCGAGTCGTGTTCGGCGCAATCGATCCGAAGGCCGGATTCGCGGGGTCATTAGGGGACCTCCTTCAGGACTCCCGGCTCAACCATCGTCCCGAGGTCACCGACGGAGTGCTCGCCGATGAGTGCGGGGACCTTTTGCGAGCCTTCTTCCGCGAACGCCGGTAGGCGGCTCGGAGCGACCCCGCTAGACTCCTCGACGGAGGCGTGCCAGAGCGGACGAATGGGACCGCCTCGAAAGCGGTTAGGGGATTAATCCTCCCCTCGCGCGTTCGAATCGCGCCGCCTCCGCCGGACGGTTCTCCCAGGGCGGGTGCGATCGGTCGTTCCATCACCGGCCGCACCCGCCCGGTTGGACCCATTTCGCAGACATTGCCAAAGGAGGATCCGGATGACCGGCTCGTTCATCGCTGAGAAGTCGATCACCATCGATGCGTCCGCGGAGAAGGTCTGGCAGGCACTGACCGATCCTGCGGCGGTCAAGCAGTACATGCACGGAACGAACCTGAAAACGGATTGGAGCGTTGGCGGTCCCATCGCGTGGAGCGGCGAATGGAAAGGCGAGTCATACGAGGACAAAGGCACGGTGCTTGAGGTTCGGCCAAACAGGTTCCTCAAGATCACGCATTGGAGCCCGATGGGCGGCACCGATGACAAGCCCGAGAACTACCACACCGTCACCTACGAACTGACCGAAGATGGCGACAAGACCGTTCTTGCGCTCACGCAGGACAACAACGCAAGTCAGGAAGACGCCGACACCATGGCCGAGAAGAACTGGGGCCCCGTCCTGGAAGGCCTGAAGGCCGTAGCCGAGAGCTAGCGAGTCACCACGGCAACCGTTGGTACCTGACCGTCGTGCCGCCGCTACGGGTGGTGAACGTGCATCGCATGCCGAGATGCGACCACGCCCAGCCCTCGATCCGAACATCTTGTCCCTCCCGGGTGAGCGCACACGGTCCAGCGGTTGGGAAGTCGCGGAATAGCACGACGATAGAGATGCCGTACATCCCGACGAGTGCGGCCAGGATGATTCCAACGGTTGCGAGTCCCCGCTGAACTGTCATCCGCCGACGCCTCTGCGCTGCCCACAAGACAGCCAGGAGCAACGCAACGGACACCCAAACGGCGACGGCGGCTCCGAACCACACCGGTCTATCCTCGACGAGCCGGCAACGATCGATCGCGGGTGCGGGCCCGACGCAGGTCAACGGTCGAGATCTTCCGAGCCAAAGGATGACGGACAGACCGGCAAGGTAGAACACTGAAGCGATCGCGAACCATCTACGTGCGCTCATCGGCCGCACGCACGCTTGGCAAAGCGAGGACATAGCCGACCGCGCCGATCACCAGAGCAGCGGACAGCACGATCAGCCCCCAATGAGCATCGACGGGGCGTCCGATCGCGGGGTCACTGAAGCCCGCAGACCAGATGGCGATGACCCACAGCGCGCCGCACCACAGCGGCAGGAGCACTACGCCCCACGCGAGGACGGGAGGTCGGCCGTTCGTTGCGGCCGCGGTGATGAACAGGGCAGCGGTCAGGATCAGCAAGATCGCAAGCACCGGACTGTCGAACCCAGTGGCGATGTGGCTGCTGGCGAACTCGTCATATCCGCCACCCCGCGACCAGGGTGCCGGCAGCGACACGAGGATCCCCGCCCCACCGGTCGCGAGGAGGAAGATCCCTACGGTTCGCGAACGCATACGACGATCGTATTCGGCTGGGTCTTGCGGATGGACCCGTGCGACTCCGATGACACAAACTCGTCAGATCAGAGCGGCGCGGCGCGTTTCGTAGACTCTGCCCGGAGGCCTGCCCGAGCGGCCGAAGGGACACGCCTGGAAAGCGTGTGGGGGGGCAACTCTCCCGAGGGTTCGAATCCCTCGGCCTCCGCCAACGTCAGTCGGCATCGCCGAACTGCAGCGCGCGATGCGTGTAGCTGCTCTTCACGGACATCCCGACATGCTCGTACAGGCCGAGCGCACCCGTGCGCGAATCGGTGTTCAATTCGCACTCGCGACGTCCGCGCGCGTAGAACCGGGTGAAGGACTCGTCCAGCAAGGCTCGGCCGAGACCGATGCCTCGGTGCTCGCGAGCGACGGCCAGTTGTTGGATCCAGCCGTCGGTCTGCTCGTCCGAATCGATGAGGAATACGGCGCCGACGATCTCCCCGTCCGGCGCGATCGCCAACGGCAGGTGCCACGGCTCGAACCCCTGCCGCGCGATCGTCTTCACCTGCCAATCCTCGAATGACTCCGGTTCGCGTTCGGACCACTCGAGGAAAGCCCTGTCGACCACCTCGTGCACGGCTGGACCATCGGTGTTCAGGTTGATGTCCCGGATGGTGTAGCCGTCCGGGAGTTCGGGCGCCTTGGGTGGAGCATCCGCGAACCGGATCCGCAGGATCCATGAGGTCCAGAGCCATATGTAGCCGTGGCGTTCGAAGAGGTCGGCGGCGTCGATCGCGGTGTCGACGACGGTCTGGCCGATCCTCGACGCGCCGCGGGCGCGCGCGTAGTTCTCACTCCAACGGAGCAGCCACGTGCCGATCCCGCGCCCGCGCCAGTCGGGATGAACGCAACAGTCGGCCCGCGTGGTGTAGGTGACTTCTCCCTGGGCCACAAGGGTTCCCGAGGCATCGTGGAACACCGCGATCGTGTCGGTGGCGAGGTCCAGCGATGGCTTGGCCCACTCGCTCTCGATGTCCTCGAAGTCGATCCCCGCCTCGCCCGCATCGGCAACCTCACATGCCGCGACCAGTTCGAAGACCGCGCGGACGTCACCCTGCACGCACGGCCGCGCGCTGAATCCCTGTGGCAGTCCCGGCGGAGCATCCACCCAAGGAGCCTATCGAGCCCGATCCTCGATGAACCGGACGAACGCGCGCGCCGGGGAGCTGGTGGCACCCTCGGGCCAGGCGTCGCGGTCGTATTCGGCCCACGCCGTGCTGCCCGAGTCCACGTGCACCCACGGAACGGCAGGATCGACGA
>JAXDJX010000026.1:0-189530 GCA_034667405.1 Actinomycetota bacterium | reverse complement strand
CGCACCGGACCTACGCCGGCGGCCAACGCCATCGGCACGTTGATGCTCACTGCTTCGACGTTGCTCATCCTGCTCGTGACGCTGTGGGTCCGTAGAGCCAACCGACGACGCGGCGACTCGGGGACTCAGGCCTAGGGTCGGCCCTCGGCGACGATCCGCTGCAGCGCCGGTTCAAGTTCGGGATCCTTGAAATGGAAGTTGGTGGTCTTCAGGACGGCCGGTTCGACGTGCTGACTGCCCAGGAGAACCTCGTCGGCTCGCTCCTTCCCTGCGATGACGGCGAGCGCGAATCCCGGTGCGCGCCATGGAGTGGGACGATGGAGCGCGCGCCCGAGCGCTTTCGTGAACTCGAGGTTGCGTACCGCCCCCGGGGCGCAGATGTTCATCGGTCCCTCGATCTCGGGGTGTGTGAGCGAGTGCATGATCGCACCGACCTCGTCGTCGAGCGAGACCCATGGGAACCATTGGGACCCATCGCCGAACTTCGCACCCAACCCCAGCCGGAACGGGATCAGCATGTACGGCAGGACGCCGCCGAGCGGGGTCAGCACGTTCCCTGATCGCAGGATCACCAGTCGGATCCCGGCCTCCCGCACCGGACCGGCTGCGCCCTCCCAGGCGCTGCACACCTCCGTGCGGAACCCGGTTCCCGGCGCGGACGCTTCGGTGAGTACCTCCTCGCCCCGGTTCCCGTAGTAGCCCACCGCCGAAGCGCTGGCGAAGACCGAGGGTGGCGTTCGAAGGCCGGCGACCGTGCGCGCCAGGAGCCCGGTGCCCACGACACGCGAACGGATGATCGCTTCCTTGTACGACGTGGTCCACCGACGGTCCCCGATGGGAACGCCCGCCAGGTGCACGACCGCCCCAACGCCTTCCAAGCCCGCCGCGTCGATCGTGCCCGTCTCGGGATCCCATCGGATGTCGTCGGGGCCCGGCGCCACCGGTGGCCGGACCAGCCTGACCACGCGGTCGCCGTCGCGCTCGAGGGCAGAGATGAGTGCCGTGCCGATCAGGCCAGATGAACCCGAGATAGCGACATCCATGGAGCTAGTCTGCGTGACGCCGGTCCGAATGTCCCGCGGGCGTTCAGCGGGGCCAGGGCAGGTCGCGACCGAGCAGGTGCTCCGTATCCCTGATCTTCGGCGCGAACTGTTCCCGGAGGCGGGCAGCCGTTTCCGCGCTCATCCCTTCGCCCCCCCCGCCCTTGGCATACCGCTGCGTGATCCCGGGGAACGCGTCCCAGACCGGCAGATCCAAGAACGTCTCGACCTTGCGGAACTCACGCACCGGTTCGGAGAACACCTCCTCGCTGACCAGGACGAGCACACGCTCACGGCCGACCTGGTCGAACCATCGTCGGAGCTGGGGTGCATAGTCTCCGCGAGCCAGGTAGGAGACACGCCGGTACTCCGTTCCCTTGTCGGCGGGATCGGCAGCTTTGCGTTCGAGGGCCCGGATCAAGCGTTCCGGTTCGTTCTCGACGGCGTCCTCGAATGACAGCGGTTCGTGATGCAGGGCCCGGGCGAGAGACCATTGCGACCATGCCCGGATCACGGGATCGCGGAGGAGGACGATGAATCGCGCATCGGGAAGCATCGCCTGGACACGTCCGGGCACGTCCGGATGGAAGAGGTAGGAGGGACTTGCCTCGCCGGTGATCCGAGCGCCCTGGCCCGCCATCTCTTCTGTGCTCGGGAAATGCGAGCGATACCAGCGTTCGCCGCGAGCGTGGTTCACATCGAAGAAGTGGATCTCTTTGCGGAGCGGGTTCCCGACGGCCGGGTGACGACGCAGCTCGTGGAAGACCGCGGTGGTTCCGCATCGCTGGCCGCCGATGAGGATGAATCCGGGGAGACTTCCCAGCCCCCGGGCGGTTCTCGTCATGCGCGTCACGTCGCGGCGTAGCGCGCGCCAATGCACCCCGGGGGACGCCATGGTCGGGATGATACTGGGAGGGTTCAGCGCTCCAGCCACGGGAGCTGGATGCCCAGGACCTCGACCGTCTCGCGGATCTTCGGGGCGAAATGTTCCCGCAGCCGTTCGTCCAGGGAGGGATCGAGCCCTTCGCCGCTTCCGCCGGTGGAGTTCAGTCGTACGACGGGCGGGATGAAGGGATCGAGCCCAAGGTGGGCCTGGATCCGCCCTTGCACGATGTCCCCGTCGGCGAAGTAGTCCTCGCTCAAGATCACCAGGAACCGGTCACGATCGAAGTGTTGGAACCAGCGCCGGAACTGCGGCGCGTAGTCCCCCACCCCCAGATAGCTCGGCCCTCGCGAACCCCTCGGGTCCAGCGGCGTTCGGATCTCGTCACGGATGGCCTGCTCGAACGAACGCCGTTCGCCGTGAGAGCGGACGTGCAGCTGATAATGCGACCAGGCACGTAAGACGGGGTCACGGAGCATGACCACCAGGCGCACGTCCGGCACTACCGATGCGACCCGCCCGGGCGCCTCGGGGTGTTCCAGATAGCGCGGCGTGGCCTCGCCGGTGATACGCCATCCATGCGCGTGCATCTGGCGGGCCGTCGGGAAACACCGGCGGTAGAACCGTTCGCCTTCGTTCCAACGATGATCGAAGAACCGGATCTCCTTCTGGATCGGCGGGCCCACCTGGGGATGGCGGATCAGTTGACGGAAACAGGTGGTGGTGCCGCCTCGGGGGACACCGATGAGGAGGAAATCGGGAAGCACGCCGAGTGGCCCCAGGCGGGCGCGGACGGCGCGAACCACGTGCTTCTTCGTCTGGCGTTTGAACCTGGTGACGCCCACCCGTCAGGCCTGCGCCCCGCTGAACCTTGCGAGCAACTCCCGTTCGCGTTCGGTGGAGAGGCCGGCTTTGAGCGGAACGCCTTCCCGGCCGCGGTCCCACGCGTATACGTCGGCAACCGTCTCCGCGAGCGGACGGCAGACGAGCCCGGCCGCGATCGCCCGGGAGGGGTCGTACCGGTGGGATCCTTTGAACTGCGGGTGCCACATGGGGAGCGCAGTCCACACATCGTCGCCGAGGGCTTCGGAAACCTGGTCGGCATCAGCCCACACGATCGTCGCGTCTGAACCAGAGGCCGCGATGGCGGCGTCCAGAACCGATCCCATCGTCGACCTACCCTGGGGTGCAACCACACCGTAGGACCCGTGATCGCGAGCCGCTGCGCAGCTGAGTGTGAAGGCGGCAAGATCGCGTGCGTCGATGAACTGGATCGGCTCCTCGGGCACCCCGGGCGCGAGCATGGTGCCGCCCGCCGCCGCCCGACGGACCCAGTAGGTGAAGCGGTCGGTGGAGTCGTGTGGCCCCACCACGTAGCCGGGCCGGATGATGCAACACCCCGGGAACAGCTCGCGTGCAGTGACTTCGCAAACGACCTTCAACGGACCGTAGGTCTCGTCGGTGACCTCGGTGACATCGGGTGCCGGAACCGGCAACAGAGGCGAGTCTTCGGTTCCCCCAGCGGGGAGATCCTCATCGTGCACCGAAAGTGAGGAGATGAACGTGTAGTGCCCCGGAGCCTCCAACGCTGCCGCGAGCGCGGACACCTGCCCGGGGACATATGCGCACACGTCGATGACCTCGTCCCAGGTTCGTCCGGCGAGGATCGACAGGTCTCCGTCCCGGTCACCGTGCAGGTGGTGCACCAGTGGCAGGTCGTCGGGTTCGCTCTGGCCGCGGTGGAATACCGTGACGTCGTAGCCGAGCGCGACGGCTTCTTCAACGATGGCCCTGCCGACGAACTCCGTCCCGCCGATCACCAAGAGATCCATGGCGGAGAGCCTAGCGGACACCGTCTCGAACGCCGGGGAGGTTACGCGGTCTGTTCCATCCCCGGGTCATAGACGCCGGATCGGGCTCGGCCGTTCATCGCCGCACGATGTGAAAGCGCCGCCTGGGCGGCGGGAACGTTCGCCGGATCGCCTCGCCACGCGTTGAGCGAGGGCGCCTGAAGCGCTCGCCCGTAGCTGAACGACAGTTGCCACGGGAACCCTCCGACTTGGTTCATCCGGTTGAGCCGGCTGGTGGCGTCCTCGTCGCTCATGCCACCGGAAAGGAAGACGACCCCGGGAACCTCGGCCGGAACGCTCGCCGTGAGGCAGCGGATCGTCGCTTCGGCGATCCGGTCATCGCTCTCCTGCACGGCGGCCTTCGCGCCTGGCACCACCATGTTGACCTTCAGCAACGATCCGGCCAGGTCCACGCGGGCTTGGGCGAGCTCACGGAACAGCGCTTCCAGGGTTGCTCCGGTGGCGGCCTCGCACGCAGCGAGGTCGTGGTCGCCGTCCATGAGGATCTCCGGTTCGACGATGGGGACGATGTTCGCTTCCTGACACGTGGCCGCGTAACGGGCCATGGCGTGGGCGTTCGCGCTCATCGCGTACTCGGTGGGCAGTCCGTCGCCGATGAAGACGGTGGCGCGCCATTTCGCGAAGCGCGCGCCCAGTTCGTAGTACTCGCCGAGTCGTTCGCGGAGTCCATCAAGGCCCTCCGTTACCGTCTCGCCCGGGAAAAGAGGGAGCGGCTTGGCACCCGTATCCACCTTGATCCCCGGGACGATGCCCGCCTTCTCCAACACTTCGACGAATGTCGTTCCATTTCCCGCGGATTGGCGGATGGTTTCGTCGTAGAGGATCACGCCGCTGATGTGCTCACCCAGCCCCGGCGTGGTGAACAGGAGTTCTCGATACTGCCGGCGCGCCTCCTCCGTCGAGTCCACCTGGATCGAATCGAACCGCTTCTTGATGGTGCCGGTGGATTCATCGGCGGCAAGGATGCCTTTGCCGGGGGCTACGAGGGCTTGAGCTATCTGTCGCAGGTCGGTCACGGGAACTCCTCCTGATCCGGGCGAAGACGAGGGGCTCGGACGGACCAGAGGGTAGCCCGCCAAGGCCTCCCCCGCCCAACCGAACGTTCGAGGGCGCCTGGCCCCGCCGCACCGGTCTGTGCTAGCGCCCGTGCTGCTCGACGAATGCCTCGAGATCGCCCAGATGGGCGTTCGCGTGCATGAACGGGCCACCCGGGCCACCCAGGATGGAGCCGATCCGAAGGCCCAGGGCTCGGCGGCTGCGCGGTGTCGGAGGTGCGTTCCAGCGCCGGGTGGGCATGGACCGGATCCGCCCGACGAGGTCCTCGTGCACATCGGCGGCTCGCTTGCGCACCTGGGTCGAAGACCCCTTCGACATGCGCTCCAAACCCTCCTGGTTCACGGCGTTCAACCCCTTGGCGCGCAAGCCCACGTCGATGGGCGCCCGGTCACCGCGCTCCCAGGCATCGAGCGCCTCCAGCGCGTTGACCTCCCAGAACGCCATGTGCGCGATGAGTTCCTTCGGCGACCACTCCCCGTCCCCGATGCCGATCTTCGTGAGCGCGCGCTGGGGGAGCCGCTCCAGCAGCGCGTTGATGGCCCGGTCGGCATCCCGAAGGATCTTCATGGCCTCTGCCTTCGTGTGGATGTGGTCGGCTGGCATGGCACGAAGCGTACCGATGTCCACCGACATCAGGCGGGGCCATCAAGTTCTCCCCCCGCTGCCGCCGATACATCCCCTGACAGGGGGACAGCGGATGAGCGGAACGACCACGGCGTCGGCGGCGCCGTCAACACCAGAAGGCCTTTCCAGACGGGCGTTCCTGCGAACAGGGGCCATCGCGGGTGTCGGAGCCGCGGTGGCTGTCGCGCCGCTGGCCGATGCCATCTTCGCGACACCCGCCGCGGCAACAGGGACGTTCGTGTCGGGCGATCTCGACCTGCATCTGCTTCGCCGGGCGACCTTCGGACTCACGCCGAAGACCGCGTCCAAGATCAGGTCGGTCGGTCGGATGGCCTGGTTGGAGACGCAACTCGCACCCGGTGCTATCGACGACTCGTTCGTGGAGGGGTTGATCGCAGATCGGCTTCCGCGACTGTCGTGGAGCATCAAGAACGCTGTCGACAACCTGGAGGGTGGCTCCTGGGACGTCATGCAGGATCTCGCCCTGGCATCCGTCGTGCGGGCCGCGTGGAGCAAACGCCAACTCTTCGAGGTCATGGCCGACTTCTGGTCCAACCACCTCAACATCACGAACCCTTCGAGCGACGTGTGGGCGAACCGGCACGACTACGATCGCTCGGTCATCCGAGCCCATGCGCTGGGGAAGTTCAGCGACATGCTGGCGGCGAGCGCGACGCACCCCGCGATGATGCTCTACCTCAACAACGCCGAGTCCACGAAAGACGCGCCGAACGAGAACTACGGTCGCGAACTGCTGGAGCTGCACACCCTCGGCGTGGACGGCGGTTACGACGAGGTCGACATGCGCAACTCGGCGCTCATCATGACGGGCTTCCAGATCGACTGGGACACGTACGGGTTCAGCTACAACAAGTCGGACCACTACGTGGGAGCCGTCGACGTCGCGGGGTTCCACTCAAGCAACGGAAGCGCCAACGGCGGGTACGCGGTCGCGCTCTCCTACGTGGACTATCTGGCACACCACCCGTCTACGGCGACGCGTATCGCCACCAAGCTGGTGACACATTTCGTGTCGGACGTTCCCGATCCCGGCCTGGTGACGCAGCTCGCGCAGACCTACCTGGACAACGACACCGCCATCAAGCCGGTCCTCCGGCAGCTGTTCGCGTCACCGGTGTTCGAGGCGTCGCTGGGTCAGAAGGTGCGCCGGCCCATGGAGGACGTGATCGCGACCCTGCGCATCCTGGGGGTGCAGCCCGACGCCGCGGGGACCGACGGCATCCAAGGCCTGTACTGGATGATCGAGAGTCTGGGCAACGCGCCCATGGCCTGGAGCCCGCCGAACGGCTATCCCGACACCGCGGATGCATGGAGATCGGCGGGCGGGGCACTCGGCAGGTGGAACACCCACATGTCCCTGGCGGCGCACTGGTGGCCGGACGCAGTGCAATCGCCAGACCTCCGCAGTCGCTTCCTGCCGAAGGTTCCCGGCAACTACGGTGCCTACGTCCAATCGCTCGCCCAGCAGCTCACGTTCAAGAAGTTCAGCAGCGAGCACGTCGCCGCGGTGTGCACGTTCCTGGGCAAGACGCCCACGGACAAACTCGGGCGTGGCGACCCCGCCGTCAAGGGCCGACTCCCCTATGTGATCGCGCTGATCCTTGACTCGCCCTACTTCCAGATGCGATGAGGAGCCGACGATGACGACGAAGACCCGAAACGTCTCGCCCGCGGAGATCCTGACGAAGCCATGCGGCTGTCCCGACCTTGAGAAGGCCATCAGCCGTCGGTCGTTCCTCAAGCGGTCGGCGACGGCTGGCGTGGTGGCCGGCATCGCGAGCCAGGCGATGTTCACGCAGCTGGCGTTCGCGAGTGCGCCGTACGACGGCGATGTCTTGGTCATCCTCTCCATGCGAGGCGGGATGGACGGACTGAACGCCATCGTTCCTGCGGGTGACCCCGACTACCTGAACTGGCGGCCGAACATCGGCGTGCAGGGAAGCGCGCTGATCCAGCTCGACCAGACGTTCGCGATGCACCAGGCGCTGAGCCCGTTGAAGCCGCTGTGGGACGCCGGTTCGTTCGGCGTCGTGCACGCGGTCGGACAGGCACAGCCGAACCGTTCGCACTTCCAGGCCATGGAAGAACTCGAACGCGCAGCGCCGGGGACATCGCTTCGAACCGGGTGGCTCGATCGCGTGCTCGGACTTCGGGATGAAGGAACAGCGTTCCAGGCGGTGCAGATGGGGAACGATCTTCCGGCCTCGATGTTCCTGGGGCCGGCCCCCGAGCTCGCGCTGTATTCGGTGGATGGTTTCGGGATGGACGCTGCATGGGATGCTCAACAGCGCGCCCTGTGGACCGCGGCATTACGCGGCGTGCACACGGGCGCCCCCGATGTGCTCGCGACCCCGGCGAACGCGGCGTTGGACGCCCTCTCGACCGCAGCGACGCTCCAAGAGCTCGGGTATGTCCCGGCGAACGGCGCCGTCTATCCCGACACCGATCTGGGCCATGCGCTCACCGACGTGGCTCGGCTGATCAAAGGTGACGTGGGGCTGCAGGTGGCCGCCGTCGATTACGGCGATTGGGACATGCATTCCGACATGGGCACGCCGGACACGGGATGGATGCACGATCAGCTGACTGAACTGTCGTCCGCCCTCTCCGCCTTCTCCACGGATCTCGGGAACAAGTTGAACGACGTGACCCTGGTCACGCTCACCGAGTTCGGCCGGCGGGTCGAGGAGAACGGATCGGGAGGGGTCGACCATGGGTTCGGCCAAGTCGTGATGATGCTTGGCGGAGGCGTCCACGGTGGCCAGGTTCATGGAGAGTGGCCGGGCCTCGCCGAACGCGACCTGCTGGACGGCGACCTCAACGGCGTGAACGACTACCGGCTGATCCTGGCCGAGGTTCTGGAGAAGCGGTGCCGGGCAGGTTCGGTCAGCGACATCTTCCCGGGACTCTCCGGCGACCGGCTGGATATCGTGGGGACCCGGCCCTGATCCGTTCGTCGAGCTGCTGCCGCGGTCGGGGATGGCGTCCGCGCTCAGCGCCAGCCGAGTCGCTCGAGGATGTCCGTCGCAACCTCGCGGATGGGCCGGTCGTTGGCCACGACGAAGTCCTCGAACCCTTCGCCGTGTGAACCGGCCAGCCACCGTGCCGCCTCCGCCAGATCATCGGCCCGCCCGCTGGTGACGGCCGAACCGAGTCGCCGCTCTATCTCGGGGAAGGGCAGGGTCAGACGCGCGACCGTCAGCGGCATCGCCATCACACCCCGAACCGCATCCACCTCGTCGCGCTCACGGATGGAACGTGCGAGGAGGAACGACCCGACCCCCGCATCCAGATAGTTCCTCACCAGCGCGTCGAGGTTGCGGAGCAGTACCGGCGTGACGAGATGACCGGGTCCCTCATCGTCGGTCCGACTCGGCGCGGCGAACCAACCGATCCAGTCGAGATCGATCGCGGCATAGGAGAGCCCGCGATCCTCGAGCAGTTCGGCCAACTCCTCGATCACCGAGGTTTTCCCAACCCCCATCGCGCCGGTAACAAGGAGGGCTCGGGGCTCCGCGTCTCCGTCCATTGACCGGCAGCCTAGGCGAGCGCCGCCATCCGCGCGACCCGCCCACCAACGATGATCCGTGGAAGGTCTTGACCCTCCCCTAACGGGAAGCCCTACGCTGCGTCCATGCAGGATCGAACCATGACCATCGGGGAGTTCTCCCGCCTCACCGGGCTCACCGCCAAGGCGCTCCGTCACTACGACGCCATCGACCTGCTCACGCCCGCACACGTGGACCCAGGAACGAACTATCGCGGCTACACCGACGCCCAGATCAAACGGGCGCGGACGATCCGTCGCCTGCGCGACCTGCAACTCCCCCTGGAGGACATCCGGGCCGTTCTGGACGATCCGAGGCAGGCGGACAAACGATTGACGGCCTATCGCCGTGACGTCGAGGCGGATCTCTTCCGCCGGCAGCGCATCCTCCACCACCTGTTCCAACTGACGGAAGGAGCCGAACCCTTGACCACCGCTTCGGAAGCGACGCCAACAGATACGCCTGGGGGCCTCACACCGGAGGAGGAACGCCGCGTGGCCGCGGATCTGTTCAACCATGTGTGGGAACTCCTTGAGACGCCGTCACGGTCGATCGAGCAAGACGACCGGATGGTGCATGCGGCCCACGCCTCTCGCTACCACTGGGAACGCGTCGGCGATGCCAGCAACCTCTTGGCCGGCGAGTGGCAATGCTCGCGCGTGTATTCCGTCTTGGAGCGCGGCGAACCCGCGGTGCATCACGCGCGACGCGCCCTGGCCATCGCGGAGGGAGCCGGCATCACCGGGTTCTTCCTGGCCACCTCCTACGAAGCCCTGGCACGAGCACACGCCGTCGCCGGTGACAGGGCCGCTTCGGACCGTTTCCGGTTGCAGGCCAACGAAGCTGCCGAGGCCATCACCGATCCGGAGGACCGGGAGATATTCGATCGAGACATGGCGACCCTGCCCGGCTAGGCCCGCCGGAGCCCTAAGGCGCAACAGCCTGGCTGGCCCGTGCGCTACGGTCGGTGTCTTGCGCTATCCACATCTTCCTCCGTCCAGGCGCCGTTTCCGGGTCGGCACCGCGGCCGTGGTGCTCGCGGTGGCGGCGTCGAGCTTCGGCGGTTCGGCCTTGGCTTCCGAGGCTTCGGATCGAAGCGCAGAGCGCAACACCGGCTTCCGTCCGCCCGCCCCGCACCTGTCGGACCGCGATCGTCGGCTCATGGCAGGCTCAACCAACACGTGGAGAGACCTCGCAGGCTTCGGCTGGGCGAAGACCGCGATCAAGTACGTGGCCGGCGCCCACGACTACATGGCCGATTTCGCACCTAACAACGACGGCTCCTACGATTTCCACCCGGCGGCGATGGAGAGCAAGATCAGGTTCGCGAAGGCGATGGTGCGCGCGTTCGCCCCGGATGACGCCGTCGATCCGTCGATCACGTTCAATGACATCAACTCGAGTTCACCCTCCTACCGGTTCGCGAACGTCGCGGTACAGCACAACTGGCTCGTCACCGCCGGGAAGGCGTTCGGCCCTGCGGATCGGGTCACGACGATCGTGGTTCATCGCGCGCTGGTGCTGGCCCTGGGGCTGCAGAGCTCGGCCACGGCGCTCGACCACCTCCACACGAGCGACGGCCACGTGTTCGATACCCAGCCGAACTTCGGCACGACCTTGCTGGGGATGCGATTGGGCCTTCGTCATAACGCGTGGGGTGACGAGAGCAAAGATGTCGGACCCAGGACGAACCTGAACCGCGCGCAGGTGGCCTACTCGCTGTGGCGCGCGAAGACCGAGCCGACGCACGCGGCCGCCCATCTCGCTGCGGAGTACGACACCATCGAACTTCCCAAGCTCACGCCCCAGGTGACGCGCCTGGTCCAGTTCGGGATCAAGTACGTAGGCTATCCCTACATCTGGGGCGGTGAGTGGGGGAAGTCCTCGCCGGAGCCGCGGGCGCTGGGAGCCCAACCGGTTCCCGGCTTCGACTGCTCCGGGTTCTCATGGTGGCTGCTCCGCAAGAACGCCCCGGCCATCGGGTGGAGGGTCACCCCTCCGCGCCCGTACAAGGGTTGGTCACTGCCGCAGCGATGGTCGTTCGACATGGGGACGGTGGGACACGTCCGTTGGAACCGCATGCAGCCGGGCAACATGGCCTTCTATCGCGAGGGGAATGGCATCCATCACGTCGACACCTACATCGGGAACGGATGGGCGCTCGACTCTTCGGCCGGTGTCTCGGGCGTGACCATCATGTGGATCGGCACAGGCTGGTATCGCAACCATTTCGTGCACGGCCGCCGTATCATCCCGGCGCAGTAACCGCCGAGAGGAGCCGCCGTGAGCAAGACCATCGCGTTCTTCCCCGAACCGGGTGCCTGGGGGCCGACGAACAACTGCGTCGCCATCGCGACCGTCCTGGCCGAGCGCGGTCATCGCATCGTCTTCGTCATCGATGAATCGTTCGAGGGCGAGCTGACGAAGCACGGGTTCGAGGAGCGGATGATGCGGATGGCCCCGCCCGACCCCGACGCCGACCCCACGGCCGACCCGTGGGCCGAGTTCATCCGCGTGACGGCGCCGGAGTTCGCGAAGCCCACGATCGAGCAGATCGAGACGGTGACCAAGCCCATCTGGGAAGCGCTGGTAGCCGGGGAGCAGTACTCGCACGAACGGATCATGGAGATCTGGGACGACACGCGGCCCGATGTCGTGTGCACCGACAACGTCACCGGCTACCCCGCCATCGAACTCGCTAACGCACCATGGGTTCGCTTCGTATCGGCCAACCCGTTGGAGATGCGAGATCCTTCGCTGCCACCGGTCCTGTCCGGGCTGCCGATCGAGGACCGCAGTCAGTGGCAGGCCTTCCGCGACCAATACCACCGCCAGCATGAAGCGCTCCTGGCCGAACACAACGACTTCCGACGCTCGGTCGGTGTCGCTGCCTGCCCGCCGGACGAGTTCAACACCAACTCCCCCTGGGCGAACCTCTACCTGTTCCCCGAGGTCGCTGACTACCCAAGGTCGACGCCATTGGACTCGAGCTGGCACCGTCTCAATTCGACCGTTCGCACCACGGAGGCTGCGTTCGACGTTGATGCGAACGTCCCCGGGGAAGGGAAGGTGGTGTACCTGTCGCTCGGATCTCTGGGGTGCATGGACGTTGGGTTGATGCAACGGCTCATCAACGCGATGGCCAAGACCGAGCACCGCGTCGTCGTGTCGATGGGACCGTTGAAGGACCAGATGACGCTCGGCCCGAACATGTACGGCGATCAGTTCCTGCCGCAGCCCTCGATCCTTCCGCAGTGCGACCTGCTCATCACGCACGGCGGCAATAACACCGTGTGCGAGGGCTTCCATTTCGGCCTGCCGATGATCGGGCTGCCACTCTTCTGGGACCAGTACGACAACGCGCAACGCTTGCGCGAGACCGGCTTCGGGGAACGCCTGGACACCTACGGCTGGACCGACGACGAACTGATCGGCGCCGTGAACCGATTGCTGGCCGACGACGGCCTCCGCGGCAGGATGCGTTCGAACGCCGCGGCGATCCAAGCCGACCCTGGCCGGGTCCGCGGCGCCGATGTGATCGAGGCGGTCGCTTCCGCGTAAGGTCGCGGCGTGGGACCTGAGGGGGAAGAACCACTTGCGGGTGGGATCGCCAACCTGGGCAAGGTCGTTCGCTTCGGGGATACCGAGCAGCCCGTCACCGCGCCTGGGTCGACGCTCACATTGACGAACTTCCGCGCGGCGTTGGCCTGATCCAAAGCCCTGCTTCTGCACGTTGCGAAATGACGCACCGGTGCGGTAGCGTCCGACCTCGATGTCCTCCTAGTCCGAGGACGGCGGAACTAGGGATGGGGGCATCGATGGGTGGTAACCGGTCTGTAAGTGCTTGTTTGAGGCTGACCTTCGCATCCATCGTGGCGTTGACGGCCATAGGCGTCGCTGGCGTCGCACATGCGGCGACTCCTCCCGCCAACGATCACCTCTCGGGTGCGACGCCCATCTCTTCACTGCCGTTCCAAACGACGGAGGACACCTCAGGGACGAGCACCGACTCGAGCGACCCGAGGGATTGCCTGCTTTCCGGGCAGCAGTCTCCGGTGGCGACGGTGTGGTTCACCTACACGGCGGCAACGAGCGCCACGCTACAGTTCACGGCATCGGCGAACTATTCGCCCGAGGCCTCCATCTACGATGGTATCCCGAGCGCCAACACCGAGATCAGGTGTGCGGCAACGTATGGCAACACCGTGACCATCTACTTCGATCCCGTGATCGGAACGAAGTACCGGATCATGGTGGGCAGCGGAGACAACGCTGCCGGGAGCTTGACCGTCTCTCTCGTCAAGCCTCCGCGGCCGGCTAACGACGACTTCGCGAACGCCACCAGTGTCACGTCGCTGCCCTTCAGCGACAGCCAGGTCAGCGCGAACGCGACGAGAGAGGTGGGGGAGCCCCGTACGCCGTGCGTGAATGACGCGCCGCAGCACACGACGTGGTACACGTTCACCGCACCAGCCGATCAAACCGCGAGGATCACGCTGAACGAGTACACGGGTGCCTATATCTACACGGGCACATCTCTGACCGATCTAACGCTGGTCGACTGCAACGGCGGCGAGCCGTACTACAGCGTGATCGACCTCCCAGAGACGGCAGGGACCACGTACTACCTCCAGGTGGCGACCGATAGCTTCATCGGACACAGCGACGTGAAGATCGAACAATTGATCCACGACGTCACCATGACGCGGCTCGCGGGAGCCCATACGGCGGTGGTCGGCAGCACGCGGACGCTGCGCGCTCCTGTCACAACCCCCATCCTCGTGGAAGAGGTACGAGTCGATCTGTATCGACGCCTGCAGGGCGGTACGTACGCACTCGTAGGGACCAAGACGAAGATCGTCCGCCCGTATCGCCTGGTCCCCTTCGGGTTCACGGTCTCGTTCGGGCCGGCCGACGTCGGGATCGCCAGGTTCCGAGCAGTCGCGACCATCCTCCACTACAAAGATGCGGCGCCCAGTGACAACGTGCGCTGGCGCCGTGTCCAGGTCTCATAGCCCGATCCCCCAACGGAATGGAGACACCATGATGCGAGGACTACGCCGAGCCCTAGCCAGGATCCTGCCGACGATCATGCTGACCCTCGTACTGGTCCAGCCCTCCCGCGCGGCGTCGGCGGCGACCGTTGCCTGTGACGGCGTGTTCCACCAGATGGCCAGTCCTGCCTTTGGGGTCAGGTCGCAGTTGTATTCACCTTCCGCGCTGTCGCCGACCGACGTCTGGGTTTCCGGCACCTTCACCCGCGCGGACACCGACCCATCGGACCGCGGGTTCACGATGCACTTCGATGGAGCCTCGTGGAGCAAGGTGCGCATCGACACCCCGCGCAAGGTCGAACCATATGGACTCCAAGCAGTGTCGCCGACCCAAGCCTGGATCGTCGGAGGAGCGCAACTCGCGAACGGTGGCAGTGCCGGTTACGCGATCGAGCGGTGGAACGGATCCTTCTGGACGCGCGTGTCCCTACCCGTGAACCTTTCATTCGTCGCCCTTGCCGTTCGCGGGACCGGCAGCGATCTATGGGTCGTGGGACGCAACTACGCCGACGGGACCGGGAATGCGAACCCGATCGCGCTCCATTGGGATGGATCTCATTGGACCGTGGTCCCGATGGCCCTGCCACCGGTGGCCGCAGAGATCACGGTCGTTTTCAACGACGTCGCGGTCATCTCACCGACGGATGCCTGGGCGGTCGGTGGAAGCGTGGGCCTTTCGCATGTCGTGGTGGAGCACTGGGACGGGTCGTCCTGGTCGCTGGTGTCGGCACCTGATCCCGGGGACGCCGCGCAGCTCCTCGGTGTCACGGCCGTCACCGCCTCCAACGTGTGGGCTACCGGTCAACAGGACTCGATCCCCCTCATCGAGCATTGGAACGGCTCGGTGTGGACGAAGGTGACCGCGCCGTCCACATCCGGTAACGGCAACCTCTTCGGGGTCGCCGCCGTATCTGCCAATGACCTCTGGGCGGTCGGGTCCCAATGGGCATCCCCTCCGCCGAACCCGGATACGCTGGCGGCCCGATCAGCCGGCGGAGCCTGGACGACCGTCGCGGCTCCGGACCCGGTAGCCGGCAGAAGTGGCCTCGTCGATATCGCCGCGCTGCCGACGGGTCAGGTGTTCGCCGCAGGGTCGATCTCCTCAAGTCCTCAGACCTTCATCGTTGAGGCGTGTTGAGGCAACACCGGCCGTGCCCGGGGTGGGACTCGAACCCACACGCCCCGAAGGGCAAGCGCTTTTAAGGCGCCGTCGTCTACCGATTCCGACACCCGGGCTTGCGTTGATGCTACGCCCACGGCACAGGTGAGGACACGTTCACCAAACCTCAAGTTCGGCACTCCCCGGCCGATGAGCACTTGGATGACCGTCGGGCGAAACACCCCATGGCTACAGCGTGCCCTCACCGGCACAGCTGGTGCGATGCGCGGAGGCCACGGCTACTCCCTGGTGGAGCTCATGGTGATCCTGCTCGTCATCGCGCTCCTACTGATCATCGGGCTCCCCGCCCTGCTCGGATCCCAGGAACGGAGCCAGGATCGTGCGGTTCAATCTGACATCACCAACGTGTACTCGGTCGAGAAGATCATCTTCAGCGGTCACGCCGCCTACACCGACGACATCGCGGCGATGGGAGCCGAAGAGCCGAGCTTCGTCTATGTCACGGCAGATACGCCCGCGGCCGCCGGTCCGGTCTACCTGTACCTCGCGCCCGGCAACACCATCTACATCATGGCCAAGAGCTTGAGCGAAACGTGTTACTACCTGCGTGATGTTGATGGCGCGGGAACGGACTACGCCACGTCGGCAAGCTGTGGCCGGAGCGATCTTCAGACGTACGGATCCCACTGGTAGCAACGCGAAGATCGAACGGTCGCTAGAGGAGCCCCAGGTCCCGTTGTTCCCCGAACCACGCCACGGTCCGGGCGATCCCATCCTCGAACCGGTATTCGGGCGAGAACCCAAGCACCCGCAGGCCGGCGGAGACATCCGCGTGGCTCTCCCGCACGTCACCGGTCCGCGCCGGCTCGTACACCGGCTCTGCCGAAGGAAGGGCGACCGAACCGAGCACGGCCTGCGCCAACTGATTCACACTGTGCCTATCCCCGACCGCCGTGTTGAACACGCCGCCCCACGCATCAGGCGTTGAGTCCGCGGCCATCAGGTTGGCCTGGACGACGTCACCGACGTAGGTGAAGTCCCGCGTCTGCTCGCCGTCACCGAAGATGGTCATCGGTTCGGCTTCGAGCGCCGACAAGATGAACTTGGGCACGACCGCCGCGTATTCGGCCCTGGGGTCCTGCCGCGGGCCGTACACGTTGAAGTAGCGGAGGCTGACGGTGGGCAAGGCGTAGACCTCGAAGAACGAGCGCATGTATCGTTCGCCGGCCAGCTTCGTCACGCCGTAGGGGCTGAGCGGGATCGGCAACAGCCCCTCATGGACCGGAAGCGTTTCCTGGTCCCCGTACACCGACGAGCTGGAGGCGAACACGACGCGCTGCACACTCGCGTCTCGCGCCGCCAACAGCACATTGAGCGTCCCGGTCACGTTCACGTCGTTCGAACTCAGGGGGTCGGCCACGCTTCGGGCGACGGATGGGATCGCGGCCTCGTGGAAGACCACCGAGGCCCCTTGCGTTGCCGCGCCGATGGCACCGAGGTCGCGGATATCGCCTTCGACGAAGTCGACGTCGCCGATGAGGTCCTCGAGATTGACCAGCCGCCCCGTGGACAGGTTGTCGAACACGCGAACCCTCATCCCCTGGCGGAGCAGGGCGTGGACGAGATTGGAGCCGATGAATCCCGCACCTCCGGTGACCAGGCAAAGATCGCCGAGCGTCAGGTCGCCCTTGCCCAGGATCTGCGTGTGCCCGGGCTCGATGCTATGCCGCGTGGTCCTGCCCGGCACTAGCGGGGTCCCCCGGCCTCCGACATGACCTCCAGGAACTCAGCGAACATCTCGTCGCTGGCGCCATGCCCGGGGTGGAAGGTGATCACCAGTTCCTGCAGCAAGGCTCGGATACGACCACGGTTTCCTTGCTCGGCCGCGTCGATCAGGAGTGCGACGCCGCGCTCCAACGCCTCAGGGTCGGGCTCGATCCCCATCCGGGCAACGAAGATCTGTTCGACCCTGGTGGTGTCGGTGCCTTCCTCCGCCAGCAGAAGTTCTTCCCGGAGCTTCTCCCCCGGACGTACACCGGTGAATTGGATCGGAACGTCCACATCGGGTTCCAGTCCGCTGAGACGGATGAGGGCCTCCGCCAGGTCCATGATCCGAACGGGTTCGCCCATGTCCAATACGAAGACCTCGCCCCCTGCACCGAGGGTGGCCGCCTTGAGGATGAGGCGGACACTCTCAGGGACGGTCATGAAGTAGCGCTCCATATCGGGGTGGGTGACGGTGATGGGCCCTCCTCGTTTGATCTGCTCCTGGAGAAGCGGCACCAGCGATCCGCGGCTGCCCAACACGTTGCCGAACCGAACAGCGACGAACCGTGTCGCCGTGGTTTCGTTGAACCGGCGGATGAGCATTTCGGCGGCGCGTTTCGTCGCCCCCATGACGCTGGTCGGATTCACGGCCTTGTCCGTTGAGATGAGCACGAACGCCTCGGCGCCGGTCTCGGCCGCCACCTGGGCCACCACCGAGGTACCCATGACGTTGGTCAGCACCGCCTCCTGCGGGTGCAGTTCCATGAGCGGCACGTGCTTGTAGGCGGCCGCGTGGAACACGACTTGCGGGTGATACTGGCGGAACATCTGCCGCATCCGTTCTCGGTCCCGCACGTCGCCGATCTCGACGAACAGCGGCACTCCCGGAGCCACACGGCGGAGCTCATGTTCGAGCCCGAAGAGACCGCTCTCGTTCTGATCGCAGAGGATGAGCCGGCCGGGACGGAAACGCGCGATCTGGCGGGAGAGCTCCGCCCCGATCGATCCCGCGGATCCCGTAACCACGACTGTTCGACCGTAGATGAACTCGCCGACCGCCGTCATGTCGAGCTTGGCCGGCGCGCGTTGAAGGAGGTCCTCGACCTCAACCTCCCGCACCTCGGAGAGCGAAACGCGTCCTTCCAGCATGTCGGTCATGGACGGCATGATCCGAACCATCGGCGCGCCCGCCGCGCGCGCGTCCACGACGAATCGTCGCACCACCGAGCCCGCCGCCCCCGGCATCGCAACCAGGACCTCGTCGACCCGTTCGCGTTCGATGACGGCGGTCATGGCCGCGCGTCCGCCCAGGATGCGAACCCCATGCAGATAGGTCCCAAGCTTGTTCACGTCGTCGTCGATGACTCCGACGACCCGGTACTGCGTCATCCGGTCGTGGAGGATCTGATAGATCAGGCGCTCGCCGGTACGGCCGCCACCGATGAGCAGTAGCCGCTTCTCGTCGAGGCGGCCCTTGCGCTGGGTGACCGCCACGACGCGCTTGGCCATCCGCACTCCCCCAACCCCGATCAATAGGAGGACCGGGAACAACCCGAGGATGGAGTTGGGCAGCTTCGGGTAGTGAGCACTGGAGTGTGAAAGGGGATCCTGAAGGACGTAGGTGACCAGGCCCCATGCCAGAGTTGCCACGAGCGTCGAGGCGAAGACGTTCACCACATCTCTAGTGCCGACGAACCGCCAGGTCAGGTTGTAGAGATGGAATAGCGAGTTGGTGAACACGACGGGTCCGACGGCGAACAGGATGTAGATGGGCACGGCTCGCCAATACTGGGGAGGCACCCGATAGTCGAACCGGAGCCAGAACGCCGCGTACATCGCCGCGACCGCTACCGCGACATCGGCCAGAACGAAGAACACGATCCTCTTCAAGCCGGTGGGTTCGAGCCACATGCGCAATCGCGTCACGTATTCCTCCCGCCGAGCGCCGCGCGCAGCGTCGCCGCAACTCGGTCGACCTGGTCGCGCGTCATGGTGCCGAAGAACGGGACGATGAGCCTGTTCGACGAAGCACGTTCGGTCTCAAGGAGTGGCGCGGGGATGCATTCGGTGCGGCCGGCATAGACCGGCTGACGATGGATCGGCGGTTCGAAGTAAGCCTTCGTCTCCACCCCATCGGCGTTCATCCGTTCGACCAGGCGATCGCGGTCGATACCGTCGGCGACACGCAGATGCATGACGAACAACGCGGGCTTGGCCCACTCGGCGTGCGCGGGGGTCGTGACCTCGTGCACGTCCGCCAGAGCCTCGGCGTACCAGTTCGCGACCACGGCTCGCCGGGCGAGAAGCTCGTCGATGCGACGCATCTGTGCAACGCCGACCGCCGCTTGGAGTTCGCTCATGCGGTAGTTGAAGCCGAGTCTCGTGTGGAAGAGCCATGCGTCTCCCGGCCGGCGTCCCTGGTTGCGCTGGCTCACGACCTGATCCTCGACGGCCGGATCGGCGCCGACCACCATCCCGCCCTCGCCCGTGGTGATCTGCTTGTTCGGGTAGAACGCGAACGCCGCAGCGTCTGCGGTGGCCCCTGCGTGGACCCACGTGCCGTCGTCGCGACGCCACCGGGAACCCAGGGCCTCACAGCTGTCCGACACCACCGCGATCCGCCAGGGATCGGTCAGCTCACGGATCCGGTCCAGATGCACGGGGTGGCCGAAGATGTCGACAGGTTCGACGGCGCCCACCCGTCGCCCCGTGTCCGGGTCGTGGAGCGCGCCGTCCCGTTCCTTGCACGATCCCAGGTAATCGGACAACGCCGTCGTGCTGATCGCGAGGGTCTCCGGGTCGATGTCGAGGAACACCGGCGCCGCGCCCTCGTACGCGAACGCGTTCGCCGAGGCAACGAAGCTGAACGACGAGGTGACCACACAGTCGTCAGCACCCACGCCCACCGCGCGGAACGCCAGGTGGAGACCGGATGTGCCGCTGGAAACCGCCGCCCCCCAGGCGCTTCCCGTGAAACCGGACACCAACCGCTCGAACTCACGGTTCTTCGGTCCGAGCGCCAGCCGGCCGGTGCGAAGGACCTCAAGGACCTCGGCCTCTTCGGCGGGGCCGATATCGGGTATGGCGAGCGGCACGGCTGGCTGGGTCATAGGGACGATCAGGTCAGCCTACCCCGCTCGGAAGCTGGCGCCCGTGAAGGCCGGCGGACATCCTCGGAGACCCCGCCGGCGCAGCCGCGGCCGGTAAGGTTGCGCCCGTGAGTGGCCCCAGCTCCGTTCCCGACAGGCCCAACATCCTGCTCGTGGTGCTCGACACCGCTCGCGCCGACCATTTCGGTCCTTGGGGCGCCCGCGCGCGGACACCGATCTTCGACGAACTGGCCGCGCGCGGTGTGGTCGTGACGCACGCCCGCTCCGCTGCGCCGTGGACGGTGCCCTCACACGCCTCGCTCTTCAGCGGACTCCGCCCCTTCGAACACGGCGTCACCGGCCTCGCTGCCTACGCGGACGATCGGGTCGTCTCCCTCGCCCCGGCGATCGGCCGGAACGCCGACCGGTGGCTCCCGGCCGTCATGCGGGACGGGGGGTACCGGACGTTCGGCATCTCGGCGAACGTGTGGATCACACCCCCCATGGGGTTCGACTTCGGCTTCGATGTGTTCCATCCGGTGGGACCGGCGAAGATCAGGCCGCGCGGTGCCGAGGGTGTCGTGCGGCGGCGTTTGGTTCACCGGCTGCCCGCCTCGATCCGGTCGCGTGTCAAAGGTCCGGTCCGCCAGATGCAGGAGGCACGCAACGGACGAGACTTCGGTTCGCTTCATGCCGTGACGGCGATCGCGGCCGAGGCACGGCGAGGCGACGCGCCGTTCTTCGGATTCGTGAATATCATCGAACCGCATGCACCCTACCTCCCGCCGGGGGGATGCAATCCCCTCCGCGGGATGCGGCGCCTCCACGGACCGAAGCTGGTGCGCCGGTACCTGATGGACGCGCACGCCGTCGCCTACAACATCGGTGCCGCCGAGATCCCGGACGACGCCCTGGCGACGTTCCGCGAGCTCTACGCCGGTGAGATCGCCTACACCGACCGGTTCCTGGGACGGATGCTCGAAACGCTGGACGCGAACGGCGTGCTGGAGGACACACTCATCGTCGTGACGTCGGACCACGGCGAGAACCTGGGCGAGGACCACCTGATCGGACACCAGGCCTCGCTGGATGACCGTTTGCTCCATGTCCCGCTGGTGTTCGCCGGCCCTGGCGCACCGGCGTTGCCATCTGACAAGGGGGTGTTCCCGCTGACGGGTGTGCCATGGGTGCTGGCGCAGGCCGGCGGAGTCCACGGTCCGTGGGAGGCACCTGGACCCACAGCGGTCTCTCAGTACGAATCCGGGATGAGTCGGGTCCGGAAGCTGCAGGCTGCCGGAGATCGATTCCACATCACGGAATCGCAGTGGTCGAGGCTCCGGCGTTCGATCGAGCAGGCCACGGACGGAGCGACCACGGTGACCGTCGACTCCCTGGGCGCCGAGCGCGTTGACGGTCCCGTCGATGGCGCGCCGACGCTACGGCTCGCGATCCAGGCCGCGCGCGGCGATCGCCTCGAACCCGCCACCCAGGATGGGGACATCGTCCCTCCTGAACAGCAGGCCGAGATCGAGGCGCACCTCGCCGATCTGGGCTACATCTAGGTCTCCCGAACGTCTCCCCCGCCGGGTGCGAGCCAGCGCCCGGTCCCGGTTGCTGCGCCGGCCAGATGCGCCAGTGCCCGAGCCGACGGCTTCGCGCGGACGGACTCGACGAATGCGTGCCTGGCGTCCGCGCCTCGTCCCTGCCGCAGATACGTCATGCCCAGGACGTCGAGCCACCTGGCCTTCACGTCGGGCATCCGGTCGAACCGCGCAGCGTGGCGTTCCATGATCAATCGCGTTCCTTCCGCCTTCCGTTCCCACGCACGGCTCGCGTGTGACAGCCCGTAGTGCCGGTGGACCCGGGTGCCCACCTCCGGCCTCGTGGCGAAGCGCGCACGATCCAGGAGGCGCAACAGCAGTTCCGTGTGTTCGCCGAACCAGATGTCCGCGTCGTAGGCGCCGGCGTCGCGGATCATGTCCACCGGTGCGAAGAATGTCGCCCAGAAGGCCCGTGGTCTCACCACGGCGAACGGATCGGGTTCGTGGGACAGGGAACGCGCCGCCATCGCCCGAGGGCGTTCGACGATGGTGCGGCCATCCGGGCTGAGGATCTCCACCCCGCAGACTGCGACGACGTCATCCGCGCCCTCGACCAGCAGGTGTTGAGCTGCCAGCATCCCTGGGAGGAAGAGGTTGTCGTCGTCGAGGACCGCGAGGTACCGACCGTCGGCGGCCTCGATCCCGCGATTCCGCGCGGCGCCTGGACCGCGCGTCCCTTCGTCGTACAAGAGGCGCACGGGGGAACCGATGCGCGTGACCAGCCCCGCGTACGCATCGGCCTGCTCTTGGGACGAACCGTCGGCGACGACGATCACCTCGATGGAGATGCCCTGCTGATCGAGACAGCTGCCGATCGCTTTCTCGACGATGTCGGCGCGATCCTTGGTCGGGATGATCACCGATACATCCGGAGCGGGACTCACGAAGGTGCCTTCGTCCGGCCCAGCGCCTGTCGCACCCGCCGGCGCAGATCTACCGCCTCCCGCACGTCTGCGAACCGGGCCGTCGCCCACGCCGCCGCGACGAACCCACCACCATGGGGATATCCGAGCTCGTCCAGGAGACGTCCTTCGGCGGATCCGAAGACCGCCACATCGCGGGCCGGCATGTCGATGCGCCAATCGCGGATACCCGGTCGAAGCGGCTCGAGCGCTCCGGCCTGGTGACCGATCTCGCTGGGTGGGATCGCACCGACCGAGCGTTCGTGATGGCGGAGCATCGCCGGGTCGAACGCGAGATCGGCGAAGGAACAGATACGCCGAAGTTCCGCCTCCAGGTCGCCGACCAGGGACTCGTAGCGCACCTCGAGATACCGGGACGGACCCAGCGCCGCGCCTGCGCTACGGCCGGCGCGGACCCGCTTCGCCCAATACCGGGCTTGATCGAGCACGGTCTTCGGCCCGAACGGCGTATGCGCCAACGAGCCGGCCACGTCTCGTCCGTCACGGATGAGGTGCACGAACTTCCCCTCCGGCCAGAGACCGCCCAGGAGCGACATGTACCGCACGTGGTCGGGCGTCTTGTCGCCCCAGCGGAGCTTCCCGTGCGCGGCCGCATACGACTCGAACGCCGCGGTGATGATCCCCGCGAAGGTCGCCCCGCTCGCGGGGATCCGTTCACGGACGTCAGCGGCCGCGACGCCCCACTCCTTGAATCGCCGGTCCGCCAGGAGGTCGGCCAGGAACGCGTCGGCAGTGAACCCGCCGTCGGCAGCGACGTACCGATCGCGCCGAGCCGCCAATCGTTCGATGAACTGCGCCTCGGGAGGGATGGCGAGATCGGGATGCGCGTTGAGCATCAGGCGGAGGACCGTTGTCCCCGACCGGCCGCACCCGACCACGAACAGCGGCGGCGCATGATGGGTCGGCGTCTCCATCGGCACGCGTGAGTATAGGTTCGAGAAGCTCGGCGGAGTGAGCATCGGCTCACCGTCGGGTTCCGTCACTCCAAGCCGCGGGGTCGACACGCTTCCCCAGCCGGTGCAGGAGATGGTCGACGACGCCCTTGCTCCAAAGTGACAACGACGCCGCCTTTCCCGGTTCGTGAACGGCGATGGTCCACGCCGTGGCGAACGCGTTCCGCCACGCGATTGGGACGTCTTTCCACGTCCGCCTCCGCACGCGGGTGCGATAGGTGAGGGCATTGCGTGTCTCGTAGTAGAGACGCCAATCGCGTGCCGCCCCCGGATCCCGTCGCTGCATCCGATGATCCACCACCGCCTCGGGCACGTGACGAACCGCGAACCCGGCGTCGGCGGCCCGGTTGATCAGGTCGATGTCTTCCTTCCAGAAGAACCAGACGGGTCGCGGGCCGCCCACGGCGCGAAGGACGACCGCGTCGAAGAGGGTGCCGTTCCACGAGGGCGGCGATCCGCGGTCGCCGCCGGGCGTGTGTTGCGATGGGATGCGGATCTCAGGCGCGGCGGGGGACGCCGCGGCACCTGTGAAGGCCAGCAGCGATCGAAGGCAGTTGGGTTCCGGGACGCAGTCGTCGTCCACGGTCCATACGTGGGTTGCCCCGGCTTCCAGCGCGCGTGCGATGCCACGTGCGTATCCCCCTGCCGGGCCGAGGTTCTGTTTTGCGTCGATCACCTCCACCCGGTCGGAGGCGGTGACCGCCGCGGCGGCATCGGAGCCGCCGTTGTCGATGATGACGATGCGATCGGGCGGAGGGGTCTGAGCGAGGATCGCCGCGAGACACTCCTGGAGGAGGTGGGGACGGCGGTAAGTCACCGTGACCGCGACCACCGTCCGGCTCACGGACGGCCGCCTGTCGACAGATCGCGCTTCCAGGTTGCAGGGTCGAGTCGCATCCCCATCCGGTTCCGCCGGTAGTCGCTGACGCCCAACCACCACAGCCGAAGGGAACGCCGCTTCGACGGTTCGAACAGAACGATGCTCCCCGCGATCCCCGCGACGATCCACCACGCCTCTGCGCGCTTGCCCCAACCCCGCCGGCGAAGGCGAAGGCGATACGTCAGCGTGTTCCGCACTTCGTAGTAGCAGCGCCAGTCACGCGCGTCGCCACGGGCGCGCGTCACCGGATTGAGGTGGAGCACGCCCGCGGCGTCGATGCGGCGGTTGCGCACACCCTGATCAGTCAGTCGATGAACGAACTCCGTATCTTCTGCCCAGAAGAACATCTCGGGACGGGGACCTCCGAACCGGCGGATCGCGTCGGCGGCGATGAGCGGGCCGTTCCAGGAGGGCGCGTGGTTCGTGGTTCCGTTCGGCTTGCGCTGCAAGGGTGTGAAGATGCCGCCGTCCTGTTCTCCGCTCGCGGCAAGCAGGAGCGCGAGGCAGTCCGGATCGGGCACGTCGTCGTCGTCGAGGGCCCAGATCCAGGTGGCGCCGAGTTCGAGCGCCATGTCGAAGCCGCGCGCATAGGCACCCGCGGGCCCGGAGTTCTCTCCGGTCTCCACGATCCGCAGACCCGGAGCATCGATTCCCTCAAGGGCGGATCGCGCCATCGAGTCGTTGTCGATCACCAAGATGTGCTCGGGCGGACGGGTCTGCGTCGCGATGGCTTCGATGGTGCCTCGGAGGAGATCGGTTCGTCGGTATGTCACCGTCACTGACACCACCGTTGGTGTGGACGCGGGGCCACTCGGCATGGGGGGAGCATAGCCGGGCGGGTCCACTGCCCCGAGTGTTACAGGTAGCCGAGCTCCTCCAGATGCGCCTCGATCTCCGCCTCCTGTTCGGGGCGGTAGCCCGACCCGGCATCGGGAGGCCCATCTCCTCTGACGGCGTCGAGAACCTCACGCAATGCGGGAACGCGTTCCTCGGAACCGGCGACGTGTTCACCGCGATGATCGCGGGTGAGCGTGGCGACGCCGTCGGTCGCCTGGTCCATCACGGCCTCCAGGTGCCCTCGTTGCGCATCGCTCAATCGGTAGCGAGACTCGGCCTCTTCCGCGCGGCGGATCTGCCGCCGTCCACCCTCGTACTGCGACACCGCGATCGGCCCGGGGGCGTCCCAGGGCGCATCGAGCCCGACGGCCTCGGCGATAAGGCGTGGGATACCCGTGGTCGACCAGGCCGCCTGAGATGGCGCCGGTGGCACTCCGGGTCCGGACATGGCGAACGGCACGTGCAGCAAGGCTGGATCCAAAGAGAGCTGGTGCCCCAGGAGATGGCTTTCCCCGAGGTGCTCCCCGTGATCGGAGGTCACCACGGTAAGGGTACCGGCGGTCAAGCCTTCGGCCGCGAGATGGGCCACCGTTCCCGCGACGAAGGTGTCGGCGAACGCCACCTCACCGGCATAGAGGGAGCGGAACGCGGCGAGAGCGCGCTCGGGAACCTCCGCCGCCCCGAGGTTGTACGCGGTGGTGTGCGCATCCAATAGGTAGCGGCGTGCGTATGCCGGTGCGCGGAGCCGCGCGATGCCTCGCAGCGGGTTGAACGGCGGCGGAGGGAGGTAGGGCGCATGACATTCCATGATGTTCACGAACCCGAAGAACGGCGCGTCAGCACCCCCGCGCCTCGCTTCGTGACGCAGATGCGCGAGCGCTGCGCGCAAACCGAAGTCCCTCCCGTTCCGCGCGTCTCCGAGATGGCGGACCGGGCCCTTCACGCGGGCGCGCAGTCCCGCGGGCACCAACGCCTTCGCGCCCCGCGGGCGGGCGGGCGGGACTCCGCGTGGCGCCACCTTTGCCACGCCGACCGGGTGGAACTCGTCGAAGCCCAGATCGAACCCCATCTCCGGCGTGATCCAGACGTTGGCGCTGATCGCGAACGTGCGGTATCCGTTACGGCGCATAACCTCCGGAAGCCAGCGCTCCGCGTGTCCCTGGATGATCGGGGCAAGCGTCGCCAGCGCTCCGTCGGGTCCGCGGGCGGCGCCCCCCGTCACGCCGTGGAGGAACGGTGGGAGCCCGCTGAACATGGAGGCGTGGGATGGAACCGTCCACGGCGCCGCCGCCCGCGCGAGCGGCACCACCGTCCCACTCGCCGCGAAGGCGTTGAACGCCGGTGTTCGGCCCTTTCCGCCCCATGGGCCGAAATGGTCGGCACGGGCGGTGTCCAGCACCACCAAGAGCACGTTCGGACGGGTCACGGCTTCACGCTACCCGACATCCGTGGACTGCCCGCCCAACACGTCGAAGTAGACGGCCTCCAGGGCTCGCGTCGTCACCTCGATGTCGAACGTGGCCCCCCGCACCGCTGCTTCTTTCCCCAGGCGGGTGGCGGCATCGGGGTCGGAAAGCAGGCCGACGATCGCGCGTCCCAGCGCCGGCGCGTCCGCCGGTGGGACCAGCAGGGCATCGACGCCGTCCTCCACGGTCCCCACCGTCGAAGGGATCGCCGTGGCGACGATGGCGGCCCCGAGCGCCATTGCCTCCAGCAGCACGTTCCCCTGCCCCTCCCACAGCGACGGGAAGACGAATAGGTCGCACGCTGCGATGAGGGCCGGCACGTCGCGCCGGATCCCAAGGAACAGAACGTTCGGCCCGGACCCTGCGGCGCGGCGCTCGAGTTCGCTGCGGAGATGGCCGTCTCCGCAGATCAGCAGGCGCGCATCGGGGAACGCGCGGATGACCGCAGGCATCGCGTCCAGCAGGTACCGGTGCCCTTTCTGCTCAGATAACCGCGCGACGACCAGGATGGTGGGGCCGGTGGGGCCGGGAGGAAGCGGTGGCGAGACCGGCTCGTTGGCTCGTTCACGGAGAAGGTCCAGCTCTTGGCCGCGCAACACCACACTGATCTTCGATCGATCCCATGAGGGCCCACGCACCGGGTGTTCGCGGACCGCCTCGGTGATCGCCACGAATCGGTCCACCCAGCGGCGGCCCGTCCGATCGTCGAGCCGTGCGATCAGGCGAGCCTTGCGGTCCACGCGGGCCGACCGTTCCCGCCGATCGAACCCCATCGGGTCGACGTTCGCGATGTGCGAGATGACCTTCACGCCCGCCAAGCGGCCCGCGATGCGCCCGACGATCGAGGCCCACACGACTTGGGTGTGCACCGCATCGAACGCGCCACGTTTGAGCAGACGCCGCACTCGGGGGATCGATAACAGCGCGCGCGGCCCCGGATGCGCCCCGACCCGGTGGAGCGGCACGCCGGCCTCCTGGATGGCGCCGGCGTTGTCGTCCGGACCCCACAGGGACGCGACCTCCGGCTCGATCAGCGAACGATCCAGATGTCGAACGGTGAGGGCGAGCCCGCGCTCGGCCCCACCCATCCCCAGGCTGTCGATGAGATAGAGCACCCGGTAGGCCACTGCGGCGCGAGCCTAACAGCGCTGCTACCGTTCGCCGTGATGCCGCAACCGTTCCCGTTCATCGTGTCGGTGGGGCGCTCGGGAACCACGCTCCTGCGCGCCATGCTCGAGCGCCACCCCGACCTGGCCATCCCCCCCGAGTCCTACTTCCCGGTGTCGCTGGCCCCGCACCACGCGCCTTCGACTCCCCTCGCGCTCGCGGCGCTCCTCGACGAACTGGAAGGCAATCCCCGCTACCGCGGCTGGGAACTGGACCCTGCCGCGGTCCGGACGAAGCTGACCGGGGCCCGCGACTACTCGGACGCCATGCGGCGGCTCTATGCGACCTACGCGGACTCTCGTGGGAAGCGCCGGTACGCCGACAAGACCCCGGCGTTCCTGCTGCGGATGGGCCTGATTGACCGTCTCTTCCCGGAGTCCGTGTTCATCCATCTTGTGCGGGATGGTCGAGACGTGGCCGCCTCGCTCCTGGAGATGCCGTTCGGACCATCCAGGTTGGGACAGGCGGCAGTGGTCTGGCACCGATGGAACAGCCGCGGCTCGATCTCCGGCGCGCAGCTCGGGCCCGACCGCTACATGGTGCTTCGGTACGAAGACCTGGTTGCCCAACCGAGAGCCGCACTCGAACGGGTCTGCGGGTTCATCGATCTGGATCTCCGCGACGACATGCTCGATCACCGCGGATACGACACGCACCTGCCGATGCGCGAGTCGGTGCACCATGCAAGCCTTGATCGCCCGCTCACCCCGAACATCCGCAACTGGCGAACCACGCTGGGCGCAAGGGACGCCGCTCTCTTCGACGCCATCGCGGGAGAGAGCCTGGATCGGTTCGGGTACGAGCGAGCCACGGCGGAGGTGGGACCGGCGGTACGGGCTCGTGCGGTATGGGAATGGACGGCGTTCGAGGCCACGAGGAACATGAAACGAACCGTCCGCGACGTCAAAGCCGGCGTTCGCGGCAAGCGCGCATCAGGGACGAAAGACGACGGAGGCTGAGGTCAGGCGTTCGCGCGCTTGGCTGCCACGTCGCTGAGGTAGAGCTCGACCACCTGGTCGGCGGGGCCGTCGGCCCGGATGAGCGCCCGGTCCAGATAGATGACGCGGCTGCACAACCGCTTCACATCGGCGAGCACATGGCTCACGAAGACGATCGTCTGCCCCTTCTGCCTCAGTTCGTCCATCCGGCCCAGGCAGCGGCGTTGGAAAGATTCGTCGCCCACGGAGAGCACCTCGTCGATGAGGAGGATGTCGGGTTCCAGATGCACGGCAACGCTGAACCCCAGCCGCACTTCCATCCCGCTCGAGTACCGCTTCACCGGTGTGTCGATGAATCGCCCCAGCTCCGCGAACTCGACGATCTCATCGAAGCGGGTGCGGATGTCTTTGCGCGTGAGCCCCAGGATGGTGCCGTAGAGATAGATGTTCTCCCGGCCGGTGAGCTCGGGGTGGATGCCGCTCTTGATCTCGATGAGCGACCCGACGCGGCCCTTCGTCTCGACGCGGCCCGACCACGGGTAGGTCACCCGCGACATGAGCTTCAACGTGGTCGATTTACCCGAGCCGTTCGGTCCGATGATCCCGACCGCCTCACCGTCCTGGATGTCGAACGACACGTCGGCTAATCCCCAGATGTTCTGTGTCGACGCCGAGCCCGACTGCCCGGTGTCCTTCAACCCGGACCGTTCCATCGCGAACTGCAGACGTCCCTGGAGTGTGCCCTTCTTGTTCACGCCCTTCCGCTTGCCTCCGATATGGAAACGCTTCCAGACGTGATCGAAGACGACGACCGGCTCAGATGACATCGGCGAACGTCCTGTCGATCCGTTTGTACCAGCGGTAAAGCAGCATCAGTCCCCCGAACCCGATCACCGCTGCTGACGCGAGGGGTCCCCACATCGGCCACTCGTGATACAGGAAGATCCGGTGGAACCCGTCGATGACGGGCGCCAGCGGATTGAGATACGGATAGGCATGGGCGAAGAACCCGGCACCCAATGCCGGACATTGCTCCGGGCAGGCGAAGGTATGTCCGTTGACGGTTCCTCCGGTGAGCAGCTCCATCGGGTAGGCGACGGGCGTTCCGTAGAGCAAGATCTGGAGCAGCAAGGGGATCCCGTACCGCGTGTCCCGGAAGTACACCGTGACCGCTGAGACGAAGAGCGTGGCCGCCGTCATCAGGGCGAGGAGGATCACCAACACCAGGGGGAACGCGAACCACGTGATCCCCGGGTGCAGGTTCGGACGCGAACCGAGGAACCCGTAGAACAGGATGAACCCGACGCTGATGACCAGCGAGATCAGATAGTCGAACCCCGACGACGCGACCGAGGTGATCGGGAACAGCTCCCGCGGGCAGTAGATCTTCCGGATGATCGACGCGTTGGACAGCACGGCGTTCGTGCCGTAGCCGATTGAGCCGGCGAAGAATCCCCAGGCCACGAGACCGGTGTAGCTGAACGCCGCGTACGGGACACCGGGAACCGTGATCTTCGCGATCTTGTTGAAGACCACCGTGAACAACACCATGAGGACCAGCGGTTGCACCACGGCCCACACCCCGCCCAATACCGCCTGCTTGTAGCGAACACGAAGATCGCGTTCGACCAGCGTGTAGCCGAGTTCGCGGTGCGCCCAGAGTTCGCGCAGGTCGTTGCGGATGTTAACGGCGTAGTGCTGACGAGGTGGCGGTTCGATGTCGAGGTCTTCGGTCTTGCGGGGCTTCACGCGTGGGACCACGCGGTGCGTTGCCTCCTCCTCGGCGATCTCCGTCTCAACCTCGTCCTCGGTGAGGAGTTCGCTGGCGTCTGCCGTTGCGCTCACGTATTCGGCCCGCCGCTCCCGGGCGGAGACAGCGCGGAAGTCCTGCGAGGCTTCTCCGGGGGCGGACGGCGGCGCGGGCACGCGCTCGGTCTCATCCATCGGCGGGAAGTCTACAGGCAGGGTCGTTGCGGCCCGGGAGCCACAGCTCCGCGTTCAGACCCGTCGCCGACCGTGTTCCGACCTGGCCGACTGCGCGCGAACGAGCACCGCTTTCGCGTCGTAGGTCCGCGCGTCGATGAATGCGCGGATGCGGTCGGTCGGCGTCGGATCGGGGAACCGGCGCTCGTAGTCGAGGTCGCTCAGGAGCGCACCGGCGGCGGCTTCGAACCTGCGGACCATCGCCTGGGGCATCGTCGTCCGCCAGTCGCGCATTCCTCCTTGGATCGGCTCGAAGAGACCGCGCCAGCGATCCAACTTCCCCGGAAGCACCGCCTCGCTGCGTTCGTGGAAGTCCAGCATCGCGGGGTCGAACCGCAGATCCAAGAAGTCACACAGCTCGGCGAGACGCGCCTGCGGATCGGCGACGATCTCTTCGTAGCGGACCTCGAGGTACCGGCTAGGTCCAAGGACCGCACCGTTCCGCCGGCCGATCGAGACCCTCCGGCGCCACAACTGTGCTGCGTCCGGAACACGCTTCGGTCCGAAGGGCTGATCCAGGTAACTGAGCGCGACATCGCGCCCGTCCCTGATCAGGTGCACGAACTTCGCGTCCGGCCAGAGATCGGCCAGCAGGGGCATGGTCACGACGTATCCGGGGGTCTTGTCCGCCCAGCGCCGCTTGCCGTTCGCATCTGCGTACACCCGGAAGATGGCCTCGACCACGTCGGTCACTCCCGGGTTCACCAATGCCGTCACCCTCCTCCTCGCTTCGGCCTCGTCGATCTGCATCCGTCGGAGGTGACGCCTCAAGGCATGGAAGAGCGCATCGTGGTCGAGCCGGCCGGCCGGCGCGAACGCCCCCCATCGGTTCGCCAGTTGATCGATGAAGTGCGATTCCATCGGCATCGCGACATCCGGATGGGCATCGAACACCAACCGCAACATCGTGGTGCCCGAGCGGCCGCAGCCCACGATGAAGAACGGTGCCTGCTCCACCGGCCGACGCTAACAGACGTCGGGTGGGCGGCCGCCTAGACTCGCGCCGTGGAGACCTCCCTGGGCGCCGAGGAACGGCCTCGCGTCGCCGACCTCATCCCCCGGGTCCAACTCCGCGGGGCGGAAGTGTTCGCGCAGCATCTGGAGGTCGCGCTCTCCGATCGCTACCGGAGCCGCCTGTTCCCGCTCTACGGCGATGCCCATCACGAGCAGCGAGCGTGGATCGGCGACGCCGCGCCGGTGGATATCTCAGCCGCGCGCGCCGGCCAAGGTCCGCTTGCGATGGCACCTGCCGTCGCTTCTCTCAAGCGAAGGGTTCGCGCGTTCGCTCCGCACATCGTCGTGGCCCACGGCGGGAACCCGCTTCGGTTCGCCGCCGCGGCCGGGCTGCAGAAGCGCGCGCCGATCGTCTACATCCGGGTGGCGGCGGTAACGCCCGATCTCCGAACCCCGGCACGCTCCGCGTCGGTGCGCTGGGCCTACGGCAAGGTCGCCGCGTTCGTCGCGGTGAGCGGTTCGCTGCGGGACGAACTGGTCGAGGTATTCGGGATACCGGCGTCGCGGATCCGGGTGATCCCAAATGGCCGGCTGCGGCCTCCCGTTGCGACGCTCGAGGCTCGCGCGGCGCTCCGCCGATCATTCGGCGTCGGCCCCGCCGAAGTCATGGTGGTGTGGGCCGGCCGGTTCGTACCGGAGAAGGATCCACTGGCGGCGGTGCGATTGGCCGAACGGCTCCAGACATTGGCTCCGCGCGCCCGCCTGGTGGTGGTCGGCGGAGGTCCCTCGGACGCAGACGTTCGGGCTGCCGCGGAACGCAGCACCAACGCGCGGCTGGTGCTCACCGGGATCCGAGAGGACGCACCAGCCGTGATCGCAGCGAGCGACCTCTTGGTCTCGACCTCACTCACCGAAGGCGCACCCGGTGTATTCGTGGAGGCGCTCCTGGCGGGCATCCCGGTGGTCGCCCCCGACATGGGTGGTGTCCGCGACGTCATCAGTGAACGTACCGGGGCGCTGGTGCCACCCGGCGACGAAGCGGCTCTCGCTTCAGCCGTCGCACGTCTGGTCGATCACGACGATCTTCGACTCTCAGCAGGCGCGGCCGCTCGCGAGGCAGGCGAACGGTTCGACATCGCACCGGTCGCCGAGGCGTACGACGCCCTGTTCACAGAGGTGCGCGCGCGGACGTCCGGGTAACCGAGCCGACGCCATGGCTGCTAAAGGTAGCCGAGGCCTTCGAGGTGACTCGTGATCTCGGCATCCAACACGTCGTGGATGCGCTGGTCCGGATCCAGCCCGTCGGAGTCCGCCGCGGCAGGGAGGAGGGCGCGCAGCCGCTCCATCACCTGGGGTTCGGTCGTGGCTGCGTCGTTGGCTTCTTCGGGATCCGCTTCCAGATCGTGCAGATGCTCTTCCCCGTTGGTCGCTGACACGAGCTTCCACGCGCCGTCGTACACGGCCGTCCAGCGCGCGCGGAGTCGTTCGCGAAGCTGGGGGGTGATGTCGCCGACCCGCTGGTCGATCGGACGGGCGCCGCTGACCTGGGCGGACGCCGACTCGTATTCCGCTATCACCGGGCCCGTCCCGGCCGGATCCAGCCACTCGCCGTCGGCCGCGGCGAGCACGGTATCGCGGATCGAGGTGAGCCCCACCGGTGCGCTCACCGACCCTGCCGGGACGCCCGGCCCCGAGATCGCGAGCGGCACGTGGAGGAGCGTCTGATGCATCGACATGACATGAGACAGGAGATGGTGCTCCCCCAGGTTCTCTCCATGATCGGCCGTGACGATGACCAACGTGTCCTCGAGGTGCCCGCGTCGGTCCAGCCCTTCGAACAGCCGCGCGAGCCAGGCGTCGGTGTAGGAGATCTCCCCGCGATACAGCTCCCGCAGGAGGTCGAGTTCGTCCGGGAGGATCTCCTGGCGGCCCATGCAGTAGGCGAGCATCCGATCCGCGTTCCACCGTCGAACCGCCTTGATCGCCGCCGGCCGGCGCCGCAGTTCCAGCGCGTCGTGACCGCGTGGAGGGGCGTAGGGCGCATGCGGTTCCATCACGTTGAAGAACGCGAAGTAGGGCGCGCCGCCGTCCAGCCCGGTGCGGAACCGATCGAATGCATCGAGCGACGTGGCCGCACCCGCGTCACCGATCCCCATCGTCCGCCGCGCGTACACCTCGGCCGCGTGGATCTTTGCTGCGAGGCCGGACCGCGACGTCCCGCTCAGTGGATCCGAAAGCTTCGGTAGCGGCGCATGCCTCCAGGCCGCGAAGACGGTGTCGAACCCCTGGGTCAGCCCTACTGCCTCGCCCACCCACGGGTTCGCACTCGCGGCGAACGTCGCGTAGCCACGGCGCTTGAGGTCCATCGGCAGCCAGTGATCGGCAAGCTCTTCGATCCGCTGCCGCGGCGAGTGGACGCCGGTGGTCGTGAGCACCGACGCGCCCGTCACGCCGTGCAGACCGGGGCGCAGACCGGAGAACAGGGACGCATGCGATGGGAGCGTCCACGGCGCCGGCGCCACGGCGCGGGAGTACTCACGTCCACGCCGTGTGAGCTGCGCGAACGCGGTGTCGCGGCCAGAACCAACCGAGTCCGCGCGCGCGGTGTCGAGCACCACGAGCAGGACGTTCGGGCGATCGGGAGCCATCTCGGCGAGGCTACCATCGGCGCCACGCAGATCTCGGCCGGCACGCAGCGCTACTCGCACGGCTACCATCGATACATGCGAGACCTCACCTCGCTCCCGAAGGCGGAGCTGCACATCCACATGGAGGGAGCGATGCGGGTCGCCACCATCCGCGAACTCACACTGGCTCGCGGCCTGGCCACCCCGCCCGGGTTAACCCCGGATGGCTGGCGCTTCCGCGATTTCCTGGACTTCATCGGTAACTACATGGCGCTCTGCTCCGTCATGACCGATGTCGAGGACTTCCGCCGGCTGGGGATCGAGGTGTGTCAGGACTTGGCGGACACGGGGGTCCACTACGCAGAGGCGATCTTCTCCCCTTCCAACCACGCCGGGCGACACGGATGGTTCGCGCCCATCGAGGCACTCCTCGATGGCCTGCAGACCGGGGAGCAGGTGTCGGGTGTGACGGTGAAACTCGCACCCGACATCGTTCGCGACCTCGGGATGGACGCCGCGGAACACACCCTGGAAGTGGCGCTGAAGTACGCCGGCGACGGCGTCATCGCCCTGGGCTGCGCGGGCAGCGAACGAACCGGCATCGAGCCGTTCGCACCGCTGTTCCGGCGGGCGAAAGATGCCGGGCTGAGGAGCGTTCCGCACGCGGGCGAATGGGCGGGGGCCGAGAATGTGTGGGACACGCTTGCCAACTACCTGCCCGACAGGATCGGCCACGGCGTTCGCGCATCGGAGGATCCGCGGTTGGTGGAGACGCTCGCAGAGTCGGGCATCGCGTTGGAGCAATGTCCCACCTCGAACGTCGCCACCGGCGTCTACTCGAGCCTGGATGAGCACCCCTTCGACGCCCTGCGCCGGGCGGGTGTCACCGTGACATTGAACTCCGACGACCCGCCGATGTTCGGCGATCTCTGGCTTACCGGTGTCTATGAGGCCGCACGGGAGCGATGGGGATACGCGGACGAGGAGCTGGCCGGTCTGGCTCGCGCGAGCATCGATGCCAGCTTCGCGGATGACCGGCGCAAGCAACACCTGCGGACGGGCATCGAGGACTGGCTCGCTGCGGGTGCGTGAACCGCCCCGACGCAGGCCGTAGCATTCGGGCGCTGACGTCCGATAGGCAGACCACCCGATACCCTCAGGAGAGCATGACGATCACGCACGACCTTTCCGTCGACCCACTCGATGCCTTGGCGGCCAAGATCCGCGAGAAAGAAGCCACGGCGGCGGTGGTGGGCCTGGGGTACGTGGGCCTTCCGCTCCTGGTCGCGATCAGTCAGGCCGGGTTCCCCGTCATCGGCATCGATCGCGACGAGTCGAAGATCGACTCCCTCAACGCGAAGCATTCGCACGTCGTGGACATCTCCGACTCCGAGATCGCTGCGCTCGACCAAGCGGTCTTCAGCGCGAACCCCGGACCACTCGCCCAGGCCGACGTCATCATCCTGTGCTTGCCGACGCCGCTCACCGACGGCGCCCCCGACCTCACGATGGTGCTCACCGCCGGGGAGGACGCAGCTCGCTATCTGCGGCCGGGCGTTTTGGTGGTGTTGGAATCAACCACGTACCCCGGTACGACCGAGGAACTTCTCCGTCCCATCCTCGAGGAATCCGGCCTCATCGCCGGACAGGACTTCGCCCTCGGCTACTCGCCCGAGCGGATCGACCCGGGCAACAAGGAGCACCAGCTCGACACCACCCCGAAGATCGTGAGCGGTCTCACCGAACGGTGCCGCGAACTCGGGATCAGCTTCTATTCGCAGTTCGTGCACACGGTGGCTTCGACCTCGACCCCGCGAGAGGCCGAGATGGCCAAGCTCATCGAGAACACGTTCCGACAGGTAAACATCGCCTTGGTCAACGAACTCGCCATCCTTGCGAACGATCTGGGTGTCGACATCTGGGAGGCGCTTGCCGCGGCCGCCACGAAACCGTTCGGCTACATGCCGTTCTGGCCCGGCCCCGGCGTGGGAGGGCACTGCATCTCGATCGACCCTACGTACCTCAGCTGGCGGGCGGGCCAGCAACTCGGCTACCGCATCGAGTTCATCGAGCACGCCAACGAGGTCAATAACCGCATGCCCGACTACGTCGTGCGACGGGTCGGTGAGGCGCTCAACGATCACGGCAAGCCCATCAAGGGATCGAAGGTGCTGGGCATAGGGGTGGCGTTCAAACCGGGCGTGGACGACCTCAGAGCATCCCCGAGCCTCTCGGTCCTGGAACGGCTCGCGGAGAAGGGCGCGAACGTCAGCTATCACGACTCCTTCGTGCCGCGCGTGAAGATCGGTGCCGACGAACGAAGGTCGGTGGATCTGGACCCGGAAACGGTGGCGGCTCAGGACGTGGTGGTCATCCTTACCCCACACCCCGATCTGGATATCCAAGCCCTGGTGAACCGCGCCGCGCTGGTGTTCGACTCGCGCGGCGTGACCAGCGGACTGGATGCGCCGAACGTGATCCGCCTCTAGGGCGAGGGTGACGGGGAAGGCTTCGGCTTCGTTTCCTTGATGGTGATCGAGTCGATGTACACCGCTTCGTCGGTGCGGCAGGCTTCGGTGGCGCTCACGCACGAGGACGCCGGCTTCGCAGGCAGATGAGTGATCTTCTCAAGTACGCCGAGCCCCTTGCTGACCGTCCCGAACGCCGTGAAGGGACCCTGGGTGTCCAAGAACGATTGCCGCGCCACGGTGATGAAGAATTGACTCCCGTTCGTGTCCGGGATCCCTTTGTTCCCGTAGGCGAGGACGCCGGCCTGGTCACCGAACTTGATGGTCTGGTTGACCTCCGTGGCGAAGTCGTACCCCGGACCGCCGGCGCCCGTGCCGAGCGGGTCGCCGCCTTGGATCATGAATCCCTTGACGATCCGGTGGAGATAGATCCCGTCGTAGAAATGCTTCTTCACCAGGAAGACGAAGTTGTTCGTGGCGACCGGCGCCCCAACGGGATCCAGCGTCACCTCGACATCACCGCATGACGTCTTGATGAGAGCCGTGTAGACCAACGTTGGATCGATCGTCTGCTTCGGTGGCGCGCCGAACTGAGGCTTGGGTGTTCCGGCGGCCGCAGGGAGGGCGCCTCCGCAGGCGACCGTCTTCGGTGGATCCGCCTTCATCGTCACGGTGCCGGTTTGCTTGCCGGGCTTCACGGACGCCACCGCTGAGGGCGTGACGCTCGGACTCTTCGAAGGCTTCGCACCCACCTTCGCATCGGGCTTGAACAACAGGACCGAGCCGACCAGCACCACGAGCAACCCCGCCATCCCTCCGGCGATAGCCACCCGTATCCGGCGGCGCCGTTGCTCAAGGGCACGTTGTTGTTGACGCTTACGCGCCACCTTCGCCAACTGTCGCTGGTGGGTCCGCTTCCCGCTCCCGCTCATACGGCGCGCCAGACTACCCGAAGCCCAGCAGTTCAGCGGTCAGACCGTCGAGGATGTCCGTCTCGCTGACCAGCGTGCGCTCGAAGCCGAAACGACGCATCGCGGTAACCAGGATCACGGCGCCGGCAACGATCACATCGCCGCGGCCGGGCACCATGACCGCCAGGGCGGCTCGTTCGGCGTTCGTCATCCTGGCCAATCTGAGCAGGGTCGTCTCGGCGGCTTCAACCGTCAGCCACTGCCGGTGGATCGCATCCGGGTCGTACCGAGCCAGCCCCAGATGAACCGCAAGCATGGTCGTCGCGGTCCCCGCGCAGGACACCAGCGTCCGGGCCTCGCGCACGGGGATCGTGGGTTCGGCCTCGTCGAAGGCTGCATTGGCCTCACGCTCGAACGCGGTGAGATCCGCAGACGTAGGCGGGTCGGAGGGCCTCACCCGTTCGGTCTGGCGAACGCTCCCCAGCTGCGTGCTGATCGCCTGCTCGGCTAGCCCCGGGGTCGCGCCCACGACCAACTCGGTCGAACCGCCACCGATGTCCATCACGACGAACGGCCCGAGCGCCGGGTCCAACCCCTGCGTCGCGCCGAGGAAACTGAGCCCTGCCTCCCGCTCGCCGTCCAGGATCTCCAGCTCTGCGCCGGTCTCCGTCCGCACGATGTCCGCGAACCTGTCGCGGTTCGAGGCGTCGCGAACCGCGCTGGTGGCGGCCACCCGGATGGTCTGCACTCCGAGCGCGTGGGCCCGGCGGCCGTAGCGGCCCAGGACCACCGTGGCCCGTTCGAGCGCGTCCGGTTGCAGTTCGCCGGTGCGGTCGACGCTTTGGCCGAGCCGAGTGATCACCATGTCTCTGGCGAGTTCGGTGGGTGCATCACCCGACTCGGCACCGGGCTCGACGATAAGGAGCCGGCACGAGTTCGTTCCCTGATCGATCGCCGCTACCCGCGGGCGTTGGGCCGGATGGATAGGCTCGATGCGCTCGGCCACCCAGGCGCCGACCGGATCATCGCCTCCGGCGATCCGATACGCGTAATGGGCGTGCAGGCATTTCACACCCGTCCTGGTGCCGGCCACTCCGCCCCATGCTCGCGCAGCCTCCAACTCCTCGGATCGCTCGGCAGCGTAGGCCCGATGTGCGGCCTCCAGCGCCTCGTCGAAGGCCTCGTCCACCTGCACTCGGTCGTTCAGGTTCGAGATCCATCCCTCGGACTCCACCCGCGCGATGGCCTTCACGGCCTCGGGGCACGTCAGCCAGAAGGTCGTGGGGAAGGGGTCGCCGTTGGCGTCGATCGGTGCGTTCCGGATGACCAGCGGATGCCCTCCGCTGCACCGCGCGAGGACCGTAAACGCCGTCGTGGGATCCCTTCCGATCTGCTCGCGGACCGCATAGAGATCGGCAGCCCGCAGCTCCCGTTGCGCCACGCCGCCCAGGTTCTCCAGCTCGCTCACGCGAAGATGTTCCCAAACCACTTCATACTGAGGCCGACATGACGGCGGACCACCCCTTCATCGAACTACGAACACCCCGCTTGGTGCTGCGTCGATTCAGAGCCGCCGACGCCCAGGCATTCCAGGCGTACCGTTCCGACCCCGAGGTCGCCCGATATCAGAGCTGGGACCCGACCTACTCGGCCGAGGAAGCCGACGCGTTCATGGACGCCATCGCCCAGGCGTCCCCCGGCACACCGGGGGAATGGTTCCAGTTCGCGGTCATCTCCGCGAGCACGGGGAGACTCATCGGCGATGTCGGTCTGCGAACCGATCCCGACGCACCCGGGCTCCTTGAACTCGGCATCACGCTCTCGCCCACGCATCAGCACCAGGGGTATGCGGCCGAGATGGCCACCGCCGTCATCGAGTACGCATTCGGGACGCTGGCAGCGAGCACCATCCGAGCCATCACCGACACCCGCAATGAGGCGTCGATCCGGCTCCTCGAAGGTCTTGGGTTCACTCGCACGGCAACGGAGGAGGCAACCTTCAAGGGCGAGCCCTGCCGAGAGCACACCTACGATCTGCTGGCGCCGTCCTGAGGGTTACTTGCGCTTGTGCTCCACCGCGCGCTTGTAGTCCACGAGCCGCTCTTCGCTGGACCTCATGAACTTCTTCAGCATCTGCTCGAACTGCGGGTCGGAGCCGCGGCGCCGCTGCTGCGGTGGCGGATCCTGGAGCGCCTTGATCGAGAGATCGATCTTCCCGTCCTCTTTGATCGCCAGACACTTCGCCTGCACCACGTCTCCCTCGCGGAGATGGTCGTGCACATCCTTGACGTAGTTCCGGTCGATCTCGGAGATATGGACGAGTCCGAGGCGTCCGTCCTCCAGTTTGAGGAATGCGCCATACGGAGTGATGCGTTCGACGGTGCCATCTATCACCGCCCCAACTTCGATCTCAGCGATCTTCGGGTCTCCTTCCCTGCCGGCCACGGGCGTTTCCCAAGGCGAACGGCCAGTGTGCGGGAATCGTTCCCGCACGTCAATGCAGGGAAAACGGCCTGCGACGGGTCAGCATTTCGGCGGCGTCAGGGTGCCGTGCTTCGGCACCGTCATGAAGGCGGTCTCGCCGGGCCTGACCATGCCCAGGCACTCTCGGGCTATCCGCTCCAGTTCCTTCGGGTCGGCGAGTCTGTCGACCCGGTCTTGAAGGACCTGGTTGGCGTGGGCGAGCGCCGTAGCCTGGATCCGAAGGTCCGCGATCTGGGCGCGCTGCGCCGTATATGCGCGGAAGGGTGCGATGGCCAGGGTGAGGACGGCGAACACCACGATCAACAGGATCGCTGCCCTGCCGCTCATCCGGGTACGACGAACGGGAACATCTGTACGGGTGCCGGGGCGTTTCTCCCGGGCAGCGGTTGGGGAATGGGCCGCCGCCCGGGTGCTCATCCCGAGGCCCCCGGCGGGGCGCCGGACATGGATCTGCGGCCGGGATAGACGGCGTTGTCTCCCAGCTCCTCCTCGATCCGGAGCAGCTGGTTGTATTTCGCGGTTCGTTCGCCGCGGCTGGGAGCGCCCGCCTTCATCTGCCCGGCGTTCATCGCGACGGCGAGGTCGGAGATGGTGGTGTCCTCGGTCTCCCCGCTCCGGTGGCTGATGACGACGCCGTAGCTGCTGCGTTGCGCGAGCGCGACGACATCCAACGTTTCGGTGAGGGTACCGATCTGATTGACCTTGATGAGGATGGCGTTCGCAGCCTCTTCGCGAAGCCCCCGCTCCAGGCGCTCCGAATCCGTCACGAAGAGGTCGTCGCCGACGAGTTGCACGCGCCCACCGAGTTCGTGGTTCAGCATGGTCCACCCCGCCCAGTCGTCTTCCGCCATGGGGTCCTCGATGGACACGATGGGGAATCGGTCGAGGAGACCTCCCCAGAAGGTGGCCATCTCCTCAGCCGACCGTGGGGCTCCTTCCACGTGATACGCGCCGTCGCGGTACAGCTCACTCATCGCGGGGTCAAGGCCGATGGCTACATCGGGACCGGGCTCGAGGCCAGCGCGTTCGATGGCTTGGAGGAGCAGTTCGCACGCCTCGGCGCCGGTTGAGAGCGCGGGGGCGAATCCCCCCTCATCCCCTACCGCGGTCGAGAGCCCTTTGTCGTTCAGGAGCGCCTTCAGGGTGTGGAAGCACTCCGAGCCCCATCGCACAGCTTCGCTGAGGCTCGCCGCCCCTACCGGCACGAGCATGAACTCCTGGAGTTCGAGTTCGTTGTCGGCGTGGGCGCCGCCGTTGATGACGTTCATCATGGGGACTGGCACGACGTGGGCGTTCGGTCCCCCGAGGTAGCGGTAGAGCGGCATGCCGGCGCTGTCCGCGGCGGCGTGTGCGACGGCGAGCGACACGCCCAGGATCGCGTTCGCGCCCATCGCGCTCTTGGTGGCGGTTCCGTCCAGGTCCAACAGCGCCTTGTCCACCCCGCGCTGGTCGAACGCATCCATCCCCACGACGACGCTTGCGATCGGCCCGTCCACGTTCGAAAGTGCTTGCGCCACACCCTTTCCGCCGTAGACCGCGGGGTCGGCGTCGCGCAGTTCCAGCGCCTCGTGCTCGCCCGTCGAGGCGCCCGAAGGAACGGCCGCGCGCCCGAACGCACCGTCGTCGAGGCGCACGTCGACCTCAACGGTGGGATCGCCGCGTGAATCCAGGATCTGGCGCGCGTGGACGGCCTCGATGGCGCTCATGTGCGTGCGATGGTACCCAACACCTGCAGGGAACCGGGGATTTGGCGTCGCGCGCAGCGGCGGTCTAGGCCATCACGTCGCCTGGATCGCAGTTGGCGCCGCACACCAGCACGGCAACCCGCTCACCGGGCTCGGGGACATACCCCTCAGAGAGGAGGGCGGCCGTCGCCGCCGCCCCTCCCGGCTCAGCCACCAGTGAGCAGTGCCGCCAGAGCCAGCTCTGTGCATCTCGGATCGCGGCGTCGGGAACGAGCACGACCTCGGCGACATGACGTTTGACCGTTCCGAGCGCGATCTCGCCCACCCGGGCGGCGCCCAAGGAGTCCGCCGCGATGCCTCCTACCTGGGTCGTCACAGGGGCACCGGCAGCGAGCGCCGCGGTCATGCTCGGAGCTGCCTCCGGCTCCACACCGATCACCTTCACTCCGCTGCCCTCAAGCCAGGAAGCGACGCCGGCGATGAGTCCTCCCCCTCCCATGGCCACCAGAACGGTGTCCAGACCGGGAACCTGCTCGGCAAGCTCGACGGCGGCGGTCCCCTGTCCCGCCACCACCTCAGGCTGATCGAACGGATGCATGAGGAGCGCACCATGTTCGGCTGCTCGGCGTTCCATCGCGGCGGCGGCCTCCGCGTAATAGCCGGGAACCACCCTGACCAGCGCACCGAGGTCGCGGATCCCGTCGATCTTCGTCGCGGGTGAGGTCTCCGGCACGAAGATCTCGGCCGGGTGACCCAGCGCGTGGGCCGCGTAAGCGACCGCGCGTCCGAAGTTCCCGCCGCTCGCAGTGATGACGCCGGCCTCTGGCACCGTGCTAGTCAAGAGCTTGTTGAACGCCCCGCGCGGCTTGAACGAGCCCGTGTGCTGGAGAAGTTCGAGTTTCAACGTGATCTCGGCGCTGCCCTGGATGAGCGACCCGGGTTCCAGCGGCATGACCGGCGTGTAGCGGACGTAGGGCCTGATCAGATCGTATGCCGCCGACACCCGGTCGCGCGTCACAGGTTCCCCGTTCACGAGACGTCCGGCCCCAGCGATGGCGCGCCGCCCGGAGCCTTCAGGAACCCTCGATACGCGCCGACATGTTCGAACCCGAGGCGTTCGTAGAGCTGCTGGGGCCAGTCCTCGGCATCGGCCTCGATGAAGACCATGTCGGCACCCGCGGTTCGTCCCTCGGACGCGGCGCGCAACACCATGTTCCGCGCGATGCCTCGGCCGCGAAACTCCAGCAGGGTGTCCACGCTCTCCACCTGTGCCATACCGTCGTGCACGTACAACTCACACGTGCCAACCATCCGCCCGTCCATCCGTTGAACGAAGAACCGAGCGCCGATCTTCTCCTCGAGCCATCCCGGGAACTCCGAGAGCGTCTCGGCGATGCCCGGCGCGCGCCCCCAATCCTCTCGCAGATACAGCTCCATCAGGAATGCCCGTCTGGCCGCGTGGTCGATCTCCTCTACGAGGTCGATCTGGGGCGCCCGGTCGGGTTCGCCACGCTGCACCATGCTCACCGTTCTGTCCGCTACGTACCCGAGCTCCTGCATCCCGCTGGCAAGGCGCGTCCCCTCGTCGTCGGGAAGCAGGATCTTGCGGTGGATGTATCCGGACAGGAGCCGGTCAAGCTCAGCCGCAACGTCGTGCGGGGTGGATGGGGCGACATGATCGGCGAAGAGGAGGTTGGCGTTGTAGCGGAGCGCGAACCGATCGTTGAAATAGGCCGGGCCGAACCGAGTTCGTTCGACGCTGGTGCTCGTGCTCTCATAGAACCACCGCGCGAACTCCATGATCCGATCGAACTCGTCCATGACGGTAAGGGTACCGGCGGCTAGGCGTCGGGACGGTTCGCATCGGGACGCTTGGCGTCGTCCCACAGAGCCCGCAACTCGCCGTCCGTCATGGCCTCGATATCGAGACCTCGGTCCCGGGCGAGCGCCGTAGTGCGCTCGTACCGCTCGGAGAACGACCGAACGGTGCGGCGGAGCGCGGTCTCGGCGTCGGCGCCATCAGCCCGCCCCACGGCAACCGCGGCGAAGAGCACGTCGCCGAGTTCTGCCTCTCGGTGATCCGCGTCCTTTGCCTGAGCCAACTCCTCCACCTCCTCACGGAGTTTCACGAGTGCCTCCTGGCGCGAACGGAACGCGAATCCCCATCCGGCGGCGCGGCGCTGGACCTTCGAGGCGCGCGCCAGTGCCGGCAGCGTGATCGGGATGTCGTCATCGACCCCTTTGCGGCCGCCGGGCTCAAGGGCCTTGAGCTTCTCCCAGTTGACCAGGACCTCGTCCGCACCCGACACCTGCGTGTCGCCGAACACGTGCGGGTGTCGGTGGACCAGCTTCTGAACCAGTCCGTCGGCGACGTCGTCGATATCCCATCCGCCGGCGTCGGCGGATATCTGTGCATGGAAGGTGACCTGGAGCAGGACGTCGCCGAGTTCGTCTCGGATCCGGTCGGCATCGTCCGCTTCGATGGCCTCGATCAGCTCATGGGTCTCTTCCAGGAGATGGCGGGCCAACGTCCGGTGCGTCTGCTCCTGATCCCACGGGCAGCCGTCGGGGGCACGCAACGCGGCCTGCACCTTGACCAGGTCCAGCAGGCGCTCCCCGCTCACGACCCGGACGAACCTGCCGCTGTCGGCGCCGCCGGACTCACCGTCGGACTGACCGAGCCAGTGCTGGTGATCGGGATGACGCCGCGGGCGGGATCATACGTCCCGTACTTCGGGTTCACCGTGACCGGAGAGGTCTTGTCCTGTGCGGTGAGCCACTCCTGGAACGCCGAACCGCCGGCAACCTGGAGCAATCCCGCTTTCGCGTCGCTGAACGGCGTCACCGTCTTCGAATTCAACAAGATCACGTGCCAACCGAAACTCGTCTGCACGGGCTTTGACGTCTCGCCCGGCTTCAGTGCCAGAACCGCATCGGCGAACTCCTTCACGAAGCCGCCGCTCTGTGCGCCCGGCGGGGCACCAACGGTCTGCGTGTAGTGGCCGTGGTTCGTCGAGGCGCCGGGGTCGGTGGACACCTTCGTCGCCAACGCCTCGAAGTCCTTCTGCGTGAATCCCGGCGCAGTGACCTGCGAGTAGATCTTGTCGGCCTCAGCCTTCGTCTTCAGCACGATGTGATCGAGGTCGACGGTCGTGAAGGACGCGATCTGCTGCCGGTACATGGCCTTCAGCTGTGTGTCCGTCACCGCGGAGGTCTCGACCGCGGTCCGCACGTTGCTGGAGAGCACGAACTGATGCGCGAGCGCCGTGAGGTCCGTCCGGGTGAGGCCGTTCGCCTTGAGCGCGGCGTCGATCTTCGGCGCGCCCAGTTGCGCGTCCAGTTGCTGCACCGCCTTCGTCACGTCGGCGTCGGGGGCCGTGACCTTGTTGTCGGTCGCGTACCTGTCCACGTAGACGCTCTGGATGAGGTAGCCGAGCGCCTGACGGTTGCAGCCCGCGGCATCGAACGCCGGAGCTGTCGTCGCACCGGTCGGTGCCGACGCCCCGCATTGGGACCCGTTGATCGCAGCGATGAACTTGAAGATCTTCACTTCGCCGGTGAGTTGCCCGGTCGTGATGACGGTGGAGCCGACCTTCGCGGCGTTGGCTGGATCCTGCGCCGCGTCGCTTGAATCCGAACACGCGGCAGCCAGGAGAAGAAGGATCAGGGCAGGGATAAGGAGACGCCGGAGTGGTTTCACGATGGATTCACTGTACTAGCCGATCCTTCAGAACCTGTGGTCAGGCATCCTCGGTGGCCGTGAGCAACATCTTCTCCACAGCCTCGGCCAGGTCCGCGCCGAAGACCCGCTCGGGAACCAGGTTCAGCGTGTGCTTCGCATCGTGATAGGTGGCCTTGAAGACCCGCTCCTCCAGATCAGGCAGCAGGGCATCGGGGATCGTGACGGGCGTCAACCGGACCTGATCCTTGTACGTGATGACCTCCTCAACGCCCAGACGTGCGCAGGTCACACGGAGGGAGCCGATCGCGAACAGGGTCTCCACTTCCGGCGGCAGCGCCCCGTAGCGGTCGACCGTCTCATCCCGGATGGCCGTGAGCGTTTCGTGATCCCCGGCCAGCCCGATCCTGCGGTACAGCTCCAGCCGGAGTGATTCCTGTGCCACCCAACCGGGCGGGATGAACGCCTTCACGGGCAGGTCGATCCGCAGATCCTTCTCCACGGGGATGTCCTCGCCCTTGAGTTCGGCGACCGACTCGGCCAGGAGGCGGGCGTAGGCGTCGAACCCGATCGCCGCGATGTGACCGTGTTGTTCGGCGCCCAGGATGTTGCCCGCCCCGCGGATCTCCAGATCGCGGAGCGCGATCTGGAACCCCGAGCCCAAGGCCTGATGCTTGGCGATGCTGGCCAGGCGTTCGTGTGCCTCTTGCGTCATCTCACGCTGGGGCGGGAAGAACATGTAGGCGAACGCCCGCTCCGTGGATCGCCCGACGCGTCCGCGCAATTGGTACATCTGTGCCAAACCGAGGAGATGTGCGGAGTCAACGATCAAGGTGTTGGCGTTCGGGACGTCGAGGCCGGATTCGATGATGGTGGTGCTGACCAGGATGTCCGCGTCGCGCTCCCAGAACCGGACCATCTGTTTCTCGAGCTGATCCTCGTCCATCTGGCCGTGCGCGACGGCGATGCGCGCTTCCGGGAGTTGCTCGTGGATCCAGGCCGCCTGCCGATCGATCGTCGCGACCCGGTTGTGCACCCAGAAGACCTGTCCCTCGCGGAGGAGCTCGCGCTTCACGGCACCGATCGCGAGACCTTCGTCGTAGCTGCCGACGTAGGTGAGGACAGGCTGGCGATCCTCGGGCGGTGTGTCGATAGTGCTCATCTCGCGGATACCGGTGAGAGCCATCTCCAGGGTGCGCGGGATCGGGGTGGCGGTCATGGTGAGCACGTCGACGTGCGCGCGGAGCTTCTTCAGCCGCTCCTTGTGCGCCACGCCGAACCGCTGTTCCTCGTCAACGACCAACAGCCCCAGGTCTTTGAAACTGACGTCGCTCGAGATGAGGCGATGCGTACCGATCACCACATCCACGGCTCCCTTGGCTGCTGCCTCCAGAACCTTGTGCTGTTCGGCCGGGTCGACGAACCGGGAGAGCATGGCGACCTTCACGGGGAACGGGGCGAACCGTTCGCTGAAGGTATTGAAGTGTTGTTCGGCCAGGAGCGTCGTGGGGACCAGGATGGCGACCTGCTTGCCCTCCATGACCGCCTTGAACGCCGCGCGAACCGCGATCTCGGTCTTGCCGAACCCCACGTCACCGCAAACCAGCCGGTCCATGGGCTTCGGCAGCTCCATATCCCGCTTCACGTCGTCGATCGCGGTGAGCTGGTCGCCCGTCTCCTCGTGCGGGAACGCGTCCTCGAGCTCCCGCTGCCACGGAGTGTCCGGGCCGAACGCGTGCCCGGGCACCGCCATGCGGACGCTGTAGAGCCGAACGAGTTCGCCCGCCATGTCCTTTACGGCCTTGCGAACCCTCCCGGTGGCGCGAGCCCAGTCGGTGCCACCCATCCTGTGCAGGCGGGGCGCGTCGCCACCCACATAGCGGGCGACCATCCCGACCTGATCGCTCGGGACGTAGAGCTTGTCGCCCTCGGCATATTCCAGGATCAGGTAGTCGCGTTCGCTTCCGGCGAGCGCACGGTGGGTGATCCCCGCGTACCGGCTCACTCCGTGGATCCGGTGGACGGCGAAGTCCCCGAGCTCGAGTTCGTCGCCGACGGCGTCGGTTCGCCGCTTGGTGAAGCGCGGCGCGCTCCGCGTATGCCGCCGAGACCCGAACAGGTCCTCCTCCGTCGCAACCGCCAGCTTCGCCGCCGCGAACACGAATCCGTTCCGCAGGGGCGCCTCGACCGTCTCTACGCCGGGGATGTCACCGATGACTTCGATGCTCCGCTCGAGCGAACCGTGGCCGGCAGCCGTCAGGACGATCCGGTAGCCGAGCGACGACAATTCGCCCAGACGCTTCGCCAGCTCGGCCGCGTTCCCTTGCGCAGATCCCCACGAGGCGAGTCCGCTGGACTCCCCTTCGGTGAATTCGCTCAGGTGGAGTTGGACGTGGTCGGCCAGTGCCTGTTCGAGCGGGCGGATCGCCGGTGGGCCCGGCCACGCGAGGGCGGTGGCGAGCGCGTCGGCCTCCTCGAACGCCTGCCGAGCGCGGTTCTGCGTCCTCGTTGCCTGGGAGAGGACGACCCACGACCCCTCCGGAAGGAGTTCGGCCGGGGTCGGAAGATGGTCGAAGACCAGCGGTGCGAGCGACTCCGCCCCTTCTGCGTGGAGGCCATCGGCTAGCCGTTGCAGTCCATCGCGGATGCGGTCGGTCATCTCGGGGGCCAGGGCCGCCGCGCGGGTCCGAACCTCTTCATCGACGACGAACTCCCGGACGGGAGGAACCCGGGCCACGACCACCGATCGCGACGACAGCTGCGTGGACGGGATGAACTCTCGGATGGACTCGACCTCGTCGCCCAGGTATTCGAGCCGAACCGGGCGGCGGGCCGTTCCCGGGAAGATATCCGCGACGCCGCCTCGGACCGCGAACTCCCCGCGCCGTTCGACGATGTCGCTCCGGGTGTAGCCGAGCTCCACGAGCCGTTCCGCCAGGGCGTCGGGAGGCAATTCGGATCCCGGCACCAACTCGAGCGGCGGCACGGCTCCGAGCGTGGGGATCAAGCCCTGCATCGCCGCGAGCGCCGGCGCCACCACGACGAACGCGCCCTTCGCTGCACGAAGTCGCGCCACCGCGTCCGCGCGACGAGCTGCGACCTCGGGCGAGGGAGAGATCCCTTCGTACGGGAGGGCCTCCCAGGCCGGGAGCACGGCGACGCGCTCGGGCCCGAGCCACGCCTCGAGCGAGGGGCCGAGGGCGTCGGCCTCGTGGGGGCCGGCCGTGACTGCGAGGATGGGAGTCGCGAGAGATGCGGCCAGCCCCGCGATGAGGAAATCCTCGCCGGCTTCGGCCCGAGCCGCCACGGGGCGATCTCGGGACAACAAGAGCCGCTCGAACGGCTCGGACTCGATCAACGTTTCCAGCAGGTGTTCCAGGCTCAACCCAACCTCCGCAACGCGAACAGCCCCGGTCGCGGCGCGACGGGGCATCGGAGAAGCTAAGGAAGTCTACGGCCGGGGCTAGATAGCGTGCAGCCGGCCGGAGCTATCGGGCGGCGAAGGCTGCAACATAGCGTTCGGATCTCGGACGGACAGCCAGCGCCAGAACTCGTCGGAGGGGATGGGACGGCTGAAGAAGTAGCCCTGCGCCTCATCGCAGCCGAAGCTCGCCAGCAGATCCCACGTCTCGCGATCCTCCACTCCCTCGGCCACGACCTGCAGACCCAGGTTCTTCCCGAGCTCCACTGTGGCTCTCACGATCATCGAGTCGTTGGAGTCCACCAGCATGTTCATGACGAAGGACCGGTCGATCTTGATCTCCTGGATCGGCAGCCGCTTCAGGTGCGACAGCGAGGAGTACCCGGTGCCAAAGTCGTCGATGGAAAGGTTCACACCCACGTCACTGAGGCCATCGAGGACCCCGGTTGAACGGCCCGAGTCGGCCATGAGGAAGCTCTCGGTAAGTTCCAGCTTGAGGAAGGCCGGCGGGACCTCATACCGAGCCAGGACCTCAGCCACCTGTTCGGGAAGCTGATTGTCCAGGAGCGATCGCACGGAGATGTTGACGGCCACCTGGAGCCGGACTCCACGATCGGCCCACTCGCGCCACTGCCGCATCGACTCCTCCAGCACGAACGCCGTCAGAGGACGCAGCAGGACCGTCTTCTCCACCAGCGGGATGAACTCATCCGGGGGCACCAGACCCAGCTCGGGGTGTTGCCAACGGATCAGTGCTTCCGCCCCTGCGACCTTCCCGTCCGAGAGCCGAACCTTGGGCTGGTAGAAGAGGACGAACTCACCGTGCTCCAGCGCCGGCCGAACGTGACTGATCAACGCCAGCCTGGCGGGACTGTCCCGGTCCAGCTCTCGGTGATAGACCTCGAACCCTCCTCCAGCCTCCTTCGCTGCGTACATGCTCACGTCCGCGCGGCGCAGCAATGTCTCGCCGTTGTGGCTGTGCTCGGGGTAGATCGCGATCCCGATGCTGCCCGAGACGTCCAGAGCCAGCCCTTCCACGGTGATCGGACGTTCCAGTTCCTCCGCGAGCCGTTCCGCGATCCTGATGGCGACCGATTGATCGGGGATGTCGGGCAGCAGCACGCCGAACTCGTCTCCACCGAGGCGAGCCATCATGTCGCCCGGGCGAAGGACCGTCGCAAGGCGCGGCCCGATCTCCGTCAGGAGCATGTCGCCGAAGTGATGGCCAAGCGTGTCGTTGATCTCCTTGAAGTGGTCCAGGTCCATGAGCATCACGGCGAGGCTCCCGTTCACGGCGGCCGCCTCGTCGATGGCTTCGGCGAGCTTCTGCTGGAACAGGACCCGGTTGGGCAAGCCGGTGAGCGAGTCGTGCAACGCCTGGAATTCGTTCTCGGCCTGCTTGGCCGCGAGTTCCTCGGTCGCCACCTGCAGCGAATGGGTTCGTTGGAACATCTGGCGCGCGAACGCAAGCGGCGCGATGAACACGAAGATCGCCCAGGTGCCCAGCTGCTTGAACGAGAGTGCAACCAACACACTGAAGAGCGCCAGCCCCATGTACGACAGGATGAATTCCCCGAACACGCCGGAGTGCATCTCCTGGATGATCGCCACCATGCGTTGGCCATGCTTGAAACGGACGAGTGTCGCGACGAGCAGCATGTTCACCGCGTAGCCGCCGACCGCTGCCACCAGGACGGCCAACCCGAGGATGTACCAGCGAGAGGACAGCTCCGCTGCGCTGTGGAACAGGAAGCTCTCCACCATCACGGCCGCCGCCACCTGAGCACGGTTGAAGAGGGCTCGGGTGACGGGAACGGCTCGATGCAGTTCGCGTGGGTCGCTGCTTCCGAGCAGCGCGACGGCGGCGGCGACCGGGGCCGGGTACAAGATGGCCACGGCCAACTCCAGCGGGAACCCCAGACTGAAACTCTCCTGCACCTGGGTAGGCACGGGCAACAGGTCGACGATCGCGATCGCCGCGATCCACGTCAGGAGCTGCCAATCACCGAACTCCTTCGGGTCGCTGATCAGGGCGGCCGCGATGAAACAGATGACAGGCAAGTAGACACTGGCTTCGTAGAGAAACAGAACGATCTTGCGCTGACGTTCGCTTGGCCCATCCCCGACGGGAACCAGATCGTCGCTCGCCCGCCGAGCCCGTTCACGATCGGACCGGCGTCGTTCTCGCGGGGTGATCCCCGATTGCGTCGCCTCTATCTCAGGCTCGTTCATCTGCACCACTCGCCGCGACCTCCGGCGCAAGCACCGGAAGATCGTCAGGACGCTTCCGCATCGCCGCCACCATCAGGAGGACGACGCCACCGTAGGTGAAGAGGTCGCCGAGACTCACCGATTGGGATACGGGTGCCGGGATCGCGATGACGTCGGCCAGGAACGTGAGCCTGTCGTCGGGTCCGACCAGATGGTGCTTCGCGCCGCCCGAGTTCACGAGAGCCGGAAGCGTGGATGTCTGCCCGGAATCCACGAGCGACTGCCGACTGACCGGCATGCCGCCGTTGGCGGCGATGACGGTGAAGTTCAAGATGATCCCCATCGTGATGATCGCGAAGCCTGTCACCCGCAGATTCATCAGCGCGAAGACGAGCAGAAGGACGAAGGAGACATAGAGGAGGTACACGGGCCAGCGGTTCCCAGGGACGGGCGCCATCTGTAGGCACAGGCCAACCAGGGCCAACGGGAACCACCGCACCTTGATCCCCGACAACCGGGAGAGCCGGCCACCCAGCAGGTAGCCCAGCCCGATGGCCACAGCGAACGCCACGAGAACCAACCTCATACGTACTCCATCGGACACACCTTCGGGCTCCTGAACTACCTCTTGGAAGGAAAAATGGCCTGCGGCACCGAACGTTCGGTTCGTGAGTGCGCCGTGATAGACAACGCCCCCGACGGATCACCGTCGGGGGCGATGTTTCGGGGGGGAACCTTGCTTACTGCGCTTTCCAACCAGCGCCAACCGCGAGCGCAAGCGCCGCGAGGGAGCCAAGAACGTAGAACGTGTACTTGATCTGACTGCGCATCTCAGTACTCCTTCCGACCACTCGAGTTAGTTGCCCTTCCACCGGGCACCGGCGGCGAGCAACAGCGTCGCGAGCACAGCTCCCTGCAGCATCAGGTGCCGCCATGAACCGAGCTTGTTACGCATTCCGTACCACCTCCTGCCTTCCTTCTTCGTCAACAGATGCAGCATCGGCGTTCTAGGGACGGAGAACATCGGGCCACAGTCCCGAAGATAGGTAGGCTGGCCCACAGAGCGTCGGGCGGAACGGAGTCCCCCGATACCCAGGAGTGGTTAGGTCAAAGGTCTTGGACCGAGGGACCGGTGCCGTTGAATCGGTCCTGTGTTTTCGACAGCCCCTCGATCACGAGGGATGTCGCTGCATCCGCGGCGTCCACCACCAAGAGGCCGACCTCCTCCTGTTCCCGCTTCGTGAACCGATCCAACACGAAGTCGGCCGGGTCCTGACTGCCGGGAGGTCGGCCGATGCCGCACCGAACCCTGAAGAAGTCGGGAGAGCGGAGGGCGGATTGCAAGGACTTCAGCCCGTTATGGCCGTTATTGCCCCCGCCCTGCTTCACCCGCAGCGTTCCGAACGGGATGTCCAGTTCGTCGTGGACGGCGATGAGGTTCGCGGGTGCGATGTCGAACTTCCCGGCCAGACCAGCGAAGGCGGGGCCCGAATCGTTCATGTAGCGGAGCGATTTGGCCAGCAGCACGCGCTGAGTGCCCACCCGGATCTCCGCCGTCTCGACGGGTAGGAACCTGGCCTTGCGGAAGCGTTCGCCTTCGGCGCTGGCGAGAACGTCCACCACTGAGGCGCCGATATTGTGCCTGGTGCCGATGTATCGGTCACCGGGGTTGCCGAGTCCGGCGACCAGCCAGACCATCGGTTAGCTCTCGCCGCCCTCCGCGGGCGTCTCGCCTTCGGCGGCCGGCTCGGCTTCGCCCTCGGGCTCGGCGGCGGGGGCCTCGACTGCTTCGGCGCCCTCGGCTCCGGGCGTGGAGAGATCGGCCTCGGTCCGCAGGGCGGCAGGCGTGATGATGGAGATGACCGATGTCTCTTCGTCCGTGAGGATGGTGATCCCCGACGGGGCCTTCAGGTCGCGCACGTGCAGCATGTCGCCCAGCTGCATCTCGCTGATATCCACCTCGATGCGCTCCGGAACGTCCTGCGGCAGACATTCGACCTCGACCTCTCGAAGGTGGTGCTCGACCACGCCTCCGGCCTTCACGCCTTCGGCCTCGCCGATCTCTGTGACTTCGACCATGACGTGGATGGTCTCGTCACGGCTCACCGCCAAGAAATCGATGTGGATGAAGCTCCCCCGGATGTGATCGCGTTGAACCTCACGGGGGATGGCCAGGTGGCTCGCCCCGTCGATCTCGAGCCCGATCAGTGCGTTCGATCCGCCGCCGTGGTGGAAGAGGTGGAGGAGCTCCTTGCTGTTCACGGACAGAGAGATGGGCTTCTCGCCGTGTCCATACAGGATCCCGGGCACACGGCCGGCGGCGCGCAGCTTCCGCGCCACGCCCTTTCCGGCGCCGTCACGTCGTTCGGCAACGAGTTTCGTTTCCATGGTGGTCGAAGTCCTTGGTGTAGGAGATGGGGAGCCTTCAGGATTGTACCGATACGCTGCGGGGACCGACCGTGCGCCCCGGATAGGCTCTCGGCGTGGCCCTCAACGACCTCCCCACCATCGTCCTGGTGGTACTCGACACCGCCAGGGCGGACCGGTTCGGCTGCTACGGGTATGAGCGACCTACCTCCCCCACGGTGGACGGGCTGGCCCGCGCCGGGTTGCGGATGGAGACCATGCTGTCGAACGCGCCCTGGACCCAGCCGGCCCACGGGAGTCTCTTCACGGGCCTCTACCCCACCCAGCACGGCGCGCAGTGGCAGACCGGCCCGAAGCTTCGTCCCACCGTCGACGTCACCATGGCCGAATGGTTCCGCTCGCTCGGGTACGACACCTGGTGCGTTACGAACAACGGCATGATCAGCGAACGCACCGGCCTGTCCCGCGGATTCGACCACTACGCCTTCCGGTTGGATCTGGAGCAGGGGTGGCAGCGCCGGCTGCGCAGGTGGGAGAAGGTTGCGCGCGGCGGGGACAGCGGCGGCAGCATCGTCAACCGATGGATGCGCGATCGCCTGCCGGCCGCCCGGCGGCCCATGTTCCTGTTCGTGAACTACCTGGAATGTCATTGGGCATACGCGCCGCCGCCGGAGTGGGCGCGCAAGGTGGGCGGGGAGACCTACGGTGCGATGGCGGCCCTGCGGTACCGCGCCGAGGTTGCCGCGCGCGTGGGGCCTTGGGAAGGGGTGGCGCGTTCGGATCCCCGCGATCTCCGCATCATGAGCACGTACTACGACGCCGAACTCGCCAATGTCGACAACCACGTCGACGAACTGTTGGACACACTCGTCGCACTCGGCCACATCGGCGACGACGGTCGATCGGTCGTCCTGATCACCAGCGACCACGGCGAGCATCTCGGAGAGGACGGGTTGGCCGACCACCATGCGTCGCTCGACGACATCCTCACGCGTGTGCCGTTCGTGGCGTGGGGACCAGGCGTGGTGACGCCGGGCGTGCGCGAGCCGCTCGCGGAGTTCGTCGACGTCCTGCCGTCGATGGCGCGGATGCTGGATGTGACACGGCCGGATGTCGCCGCGTTGGCACATCGTCGTACCGATCTCTTCGGGGCCGGGCAGAACGAGCACCGATACGCGTTCGCCGAGTGGCGGTCGTGGCACGAGAAGGAGCAGCGACGACTGGCTGCGCGGAACCCGTCGTATGACTTCTCGGGGCTCGCGCGCGACCTGGTGAGCGTGCGCGACCTGGGCTTCAAGTTGATCCGGGGTTCGGATGGAACACAGGTCCTCTACGACCTCGAAGCCGACCCGCGGGAGCAGACGGACGTGGCCGGCGCGCATCCAGAGGTCATCGAAACCATGGGCGCGCAACTTGACGCCCGCACGGCCGAATGGGCCACGTGGGAAGGCGACCGAACCGAACCCACGCCCCAGGAGGCCAAGGAGATCGAGCAACGGCTCGAAGAACTCGGCTACATCTAGACCTGGTTCGCGCCGCCGAAGATCTCGCTGACGCTCGCATCCACGAACACCGCGCGGAGCCCGCTCGCGATGAGTGGGGCGATCGACAATACGTGGAGCTTGTCGAACGATCGCTCCTCGGGGACGGGCACCGTGTTCGTCACGACGACCTGCTCGATAGGGGCTTCTTCTAGGAGCTGGCGGGCCTTGCCGCTGAAGAGTCCGTGGGTGGCGCCCACGTAGATCGGGCCGGCCCCCATCTCGGCGAGCGCGTGCACACCCTTGGAGATCGTGGACGCGGTGTCGATCATGTCGTCGACGATCACGCAGGGCCGTCCTTCGACCTCACCGACCACGGCCATCTCTTCGATCTTGTGCGCCTCGTGACGGCTCCGGCGCTTGTAGAGGAACGCGAGGTCCGCGTGGAGGTATTCACGGAGCTTCTCCGAGGTCTTGATCCGTCCTGCGTCCGGCGCGACCACCACCAGGTCCCCGCCGTCCAACCCCAGTTCGCGGAAGTGGTTGGAGAGGATCGGCAGCGCAGTCAGGTGATCGAACGGGCAGTCGAAGTAGCCCTGGATCTGGCCGGAGTGCAGGTCGACCGAAACGACTCGATCGGCGCCCGCGGTGGAGAGGAGATCGGCGACGAGCTTGGCGGAGATCGGTTCGCGCGAGAGCGCCTTGTGGTCCTGACGGGAGTAGCCGTAGTACGGGATGACCGCGGTGATGCGCTTGGCCGATGCCCGCTTCATCGCGTCGATCATGATGAGTTGCTCCATCAGCGCTTCGTTGACCGGATCTGCATGCGTCTGCACGACGAACACGTCGGCACCACGGACACTCTCCTCGGCCCGGAAATAGATCTCCCCCGAGGCGAACCGCCGGAGCTGGGCCGGGCTGACGGGGATCCCCAGGTTCTCGGCGATCTCTTCCCCCAGGGCCGGGTGGATGGTGCCGGTGAACAGCATCATCCGTTTCTTCGTGATGATCTCCACGACTACTTCCCCTCCCGCTTCTGTTGGTGCTCGGCGTCCTTCTTCTTGCGATAGCCGGGGATCACGCGCTGCTCCGCGCGTTCCACGGCGAGCGCACCTGCGGGCACGTCCTTCGTGATGACCGACCCCGCTCCCGTGTTCGAGTTCTTGCCGACCGTGACCGGCGCGACGAGCATGGTATCGGAGCCGACGCGCGCGCCGTCCTTGATGGTGGTGATGTGCTTCGCGTATCCGTCGTAGTTCACGGTGACCGTTCCCGCGCCGATGTTCACGTCTGAACCGATCACCGCGTCCCCGACATACGCCAGGTGCGGAACCTTCGAACCCTTGCCGATCTTCGCAGCCTTCAGATCCACGAACGCCCCCGCGTGCGCACCGGACGCCAGCTCGCAGCCCGGCCGCAGGCGCGCGTACGGTCCCACCCCCGTCTGCTTGCCGAGCTTCGACCCGAGCACCACGGCGAACGTGACCATGGCGCCATCCCCGACGGTGGAATCGGCGATCCGGGTGGACGGCCCGATGTCACACCCCGCGCCGATCTTCGTCGCGCCCTCTAGGAACGTGTTCGGGCGGATCACCGTGTCCGCACCGATCTTCACATCGACGTCGATATAGGTGGTGTTCGGATCGATCAGGGTCACACCGTTCGCGAGGTGAGCGGCGTTTATGCGATCGCGGACCACTCGCTCTACGGCGGCCAGGCCGCCGCGCGAGTTCAGGCCCATCGCGCCGCCCGTGTCCACCTGCACTACCGACACGCGCTCACCCTTGTCGATGAGGATCGGGAAGATCTCGTTCAGGTAGTACTCACGCTGGCGGTTGTCCCGGCCGACGGCCGGCAGGACCCTGAACAGATCCTCGCGGCGGAACGCCGAGACCAGGAGCCACACCTCGTGGATGGCCCGCTGCGCAGCGGTGGCATCGGCGTGCTCGACGATCCGATCCAGACGGTCGCCCGTCCGGAGGATCCGCCCATAACCCCCGGGGTCGGAGACCTCAGTCGTGAGGATGGTAGCGGCGCTCTTCGTTCGCCGGTGGGTGGACATGAGCTGCCGGACGTGTTCGCCGGTCACCGGGTCGTAGTCGCCCCCCAGCACCAGGACATCGGTGGAACGCCCAACCGCCTTCTCGGCTGCCAAGACCGCATGACCGGTGCCGAGCTGTTCCGACTGCTCGACGAACACGGGCGCGGGCGTGATGCCCCAGCTCTTCACGGCATCGCGAACGACATCGCCGCCGTGGCCGATGACTACGACGATCTTCGACGGGCGCGCCGCGAGAGCTGCGTTCAGCACATGCCAAAGGGCAGGTTTCCCACAGATGGGATGCAGAACCTTTGGTGTGCTGGACTTCAACCGCTTGCCCTTCCCCGCCGCCAGGATCACGGCGGTCAAGGAGCGGGAGGTCTTCTTCTCGGCCAACCCGTGCGCCTTCGGTCGAGGGATACCTATGGTCGCACATCGGATGGTCCGGTGACGAGCCGAGAGCAAGGTTGACAGGAAAGGGATCGGGGGCCACGCTCGGGGTTCCTCTTGAAGGGTGGGCCGCATGCGCCGCGCCGTCGTAACTTCCATGATCGTCATGGCTTCCCTGCTCGTGGCGAGCCCGGCGGCGCTCGCCGGCGGCTCGTGGATGAACGTCACGCAGGTCAACGGCCAGTCGGTCCCGCCAGATCTCCCCGGGGGCTCCGCCTGGGCTCCGGTGGGAGCCACCGTCACCATGCAGGGACAGTTCTGCACCGGCGCGTTGGCGGCGCCGTCCAGCCCCGGGCCATGGTTCGCCTATCTCTCCACGCCCGGCACCCGGACGCTCCTAGGGCCGGTCGAGATCACGCCCCCGGCCGGCGGGGTCGACTGCCCCTACGTCGCGCACACGACGTTCGTGGTTCCCGATGTCGCGCCGGGCTTCTACACGGCTCGGGTGTGCAACGTGGGTTGTCACAACGGCATCGGCGATCTCATCGGTGGGTCCTTCACCGTAGCCTCCACCAGCCTTGAGGCGGTCCTCCTGGGCCGCCTCGATCGTGCCCAAGACCGGGCCAACCGCCTCGCAGACAAGGTCCGCCACGCCGATGCCCAAACGGCACGGCTCGCGGAAACCCGTACGGAACTCGACGCGGCGCGGCAAACCCTAGCGGCAACGCAGGCGGCGAGCGACCGTCTGGTGGCTCAGCGGGATGCGGCCCTGAAAGCCCGTGAGGCCGCGGTCGTGGACGCGAGCGCGACCGCGCGTACCTGGAAGGTCGTCGCCGGCGTGCTCGCGTTCCTCATGCTCGTGACGTGGGTCGCGGTCTGGGTCCGCCGCCGCAACAGGCTCCGCATCAAGGTGCCGGACACCATCGAGGAACTCGTCTCCGCGGACCACCCCGCGGATCGATAACCGCACGTCGACTGACCTAGACAGGCCCACCGGGCGCCGCGTATGGTCGCACTCCCATGCGCATCCGTGAGGCAGCCACGACGGCGAGCACGGCGTTCCTGATCACCGCCTCGGCGCTGACGGCCATCACCGTCCTAGCTCCCACCGCTCACGCCGAGACCATCACAGACCTGGGCATGGACGACTTCGCAACGATGGTGGTTGACGACGCCCGTGATCAGCTGATCATCTCCGGCGGCACCGGCGAGACGCACCTCAAGCTCGCCAACTTCGACGGCGCCGTCACGGGCACCATCGGCGGGCTCGACGGGCCATCGGGCATGGTGATCGTCGGGTCGACGCTCTACGTGTTCGAACACTCCAGCGGGCAGATCACGCCTGTGGACCTCACCACCAACGCCGTCGGTGCGGCCATCACCAGCAGTCTGAGCGGCGGATACATGCTCGGCTACGCGGGGGGCTACCTCTGGACTAGCCGCGGCAACGGGCTCGATCGCATCAACCCGTCGAACGGTGCCGTCACCACGTTCACCGGCGCGCGCTATCCCACCGGTGCCACGGTCATCGATTTCGCCACCGATCCTTCCGCTCCGTCGCGACTCGCCGTCGTCGCGGACGGCACCGACACGACCCTGCGGATCTACGACGCCTCCGCGAGCCCGCCGACCAAGCTGGCCGGCAAGAAGCTCTCCGCGTACGCCACGCCGCAGTTCACCTCAGACGGCGCGTCGATCGTGGTCGCGACGGGCGTGAGCATGACGCAGCTCTCCGCAGCAGACCTCTCCGTGGAACACACCTACCCGGGCATCCAGCCGCACGGCACCACGTTCGTGTGGGGCGTCGACACGGTGGATCGCGGTGGCCGCTACTTGGCGGAACTCACCTCGTTCGGGACGACGGTGTTCGCCGATGTGAACGACGCTCCAGTGTTCTCCACATACGAGTCGCCGTTCATCCCCGCGACCCGAGGGATCCGCTTCTCACCGTCCGGCGACCAGATCTTCGCCGTCTCTCATTACTCCACCGGCACGATGCAGCTCTACACGTTCGACAACCCGACGCTCTTCGGGTCGGCCATCACGATGGCGGCACGCGAGCGGGTGCCGGTATTCACGACGATCCACCTCTCAGGGCAGCTCACATTCAACGAAGGGACATCCGTGGGCGCGGGCGTGCCCATCGAGATCTGGGTCTCGACCGGCGGCGGGGCACCGCAGCTATTCACGACGGTTTCCACCTCCGCTGGGGGCGCGTGGTCGGCCGACTATCCAACCGATGCAGACGACGTCGGGCCCGCGCACGACTTCAGCGCGCGGTTCGGCGGGGACGCGGAGCATCGAGGATCGACGGCGGAGACGAGCGTCATCGTTAGTTCCCTGAAGCGGGAGCTGACGCTAACGGCATCCCGGCACTCCATCACCCTCGGGCAGCACGTGCGCCTCACGGTGAACCTCAAGCTCGACGATCACGGCGGCACCCACGACGTCCGGATCTACCGGGAACAAGCCGGCGATCGGCGGCTGATCGGCATCGTGACCGTGGATGACACCGGCGTGGGATCGCTGGTGGACACGCCGACCTCAGACGCGACGTACCAGGCGATCGCGCTGCACGACGCCACGCACCAACGCTCGGTGTCCAACTTCGAATCCGTGTCCGTTCTCACGGCGCTGCAGGGACGGCTCACCCGTTACTAGGCGCCTCCTAGATCGGATCAAGTTCCGGGGGGAGGGATCGAACCTCCATGCCAGGCTTCAAAGGCCTGTGTCCTACCATTAGACGACCCCGGAGTGCACTGACGATTATGACGTTCCGACGGGGCGGGCCACCATGACCGTTGGATCAGACCGGCGGGCCCATCACCACGATCGAACCGGGCACCTGGTCGGCGATCTTGTCGGCGTGGATGACGTGGGGAGCAAGGGCGACCACCGTGGGACCGCTTCCCGTGACGAACGCCGCCTCCGCCCCGGCGGCTAAGAGCGCATCGCGCACCTCGCCAACTTCCGGATGGCGCGCAACGATCCCCGACTCCAGATCGTTGAAGATCGATGCTCCGAGCGAGCCGGTGGCTCCGGTCTCCAATGAGGCCAGCACGACCCCGCCGTCGGGACCGCTCCGGGCGCCGCCTTCATCCCACCATGCATAGGCATCGGAGGCGCTGATCTGAAAGTCAAGTGACTTGACTATCCATGGCGTTGGGGTCACGTAGACCGAACTCAGCACGTCACCCCTGCCCTTCACCATCACTGGTACGCCTGCCAGCATCGCGGGAACGTCCGAACCGACTCGGACCCCGATCTCGCTCAGTCGCGCCTCGTCGAACCCACAAGCCCATAACTCGTTGAGCGCGATGAGGACCGCCGCAGCGTCCGCGGACCCGCCGGCCATCCCGCCCGCCACGGGGATGCGCTTCTCGACCTGGATCAGGGCACCGACGGCGCCTGTGTCGATCCCCGCCTCCTCGGCCAGCGTCCGGGCCGCCACGAGGGCCAGATTGCCGTCCGGATCCGCCTCGCGGAGCGGGGCGACCAGGGAGGGATCACCTTCGAGTTCGATCGTCAGGCCGCTCGCGGAGTCCACCCGCACGGTGTCGTAGAGCGAGACCGGCAGGATCACCGTTTCGATGTCGTGATAACCGTCCTCGCGCCGGCCCAGAACCCGCAGGAAGACGTTGATCTTCCCGTACGCGCGCCGGACGATCGGTTCGCTCATACCGAGATCCGCTCGGCGATCCGGGCGAATGCCGCCAATGGGAGCTCCTCGGGCCGCTGCGACGGGCCCACGCTGCTCTCGGCGAGCACCCTGTCGGCCGTCTTCACGTCCAGACCCAGGCGCCGCAAGGCGTTCCGCATGGTCTTCCGCCGCTCAGCGAACGAGACCTCGATCACGCGCCAGAGTGCGGCCCGGTCGACATCGACCGGCGGCGAGGCCAGCCGGTCCAGACGGACGACGACCGATTCGATGGTCGGCCGCGGCCAGAACACCTCGGCGGGCACGCTCCGGATCAGACGCGCGCCGGCTGCATATCCCACTCGAACGCTCACGGCGCCGTACCGCTCCTCTCCCGCCTGGGCGGCCATCCGTTCGCCGGTCTCCCGCTGCACCATCACGATGAATCGCCGGATGGCGGGGACATCGGAGAGAAGATCCATCACCAACGGCGTCGCGATGTTGTACGGGAGGTTCGCGCATAGTGTCCACTCGCCCCCGTCGGTCAGCGCGAGCCAGTCCAGTTTCATGGCATCGCCTTGGACCACCGTGACGTTGTCGAGTCCCGCGGTGACCTCCATGAGTGCCGGCATCAGCGCCCGATCGAACTCGACCGCGGTCACATCAGCTCCGGTCGCAGCGAGCGCCGTCGTCAGCGAACCGAACCCCGCCCCCACTTCCACCACATGGTCCCCCGCGCCGACCCCGGCGTCCGCTGCGATCGCCCGGGCAAGGTTCGGATCCGTGAGGAAGTTCTGGCCCAGGGACTTCGATGGTCGAACGCCGTGGCGCGCGGCGAGGTCGCGGATGGCTCCCCCACCCAAGCCGGCACCCGACGGTGCCCGGCTCATCGGCCGAACCCCCTCAGGCCCTCACCAAGCGATGCGTACGTTGATGACCCCCCGGCCCAAGGAATCGAGCTGAGAGAAGGCCTCGGGCGAGAGGTCGATGATCCGAGAGGGATCCGCGTACGGTCCACGGTCGTTGATTATCACGACCACGGACCTCCCGGTATCAAGATCGGTCACGGTCACATGCGTTCCGAACGGGAGCCACGGACTCGCGGCCGTGAGCCCGGACCACGGCGGGTCGTACCACGTGGCTTGCCCCGTCGTCGGGTGCTGGCCCCCAGAGACGGTAACCGGGTCCGCGTTCGGACCAACCAGGCGGACCTCCGTCACCGGCGCCTGAAGCACGGAGGAGCTGAGTGTTCGCATCTGCGTCCGGTGACCATCGATCACCGTGACCCGACGAGTGACGGACCGAAGACCCGGGATCCCGTCGGTTGCGATCTGTACCGCGCCGGGGGCGAGTTCTTCGCTCGAGGTCGTCGTCGTTTGGAACGGGATGGGAACCGTCACCGTCTCGGTGAAGATCCGAACGTTGATGAACCGAAGGGTGAGACCGGAGTGAAGGGGGGATCTGAGTGAGGGTTGAACGCGGTCACCGGCGTCGGGATGGATCCCCATGGCCGAGAGGAGCTCCCCGACGGTCCGTGCGTTCGTTGTGACGTCGTGGACCTTCCCCGCCACGACGGCACGAACGCTGACCGTCGGGAAAAACCCGACACCGCCCGCGGAGGCGATCGCCCCATCGAGCGCCGCCGCTTTCACGGCGGGTCCGCTGCTCGTTCCTTCCAACACCCAGATCCCCACACCTGTGGAGGCTTGGTCCGCATCGCCGATGGCTGCTGCCACCGATGCCTGCGCCCGCTGGACCGGCTCCTGCTGTGCCTGCGCGCCGTTCGCCACGCCAACCAACAGCAGCGCCCCGACCGAGAGGGTCGAGAACTGCGTGGTGCGGCGGATCCGCAACCTGCGGAGCCGGGACGCTCGTACCGCCAACCTTCCTCCTTGGTGAGGAAGGCTTCAGAGGGAAGCGGCAGGGCCGGACAGAAGCCTTGGTGCCCATTGGAGTATCGACCGTACCAAACCCTCAACCCTCACTGCAACCTTGAGGAAGGAGCCCCATTTCGGCTGCTTGTGGTAGGCGCCGATCACTTCATCGCGGGAAATGCGTCCCTCGCGTTGGCCTCTGTAGCGGCTGTGAGGTCACTCGGAAGTTCGTTCCGTGCGCTCGCGAGTTCCGCGATGACCGCTTGGACGTTGCCGGGATGGTTGGGCCGACCGCGCGTCGCCTGCGGGCTGAGGAACGGGCTGTCGGTCTCTGTGAGGAGTCGGTCCTGCGGCACGGCGGCAGCAGCTTGCCGAAGGTGATCGTTCTTGGGGTAGGTCACGTTTGCCGCAAAGCTGAGGTGATAACCGCGAGCCGCGCACTCGCGCGCGATGTCGGCGTCACCGCTGAAACAGTGGATAACCACGTGCTCGGCGGAACCCTCATCTAGGACTCGAAGGGTGTCCTCCCACGCGTCGCGAACATGGACCACCATCGGCTTCGCCGATTCGTTGGAGAGCGAGATGTGCGTTCGCAAGGTTCGGAGTTGGTCGTCGACGGGGGAAAGCATCCTGAAGTAGTCCAGACCGCACTCCCCTACACCGACCACCCTGGGGTCGTGGAGGAGCTCCTCGATCCGGGTAGACGCCGTGGCGTCGAAGGCACTCGCGTCGTGCGGGTGCATGCCGGCCGTGGCGAACACACCCGGTATGGACTCGGCCAATTCCAGGCTCCGACGGCTGGTTTCGACGTCGATCCCGACACAGATGATCCGTCCCACGCCCGCGGCCCGTGCGGCCTCGACCACTGCTGGAGGTTCCAGGTCCAGCAGGAAGAGGTGACAGTGGGTGTCGACCGCACCTGCGTGGACCGTCGGTTCAGGGTTCAAGTCGCTCACGGGCGGGGAGCGTACACGGGTCTGCAGATACGGTCGAGGCAGGGAGCTTCACGTGAAACATGTTTCCGGCAAGCCTCAGCCTGTGGTGCCGACCCGAGACTATGGCCCGTCGTGCTCCACGCGCGGGAACAGGCTCTCGCCCTTGGTCGTCGCCGTCCCCGACGCGAGGCCGCCCCACACGCCCGCCGCGGGAAGGTGGGCGTCGGCGACGGCCCCCGATTGCCCGAGCTGACTCCACAGGCTCCCGGCCGCCGCGGGCATGATCGGGTGGATCGCGACGGCCAAGATCCGCAGGGTCTCGGCCGAGGCGTAGAGCACCCCGGCGAGTTCGTCACGGTGGGCGGGATCCTTCGCGAGTTTCCAAGGCTCCTTCTCGACGAGGTAGGCATTCGCTCGAGCGACGATGTCCCAGACCGCACTGAGTGCCGGCTGGAGTTGGACGGCCAGCATGTGTTCGTCGTATCGGCTGAGTGCGTCGGCGGTCACTTCCGGGAGGTCCGACTCCGCGCCCTCGACCTTCGGCTCCGGCACTACGCCGTCGAAGTAGCTCGCGAGCATGGCGAGGACGCGGGAGGCGAGATTCCCGAGGCCGTTCGCGAGATCGGCGTTGTGGCGATCGACCATCGACTCCCAGCTGAAGTTCCCGTCTTCGCCGAAGCGGATCTCGCGCATGAAGTAGTAGCGGTAGGAGTCCACCCCGAACTTATCGAGCAACTCGAACGGGTGGATGGAGGTGGCGTTGGCCTTCGACATCTTCTTGCCGCCGACGTTGACGAACCCGTGAGCCCAGACCTGTGTCGGGGGCTGCAGGCCTGCGGCCATCAACATCGCCGGCCAGTAGATGGCGTGGAACCGCAGGATGTCCTTGCCGATCATGTGGATGTTTGCGGGCCACATCCGTGCGAACCGTTCCGGATCGTCTCCGTATCCCGCCGCGGTGATGTAGTTCGCGAGCGCGTCGAACCAGACGTAGCAGACGTGGGTTTCGTCCCAAGGCAACGGCACGCCCCAGTCGAATGACGTTCGGCTGATCGAGAAATCCTGCAGCCCTCCGCGGATGACTGAGAGCACTTCGTTGCGACGGGTGTCAGGCGCGATCGCGGCCGGGTTGGCCTCGTAATGCGCGGACAACCGATCGGCGTAGGCGGAGAGCTTGAAGAAGTAGTTCTCCTCCTTCACCACTTCCACCGGGGTCTCGTGGACGGGACAGAGTCGGTTCTTCAGATCGTCCTCCGTGTAGTAGGCCTCACAGGAGACGCAGTACAGCCCTTCATAGGAGCCGAGATAGATATCGTCCGTGCCGTTGTCCTTGACGGCCCTGAGCAGTTTCTTCACCACGGCCTCGTGACGCGGTTCCGTGGTTCGGATGAAGTCGTCGTTGGCGATATCGAGCCGGCCCAACACTTCTCGCCAGCGAGGCGCCATCGAATCCGCCCAATCCTTCGGGCTGGCCCCGTTCGCCTCAGCCGCCCGTTGGATCTTCAAGCCGTGCTCGTCGAGGCCGGTGAGGTGGAAGACCGTCTCTCCCCGTTGGCGGTGGTATCGCGCAACGAAGTCGGTCGCCACTCCCTCGTAGGCGTGCCCGATGTGTGGCACGTCGTTGACGTAGGCGATCGCGGTCGTGATGTAGAAGATGTCCCGGCCCATGGTCGGGTCATTCTACGGGCGACTCGAGTCCCACCTGAGCTTCGGGCGCAGGTTCGACCACGAGTCCGGCATAGATATCGTTCGCGCTCACGCCGTGGCGGTCGGCAACCGCCCGGGCCGCATCGCGCTTCTTCAGGCCCTGGGCAAGCAGTTCGCGAGCTTCCTGGATGCACGCTGCCAGGTCATGGACGGCCTCGTCCGCCCCTCGGAGCACCACGACGACTTCCCCTTTGAGCTCAGCGTCGCCCAGCCCCGACAGGACCTCCGAGACCGAACCGCGGATCACCTCTTCATGGAGCTTCGTCAGCTCGCGGGCGATCACGATCTGACGATCTCCGAACGCCACCAGTACATCTCGAAGGAGGATCTGAACTCGCAACGGGGATTCGAACACGATGATGGTTCGCCGGTCGGTGGCCAGTTCGGCCAACCGTCGCTCCCGCTCGCCTTGCTTGCGTGGCAAGAATCCCTCGAAGACGAACCGGTCGGTGGGCATCCCGCTGACCACGAGCGCTGCGATCGCCGCCGAGGGGCCGGGCACCACGCGAACCTCGATCCCCTCCTTCGCACACGCACGCACCAGCCGGAAGCCCGGATCGCTGATCGACGGCATGCCGCCGTCGGTGACCACCGCGATGTTGGCGCCCGCCCGCAACCGGGCCACCAGTTCGGGCGTTCGTTCGCGTTCGTTGCCTTCGAAGAGCGAGATGATCGGCTTGCGGATGCCCATGCCGTCCAGGAGACGGCCCGAGCGTCGGGTGTCCTCGGCCGCGACCAGATCGACTCCAGCCAAGGTCTCGGCCGCGCGTTGGGTCAGATCGCCAAGGTTCCCGATCGGCGTTCCCACGACGAAGAGCGTCCCGGCCATGCGCCGATGGTGGCAGGATGAAAGCCCTGCGACCAGGGTCGAACGGCCGGGGCCGAGCGAGGAGGGTGGCGGCGCGTGGCGGACGGGCACAAGGACTACTCGGGCACCCCTCTCTGGAAGAAGCTCGGGATCACCGAAGCTGCCCGCGTCTATCTGGCCGGTGCTCCGGCCGACTTCCACGAGGAGTTGGTCCGGATATCCCCACTCCCCCACGCCGTCGAGTTCCTCCGCAGGGCCTCCAAGGACCTGGACGTGGCGGTCGTCTTCGCGACGCAACAGAGCGCCCTGGAGCGTGGGTTCGCCAACATCAAGCCCGGCGTTCGGACGGATGGCGGGCTGTGGGTCGCGTGGCCGAAGAAGGCGTCGAAGGTGCCGACGGACATCACCTTCGACTCGGCACAGGGGATCGGTCTGGCCGCCGGGATGGTCGACAACAAATCCGCCGCCATCGACGCCGTCTTCCAAGGACTGCGGTTCGTCTATCGGGTGAAGGACCGCGGCCGCTAGCCCAGGTCTCACGAAGCGAGGCAGCCACCGGTACCCTTTGGCGGTGCAAGGGCTGAGGCGCTGGGTCACCCGTCCCGTGGTCGCGATGGTCGCGGTCGGGCTCATCGCCGCCGGCGTTCGGTTCGCGCACCTGTCGTATCCGAAGGACCTGGTCTTCGACGAGGTGTACTACGCGAAATCCGCGTGCATCTACGTGGGGTGGAGCGACAAGAGGTGCATGGTCACGTCCTCCGCCGAGAAGTATTGGCGGAGCGACCCGACGAACGGAAAATGGGACGTCGGTTCATGGGTGCACCCCCCGCTGGGCAAGTGGCAGATCGCGTTGGGCGAGAAAGCGTTCGGCATGACGCCCTTCGGCTGGCGCGTGTCCTCCGCCGTGGTTGGAACGGCGGCGGTGGTAGCGCTCGCGGGGATCGCGCAGCTGCTCTGGGGGAGCGCGCTGTGGACGTTCATCGCGGGACTGCTACTCGCCACCGAATCGCTCAACGTCGTGGAGTCCCGTGCCGCGCTCCTGGACATCCACCTGGAGTTCTGGGTGATCATGGGGTTCCTGTTCCTCCTCCTGGACCGGCGATGGATCGATCGCAGGACGCCGGCGGAACTAGCGGAAGAAGACGCCGAACTGCCGGGCCCAGCAGAAGGGGTGCCGCTGCGGTTGCCCACCCCGCCGGAGGGCTACGTCGGGGCGCATCTGGCTCCCGCCGCGCGCGTGCCGTCTCCGGTCTGGCGCCCGTGGCGGTTCGCCGCCGGTGTCGGATTCGCGCTCGCCGCTTCGGTGAAGTGGTCCGGGGTGACCGCCTTGATCGCGGCGGGGATCCTCAGCCTCATCTGGGAGACCAGCCGGCGTCACCGTGAGCACATCGGCTGGGGCCGGGCTTTCGCACGCGCGTTCGCCCGGGAGGGGTTCGGCATCACCCTGGCATTCCTCGTGCTCCCGGCTGCGGTGTATCTGGCGGTCTACATCCCGTGGTTCAACCATTTCGGCTGGAGCATCAACGATTGGTGGGCAAACCAGCAGGCGATGTGGCATTACCACGCCACCTTGCAGGCCACCGCGTTGGACACCGCCACCCACACGTACACGCCCACTCATCCCTATTACTCGCCAGGATGGACGTGGCTCATCATGCGGCGCCCGGTGTCGTACTGGGTGAAGAACGGAGAGAACGGGGCGATCGCGCAGATCCTTGCCATCGGGAACCCGGCGATCTTCTGGGGAAGCATCGCCGCGCTGCCGTTCACGGCATGGTGGTGGCGTCGTGCGCGAGACTGGCGCGCCGGACTCATCCTCCTCGCGGTGTTGGTGCAATGGCTGCCGTGGTTCTTCGTCAAGCGGCCGCAGTTCTTCTTCTACGTGTTGCCGATGACGCCCTTCATGGTGCTCGCCTGCGTCTACACGGTTCGGTACCTCTATGAGGCCACCATCGTGCAGGTCGAACCCGCAACGGGTGAGCGGGTCGAGTCCACGCACCACCCGTTCCGACCGGTGGCGTGGATCTTCGTGATCCTGGCGATCGGGTTGTTCGTCTGGTTCTGGCCGGTGCTGACCGGGAAGATGCTTTCCCACGACGCGTGGCGCATGCGGCTCTGGGCGAACCAATGGATCTGACCGGGCGCACGGGGGTCGGGCGGCACAGATCATGACCGTCGGTCGCAGGCAACATCACCCGCGGGAGAACCACACGCCGACGAACGGATAGCCTTCCCTACTACATGGCGCGCATCTCGCACACCTTCATCCCGATGGCCGACGGAGTGCGACTCGCCGCGACCCTCTACTCCCCGGATGACCCCGCATCGGGACCGTGGCCGGGCATCCTGGAAGCCCTCCCCTACCGCAAGGACGACATCACCGCGAGCTACCGGCCGGAATACGTGCGGCTGGCCGACGCCGGCTACGTGGTCTGCCGGGTAGACGTTCGCGGAACGGGCACCAGCGAAGGCATCCCCACGGACGAATATCCGGCCGAGGAACGAACGGACATGTGTGCGGTCATCGACTGGCTTGCCTCGCAGGAGTGGTCCCTCGGAACGGTGGGGATGTACGGCACCAGCTACAGCGGTTTCAACGCCATCCAGATCGCGATGGAACGTCCACCTGCGCTCAAGGCGATCATCCCCATCTATGCCACCGACGATCGCTACGAGGTCGACGTGCACTATTTCGGTGGCGCGCTGAAACAGCTCGACCTCGTCGACTACCCGACCTACATGGTCGCCATGAACGCCTTGCCTCCCGTCCCGAGTCTCTTCGGGGAAGGATGGCGAGAGGAGTGGGAGCGCCGCGTCGAGCAGACAGAACCGTGGATCATCACCTGGCTCGAGCACCAGCGCTTCGACGACTACTGGCAGTTCGGCTCATTGCGACCGAACTACGACACGATCGAGGCGGCCACGATGCTCGTCACCGGGTGGGCCGACGGGTATCGGAACAACTCGCTCCGGACGTTCGAGGGGCTGTCGGCGCCGAAACGGCTCCTCGCGGGGCCGTGGGCGCATGCCGCAACGGACACCTCGATCCCCGGACCGAACATCGATCTGGTTCCGGAAATGCTCAAGTGGTGGGACCACTGGCTGAAAGGCATCGACAACGGCGTCGACCGTGAGCCGCCGATCGTTCTCTTCGCACAGCGCTCGACGCTGCCGGGCGCGGATCGCCCGGTGGTGAACGGTGCATGGCGGTACGAACCGACGTGGCCCGCCGCGCGAATGACGCCTCGAACCCTGGACTTGGCGAGCGCCCAGGCGAACGCGACCGCGGAAGGCCCCGATCTGTTGGAGGTCCGCGGCGATGTGGGGGTCACGGCGTGGATCAGTTGCGCCGGACACATGCCCTACGGCCAACCCGGCGACCAACGACCGGACGAGATCGCATCGCTCACCTACACATGGGAGGTCCTCGACGAAGACCTCGAGATATTGGGACATCCGACGCTTCGGGTCCGCGTGACGTCGAGCGCTCGGGTCGCCTACCTGTCGGCGAAGCTCTGCGATGTCTTCCCCGATGGGACGTCATCGTTGGTCACCCGCGGCTTGTTGAACCTCACACACCGCGATTCCCGACGCGAGCCCACCCCGCTGGACCCCGGACGGCCGTATGAGATCGAGTTCGAGTTGGAAGTGTGCTCGTGGACCTTCGAGGCGGGCCACCGGATCCGGCTGGACCTCGCCGGCACAGACTGGCCCAATGCCTGGTCGCCGCCCGAACCGATGACCCTGTCGATCGAACGAGGACCGTCGGCGCTGACCCTTCCGGTCCTGGACGGGCCTTCGCCGGTATCCGAGGCTCCCACCCTCACGAGCCCGGAGCGGCAACAGGAGTCCCCCGAGCCCGAGGACCCGGAGAGGGGCTGGGTCCTCTGGAAGATCGAGGACGACATCCTCAAGCGCGAACGCCGAGCCTGGGCCGGGAGCTTCAACGATTATCCCGCCGACGGCGACATTCCCGCGTTCACCGAGCTGTACAGCGGGGTGGTTGGCGTTTCCACTACTGATCCCGGACATGCGTACGCCGACGCAGAGGCCACGTTCGAGATGCGCTGGCCCGAGGCGACGTGCACCGCACACACCGACGTCAAGGTAGAGAGCGACCGAACGGCATACCGGCTGCGTATCGACCTGTTGGTGTCTGAAAACGGCGAGGAGCGCTGGCGACGGTCTTGGGACCGGACGATCCCCCGCGATCTCCAGTAGGTCCGTTCAGGCGATCTCTGCCGTCACCGGCGGCGTGTCCACAGCTTCGGCTTCGGCAGACGGAACGGTGAGCGGCGTGATCACGAACGGGTCATCGCGGAACAGATCCGAACGGCTCATCCGGATGACCAGGGACGGCCTCCCCGCGGCGAACGCGATCTGATCGCGGTGGGCGATCTCGGGATCAACCCACATCGGTGCGAGGAAGTAGAGGCCGAGCGGAGGGATGCATGCCGCGTCGAGTTTCTCGAAATGGGCTGCGATCTCCCGGAGCGACGCCTCGCGAGCCTCGGGGTCGTCCATGGCGATCTGCGCGAGATGCAGATCGAGTTCGGCCTCGGTCGGGATGACCATCAAGGCGAACCCGAAGCGGTACGTCATGACGACGGTTCGCGCGAGCTCGGCGGCCGGCACGCCGTGTGCCTGGATGGTGTCGAGCGCGGAATCTGACTGCGGCGAAGGCAGGACCGTGAACGCCACGCCTTTGCCCTGGAGGTATTCGATGATCGCCGACACGGACGTGCCCCTTCCAGCGGCCCTAGTCCAGCGATTGTACGGCCGAGGGCCTACGCAAAGCCAGCACCGGAGATCGCTGGGGCTACGCCATCCCGGGCAGGTGATGTCGGAACAGTAAGTACCCCAGCCCCGCACCGACATCGAGCAGGATGTGTGCAAGCACGAACGGCCAGGTCCGTCGCCACCGAAGGAACAGGGCTCCGAAGAACAATCCCATGAGCAGGTTGCCGGCGAATCCTCCCCACCCTTGGTAGAGGTGATACGTCCCCCGCAGGAGCGCGGGCGCGGCGACCGCCCAGATCGGTGACCACCTGAGCTGCTGCAGCCGCGTGATCAGATAGCCCAGGACGATGATCTCCTCGACGAGCCCCGCCGAGATGGAGTTCAGGAAGAGCGCGGGCACCGTCCACCAGTGGCCCGTCGGTGGCACCGGCACGACGAATCGATTCATGTGCAACGCCACGAAGCCCAGATAGATCGCGATGCCCGCGATGCTGACCACCACGAAGAGCACCACGGCACGAGCGGCATCCCGGGGCGCCTGTCCACCATCCATCCCAACGGACTCCAGTCCCCCTTCACTGCGCCGCGCAAGGTGCAGCACCAGCAGAGCGGGCGCCAGCCCGAAGATGAAGTTCAGGACCTGGAGATAGAAGGCGGTCGACTGATCTCCCACGGTCACCGCGACGCCCGACACGGGGGCCGAGCGGAGACTGATGACGGCGTACACCGCGCTCGCCAGCAGCGACAACATCAGGACCACGAACATCTCTTCTGCGAGCGTGCGCCGGTCGGCGGGCGCCGCGGGCACCGGTGGGAGGACGGTGGGATCCATCCGGTTCACTGTACGCACCGCCGCTCATCTAGACTCCCGCCACCCGAACGAAGGAGTGTGCCGGTGACAGCCCGAAGCAAGTCCGCAGACCTGGTCATCGTCGGGGCGGGAGCCGTAGGTGGATGGGCCTCGTGGTTCGCTGCACACGACCTGGGGGCCGAGCGCGTCGTGGTGCTGGAGCGCGGCTTGGCGGGACAAGGAGCCTCCTCGCGCGCAGCCGGGATGGTTCGGGCGCAAGGTGGCTCGCCCGACACCGTCCGGCTGGGGATGTGGAGCATCGCGTTCTACGGCCGCCAGCAGCGGCTCCTGAACACGGATTCCGGGTTCGGCGAACAGGGCTACCTCATCCTGGCCAGAACCGCGGCCGCCGAACGCACGGCACACGAACGTGTCGCCATGCAGCGGCCATTGGGGTTGGATGTTCGCTGGGTGAGCGCGGAGGAGGCTCGCGAACTGAACCCGACGCTCGCGGGCGGGTTTCGCGGTGCCACCTACTGCCCCACGGACGGGTGGATCGATCCGCCGCGCAACGTGCGTGCGTATTCGCTCGCGATGCAGCGGGCGGGCGTGGACCTGCGCGAACGCACGGCCTTCCTGGGAGTTCGCACGTCGCGCGGGCGAGTGACCGGCGTCGAGACGTCCGCCGGTGTCATCGCCACCGAGCGCGTGATCCTGACGGGCGGGCCGACGCTCCGCGAGGTCGGGAGGCTGGTCGGTGCGCGGTTCCTGGTCGGCGGTGCTCGGCATCAGGTGGTCGTCACCGAGCCACATCCCGAGTTCGACGTTCCTGGCCGCCCGATGGCCTTCGATCTTGCCTCGGGGATCTATTGGCGTCCCGAGGATGGCGGTCTCATGTGGGGCATGTCGAACCCCAACGAGGTGCCAGGGCCTGCACGGGATGTCGATTGGGATTACATCCATCTCATGGAGAAGCAGCTCCACCGGGTGGTGCCGATCACGAAGAAGCTCGGCATCCGCAAGGCATGGGCCGCCACCATCGAATACACACCCGACCACCTGCCGCTCCTGGGTCAGGTGATCCTGCGCGACGGCTCCGAACTCGAGGGCGCCACCGTTGCCACCGCCAACGGTCACGGCATGATGTGGGGGCCGGCCGTCGCGAGGGTCGCTGCCGATCTCTCGCTCACCGGGCGCACCCGAGTGGTCAAGCAGGTTGACCACTTCCGGATGGACCGATTCGACGAACACGGCAACTCGCCGTTCACAGATCCCATCGCACTGCCCTTCCCGATCGCCGTGGATGACGACTGACGCGACCGGCCCGCTCTACAGGAGGTCGACGTCGACGGCGATGAGTTCGGTGTCCGTTGACGCCTCCAGGGAGAGGGTTGGTTCGCCGGCCAGTTGCGCCGCATCACCGGTGGTGAGCCGCTCGCCGTTCACAGCAGCGTCGCCTTCGATCACATAGAGGTACACGCCGCGGCCGTCCCCTATCTCGTGCGCAACCGATCGGCCGGCCGTGAGGCGGGAGATGAACACGTGGGCGTCCTGGTGGACCAGAACAGCATCGCCCCCATCGCCGCTGATGACCTTCAACAACGTGTCGGTTCGGTTCTGTGTGGTGAAGATCTTCTGCTCCACTCCGGGGGTGAGGCCTCGTTCGCTCGGCATGATCCACAGCTGGATGAACCGCATGGGTTCGGTGGCGCTGGCGTTCCGTTCGCTGTGCAGCGCACCAGAGCCCAGGGTCATCCGTTGCACGGACCCCGAAGGCAGCGGGCCGGGCGGTCCCCCGACGTTGTCCTCGTGCCCGAAGATTCCCTCGACGACGTAGGTGAGGCCCTCGATGTCGCGGTGGGGGTGCATCGGCCACACCGCGCCGGGGATCAAGCGGTCGTCGTTGAACACCCGGAGTGTCCCGAACCCCATGTACTCGGGATCGTGGTACGAGTCGAACGAGTAATGCCAGCGCGCTCGGAACCAGCCGCCGCTGACATCACTGATCTCCGCGTCCCGACGGATACGGACCGTCATACGGGTCTCAGAACGAGATGACCGGACAGGTGAGGGTCCGGGTGATGCCCTCCAGGTCCTGCATCGGCATGACGACTTTCTTCGCGAGCTCGTCCAGGTCGGCGGACTCGGCGCGGGCGATGACGTCGTACGGTCCGGTCACCCCGTCCACCTGCGCCACGCCGTCGATGCCCTTGATCATGTCCGTGACCTGTCCTGCCTTGCCGACCTCCGTCTGAACCAGGATGTACGCGGTGACCATGTCGGGCTCCCTCCGTTCGCTGGGCGAATATCGTAAGAGGGTTCGCGTCCGAGCGCACATCGGGGTCCGCGTCTGGGCCCCGCTCGGTAACGGTGCGCGATGTTGCGCGTTTCTATGGCGGCTGGGACACTTCCGCGCATGGCCAAGGTCGCGATCATCGGCGCCGGGAGCGTCGAGTTCACCCGCAACATCCTGGCCGATCTGAGTTCGTATCCGGAACTGCGGGGACAGTTGCACGTGGCGCTCCACGACATCGACCCCGAGCGCCTGGGCTACGCACAACGTGCCGCGGAGAACATCGTCGCGCGTGTCGGTGCAGGTCATGTGATCACGTCCCACGTGGACCGGCGCGAGGCGTTCGAAGGAGCCGACTACCTCATCAACGAGATCCAGGTGGGCGGCGTGCCCAGCACCTATGTCGACTTCGACATCCCGCGGACCTACGGGCTCCGGCAAACCATCGCCGACACGATCGGCATCGGCGGGATCATGCGGGGCCTCCGCACCGTCCCCGTCATGATCGAGATGGCCCAGGAGATGGCGGCGCTCTGTCCGAACGGGTTGCTGCTCAACTATACGAACCCGATGGCGATGGTCCCATGGGGGATCTACGCCGGTAGCGGGTGGCCGGCCTCGCGCACCATCGGTGTGTGTCACAGCGTTCGCGACACGCATCATTTCCTCGCGGAGACCGTCGGCATTCCGGAAGAGGAGGTCCGGTTCGTCACGGCGGGGTTCAACCATCAATGTTTCGTCTACACGTTCGAGCGGAAGCAGACCGGCGAGGATCTATACCCACGGTTGCGTGAAGCGGTTGAAGCTGATCCGGAAGGGTTGGGGCGCAGAGTACGTGTGGAGATCTTCAAGCGGTTCGGCTACTTCCCGACCGAGTCATCGGAGCACTCCAGCGAGTACGTCCCGTGGTTCATCCGGCACGACGATCAGGTCGAACGCTTCCGCGTGGAGATCGACGAGTACCTCCGCCGCTCCGAGGAGAACATCTCCGACTGGAAGGAGATGAAGGAGCTCCTGGACGCCGGCAAGGAGCTGGATATCGAGCTGAACGATGAACTCGCCTCGCAGATCATTCGCGCCGTCGAGACGAACGTGCCACGTGAGGTCTACGCGAACGTCCGCAACGACGGCCGCATCGATGGCCTGCCGGCCGACGCGTGTGTCGAGGTTCCGGCGATCGCCGACGGGAGCGGCGTGACGCCGACACGGGTCGGTGCCTTACCGATACAGACGCTGGCCTTGAACCGCACCTTCCTCAATGTGGTCGAGCTCACCGTGCGCGCCGTCCTGGAAGGGCGGCGCGATCACGTGTACCAGGCGGCCCTCCTTGACCCGAACACCGCCGCACACCTGACCACCGCGCGGACGATCGACATGGTCGACGAACTCCTGACCGCCCACGGGGACATGATCCCCGAAGCCATCCGCCGCGGATAGCTTCAGCCCACCGGTTCGTCGAGCGGTTCGTCGAGCTGCGGCGTCGAGAGGGCGAACCACGCGACGATCCCGCCTAGCAGGGCGAGCACCGATGCGCCGACATACAGCGTGGTCGCGCCCGCTGTCTGATAGACGTACCCGCCGATGCCTGCGCCCAGGATCGGGCCGATGCCGAACGCGACCATCCCCGTGATGGAGTTGCCGCTCGAGTAGAGGGACTCCGGCAGGAGTCGCCCCACGACCACGACCGATGTGGTGAACAACAGGGCGAACCCCGCGCCCTCGAACACCGTGAGCATGGCGACGATGGTTGGGTTCGCGATAAGTCCCCACAGCAGGAATCCCGCCGCGTAGACGAGACATCCCAGCGCGTACACGGACCGGAGTCCCAACCGACGGTGCAAACGCGAGGACCATCGCATGACGGCGACCTCGACCAACCCGCCCATCGCCGTGCCGATCCCGACCAGGAACGGGCCGCCGCCGCCACTCTCGATCTTGATGGCGAGGAAGTTCCATGCGGCGTTGAACCCAACCCACATGATGAGGACCGCGACCAGGAAGCCCCAGAACCGTGGCGCCTCCTTGAAGACAGCCCCCACCGCGCCGAGTTTGCCGTGCTCGGGAACATCTTCTGGCTTGTCGCGCTTCAGCGTGAGGCTCCAGCTCAGGACCAGGATGCTCGACGCGGCGTAGATGGGCATGGCCCACGTGATCCCCGCCGCTTGCAGGATCGCTCCGAAGACCAAGCATCCGGCTGCGTAACTCAAGCTCTCCCATGCGCGGATGCGCCCGTAGTCCGACATGTTGTCTTCACCCAGATGCACCAGCGCGATGGCGTCGACGTTGGGACCGACGCTCACCATGAAGATCGACAGGATGAACATCGCAGCCGCGATGCCGAACATGCCGTTCACGCGGTTCATCGCGAGCCCGGCGAGCGCCGCACCCAGGGTCCCGACCTGCAATACCGTGAGACGGCCGAGTCGGGTATCGGCGAAATGCCCCCAAAGCGGAAGGAAGATCAGCCGTGCCACCGCCATGGACGCGATGACGAACCCGATCTGCGTCTCGTCCAGGTCCCGCCCCTTGAGATAGATCGCCAGGAAGGGGAAGAAGGCCGCGATGACGAATCCGACCACAACGAACAGCCCTTGCACCGCGGTGCCGGGCGCGGTGGAGGGCGTGCGTGTCTGGGCAGGCCGCCGCGACGGCGGAACTGCGGGCGGTGTGGGGGTCAGACCCTCTACCGGGACGCTCATCCTCGGAGTCCGGGGATGAGCCGTATCGCGTTGTCTCGGCAGACCTTGCGCAGAACCGTATCCGGAAGCTCCAAGCCGCTCACGGCCCAGCGGCCCTGCCCCGGCGCCTCACCGGGCGAGTAGGCGAAGTGTTCGTCGGCGGTTTCCAGGAACCGCGCGTACACCCGGTAGGTGGGGATGGCCGGTGGGACCTGGTCCGTCCCGAGGAGGATCCGGCCGGGATGACGGCGGAACAAGGCCGCGGCGGCTCTCGGCTGACGGCCGAGTTCGGCCAGACGGGCGGCGATGTCCACGTTGAGGTTGGGGTAGGTGTCGAGCATGCGGGACACCCACGCTAAGTCCTCCGCACACCCGGCGACATGTGCGCCGATGACCGTGACCCCGGGGTTCGCCGCCACCAGGCGCTCGAACCGCTCCATGAGTTCGTCGAAACGGGGGAACCGGCGGCGGTCGCCGAACCACCAGTCGGGGTTCTCCAGCAGTTCTTCGAGCCGTTCGTTCCGAGCCGTGAGCGGCTGGAAGAACGCGATGGGATCTGCCGTGTGGATGGTGACGGGGATGCGTTCGCTCGCGCATGCATCCCACACCGGCGCGAGGCGGGCGTCGTCGGGCATGATGAGCGCGCCGCGATGATCGCGCAGATGCAGGCCCAGGTTCTTCCAGATCTTCAAGCCCTTCGCGCCTGCCTCGACGCTCTGGTGCACGCCGGCGGCGAGCCGTTCGCCGAACCCGTTCCCAGCATCCAGTTCCCGCCAGTCCAGCTGCGCGAACGTCGCGAACCGCCCTGGGTGTGCCCGGTCATACCGGGCGACGTTGTCCCGGAGTTCTTTGCCCCACATCCCGTCGAGGTTGACGACCGCAGCCACGCCCGTCGCGTCCATCCGTCCGAGCAGAGCACCCACATCCCGTGCAGCCCATCGTTTCGTGAGCCAGCGGCCCAGGTGGTTGTGCGCGTCCACAGATGGGAATCGGAAGCGTTCGATCGCAGTGACCGGGAGGCGGAGCGCGGGTTCTGGCCGGAAGGATCGCAGCGGCAGGTCGCGGAGCGTAGAGAACGGGTCAGACGGTGGAGACGGCAACGCCGGCCTCCCGGAGCGCCGCGACCGCGTCCGCGTCCGCCTCGGTATCGGTGATGAGCTCGTGGACGCGGTCGACAGGGCAGATCCGTGCGAACGCCACCGCGCCGATCTTCGAGGAGTCCGCTACGACCACAACGCGGCGCGCCCGTTCGATCAGCGCCAGGTTGGTGTGGGCCTCCACCTCGTGGTGGGTGGTGAGCCCGGCCCGTGCGTCGATGCCGTCGGTTCCCAGGAACACGATGTCCAGGTTGAGGGCCGCGAGTGAGGCTTCGGCGAGCGGCCCGACCAACTCGTAGGACTCGGCTCGGGCGTACCCACCGGTGACCACGAGTTTGAGGTTCGGCCGAACGGCGAGTTCGCTCGCGATGTTCAGCGCATTCGTCACCACGGTGAGCCGTTGATGTTCGACCAGGGCTCGGGCAACCTCCGTGGACGTCGTGCCGCCGGTGAGCCCCACCGCCAGGCCGTCGGCCACCAGCTCGGCCGCAGCCTTCGCGATCCGGCGCTTCTCGGCAAGCCGCCGTCCCGATTTGTAGCGCAACGGCAGTTCGTAGAGGACTCCCAGGGGAACGGCCCCGCCGTGAGTCCGCGCCAAGAGGCGCTGCTCCTCCAAGAGTTCCAGGTCCCGCCGGATCGTCGCGGCGCTCACGTCGAGGTCGTCGCAGAGTTCGGTCACGCCCACGGTGCCGTCTGCCGCCAAGCGCTCCAGGATCGTGCTCAATCTGTCGGCCTGCCGCATCCGTCGAGTATAGGTCGACCCACTAGCGGGATGAGCGTTCTTGCTCTATCCTGCCCCCGGATGAGCGAAACCGCGCATGAGATCGCCTCGCAACCGGCCTGTTGGCGGCGCGCCGTGACGCTGGCGTCGACCGCGAGCGCGTCCCTCCCTCAGCGCGGCGAGCGGGTGGCGATGGTCGGGTGCGGGACCTCGTGGTTCATCGGACAGGCCTACGCAGCGCTCCGGGAGGCGGCGGGCCAGGGCCACACCGACGCCTTCGCCGCAAGCGAATATCCACCGAACCGGACCTATGACCGCGTGGTGGCGCTGAGTCGGAGCGGAACCACGACCGAGGTGGAGCGGCTCCTTCGCGGGCTCCCGCCCGAGGCGGTCAGCATCGCGATCACAGCGGTCCCAGGCACGCCCATCCCCGACGCCGCCGGCCTCAGCGTGTCGCTGGAGTTCGCGGACGAGACCAGCGTGGTGCAGACACGGTTCGCGACCACGGCGCTCGCGCTCCTGCGGGCACATCTCGGCGAGGACCTGAGCGACGTCATCGCCGAGGGCGAGCGCGCCATCGAAGAACCCCTCCCCGTGGAGGTCGCTGCGTTCGATCATTTCGTGTTCCTGGGGCATGGATGGAGCGTGGGTCTCGCGAACGAGGCCGCGCTCAAGATGCGCGAAGCTGCGCAAGCACACACGGAGGCATACCCGGCCATGGAGTATCGCCACGGTCCGGTCAGCGTGGCCGGCCCTACCACGTTGGTCTGGATCCTTGGCACCGGGGATCCTGGCGTGGCGGTGGACATCCGCACCACCGGCGCCACCGTGGTCGAGCCCACCATGGATCCGATGGCAGAACTCGTACGAACACAACGGGCGGCCGTTGCCCTCGCGGGATCGCGCGGTCTGGATCCCGATCATCCGAAGCATCTGACCCGATCCGTCGTCTTGTCCTGAGGGAGGGAACACATGAAGCGTCGCCGTCTCACTGCAGCCACCGCGCTCATCACACTCGTCGTCATCGCGGCCGCCTGCACCGGCAAGACCAGCGACTCGAGCGGCGGTGACGGCGCGAACGCGCCCGTCACGCTGACCCTGTGGCACGGCTACGGCAAGGTCGAAACGAACAACGGTCAGGTCAACTACGAGGCGAAGTCACTGACCGATCTTGTCGCCAAGTTCAATGCGAGCCATACGGACGTCCAGGTGGATCCCGTCTTCATCGGCTCGAACGACAACGCGCTGGAGAAGCTGACCGTGGCACTTCAGGGCGGGGAACAGCCCGACATCACGTACCAGTACGGGACCTCCCTCCCGCAGATCGCCACCGCGCCCGGTGTGATGGACCTCACCGACCGGGTGACCGATCCCACCTTCAAGTGGGACGACTTCGTCGAGGGCGCACGCGCCGCGTCGCAGGTGGACGGCCACGTCTACGGCATCCCGGCACTCATCGACAACCTGGCCATCGTCTACAACAAGGACCTCTTCGACGCGGCGAGCGTCGAGTATCCGACGCCGGATTGGACCTGGGACGACTTCCGTTCGGCCGCGAAGACATTGACGGATCCGTCGAAGAAGCAGTTCGGATTCGGCTACCCGGTGGATGGCAGCGAGGACACCGTCTGGCACTACGACGCCATGTTGTGGGGCGCGGGCGGCGACATCCTCAATGCCGATAACACCCAGGCAGCCTTCAACTCCGACGCCGGCGTTCAGGCGCTGACCACGCTCCGGGACATGGCCGTGACCGATCAGTCTGTCTACCTGGATCAGAAGAACACGGGCAAGATGGACGATCTCTTCAACAGCGGGAACATCGGCATGATGATCACCGGTCCGTGGGCCCTGTCGGCCTACCCGAGTGTGAACTACGGCGTTCAGATCATGCCTGCGTACTCGGGCGGCACGCATGCCTCCATCGCCGGACCCGACATGTGGGTGATGTTCGACAACAACGGTCATGGCGACGCGGCGTGGGAGTTCATGACGTGGTTCACGGCCGCCGAACAGGTGAAGTCGGACTCATTGGTGTCGAGTCACTTGCCCATCCGTCAATCGGTCGTCGACGCGCCCGGCTTCGTGGATCAGTTCGATGCGAAGTTCCCCGGGGAAGGCATCTTCGCCGAGAACCTGGCGAACGTGACGAAGGCACGGCCTGTCTTGCAGACGTATGACCAGATCTCCCGGATCATGGCTGAGTCGATCGTCCGCGTGATGCTGGGACAAGGCGATCCGAAGACAGCGCTCGACGACGCGGCGCAGCAGGTGAACCAGATCCTCGCCGGACAGGGTTAGGCGCGGACCATGGCGCGACGGCCCCTGCGGGACCACCTCTCGGGGTGGCTCTTCATCGGGCCGTCGGTCGCCCTGGTGGCGCTGTTCGGGATCTTCCCGATCGTCTGGGGGTTCGTGCTGTCGCTCCAGAAGGCGAGCCTGATCTCTCCGATCCGCCCGTTCGTGGGCATGGACAACTACGCGAAGATCGCGAGCGACCCGGTCGCGCATCAGGCGGCGGTCAACTCGCTCTACTACACCTTCCTGTTCGTGCCGCTCTCGGTCGGGCTGGCGTTGTTCGTGGCGATCGCGCTCAATCAGAAGGTGCGCTGGGTCAAGTTCTATCGCCTCGCGGTCTTCATCCCGGTGGCGGTCTCGACGATCGCGACCGGCGTCATGTTCCTGTGGCTCTTCGACAAGGAATTCGGTCTTGCGAACTTCGGCCTGGGGAAGCTCGGACTGGGTCCGTTCGGCTGGTTCGATTCTCCGCAGGGGGCGATGCCTTCGTTGGTCATCATGACAGTGTGGGGATGGCTGGGGTTCGACACCATCGTCTACCTAGCTGCGCTGCAGGGAGTCCCGGCCGAACTGGTTGAGGCCGCAGCGGTCGATGGCGCGGGGCGCTGGCGGACGTTCCGCAACGTCACGGTGCCGCTCCTGGGACCGGCGACGCTGCTATTGGTCGTCTGGTCCACGATCAGCGCGGTGCAGCTCTTCGACGAGGTGTACTTCGTCACGAAGGGTGGCCCGCTGGGGCGAACCAGTGTTCCGGTGTTCTACATCTTCAAGCTCGCGTTCACCTCTGCATACGGGTTCAGCGCGGCGGGCTATGCGGCAGCGCTCGCGTACGTCCTCTTCTTGGTGATCCTTGTCCTCACGCTGACGCAGTTCTGGCTGGGTAACAAGGTGGTGCATTACTCGGCATGAGCATGGACGTGACCGCGACATCGGTTGATCTGCGGGCGCTCCCTGGAGAGACCGGCATGGTGCAGCGCGGCCGTCAGCGATGGCTCCCGTTCAGCGCGTGGCATCTCTTCCTGTTCCCGATGGCTGCGGTGATGTTGACGCCGCTGTTGTGGGTGGTCGCAACCTCGCTCGAAACGCTCGCGCAGACCCGTCACTTCCCACCGATCCTGTGGCCGGGCCATTTCGAATGGCGGAACTACTCCGACGCCCTCCAGGCCGCACCCTTCGGCCGGTGGTTCTTCAACACGACTGTGGTGACCGTGACCGTCGTGGTGACCAACCTGCTCCTGTGTTCGTTGGCGGCCTACGGGTTCGCGCGGATCGATTTCTGGGGGAAGAAGGTCGTCTACTTCTTCCTGCTGGCCACGCTGATGGTGCCCATCCAGGTCACGATCATCCCGACGTTCCTCATCGTGAAGCGGCTCGGCATGATCGACTCGCTCAACGCGCTGATCGTCCCGAACCTGGCGAACGTGTTCGGGATCTTCATGCTCACCCAATTCTTCCGAACGCTGCCGCTCGATCTGGAGGAGGCCGCACGGATCGACGGTGCCAGCCGATTGAAGACGTTGTTCGTCGTCGTGCTGCCGCTCTCCGGCCCTGCGCTGGCGACGCTGGCGGTCATCCAGTTCATGTGGATCTGGAACGACTTCCTCTGGCCGCTGGTCACCCTGTTCAACGAGAAGAACTACACGATCCAACTGGGATTGGCGAGCTTCCAAGGAGCCCACGTCCAGACCACCAACCTGCTCATGGCGGGGAACATGATGAGCATGGTGCCGGTCCTCGCGCTGTTCATCTTCGCGCAGCGGTGGTTCGTCCGAGGGATCGCGACGCAGGGACTGAAGGGATGAACCCGTGGCGGAAGTGACGTTCGAAGGGGTCGGCAAGGTGTTCCCGGGAGGAACCATCGCCGTGGAAGACCTCTCGCTCCACATCGCCGAGGGCGAGTTCCTGATCCTGGTCGGGCCGTCTGGTTGCGGGAAGTCGACGGCGTTGCGGATGGCGGCCGGACTGGAACAGATCAGCGCCGGCGTCATCAAGATCGACGGCACCGTCGTGAACGATGTTCCTCCCAAAGACCGCGACATCGCGATGGTCTTCCAGAACTACGCGCTCTACCCGCACATGACGGTCGCGAAGAATCTGGCGTTCGGACTGCGACAGCACAAGACGCCGAAACAAGAGATCGCGCGCCGTGTGGCGGAGGTGAGCGACATGCTGGGCCTTCAGGACTTGTTGCAGCGCAGACCTGGTCAGTTGAGCGGCGGGCAGCGACAGCGCGTCGCCATGGGGAGGGCGTTGGTCCGCGAGCCCAAGGCCTTCCTCCTGGACGAACCGCTCTCCAATCTGGACGCGAAGCTCCGCGTCCAGATGCGAGCCGAACTCAAGCGCCTGCATCACGCTGTGGCCATCTCGACCATCTACGTGACCCACGATCAGGTCGAAGCCATGACACTTGGCGATCGCATCGCGGTGATGGACGCGGGCAAGCTCCAGCAGATCGGCGTCCCTCAGGAGGTGTACGACCGGCCCGACAACGTCTTCGTGGCCGGATTCATCGGGTCCCCACCGATGAACCTCCTCGCGGGGCACGCCCACGCCGGCACCGCCACCGCCGGCGATCTCGTGTTCGAACGGCCGAACCTCCGCGACGGCGACATCGTCGTGGGTGTGAGACCGGAATCGCTGCGGCTGGTCGGCGAGGCAGATCCGGGCCCCGGGTTCGCCGTCGCGGTACAGGTGGTCGAACCGCTGGGCGACGAGGTCTTGGTGCATGGGACCGTGCAAGCACGCGACGCCGGCCTGCGAACCGACCCCGAGGCCACGCTGCTCGCCAACACCACCTCGATGGGCGCACCGGTCACGGTTCGGCTCGAACCGCACGTCCGCACGGAGCCGGGCAGGACCATCCATGTATCCGTCGCGCCGGAAGCGATCCACGTGTTCGACGCCATGACCGGGGATGCGGTGCGTTGAAGGCGCCGCGCTAGAGGGCTCGTTCCATCGTTAGACACAGCAGATCCGAGCCCACCCGGAGGGGATCCGATTCGCCGGTCGGTGTGAACCCCAGCCCTCGATACAGCGCGATCGCCGCTGGGTTGGTCTCGGTCGCACCCAGACGAACGACGTTCGCTCCTGCATCTTCGGCCCACTCCACCACGGCACCGACCAACGCAGCCGCATGCCCGCGGCGGCGGAACGCAGGATCCACCCACATGGCATAGAGATGCGCCAGCTCGGGCGGTTCCTGGTGATGGCGAACACCGATGGTGAGTCCGACCGGCACGCCGTCATCCTCCGCCAAGAAGACCGCCGAGTGGCCGCCCCATCCGTCGCCCCGCACCAGTGCGAACCAGACGTCGTCCGCCGAGTCTGTTTCGCGTTGCAGCGTGGAACCGAACGCATCCGGCGACTCGGCGAATGAACGCAGTCGGAGATCGCGCACGAGCGTTTGATCGGCTTCGACCGCGCGTCGCACGCTCATCAGATCTGCCGAACGCGCGCTTGCTCGGCGAGCGCGTTAGCCCTGCCGGGATCGAGTTTGCCCGCCCCGGCGAGCTCGCTGTTCGCGGTCCCCGCCCCCAATGCCAACTGGAGGGCACCGGCCCAGTCTTCCGGAGATCGCTCGAGACCTACCACCAGTCCCGCGAGGAAGGAGTCGCCGCTCCCAACCGGGAAGCGGCCGCGAACGTAGAGCGCGCCCTCATAGAGCGTGCCGTCGGGCGCCGCGAGCACCACCCCGTCCGCGCCTCGCGTGACGACGCCCGCGTGACCGTCTCCCCCGGCGAGCGAGCGGAGTTTCTGCGCGGCGGCCAACGCCTCATCGCGCCGCGCCGTCGGCACGCCGAGCAGTTCCCCGGCCTCGGCCGAGTTCACCTTCACCACCTCGGGCTGCGCGTCCAATGCCGCGCGGAGGCGGTCGCCATCGGCATCCAACGCCACCCGCACGCCGGCAGCCCGAGCTTCTCGAACCACGTCCGCGTATCCATCCGCCGGGGCGCCGGGCGGGATCGAGCCACTGATGGTGAGCCACGCGGCCTCTGGGAGGAGTCCGGCGGCGGCGTGCAGGAGTTCCACCCACGCCGAAGACGGCACTTCCGATCCGTGTTCGTAGAACTCCGTGAGGCCGCCGGTTTCGCGGTCGGCGACCGAAAGTGAGGAGCGGTTCTCGCCGTGGGTCCAAACCGGTTGAGAGCGAACGCCTTCGGCCGCGAGCATCTCCTCGAGCCAGCGCCCCGTGTGGCCCCGGAGCAGTGCGACCGCGCAGACATCCGCACCCAGCGCGCGCGCCGCACGTGCCACGTTCAACCCTTTGCCGCCCGCCGTCTGCACGAACCCCAGCGGTCGGTGGATGTCCCCCTTCACCAGGCGCTCGACCTCGAAGAGCTTGTCGATCGACGGGTTGGCCACCAAACAAACGATCACGCCGACGCCTCAAGTTCTTTCACCAGATCCAGCGCCTCGGCCATCGTGGCTTGCCCCGCGGTCCCCCCGTTCGCCCGGGTGGACAGCGTGCCGCACGCATTCCCCAGCATCAGACACCGCTCGAGCGGCTCTCCGGCGAGATAGCCCGCCAGGAATCCCGCATCGAAGGAATCGCCCGCCCCCGTGGTGTCCACCACCTGACGATGGAGGCCCGGGACCTTGAGAACCTCGCCGGCCTGCGCCGCGATGGCTCCCTCTGCCCCCACCTTCACCACCACGAGCGGCGAGGTGCGCAGACGAGCGATTGCCTGGGTGAGGTCGCTGATACGCGCCAGACGCATCGCTTCCATCGCGTTCGGCATGAAGATGTCGACCTGGGGCAGCAGCTCGAGGATGCCGCCGTCCCAGTCCCCCGTCGGATCCCAGTTGGGGTCCAGCGACGTCGTCGCGCCGGCGCGGTGAGCGTCGTCGAGCAGGTCGGGGAGATCCTCAGCGAGCCTTCGCTGCAAGAAGAACGAACTGACGTGGACGTGACGAGTTCGCTCGAGAAGATCCGGTGGGATCAGGGTTCCCCGGAGATCGGCGACCGTGCCCGGCATCGTCAGCATGGCCCTGTCTTCCGGCGAGCTCAGGACCACGGTGACACCGGTGGGCCGTTCGCCGTCGACGACCACCGCGCTGATATCCACACCGTGTGCGACCAATTCGTCGCGAACGAACCGGCCGAAGAGGTCGTCCCCGACGACCGCGACCATGGCGACCGTAAGCCCCAGTTTCGCCGCCCCGCAAGCGAGGATGCCTCCCGAACCGCCCATGACCAGGTTCGCGTCCTCGACGATACGTTCGGCCTGTCCGAATGCCGGCGTGACGTCCCCGCCGTGCATCACGAGGTCGGGGTTCGCATCGCCGAGCACCACGAGGTCGAAGTCCGCCACTATGGCGCTTACCTTAGCGCTGGTAGCATCACCATCTGCAATGGGCGACACCACGACCGATCTCAGCACGCCCCGAGGCGTCTTCGACCATCTCTCCGACATCCAGCTCGTCGACTGTCGCGAGCAGTACGAATGGGACGCCGGCAGAGTGGAAGGGGCCACCCACATCCCCTTGAATTCGATCATGGCCGGCGCCGGCGCGGACCTCGATCATGACAAGCCGATCGCCGTCATCTGTCGTTCCGGCAACCGCAGCGAGCTGGCCACGATGATGCTCCAGGCGCGTGGGTTCGACGCACACAACGTGGAGGGCGGGATGGAAGCATGGGCCCGCGACGGGCTGCCGGTCACCGCTCCCGACGGCTCCGACGGCCACGTGGCCTGACGCCACCGACTCTCGCGCCACCCCCTCAGTGACAGCCGCCGAACGAGAAGTGTCCCGGATCGCTGTCCAGGAGTGGCTCGCACCATCCATTCGCCTTCAGCGCAGCCACGATCGCTGGCGTATCCAACCCGTGTTGCGTGGTGTCGATCGCCGCACCCATCTGGTGCCACGACTTGCCGGGCGGTGCGCATCGGCCCGGGCACCCAGCCGCGTTCCCGCAGATGTTCTGACACGCCACCTGCTGCTGCGCGCAGCTCCTGTAGCTCCACACCACCGGGATGTGCTGTCCGGCGTCGTGCTGTGCGTGTTTGAAGGCGACCAGCGCCAGCGGTTGCAGCGTCACGCCGTTCCAGGTGGTGAGCGGCGGTGGTGACGCGCAGGCATCCGTGGGGATGACGATGCCGGCCGCCGTACCTCCCCCGAAGTAGGCGAACCCGGCCGTCGTCAACACCGCGAGAGCCCCGATGCCCATGATCGCCCGCCCTCTGGTCGTGAGACGAGCACGACGGCGATGCGTTCGCGCCGGAGCGCGTCGGAGACTGGCTGGGGATGGGCCGGACTTCCGTTCCATTGCGCGTAGCCTACGGTGCATGTCGGACCTGATCGGTCTTCGTGACGAACTCGTCACAATCTTGGGACCCGACCGTGTGTTGGCCGATCCACTCGCGCTGCGCCTCTACGCCCGCGACGCATCGCTGGTCGAAGGTTCGGCGGGCGTCGTCATCTTGCCGGGGACCGCGGACCATGTGGTGGCAGCCATGAAGGCGGCCGCGCGCCACGGCATCCCTGTGGTTCCACGAGGAAGCGGGACCGGGCTCGCCGGAGGTGCAACCCCCGTCGGTGAGTCCTTGGTGGTCGTGACGACGAAGATGAACCGCGTCCTGGAGGTTCGACCGCGCGATCGGCTCGCCTGGGTCGAACCCGGCGTCATCAACTTGGATCTGGCGAACGCGCTCACGCCTACCGGGTTCACGTTCGCACCGGACCCTTCGAGCCAGCAGACGTCGTCGGTAGGTGGGAACGTGAACACGAACGCCGGCGGCCCGCATTGCCTTGCCCACGGGGTGACCAGCGCTCACATCCTCGCGGTGGACATGGTGCTCCCGGACGGCACCTCGGTTCGCCTGGGGAGCGAGGGACCCTCAACGCAAGGGCTGGATCTGCGCGGCGTCGTCGTCGGGAGTGAGGGCACGCTGGGCGTGGTGGTCGCCGCGTGCGTCCGGCTCACGCCGATCGCCCCGAGCGTGCGAACGATGCTGCTGGACTTCATGACGGTCGAGGACGCGGCGGCCACCGTGAGCGCGATCATCGCCCGCGGCGTTGTTCCGGCCGCGCTCGAGATGATGGATCAAGGGATCGTGCAGGCGGTCGAGGCGTTCGCGCACGCCGGCTACCCGACCGACGCCGCGGCCGTGCTGTTGGTGGAGGTCGACGGTCTGGCAGGCGCGGTAGCGGCGCAGAGCCGCGAGGTGGAGGGATCCGCTCGGGAGCACGGCGTCCGGACGGTTCGTGCCGCCGACGGTGAGGCCGAGCGGGCGCTCCTGTGGAAGGGGAGGAAATCGGCGTTCGGCGCGGTGGCACAGATCGCGCCGCATTATCACCTCCACGATTGCGTTGTCCCCCGCACCCGTCTGGTCGAAGTGCTGCGCGGCGTCTATGCCATCGCCGAACGTCACGACCTCATCGTGACCAACGTCTTCCATGCGGGCGACGGCAACCTCCATCCCTTGCTGTCGTTCGACCTGGGCGTGCCGGGAACGCTTGACCGCGTGATGCGAGCGAGCGAGGAGATCGTTCGCCTCTGCATCGATGCCGGCGGGGCGCTGAGTGGCGAACACGGCATCGGACTGGAGAAGCGCGACTTCATGCCGCTCGTGTTCACCTCCGACGATCTGGGCGCCCAGGCGTGCATCCGCGCGGCGTTCGATCCTGACGGTCGGATGAATCCGTTCAAGGTGCTACCCGAGGGTGCGCGGTGCGGTGATTTCGCAGTGGCGCGCGCCGGTGCAGCCGTGATGGCCGGTGAAGCCGAGACGGCCGCTGCTGCGGGCATCGGAGACGCGGCGAGCGATGCGGCCGCGCTTCCCCCCGGATCGTGGATCTGACCATGGAAGGTCTCCACCCGGACACGAAGACCGACGTCGCGGAGATGCTCTCGCACCTCTCCTCGGCCGGCACAGCCACGTTGATCGTGGGCGGGCGACGGGATATGGGTCGGGCGGTGAACCGCGGCGTGGGCGCCGAACTCTGGACGACCCAACTCGACAGGGTCATCGCCTACGACCCTGCCGAGATGCTCGCCGTGGTTGAGGCCGGCATGCGGATCCGAGACTTGCAGGCGCTCCTTGCGGGCGGAGATCAGGAGTGGCCGGTGGACGCCCACCCCGACGCCACCGTGGGCGGCGTGATCGCAGCGGGGATCTCCGGCATCCGGCGGCTTCGCACCGGCCTCATGCGCGACAGCGTGGTGGAACTGGAACTGGTGACCGGCGATGGCCGGCTGATCCGGTCCGGTGCTCGAACGGTGAAGAACGTGACCGGCTTCGACGTCCACCGATTGGCCACGGGCTCGTTCGGTTCGCTCGGTGCCATCGTCCAGGTGGCGATCAAGGTGCGGCCGCGTCCGAAGGTGCGCCGAACGCTCGTCCTCCATGACGGCGGCGTGTCGTCGGCCGAACGATTGCTCGACGCGGTTCCCTTGCCGGCGGCGGTCATCGCCGAACCAGACCGCATCGAACTGGTGCTGGAAGGGTGGCCGGAGGAGGTCGAAGAACAAACGGCGGCCGCGCGCGCGGTCACAGCGGCGTTCGACGTGCACGAGGACCGACCGACCAGCCGGGTCGACGAACTCTGGCCCGACGCCGGTGTCCTGGCCGAAGTGGCCGTGACGCCGTCGCGGATCGAGACCGCGACGAGCGGAGCCTCCCGCTGGCGAGCCCTCATGGGCGTCGGGCTGGTGTGGATCCCGCTCGCCGACCAGGACGCGTTGGGCTCCTTACGCACGCTGGTGGCAGCGGAGTCCGGAACGGTGACAGCGGTCCGGGGCGGCGTTCACCCGGCGGCTGCGGTCGCGACGGAAGGGACCGACATCGCCGCGCGATTGGTCGACGCGTTCGACCCCGCGGGCATCCTCAGCTAGCCGCGAGACGAACCTGTTGAGCTCGAAGGCATGAGAGGGTTTGCGTATGAGGCGCGCATTACTCATCGCTGCTCTGGCCGCGACCCTCGTGGTCGGTGCCTGCACCGATGGCACGCCTCGCGACGGCGCTTCCTCGGCGGGGACGGGCGGAACACCTCCGGTCGACCCGTGTGCCCTCCTCCCTCAAGGCTTGGTCGAAGTGACCGTCCCGGGCAACGTCACCGGCGTGCGGGAACTCACCGCGAACGACTTCCCCATCGCGCCTCCCGGCGACAGCAGTTCCTGCGCATACGACACCGATGGCGGCTACGGGGAGCTGGTCGTCACGACGCAGCCGATAACCGCACGCCAGTATCAGGCCCGCTTCGGGCACCTCGACCCATACCTGGCGCGGCCCGTACGCAACCTGGGCGAGGAGGCCCTGCTCTCCGGATGCGGCGGTCTGTCCATCTACACGAACGGCCGGTTACTCCACCTCGGTATCCAATACGAGCGGAGCAACGCGTGCCCGCGGTTGATCTCTCTGGGACGAGCCGCGCTCCAGCAGCTCTGACCCGACGGCTCAGGTGAAGGCGCGACGGAGGCGTTCGCCCGCAGCTTCGAGCGTCTCCAGCTTCTTGGGGAAGGCGAATCGAACCAGATGCCGCCCTTTCGCGGGGTCGCTGTAGAAGGACGATCCGGGGACGACTGCCACCCCCACCTCTTCGACCATCCGCGTGGCGAAGGCGACGTCGTCCTCACCCTCGCGCGCGACACCGGTGATGTCGGCCATCACGTAGTACGCGCCCTGGGGAGTCTCTGCCCTTGAAGCCCGTTTCGCGCAGGATCGAGACCATCAGGTCCCGGCGAGCCGTGTAGGCGATGGCTTCATGTTCGTAGAACTGGGCCGGGAGCCGTAATGCGACCGCACCGGCTTCCTGAAGCGGGGCGGCCGCGGCGACGGTGAGGAAGTCGTGCGTGCTCCTGATCCCTCCAACCAGGGCGTCCGGTGCGACGACCCAGCCGACCCGCCAGCCCGTGACCGCATACGTCTTCGACAGCGCGCTGATCGTGACCGTGCGGTCCTCCATCCCGGGGATCGAACCGGGAGGGATATGCAGATGGCCGTCGTAGGTGATGTGCTCGTAGATCTCGTCGGTGAACGCTACGACATCGTGCTCCAGGCACAACGCTGCGATGGTTTCGAGCTCCTTGCGTGTGAACACCTTTCCCGTCGGGTTGTTCGGCGTATTGAGGACGATCCCCCGGGTCTTCGGGCCGAACGCAGCCGCGAGTTCGTCGGGATCGAAGGCCCAGTCGGGCTCGTGGAGCGTGACCAGGCGGGGCACCGCGCCGGAGATGATCGAGTCCGGACGGTAGTTCTCGTAGTAGGGCTCGAAGAGGATCACCTCGTCGCCCGGGTCCAGGACGCCGAGCATGGCCGCGATCATCCCCTCGGTCGAACCGCAGGTAACGGTGATGTGGCGGAGCGGATCCACCCATGTCATGCCATACAGGGCGCGGTACATCGCGGCGATCGCCTCGCGGAACCGCTCCGCGCCCCAAGTGATGGGGTATTGGTTGATATCGTTCGCGATCGCCTGGCGCGCAGCCTCTTTCACCTCGGGTGGCGCGGAGAAGTCCGGGAACCCCTGCGACAGGTTGATCGCGCCGTGATCGATGGCCAGGCGGGTCATCTCCCGGATGACGGACTCCGTGAACGATGCCGCCTTGCGCGAGGGACGGACCTTCGAGGGAGCCATCCGCGAAGGATAGCCGTGACCCCTTCCTCTGCGCGAACCGCTAGGCTCTCCGACAACCTCATGTCGCGTCGAACCCCCGCCCTCGCGCTCTCCCTCCTCTTGATGGGCGCCGCTGCATGCAGCGACTCGGAGGTCTCATCCTTCCCCACCCCGACGCTCATCTCGCCGAAGGCCTCCACGCACACCCCGAAGCCAACGGCGGCCTCGCCAACACAACCGAAGAAGATCGTGGTCATCGTCATGGAGAACAGCCCGTACGACACCATCGTTGGGAACACCGCGCTCCATTTCATCCACGACACGATCGCACCGAACACCATCGCCCTCACGCAGATGCATGCGAACTCGGCCCCGTCGCTTCCCAACTACGTGTGGATGGCGGCGGGACAATCGTGCGGCGCGGACGGCTCGGATTCGGCGTGGGACCGAACGTGTCCCAGTCTGTTCGACCAGATGGACAAGCACGGCGTCGGCTGGACCGTGTTCGCCGAGGGCTATCCCGGTGGGACGGGTTCGTGTTTCACCGGAGTGAGCTCGGACACGGCGTCCAACGATTACGCGCGCAAGCATGTTCCGCCGCTGCTGTTCTCGAGCACCTCAACGGGGGCGGCGTGCACGTCGCACGTCCGTAACTTCCCCAACGACACGCCGGCTGATGGCTCGGCTCCCGTGGACAATTTCAAGGGCGTGCACCTTCCTGCCCTGACGTTCGTCATCCCGAACCTCTGCCACGACATGCACAACACGGCGTCGCAGTGCGGAGCCGCCCAGGGTGATCAACCCGGCGGCGACCTGTGGCTGAACCGGAACTGGGCCTCCCTGATCCAGAGCGCGGGCCCCCAGGGCGCGGTCATCCTGACGTGGGACGAGGGTGAGACATCCACCGAACATATCGCCACGTTCATCGGTGGCGCGCCCGTTCCCTCGAAGGGTGGGACGCAGGACGGACACACCTACGACCATTCCTCAACCTTGCGCGCCATCGAGGACGCGCTGGGCCTCCCCTGTCTCGCCGGTGCCTGCAAGGCGACACCGTTGCCCATCCTGATCCCCGTGAAGTAACCACCGTCGGACGAACGGCATGTGAGGATGGCGTGATGGTCACCCCGCACGATCACCCCGTTCCCGAAGCAGCAGCTCCATTGGGCACCGTCCTGCCTCCCGGGACCCGGTTCATCGGACGCGCCGACGGCATGACCCCCGGTTGGATCCCCGGCCTGGAGGCTCCGGCCGACGCCGACCTCGATTCGTGTGTCGCCTGCGGTCTCTGCCTCCCGCATTGCCCGACCTACCGCCTGAGCGGGGAAGAGGCGATGTCACCGAGGGGCCGGATCGCCGCCATGCGAGCCGTCGCCGACGGTATCGCGACACCCGACGAACGCTTCGCGGAGCTGATGGATCAGTGCCTGGCGTGCAGGGCGTGCGAGGACGTGTGCCCGTCGCACGTGCCGTTCGGCCGGATGATGGAGGCGTCGCGCGTCCAGATCGAACGGCAGCGGCCCGCCCCTGCCAGGATGCTCAGACGCCTTGGGCTGGAAGCCCTCCTGCCGCGGAAGAAGCTGCTCTGGATGGCGGCGGCGGTCCAACCGTTGGTTCGCCCGTTCCTGCCCCGCCGCGTTCGAGCACTCGCTCCCCGTCCAAGCGCCCTGTTCAGCCGGCTCCCTAGGACGACGGAGCCCCCTGCGGGGACGGCCGTGCGGGGAACCGTGGCCCTCCTGAGCGGCTGCGTTCAGGACCGCTGGTTCCGCAGTGTGAATCTGGCGACCATAAGGGTCCTCGCCGCGAACGGCTGGCGGGTCTCCGTCCCCCGAGACCAATCGTGTTGTGGCGCGCTCCCCGCCCACAACGGCCGGCTGGAAACCGGGCGCGCGCTGGCCGCACACAACGCGAAGGTGTTCACCGGTGCCGATCACGTCATCGTGAACGCGGCGGGCTGCGCCGCTCATCTCTCCGAGCAGTCAGGCGGACCACCGATACACGAGGTCATGGCCTTCCTCCATGGAGAAGGGTTGGCCCCCGGCGTGATGTTCGGACGGTTGAACCGGGGCGCTCCGCTCCGCGTGGCCTACCACGATGCGTGTCACGCGCTGCGGGTCCTCAAGATCCACGACGAACCTCGCGAACTCCTGCGCCGGATCCCCGGACTGGAGCTCGTCGAGATCCCCGACGGCGATCGTTGCTGCGGTGCGGCCGGCCTCTACAACATCACGCAGCCCGAACTCTCCGGCGAACTCCGGCGCCAGAAGGCCGAGGCGATCCGCGATACCGGCGCGACCACCATCGCGAGCGCCAACCCCGGCTGCACGATGCAGTTGCTCGCCGGCCTTCGCGAGCTCGGCGTGCAAGCGCAGGTCGTCCATCCCGTCGAGCTCCTGGATCGCGCGTTCACGGTCACGATGACCGCAGGTCGATGACCGCCCGGTTGAGCGGATTAGCTCTAGCGAGCGCTCCGCTCCTACGCTGACGCCATGCCGACCGACGTCCCCACCGCCCTCCGGCGAGATGTGCGCCTCCTCTCCACCGCGCTCGGGCGCGTCCTGGAAGAGACCGAGGGACCTGAGCTCCTCCAGGACGTCGAGCGGCTGCGGCACGCGACCATCGCCGCCCGCCGCGCGAACGCAGGTCCGGCCGCGCTCGAAGCGCCGGTGAGGATCGCGGGAGCATTCGAGCCTGGTCGAGCCGAGCAGGTGGCGCGCGCGTTCACGTGCTACTTCCAGCTGGCGAACCTCGCGGAGGAGCGCCAACGCATCCGGTCTCTCCGCGAGCGGGGTCCCGACGTCGCAGACTCCGTTGCCGCAGGGGTCGCCGAGGCCGGCCGGGAGCTCGGCGCCGACGCACTCGCCGGACTCGTCGGCGGGCTCCGGGTAACGCCGGTGCTCACCGCGCACCCGACCGAAGCTCGGCGCCGGGCGACGCTCGAAACGCTGTGGCGGGTCTCTGCCCTCCTGGACCGCCTGGACGATCCGCACCTCTTGCCGGGGGAACGCGAAGACGATGACCGCCGCCTCATGGAGGAGGTCGTATCGCTCTGGCGGACGGACCCAGTTCGCCGACATCGACCCCAGCCGCTGGACGAGGTGCGTGCTGCCATGGCGCTATTCGATCAGACGATCTTCCGCGTGGCCCCGCTCGTCTGCCGGTCGCTCGACCGGAGCCTCGCCCCCGGCTCCGGCGAACGCCCACCGGCATTCAGCGATCCACCGCTGCGGTGGGGATCGTGGATCGGCGCGGACCGGGACGGCAATCCGCACGTCACGTCGGTCACGACCGTCTCCGCAGCCGCGATCGCATCCGAGCACCTCCTGCTGGGACTCGAGGCCGCCTCACGCAGGATCGCCCGTTCGCTCGCGGTATCCGATCGAGATGCGCCCGCCTCGGCGGACCTACAGGTATGCCTGCGACGCGACGAGGAGCTGTTCCCACGGGTCGCATCCCGGCTCGCGCGGACCCTTCCCGACGCCCCCCATCGCCGCGCCCTGGTGATGGCTGCCGAACGCCTCGCCGCCAGCCGAACCCGAGGTGCGGGCTCCTATCCAGACCCGGCAGCGTTCCTCGATGATCTGCGCACGCTCCAGCGTTCGCTTGCGGACGCGGGCCTCGCTCGCCTGGCGTTCGGGGAACTCCAGCACCTGGTGTGGCAGGCGGAGATCTTCGGATTCCACCTCGCCATGCTCGAGGTTCGTCAGCACGCGAAGATCCACGCCGAGACGTTGCGCGAGCTTGGGCATGACCCGGAGGACACCGTAGCGCTGGACCGTCTCGCTTTCGGTGGGGCCTCTGGCTCGCCGGTGGATCTCGATGGGCTGAGCAGCGGTGCCAGAGAGACCGTGCAGACGCTCCGCGCGATCCGCGACATCCAGGCACGCTTCGGGCCGGAGTCCGCCGGTCGCTACGTCGTGAGCTTCACGCATTCCCCCGCCGACGTGCTGGCGGTATACGCGCTCGGGAGACTGGCGGTTCCCGACGGAGGGCTCACGCTGGATGTCGTTCCGTTGCTCGAGTCCCGGAGGGATCTCGACGGCGCCACACCGTTGCTGGACCGGTTGATCAAACTACCGGGTTTCAGCGAGCATCTGGCGGCTCGCGAGCGCCGGATGGAGGTCATGCTCGGCTACTCGGATTCGGCGAAAGAGATCGGCGTCCTCGCCGCGAACATCACGCTCTTCCGTGCCCAGGGCGACCTCGCCGCGTGGGCCGCCTGGAACCACGTCACCCTCACGCTGTTCCACGGACGCGGCGGTGCACTGGGACGCGGCGGGGGACCGACGAATCGCGCGATCTTCGGACAGGCGGCGGGATCGGTGGCCGGACGGGTGAAGGTCACCGAGCAGGGTGAGGTGGCGTTCGCCCGCTACGGGAACCTCCGCGTCGCGCAGCGTCACCTGGAGCAGCTCACGAACGCCTCGCTGGTGGCCTCCACGCCGGCGCATGACCGGGCCACGGCCGCAGCGTGGGATCGATTCCACGACGACGCGGGCCTGATGGCCGCCGCGTCCGAGCAAGCCTATCGGGAGCTGGTCGAACACCCGGAGTTCGTCGATCTCTTCCTCCGGATCACGCCGATGGATGAGATCGGCGCGCTGACGCTCGGATCCCGGCCCGCGCGGCGCGGGAACCAGGGGGCACGTGGCTCCCAGGATCTCCGCGCCATCCCGTGGGTGTTCGCGTGGGGACAGAGCCGGATCAACCTGCCCGGATGGTTCGGGGTCGGATCCGGATTGGCAGCGGTGGCGGGGCCCGGACCGCAGGGCAGGGCCGCGGGGATCAAACGGCTGCGGGCGATGCGCAGCCAGTGGCCGTTCTTCGCCAGTTTCCTCGAGAACGTTGAACTCTCACTCGCCAAGGCCGACATGACCATCGGCGAACGCTACGCGGGGCTCGCGCCGGCGCACATGTTGTGGGACCGGATCCGTACGGAGTTCGAACTCACCCGTTCGCTGACGCTGGCGGTGACGGGCGGTTCGGAGCCGCTCACCGACCGACCGGCCCTGCGACGGGCGATCGATCTGCGGAACCCCTACGTCGACGCGCTCAGTCTCCTGCAGGTGCGAACGCTCACCGAACTTCGAGCGGGGGTCGCGGACGCGGAGCGCCGCGCGGAACTCGAGCGTCTGGCGGCCATCACCATCAGTGGTGTGGCGGCGGGCTTGCAGAACACGGGATAGCGACACAGCCCAGCCATCCATCGCCCAACGCCTGGAACAACCCACCGGTCGAACCCGGATCGGCCGCCGCCAGCTCGCCCGCGGCGTGCGCCTGCATAGCGCTCACGAGACCGGAATCGGATACCAAGCCGAGTCCTATGCCCGGCGTCGGTTCGCTGGGATCCGAGCCGGGAAGCACGAGCAGCGCGGTCGTGACCGGGCGCTCCCCAGTGGTGTCCGAGGGACGGTTGACCACACCCTGACCCTTCACCCACATCGTGGATCCGCCACCCCCGTCCAGGTTGACCGCCCACTTCGCGCCCAGCATCTGGAATTCCTTCGCGAACTGGACCAACGTCATCCCGACCGAACACGAGCACCGCCCATCAACGGTGACCATGAAGACGCGGCCATCGGCGGCGAGCCCGATCCCCGTGCGAGGGTTCCGCATGCAGAAGTAGTCGCCGCCACAGGTGGCGGGCGCAACCACAACGCCGTTGTCCAGCAGGAGCGGCTGCCCGCCGAGCGCGTCCATGCTGCCCGTCCACCCGTCGGTCCAGGTGAGACGCAGCGTTCCGCCGGCGTTGAGCTTCTTCAGGGCGTTCGCGCCGGTGCCGGACGTGCGCGACGCAAGGATGACGGCGCCACTGGTCCCGAACGTCATCGCCGAGGAGGAACACCGCACGGAGTCGACCTTGTAGTCGCGCGTGAGCTTCGACTGACTGGTGCTCGTCCACTTGAGCTTCGTCGGCGATGTCAGCCGGGCCGCGCAGGCGTTGGTGGGCGGCCGCTCCTCGGTGCCTCCGTAGGGTGAGAACGCAACGATCTGATCGGTCGCAGGGGGTCCGCTGTTCCATCGTGCGATCGAGACATCGGAACCGGCCACGCCCACCGTCGCCGCCCCCACGGTGACGTTCGGACCTCCGACGTAGCCCTGGAGTTCATCGTGGGACTCCGAGAAGGCGGCGCCGGGCTGGACACCGCTCTGGAGATACATCCCGTCTTCCATGAGCGCGTGCACGGGACGCCCGGGGTTCACGCTGAAGTCACCGTTGATCGCCGCCAATGCACCCAAGTTCGAACCGATGCGGCTGGTCAACGCATAGCCGCCGATGGCGCGTCCGGCGGTCGCGACGTCAAGGCTGACTGCCCTCTTGGGGTCGACTGTGAGGATCCTGATCTGATACGGACCCGCGGGATCGCTCACCTTCGTCAGGGTCAGGCCCGGTGCCAAGGTCGTCGTCGTCGACGATGCTCCAACCACAGCAACGGCGGCGGACGGAAGGGACGCGGCGGCGGCAACCATCGCCGTGAGGACCCCTGCCGCCGCGTATCGCCGTGTCCCCCGCATGGGCTAGTCATCGGCATCCGGAGGGTGAAATCTTGAATGGGGTCAATGGTGGCAGAACGCGCTGCGTCGCAAGATGAGCGGCCGGTGGCTTGACCCAGCAGGGCTGTCCCCTTACCGTCGGATATCTTCGAGGGAAGGACGCACCCGTGCAATACGTGAGCGTAGGCAGGCGATTCGTCGCGATCCTGATCGATTCGATCATCGTGTTCGCGGTGGGAACTCCCTTCGGCGACTACCAGCACGTCCGATCCGAGTCCGGCATGACCACGTACAGCTTCCATTTCCACGGCGGCGGTGCTTTGGGCATCCTGCTCATCTGGCTCGTCTACTACGCGGTGATGGAGGCGACACTCGGGGCCACGGTGGGGAAGCTGGCGATGGGCATCCGCGTCGTGCAGGAGGACGGCTCGAAATGTACATGGCAGGGTGCGATCGTCCGCAACCTCCTGCGTATCGTCGACGCGCTCTTCGCCTACCTGGTAGCGGCGATCCTGGTGTGGACGTCGCCAAAGCGTCAGCGCCTCGGCGATCGCGCGGCCAACACCGTCGTCATCCGCAAGGGTACGAACGCCGGGGTGGGGAACGCCGGGGTGGGGAACGCCAGCGCGGGAATGACCGCCGCGGGCACAACCGGGGGTGCCGCCGGAACCGTATGGCCCCCGGCTTCCCCGGGTGCCGCGCCGATCCCACCGCCGCCGCCGCCTGTGCCGCCGCCGTCGCCCGGAGCGGGAGATCAACCGCCTCCGCAGCCGTGACTACCAGGCGGTGTCGTTCGCCTGCCGGAACGCGGCGGCGCCACTGCACACGGTGCCGCCGCCATACCTCGTGACATCCCCGCCGGCGTCTTCGGCGATGTAGAAGCACGCGTTCGGCCGGGCTTCCGTCGCCGCGGCCCAACCGTCGGACGATGCGTACACGCTCACCTGACCGGCACCGGTCGCCACCAGATCGCCTGAGATCAGCGTGACGGTGTCCCCGGGCAGCGCAAGCGTGCCCGCGTCTGCATCCCTGAACGAACCGGCGGCGTTCTCGATCTCGAGCGCCCGGGCATGGATCAGGCGAAGATCGTGCTGCGCCCGCCCGATCGCCGACACGAGCGGGCGGTTCGCGAAGATCTCCACCACCACCAGCAAGCCCGTGACTCCGATGGCCGCGAGCATGATCCAGAACCCCCGCCGGTTCGGCCGACGACGGTCGACATCGGCCGCAGCCCGCGCGAAATCTTCTTCGTGTGCGGCGAAGATGTCCTCGTCGTCCATGGGGTTCAGGCTACCTTCACGTCGCAAGGACGGCCGCCAGTGCTTCCACGCTCTCCAGATCGTGCCCGCTCACGAACGCATCGACGCTGGGGAGGGCCGCCGCCATCCCGCGGGCCAACGGCTCGTATCGCGATGACCCCTTGAGCGGGTTGGCCCAGATCACCTTGTGGGCCAGCCGGTGCAGGCGAACCATCTGGTGCCGAAGGACCTCTGGATCGCCGCGTTCCAACCCATCCGAACAGAGCACCACCACCGCGCCGCGGAGCGCCGCCCGCTGGCTCCAGCCGTCCACCAGGATCTTCAGCGACTCGCCGATCCGCGTGCCACCCTCCCAGTCAGCGACCTGCTCGCCGATCCGTTCGAGTGCCCGATCGGGATCGTTCGTCCGCAGGGTTCTCGTGACGCGGGTGAGACGCGTGCCGAAACAGAACACCTCGACCCTGCGGCCGGCGCTCATGGCTGCGTAGCCGAACTGGATGAGGGCGCGGGAGTACGGAGCCATCGATCCACTCACGTCCAGGATCAGCAGGAGAGGCCTGGACCGCGTTCGACGGGCACGCCACCGACGGTCGAACGGTTCACCCTGCGTTCGGAGGGAGGCGCGGAGCGTTCGTCGCATGTCGAAGCGAGCGCCGCGCCGCGAGGCCCGGTACCGGCGCGTGTGCTCCACCGGCGCCCGCACCGAGAGGCGGCGGATGGCCCGCTCGACCACACGTCGCTCCCCTGGCGTCATCTGGGAGAACGCCTTGTGCCGCAGGACCTCAATACCGCTCGCCACCGAACCGAGCCGCTCACCCGTTCCCTCGGTCGACGGCGGAGCGGTCACGTCGTCTCCCGAGGTGCTTCCAACGATCAGGGTCGGGCTCATCGGGTCGGTCCCCATGAGTTCATCGGGAGGACGTTCGCCGGCGATCTCCGTCGGGCGTCCCGAGTCGGCCAGCACCCACCGCGCGAACACCCGATCGAAGGTCTCGGCGTCCTCGGGCCGGGCGATCAGCGTGGCGCGCCCCGCCCAGTAAAGATCCTCGGCGGCGGTCGAACCCAACGCCGCGGTTCCGCGCACGAAGGTCAGCACGCGACCCGTTCCGACCTGCAGTCCCGCTGCCCGGAGGTCCCTGCCGAGCCGCACCAGGGCCTCGACCGTTCGAACGCCCCCGTCCGGAGCCATCTCAGCCGTCTGCCGGGCGGGCGACATCCGACAGGACCGATGTCGCCAGCTCCTGATCTTCATGGTCTTTGATCACGGCGCCCAGCGTGTCCGCTGCGACGGAAGGATCGAGCCGCGAGACACCCAGGAACGTCAGCGCATTCGCCCAATCGATGGTCTCGGCGACGCCGGGCAGCTTGGCCAGGTCGAGCTCGCGGAGCCGCGACACGGCGGTCGCCACATCGCGCGCGAGCGCGGGACCGACGTGCGGCGCGCGGGCGAGGATGATCTCCACCTCCCGTTCGAGGGTGGGGTGGTCGATCCAGTGGTATAAGCACCGACGCTTGAGGGCGTCGTGAAGTTCCCGCGTCCGGTTCGAGGTGAGGATGACGGCGGGAGGCGATCCCGCGACGATGCGCCCCACTTCGGGGATCGTCACCGCGAACTCGGAAAGGATCTCCAGCAGGAACGCCTCGAACTCATCGTCCGCGCGGTCGAGTTCGTCGATGAGGAGCACCGCGCCCGCGCCCGCACGGATGGCCGAGAGCAACGGACGCTCCACCAAGAACTCAGGGCCGAACAGATCGGTGACTCCGGCGCCCGCGTCGGCGGCGTCCATGGCCCTGATGGCGATGAGTTGCCGCGCGTAGTTCCATTCGTAGAGCGCCTGGGCGGCGTCGATCCCCTCGTAGCACTGCAGGCGGATGAGGTCACGGCCCAGGAGTTCGGCGAGCACCTTCGCGACCTCTGTCTTCCCGACGCCCGCCTCCCCTTCCAGGAGGAGCGGCTTGCCCAACGAGAGAGCGAGATGGATGGCGGTGGTGAGCCCTCGGTCGGCCAGGTAGGCAGCGCCGGCCAGTCCGCGTTGGAGTTCGTCGACGGAACCGAGGGATGAGGGGTCCATCGCGTCATGCTACGGGCGGGCGGGGAACCCGGCACACGGGCGGCCCACTCAGGGCTGTGAGGAGCGTGGGGCCGACACCATGACCGGCGGTGATCTCACGCCGCGTTCGGTGACGCGGGCTGAGATGAGCGCTCGCAGCCGGCGTTCGGCGTCCAACCGGTGGTTCGGCTGCGTCTCGGCCGCGACCCGGATCACCTGCGCCACATCGGTCAACTGAGTCACGCCCAGGACCTTGGGGCGGTCCCGGAGCCAGACGTCGAACGGCGGTTCGTCGATGAGACCGTCGAACAGTTCTTCCAGGAGGTCTCGAACGCGCTCGGGGTCTTCATCCAACGCGACCCGGACATCGACGATGGCCCGGCCCCAGCCCCGCGTCTTGTTGCTGGTGACGTGGATGGATCCGTTCGGCACGATGGAGAGCGCCCCATCGAACTGCCGGACGGTGGTCACCCGGAGGCTGAGCCCCTCGATGGTGCCCGACACCACGCCGCCATCGCTCTGAAGGTCCACGGTGTCCCCGACATCGAACTGTCCCTCGAGCGCGATGAACAGACCGGCCAGGGTGTCCTTCACCAGGGTCTGCGCGCCGAATCCGAGCGCCACCCCCACGATCCCCGCACTCGCGATCAACGGGCCGACGCGCACGCCGACGGCTCCGATGATCACCAACAGCGCGGCGAACCACACCAGTACCTGCGCCGTACCCACCACCAGACCGGTGACCGTCGCCGTCCGGCGGTGTCTGCGCCCGCCACTCTCATCGGGACGGGTCTCCGCGCGCCGGCGCGCGCTATGGACGTAGCGTCGTCCGACCAGCGTTACCACCACGGCGATCGCGATGGCAGCGCCCCCTTGCTTCCCGACACGCTCCCAATCGTGGCTGGTCCACGCGAGGTTCGCCGTGATCCGTGACATATCGCGACCTTAGCAGCGGCTGCGCGCGCGCCACACAACGCGGGTTCGCCGAACGGGTTCAGGCGAGTGCTTCGGTCACCGCGCGGTTCACCAACACCTTGGCGAGTTCGCGCCGATACCCGGCGTCGCCGAACGAGTCGGACGGAGGCGCCGTTCCTTCATCCGCCACGAGCGCAGCCACCGCGGGAACATCGCCCGCAGCCAGTCGTTGCTCCACAGCGCTCGCGCGGATGGGGGTCTGGCCCATGTTCGCCAGCGCGATCGTGACGCCACCGGATCCCGCGACCGCCGCGACACCCACCAACGCCCAGTCCTGCGCGCGCCGCGTGAACTTCATGAAGCTCCACCCGCCGCTCATCAACGGCACCCGGATCTCTGTGAGAACTTCGGTCGGCGCCAGGTCGGCGGTGAAGAGTCCGTGGAAGAACGCACCCGCGGCCACGCTCCGTTCCGAGCCGCCCGCCGTCTGGATGACGAAGGTCGCCTGCAGCGCGACCAACACCGTTGGCAGATCGCTTGCCGGGTCGGCGTGCGCGACGCTTCCCCCGATGGTTCCCATGTGACGGACCTGCGGATCACCGATCTGCGAGGCGGCGTCCGCCACGATGGGACAGTCCTGCTGCAGCACCGCGGAGTTCGCAAGGTCGTGATGGCGGGTGAGCGCGCCGATGGCCACGTGGTCGTCCTGCCTCCGGATGTAGCTGAGTTCGGAGAGTCTCCCGATGTCGATCAGGGTGGTCGGGCGCGCGAAACGGAGCTTCATCAGCGGGATCAAGGAGTGGCCGCCGGCCAGGAGCTTCGCCTCTTCGTCGGCGGCCAGGAGTTCCATCGCGTGTTCGACACTCCCGGCACGGACGTACTCGAACGCCGCGGGGATCAACGCGCACCCCGGCTCGCGGCGTCCACCACTGACTTCACGATGTTCTCGTAGCCCGTGCATCGGCAGAGATTGCCTTCGAGCGCCTCACGAACCTCGTCTTCGGTCGGCGCAGGGTTCTCTTGCAAGAAGCTTGCGGCGGCCATGAGCATGCCCGGCGTGCAGAACCCGCATTGCAGTCCGTGGTTACGGTGGAACGCATCTTGGAGCGGGTGCAGTACCTCGCCCTCGGCCAATCCCTCGATGGTGGTGACGGCGCGGCCGTCGGCTTGCATCGCGAGAAGCGTGCACGACTTTACCGATTCCCCATCGAGCAGGACGGTGCAAGACCCACAGGAGGAGGTGTCGCAGCCTACGTTCGTGCCGGTGAGCTTCAGTTCGTCGCGGATGAGATAGACCAGGAGCGTTCGCGGTTCTACGTCGGCGGATCGCGGGTCACCGTTGACGGTTACGGATACCTGAGTCACGTGCGAAGTGTAGCGGCGCTCCCGTTACCAGGAGGGCGCGTTGGCAACGCGGATCGCGACCGCCCCGGTGCAGGGGCCGGTGCCCGAGCCGTACTTCGTTCCCCCTCCCGGCGAGTCCACGAGGTACCAACAGGTCTTCCCCGCACTCACCGCGATCCCGATCTGGTTCGCCGCGGCGGACACGCTCACGTTCGTGGCTCCTGTCGAGGGGCCGGTGGTGTAGCGCAGTGCCGGCTCGACCTGCGACAGGCTCGCCGGGTCGACACCGGAGTACGACCCTCCATCAACGAAGATGACCTTCGAGGCGATCAGCGCGTTCCGAGCGCCCATCTGTGCGTCGCGGTCCTTCCCCGTATCGATCTGGCCGATGATCTGCTGGTTATCGGCGCCGATCTCCTTGCCGGAACTCGAGAGGAACTTCATGAAGCCGAACACCACTGCGCCGACGATCAACAGGCCCCCGATGATGAGGAGCCGCTTGGTGCCGAGACTCCCTGCGGAGCGCGAGACGGCGATCAGCTCCGGCTCCTGGCGCGCCGCAACCGGCTCATACGAGCCGCCGAACCCGAGATCGTGCGCCTGCTTCTGACGGCTCACCATCTACCCCCGCTGGCGCGCATGGCGGCCGCGCCCGTGCACGCGACACCCGTTCCGTACCGGATGGCGTCCGTCGGCGCGACCCTGACGTAGTAGCAGATCCCCTCACTCGACATGACGGCCGCAGCCCAGGCGGTCTTGCTCGTGGACACGCTGACGACTTGCGGTTCGATCGAGGGTCCGTCGACGAAGACGCGTCCGGCGGTCGACGCGGTGAGTTCGGCCGGCCCCGCCGCGGTGAAGGTTCCCGTGGAGCGGTGGAGCGCTTTCGCCGCGCGAAGCGCGGCGAAAGCTTCGTGCTGGGCCTGTAGCGCCGCCACGCTGGGATCGACGGTCGCGGGAACCGCGACCGTCTGGGTCGCCGCTTCGGCTACCGCCAACTGGCGGTTCTGGAGCGCGGTCTGGCGGGCGGCCAGCGCGTTGGCCTCCTCCAAGCGGTGGAAGCTCGTTCGTTCGCTGGAGACGGCCCACGCACCGAGAACGAGCGTGACCAGCAGCAACGCGGAACCGGCCAGGCCGAGCTTCAGCACCCGAGGGTGCAGACGCCGTGGGTCCCGTGTGCCCTGGAAGGCGAAGGAGTCGTCCATGCCACGAACATATCGGCACGCGGGACCGAAGGGCTTAGCCCGAGTTGGCGTTGTTCGTGCCGGGCGTCCCGTGACTGCCCGGGAAGGCCGGATGGGCGCGGACGCGGCTACCATCCCGCCGTGAGCGAGATCGCCGATGTGCTGGCGGCCATCGAGGCGCTGTCCGCGAACGGAGAACGGATGGCGTTGGCCACCGTGGTCGCCGTCCGGGGCTCCACGTACCGGCGCCCCGGGGCACGGCTCCTGATACCCGAACACGGCGCACCCATCGGGAACATCAGCGGCGGTTGCCTGGAGGGTGACGTCGCAGATGTCGGACGGATCGTCATGGACGAGGGGACGCCGCGGCTCGCCACGTGGGACCTAACCGCGGAAGACGACGCCGTGTGGGGACTGGGCCTGGGGTGCAACGGAGCCATCGAGGTCTACATCGAGCCGGCCCGGGAGGCGGGTGCGGTTGCGGGTGCGCTCCACCGTGCGATCGGCGAAGCGCGGCCGATCTGCCTCGTCACCGTGATCCGGTCCTCGAACGCAAAGGTCCCCTCGGGCGCGCGGCTCTTGTGGGACCCCTCGGCGCCGGAGTCGCCGGAGTCGCCCGCTTCGCTCGGAGATGCCGCCGTGGACGTCGCAGCGCGCGCCGCCGCAGCAGAGCAATCGACGCAGGAATGCTCCGCCGTCCGAGAACTGGGCCCCGACGTTCAGGCATTCGTCGAGGTGCTCGAACCTCCGCTCCATCTCGTCGTCTGCGGGGCCGGCCACGATGCCGTGCCCCTGGTTCACGCGGCCGCCGTCCTCGGATGGAGGATCGACGTGGTGGATGAACGGGCGGCTTTCCTGAGCCGGGAACGGTTCCCGGACGCCTCCGGGTTCGTGCTCCTGGACGAACCCGAGGAGGTCGGACAACTCGGAACCGTCACGGAGCGCACCTTCGCCGTGGTCATGACCCACCGCTACGAACGCGACCTCGGGTACCTCGAGGGGCTGTCACGGTCACCGGCCCGCTACATCGGGGCGCTCGGTCCCGCCGCGCGCACCGAACGCATGCTGCACGACCTGTCCGCGAGAGGCGTGGCGACGGATGCGTTCCGCGCGCGACTGCACGGCCCCGCGGGCCTCGACCTCGGCAGCGAAGGACCCGAAGAGATCGCACAGTCGATCCTGGCCGAGATCATCGCCGTGAAACGGGGCCGCGACGGCGGCCCTCTGCGGGCGCGCCCCGGACCCATCCACGATCGCCAGGCCCGGTAGGCTCGCCACCATGCAGATAGACAACGCCTTCACCGTCGCCGCCCCGGCAGGGTCGCTCTGGACGTACCTGTTGGATGTCGAGAAGGTCGCCCCCTGCATGCCGGGCGCCGAGCTCACCGAGGTCGTCGACGACCGCACGTGGAAGGGAAAGGTAGAGATGAAGTTCGGGCCGGTGGCCATGTCGTTCGCCGGCACGGTCGTCGTGAACAGTCGCGACGACGACGCCCAGCGCATCTCACTCACCGCCAAAGGGATGGAAACGAAAGGCAAGGGCGCGGCCAACGCCACGGTCACCAGCTGGTTGGAACCCGGGCCCGAGGAGGGCTCGACCACCGTGAAGATGTCGGCCGACATCACCCTCACCGGTGCTGCCGCGCAGCTGTCCCGCGGCTTGCTGCCCGAGATCTCGAAGCAGCTCACGCAGCGGTTCGCCGACTGCCTGGAGACGGCGATGACGGCCGAGCAGACGGCCGGCGAGCCATCGGGGATCGAAGCGGCAGCGCGCGTGGAAGGGAAGCCTCCGGCGCCTGCCCCCGTCGGAGGGTTCGCGCTGGGGCTCTCCGCCGTGTGGGCGATCGTGAGCCGGTTCTTCTCGCGTCTCCTGCGACGCGGCGTCCGGCCGTGATCTCCGGGGTCGTGCTGGCCGCCGGCACGGGGTCTCGCTTCGGCGGCACCAAACAGCTCGTCGTGCTGGACGGCAAGCCCCTTGCACAGCACTCGGTCGACACGCTGGCCGAGGCCGCTGTCGATGAACTCCTGGTGGTGACCGGTTACGACGCCGACGCCGTCGAAGCGGCGATCAACCTTCCGCCGGGCGGCCGCTTCGTCAGGAACATCGGCTACCGCGACGGTCAGGCGACCTCGCTCGCAGCAGCGTTCCACGACATCGACGAGGGAAGTGAAGCGGCCGTCATCCTGCTGGCGGATCAGCCGGGCGTGAGTCCGCACGTGGTTCGGGCGCTCATCGAGGCGTTCGCGAGCTCTCGCAAGCAGATCGTGCGGGCGGCCTATCGCGACGGCCCCGGCCCTGCGCTCCTATCCCGCGAGATCTACGCCGAAGCGGGCCACCTCTACGGCGACGTGGGGGCTCGCGTGCTCATGGCAAGTCACCCCGAATGGGTCCATGACGTCTCGGTGGATGCAGACCTTCCCCGGGACATCGACACGCGGGCCGATCTGCCTAGCTGAGCTGCTTCGTGCCGGGCCGCATCATCTGGCGTTCGTTCGGGACGTCGAACCCGACCTTCCGGTAGAGCCCGTGGCCGTCCCGGGTTCCCAGATAGAACGGCAGATGCGCGTGCCGGCCGCGTTCCACCGCCTCGCGCACCATCTCCAACCCCAACCCTTTCCCACGGTGTTCCGCCATGATGAAGACGTCGAACAGGAATGCGAACGTCTCCTCATCGGACCCGATCCGGCAGAACCCCACGAGGGCCCCGCCGGGCTCGTAGACGCCGACGACCCGCGCCGCCTCCCGCACCAGACGTTCGGTCGTGGCGAGAGAGCGACCGTTCGCCCAATACGACTCGAGACTGAGGTAGCGCCACACGGCATCGACGTCGACGCGGCCGGCGTCGTCGTCCAACTCGTAGCCATTCGGGAGTTCGCGCACGGTCATATCAGCACGTGATGCCGAGCCGACGGTGTTGGAGGGACGGCAGCGTCTCGCGAACGCGGCGGAGTTCGGAGAGATCCAGCTCGGCGGTCAGGATGTCGTCGCCTTCATCGCCGGCACGTGCCAGCACCCGGCCCCACGGATCGACGATCATCGAGTTACCGTAGCTCCGGCGCCCCTTCTCGGGATCCCCGTAGGTCCCCCATTGGTCCGCGGCCACGACGAAGCATTGGTTCTCCACGGCACGCGCTCGGACCAAGATCTCCCAATGGTCCGCACCGGTCTTGTACTGGAACTGCGCAGGGACGGTGATGACCTGGGCCCCGGCAACCATCAACGCCCGATACAGCTCCGGGAACCGCAGGTCATAGCAGATGGACATCCCGATCCGCGCCTCCTCGGTCGCCTGCGTGACCACCTGCTCCCCGGGCGTGAAGGTGGCCGATTCACGGAATGGGGGCTGCCCCGGCAACTCCACGTCGAACAGGTGGAGCTTGCGATACCGGGCCACGAGCTCCCCGGCGGGGTCGAACAGCGGCGACGTGTTGTAGGTCCGGTCGCCGTCGCGTTCGATGATGCCGCCGGTGATCCACATACCGGTCTCGCGCGCGACGCCGGACAGCATCTCGGACGCCGGTCCACCCGGCAGCGACTCCGCCGCATCGGCCCGGCCGGCGCTTCGCCCGAGATACGTGAACACCTCCGGAAGCACGGCGAGATCCAGGCCGGTCGTTGCCGCCCGGAGAAGCAGCCCCTCCGCCGCCTCGATGTTCGCCGATGTGTCCTGGGTGGACCGCATCTGGATGGCCGCCACTTTCATGGCCGAATGGTACGCGGCCGGCGGTCGCCGGCCACATCGCTTGTATACAGACGAAGGGCGGGGCAAGCCCCGCCCTTCCAACATCCGCCCGGTGTTCTTAGTCTTCCTTGACGGCTTCCAGGTCCAAAACGATGTCGACCTTCTTGCCGACCAGCAGGCCGCCGGTCTCGACCGCGACGTTCCAGGTCAGATCCCAATCCTCCCGGTTCACCGTGGCTTTCGCGCTGGCGAAGAGGCGCTTCTCGCCTTGGACGCCCGGCCCGAAGCCCAGGTACTCACCTTCGAGGGTGATCGGTTTCGTGATGCCCTTGATCGTCAGCTCGCCGTCGAGCTCGAAGTCTGCGCCGTCGGTCTGACGGATGCCCTTGCCGACGAACGTGATGGTGGGGTGCTCCTCGACAGTGAAGAAGTCGTTGGAGTTCAGGTGGCCGTCGCGCATCTCGTTGCCCGTGCTGATGCTGTCCGCCTGGATCGTCACATCCACCGTCGTGTCGGCGACGTTCTCAGGCACGGTGATGGTCCCTTCGAAGGTCCCGAAGTTCCCCCGGGTCCTCGACAGCATGTGTCGAGCGACGAATCCGATGCTGGTGTGCGATGCCTCGAGCGTGTACGTTCCCGGCTCGGGCAGGGTCACGCCCAGCTCCTGAAGCTGTACTGCGGCTTGTGACTGTGCCATGAGGCTCCTCCTTCGTACCGTGAACCGCCGTCCTTCGGCGATTCTTATAGTCGCTAACGTTTGGGAAGCTTCTAGGTATTCCAGAGTGTTGGAAGAAGTACCGATAGACATAGGATGTGCCCAGTGAAAGAACCCGAAAGCCCTGTCTGCCAGCACTTCCAGCAGGCCGCCGAACTGATCGCGAAGCGGTGGACGCCGCAGATCGTGCGTTCCCTCCTGGCTGGGGCGGGGCGATTCTCAGATCTCAGGATCGGCATCCCGCAGATCTCGGACCGGCTCCTGAGCGACCGGCTCAAAGAGCTGGAAGCGGCCGGCATCGTCACGCGGACGGTGACCCCTTCGATGCCCGTTCGGATCGACTACGGGCTGACCGAACGCGGGCAAGACTTGGCCGGCGTCATGGACGAACTCGGGTCCTGGGCCGAACGGTGGTCCGAAGCGCCGCTGCCGACCCGAAGCTGAGCGTCGGCCCGCCGGTTAGACCTGCTTCACCACCCGGCCGCCCTTCATCACGAAGGGGATGGATTCAAGGAGCGTCACGTCCTGAGTCGGGTCGCCGACCACGGCGACGAGATCCGCGAACAAGCCCGGTTTGACCGCGCCCACCCGATCGGACCACCTCAACAGGTCGGCGGCGTGCGTGGTGGCTGTCTGTATCGCCTCCATCGGGGTTTGACCGTGCCGGACCTGATAGGCGAACTGCTTGCCCACCCACGCGTGCGGATAGCCTCCCGAGTCCGTGCCGTAAGCGAGCTTCACCCCGGCCTTCACTGCCTTCTCGAACCCCTCGCGCTGGGCGTCGGTCGTCTCGCGATTCTTCCGCAGAACATCCTTGGACCACCCGGACCGGGTCCCCTCCTCCTCGATCCAATCGCCGAAGTACACGTCGGCAACGAGGTAGGTGCCGGAGGCAGCCATCATCTCGATGGCCTCGTCATCCATGAGCGATCCGTGTTCGATCGAACGAACCCCGGCGCGGACGGCACGCTTGATGCCTTCGGCGCCGTGCGCGTGTGCGGCGACGAACGTCCCGTAGAGCGCCGCCTCCTCCACGGCCGCACGGATCTCGGCCTCACTGAACTCGGGAGCGCCAGGCGTCGTTCCCTCGGTGAGAACGGCGCCGGTCGCGATCACCTTGATGAAGTCCGCGCCGCCGTGAAGGATCGCCCGAACACGCTTGCGAACCTCGTCCACCGAGTTCGCGACACCGAATCGAAGGTCTGCGGGAAGGACGGCGTCGACGTCGACCGCGAGGCCCGTGACGTCGCCGCCACCGCCGGAGCAGGTGACGTAGGCGCCGGCACACAACATCCTGGGCCCCTCCACGTCACCGGCGTCGATGGCATCGCGAAGGGCACAGTCGACCAGCGCTCTGAACGTCCCCACATCTCGAACGGTGGTGAAGCCCGCCATGATCGTGTCTCGGGCGTTCCCGACGCCACTGAATGCCTCCTGCGCCGGCGAGCGCGTGACCAGCACCGCATATCCGTGGCCGGATTCCGGCCCGCCGATCAAGTGGGCGTGACAGTCGATGAACCCGGGCAGCACGGTATAGCTCGAGAGCTCGATGGTGTTCGCGGCGGAGGGCACGCCATCGCCGAAGGGAACGACAGCTTCGATGCGCTCTCCGCGCACGATCACGGCGCGATCCTGGAGCACCTCCCCGGCTTCGACATCGACGAGTTGCCCGGCATGGATAACGGTGACGTCTTCGTTCATGCGGCGGAGCATACCTTGGCGCAATCCACCGAACGGCCCACACGGAATAGACCGTTCGGTCGATGCTCTCGGTCCCTGCGGTAACCGATATCGGGTAGGTGCCACGGATCAGAGGGACCCTCCGTCGCAGTATCCCCGCAGGCGTCATCGCGCCCGCCGTTACGACCGCCGTCATCCTGTGGGTTGAGGCGTCGAGCGGCGACACGAGCGAGGGCGCCGACCCTTCCACCGCGGGCCGGCCGGCAGGGGTCACGCTCTGCCCCAACGGTTCGCCGCGGTACGCGAGGAGCGCAGCGACCGCGTTGGGTCACCTGGTCGGCGGCACGTAAGCCGGCGCGCCCCGGCGGGGGAGATCCTCGGGATTCGCGGTTCCGACGGCCGCGACCCATCCCGCCGGGGTGGCCCCGGTCCGCCGGTCAGGCGCCGCGAGCAGCGAGTTCGGCATCGATGGCCGAGCGAAGGCGGTCACCGTCGAACACCGGACCGTGCCCACCAAGGACGATCCGCGCGGGCAGGTCCCGCAGCCGACGGAGCGATCGGAGGCCCGCCACTTCGTCGTCGAACATCACCGCGTCGTCGACGTAGAACGCATCGCCGGTGAACAACGTCCCGGTCGATGCCTCCCAGAGCGCGATCGAGCCCGCAGTGTGGCCGGGGACGTGCAGCACTTCGAACGCTCGGTCCCCGAGATCCAGGACTTCTCCTTCCTCCAACAGTGAGGTTGGTTCGGCCGGAGGCGTCCGCCACGACGCCTCGTCGAAGTCGGGAGAGGGCAGCGCAGTGAGGAGCCGCCCGGGCGGTTCGTACCCATAGGCACGGATCTCCTCCGCGAGTCCGTCCGGCCAGTCCTCGGGAGATGAGGCGATCGCATAAGGATCGCGTACCCCCGCCGCATCCAGGGCGTGACAGAGGCGTTCGTCGAAGGCGTACAGCCCTCCCATGTGGTCGAAATGTTCGTGTGTCGCCACGGCCAATACCTCTCGGCCCTCCAGGAGCGGAGTGACCTCGCCGCGGAGATCTCCGATCCCGTTGGCCGTGTCGACCAAGAGGTCCCGATCGCGTCCGCGGACGTGCCACACGTTGGAGACGAAGAACTCGGCGATGTGCGGTTCCCACATGAGGGTCAGACCGTCTTCGATCGGTTCGGCGGTGAACCAGTGTTCCGCGGTCTGCAGCCCCGGGTTCATCGGCGGTCCTTGAACGCCACCACGCCGGCGGGTTCGCGCGGACAATGGACGCTGGTCATGGACGCGTTGTAGCTCCCGACCCCGATCGCCGCGACGATGTCTCCCTCGCGTACGTCCGGGAAGGGGTAATCCTGCGCGAAGAGGTCGTTTCCCTCGTTGATGTTGCCGCTGATAGTCGCGGCGTCGAATGCCTCCCCTTCCACATCACGACAGAGCACGATGTCGACCAACGAGTCGTAGACGAAGTGTTCGCCCATGACGTTCCATCCCATGTCCAGACCGATGAACCGGACACCGTCTCGCATCTCAACGCCGACGACTTCGGCAAGCGCTACACCACACTCTTTCACCAGGAAGTCACCCGGTTCCGTACCCACGGCGACCCCAAGTGACCCTAGGTGTCGTCCCAGGATGTTGGCCCACGCGTCCAGGTCCAGCGGCCGATCGCCGGCTCGTTGCGGAACACCCAATCCCCCGCCGGTGTTGACCTCGCGGATGGGGCAGCCGGCCGCCTGCAACGTGCCGATCATGGCCGCCACCCGGCGAACGGTCTCCTCGAAGACGGGGAGCCCGTCGGAAAGGTAGCCGTCTCCGACGTGCACGTGCACGGTGTCGAAGGTGAGGTTCGCGCGCTCCGCGATCGCAAGGGCGTCGGGCAGTTGCTCGGCGAAGAGCCCGAACTTCGTCGGGCGTTCCCCCGTGTAGAGGGTCTCGCCGGCCCCGTCCCACGACGCACCGATCCTTGGGTTAACCCTAATCCCGATGGTCGAACCGGGAGCCTCCCGCCCCACCCGCTCAACCTGCGTGAGCAGATCGACGTTCAGATGGACCCCCGCGGCCGTGATCCGTTCCAGATCACGCCCGCTCACGTTCGTCCCCGTGTAGCTGATCTCACCCGACGCCCACCCATGGTTGATGGCCCAGTCGATCTCGCCCGGCGAACACACATCCATCTGCACGAACGGCGTCCGGTCACGCAGGAACGCGAGGAGCTCCGGCTCCCGCTGCGCCTTCAACGCGAGGCGAACCACGGGCGCGAGCCCCGCCGAGGTCACCGCATCACGGAGCGAGACGGCCTGCTCGGCGACCCGCTCCAGGTCGTAGGCGTACAAGGGGGTCCCATGCTCGCGGGCGACCGACTCGGCGTCGCGACCGGCGACGTGCAGCCGGCCGTCCCTGATGTCGAGACCGGGACGCGACCACCATGTTCGGACGGACGTGGACATGCGGGAAGGCTACCGGTCCGTCGCCGCCGAAGTGACCGTCGGTTAGACCGCTCCCGAGGCCTCGGGCGACGTATCGCGGCCGATCATCATGATCGTGGCGATCACCGCCACGACGCCCCCCACCATCGATAGGAAGATGCCGCCGGCCAGACCCTTCGTGTAGTGGGCCATCTCGCCCGGAGGCCCCGGCACCAGGGGCACGCCCACCGCGAGATCGGTGCGGAACATCCCGAGGATGGTCATCGCCAAGAGGAAGATCGCTCCCACGCCCATGAGCCCGCCGGTGATCTTCCTGATCGCGGGATCGTCCATGAGCAGATAGGCGCCACCGAACGCGAACGCCGTGAGGCCGGCCACCATCGCCGCGACGCCGGACCAATCCTCGACGCCACGGAGGTTCTGCGTGAAGCCGACGCCTTGGTAGGTGAAGGCGTAGTACCACCAGTAGAGGTACACCCCGATGAATCCGAGCAGTCCTCCAACAGTCCCGAGCACAGCTACATAGTCGATCTTGTCCTGGCGCATGGATCCCCTCCTCGATGGGAAGCGAGCGGTCCATCGATTCTGGGTGCAGCGTTACAGCGGTGCAAGGAGCGGGGACCAATCGAGTGGAGGTGAGGGGACTTGAACCCCTGACCCCTGCGTTGCGAACGCAGTGCTCTACCGGGCTGAGCTACACCCCCGTTGGAACGGGTTCAGGGTAGCAGGGCCCCCAGAGCGACCGCTGCGGACGTGTCGGGTCAGAGCGCCGTCGCGTGCTTGACCACGACGTGCACGCGGTCGCCTTCGCCCAACGTTCCCAATCCATTGAACGTGGGCCGGGCCAGACCCGCTCCACCTGCGACGTGACGGATGGGCGGAGGTGTCGATACGGAGTTCGCCGGTGCGCGGGCCGCGCGGACCCGATCGTGCGGATGCTGGGCCCCCTGATGCTTCATCGAGATCAGGAGCCAGACGTAGAGGCCGAGCGCCACACCGAGCAGCGCGGTGAGCGACCATGCGACCCGAAGCGGCGGCACCAAGCCGATGATGAACGTGAACCCGATGGATTCGAGAAGGAAGACGAGGACCGTTCGGCGACGTTCCCGAGCACGAGCTTTGTGGCGTTCGGCGGGGCCGACGAACTGCACCCCCTTGCGTGGGGTGACGATCCATCGGCCTTCGGTGCCGTACGTTTCAGCTTGCGCCAAGAGCTCCATCCTGTGCTCGAAATCCTCGACGCCCTTATGCGGGGCATGTCGACGGCGGTCCGTCGGCATCAAGAACGCCACCCACATGATGCCTAACGCAGCCAGGAGCAGCCATTCCAACTCGCCAGCCTCCGTTCGGATCACGGTCGATGACACACAACATCTAGGCTGGAACCGGAAGCTAGCACCACATGTTGGGGCGATAAAGCACATCGCTGTAATTCAGAGAACTTTTTCACAAAGCGGGTTGCGGACCGTTATCCGTTCACCTGTCGGCGCGAGGTGATTCTCCGGCGCGATACTCGCCCGATCTGCCGCCGGACTTGCGCAAGAGGCGCACACCCTCGATCCATGCGGCCGCATCGAACGCTTTCGCCGTGTCGTAGAGACTGAGCGCAGCGACCGTTGCGGCAGTGAGTGCCTCCATCTCCACGCCCGTGCGATCGGTGGCGCGAACCGTGGACTCAACCCTCATCCGGCCCGCGGTCTCTTGCGGCTCGACAACCAATTCGACGCCGGTGATGCGCAATGGATGGCAGAACGGCAGGAGGTCCGGGGTTCGCTTCACGCCCATGATGCCGGCGATCTTCGCGGCCTCGATCGGGTCGCCCTTCTTCGTCCCGGCCACCAGGTTGGCGACAGCCTCGGGCGTTGACACGAGCCAGGCTTCGGCGACCGCCTCGCGTTCGGTCTCGGACTTCGCCCCGACCTCGACGATGCGCGTGATGCCGTCCGCACCCGCCTGGTCGTTCGCCATCAGTCCTCCGAGGCGCGGAAGACCACCACGCGAACCTGCGAGCCCTTCGGCGCCATCTCGACACCGGCTGGGATCAGGGCGAGACCATTGGCGCGGGATACCGTGGAGATGAGGTTCGACCCGCGCGCCCCCGTGGGCGATGCCAACCACCCCTGTTCGCCACGCTCCACATGCACGCGGGCGAACTGCAATTTCCCCTTGGGTCCCGAGACGTCCTCGGTCAGCGTCGCGGTGATCTGGGGGCGTTCGGTCTGGGTTCGGCCCATCATCTTCATGACGGCCGGCCGCACGAACACCTCGTAGCTCACGAAGACGCTGACGGGGTTCCCGGGGAGCCCGAAATACGGCTTGCCCTCGATGTTCCCGAAGCCCTGCGGCATCCCGGGCTGCATCGCCACCTTGTAGAACCGCACGTCTCCCCGGCCGAAGAACGCCGCCTTCACCACATCGCGCTCCCCCACGCTCACCCCGCCGCTGGAGATGAACGCATCGGCCTGGATCAGATAGTCGAACACCGTCTCCTTCAGCGAGTCGACGTCGTCCTTCACGATCCCCGCCATCACCGGTATGGCGCCCACTTCCTTGAGCGCCGCGAAGAGCGTGTACGCGTTCGAATCCCGGACCTGTCCGAACTCCGGCGTCTCGGTCGGCGGTACCAACTCGTCCCCGGTGGACAGGATCACCACGCGTGGCCGCGGGTGAACGAGTGGAGCAGGATGGCCGGCATTGGCGAGCAGCCCCATCTCGGGCGCACCCAGCCGCCGGCCTTTCGAGACCAGCACCTGCCCGGCGCTAGCGTCTTCGCCCGCCGGTCGGATGTGCCGCCCTGCCGAGGATGCATCGATCAACCGGACGATCTCTCCCGTCACCTCCGCGTTCTCTATCGGAACGATGGTGTCCGCGCCCGCAGGGATGGGAGCACCGGTAGCGATCCGAACGGCCTCACCGCCACCCACGGTCGCATCCGGGTGGCGGCCGATGCGCGCGCGCCCGGCGATCTTCAGTTCCACGGGACTCGCCGGTGTGGCGGTGACCACATCGGAGGCGCGGACGGCGAACCCGTCCATGGCGCTCGAGGCGAACTCGGGCAGATCCACCGCGGCGACGAGATCCTCGGCCACCACACACCCGAACGCCTCCGTCAGCGGGAGCGCGATCGGCGACAGCGCGTGGACCGAGGCCAGGACGTGGGCATGGGCCTCTTCGAACGGAACCGTGCCCTCGGCGCTGTCGTGATCGTGCACCTGCGGAGCCTCAGCCATCTCCCGAGTCTACCGGTGTCCTCAGATGAGCTTCTCGCGCACGCCGACATCGCTCAGGTACCGGCGGAAGGCGGGTCCGACATCCTCGCGCTCCAGGGCGAGTTCGACGGTCGCCTTCAGGTAGTCCAGCAGGTTGCCCACATCGAAACGGCCGTGGTCGAATCGCTTCGCGTAGACCGCTTGCTCCTGCGCGAGCTGGTTGATGGCGTCGGTGAGCTGGATCTCGCCGCCGTGCCCCGGCTGCGTGTCGTGGATCGCGGCGAAGATCTCCGGCGTGAAGACGTAGCGACCGATGGCGGCAAGCGTGGACGGAGCTTCATCGGGCTCCGGCTTTTCGATGATCGAGACGACGCGCGCCAGATCCTCTTCCACCCACTCCGGTTGGATGCAGCCGTACATGCCGATCTCCTCGCGGCTGACCTCGAGCGCCGCCAGGACGCTCCGCCCGTACTTCTCGTGGACCCGGATCATGTCCATGAGCAAGGGAACGGACTCGTGGATGAGGTCGTCGCCGAGCATGACGGCGAACGGCTCCTCCGCCACGAACGCCTCGGCGACGCTCACCGCATGCCCCAGGCCCAGGGCTTCCTTCTGCCGGACGTAGTGGATCGAGGCCATCTCGGCGATCTCCCGGATGCCCTTCAGCTCGTCGAACTTCCCTTTCGCTTCGAGGAAGTTCTCGAGTTCGATGGCGCGGTCGAAGTGGTCCTCGATGGATCGCTGGCCTCGTCCGGTGATGATGAGGATGTCCGTGATGCCCGAACGAACGGCCTCTTCAACGACGTACTGGAGCGCGGGCGTATCCAGGACCGGGAGCATGACCTTCGGCTGCGCTTTCGTCGCCGGGAGGAAGCGGGTGCCCAGTCCCGCCGCGGGGATCACCGCCTTCTTGACCTTCACGTCTTCCTCCTCACGCGTGTGGCGGTCAGCAAGGGCGCGAGTGTAGAGGTGAACCGCCGTCCTGGCCAGTTGCTACTGAGGGTGCCCGGTACACTCGCCGAGTCATGCCTACGTACGAATATCGTTGCCGAGATTGCGGTCACACCTTCGAGATCGTCCAGTCCATGAAGGACGATGCCCTCACGGTATGCCCTTCGTGCGGAGGCCATCTGCGGAAGGTGTTCGGCGCCCCGATGATCTCCTTCAAGGGGTCGGGCTTCTATGCGACCGACCACGGGAAGAAGTCGAAATCCTCCGAGAGATCTTCCGAACAGAAGGACGGCACGCAGGGGACCGACTCGAAGCCTGCGGCGTCCTCTTCCGAAGCGAAGAGCGGACCCGAGAAGAGCGGTTCCGAGAAGAAGGATGGCGAGAAGGCCCCCGCGGCCAAGAAGGAACCTTCATCGGACTCGGGCAGTTCGGCCAAACCTGCCCCCAAGAAGGAGCAGACGTCGTGACCAGCGCAGACATCGGGGTATTCGGGGGCTCCGGGTTCTATTCGTTCCTCGAAGACACGGAGACGGTCCAGGTGGAGACGCCGTACGGCGAGCCGAGCGCGCCGATCACCGTCGGAAAGGTGGGCGACAAACGCGTCGCCTTCATCCCGCGCCACGGACTGAACCACGAGTTCCCCCCACACAAGGTTCCCTACCGGGCGAACCTATGGGCGATGAAGGAATTGGGTGTTGGTCGCGTGCTGGGTCCGTGCGCGACGGGCTCGCTCCAGGCGCACGTGAAGCCCGGTGAGTTCGTCATCTGCGACCAGCTCGTGGATCGCACACGCGACCGGGCCAACACGTTCTACGACGGCCCGGTGACCACACATATCTCGTTCGCGGATCCCTACTGCGAGGTCATGCGAGAAGCGGCGATCACCGCGGGACGAGCGCTCGACATCCCCTTGCACGAACGCGGCACGGTGGTGGTGATCGAGGGGCCGCGGTTCTCCACCCGGGCGGAGTCGGCTTGGTTCGCCTCGGCAGGCTGGGAGGTCATCAACATGACGCAGTATCCCGAGGCGCTCCTGGCCCGCGAACTCGAACTCTGCTACGTGAACATCTCCCTCATCACCGACTACGACGTGGGCGTCGAAGGTGTGCCACCAGTCATCCACGAGGAAGTGGTCCGCGTGTTCACCGACAACAACGCCAAGCTCCGCGATCTGCTGTTCTCGATGATCCCGGCACTGCCTGCCGAGCGCACGTGCCCGTGCGCGAGTGCCTTGACCGGTGCGAGGTTCGGCTGATGGCCGGCCCGAACGAACAGCTCATCCGGATCGAACTCGGGTTCCGCACCGAAGAGGATCCCGGCGCGATCGCGGACCGCATCCGGGAGTCGGTCGTGAATATCGTCGGCCGCGAGACGCTCGAGGACTTCCGCGTCCGGACGGTTCCGCTTGGTGAGAAGCCGAAGGGCCTTCGTTCGGTCGACTGAGTCTCCATGTGACGCGCGTCACTGAAGGGTCGCCTCAGCCTCGCTAGCGTCGTCGCATGGACCTGTCGAACGTGCTGGATGCCCTCCGGCGGAAATGGCCGATGTCGGCGCGGATCTTCTTCGGACTTTCGCTCGCACTGGGTGTCGGCGCGCTTGCGCTCATGTCCGGGTATCGATCGCAGATCGAACGGCTGCGGCCCGACCTTGGCCCGCCCACCAGCGTCGTGGTAGCCGTCCGTGAGCTCGCGCGCGGATCCGTGATCGCCGACGCCGACCTTGCCCTCCGGCCGCTCCCGAGCGGTGTCGTGCCGGCCGGTGCGCTCACCGCGACCGCAGAAGGAACCGGCCGGGTGCTGCTCGCGGGGATCGGGACCGGCGACGTCCTCACCGACGCCCGTCTCGCGGCGGAGGGGGCCGGGCCCCTTGCCGCGCTCGTCCCTCCCGGGCTGCTCGCCGTGGTCGTGCCGTCCAGTCTGCCTGAGGGCGCCGTGCATGCAGGGGACACCGTCGACGTCTACACGACCTTCGGCGGCGCCCACGCGCACACGGAAACCACGGCCACCGGAACGGAGGTCCTCTCCGTCGAGGCGCCCGCATCATCGGGCTCCACGGAGATCGGCGCACCGATGGGACCGCAGTTGGTACTGCTGGTCGACGCGTCGACGGCCTCTTCGCTCGCCTACGCCACGGCGTTCGGACACGTCTCCATCGCGGTGAACCCCCCCGATGTCACGGGAACGCCAGAAACGAGCCTTTCGCCTTCTCCGGCCGGCGGCTAGTATCGCCGGGCTTCCCGCCGAAAGGACTTCTGTCAGTGAGCATCCTGCACGCGATCATCCTTGGCATCGTCCAAGGGGTGACCGAGTTCGCGCCGGTATCAAGTTCGGGGCACCTCATCCTCGTCCCCTGGCTATTCCAATGGAACGAACTGCTCACGCACCCCGAGCTCAACAAGACGTTCGACGTTGCCCTTCACATGGGGACACTTCTGGGAGCGCTCATCTACTTTCGTCGCGATGTCGTGAAGTACGCGGCGGCGTTCGGGCGCTCGGTCGCCCACCGCCGGATCGGCTCACCCGACGAGCGCCTCGCGTGGGCGCTGGTGATCGGAACCATCCCGGGGGCGATGTTCGGTGCGCTGTTCGAAAGCGTGATCGAGAAGAACCTGGGCGAGCCCTGGCTCATCGCCGTCATGCTGGCGGTGTTCGGCGTGGTGCTCTACCTGGTCGATCTGAAGATGAAGAGCGACCGCGGGATCGACGACATCGGACCGAAGGACGGCCTCTTCCTGGGACTGGCCCAAGCGATCGCCCTCCAGCCCGGCGTATCGCGGTCGGGGATCACCATGACGGGCGCCCGGATGCTGGGCATCGATCGGGAATCGGCCGCGCGATTCTCCTTCTTGCTTGCGCTTCCCATCATCGCGGGAGCGGGGGCGTTGAAGGCGTTCGACCTGGCGCAGACGGGATTCGGTGGGAACGGGGCGGCGTTCGCATGGGGCTTCGCTTCGTCGGCGCTCAGTGGCTTCATCGTCATCTGGGGGCTGCTCGGCTATCTCCGCAAGCACACCTTCAAGGCGTTCATGATCTACCGGCTCATCATCGCCGCGATCGTCCTGGGACTCATCGTCTCCGGGGTCCGGCCGGCGACCGTGCCGGAAGCCAAGACGGCTCCGGTCCCGCAGACCGCCGCGTCCGCGCGCTGAGCCGGCGGCTCAGACGCCGGCTAACGACATCTCGCCGAACAGCAGCGATGGCGTCCCTACGCTGGAGAAGAATCGGAGGTCGTCACCGACGCCGCTCACACCCGCCAGCATCTCGGGCAGGGTCGACGCGATGGTCATCTCGCGGAGCGGTTCGGCCAGTTCGCCGCCGCGGATACGGACACCCGTGGCACCGACGCTGAACTCACCGCTGATGGGGTTGGCGCCCGAGTGCACGCCGCTCACATCCATGATGAGAACCCCTCCGTCGGCACGCTGAAGGAGTTCCGCGAACGATGTCTCGCCGCGGTCGACGTAGAAGTTCGACGGGGCGACCGACGGAGGGCTCGCGTAGCCGCGCTTGCCGTTGCCCGTCGACCGCTGGCCTCCGCCGGCACGGGAGGCCGTATACGCGTTGTGGAGGAACCCATTCAGCACACCGGCGGTGAAGAGTTCCGTTCGTCCGCTGGGGACGCCTTCATCGTCGAATGGGCAGGCGCCCGGACCATCCAGGATGGTTCCGTCGTCAACCAGTGTGAACAGTGAGGATCCGATCCGCTCGCCCTCGCGTCCGGCGAAGAGCGACCGGCCCTTCTGTGCGGCCTCTGCCGACAGCGGTCCGGCGAGCACACCCAGGAAGTCCTTGGCCGCGAACTGATCCATGATCACCGAGACCTTGGCGCTCTCCGGCTTGACCGCACCCAGGAGCTGCACCCCGCGTTTCACGGCCTCATCGGCGATGCCCTCGGCATCCAATTCATCGAGCCCGCGCGCGATCGCGAACGAGAAGCCCGTCTGCGTTTCATCGCCCTCCGTTGCGAGGGTCACCACCACGCACCAGGCGTCGGTCCGTTCGTACGAGGCGGACACGCCGGCGGTCGAGGAGATGACCGCAGTGGAGACCGCGTCGCCGACCTGCGCCATGTCGATCTTCGTCACGCGCGGGTCGGTGCCGACCGCACGTGCCTCGAGGTCAAGCGCCATCTTCACCTTGTCTTCAGCCGACACATTCGCGCTGGCTCCTCGGAAGAGGGAGGGCATCGACGTCCACTCGGCGGGGGCGGGCAGGACGTTGTGTTCGTCAGGTTCGGCCAACGCCGCGTTCTCTCGGGCCTGGGCGACCGCGGCCCTGACCTCGTCCACGGAGGGATCGGAGGCCCACGCGTACCCGAGCCGTCCTTCGCTGATCAATCGAACCCCCAGCCCACGGGTCTGGCTGAACGAGAGTCCCTCCACCTCGCCCCGGAGGGCGCTGGCCTGGGTCTCCCGCGACTCCGACGCATAGGCTTCGACGTGCTCGTCCCCCGTCGCCGCGGCGACGGCAGCGTCGCACAACTCGCGCAGGTCAGGCACCGGTTCCTCCTACCGTGATCGAGGCGATGCGAAGGGTGGGGGATCCGCTTCCGACCGGGGCCATCTGACCGTCTTTCCCGCAGACCCCTTCCCACGTGTCGAAGTCATCGGCGACCGCGTCGATGGCAGTCATCGTCTCGATGGCGCGACCGATGAGGTTCGCGCCGCGCACGGGGTTCTTCACATCGCCCTTCTCGATCAGGAACGCCTCGGAACATCCGAACACGAAGTCCCCCGTCGCCGGGTTCACCTGTCCCCCACCGAGGGAGGTGACGTAGACGCCGTTGTCGGTCGAGCTGAGGACGTCCTGGGGCGAGGAGGCGCCGTTCAAGATGTAGGTGTTCGTCATCCGGGGCACGGGCGGATGCGCGTAGGACATCCGCCGCCCGTTACCGGTCGCGGCAGCACCATCCTTCTCTGCGCGCATCCGGTCGTACAACAGTCCTTGGAGCACCCCGTCGACGAACAACGATGTGCGCCCCGAGCGCGTCCCCTCGTCATCAAACGTGAACGACCCCCACCCATTCGGGATCGACGCATCGTCGACCCCGTTGACCAACGGCGACGAACAGAGGTCGCCGATGCGACCGCGGTAGACGCTCGCTTCTTTGTCCACGGCGTCGGCCTCCAACGGGTGCCCGACGGCTTCGTGGAACAACACCCCGCCCATGCCCGGCGCGAGCACCACCGTCATCTCGCCCGCCGGCGCCGGGAGCGAATCCAGCATGGTGACGGCGCGGCGCGCCGCGACCTCGGCGGTCGCGCGCGGCGGATGGTCCCCGACGAACTCGACCCCTCTGCACGCCGCGGGTCCGTAGAATCCGGTCTGGATGTTCCCCTCGCGCGCAGCGACGACCTGTGCCACTAGGCGGATTCGTGGCCGCGTCTCTTCCACCCACCGTCCGTCCGAGGTGGCGATGAGAACCCGCTGGGACGAGTCCGCGTACATCCCGACCACCTGGACCACTTCAGAGCTGAACGAACGAGCCGCGTCATCCACCTCGCGGAGCCACGCCACTTTCTCGGCAGCGGGCAGGTCTGCGGCCTCTCGCACCACGGGATTGACCTCCGGGGCCTCGAGCGCCCGAAGGTCCGTCAGCGATCCGGGTTCGCCTTCGCGGAGCGCGACGCTCGCAGCCTCGGCGACCTCCAGCAGCGACTCGCGGTCCAGCCGGTTCGAGTACGCGTAGCCGTAGGAGGTCCCGCGCGTCACGCGGACCCCCGCCCCCCGGCTCAGTCCTGTGGAAAGCTCCTCGACCTTGCCGTCGTCCAGCCGGATCGATGTACTCGACTTCTCCTCGACGAACAGCTCCGCGAACGAACCTCCCCGGGTCCGGGCGGTCCGCAGCACGTCTTCGACGAGATCTCGGTCGAGCATCCCGGCGATGCTACCCGACACCCCTGCGAACGAACGCCCGGAGGCGCGTGCCCGCTGACCTCGACCGCCGTATCCGTGGGGTACAGTCAGCCGACCATCGGAGGGACGACATGCGCAGAAACCTCATCGCGATCGCGGTATCGACGTTGGTCCTGGCCGCCGCGGGGTGCTCAACCGGCGGAGGTACCGTGCTCGTCAGTCCCACGCCCGACGCGACCCCGTTCGGCACGCCCCCTCCCTCCGACAACAGCGGCACCATCATCAGCGCGAGTGGGAGCGTTCCACCTACCGGCCCTCCGGGCGTCACCGGCGCGGTCACCCACGGTCAGGCGACCATCACGCTGAGTGGTGGCCTCACGCAGACCACGACCTTCCCGACGCTCGGGACGCCGGCCATCTGGTCACCGACGCCGGGAACGATGACGCTCAGCTGGACAGGCGCCGATCCCACGGAGTCGATGAGTGTGGGCGGCCCATCGTTCTCCGGTCAGCAATCGACCTCCACAACACTCACGCTGGCGTTCTCCCTCAAGACGACCAAGGGGACGAAGGCGTTCCGCTCGCAGGCCGGCGAATGCACCATCACGCTGAACCCCGCCACCGCCACGCAGGTGGGTGGGATCCTCTTCTGCACGAACCTCAAGAGCGTCGATGCCACCGTCACCGTGAACGCTCAAGGTTCGTTCTCCGCCGCGGGGTAGGACGACGGCCTCGGAACGGCGCACCGACGCCGCCTGGCTCCTGGGACTCACCGCGGTCCTCTTGGCCGTGCTCTGGTGGCCGTTCGTGGCGCACGGATACCGATTCGGGGTGGGCCCGGACGTGCCCGTCTACCTCTGGTGGGCACGGGTCGGGGCCGCGAACGGGCTGTCCGTGGTGGCAGAGCGTCCGGGTGCGGTGGCACTGATCGACGTCCTGGCCGGCACGCTCCATCTCTCGGTCGCTGCGGTGGTCGCAGCCCTCGAATGCGCCCTTGCCGCGAGCGTGGGGCTGGGGATGGCCGCACTCCTTCGCGGGAACGCGGCGGTGAACAAGCCCGGCGTGGGTCGGGGCGCCGCGCTGCTCGCCGGACTCCTGTCGGGCTTGTTCGCGGTTCATCTGGCTGGGGGCTACATCTCGAACCTGGAGATGGTGGTCCCGTTCCTCGGTGCCGCGCTGCTCCTGGCCCACTCCGAACGTCGGCACACCATCGGCGCAGCGATCCTCTTGGCGGGCTCCGGGCTCGCCCATCCCCTCTTCGGCGCGACGGGGGCCGTGATCCTGGCGGGCGCCGCGGCGTGGGCGTGGCGCGACGGCGAGCAGGCGGAGTCCCGACGGATCGCACTGGCGACCGGTGGCGCCGCGGCCGTCACGCTTGCGGGCATGGCCTCGATGTACCTGGGGCCGGCGCGGTTGATCGTCGATACCTCCAAGGACGGTTTCCTGCGGCGGGCGGGCCTCGACTCGACGCTCGTGAGCGACTACCGGAGCCGATTCATCGACCGATGGACCCGCTACGTCCAGTGGCTTGCCATCCCACTCGCGGTGCCGGGGATCCGTCCGCTCGGCGGTTTCCGTCGCCGGTTCCTGATTTCGTGGATCGCCGTCACGCTCGTCGGCATGGCGGTCGGGTTCATCACGGGACTCTTTCCCCCCGACCGGATGGTGACCTTCGGCTTCGCGATCCCGGCGCTTGCCGGCGTCGGTGTCGTCGTCGTTGGGCGATGGCTGTCGTCCCGGTCAACATGGCTAGCGTGGGTGGCGGCCGCGGCGGCGGTCGGCGTCATGGCCTCCGGATCGTTGATGGCTTTCGGACGCCAGCCCGTGTACCTGTCGACGGATGAGGTCGCGCAAGTGACGTCCGCCGCGCGGCTCGCCGCTGTCACGCCTCCCGGAACCACGCTGGTCTTCGTCGTGGACGCCGCCGACGGTGCTGCATTCCTTGCCACCCGGGCGGCGAACGTCATCCGGGCGGCCCTGCCACCACAGCGGGTCGCCGACGCCTACATCTACGTCGGGACCGCGCAGAACCTCGCCGGCGGGAGACCTACGGTGCGAGGCGACCCCCAGTACGACGCGCTCTCCCGCCTCTACTTCTCCGACATGCCCAGCACGTCAGACCGGGTGTCATTCATCCTTACGGCGTTCGATGCCACCGGCGCGACGAGCGTGCCGCCGGGGTTCGAACTCCGAGCGCCGAGCGTATTCGCGTCGGCGCCGGAGGAGTTGCACATCCCCGCGAACCTCGAGGCTGCGCCGGAGATGAGGGACCCGCTGGTGCCCTCATCTCCGACGGGGATCATCTTCGCCACACTCGCGGTGATCGCGCTCCTGGCTGTCGCCGGCGCGGGGTGGGCCTCCTGGGCGGTGCGCGATCCCCTCGACGTCTGCCTGTCTGCCCCGGCCTTCGGGACCGCGGTGATGGTCCTGGCCGGTGTCGTGCTCGAACGGCTGGGCCTTCCGCTGAGTGGGTGGGTGGGACCTACCGTCGTCTCAGCCCTGAGCGGCGCGGGCGGGTACGTCCTTGCTGCCGTCGCCCGCGCGAAGCGCGGCTCCGGCTCGCAGGCGGCGGACGCCATCCACCGATAGCCAGACCATCGCCCCCGCCACAACGGGCGCGATGACGTAGTGGCCGATCAAGATGTTCGCGTTGTAGGCATGGGGGTACCGGTCCGGCTCCACCGTGAACTGCGAGACCGCCAACGCCGTCGAGGTGCCCAGAAGCGCCCATCTGGGCACGCGCGGCAGGAGCCATACCAACGGCAGTCCCCAGGTCACGTACCACGGCAGGAGCACCGGCCCCAGCAACATCAGGAAGAGCAGCGACCAGCCCCACGCTGCGCCGAGTTCGGTCATCGAGTCGGGCCGGCCTGCCGTCCGTGCGACATGTCGAGCGAGCATCACCGTGACGACCACGAGCGCAGCTGCGAACACCAGACGTGCGGCTCCCGCCATGGTGGCTCCGCCGGCGGCATCCAAGATGCGAACGACCAGGCGCGAGGGCGCCAGCCAGCCTTGGTGACCGGCGAGTTCCGCTATCCCCAGCGTGGGGTCGTGGAGCTGGAAGAAGGGGGCGGCGAACGCGGCCGCCATGGCGGCGGCGAGCCCGATCCGCGCGGCCGCGGCCCGGACCCGTTGGTCCGGCCGGCGCCGGGCGATGCACCACACCAGCAGGAGCACTAACGGGATCCCTCCCGTCGCCTTCACCAATGCACCCAGCGTGAGGAACGCCACGGCGGGGAGCTCCTTCCCCCGCACCACGGATGCGATAGCCGCAGCCACGGCCAGCGCGACCAGCAGATCGTTGTGGCCGCTGGCGGCGGACTGGAACAAGACCACCGGGTTCAGGCCGAACGCCGCCACCGCGAACGGCGCGAGTTCGGGCCGCACCCGGCGGGCGGTCGACGCGATGAGCGCGATCGTGCCGAGAGACGCTCCCATAGCCAAGACCCGGAATGCGGCGACCTGACCGGCAACACCGTCGAACGTCCGCGTCACCGCGGCTGAGAGCGCGGTGAAGGCAGGCCCATACACCGCCGGGGTCGAGAACCATTTCGGGCCCACCAGTTGGGCTACGGCATCGTGCGGGAAATCGGCGGGCGTCTGCACGTAGGGGTTCGCGTGGTGAAGGCTGACGATGTTGCCGTAGCCGATATAGGAGTAGACATCGCGCGAGGCCAAGAGCGGCAGGAGCAACACGGCGAGATTCGCCAGGACGGCCAGGACCAGCACGGCGCGGAGCGAGATCCCCCCACGCCACGCCACCGCCAGGAACCAGAGGAACGTTGCCGCCGAAAGAACCAGCGCCGCAACAGACATCGCGACCAAGGCGTTGCCATGCACACTGGCGATCCCCAGCACGCGCGCCAGCCATGCGAACGAGCCCGACGGGCCGGCACCCGAGGCGAGGACCGGCTGAAGAGGCGCGGAGGGCGTCGCGGCCACCACCCCTTCGAACAGCAGGCTGGTAAGCAGGAAGATCACCGCGGCGGGCGGAGAACCCAGCAGCTTTCGCACGCTGGCGAACCTATCACCGGGCATCCAGTGCCTTGACGCTGCTGCGATACTGCTGCGGAAGCGGAGCGAGTCATCGCTCCGGGCACGTAGGTGGGGCTGCACCGTTCAGGAGGGAGTTCGTCGTGCATCGATCCACAGCTCGTTCGCTCGTCGGTTTGCTTGCGGTGGTGGTCCTTGCCTCGCCGCTCGCGGCCCAAGCGGGTAGTGCCCGCGATCACGCCGCGGCGCGTCCCGGTGCCGCGTCGCGCCTTCGGGTCGGCGCGTTGGGCGTCCTCCCCGTTCGAGGGGCTTCTGCAACGGCCCCGACGAATGCGGCGGAACCCGCGCAGCAGAAGATCCTCGAGTACCACGGGGGCCCCGTCATGCACTCGAGCACGACGTACGCCATCTACTGGCAGCCCACGGACTGCGGCCCCGACCCCTGCACCGTCGCGTCCGGCTACAACAACGGCATCAACACGTACTTCGGTGATGCGGCGGCGGACAGCGGCCTCATCACCAACGTGTACTCCACGCTCAACCAGTACTACGACATCAAGAACGGGAACAGGAACCACGTGCAATACACCCAGACGTTCGGCGGCTCCTACGTCGACACGCGTCCGTTCCCATCGAACGGCTGCCCTCAGGTGTACGGAAGCTCGGGTGTGTGCCTCTCGGACAGCCAGATCCGCAAAGAGGTCAAGGTAGCGATGACGGCGCAAGGCTGGACGGGCGGGAAGTCGGCTGCGTTCTTCGTGATGCTCCCCAAGGAGGTCGACACCTGCTACGACTCCAGTCACTGCGCCTTCCTTCAGTTCTGCGCCTACCACTCGGCGTTCTCCAACGCATCGGGAACACCGGTCATCTACGCGAACATCCCGTACGTGGGGACCAGGCTGAACGTCTGCAATGCTCAGGGCAAGACGCCGCCGAACGAACCCAACCTGGACGCCACGTTGAACGGCCTGAGCCATGAACATCGAGAGATGACGAACGATCCGTTCGGTAACGGCTGGTGGGACGATCAGAGCGGGTACGAAGGCTCGGACCAGTGCGCCTACAAGTTCGGTCCGGATCTCGGGATCGGCGGCCCCAACAACGGGTCGTACAACCAGCTCATCAATGGGAACGAGTACCTGGTCCAGATGGAATGGTCGAACAAGTCCGTGGGCTGTAAGCAACGCGGCGCCTAGCAGGGCCCGCCCGTCCGGCGCAGATCTCGGTCGAATGGCCGACGCGCGCCGGGCGGGCCGCCTGCGATACTCCCGTGATTCGTTTCACCGTGGCGAGGTCAGGGAGGGCTCAGTGATGAAAACCTTGAAGGGAACGTTGCTTGCGGCCGCGGTGGCGGCCATGACCGTCGCCTCGCTCGCAGGTCCGGCGCACGCGGCCAGAACCGGTCACGCCTACGGCAGGGAACGCGGGATCGTCCTCGCGAACGGCGTGGCCACCCGGGCCGGGCACGTGCTTCCGCTCCTGTATCACGGCGGCCCGGTCATGCGCGTCAACACCACGTACGCCATCTACTGGGTGCCGTCCGGTTCGACGATGGCGTCCAACTACAAGACCACCATCAACCGGTACTTCACGGATGTGAGTGCCGACAGCGGCAAGACGTCCAACGTGTACTTCACCGAGACGCAGTACACCGACACGACCGGTGCCATCGCGTACTCCTCCACGTTCGGCGGAGCCATCGTCGACACGAACCCCTTCCCGGCAAATGGCTGCAGCGTCTACTCGGGCGTCACGCGATGCCTCACCGACGCGCAGATCTCCGCAGAGGTCAGGAAGGTCGTCAACGCACACGGACTTCCCTCCGACGGCACGCATGCGTACTTCATGTTCACGCCCAAGGGCGTGGGCGGATGTTTCGCCGCCACGGGAAACACCTGCGCGTTCACGTACTACTGCGCGTATCACTCCAACCTCAACAACCTGCTCTACGCCAACATGCCGTACGCCAACACGAAGCCGGCCGCGTGCGACTCCGGTGAATCGCCCAATGGCAACGATGCCGACGCGACCCTGAACGTAACCAGCCACGAGCATCGGGAGATGATCAACGACCCCTACGGCACGGCGTGGTGGGACAAGCGAGGGTATGAGGGCTCCGACAAATGCGCGTGGAACTTCGGCGCGTCGCTCGGCACGGCCGCGAACGGTTCGCTGTACAACCAGCTGATCAACGGCCACCAGTACTACCTGCAGCAAGAGTGGTCCAACGCCAAGTCGGGCTGCGTGCTCAGGGGTCTGTAACGCGTTCATACGGCTCTGCGAAGTCCGGGACCTAGACTGCCCGGATGGAGCCGCTGGAGGTCGACTTCCTCCCCGACGGAGGGCAGAGCGCCGCGGATGTCAGCGCGCGTGTCTGCCGGTTCGTCGGGGAGGCAGTCCACTCTCTCGATGTGGCCATCTACGACTTCCACGCCCGCGACGGCGCGACGGCCGGCATCGCGGACGCGCTGGAGTCCGCCGCCGGCCGCGGAGTCACCGTTCGCGTGGCGTTCAACGTGGAGCGACAACCCGCCCGTGGCCATGTGACGCCGATGACGGCGGTTCCCGAAGTGATCGACGGACTGGAGGTGCCGACCAAGGGCATCCACGGTCAGGGTTCGCTCATGCATCACAAATACATCGTCCGCGACGCGAGCGCCGTTTGGACCGGCTCGACGAACTGGACCGACGACGCCTTCACACGCGAGGAGAACACCCTGATCCGCGTGACCTCCCCCGCGATCGCGGCGGCCTACACCGAGGATTTCACGCAGCTCTGGGAACACGGCAGCGTGGAGCGAAGCGGTGGCACGGGGCCGGTGGTGGAGCTCGGGAGCGGGATCAGCGCGCAGCCGTTGTTCTCACCCCGCGGGCCATCACTCGCCCACCGGGTGGCCGAACGGATGGCCGCCGCCCGGCGCCGGATCAGGGTCGCATCGCCCGTGTTCACCTCAGGAGCGGTGCTCGGTACGCTCGCGGAACTGGCGGGCCGCAAGAGTTTCGACCTCCGCGGCGCCTACGACGCGACCCAGATGCAACAGGTCGAAGGCCAATGGCGCGACTGGCCGCCCAATCACTGGAAGATCGAAGCGTGGCACGCCGTGCGTTCCCGATTGGAAGGCAAGGTGACGACGCCGTATGCGCCCGGCGCGGTGCACGACTACATGCACGCGAAGATCATGGTCGCCGACGACGAGGTGGTGACCGGCAGTTACAACCTCTCCCACGGTGGGGAGGAGAACGCGGAGAACGTCCTGCACATCATCGGTGAACCCGTCTCGGTTCGCTTCGCGGCCTTCGTGGATCAGATCGCGGATCGCTACAAGACTTCGTGAGTCTCAGCCCGCGGCGCGGCCGGACCACCGGCCATCGCGCCGTTCGACATCGATCGCCAGACCGAAACACGCGGCCAGCGCGTCGGGCCGGAGCACGTCGTCGATGGGTCCGTTCGCGATGATGCTTCCGGCGCGGAGGAGCGCGGCATGCGTGGTCGTCGTCGGGATCTCTTCGAGGTGGTGGGTCGCGAGCATCGAGGCGGGGGCCGCATCCGTCGACGCCGTGGTTGTCATCGCGGTCAGGAGGCGTTCACGGGCGGGAAGGTCGAGCCCCGCCGCAGGTTCGTCGAACAGGAGGAGGTCGTGTCTGCCGAACATCGCGCGCGCCAACAGGATGCGTTGGCGTTCGCCCATGGAGCACGTGCCGAGCGTGCGATCGGCCAGCTCCTCGCAACCGACCCGGCGCAAGAGTTCTGCCGCGTGAGCCCTGTCCGCATCCTCGAACCGGCGCATCCACGGTTCGAGCGCGGCGTCGCGGCCCGTGAGCACGACGTCGAGCGCACGGATCGACGGCCGCAGCTGATCGGCCAGAGAATGGCTCACATGCCCGATGCGCGGACGCAGCGCTCGGACGTCGGTTCGACCGACGCGTTCGCCGAAGATCCTGACCACACCCGACGTGGGCTGGCGGCGCGCACCCGCCACCCGCAGCAGGGTGGTCTTGCCGCTCCCATTAGGGCCGAGGAGTACCCACTGTTCGTGCTCGCCGACACGGAGATCGACCGGCCCAAGGATGGTTCGACCATTGACGCGCACCTCCGCGCCGTCCATCGCCACCGCGTCCATGAGGCTGGAGGATACGGGGCCGGGCCCTCGCCGGTAGACTCACCTCAATGGCTCCTTCTGGGTCCGACGGCGACCACCGTCCCGCGAGCCGCGGCGGCTCCAAGATGCTCGGCATCGGCGTCTCGGCCGTGAGTCTGATCTACCTGGTGGTCCTGCCCGCGATCCTGGTCGGGCTCATCTACGTCTTCATCTCGGTCTACGCCATCGTGAAGATCTCGCCTCCCGGCCACCCCAACCCGACCGTCGTATTGGTTGGCGTGGTGGGGCTGGTCGGCCTACTGACCGTGCTCTTGGGAGTCTCCATCTGGGTCATCGGCCGGGCCTTCGAGCCACCGAAGACGCGACACTAGCCCTCGACGCTAGGACGCGGCGTCATGCTCGAGCCGAAGTTGGCCGCACGCCGCGTCGATCTCCCGCCCGCGCGTATCGCGAACCGTCACGTTCACCCCGCCCGCCTTCAAGATCCGAACGAACAACTTGATCCGCTCCGGCGTGCTCGGCTGCGTCGGCCATCCGGGCGTGGGATTGAGCGGGATCAGGTTCACGTGGGCACCGAGCCGGTACGCGAGCGCTGCGAGCGCTCCGGCCTGCTCGTCGGTGTCGTTCGTGTCGGCGATCATGGCCCACTCGATCGAGGGACGTCGGCGGGTGGACCGCCGCCAATCCGCCATCGCACGCTCAAGCAATCCGAGCGGGTACTTCTTGTTGATCGGCACCAGTTGGTCGCGCAGTTCGTCGGTGGCGGCGTGCAGGCTCACCGCGAGGTTGACCTGTGGCAGATGCTCGGTGAGCTTGCGGATGCCGGGGACCAGACCCACCGTCGATACCGTGAGATGCCGTGCGCCCAGATGGACGCCGTCGGGAGCGATGATCCGTTCGATCGCTGCGCGAACCCGCGCATAGTTCGCCAGCGGTTCGCCCATGCCCATGAACACGACGTTGGTGAGCCGTTGCGGGGTGGAGGCGGGCAGTGCAGCCGCCTCGCGCTTGGCCCACACGACCTGCGCGGCGATCTCACCCGGGCTTAGGTTCCCCTGCAGCCCCATCTGCCCGGTCGCGCAGAACCCGCAATCCATCGCGCACCCGACCTGAGAACTCACGCACACGGTGACCCGATCGCGGTAGCCCATCAGCACTGTCTCGATGATGTGCGAACCACCCAATCGCAACAGTGCCTTTCGGGTCGCCCCGCGGTCGGCGGTGCGAACCGTCAACACCTCGACACCCAACGGGAGCTCTTCCGTTAGCCGTTCGCGGAGCGCGGGTGAGAGATCCGACATCTGCTCGTAGGTCGCCGCGCGACGCCACAACTGGGTGTGCAGCTGCTTGGCTCTGAAGGGGGGTTCCCCCCACGGAGTGAGACGGGCGGCCAACTCGTCGAGCGAGAGGTCGTACACGGTGGTCATCGCATCGAGCGTACCGGCTCGCGCAGATGCCGCGTGGCACACTCCCGTCGTGCTCTGGACCTTGGTGCTGATCTCACTCGCGGTGGCCGTCGCCTCCTACGCTCAGGCCGTCTCGGGGTTCGGGTTCGCACTCATCGCCTCCCCCCTCATCGCCACCCTGGAGGGTCCGAAGGCCGCAGTCGTCGGAGGAGCCGTGGTGGCCACCCTCCAGTCGCTCTACGTCATCCGCCGGCTGCGGCCGGACGTCCGTTGGCGCGCCGTGGCCCTCATCACCGGGGCGTCGCTGGTTGGGATGCCGTTGGGGCTCTTCGCGCTCTCGGGACTGTCGAAGCAGGAACTGACGGCGGTGATCGGGGTGATCGTGTTGGTCTTCGCGATCCTGATGTGGCGAGGGTGGCGGCTTCCCGACACCCGCCTGACCGAAGCCGCGGCCGGGATCGTGTCGGGAGCACTCGCCACCAGCACCGGGATCAGCGGCCCACCCATCGTCATCACGTCCCACGGCCGGGGTATGCCGCCGAACGCGTTCCGCGCGTCGCTGGCCGGCGTCTTCACGCTCCAAGGGATCGCCGCGATCGCCCTGTTCGCTGCGGCGGGGAAGTTCGACGCGAGCGTCTGGCGGGTCATCGCCGTGGGGACCCCCTCGATGATGGCCGGCTGGCTCGCGGGGAACCGAACGTTCGCGCGGATCGACCCGGCCCGGTTCCGCGGGATCGTGATCGGGATGCTCGTGATCTCGGGTCTGGTGGCGGTGGTCGGCGCGGTCATCTCCTCGTAGGGAACGGAAACACGTCCGCTGGTCATAAGGGCCCGATGACCTGCCGATAGACTTACCGGCCACGGCCGCGTGCCGTTCCCGGGTCCGAAAGGCGCCCATGCCGCTGTACGACATCACCTACGAACCGCACGGGAAGTCGACGCGTGTCCCCGAGGGTACGAGCCTGTTCAGCGGCGCGCACTGGATCGGTCTCCCCATCGAGTCGTCGTGCGGCGGCCGCGGGACCTGCGGGAAATGCAAAGTCAGGGTCGAAGGAGAGGCGGAGGTCACCGACGCCGACCACCGCGAACTGCAGCAGGCCGAGATCGATCAGGGATGGCGGCTCTCGTGCAAGCAGATGGTCAGCCGCGACACGCTGTGCTTCGTCCCCGAACTCATGCGGAAGCCGAAGGCGGCGACTATGGGGCTGCACCGCATGGTGGTCCTCGAGCCGAACGTCGTCCGGGTGCGGCTGACGTTGGAGGAGCCGACCATCGAGGTTCCGCGCGACGACATGGAACGCCTTCGTGAGGCCCTGCACACGGAAGGGTACGGGTTGGATCCCGACGACGTGGAAACCCTCCGCATGGTTCCGCGGATCCAGGATCGGACCGAGGTGGTCGCCATCATGTGCGGCGAGCACCTCATCGACATCGAGCCGCCCGACGCGCCCGACCTGGCCTACGGAGTCGCCATCGACCTCGGAACGACCACGGTGGTCGCCACCGTGATGGATCTTGGGAGCGGCATGGCGGTCGGCGTGGCGAGCGGCCTCAACCGCCAGGCGCAGTTCGGCGGGGATGTCATCAGCCGCATCGCGCATTCGATGAAAGGTGCCGACGAGCTGGAGGAGCTTCGGTTCGCCGGCGTCACGACGGTGCAGGCGATCCTTGACGAGGCCATCGCCGCCGCCGGCATCGATCACGACCGCGTGTACGAGATCGTCCTTGTCGGGAACGCGACGATGCTTCATCTGCTCATGGGTATCGACGCCAAACAGATCGCCGTCTCGCCGTTCTCGCCGGTCTGGCGGGAGGCGCTCGACCTTCGTGCGGCCGACATGGGGCTTCGGATCCACCCTCGCGGGCGACTCGCCTTCCTTCCGTCGCTTGGCGCCTACGTTGGTGCGGACATCGTGGCCGGCCTGGTCGCCACGGGCATCGCGCGCGAGCCACGGTGCCGCCTGTTCGTCGATGTCGGGACCAACGGTGAGATCGCGTTAGGGACCGGGGAGCGCACCGTCGCGACGGCTGCTCCCGCCGGGCCCGCGTTCGAGGGCGCGCAGTTGAAATGCGGGATGCGCGCCGCAGACGGTGCCATCGAACAGGTCATCCTGGGCGGCACCGTCGAGCTGAAGGTCATCGGCGACATCGAACCCGTGGGGCTCTGTGGATCGGGTCTGATCGACGCGGTGGCCCAGCTCCGGTTGTCCGGCCTCCTGAACGCCGGGGGGCGCATGCTTAGCCGAGAGGACGCAGAAGCTGCCGGCCATCCGCTGACCGATCACATCTTCAAGGTCGACGATGCGCTGGCGTTCCGCCTATACGGCGACATCTATCTCAGCCAACGGGACATCCGTGAACTCCAATTCGCGAAGGCCGCCGTGGCGACGGGGATCCGTTCGCTCATGGAGGAAGTAGGCGTGAAGGCGGAGGATCTCGAAGAGGTGCTCTTGGCCGGCTCGTTCGGGAGCTACATCAATCCCGAGAGTGCGGTCATCATAGGTGTGGTTCCCCCGGTCGGCGTCGAGAAGATCGTGGCGGCGGGAAACGCCGCGGGCGAGGGGGCGAAGATGACGCTCCTGAGTTTCCGCGAACGTCAGATCGCCAACGAACTCCCCACCCGCGTCGAGTACTTGGAGCTCTCGGCCGTTCCCGGCTTCAACGACAACTTCGTCACGGCGACGATGTTCCCTGAACTCTCGAGCATCCCCTTCGTGGTTGAACGCACGTGAGCGATGTGTGGCGCGGCCGCGGTGGCGAGATACTTCCTGGGTGACAGATCCAGTGCCCAGCGCGGGGCCAGATGACAAGCTTCGCCTGATCCGGGGCCGCCCGCGAACGTCAGCTCCGAGCAGCGGACCCGTCTACATCCCCCGCTCCCCACGTGCGCCACACCTCGTGGGAGCCTCCGTCGGGTTCGCCGGCATCGTGAGCCTCTTCTCGGCGGCGTCCGCCCCCATGCACGAACGCTTCGCCCCTCTCACCGTCGTGGTGCCGCTCTCGGTCCGCACCAACGCCAACTCCGTGGCGGCGCTCACCGGACTTGGCTTGCTGGTGGTTGCGGGTGGACTGTGGCGGCGGCAGCGGTTGGCGTGGTGGGTGGCGTTGGGGCTGTTGGTGCTCGCGGGCGTCAGCCACGTGCTGAAGGACCTGGACGTCATCACGGCGGCGCTGGTCCTCGGCCTCGCTGTGACGCTGATCGTCAACAGGAGCGAATTCGATGCACGCCCGGGACCCGGGTCGGTGCGCCGGGCCATCGTCACGCTGCCACTGCTCGCCGCCGTTGTGTGGGGGTTCGGTGCGCTCGCGATCCTCACGCACGCGGAGGACTTCACGCCTCGCCCAGGGATCTGGCACGCCTTGACCGCGGCCGCCCGGGGAGCCGTCGGACTGGATCCCGGGATCACCAGCCATGCCGGCGAGAGCGAATGGATCCTCGGGCTCCTGCCGATCCTCGGCGTGGTTGCCGCCGTAGCGGCGTTCGCGCTAGTGCTGCGGCCGGTGGTTGAGGGGCTCCGACGCAGCGCGGCCGCGGCCGATGTGGCCGAAGACATCGTTCGCCGGCACGGTTCGGACACGCTCAGCTACTTCGCCTTGCGGCACGACAAGAGCTACTTCTTCTACGACGACGGCTTCGTCGCCTACCGGTACCTGTGGAACCTGGGACTGGTGTCGGGTGACCCCGTGTGTGCTCCGGAGTCCCGCGAGGAACTGATGGAAGCGTTCGTCCGGCATGCCCGAGGGATGGGGTGGGGCGTTGCGGTGCTCGCCGGAAGTGAGGAGATGGAACCCGCCTACCGTCGCCTGGGTCTGCGCCCCTTCTACCTGGGCGACGAGGCGATCCTTGACCCGCGGACGTTCAACCTGGAAGGCAGATGGATCCGCAAGGTTCGTCAATCGAGTCACCGGCTTGCACGGAGCGGCTACACGCTGGACTACCGCTCGGACGCCGACATCGATCCGGACCTCCGCGATGCGCTCGATGCGGTAACGGCGTCGTGGCGCGGCCGTGCGCCCGAACGGGGGTTCACGATGTCGATGGACCGCCTTCCCTCACCCCAGGATCCCGACGCGCTCACCGTGGTCGCCCGCGACGCGGACGGCCGTGCCCAGGGCTACCTCCACCTGGTCCCCTGCTACGGAAGCGAGCCGGGGTTCAGCCTGGATCAGATGCGCCGGCGGCCCGACACGCCGAACGGTCTCATGGAGTGGATGGTCGCCGAGACCGCGATGGAGGTGGGACGGCGAGGCGCGGCACGGTTCAGCCTGAACTTCGCGGTCAGAGGCAGGATCTTCGACGACCAGCTCCACCTGACGCTGCTGCAACGAGTGGAGGCGAGACTGCTGAGCTGGCTGAACCCCTTCTTCCAGCTGGAACGGCTGTGGGCGTTCAATGAGAAGTTCCATCCACAGTGGCGTCCTCGGTTCATCTACTACGAGGCGCCCCTCAGCCTGCCGCGCGTCGTGCTGGCCTATCTGGAAGCCGAGGCGGTCCTGCGCCTGCCGCTCATCGGAACGAACGGCCGCCTGCGGCGGCACACCGCGAGGACTCCCCTGCCGAACCGATCACGCAGCCGACCGACCGTTGGTTCTTGAGCGAGCCGGCATGACCTTCCGTTCCCGGTTCGCTTCAACCTATGCCGACGCCTCGCGCACCCCCTTCTGGTTGGACCGTCCCCGGCCGTTCGCCGAACATCTACCGCTATCGGGTTCCGCGACGGCCGACCTGGTGGTGGTGGGCGGAGGGTTCACCGGCTTGTGGACGGCCTTGGAGGCCAAGCAGGCGAACCCCGGTCTTGACGTCGTCCTCTTGGAACAGAACGAGATCGCGAGTGCAGCCAGCGGGAGGAACGGCGGCTTCTGCACGGCGACGCTGACCCACGGTGTCGCCAACGGTGTGGACCGCTGGCCTCAGGACATGCCGGAACTCGAACGCCTGGGCGTGGAGAACCTTGCCGGGATCGAGGGCACCGTTCGCCGCTACGACATCGACTGCGACTGGCGTCACAGTGGCGAGCTCATCGTGGCGACGCAACCGTGGCAGATCGAAGGTCTCCGCCACACGGCCCGGGTGGCGCCGACGTTCGGCCGCAATATCCACTTCTTGGAACGAGACGAGGTGGCCGAGGAGGTTCGATCGCCGACCTACCTGGCCGGGTTCTGGGACCTCGAAGGGGCAGCGATGGTCGACCCCGCGCGGCTGGCGTGGGGCCTGGCGGCCGCCTGCGCGCAGCTCGGCGTGCGCATGCACGAACACACGACTGCCACCGGCTTGGAGAAAGCTGGTGGGGGCGTCAGGGTTCGAACCGCGAATGCGGAGGTTCGCGCGGCTCGCGTCGCGTTGGGCACCAACGTGTTCCCGAACCTGGTCCGCCGGGTACGGCCGTTCGTGGTGCCGGTGTACGACTACGTGCTGGCCACAGAACCCATCTCCGCCGAACGGTGGGCGGAGATCGGGTGGGGCTCTCGAGCCGGGATCGCCGACGCGGGGAACCGCTTCCACTACTACTCCCGCACCGAGGACGACCGCATCGTCTGGGGCGGGTTCGACGCGATCTATCACTATGGGAACGGGCTGGGGCCCGAACACGATCAACGTCCCGAGACGTTCGAACTCTTGGCCGAACACTTCTTCGAGACCTTCCCCCAACTCCTGGGCACGCGATTCACGCATGCCTGGGGCGGCGCCATCGATACCTGCACGCGGTTCTCGCCGTTCTTCGGCACGGCGATGGGAGGCCGCGTCTCATACGCGCTCGGCTACACGGGGATGGGCGTCGGACCGTCTCGGTTCGGCGCGCGCGTCATGCTCGACCTGTTGGCCGGAGCACGGACCGAACGCACGGCGCTGACGATGGCCAACCACAAGCCCATCCCGTTCCCGCCCGAACCCCTCAAGTGGGCGGGCATCGAACTCACGAAACGGGGTCTGGCCCACGCCGACGAGCACGGCGGCAAGCGGGGTCTCTGGCTGCGCACGCTGGACCGGCTGGGCGTGGGCTTCGACAGTTGACCTCCAGCGCTACACTCGCCGGGATGATCGATATCACCGAGCGCGCGGCCGCCGCGGTGCTCCAGATGCAAGAGGCGGCACTTCGGTTCAACCCCGATGCACGGATCCGGCTGGGTTCGGCAGCTTCCGGCGTGGCGTTCGCGCTCACCGAGGTAGCAGAGCCCGGCGACAGCGAACTGGAGTGTGGCGGCACCGTCCTCTTGGTGGCGGAGGGACTAGACGGCATCATCGACATCGGCGAACACAACGCGCCGGTCATGCTTCCGCCCCGCTGACAGGCCGGGCCGGCTCGACGGCCGCTAGTGCGTGCCGGCGCTGGCCGCGTCCGGCACCATCCGATCGCGCTCGAACCGGTCCACCGCGAACGGTGCGATGAGTTCGGGCATCCGCCCCGTCACCAATGCCTCGGCCAGCAGCTTCCCGAAGATGGGCGAGCCTTTGAAACCCCATGTCCCCATCCCCGCCATCAGGTGGAAGTTCTTGACCTCGGTCGCTCCCAACATCGGTGAGGAATCGGGCGTCATGTCGCAGACACCCGTCCACTGCCGCATCGCACGCGCGTTCGCGACGAAGGGCAGGAACATGATGCAACGCCGGGCGGCCTCGGCCAGGAAGTCGAACGTCGAACGCGTCGAATAGGTGTTGTAGGGCAGGATCTCGGCACCCACCAGGAACTCCCCGCGCGCGGTCTGCGAGATGTAGACGTAGAGGTCCATCGAGCTGATCAACCCGTCGAACACGTGGGCGTACGGTTCGGTGACGAAGGCCTGCAGGGGGTGCGTGCTGATCGGCAGCTGCAACCCGGCCATCGCCGCCACGATCGACGAGTACCCTGCCACAGCGCTCACCACCGCGCCGGTGCTCACCGGCCCGGCATCGGTCTGCACCCCCGAGCACACGCCGTCCTTGACGTCGATCCCCGTCACGCCGACGCCTTCGTGGATGTGAACCCCCAGCCGCTGTGCGGCGGCCGCGAACCCCCACACCACTGAGTCGTGATGGGCGATCGAACCCGGTGGGTGATAGCTGGCGCCGATGACCGGCAACTCGCCACCGCCCGACATATCGACGTGCGGACACTTCTCCAACACCTCGTCGGGGCCCAGGATGTCGGTCTGCACCCCATACGCCCGGTTGAGCAGCGATTTGTCCCGCTCCACCTCGAGCGCATCGATGGTGTGCACCAGATCCAGTTCGCCGGCGGTGGTGAACATGATGTTGAAGTCCAGGCGCTGACTCAGCGTCTGCCAGATCTCCAAGCTCGCCTTGTAGAGCGGCACGGTCTCGGGCGTGTTGTAGTTGGCGCGCACCACCTGGGTGTTGCGCCCGCTCCCACCTCCACCGATGTAGGCTCGTTCGAACACCGCCACGTTCTTGATCCCGTGGTTGGCGGCCAGGTTGTACGCGAGACTCAGCCCGTTGACGCCGCCGCCGATGATGACCACGTCGTAGTGGGGCCGGACGTCCGTTCGCTTGAGGTACGTGCGCTTGCGGAGGAGACCGCTCATCGCGAACCCCACGAACCGTCGGTCGTCTCCGTCGCTCCGAGGTCCCCACAACGACTGAGGATCCGATCACGGAGGTAGGACTTCCACATGGCGGCCACGAACAGATGCGCGCGTCCGTGCTCGATGACGATGCGCGCGGGGATGTGCGCAACATCCCCTTGCGTGAACCCGTCGTTCGCAGTGTCGAGTTCCAGGTGGGAGAGCCGTTCCAGCGCGTCGTGGAGCCGGTCTCCTCCGAGCGTCCAGACGGCCCAGCCGTCGGTGCCATCTACGATCAACGCGTCGGGATCCCCGGCGGTGACCGCCTCGGCATCCCGCAGGAGGGCTTGCGCCGCACCACCTTCCCGAACGAACATGGCCTCGTCGGGTGCCACGCGGCATCGGGTGGCACCGGCCGGCGTGAGCGCATCCAAGGCTCCCGGCTCGGCAAAGACCTGCACGACGCTCACCCGGGTGGCTGAGAACTCAAGCACGGAGCTTCGCCCCCTCGGGATCGTAGAACGGAGTGGAGACGACACGACAGGCGACGCCGTTCGCGGTGAGTTCGGTGGGGAACACGCCCTCATGGGCTTGCAGCCATCCCAGCCCCACGCCGAAACCGAGCACGGGCGAATGCTCGCACGATGTCACCCTGCCGACGATCTGGTCCCCCGTCATCAGCGGCACCCCGCGCTGCGGCTCGGAGTCGAACCGAAGCCCGACGAGTTTCCGCTCCAGCGGAAGCGCAGCCATCCGTTCGAGCGACGAACGCCCGACGAAGTTGCCCTTGTCCATCGCGATCGCCCAGTCCAGCCCGAGCTTCGCCGGGTGATCGTCGGGAAGCGTGTCCTGCGCCAGGTAGAAATGGCCCTTCTCCATCCGGAGGAGGTCGAGTGCATCGAGCCCGTGCGGACGGATGTCCCACTCCGCTCCGGCCTCCATGAGCGCGCTCCACAGCTCGACGCTCCGCGACCGCGCATGATGGAGCTCGAACGACAGCTCGCCTACGAACCCCACCCGCACCGCGCGGCAGGGCACGCCCGCGATGGTCACATCGGCGTGTCCGGGATAACGGATCGCATCCGCCGAGAGATCGTCCGTGCTGAGCTTCGACAGCAGGTCTCGTGCGCGGGGACCGGCGACGTTGATCGCGCCGAGCATCGGAGTCTGATTCATCACATGGGCGCGCAGACCGAACCGGTCGGCCCAGTTGCGAAGGCCCGCCTCCATCTTGTCGGCACCCCCCGATGTGGTGGTGAGGTAGTAGCGGCCGTCTGGAAGCGCGCACACCAGGCCGTCGTCCATGACGTATCCGGCTTCGTCCAGCGCCAGGAGGTAGCGACTGCGTCCCGGGGAAAGATCGTTCACGTTGGTGGGGAACACACGGTCCACCAAGGCCTGTGCGTCTCGTCCGGCCACGAGGAACTTGCCCAGCGTGCTCACATCCATGAGCGACACGCGCTCGCGGACCGCGAGGTACTCCTGCTTCCAATCACCGTAGTGATAGGGGCGCGTCCAACTTCCCGACCAGTCCAGCCTGGCCCCCGCCGAGTGATGGGTGTCGTGCAATGCCGTTCGTTTCTCGATGATCTCGTTGATCCCACCTGCGATGTCGCCCAAGCGGACGGTGCGCGCCGGGGGACGGGCGGTCGTGCGTGCGCCGGCCTGGGTGGTCGCGCCTCCGGCCGCCGCGAAGGCCGCGAGGTGCCGGCCGCACATGGCGCCCTGGCAGGGTCCCATCGTTGCGGTGGTGTAGCGCTTCAAGATCTCCGACGAACGCCACCCTTCGCTCCAGGCGGCCTCGAGGTCGTGGACCGACACGTCCGCGCAGAGACAGACGTAACCATCGGCGCCCATCGGAGCCGGATCGGGTTCGCGAGGTGTCTCCTCGCCGCCACCCGTGCCCGCGGTGGCGCCGGACATCTCCGCCTCCTCGATGGTGCACCCCGGGGAGACCACCTCGCCGGCGCCGGTCACGGATAGATCTCCGCTCATCCTCAGCAGCCCGTCGCGCGGCGCCGACCCGACCGACAGGGTGAGCGCGTCGCACTCGATCCTGCGCTCCCCCGCCTGGGTCGAGAGACGAACAGCCGTGAGACGGCTCCGCCCTTCCGCCGCGATGATCGTTCCGTTGCGAAGGACGTCCATCCCTTCGGGTACCACGGCCGCCAGCGCGTCGGGGACCACGGCGGCGACCACGGTCACACCTGCCGCCTTCAGGGTGCCGAGATGGAGGATCCCCTCCATCGAGTCGGCCACGACGACGGCTCGGTTACCGGGAGCGATGCCGTGGACACCGGCCATCCTCGCCGCTCCACGGCCGAGCCACACGCCGGGGAGATCGTTGCCCGGGAACACGGCGTGCGTCTCGACCGCTCCCGTGGCGACGATGACCCGCCCCGGGTCGATCTGGAGGAGCTCCTTCGGTCCAACCACGGGCACCAGCGGGCCGTCGTAGACCCCGATGGCGGTATGGCGTTCCAGCACGGTGACGTTATCCATCGCTGCCAGTTCATCCGCCAATGCAGCGACCCGGTCGCGCATGGCGCCCTCGGCGAGCGTCTCGCCGAGGGTCCCTTCGTCACAGAGGATGACGCGCTGCCCCGTCGCGCCGGCCGCCTTCGCTGCGGCGAGCCCCGCAGGACCTCCGCCAACCACCAGGACATCGGTGTGGACATGGCGGCTCGGCTTCTGTGTCGGAGGACGATCCAGCTGGAGCGTCCCGATCCCGGTGGCCCGGCGGATGATCTTCTCCGCGAACTCCCACGCCCACCGAGGGCGAACGAACACCTTGTAGTAGAAACCCACCGGCATGAACCGGTGCAGGTGATCGGTGATCTTCAGGACATCGTGTTCGGTCGAGGGCCATCCGGATTCGCGGCGAACGCTGGCGCCGTCCCGAGCCGGCGTGGTGCAGGCCCGGCAGCCGGGCTGTCCGTCCACGGTGACCAAACAGTTCGGACAGTCACCCGTGAGGCAGTAGAGCCCACGGCGACGATGGTGCTTCAACGAACGCGTGAACGTTCGAACGCCGGAGCGATAGAGCGCCGACCCGACGGTGTCGCCGTCTTGGAGCGGGACCCGATTGCCCTCGAACTCGATGCTCCCCACTAGCGCTCGATCCGGTTCGTCAGCGTGTCGCGTGTCAAACCGAACCATCGACGGCAACCGAACGCGTGGAACCAACGCTCGTCCTGCAATCCCGGCGCGTTCTCGCGGAGATACACCCGGACGAAATCCTCGCCCGGCGTCGCCGCGTCGAGGGCTCGGAGTTCACCGCCGAAACTGAATTCGGTGTACGGGCGAGGGCCGCAGGTGGGACACGGGATCTTGATCGTCATAGCGGACCACCTGTGACTTCGGGTCAGACCGTCGCAGCGGCGCAGGGGGTAGCAGGAGGCCTCACGATACAGGGGTCGATAGGGGCGGCACTACGGATCCCCGTGACCTCGGGTCGCTTGGACGAACCGCCGGCAGCCCCCATGCGAAGTCAGGCCTCGTGCACCACCGAACCGCCAACCATCGTGAGCGTGACCTTCGTGTCCAGGAGCTTGCGGGGATCGGGCTTGACGGCGCCGAACAGGTCGGCGGACAACATCGTGAGATCGGCGTACTTCCCCGGCGTGATGGATCCGCGGTCGTCCTCCGCGAAGCACGCATGGGCGCCTCCCATCGTGTACGCGCGGATCGCCGTCGCGAGGTCTATCCGCTCTTCCGGCACCCACGCCTCTTTCCCTCTGAGGGTGGCGCGCGTGACCGCTGAGTAGAGGCCGACGATGGGGTCCATCTCGGCGACGTTCCAGTCAGAACTGAACGCAAGCGTTGCCCCCGCGTCGTGCAACGAACGGAACGCCCACGCGTAACGCCACCGGTCGGGGCCGACGTTCTCCCGCCAGTCGGCGACGATGTCGGGCGAGCAGTGCCGTGGTTGCATCCCCGGCACGACGCCGAGCTCGGCGAAGCGCGGGATGTCCTGCTCCGTCAGGCATTCGGTGTGGATCATGAGGTGGCGCCGGTCGGTCGGGCCGTTGGCTTCACGCGCGATCTGGATGCCGTCGAGTGCGGTCCGGATCCCCCGGTCGCCCGTCGCGTGGATGTGACACTGGAAGTCCAGGCGTTCGAGTTCCGTGATGAGCTCGCCGAACGCTTTCGGCTCCCAGAACGTCTCGCCTCGCTCCCCGGGCCGGTTGGCGTAGGGCTCGAGCATCGCCGCCGTCCAGGGTTCGATGACGTCGTCGATGTACAGCTTGATCGGTGCCACGCGGAGCCGGTCATCGTTGAGCCGCTCGCGCGCGGCTACGAACTCGGCCACCTCGGTCTGGGTGGTTCCGACGGGATGGAACATGGCGGCGATCAGTCGCGAACGGAGGCGTCCTTCGTCTCGTGCTCGTTCGAAGATCCACAGATCGTCGGGCGAATTCTGTGGTTCCACGACGGTGGTGATCCCGAGGGCCACCGCCATGTCCAGGCTCTCCATGGTCCGCGTGTACTGGAGTTCCCGGGCGTACCCCGGAACCACTCCTTCCAGCGCCGCCTGCCCCTTCCGGCTGATCCCCATCACGGCGAACCCGGTGACGAACCCGGTGGGGTCCCCCGCCGCGTCCTTTTCGACATGTCCGAACGCCACCGTGTCCGTCTCCCGCGTGATGCCGAACACCTCCATGGCTTCCCGGTTCATCCAGACGTTGTGGACGTCGTAGCTGAACAGGAAGGCCGGCCGCCCACCCGTCAGCCCGTCCAGGTCTTGCCACGTCGGGAGCCGTCCGCCGGGGATCGCCGAGTAGTTCCAGCCGACCCCTTCGATCCAGGTGAGGTCGGGTTGCGCGTCGGACCACGCGCGGACCCGGGCCTTGAGTTCGTCCAAGGTCTGGAGGCCCGACAGGCTCACCTCGAGCGGGTTGGAGCCCAAACGGACATGGTTGTGGGTGTCGATGAACCCCGGCAGGAGCATGTTGCGGTGGGCATCGATGACCATCGTGTCCGAACCCACGTGGTGGTTCGCCTCGTCCTCGGGCCCGACCCAGCCGATCCGGTCACCGTGCACGGCCACGGCCTCGGCCCAGGGCATGGTCGGGTCGACCGTGTAGACGCGTGCGTTCCGGATAACGATGTCGGCTGGCGGCAACGACCTCACGCCCCATCCTTGCCCGCCCGGGGTATCGGGCGCAAGCGAGGGGCCGGGGACCGTATGCTCCTTCGATGGTCGTGGTGGAGATCCTGGCATTCATCTGCGGCGCGCTGCTGGTCTTCGCCGCCCTGAGTTCGGCGATCCGACTGATCCTGGTGCCACGTGCCCTGCAGGCGCTCCTGGCCCGGATCGTCTTCGTGAGCGTCCGTCGCCTGTTCAGGCTCCGCGCGGCGGCCCGGCACACGTACGAGCAGCGGGACAGGGTCATGGCCTTCTACGCCCCGGTCGCGCTGCTCACCCTGCTGGCCATGTGGATCCTGTTGATCCTGGCCGGCTACACCCTGATGTTCTTCGCCTTGGGCGTGCACCCGATGCGGGAGGCGTTCCTGCTGTCAGGGTCATCGGTCTTCACGCTTGGATCTGTGACGCGCTCGGGACTGCCCATCGCGATACTGGTGTTCATCGAGGCGGGGATCGGGCTCGTGTTCCTGGCGCTGCTCATCACCTACCTGCCGAGCCTCTATTCGGCATTCAGCAGGCGCGAGGTGGGTGTCACCAAGCTCGAGGTCTGGGCGGGGCAGCCGGCTTCGGGCATCACGATGATCGAACGATCCTGGCGGGTGGGGAAGTTCGATCACCTCGAGCAGGTGTGGAAGGACTGGGAGGACTGGTTCGCCGAGGTCGATGAGACGCACACCACCTACAGCACGCTGGTGTATTACCGCTCGCCTCGCGGCGACAAGTCGTGGATCACGTCCGCGGGTGCGCTGTTGGACGGCGCCGCGCTCTTCAGCAGCTGCGTCGACGTCCCGCCCAGGCCGGAGCCGCAGTTCGCGATCAGGGCCGGCTATCTCTGTCTCGTCCATATCGCGCAGTTCTTCCATCAGCCGGTGAACATCGACCCGGCACCGACGGACCCGATCTCGGTGACACGGGAGGAATTCGATGCGGCGTTCGACAGGCTGGCTTCCTCGGGCGTGCCGATGAAAGCCGACCGCGACCAGGCATGGCTCGACTTCTCCGGTTGGCGGGTGAACTACGACAAGGCGCTCATCAGCATCTGCAAGATCACGGTGGCGCCGGTCGCGGAATGGTCGTCGGATCGCTACCCCGACGGGCATTTCAAGCCCTCGTACTTCCCGGCCCGCCAGGAGCGCAAGCGAGCGGCAGCCGCGGGATCCTCCGAGTAGGCTCGGTCGATGCGCGAACTCACCGTGGCGGCCCTTCAGCTCTCCTTCGTTCCAGAACGGGACACCAACGTGGACAGGGTCGAAGCTGCGGTGCGGGAAGCGGCGGCCGGAGGAGCCCGTCTGATCCTTCCTCCCGAACTCTTCGAGAGCCCGTATTTCCCGAAAGAGCAGAGCGACCGCTTCTTCGGGCTCGCTCGCCCGGTTGAAGGACACCCCACCGTTGAACGGTTCCGATCCGTCGCACGGGAACTCGGGGTGGTGATCCCGGTCAGCGTCTATGAACTCGCGGGGCAGGCCCGATTCAACTCCGTGGTCGTGGTTGACGCCGATGGCAGCGTCCTCGGCATCTACCGCAAGTCGCACATCCCCGACGGCCCCGGCTACTCGGAGAAGTTCTATTTCTCACCGGGCGACACCGGGTTCCGGGTGTGGGAGACCGCGGCCGGGCGCATCGGTCTCGCCATCTGCTGGGACCAGTGGTTCCCCGAGGCAGCACGGGTACTGGCCCTCGGCGGCGCGGAGATCCTCTGTTACCCCACCGCGATCGGCAGCGAGCCAATGGACCCGACCGTCGATTCGAGCGGTCCCTGGACTCGGGTGATGCAGGGCCATGCGGTCGCCAATGTGATGCCGGTGATCGCTGCGAACCGCCACGGGCGGGAGGAGGCGCCGCTTGCGGTCACCTTCTACGGCTCATCGTTCATCGCCGACCACGAAGGGGAACTCGTTGCCCAGGGCCCGCGCGACGCGGACGCGGTGCTGACGGCGACCTTCGACCTTGACGCCGTGGCGGAGAATCGGGCAGCCTGGGGACTCTTCCGGGACCGCCGGCCGGAGCTGTACGGACCGCTCCGCACGCTCGACGGCCGGAACTGACCCTCGGGTTGGGCTAGCTGCTGCTGGACTTGCCCGACTTCTTCGCCTTCTTCGCCTCTCGCTTCTCTTTCAGGGTCGAAGACGCGGCTTTCTTATTGCCCTTCGATCCGCCCTTGTCCTTGCTGGCCATCACATGCCTCCCTAAGGTCCGGATGCTCCCGATGACTCTAACGCCTGACGCCCACCTCCGCTACGCTGCGCCGAACCGATCGATCGGGTAAGTCGATGGAACCGTTGCCTACGTTCCAGGATGTCGTTGCGCTGATGCGCTCGGCCAAGCCCCCGCTGGCGTGTCGTGTCGCGGAGCTCCGAGGCGAGGTCACCGAGCGCTCCGCCAGGGTGCTGTTCGACGGGCTCGAAGACCTCCGGGGTGGGCACGACCACGTGATCCTTCGGCAGCGCTGCGGACCGCGCCGGCAACAAGGTATGCATCGCCGCCTGGCCCGACGGCGCGATGCGGCCCGAACAGGTGATCAGCGGCGGGCCCGATCGGCTCCTTCTCGCCTCGAGTTCCACCAACGCATCGCCCGCGCAGGTCTGCCGCGTTCTCGCCCGTGCGTCGCTGTGCCCGTGAGGCGTAGATTGGCGCCGTGATGAGAGTCCTCCGCTGGTTGGTGGCCGCCCTTCTCCTAGCCGGCGCTCTTGCCGCCATCCATTTCGTGCAGCCAACGATCTGCCGCGAGGGCGACGTGTGCTCTGACGACATCGTTGCGGACGTTCTCATCGTGCTCACAGGTGTCGTACCCGCAGCCCTGGTCCTGACGGTCCGCAGGCGCCGGGATCTGCCATGACAGCGCGCTTGCTTCTCGACGTATCGAGCCTCATGTACCGGGCGTTCTTCGCGCTCGGCGACACCATCGCCACTCCCAAGGGAGAGCCGATAGGGGCGGTACACGGTTACCTGGACATGGTGGCGCGACTGGTCAAACAACGGAAGCCCGCCGAAGTGGTGCACGCCTACGACCATGATTGGCGACCAGTGGCGCGGACAGATATCTACCCGGGTTACAAGGCGAAGCGCGTCGTCGACCCCGAAGGGCTCCCCGGTCAGTTCGAAGTGCTTCGCCGGGTGCTCGACCTCACCGGCATGACGCAGGTCCAGACCCGTGGCTGGGAAGCCGAGGACGCGATCGGAGCGTTCTGCACTGATGCCCGCCCGGACGATCGTTTCGAGATCGTCAGCGGTGACCGCGATCTCATCCAGCTGGTGCACGACCCGGAGGTGAAACTCCTCTTCACCGTGCGCGGCGTGTCCGATCTCTACGAGTTCGACGAGGCGGGCGTGCTCGCGAAATACGGCGTCCCCGCGTCGCGATACTCGGAGTTCGCGATCCTGCGGGGTGATCCCAGCGACGAGCTTCCGGGTGTGAGCGGCGTCGGTGAGAAGACCGCGAAGGCGTTGGTGCAGGCTTATGACTCCATCGACCAGATGCTGGAAGCAGCGGCGGGCACACCGGATACCGGCCCGCTGGTCAAGCCCGCGCTCCGCACCAAGCTCCTCGAAGCCGCGCCCTACCTCCACGACATGGAACGGCTGGTCCCGGTCAATATCGACGCTCCACTGGATCTCTGGGGCGGCGGGCGCGACGACGCCGTCCTGAGAACGATCGCGGACGAACTCGGCCTCCGTGGTCCGGTTCAGCGTCTGCTCGCGGCCTTGGATAGCGCCCAGTCGTAGGCTGGAAGCCGACGTCGCAGAGAGGACCGCCCGTGCCCGAACAGGAACGCCGCCACAACGAGGTCCTGGGCGGTTCGGTAACGATCGTGGCGGTGGCTCCGGGGCGCGAGCACGATGTCGCTGAGGCGATGGCCGGCCTGCCCGGCGCGCCCAGCCGGCTGGAACCCGGCGACCTCCCCTTCTTGGTGCTCGCGAAGACGTCCACGGAGAAGGCGGAGGAGGCAGCCGCGCTCCTGGAAGCGGCGGGCGCGGCCGTGGAGCGAGAAGAAGTGTGGGTCACGCGAGAAGTCGTGCCGGACACGCGTCCCCGACCGGCGTGTCCCAACTGTGGGTCCACGAAGACGCAGCCCTTCACGTTCAGCGGGTCGGGCGGGCGCGCGAACATGAAGTGCACGGCATGCGGGCAGCTCTTCAAAGAACGCCACGCGTGAACCGAACGGCCACCGGCCGATTTAGGGTCGGCGTCGGCCTGGGCACGGCCGGTCCCTGCATCTTCCTGCTCATCGCCTTCACGATGGCGTTCCTGCGGCGCGACGTGATCCAGTCGGCAGGGTGGGCGAGCTGGCCCAGCAGCATGGCTATCGGCGGGTGGCCCGGGACGCCGCAGATCCTCGCGTTCCTCATCCTGGCTTGCTGCTATCCCGTGTTCGCGTGGTGGGCACTTCGTCCGACCGTCGGACAGGGGGCGGCCGTGGCGTTCACGACTATCGCGCTGGGTGAGCTGTTCCTTGCATTCCCGACGGATGCTCGCGGTCAGGCGGTGAGCTGGCATGGCGTGATGCACCTGATCGGCGTGTTGATCGTCACTGTCGCCACGGCGGTCGCCGCCGCCCGCATCACGATGGCTACCTTTCAACGCGCGGCGTGGCGTCCTTGGCGGTGCGTGGGGGCTCCGAGCGTTGCGATCGGCGTCGTGGTCGGCGCCATCGCCGGATTCCATAGCGGATGGGCGAAGGTGTTCTTCGTGCTCGCCATCACGCTGCCCATCCCGCTCCTGGCACGGCTGGTTGCCGAGGACGGCGCGAGTCGCATCGGCTAGCCTGTCGCGATGTCTGCCACCCTTTCCACGCGTCCGCTTCGTGTCGGAGTGCAACTTCCAGAGGTGGAGCGCGTCGTTCGCTGGCCGGAGTACATCGCGATGGCGCGGGCGGCCGAAGAGGTCGGGTTCGACTCGGTGTGGGTGGGCGACCACTACCTCTACCGTGACGACGCAGGGAACGAGCGCGGACCGTGGGAGGCGTGGACGACGCTCGCCGCGGTCGCACAGGCGACCGAACGCGTGGAGCTTTCGCCACTGGTCGCGTGCGCGGGCTTCCATCGCCCGGCGATCTTGGCCAAGCTCGCGGCCTCCGTCGATGAGATCAGCGGAGGCCGCTTGCGCCTCGGGATCGGCGCGGGGTGGAACCAGACGGAGTTCGACGGGTTCGGGGTCCCGTTCGACCATCGCGTGTCGCGGTTCGAAGAGGCCTTCGATGTGATCAGGCGGCTCCTCGCCGGCGAACACGTGACGGCAACGGGCGACTATGTGCAGGTGAGCGACTCGGTGCTGCTGCCCACCCCCACCCACCGTGTCCCCATGATGATCGGCAGCAACAGTGATCGCATGCTCGCCATCACGCTCCCGTACGTGGAGGCATGGAACACGTGGTTCGACGGGTACGGGAACACACCGGAGGGGTTCGGAACCCTGAATCGGAGGATCTCGGAAGCGTGCGAGCGCGCCGGGCGCGATCCCGCCGAGGTGGACCGCAGCGCGTGCGTCCTGGTACGACTGGACCCGACCTCCACCGAGCGACCGAACGACATCCCGGCCGTCGAGGGATCGGCCGACGAGATCGCGGCGACCATGCGGGACTTCGCCGCTGCCGGGGCCGACGAGGTCATCCTGACCCTGAATCCGATCACCGAGGCCTCGATCCGGGGGCTCAGCGCGATGCTTACCTCCTTGGACCGGCCCTAGAGCCGGGTCAGTTCCATCGAGAGTTCCCCCGAAAGGGTTGCGGTCCCGTCGCCGTTCAGCACCGACTGCGAGAATCCCTTGAGTGCGAGCTCCATCGAGAAGGTGCCCCGGGACAGCGTCTTGAGCAGCGAACCAGTCGAGGGATCGATCCACGACGTGGTGCTGGTGTGCGTCAATGACCCGACGTAGGAGGCCGTCGCGTCCTTCGGGATGAGCGTCGCGGGCAAGGCGAGGACCCCGGCGAACTCCGCGACCTTGACGGTGAGATCGACCGGCACGGTGGCGTCGGTCTCGACGACGGCAGCCTGAACCGATCCCATCTGTTCGAGTCGCAGGAACGTGGTCGTGGCGCGGTAGGAAAGCGTCGATCCCCAGAATGCCTGTGAGACCTGGGTCGACCACGTGTCTCCGGGTCTCACCGCATGGTCGGGAAGGAACGCGAGCGGCCGGGCGATCCCCGCCTGCGCCGGCCCGGGGGCACCGCCGGAGAATAGGTTCACGCCGTTCACGGACCGCACCTGACCGTCGGCACCAACCGTGACCTTGGTAGGGGGAAGTTTGGCGAGCGTCACGGGCTGGCCGTTGGAACGCATGGTGGGGTTGCCGACCAGCTGAACGATGGTGGCCGTGCCGGTTCCGTCGACGCTGATCACGCGCCACGTGATGTCGGCTTGGATCTCGTCCTCGGCCGGGATGGGGGACGTCCCCGAGAGCGTGATGCCGCTCACGTTCATGGTCATGTGGTATCGCAGCGCCTCACCCGGCGCGAACGGCAGGCTGAGGTTCACCTGAGCCGGCTTCTTCAGCAGGAAGAACGCGGTCACCGAAGCGACGAGGACAACAGCAAGTACGAGTGCGATGAGCCCGCGCCCGGGCCGGCGTGCTGCGGTCTCTTCCTCATTCACCCGGCGATGCTACCGCCGGCGGCCGCGCTGTCCCTGACGTCCCGACGGCTTCGGACGCCCATCGTTGCGAACATCCGAGGGCCTGCCTTGGCGCGCGCCGTGTGAGCCGTGCGAGCCTTGCGAACGCATCCCCGCATCCTCGAACTGGGTATGCAGTTCGAGCACCCGGGCCATCGCCCTAACCTCGCCGTGCTGTTCGGGCGTCACGAAGGTGATGCCCGTCCCGGAGCGACCGGCGCGAGCCGTTCGTCCCACCCGGTGGACGTAGGCCTTGTCGTCTTCTGGCGGATCGAAGTTGATGACGTGCGTGATGGCCTCGAGGTCCAGGCCTCGAGCAGCAACATCCGTCGCGACAAGCACGTCGTTGGCTCCTGAGGCGAAGTGCCCTAGGGCGCGTTCGCGTTGGGGCTGACTCATCCCGCCGTGCAACGAGCCGGCGCGGAACCCCTGGGTCTTGAGATTCTTGGCCAGCCTGTCGGCACCGCGCTGCGTGCGAACGAAGATGAGCGTGAGGCCCCGGTCTCCCGCGAGTTCGCGGACCAGCGCGGCCGTCTTCTTCGGATGCTCCACACCGATGAACCGATGGGCTGCGGTGGAGATGGTCGGCGTGTCGTCGATCACCTCGTGCATCGCGGGTTGATAGGTGAAGCGCTTCGCGAGCCGCCCGACCTCACCGTCCAGCGTGGCGCTGAACAACATGGTCTGGCGTTCGTCGCGGAGTTGCTCCAGGATCCTCGTGACGTCGGGCAGGAAGCCCATGTCCAGCATGCGGTCGGCCTCATCCAGGACGCAGATGCGAACGCGATCCAGACGGAGCAACCTGCGGCTCACCAGGTCCAGTAGCCGGCCGGGCGTGGCGATGAGGATGTCGGCGTGGCGGGCGCGCTTGGCCTGTGCCTGGATCCCCACGCCGCCGTAGACGGACGCGATCTGGAGATGCTTCACGTCGGCGATGGCCCGGAACTCCTCGGTGACCTGGCTCGCCAGCTCACGCGTCGGCGTGAGGATGAGCCCCGTCGGCGAACGGGTGTCGTGCATGAGCTGCTCGACCACCGGTACGGCGAATGCCAAGGTCTTCCCCGAGCCGGTCCGCGATTTCGCGAGCACATCTCGGCCGGCGATGGCGTCTTCGAGCACGAGCGATTGGATGGCGAAGGTTTCGTTGATCCCCCGCATCTTCAGGGCTTCCACGACGGAGGTAGAGACGCCGAAGTCGGCGAAGGGCCGTCCGGGGGTCGTGTGGGTGGTCGGGGCAGCGTCGATCGCTGCAGCGTTGGAACCGGTCATGCGGACTCTCCTAAGGATCACGGTGCGATGGGACTCACGCGCGGTACGCGCAGTCGTGAACGACGCTGGCTGGGCTAGGAGCCGTCTGCCGGTGCGTCGACGACGATGTCCTCTTCGACCGCGGTCTGAGCGAGTTCGTCGTCCGTCTGCTCAGGGAGGATGCCGTTGGCACGGTCGTCGCGCCGTTGGTTCCGGGCCAGCCGAAGCTCTTCACGGGCGGCGGCTTTGTTGGCCTTCACCTCGCGACGCTGTCGCTTTCCCATACTATCCGGCACGCACCTAGCGTACGTGAAACGACAAGGCCTGCGACGGATACGCGTGTAGCGATGGTGTGAAGGCTATCCCAGCGCCTCCGCGATGGCGAAGGACGCATCGAACGTCCACCGGTCCGCGATGGGATCCAACGCGGTCCTCCATGTGGAGAATTTCACGACCACGGTCTTCGTGGGTACGTGAACGAACACCATCTGCCCGTTGATCCCGAGGCCCGCGAAGGCGGGGAGGTGCGGCGCAACCACCCACCACTTGTTCCGGTAGTGCGCCCCCGGCCGGCGGTCGGCGGGGTCGGCCCCCTCCGCGAACGCCTCCACGCCGTCGGGGGCCCCGGCGACGATGTCCTTCATCCACGCTGCCGGGACGATCCTCTGTCCCCTCCGAACACCGTCGCTGGCGAACAGCAGACCGAACCGGGCCAGGTCCCGGAGGGTCGTGCATACCCCGCCGTCGGCCATGCCGTTGCCGTGCCCATCCACCGTGATGTCCGCGTCGAACTCGGCGCCGAGCGGCTGCCAGAGCTCGCGTGAGATGAGCTGGGGCAGGCGGTCCCCGCCGGCGCGTTCGATGACCCACGCCAAGACGTCGGTGAGGACGGAGCGGTATCGGAAGGGACCCCCGTGTTCGCCGTCGTTCTTCAAGCCGGCGAAGTAGACGGTGGCATCGTCGGTGAGACGGCGTCCGCTCTTCGGCCGCCAGAGGTAGATCTCCTCGTACACGCGAACCTCGGCGCTGAGGTCCACGTAATCCTCGCTGAACCGCGTGCCGGTGCGCATGTCAAGAAGATGCTGCACCTTCGCGCCTTCGAAACTGGTGCCGCGAAGTTCGGGCAGGACGTCCGTGACGAACGAATCGGCGGACAGCTGACCACGGTCGATCAAGATGCCGGCGATCGTCGAGGTGACGGACTTCGACACGCTCATGAGGAGATGCGTGGTGTCCGGCGTCATCCCGTTGAAGTACTGCTCCGTCACGATCTTGCCGTGGTGGAGCACCATGAACCCGTCGGTCGCGGTCTCCTCGAGCATCCGGCCGACGGTCATGGACTTGCGCCCCGACGTGAACGGGAGGTCGTTCAGGTCGCGTTCGGCATGTGGCAGCTTCCACACCGGTCCGTCACCGCGTCGGATCCGAGCCGTCGGGATGAGATCGCGAACGTGCTGGAATCCCCAGCGGTTGAACGGAGGATCTTGCCAGTTGGCCAGGGTGACGAGCCGTTCCTGAGCTGGAGGGGTGCCTTCCATGAGGTGGAGCTCGGCGGCGGTTCGATAGCGTGGCATCGCGGGAACCTACCGCGGGTCAACAGCCAACAGCAAATGAACTACGACCCACGACTAGACTCGAACGATGGACAGCGAACCGGCGAACTCGGTCCCGCCGGCCGCGTGGCGCGAGGTCTTCCACGGCCGTTTGGGGCGCATGACCGCCGGACTCCTGCTGTTGGAGGCCATCGCTGCCATCCAATACCTCGTCATCGCCACGGTCATGCCCGACATCCGTCGCGATCTCGGGATGGTGCAGCTGTACGGGTTGGCCTTCACCGTCTCGAGCCTTGCGATGCTCGGTTCCATCCCGATCGGTGGAAAGGCCGTCGATCGGTTCGGCCCCCGACGGGTTCTCCTTCTGGCGCTCGCCCTCATGGGCTTGGGCCTCGTCATCTCCGCAACTGCGGTGGCGATGCCGATGCTCCTGGCCGGACAGTTCGTCCTTGGTGCCGGCGGTGGTGGGCTCTACGCGTTCTCGATCGGAACCGTCGCGAAGACGTACCCCGATCGCCTCCGCCCGCGTGTCCTCGCCCTCTTCGCGACGATGTGGATCCTCCCCGGCTTGATCGGGCCCCCGCTGGGCGCGTTCGTCGCGAACAGGTTCGGATGGCGCTGGGCGTTCGTTGCGTTGCTCCCGTTCTTGATCCTTGGGTGGGTCTTGACGGCGCCGACGGTGAACCTGGTGCCGCCTCCCGAGGACGGTCGGACATCCTTGGCGCCCCGCTGGCCCATCCAGCTGATGCTCGGCGCGGGGCTGGTGTTCAGTGCGCTGACGGTCGTGCGGTGGTGGGCCCCCATCTTCATCATCGCCGGGGCCGTCATCGCGTGGCCCGCCCTGCGTCAGATCGTCGTCCCGGGAACGTTCCGGGCGGAGGCGGGCATCCCCGCCGCGGGCGCCTCTGCCTTCCTTCTGTCGTTCGGCTTCATCGCGTCGGACTCGTTCCTGACCCTGATGCTCACGCGAGTGCGGGGACTCTCCCTGCAAGCGGCGAGCATCGCCCTCACCACCGCGGCGGTGACGTGGTCGGTCGGGAGCGCGTGGCAATCGGGGCGGACGGACCGCTTGTCGCTCTCGCGGCTCATGCAGCTCGGCACCGGTCTCATCATGCTGGGCGAGGTCGCGGTGTTCGCGACGCTGTGGACGTCCGTCCCGTTCGCCGTCGGCTTCGTCGGCTGGGCAGGCGTTGGGCTCGGGATGGGCATCGCGTTCCCCACGCCCCCGCTCGCGACGATGCAGCAGTCCCAGCAGGGGAAGGAGGGACGGCAGTTGTCCTCGGTCCTCCTCATGGACATGTTGGGGGTGGCGAGCGGCGCCGGGTTCGGTGGTGGTGCGATCGCGATCGCCAAGGCGAGGCGCGCCTCCATCTCCTGGGGGATCGGTGCCTCCTACACCATGGGGTTGGTGGCGCTGGCTCTCCTACTGGTCATCGCGACGCGACTCGTGGCCCCGGGAACCCAACCGGCCACGGCTCAACCCTGATCCTGCTCCACCGGCCGGGTGACGTCGGCCACCTCGGCGCCGGTCACGTGCAGCAGGTCGCCCGAGGCGATGTGAACGTTCACGCCGTGCGCGCCGCCTCCGATCGCGACGGTCTCCCCGTCCGCGATGGAGGCATCGGCGATAACCGGCCAGGGCGAACTGGCGCCAAACGGCGTGATCGCGCCGCGTTCGTATCCTGTGGCGGTGCGCGCCTCGTCCGCGTCGGGTAACGAAAGGCGCTTCACGCCCAGGTGGGCCCGGAGCTTCGGCCAGTCGATCTGGCGGCCCCCAGGCACCAACACGAAGACATAGCCGTCGGCCCCGCGGCGCACGACGATGGTGCGGAGCAGGTGGTCGAGCCGGATCCCTTGAAGGTCGGCGCTCTCCTCCGCCGTGCGAGGGCGGGCGGTCCGCACGGGCGTGAACGCGACCCCGGAGGCCGCGAGCGCCCGCGTGGCGGCCGTGTCCACCGGACCGTCGGCTTCCACGCGACCTCAGAACTTCTGCCGGCGCGTGGACACCAGCAACACCGCGCCCGCCGCCAGGCCGAAGAGCGCCGCCAGGCCGACGAACAACCCCGCGGAATGTCCGATCGCGAGATCGACGGACAGCGTGGAACCGAGCGAGGAATACACACTGGTGAGCTGACTCGCCGTCTGCGCGGTGAAGGTCTGTCCTCCGGTATCGGTCGCCATCTGCCGCAAGAGGCTGGTATCGGCACCTCCACTGGCCGTCTCCACACCGAGCGCAACCGTGAACACCGGCACCCCTAACGCTCGTGCCCGGGATGAGGCGGTCGCGGGACTGACCGTGCTGCCGGTGTCCAGACCGTCGGAAAGGAGGAGGATCGCAGCGGGACCCTTGTCGCTGGTTCGCCAGGTGGTTTCCATGGCGTCCAGCGCCGACGTAAGTCCGTCGCCGATCACCGTTCCCTGATCGGTCGTGAGCCCGGCGAGCGCGGAGGTGACCCGGTCCCGCTCCAGGGTCGGCGCGACCGCCAGATCCGGACTACCGGCGAAGGTCACGAGTCCCACGCGGAAGTCGGCGGGAAGGGCTTGCAGGAATGCATCTGCTGCGGCCTTCGCCGCATCCAACCGGGTGGGAGCGACATCGGTCTGGTCCATGGACTCCGATGTGTCCATGACCAGGATCACGGTTCCCGTAGTGGTGTTACGACTCAATCGGAACTGCGTGAACGCGATGGCGAGGAACGCCACGGAAGCGACGAGCAGTACCACCGGAGCTGCCCGCTCTAGGAACGGGCGGCGCTGGGAACGGTAGGTCGCCCGGAACCGGCGTCCCGTCTTTTGCTCGGGCTTGCGTTCGCGGGCGTTCACGAAGAAGTAGGCGGCCGCCAGGACCACAGCGATGAGCAGGACGATCAGGATCAGCGGGTTCGTCACGACATTGAGCCTACGACGGGAGGACGAAGCTCCGGGTAGCAGCGGACCTCAACGTGCTGGCCTCCACATGGTCGTCACGGTCGGTCCTTCCGCGGGGAGGGTGAAGGAGCCGTACCGTTCGAACCCGAGCCTCTCGTAGCGCTCCAGATTGGCGTCGTTCGTCGATTCCAGGTAGGCAGGCCGGTGCAGACGGTCGATCTCGGCCAGGTTGTCCCGGATCAATGCACCGCCGAAGCCTCCGCCCTGTTCGTCCGGGTGCGTCCCCCACAGGCTCAGATAGAAATGGGCCTCGTGACGGGGATGACTGACCTCGAACCGCCGGAGGATCTCTGGGAACAGCTCTGCCCGCGCGTTGCCGAGCGAAGCGATGATCGGCTCGAGCGCCTCTTCTTCTTCCTTCGTGAGCTCCGTGCCATCCGGCGGTATCCACAGCGCAACGGACTCGCACGAATCCGTGACGCGGAGCCATGAATAACGCTGCGCGCCGCTTGCCAGCACGATCGACCACCACGCGGCAACCGCTGCCGGCTGTGCACCCTCCAAGGCCCACCCCCACACCGGATCTGCCTCGAACGCCGAGGTGATGGTTCGCGTCGCAGCAGGGATGTCCTCGGATCGAGCCGCTCTTGTGGTCACCGGATCGGTCACGACGGCCTCACCTCGAACGATCCTCGATCTCCCACGCATGGTCGAGCACGTGCCATGCGGCCCGCCGAATGAAGTACCTGGGCGACCACATCACGCCGCCACGCGGCCCGGACGCGGGCACGCCTTCGTTCACGGCCCGGCTCAGTCCGTCGAGCACGGCCGCGCGGTGTGCGGGGTCCGAGGAGCTCGTGCCCGCAGGCGTAGGTGCGCGGATCGCGATCTTTCGCGCGTAGCTGACCTCTGCGCCCATCACGTGCTCCAGTACACCGCCGAGGTCCCGCCCGCCGCCGCGCGGGCCCTTCTTCAGTTCCACGCCGGCCGCAGCTCGTGCGGCTCGGTCCAGTGCCGCCCACGCAGCCTCCATGATGGCGCGGAGCTTCCGGAGATCCGACGGTTCCACCGGCGAATCGTCGGCCGCCGGGGCGATGGAGGGAGCGCCGAAATCCGTTGTCCCGTCCCCGTCGAGACGTTCGACCACGCGGAGCGTGGATGCCTTCTTCGGCGGAACGAAGACCGGTCGGAGATCTGCGTGCTTGAGCGCGGCGGCGTAGCGCGCTCCGTATTCCGTGAGCGAGGCAAGTGCTTCGTCTTCACCGCGAGCGCTTCGACACCATCCCGGCCAGGCGATCGCGCCCGCGAAGACGCGCTTGGCCCCCGATTCCAGATAGACGTCCACCTCCGCTCGACCCCCGGATCCCTCGCGTTCGTTCGAGCATCATCCCGCGCGGCCGTCGCCTCGCCAAGGCGAGCGGTCCGCCACCTGCGACACTCGTCGGCCGTGACCCTGCGCCAGATCTTCCAAAGCGAACTCGACCGGTACGGCGTGACCTGGTGCCCCGGGCCGTGCAGGTACCGGAATAGCCACCGCAGGGGGTTCGCCACGGCCGGAACCATCCACCTCGATTCCAAGATCGGAACGCGCCGCTCCCTCTACCGCGGACTCCACGAGCTGGGCCATGTCGCCCTCGGCCACGACCGGCGCCGGCCGAAACGCAGGTGGCAGGTGGAAGCCGAGGCTGAAGCATGGGCGCAGGAACGGATGGCGCACCTGGGCGTGGAGGCGCCGGCGGAGGTGGTAGAAGCAGGGCGTGCCTACGTCGCGCGGATGAAGCGGTGGGGCGATAACATCAGCCGCGCCGCGAGGACCTAGATCCGAGTCAGCCGGAACATCGGGATCTTGCGAGCCGTCTTGAGTTCGTACTCACCGAATTGAGGCGCCTGTTCGACGACGCCGGCGTAGAGACGGTCCCGGTCATCACCGGTGACTTCAGTGGCCAGGGCGTCGAAGGTCTCCGCCCCGATCTCGATCCGGGCCTTCGGGTTGGCCTTCAGGTTGTAGTACCAATTCGGGTGCGAGTCGGCACCACCCGCGGAGGCGATGATCAGCCAGTCATCTCCATCATTGAAGTAGGCCACCGGGGAGGTGTGGGTGTTGCCCGTCTTCGCCCCGGTGCTCGTCAAGAGCAGGAGGCGAAGGTGTTCGAACATCCCGCCTACCTTGCCCTCGTTGTCACGGAATTCCTGGATGATGCCCGTGTTCCAGTCGCTCATGCCGTCCCTCCATCTGTCTCCGCTACCAGTCGAGCATACGCAGGGATCCGCGAAAGGTTGGCGCCCGGTACGCTGACGGCTCGTGGACATCGACATGGACTTCCAACCGCTGGAAACGGAGCGCCTGCTGCTGCGTCGCTCCGAGCCGGAGGATGCCGAGGCGATCTCCTCCTATCGAAGCGATCCCGACGTCAACCGCTACCAAGGTTGGGAGCGGACGGACCCTCGGGGCATCCGGTCCGAGATCGAGGCGATGGCGCTGCGGGCTCCCGGCGAACCGGGAGGATGGGTCCAGCTGTCGGTGCTTGAGCGAGAGACCGGGACGTTGGTCGGGGACGTGGGGTTCAGCGGCGCCGAAGGGGAACCGGGCGTGATCAAGGTCGGCTACACCACGTCGCCCGCGTTCCAGGGGCTTGGATACGCGACCGAGGCGGTCGAGGCGATCGTCGCCTATGCCTTCGAGCGGTTGGACGCCCACGTTGCGCGCGCGTACGCAAGTGTGGAGAACATCCCGTCGATCCGCGTAGCCGAGAAGGTCAGGATGCGGCTGATGGAGCGGTTCGACCATGAGGAGGACGGCGAGATCTGGCACGGGGTTCGTTACGAGGTTCGCCGCGAAGACTTCTCCCGGTCCTGAAAGGCGCGTCCGAGGTTCAGTTCCGGCGAACGGCGAGCAGTGCGATGTCGTCCGCGGGTCGACCACCACCGAAGGCCTCGACCGCCTCAACGATGTTCCGGACGAAGACATCCAGGGGTTCAGCGCCGAACGCTTCCCCGACGGCGAGCAAGCGGTCGTCGCCGAAGAGTTCCACGCCTCGGTGCTCCTCGGTGACACCGTCGGTGTAGAGGACCAGCGTCTCCCCCGGGTGGAGTTCGAAGGTGTGATCGTTGAGCACCGGATCCTCCAGGACGCCGAGCAACGATCCGGACACCTCTACGAAGCTCGCCGCACCCTTGGAGATCTTGAGCGGCGCCGGATGACCGCCCGAGGAGAGCGTGACTTTCGAAACGCGGTCGCCCTCCTCCACGCGGAGGGCCGACACCGTGACGAACCGGTCGAATCCCGATCTGAGCAGCGCCTCGTTCAGCGTGGACAAGATCCCGCTGGGACGCACCTGGCGCAGCCCGGCCGTCCTGATCGCGTAACGCGCCAGGGCCATGACGGCCGCAGCGTCAACCCCTTTCCCGCAGACATCGCCCACGACCGCCAACCAGCTTCCCGGACGGAGCTGGAACACGTCGTAGAAATCTCCGGCAACCTCAAGGAGGGCGCCACCCGGACGGTAGGCGGCCGAAAGTTCCAGGCCGGGGATCTGCGGCAGGATGGGCGGTCGCAGGCTCGACTGAAGTGTGTCCGCTACGCGGCGCTGTTCATCGAAGAGCTTCGCGTTGTCGATCGAGAGCGCGGCTCTGCTGGCCAGTTCCTCGGCGACGGCCAGATCGTCAGCGTCGTAGTGACGCCCCGATTCCCCCGTCACGAAGGACATCGCCCCCAGCACACGGCCTCTGGCGATCAGGGGAACGGTCATCGCCGACGTGGGGTGCAGTTGCTGGACAAGATCTGCGAGTTCCGGAGACGACTCGACGGCACGGTCCAGCAACTCCTTCGGGATGGAAGGGAGCAGTTCGCTCTGACCGGTGCGAACAACGTTGGGAACGCCGTTCGACCGTCCGGGATCCGGGGGGTAGTTCGCACGGAGATCGCGTGCCAGTTGGATCTTTTCCGGATCCGCGTGCGCCACGGCCAGCAACTCCAGCTGATCGTGGTCGTCGATGATGTCGATCGTGCACCAATCGGCGAACCCCGGGACGGCCAAGGCGGCCACCTCTTGTACGGTTTGTTCGTAGTCGAGCGATGCCCCCAGCAGCCTGCCTGCGTCGGCGAGCAGTCGAAGCTGTGACATCGCCTCTTGCTCCGCCTCGTAGAGCTGCGCGCGATCCAACGCCTGCCCGAATTGATCTCCCAGCGTGAGCATGAACTCCCGCCAATCCTGGCTCGACTCGGGAGGCGTGACCACGGCGAGACCGATCGCTCCCAAGATCCGCAGGCCCGCCCGCAAGGGGACCGCCATGACGACCATCGGGCTGTCGCCTCCCTTGGAGCGTGCCACCGCGGCCGTCGGACCTTCGGCGTCCTGCGCATCCCGGATCACCATCTGGCCGGTCCGGATCGCCTCGGCGCCCGAGAGCGGAGAGTCCACCGTGAAGCGCCGCCATTCGTCGGGTAGCTGCGCGTCGGGCAGGGATGTGGCCACAACATCGATGTGCACGCGGTCGTCATCGAGGAGCAACAGGGTCGAACCGTCGGCGTCCGTCGCATCGACCAGTTCGTGCAGTGCGATAAGTCCAACCTCGTCCGTGGTTCGCGCCTCAGCGAGGGCCGCCGTCACGGCCTGCAGCCGGCGGAGTCGCGTTTCGTGACGCTTGCGTTCGGTGATGTCCGCCGTCACGCCGACGAGACCCGTCGCACGACCATCCGCGTCTTTGAGCACGCGGCCCCACCCCTGGATCCAATGAACCGAGCCATCCGGCCAGATCACTCGGTGCTCGACGTTGTGGTCTCCCCCTCCCTTGAGTGAGGCACCGACCGTCTCGGCCACCGGATGCCGGTCCGCAGGATGGATGAGTTCCAGGTATGCCTCGTAGGTCCGGGGGTAGCCCCCAGCGGGGAGGCCGTAGATCTGCTCCAGAGCGGCGTCCCAGACCACCTCGCCGGTGTCGGCGTCCCACGACCACGTGCCCAGCCCGCTGGCCTCCATCGCCAAACGAGCCCGCGCGTCCCCATCGATCAGACCCGGGGCGTCCCCCGTCGACACGACACCGACGGGATCCGACTCCGGACCGCGACCACGAACGTGTTCGGGTGGCGCGTCGAAAGGCACACATGGACGCTCTCACCCCTCGGGGCGGCTGTCCACCAAAGAGGCCGAGTCAGGCCTCCTGCAATTGCTCTTTCCGCTCCTGCATCCGGGTGCCGAGGTCCTCAAGCTCATCCATGTCGAACACCTTGCGGGCCTTCTGGAACATGTCGCCTTCCTCTTCCTCCATGTGGTGCTCGACGTTCTCCTTCATCACCGTCAGCTTGGCCCCCCACGTCTCATCCTCGACGGGAACGACCTCGAGCTCCGCCACGATTCCATCGACGACGTGGTGCTCCTCGATCCCCTCGAGCACGATGTCCTTCGCTTTCGGATGCTCCTTCAGAGCCGGGTAGAAGATCTCCTCTTCGATGGTTTCGTGGATCTCCAGTTCGCGGCGAACCTTGGCGAAGAGCTCGGTCCGGATCTTGATGCCGCGTTCGGTGGTCTCCTCCAACTGGTTCAAGAGCTTCTTCATCTCGTCGTGATCGTTGGTCAGCAGCTTGATCGCGTCCATGCGTCCCCCTCGGTCTCACGGACCCCGCCCTGCGCGATGGTCGTGAGCGCGTCCTACCCACGTGGAGTGAACCGAAACGCGCTATGGGAGCGGTTGGTTTCGGGACGCCCGGATGACGTGCGCCGCTTGTAGCCGTTTCGCGATGTCGGCGAAGCGCTGGGTCCGCAGATCGAGCGAACGCCCCGCCCGTCGAGCGAGCCAGATGCAGATGAATGCCAGGGGTAGCTCGCAGAACAAAGCCTCAACGATGGCGAGGGGACGCCCGTGTGGCGAGGACGTCAGCACGTCGAACCACGCGTCGCAGATAAGCATGCCGGCGGCGATCCCCGAAGCGGTCAGAGCCCAATGAGACCGCCTCCATACGGAGACGGCGGTGGACGCCAACGCGATCGAAAGGAGGAGGTCGAATCCGGCCCAAGCGGCCCCCCAGTGATAGGCCGCGGCCCGCCTGGGCAACGAGAGGGCTATCCACAAAGACCATGGCGCCAAGATCAACGCTAATAGGAGCAGCCCGCCGCCGATCCATGACGGGAGCCACTGAAGATGTGAAGTCGATTCGGGTGGAGCTTCGTTCAGCCCAGCCATTACACCTGAGGTTCGGGTGGTTCGCCCGGGGGCTCCCCTGCCGGGGGCTCCTGTGGGGCCGGCTCGGGATCGGGGGCCGGTGCCGGAGGAACCGGAGGCATGACCGCGCGGCCGGTGGCTCCGCCGACGGAGCGCGCGATCCACAACGTGCGGGAGCTGAGGTCGTCCACCGGCATCGTCAGGCCCCCTTCAGGAAGTCGGCCAGGGTAAGCATCTGGCGGCTCACGCGGAGATCTGCGGATTGTGGACGGCCGAACCTTGGTGGGCGCGGCTTCGCGACCTCGTGTTCGGAACACGATTCCCGTCGGTTGTAGATGGAGAGCACGGTAGTACACCCGGACTGGGCGCACACACGGCCCTCAGGGAAGGTTGGCGGGCGGCTTCCCCCCGCCTGCCAGATGGCTCGACCTGCGATGGAGATGTCGGCGGACTGGTTCGCGGTTCGCATCGTCCCTCCTGTGGCCACTGGATCCGCGCTTGCAGACCCGTTTCGTGCTGCCTAGGTACCCGGCCACGCACGCGCGCAAACGCGCCAATCGGGTGATTCGCAAAGCCGATTCGGGGGTACAACCGACGCTGTATGCACACACGGACCAACCCCGGGGATCGGTGGTCGTCAGCGAAGGACGGTGAAGGAGATGCGCGCCGGTTCCGATGCGTCGACGTGAAGGTCCGGCATGAGCGCCCGGATGAGCATCCACCGCGGACCATCCGATGCGATCGGGACCTGCAGGCAGGAGAACCGAAGCGCCGTCCCGTCCCACGACACATCGATGTTGATCGAGGGCCGGGAAGAGGCGCCGTCGGTTCCACCTTCGGCGGCCGCCGCGCAGATCTCGGAGAGCGCCAGCCGGAGATCCTCTGTTCGTTCGGCATCCAGCCCGAATGTCTTCGCTACGGAACCGCCGAACATCCTCGCGACAGAGAGGAAGGCGGGATCGACCGGGATCCGCAGGGTGATGGTATCGGCAAGAGTCACCGCGGTTGGAGATCGTCGATCGAAACGGTCATGGGGAAGACGCCTTCGGCCATCCCCGTGAGGGTGAGGACTTTCAGGGGAGAACCGTTGGCACCAACCAGGGTCAGCTCTCCGTCTCGCTCGCGTGCCCGCTTGAGCGAGGCGACCAGAACCCCGAGGGCCGTCGAGTCAATGAAACTCACCGCGGTGAGGTCCACGGCGATATGCGGTGCTTCCTGGTCGAGCGCGCCGGCGATCTCATCCGTGAGAGCCGGCGAGGAATGCAGATCCAGTTCTCCCTGCACGGAGATGACGGCCCAGCCTCGGTGTGTGCTCGACTCCACAACCAGATCCACTCGAACCTCCTTGACAGCGAGGAGCGCCGGAAGATCAACACCGGCGCCCACGTCCGCTTCCTAGTATAAGAAGGAGACCATGGTAATCCCTGCCGAATCCTCAGATCCCTCGGTCGTTCTCGTGGTCCCCGCCGATGCCCGATTCCTGCAGGTCCTTCGAACGTTGACGGCCGGCGTGGCCTCCATGCTCGACATCCCCTACGACACGCTCGACGACCAGCGGATCGCCGTGGCCGAAGCAGCGAACCTCCTCTTGGCGCTCTCCCCCGGATCGGCCACCCTCACGCTCCGCCTGTGGCCGCGTCAAGATGAGCTCATCGTCTCGCTCGAGGCCAGCGATGCTGCGGTCGCGAACGGCAATCCCGATCCGACGACCGGGTTCTCCTGGAACATCATCCAGCACCTGGCCGACGGCGTGGAGCGGACCGAACTCGACGGCCGCCCTGCCGTTACGATGCGGTGGACCACCTTGAGCCACCGTCCGGCATGAGTGAAGGCGAGATGAACACCGGGCCGTCCGGACCCGTTGACGAGGCCGATGTCGTCGATCTGTTCGCCAGGTTGGGCGAGGATCCACGGGCCCGCGATCAGCTCTTAGTGCGGTTCCAACCCTTGTCCGAATATCTTGCTCGACGTTTCGCGGGACGAGGGGAGGACCCCGACGACCTGGCGCAGGTCGCAAGCATCGGGCTGCTGAACGCCATCGATCGATTCGACCCGGAGCGGGGGGTGCAGTTCTCCACGTACGCGGCCGCCACCATCGTCGGGGAGCTCAAGCGTCATTTCCGCGACAAGCGATGGACCGTCCGCGTCCCGCGACAGCTCCAGGAGACCGGGCTGCGCATCAACAAGGCCATCCCCCAACTCACACAGCAGCTCGGTCGATCGCCCACGATCGGCGAGATCGCCGAGCGCGTCGGATCGACACGCGAGGAAGTGCTCGAGGCTATGCAAGCCGCTGAGGCATATTCGAGTGCGTCCCTGGACGCCCCTTTGGCTGCGTCGGGACTGACGGCAGCCGACACGATCGGCGAGGACGACCGCGACATCGAACTCCTGGGCGAAGGATGGGCCTCGGTCGCCGAGGCGATCCGGGAGCTCGCGCCGCGCGACCGGCGGGTGCTGTTCCTGCGGTTCTTCCAGGGCAAGACACAGTCGGAGATCGCCACCGAGATCGGCGTGTCCCAGATGCACGTATCACGGATCCTGACGAGCACGCTGAACACACTTCGAGAGCGGGTGCAATGAGAGCGAACCATTTCCCGGTCAGTACATCGACGGGGGGTGGAGGATGACGGCTGCCCTCGTCCATCGCAGCATGACGGCCGAACAGCGCGCGGTCCCCGAGGCGCGAGCGGCGATCGAGACCCTCAGAGAGCGGTTGTTGCCCGACACCTTCGACGACGTGCGTCTGATGGTCAGCGAACTCGTGACGAACAGTCTTCGGCACGGCCAGCTGCAGCCGACGGACCCGATCACGCTGACGGTACACGCGGCCGATCCCATGCTTCGAGTCGAGGTTCGGAATCCGGGACACGGGTTCACGCCCCCCCTCCGTGACGGATCGGCAACGGCGGGCGGATGGGGGCTCGTGATCGTTGCAGAACTCTCCGCCGCGTGGGGAGTGGTCGACGACGGCGCCACGTGCGTGTGGTTCGAGATCCCGGTGGACGGTAGGGACGAATAGAAGCCGTTCACAGTGGGTATATCTCCGCTATGTACGCGCCGGGCGACACTCAGGAGGAGATCGACAGAGACCTCGGGTTCGTTGCCGACGATCCTTGGCCATCGGAGGCCCTCAGGACTTGGCGCCCGTCATCACCGTCGCGAGCGAACCGGGCGCTCGTCTGGACCGCCATCGTGGTCGGAGCAAGCGTCGCTCTGCTCGGTGTTATCCAGCTGTTCTCGATGTGGTTTCGGACCCTGCTTCCGGGGAGCGTGCTGAGCCCGCCCGTTTCGCCCCCGACATCAGCGGGTAGAAGTCCCCCGATGCAAACATTGCCGCCGCCTCGAGGACCGCGCAGCGACGCGCTGATACGCACGTTGCAGTCCGGCCCCGACCCCACGTGGAGACCCGTCTTCGCCGAGCCTGTTGATCCGCTCGCCGATGACGACCTGCACCTCGCGCTGTATCTGTGCTACGAGCTTCATTACCGAGGGATCGAGGGCGTGGACGACGCCCTCGAATGGGATCCTCAGCTTCTCTCCTTCCGCGCGCAACTGGAGAGTCCCTTCGAGCGGGCTCTGCGTCGGGCTACCGACTCGACGTCCCCGCGCGCGACTGCGTCGCGCGTGGTCACCGACGAGCTGCAAGAACTCGCGACGCAAGATTCTCGGCCTTCGCTCAGCAGATACCTCGCTAGGGAAGCCAAGCTTGAGGAGTTCGTCGAGTTCGTGATCCAACGGTCGTTGTACACGCTGAAAGAGGCAGATCCGCACTCCTTCGTGATCCCGCGGCTGGACGGCGCGGCGAAGACGGCCCTGCTGGAGATCCAGTCAGACGAATACGGCGGCGGCCGTCCCGACCGGATGCACGCGGCGATCTTCGCGAGGTCGATGTGCGCCTTGGGGCTCGACGACACGTACGGGGCGTACCTGCATGCCGTCCCGGGTAGCACCCTTGCCACCGTCAACCTGGTGAGCTTCCTCTCGCTGCACCGCCGCCTTCGGGGGGCCGCCATGGGTCATCTGGCACTCTTCGAACTGACCTCGTCGGTGGCGAATCGGCGCTACGGGAATGGGTTGCGCCGCTTAGGGTTCGGACCAGCGGCGACGGATTACTACGACGAGCACGTCGAGGCTGACGCCGTGCACGACACCATCGCGACCCACGATGTCGTGGGTCAGCTGGTTCGCGAGGAGCCTGCATTGGCCGGCGATGTGCTCTTCGGCGCGCGGGCGCTCGCATTACTGGAGGAACGCTTCGCCGCGGGGCTGCTCCAGCAGTGGCGGGCGCGCCGTTCGGCGATCGATCGTCCTCGCATCCCCGCCTAGCGGGAACGGGCGAAGCGATGTGTCCCATCGCAGAAGACGCCGAGCTTGCTGTGGCCACATCGACAGATGGCAACCACGGATCGTTCCGCCCGGGTCGGCGTCCCATCGGGGCCGACGACCAGCTGTGCACGTCTGACCAATACGGGACCGTCCCGGTACGCGCGAGCCTGGATATCAGGGCCGCCGACCGCCAGACAGCCGTCGACGCACGGAACTGGCAGTGCAACGAGGTCCTCTGAACGCTCTTCCCGCATGGCTTCGTCCTACCCCGTGGCAACGGCTCACAAACGAACGAGCCCCCGGGCTGCCAGGGGCTCGTTCGGTCCGTACGGGTGATCGGGTCTAGCGGTCGTTGTTCAGACCTTCCTTCACCTTGTCGACGCCCTCGTTCACCTTCTCCTTGACGGTGGCGCCGGCCTGGTCGAGTTGACCCTCGCGCTTCAGGTCATCGTCGTCGGTAAGGTCTCCGGCCGCTTCCTTGGCCCGGCCCTTCGCCTCGTCCCATTCGTCACCCATGAACTTCTCCTCTCGTCTTGTTCCGTCGTGATTCCCCTGAGGGTCAGACACGAAACATCGCCCTAGAGACGCATCTCGAACCAAACCGTCGTTCCACCCTTAGGGCTCCGGTCGACACCCCAGTCATCCGCGAGCTGGTCGACCAAGCGCAATCCCCATCCGGATTCAGCGTCGTGCGGACCGCCCTTGGAGATCGGTGCCATGATGCCCTGGCCGGCGTCCGAGACCTCCACGCGCACGCGTTTCGCATCCACGCCGAGGACGAACGAGATCAGCTCTCCCCCCGTGGGCGGACCGACATGCAGGACAGAATTCGTCACCAGTTCACTCACCAACAGTTCCGCATCCGCGCTGCGGACGCTCGGACGTTGTTCTCCGGGCAGGGACCGCCAGAATGCGTTCCTCGCCATCGATGGGGCTTCGGCGGTGGCGGGAAGGGTGAGTTCGAGTGTTCGGTTCATATCGCTCATAGGAGCGCTCCCCCGTGTCGGGACCGGCGCCGGGTTCCATCCTTCGGACAGCGCGACGGCCGCTGGGTGTACTGCTGTGGTTCCCAAGGCACCACCTTCTGAAACGGCCGGACGGGGGCTCACGGGATGGGCCGCGCACGATGTTTGTCCGGATATGAGCCCGGGTAGGCCCCAACCGAAGTCGAACAACGAACGACACAGGAGGTATGTGATGGGTGTCATCGGAACGATCTTGGTCGCGATCGTCGTGATCGCCGTCGTGGCGTGGATCCTGCGTCGCGCCTGACCGAACCAACCCCCAGCGCTGTCGGCCCCCGGCTTCGCCGGGGGCCGTGGCGTCTCACGCTTAGGATCTGGGTGCATCCGATCCTTGCATCGCGGCCTGTTCCGAAGCGATGTGGCCCGGGTCCGCAGAGAACGAAGGGGCGGCGGCGACCTCAGCCGGTGCACCGAATCGGAGGATCCGTCCGCCCAAGGCCAGCGAGCAGAGAGCGAACCACGCCCACCCCAGCGCGAGCCCCGCAACCACATCTGAGACCCAGTGGACGCCGAGGAACACCCGGGAGCACGCCACCGCAACAGCGATCCCGGCCGCAACGCCACCCAAGGCCGCGCGCACCTTCGACGGCCGTCCGCGTCCCAACACGAGAGCGATCGCTGCGAAGGTCGCAGCTGCAGCGGTGGAATGCCCGCTGGGGAACGAAGGCCCCGAGAACCCCGCCAAAGGATGGATCGCTGGCCGGGTACGCGCGACACCGGCCTTGATGAGGTTCGAAATAAGGAGCTGGCCCGCTACGACGAGCACAAGGAATAGGGCGATCGAGGGCCGCCGCCACCGCACGATGCCGTAGATGGCTGTGGCAACGGTCAGCACGATGATGGTTGCCGTCATGCCGAGACCGGTGACCACGTCCAGGATCCTGGTCGATAGCGTGCTCGCATGGTCGCCGGCCCAGCCCGCTACTTGGCGATCCCAGCCCACGACCCCGGAGTTCCGTCGCACCATGTAGACGAACACACCGATGACGATCCCGCCCAGGATGGTCGCGAGCATGGCTCCGGTCAGCGCCAGGCCCGTAGCAACGCCGGGCTCAACCCGTGATCGAAGGAACCGTCGAACTCCCGGGCTCCGCCGCAGTTCCTTGCCGACGGCCTTGGTGGCACCGACGTCGGCCTGTGGCAGTCGCAGCAAGACCACCGCGACCAAGGAGCCAGTAACAAGCGCGAGGGCCAACAAGACGAGGACCGTGAGCACGGAAACACATCCTTTCCCAAGAAAAGGTTACGCCGATGCGTTTACCCGGACGCCTTCCGAGGAAAACCCGGGAGATGGAACATTCGATCGCGACACCCACGAACCGTACGACTCCGGCTTCGGGGGCCCGTCGTCCGGTTGCGACGGCAGCGATGGCAGCCATCGTTGGTTATGTCGTAATGACCGCCATCCTCATCGGCCTCGGCTACTTGCTCGTCCACGTTCTGGATCAGGGTTCGATCGGCACGTGGGACGACAGCGTCAATCGGTGGTTCGTCACCCAGCGAACCTCGACCCTGAACTCAGTGACGGCGGTCGGGTCCATGTTGGGAGCCACGCTCCCGATCGTGGGTATCGGGCTCTTCGCGGCTGTCGTACTGGCCATCGGCCACCGGTGGGCGGCGGTCGCGCTCCTCACGGTAGGTCTCGTGATCGAGGTAACAACGTTCCTCACGACAGCTGTGGTGATCGATCGACCCCGTCCGTCCGTTCCCAAACTTGACGTGGCTCCCCCGACCTCGAGCTTCCCGTCGGGCCATACTGCCGCCGCGATCGTGCTGTACATGAGCCTCGCGATCATCTTGAGCGGCCTGACTCGGTCGATGCTGCTACGAGCGATGCTCTGGCTCCTTGCGGTCGGTCTGCCGGTCTTCGTCGCGCTGTCGAGGCTCTACCGCGGGATGCACCACCCAACCGACGTGATCGGTAGCTGCGTCCTCGCCGCTGGCGCGCTGGCCTTCGGTGTGATGGCCGCAAGGAGGATCGCAGACGCCCGGGGCAGAGATCGTGATGCTCGACAACACGCGCAGGGTCCGGACATGCACGAGCCACCCGTACCCGACGCTGTCACGGTGTCTCGATGACGTCGGTCGGGGTGCTCGCCCATTCGGCGAAAACGATGGGCGGGGGGCTCGGCGAACTGAGGAAGACCCTCTCCGCGTATGGCATCAACGATCCTCTGTGGCATGAGGTGGAGAAGAGCCGCTTCATCCCGGCCCGCGCGCACGACTTGGTGGACGCCGGGGCCGATCTGATCTTCGTCTGGGGCGGCGACGGGACCGTCCAACAGGCGATCGACGCCTTGGTGAAGGCTCCTGTCACCGTCGCGATCATGCCCGCCGGCACCGCCAACCTCTTCGCGAAGAACCTCGGGATCCCCGCGGGTCTGGAGGAAGCGGTCAAGGTTGGTCTGCACGGAACGCGACGGGAGTTCGATCTCGGGAAGATCAACGGCGAGCACTTCGGCGTGATGGGCGGGGCGGGCCTGGATGCGTTCATGCTTCGCGACGCCGACGCAGGTCTCAAAGACAAGATCGGGCGGATCGCCTATGCCTGGACGGGCGCGAAGAACGTCAACAGGGATCCCGTGAAGACGGTGATCGACGTTGACGGGAAGCGCTGGTTCAAAGGCGACGCGAGCTGCGTGCTCATCGGCAACGTCGGCGACGTCATCGGGGGCCTGTCAGCCTTCCCCGACGCCGATCCGACGGATGGCATCTTGAACATCGGCGTCGTGACAGCGGACAGCGCCCTGGACTGGACCCGGACGCTGAGTCGCGCGGCTGTTGGCGATGTCTCCGGATCGCCGTTCGTTCAGACCAGCTGGGGTAAGGCCTTCGATGTCCGGTTCGACCAGAGCATCCCGTACGAGGTGGACGGCAGCGACCGCAAGACGACCAAACGGCTGAAGGTGAAGGTGAAGCCCTCGGCCATCACGATCTGTGTCCCGGAGGAGGTTGAGGCATGAGCACGGCGAACCCGGTCCCCGAGACGTGGGAACTCACGGGCGACGACGCCCGCGAGACATTGAAGAGAACGGGCACGAAAGCCCTGACGAAGGACAGCTTCAGGCGATTCCGCGTCTCCGACGGCTTCAGCCACGCACGTTCGTTGGCCTACCTCACGACGATGGTGTTCCTTCAAGGGGTCATCGCGCTCGTCGGGTTGGCGAGCGCGTTGGGAAAGGGCGGCCTGAGCGACCTCATCGTGAAGACATTGCAGACGGCGGTCCCCGGTCCGGCGAGTTCGGCGCTGACGGACGCCGTGAAGCAGGCGCACAAGGCCGGGTCCTCCCACCGCTACCTGGCCCTCATGCTGGGTCTGACGGCCGCGATCATCACCGGGACCACGCTCATGGGGCAGATCGAACGCGCCCTCAACCGCATCTACGGCATCGAACAGGATCGGCCCACGGTGCAGAAGTACGTCCACGCCTTCGCATTGGCGATCTCCGCCGGTGTGCTGGTGGTTGCGGCATTCGCCGCGCTCGCCTTGGGTCGCGCGATCGGTTCGTCGGCTACCAGCGACTCGTTCTCGACCGTGTGGGGGATCCTTCGCTGGCCGTTGGCACTCGCCCTCCTGGCGGGGGGGATCGCGCTCATGTTCCGACACGCTCCCAAGCGCCACCAGCCGGCCTGGTCGTGGCTGGTCTTCGGCGCCGGCGTGTCGGTGGTGCTGCTCCTGGTCGTGACCGTCGGCCTGGACCTGATGTTCCAGCTCAGCTCCACATTCGGCAAGACCTACGGACCATTGGCAAGCATCGTCGCGCTGATGTTGTGGGCTCTGCTCGCCTCGATCTCCCTCCTGCTGGGAGCGGCGATCGCTGCACAGCTCGAGGCCGTCCGGGCCGGGAACACGCCGCCACAGAGCCCGTCGAAGGTCCGGGCTTCTGAGCCCGCGCGCGAAAACCAGCCCGAAGCCGCACTCGGTCGATGACAAGCACGATGCCTACGCCGTCCACTCGGTCCGACGACGACCGGACGGCATCCCTTCGCCGCACCCTGGAGGGAGTCATCGGGGTTCCGGCGACCGAGGGCAACCGTGTCGATGTCCTGCGCAACGGCGTCGAGATCTTTCCCGCCATGCTCGAGGCGATCGCACAGGCCCAGCACACCATCGATTTCCTCACGTTCGTGTACTGGAGCGGCGAGATCGGGACGACGTTCGCGCAGGCGCTTGCAGCACGCGCTCGCGAAGGGGTGCGGGTCCGCGTCCTGTTGGACGGGTGGGGCGCGCATCCCATCGATCGGCCGCTCATCGAACTCATGGAGGGCGCCGGTGTGATGGTCCACTGGTTCCGGCAGCTGCGGCGCTTCGAGCCCTCGAAGATGAACCATCGGACGCATCGCAAGGTCATGATCACCGACGAGTCAGTCGGCTTCACCGGCGGGGTCGGGATCGCCGACGAGTGGAACGGCGACGCGCGGAATGAGCGCGAATGGAGGGACACCCATTTCCGGGTGATCGGGCCCGCCGTTGACGGGCTCCGCGCGGCGTTCCTGGACAATTGGGCCGAAACGGACCCGGCGCTCTTCGATGACTCGGTCGATCGCTTCCCGACGCATCCACAGCCGGGTGAGAGCGTTATCCAGTGCGTTCGGGGGGCCTCCGAATCGGGCTGGAGCGACATCACAACCTTGTATCTGACGCTGCTCCAGAAGGCCGAGCAGCGACTTCGCATCGCGACCGCCTACTTCGTACCTGACCAGCAGCTCATCGACCAGCTCTGCGGGGCAGCCAACCGGGGCGTCGACGTGGAGATCCTGCTCCCGGGACCCCACGCCGATAAGCGGTTCGTGCAGGTGGCTGCGGAATCGGCGTACGAGGAGCTGATGGACTGCGGCATCCGGATCTGGAACTTCCAGCCGTCGATGCTGCACGCGAAGATGATGACCGTGGACGGACTCGTCGCGAACATCGGCTCGGCCAACTTCAACGCCCGCTCGACCGAACTCGATGAGGAGATCAACCTTGTGGTCCTCGACGAGGAGCTCGTGACCATCCTGGACCGGCAGTTCGAAGAGGATCTGGAGCGGAGTGAGGCGATCGCCCCCGGAAGGTGGGCCGATCGCCCCGTTGGTCAGCGCGTCCTTGAGCGATTGACGAAACCGCTTCGGCACGAGATCTGAAGACCCTTCGGGTTTCGGTCGCGCACGCGCGGGAATACCCTCTGTCGGAGGTGATCGGCGTGCCACAGAAAGCATGGTCGGCGAAGCGGGAACGTCAGTACGAGCACATCAAGGAGAGCCTCGAGGATCAGGGCAAGAACGAAGACACGGCGGAAGAGATCGCCGCGCGAACCGTGAACAAGGAGCGAGCCCGTGCCGGGGAATCCCGCACGGCGAGCCGGACATCCACGGATGACATCTCGTCGGGCCGACGCGGCGGGCTGCGTTCACACGGTGGCCCCAAAGGCCGCACCTACGACCAGCTCTACAACGAAGCGAAGCAACACGGGGTTAAAGGCCGCTCGACCATGACCAAGGCCGAACTCCAGCGTGCCTTGGGCGATCGCTGATGCAAACCGCCGTTTCTTCCGGCATCGGCAGCTCTCGGAGGATCCGGCGGTCGACGCCGGCGGACCCGGGCTTCACGCGGCGCCGATGCGGGAAAGGGTTCATCTACCTCGACGCCGACGGCCGCCGCATCACCGACGACGCCGCAGTTGAGCGCGCGCGTGCCCTCGTGCTCCCCCCTGCATGGAAGGATGTCTGGATCTGCGCCGACGAACGTGGCCATCTTCAAGCGGTGGGAACCGATGACGCGGGCCGGCGGCAGTACCGATATCACGACAGGTGGTTGGCCGAGCGCGAACGTCAGAAGTTCGAGCACATCGAACGGTTCGCGGAACGACTTCCCGAGGCCCGCGCTCAGGTCGCCAAGGACCTCCGTAGGCGGGGATATCCCCGTGAGCGCGTGCTGGCCTGCGCGGTCCGCTTGTTGGAGCGTGGACTCTTCCGCATCGGCTCGGAGGACTACGCCGAAGCGAACGGTTCCTTCGGGTTAGCGACCCTACTGAAGGACCATGTCTGTGTCGGCCGCGAGTCGGCGGTGTTCGATTTCGTGGGCAAGTCGGGGGTACGGCATGTCCGTGAGATCTCCGACCCGTCCCTCCTACCCGTCCTGCGCACGTTACGTCGCCGTCGGGATGGCGAGGAGTTCCTCGCCTACCGCGAGGGCGAAACGTGGCGAGACGTTCGGTCGGTCGACATCAACGCGTACGTGAAAGATGTTGCAGGAGATGAGTTCTCTGCCAAGGATTTCCGAACATGGCACGCAACGGTGTTGGCCGCCGTCGACCTGGCGGGCCGCACCCCGGTTCCCACGTCGGAGACCGCGCGCAAGCGCGCCGTCGCCCAGACGGTCAAAGAGGTCGCGGGTCATCTCGGCAACACCCCCGCGGTATGCCGACGATCTTATGTCGACCCGCGGGTGCTTGAGCGATACATGGACGAGGGAGTAACCCTTTCGATCGACGATGTGACCGCGGCCGCTCCCCAAGAAGAACTCGAACGGGCGGTGTTGGCACTCCTTCGCGACGAGGACGCCCCGGCTGCAGTCGCTGCTTGAAGCGTCAGCTCGCGGGCGTTTCGGAAGGGTTTCCGTCGGATCCGGTGTCCTCGGGAACAGGGTCGACGGTGTCTTCGCTGGTGCGACGTTCGACGTTCAGCCGTTCCGGATCCGCAACGGACAGCTGGGCGCCCGGCACCCGGTGCCCGCACGAGAACACCTGCACTTCGACGCTGTCGGGTTGGTGGGTAGGTTCGAACTCACCCGCGGCTTGATAGGCGATCTCCACGAGATTTCCTTCGCCGCAGATGGGACACCGGGTTCCGTCGGGGTCCGAGACGCCACCCGTTCTGCCGGTCCCTGCTGTCCCCATCCCCACTCCCCCGGTCGGTTCCCAACAGCATATGGGTTTGTCGGGGCCGTGCTACGGGTACGTCAGCGAGACCAGATCGTCGAGGAGGAACCGATATGTGTTTGTCATGCGGTTGCGGTGAACCCAACGAGAAGCACGGTAACGAGGACAACATCACGCAGGACGATCTGCAACGTGCGGCCGACGCGGCGAAGATCTCGTTGGTCGAGGCAGCCGAGAACATCGGCAGCGGGTTAGCGCCTGAATGAGACACGCCGTGGCAGAGAACACCAGAAGGGCCGGTCCTCTGGGACCGGCCTTTCCGGTGTCGCTAGGCCGTACGTTCCAGGTTCCGCCTGAAGAGCGGTTTCCCCTTGTTCAGGCCGGGCTTGACCAAGGCGGTCACGATGAGTGGGAAAGCGCGCCCGCCACGCCGGGATCGAACGGATGAACCTGATATCGACGGGCCCGGTCGAATGTGGTTGGCCGGAAGGGAACGTGCCTTCGCTCCCTGGTGGCCGTACACTTGAAAGACTCACATGTACTCCTGTGAGGCAACGGTGGCCCGCATCCCCGGTCACCACCCGGATCAGCCCTAGCGCCCGGCTGACGAACCGAACCTAGGGAACGTCATGGTCACGACGAACGGTAAGCGAACGGATCCAAGCCTATCGCCGCGCAACCTCCTCGCGGAGCTTGAGCCGACGGTCCGCCTTGGGCTCGCAACACATCTTTCCCTTGCCACCGAGTGGTTCCCGCATGAGTACGTGCCGTATGAGGTCGGCAGGAACTACGTCGACGAACCCTGGGAAGAGGCCGACAGCGACCTGAATGCGATCACGCGAACCGCCCTGGAGGTCAATCTCCTTACCGAGGACAATCTGCCCTTCTACCATCTCGCCATCTGGGAGACGTTCGGCAAGGACGGCGCCTGGGGCGAATGGGTTCGCCGCTGGACTGCGGAAGAGGGCCGCCACGCCAACGTGCTGAGGGATTATCTGACCGTGACGCGCGGCATGGATCCTGTCGCATTGGAGCGCGGCCGGATGGATCAGGTGAGTCGCGGCTTCTACCCGGAGAACGGTGGGTCGTTCTCCAACCCGCTCGACGGCATCGCGTACACGACGCTCCAGGAGCTCGCCACGCGGATCGCCCACCGCAACACCGGGATCTTCACGCGCGACCCACTCATCGAGAAGCTCACAGCACGGATCGCGACCGACGAGAACCTCCACTACGTCTTCTATCGCGAACTGGGCAAGGCGGCGCTCGAGGTCGACCCCTCCGCGATGATGCTCGCCATCAGCCGTCAGGTCATCGGGTTCGCCATGCCCGGGATCGACATCCCCGAGTTCCGGGCCAAGGCCATCGAGATCGCGAAGAACGGGATCTATGACCTTCGGATCCACCACGATCAGGTGGTGATGCCCGTCCTGTTCAAGCACTGGAAGATCGACACGCTGACCGGCCTCTCCGAAGAGGCCGAAGCTGCCAGGGAGGCCACGATGAACTTCCTGCCTGCGCTCGACGCCATGGCCACGATGTACGAAGACAAGCGCGCCGCTCGTGGGGCTTCCTGAGGCGAGACTGGAACCGGGTGCCACCCGACTCTAGAGTCCAGGTAGTTGACGGACGAAGGAGGCCCAGTGGCGGACGCATCACCGAAGCGCACCGGACACCCCGGCCTGCTGGAGTACGGCGAAGAGCGCGCGATGAGCGCCCAGAACCGGATCGCGGATGCGATCACCACCTTCGCCGGTTCCATGAAGTTCGTCTACATCCACATCGCGTGGTTCGCGGTGTGGATCGGACTCCGCGTCGAGGATTACCCGTTCGGGCTGCTCACCATGATCGTCTCGCTGGAGGCCATCTTCCTATCGACGTTCGTGATGATCAGCCAGAACCGCCAGGACGAGGCCAGGGTTCATCTGGCCGATCAGGAATGGCGTCTGGTGCAGAACGAGGAGAAGCAGAACGAAGAACTCATCGCCCTGTCGAACCAGATCCTCGAGCTCACGAAGTCTATCCACGAGTTGACGAAGGCACACACCGCAGCCGGCTGAAGACCTCGGGACGATCTCGGATCTGACCGGCCGGCGGCTTGACAAGGGGTTTCCCGGTGAGGCACGTTGCCGGTCTGAGCCGCGCCGATGAAGGGGGTCCGCATGGCCGTGAAGACGGCGACACACGTGAGGATGGCAGGCACGAATAGCGGTGGAGCTCACACGCACATCCAGGGTGTGTGCACCGAGGACGGTACGTACTACAGCCGCCGGGAGGTCGTGGACAGCATCGACGCCGGCGACCACTGGAGGACGTTCGACGGGACCGACCACGCCCCCATCCACAAGATAGAGCACTGCAAGCACCCGGGCTGCCCGGCGACGCCGTACATCACGACTCACGCTGACGACACGCCGACCGACAATCTCGACAACTTGCCGCCCTGCCAACCCCACAGCTGAGGTAGGTTTCGGCGAACGTTCCGCTAGCGACCGATAAGGGGTGGAGTTGTGGCCAGACTGTTCTCGATCAAACCGTCGATCACGTTCAAGGGCAGGAAGTTCAAAGGGATCCGCGGCTGGGCCGGGAAGCCCACACACCCACCGCTCACCGACTTCCCGATCGTCGCCTACATCCTTGCCGCCGCGTTCGACCTGGTCTCTTACATCGTGTGGAAGATGAAAGGGGCCGACTCCACAGTGGCCGCGGACGCGTTCATCGCGGCAACGTGGGTCATCATCCCGGGCGCCGTGCTCTCCCTCGGTGCCGCCCTCACCGGGTTCTTCGACTGGTGGAAGGGCCTCGACCGCCGGCCGAACACAGGTCCCATCGGCAAGGCGAGCCACACCCAGGTATGGCGAACGGTGAACTGGCATATGACGGTGATGCTGACCGTCACCGTGATCGTGATCATCGACATCGTCGTTCGGCTGGGGCAGTACGACCGGCACTACGCCACGCTGCCGACGACGGTGCTCTCAGTGCTCGCAGGCCTCTTGGTCGTCTATGGCGCCGGCTACGGAGGCTCGCTCGTCTTCGACTATCAGTTCAACGTCGAAGGGCTGAAGGGCTCAACCGCTTGGGACGAAAGCGAAGTCGATCAGTTGCCGGGGAAGAAGAGCTAGCGACTCGTCCGGCGCATCCGTCTGAACCATGCGCGCAGCCATCCCGTGCGGCCAACCGTCTGCTCCGCTTGGACGGACGCCTCTTCGAGGAGCCGACCAACGGCGGGATCGGGGTCCGAGCTGTGCTCGTGAGCTTGGATGGCGTCGTGGATCGTGTCTGCTACGTCGGTTGATGAGGCGAACGCCGCTTCGGCAACCGTCCCGGCCATCTCCTGGTTCCGCTCGATCTCCACGGCGCCTCCTCTCGACGACGTGGGAGGCTACACGAAAGCTGCGGCCCGCGGAAGAGATCCGCTTGGGCCGGGACGTGCGAGGGAGCCGTGACGGTTGCCCAGGAACCACCCTGCCAGTAGCGTTGGCGCATGACCGAGCCGATATTCGACATCGAGGTGGACACTGAGACCCGAAGTGCCCGCCTGACAGGCGAACTGGATCTAGCCTCCTGCGACCGTGCAACGGAGGCACTCGCACCCTTAGGTGTGGATCCGGGGGATATCCAACTGGAGCTCTCCGACCTTCGGTTCTTGGATAGCAGCGGGATCCGGGTGATCGTCCAAACCCATCGGGCTCTCGGCGAACGTGGGTCGGTCGTCCTGCGCTCCCCCAACCCGCATGTCATGAAGATCCTGGAGATCGCGGGGATCAAGGATCTCGGGATCAAGATCGAGGACTCAGGCGTATGAGCGTCCAAGCCGTCCGCAAGACGTTTCCACCCATGCCCGAGGTGTTACCGGACGTACGCCGGTTCGTTACGGTTGAGGCCGAGCGTCGATCGTTCACGGAGTTCGTTCAAGATCTGCAACTCGCGGTGACGGAGGCCTGCTCCAACGCGATGCGGCATAGCGGGACGAAAGAGATCCGCGTGGGTGTCTCGTTGGTGGGAAGTTGTCTTGAGATCACCGTGCAAGACGATGGCGTCTATCGGGCGATGCCGAACGAGTCGCAAGACGGCCAGGGACATCGAGGTCTGCACCTCATGGCCGCTGTCGTCGACGACTTCTCGCTGCGGCGCGGCCGCCCGGAGAAGCCAGGAACAACCGTGCGGCTCGTGAAGTGCAAGACCTAGTTCGTTAATCGCCCCTGGCCGTGAGCAATAGCACCGCGACATCGTCGTCCTGCTGATCGCCGGTGAGTTCGTCGACGTAGCGTTCGACACGTTCCTTCACACCGTCACCTGCATGGCCGTTGTTCCCCGGTTCGAAGACCTCGCGGAGTTGGTCCGCTTCGTCCAGGTGCTGACGCGCTCGAGTCAGCAGACCGTCCGTGTAGAGCACGAGCGTCTCGTCGGGCGCCAGTCGCGCGTGGACATCCGTCAGCCGAACAGCCTCGGTGACACCCAGCAGAGTGCCGTGGTCGCCGACGCTCCGCGTAGAACCATCGGGGCGCACGAGCTGCGGCAACGGGTGTCCGGCCGAGCAGACGATCACATCGCTACCGGTGGGTCCCGGGTCGACCAGCACGATGCACACCGTGCAGAACTTCCCGTCCAACTGTTGCTGCAGCAGCGCCTCGTTCAGCGTGCGAAGGACGTCACTCGGCGAATCGGTTCGGAACGCGGCCCGAAGGGTGTAACGAGCCAAACTGGTGAGTGCCGCGGCCTCGATCCCCTTCCCGCACACGTCCCCGATCACCGCGGCCCAGCGACCCTCTGGGGTTTGGAAGACGTCGTAGAAGTCTCCGCCGATCTCATACGCGCTAAGCGCCGGCTTGAAGACGGCCGCGATGTCCAAGTTCGGAACCTGGGGAAGTGTCGGAGGAAGCAGGCTGTTCTGGAGGGTTCGTGCCACGTGATCGCGATCCCGGTACGCCCGTGCGTTCTCGAGCGATCTGGCCATCCTCCGCGCAACCTCGCGGGGGAACGAGACCTTGTCTCCCGATCGGGCGGCCAGTAACGGATCGACCTCGCTCACGATCAGCACTCCTTGGGTACGTCCCGCTAACGACAGCGGGAGCACCAGCAGGTCTGCGGCGCTGTTTACGCCGGGCCGTTCGCCTTCCCTCATCGCACGTCTCGCGATGCGTTCGCCCGGCTCGTCGCCGATCACGAGATCGGGGTCCGCGGGACCAAGGACGACGCCCTTCTCCTGATCCCGCCACGCCCTTCCCATCGCCGAGAGTTTCCCGCCCTGGTCCAGGTAGAGCGCGGCCTCCGATCCGAGGTGGGCCGCGGCGAGTTCCAAGACCCGTGTCGTCGTCGCTTCGAAGTCGAGTGTCGAGGCGAGCGCCTGGCTGATGCTCGCGAGCTGGGCCAGCTGACCGCGGGCCGCCTGCTCACGGTCGTAGGAATCCGCCCGGTCGACCGCTTGCGCCGCCTGGTCGGCCACCGCCGTGAGGAACCCCAGACGATCGTCCCCGAACGCAGATCCGGCTGGGAACGAGGCGGAGATGCCGCCGATGGCCTCACCCGCCAGCATGAGGGGGAGGCAGACCAGCGGATGATCTTCGCGCTGTCCCGTCTCCGCGAGCAGCGGATAGGCCTTGTCTCGTTCGCTCACGGTCCGCATCACCACCGGCCGCCGTTCGCGGATCGCATCGGAGAGGGGGTAGGGGTCCGCGAGACCGAACGAACGCCAGTAGGTCTTGTCGTCCGGATCGTAGCCGGCGATCGCGATGATCTCGATCCGGTCCGGGGGGTCGAGGACACCTACGACACCCGCCGTCGCGCCGGCGGCGGTCAAGCCGTGGGTCAGCGTCGCCTCCGCGACCTCGGTGCGGGTCCGGGCCCGTCCGAGCGCTGCGGTCACCCCTTGGAGGATGGCGTTGCGAGCCGCCGCCTCCTCTGCGTGAGCTTTCGCGTCGGCCTCGGCCTGATAGGCGCGGACGTTGGCGATGGCGAGCGCCGCTCGGTGCGCGATCTCCTGCGCGAACTCGAGATCCCGCTCGGTGTAGTGGAATCCGGATTCGGCACCGACGAACGTCACGGCACCGAAGGTTCGTTCGTGAGCTGTTAGCGGGACGGTCATCGCCGAGCGGATCCCAAGGCTCCGGATCGCCTCGTACTCCTCCGGGTCGGGCAGGCCCGCTCGGAGCATCTCGTCCGTAACGTCGGGGACCAGTTCAGCCTTGCCGGTACGCACCACGTTCGGTACGCCGGTGGCGGCATCGGGGTCCTGGGGATACCGACGCCGGATATCCCGGGCCAGCTCCACCTTGGCAGGATCTCGGTGCGCGACCACGAGGTTCTCGATCGTGCCCGGCGTCTCGATGAGGTCGATCGAACACCAGTCGGCGAACGTCGGAACAAGGTAGTGGCCGAGTTCGGCGATGGTCGTCTCGTAGTCCAGCGACGATCCGAGGGTGTCGCCCGCCGCGGTGAGGAGCCTCATCCGTTCCCGCTCGTAGTGAGCTTGGCTGCGTGCGGTCTCCAGCCGGGCGGTCAGGCGGGCGACCACGACGGCGACCACGACGAACATGAGGAGGGCGAAGAGATCCTCGGGTGACTCAAGCCGGAAGAGGTGGGTCGGAGTGATGACGTAGTAGTCGATGAGCACCACGGAGGCGAGCGTCGCGACGATGCCCGCCGCGAGCCGCCCGAGCATGGTCGCCACGACCACCACCAGCACGAACGGGACGCCGGGCAGTTGTTTGACGGCATCGACGGTCGCGATGGGCGTAACCGCCAACGTGCCGAGCACGGCCACCGCCATCCCGAGCCACAGGCGGCGGCGATCCCGAGGGACGAACATCCCCTCCTCTTGGCGATACACGCGCTTGAGGTCATCCATCGGCGACGTCCCCCGGTTCTGCCGACCACCGTCGGGACAAGGATTCTGCGCGTCGGACAGCCATCAGACAACTGCCGGGGGACCTAAGCATCACCGCGCGAAACCGACCCCATACGACCGAACCACCGCGTCGGCCGCCTCCCGGCTGGTCGAGGAACCGGTCACCGCGTCCACGAAGTCTTCTCCCTCCAGGGCGAACAGGTCGGCAGGTTCCGCAGCGATGGCGCCGGCCTGGCGCGTCACATCGTGGAGAAGGGCGATCTCGCCGAAATAGCCTCCCGGCTCGATCTCCGCGAGCTCGGCCCCATCCTTGGCGATCCTGATGGTGCCCTCCGCCACGATGTAGAACCGGTCACCGACATCCCCTTGTTCGAAGATGTGCTCCCCGGACTCGACGTGCATCGGGACGAGCTTCCCGGCGAGGTGCTCCAGGACCGGCTGTTGCAACGGCGCGAAGAAGGAGATCCCGCGAAGGAGCGCCAACTCCCGCTCGGGAGCTCGCAGGGATGTGTCCAATCGGAGCAGGTGCCGCCCGAACACCGCGATGATGACCGGCAGGAACGCTCCGAACGCGAGTAACGCCCCTCGCGGCTGGAGCCAGTGCACCAACGCCGGCGCCATGATCGCACCCAGCGCAACCGTCCCCAGGAACACGGTTTCCAACACGCCGAACACCCGCGCCAAGACCTCGTCGGGAACGCTTCGCTGGAGCAGCGTCAGCCCGGCCACATCGACGAGCGTGTTGCCGATCCCCATCAGCACCATCGTCACGATGGCAACGATCGGATAAGGCCAGGTGCCGATCAACACCAGCGGTATCCCCCACAGCAGGATGCCGGTCCCGAAGTCGATGGCCAACCGTCCCCGGCCCACCAGCGCCGCCGACGCGACCGCCCCCAACAAACCCCCGATCCCGAACGCGCCCGAGAGCAGGCCGACCCAGCCGTTCCCACGTCCCAGCAGATCGCGCGCGACAACGACCTCCAGGACCACGAGTCCGCCCGCCACGAGGGTTTGCGCGCCGAAGAGGAGCACCAGCAGCCGTGGCGCCGACTCCTTCGCCACCGTCGAGAATCCCCCGAAGGCGTGCTGGAGGAACGAGGGCTGCTCGGCCACTTCCCCGTCGGCCGTGGGCTCGGGGCGTTCGTCAACGTGGATCCGAAGGATGAGCAGCGCGGACCAGAGGAACGTTGCCGCAGCGCACGCGAAGACTGCGGCGGGCCCACTGATGGCCAGGATGAGGCCCCCGATGGCGGGTCCCGCGAACATGCCGAGGCTCTCGATGGTGCTGGACACCACATTGGAGGCGGTGAGTTCCTGCGGCGTCGTGGCGAGGGTCGGAATGATGGCCGCCTGGGCCGGGCGGAACGCCGTGGACAAGACGACGCCGGCCGCGGCCAGGACATAGATCACGAGCGGCGCTCCGTTCGCCCACACGACCGCAGCCGCGGCTCCGACCGCCACCACCCGGCCCATGTCCGACAACGCCATGACCAGCCGCCGGGGATAGCGGTCGCCCAGGACGCCCATGAAGGGGGCCGCGATGGCCGCCGGGACCAGCCGGATCAGGCCAACCACCCCCACCGCCGTGGCGCCGCCGTGCCCGTAGGCGTAGACCGCGAGCGCGATCCCGTATCCCCACGTCCCGATGTTCGAACCCGCCCACGCCAGCTGGAGTCGCCGGAGCCCGGGGTTACGGAAGACCGCCCTGAACGAATCCAGGGAGCCCGAGTGCGGTTCCGCGGCGACGGCCATAGGCCCGGAGTTTCACATACCCGGCCCGGTCCGACCGGGCGGCCGTTGTGTTGGTAGGCGCCCCGGCGGTAGCGTCGCTGCGACATCCGGGCGAGAATCAACGAGACTCGTCCTCGACCGGTGGCGGGCGTCGGATGGCGGAGGGGCCGATGATGGATCAGCGACGGCGGCGCGCCCGAACCGAGGTAGACGTCTTCGCGCTGGTGGGCCAACGCGCTGAAGCCGATCCTCAGATCGGGATCTTCTCCCCCTCGCTCCCGGAACTCGCCGTAGAACCGGCCGGGCCGGATCTTTGGGCCGATCTCACCGAACGCATCGATCTGTCCTTGTTCCGCCCGGTGCTCGCTTCCGATATCGAGATCCGCATCTTCCGGCTCCGCTGGGGTAACGACTACGCCGTCGCCGCCAACCCCCGAGCTTTGGTCCACCTCACGCTCGAGGTCTGGGAGGCCGAGTTGGCGCAACGCCTCGACGGCAGCCGGACCGTGGGTGAGCTCATCGTCGAACGCCTGGAGGCCGACGGGGACCTCAACGCCGAGGCGGTGGTGGACCTGGTGCAGATCCTGAACGCGAACGGATTCCTGGAGCCGCGCGCCGTTGAGTTCCCCACGCTGCTGGCGACCGCGATAGAACCGAAGGGTCGGCGGCACCGGTTCCAGCGATTCGTGCGCACGTTCTCCGTCGAATGGAACGGGGCCGACGCGTTCGTTCGACGGGTGTATCTGGGCGGGTTGCGGCACCTGTTCAACCCAGTGGTCGCCTCCTTGTTGGTGCTCGTCGCGGTGGGCGGGTTCGTCTCCTTCATCGTTGTGGAGCACGCGGGGCGATACACGCTCGGGGGCAAGGCCGCTCCCCTGGAGTCCGTGGTGTTGATCGTGCTGGGGTGGGGCCTCACGTTCTCCCACGAGCTGGGGCATGCCGCGGTGTTGATCCATCACGATCGCCGCATCAAGAACGCGGGGTTCATGCTGTATTTCGGTTCGCCTTCGTTCTTCGTCGATGCGTCCGACGGACTGATGTTGGAGAGGGGCACGCGGGTGATCCAGTCCTTCGCGGGACCGTTCGCGGAGTTCGCGGTGGCGGGTGCGAGCTCGCTGCTGCTGTTCTTCCTTCCGGAAGGTGGACTGGCCGAACTGCTCTTCCGATTCTCATTGCTGAACTACTTCGTGATCTTCCTGAACCTGATCCCGCTCCTGGAACTCGACGGCTATTGGATCCTCTCCGACCTCATCCAGGTACCGGACCTCCGTCCGCGTTCGCTCGAGTTCACGCAGCACGAGCTGGTGCACAAGCTCTGGAAGCGCGAACGGTTCACCCCGCAAGAGGTGGGGCTGGCGGTCTACGGGCTCGCCGGCATCGCGTTCACGCTCTTCGCCGTCTGGATGGCGGCGTATTTCTGGAGAGAGACGTTCGGGACTCTCATCTCGGGTCTGTGGCGTGGCGGAACCGGCTCACGGCTGTTGCTGTTGGTGCTCGTCTTGGTGCTGGCCGGTCCAGTTGTTCGCGGGGTGGCCAACCTGTTCCGCGCGTTGTTCCGACGCGCGCGCAGCCTGGTGCGGAAGATCCGGTTCCGATTGGAAACGGGGTGGCGCATCGAGGCCGCCGAACTCATCGACGCACTTCCCGCCTTCGAGGATCTGCCCGGTTCGATCCTGAGCGATCTCGCCGGGCGCGTGGTGCTCCGCGACATCCTTCCGGGCCAGGCCGTCATGCGGCAGGGAGATCGGGCCACGGCCTTCTACGTCGTGAGGCGCGGAACGTTCAACGTCGAGACCGAGCACCCCGAGACCGGCGACGTGCAACTGTTGGGAACCTTGGGTCGCGGCGAATCGTTCGGGGAGATCGGTTTGCTGGAGAACTCCCGTCGCCAGGCCACGGTTCGTGCGGTCGGCGAAGCCGAGGTCTTCGAGGTCGACAAGGGAACGTTCGACCGGCTGCTCGCTGATCCGATCAACGCACCGAGGTTCGGGCCGACATTGCAGGCGCTGGCCGAACTCCGGGAACTGCCGGTGTTCGCGCATCTGGGGACCGAACGCCTGGCCGAACTCCTGGCCCACGGCGGGTGGGTGACCTTCTCGGCGGGCGACATCCTGATGGAGCAGGGCGCCATCGGCGACGCGTTCTATGCCGTGGCCTCCGGACGAGCGGATGTAGTGATCGACGGAGCGCTGGTGGGGACCGTTGTGGCGGGGGGGTTCGCTGGGGAGCTCGCGCTCTTACGCGATGCTCCGCGCGCGGCGACGGTTACGGCTCGAACGTCGATGCGTGCGTTTCGACTGGATCGAGAGGGCTTCGACGCGCTGATCGCCGAGGCGTTCAGCCATGGCACGCTGCGGACCGCGAAGCCGTCTACCTGGGAGCATTAGTCCTGTCTGGAGGAGGCCCCATGGATTGTTGGCACTGTCGCAGGACCGCGGTCGGAACCTGTCGCTTCTGTGGCCGAGGTGTCTGCGAGGATCACGCGAACACGAAACCGTTCGTGCTGGAGCTGTTCCGCTCCAACGAGACGACGAAGGCGCTCGTCGTCGAAGACGCGCTGTTCTGCGGTGCCTGCAAACCACGACCCACCCCCGTCGATCTCCCCGAACTCGACGTGTGACGTACAGCACATCCGGATCGCGTCCGCCGTCACACTCCTCCGCGTGACGAACGACACGGCGCTGATGCGACCTAGGTCCTATGCGCAGGCGGGCCGGCGCGGGAAGATACACCCATCGGAACCGCGAAGAGATCCGCAAGAGGATCCGCGGGGCCGGACGAGGAGGGACGAGAGATGGCTGAGAAGCGGATCACTCCGATGGACCCAGAGACCAAGCCCGCGGCAGAAGGCTCCGACAAGGCAGCTGCCCGCGTTTCGCGGAAGGTCGCGCGGAAGGTAACCCGGAAGGTCACACGAAGGGTCTCCCGCAAGCACATGCAGTAAGAACTTTCCCCGTTGGCTCACACGAAGGCTCGGCGCAGGCCGGGCCTTCAGTGCGTCCGGATACGGTTCCCCGTTCTCGCGGGAACCACTAGGCTCGGCCTATGCCCGCGAAGGACCTCAAGCTCGTCGAGGTGGAGATGGTCAAGCGCCTGCCGTTCTCCGGCGCCTCTGTTGGGCCCGTTCGCGCCCTCATCGCCACCGGTCACGTTCGCGCCTACCGCAAAGGCACGTATCTCTGCCACCAGGGTGAGGAAGCCCCCGACGTCTTCTTCTTGCTGAGCGGACGCTTGGAGGTCAGCTCCAGCTCACCCAACGGCACCCGGATGTTCCATGCCACCGTCGATGAGCCGCAGTTCGTGGGCGAATTGGGAGCGTTCGGCGACATGGACCGAACCGCAAGCATCGTTGCCCTCGTGGACTCGAACGTTTGGGTGGGGCCCGCTGAGGAGTTCGTCAAGGCGGTGGTCGCCGAACCGAAGGTTTCCAATGTGGTGCTGCGAGCGCTCGCCCGTCAGGTGCAGGCCGGCCAGGCCTTCGTCGACGATCTCCTGTTCCTCGATCTCAAAGGCCGCGTGGCGAAACGGCTCCTCCAGATGGTGACGCCGGACCTTGACGATCTCCCGCCGGATGGCTCGCAGGTGCCAGAGGTGACGCAGGCAGACCTCGCGAGCCTGTGCGGCGGGAGCCGCGAGAACGTGGCCCGCATCCTCAAGGAGCTGGAGCGCCGCGACGTGATCCTGCGCGAAGGACACCGGTATGTGCTCCGCAACGTCGCGACCCTGGCGAAGATCGCCGAGGTCTAACCCCGCATCGGATCCAATAGCTCGCCGACGGCCCGATGTGCCTGATCGATAGCCGCGTGCGCGAACGGAGTCCACCCCGCGTCGGCGTTCGCGATGACGACGTTGCCGGCCCGGGCACGCGCGGTGACGTAAGGCGAGCCCTCGTCCTTCGTGAGCAAACCATCGCCTGCATAGGAGTAGCCGTGGCCCCATCGGTTCACGGTGATCGCCGCGATGTCCCGGTCCGCGTCGAACCCTCCGAGGCCGAGCATCCGCGTGAGTTCGTCGCGGATCTTCGCCTCGAACTCGTCCAAGGTCATCTCGAGGAGGTTCCGGCGGCCGGCCCGGTACCGTTGGCGAAGCGTGCCGCCGTCAGGCTGCGCGGGGACGTGGACCAGATGCAGCAGCATCGGTTCATCGGCGGTTCTGGGACACCGATAGCTGCCCAGGCTGACGGGATAGTCGAGCTTCAGCCGGGAGAAGAACCCCATCGGGTTCGTGATCTCGTGCACGCCCAGGCGCACCCACGGTTCCCAGTTCCGAACCGCGACCTTCGCGTAGACGAGCGGCGCCTTCACATTGCGCCACAGGGCCCTTCGTTGTGGCGCCGGAAGCTCGGGCATGATGTCCGGGACCATCATGTTGTAGCCGGCAAGCACGCAGCGCCCGGCACGGACCCTATGGCAACGGCCATCCTGGATGTAGCCGAGGTCGACGCCGCCGTCGCGGTTCCGCAGGTGCACCACGGTGGTCTCCAGCCGAAGGCGCGTGGGCTGCCCGGGCCGGTCCAACCGGCCGTAGTCGAACGCGGCCGTAACGACGTCATCCATCGTCGTGCCCGGTGCAACGCCGGGGATCAGGCTCCGCACCATCAGGCGGGCGATCGACGCGTTGCCGTCGGGGAAGTGGTAGATGTACGGCTCGTCCATCTCGGCGGCTGCGACCGGGTCGATCGGCAGATCCAGTCCCGCGAACCCCGGGTATCCGGTCTC
>JAXDJX010000025.1:0-35583 GCA_034667405.1 Actinomycetota bacterium | reverse complement strand
CATCGTGTGGGGCGGTGTGTTCACGATGGAGATGGCCACCTTCGCGAACATCTGGGCACGTCGAGCGGGCAAGATCACTCGTAAACAGGGACACATCATCAACATCGTCGTCGCGTACCTCGTGATCGGCGGCGCGGCATTGATAGCGGCCATCTGGCGCAAGCCAGGTTAGTCCGTGGAACGTGGATGCCAGGTACCTCAGGGGACTGGTTCGACTGTCACCCGCCTGCCTTGTGAACACATGGCCTCGAATACTGTGCGCGCCTTGACGCGGCGGCGCGCCAGCCACGCTAATCATGTTGTTGAATGAGTATGTGGATGAACAACGACTGCCCGGCGGAAACGCAAGCGGAGCAAGTCGCGTCGGGAACACCGTGAGACGGAAGGCAGGGCCATGGACGCCGGCAGTACATAGCCTGCTCCGACACCTCGCCTCCAAAGGCTTCAGCGGTTCGCCAAGGCCGCTCGGCATCGATGACAAGGGCCGAGAGATCCTCACGTTCCTCGAGGGGGCGACGGTTGGTGAGCAAAAACCCTGGCCTGAATGGACCCACGCGGAAGCGACACTGGATCAGGTCGCAGGCTGGCTCCGTTCCTTCCACGAAGCGGTGGCGGACTTCAAGCCACCGACAAGCGCGTTGTGGCGCTTCGGTCAGCCTTGGGCTCCCGGTCTGATCGTCGGACATGGGGACGCGGCCCCTTACAACGCGGTGTGGCGAACCGACAGCTTGGTGGGCTTCATCGACTGGGACTTCGCCTCCCCGGTCTCTCCCGAGTGGGATCTCGCCTTCGTCGCGTTCAGTTGGGTGCCCTTGCATACGGAGGCGGTCGTAAAGGCGGAAGGCTTCCTCCACCCAGCTTCCCGCCCCGAGCGGCTGCGGCGTTTCTTGCGCCGGTACGGCTGGGAGGGCGACGCCTCAGACTTCATGGCGGTCGTGCGGGCTCGCGCGCGTGCGGACGCCGAAAGCATCCGAACGCTCGCACGATCCGGCGACTCCGTGTTCGTTCACATGCTTGAACAAGGGGTAGCTGCGAACCTGGACGCCGCCGCTAACGAACTCAGTGAGTTTGCGCTCTAAGCTGCTGGCGACGAGGGGCCACCTGACGCACGAGAGCACCCGCCTGAACGCGTTGCTAGCTCCTTCGTCGACCGCGACGGAGCCAAGTAGTGAAGAAGCAGGCAGTGCTCCGACGAGTCGCCAAACCCCCGGGGCTCTCGCTCCCGCGCCATCCGCCCAAGTCGCGCTGGCCGCGCATCGAGCGCGTTTGACCGTCAGCGTTCGCTTACGCGGAGACCTCGATGATTAGTCTCTCGACGAGCCACGTTCGCCCGTCTGGTTTCATGAATGCGACGCTAGTAGCAGGACCGATACGGACCGGCGGTCTACATCTTGATGAGCCTGCTTCTCATAGTCGCCGGGCTGGGGCTCGAAGTTGATTGCGACTCCCCTCTCTTCGCCACGATGCGCTCGATACTCGCGACGGCAGCCTCCAAGCGTGAGCGACCTGCGAGGTTCGAGCTATGGACGTGCAGGCACGGTGGCACGTAATCGTCATCCGTGGCGGTACGTTCCTCGATCCACGCAACCACGGAATAGCCGTCTCCGTTCTCCGCAGCCTCGCCGAGATCAAAATCAAGGCTGGACTCAACGATGTTCTCCGAGTCCAGAAGTGCGATCGCCTCGTGTGAGGTCTTGACCCAGATCCATTCGCTCAACTCGTTGAGGTCGCGGCCCTTGAACCACGAAACATGCGGAAGCCATTCCTTCGGGTCCCTGATGTCATCCAGCCATATCCGCATTCTGGCTCTCCTTGCGTCGGATCGGTGGTCGCCCCGCTGTGTCCTGGGTGACCCTCGCTCCTAGCCTAGGGCGTCCACGGCCCGCAGCCGTCTTATCAGAGGGTCGAGCTCACGCAGGGACCGAACAGCCCCTCGAACGCCTGCGGTAGCTTTCGATGGAGACGCACCTTCGGCAATCTGCTCAAGCACGCTCGTTAGGACGAGCTCCCGCCGCTTCGCGCGAGCCAGCTCGTACTCGGTTTCGTCATCCGATCGCGCATCGAAGTCGTTCCAACCCCGGACACTGCCAAGCGCAACAAGGGCCGCCTGGGGGCTACGAGAAGCTCTGAGCCTCGCTCGGACTTCATCTCGGCCACTGACCGTCAAGGCGCGTCCGGTGGAGTTCGTGAGCTGCGTGAGCGCCCTGCGGAGCAACCGCACCTCGGCCCTCGCTTCTCGGATTTGCTCTTGATAACCACGCTCCTCTAGTTCCGCCTGTATGTCGACCTTTGCAAGGCGGATGTAGTCGCGCATCGTGATCTTGATGTTGCCCGCCTCTAGCTGTTCAAGCGCGAGCGTCAGCAGCGCTCTGCGAACCTCCTTCAACTGACGACCACTGTCGGTTCGTGCGCCATGCACTCCTGATCGCTCGGCAGCTTCGATCAGTTCCTGCTCGGCTCGCGTGTGGCGTCCTTCGTGATGCAGGACATGGTGGTTGAGACTGTCGTAGGAGAACTCATACCCCCAGACCGGGAAGTACTGCTCCTTTAGCATCCGGTACGCGCCAAGCATGTTTTCACCATCAGCGCACGCATGAAGAGCCTTCAGGACCTCATCGAAACCTGCGAACTCGCTGGTCACGGAGTAGAGGCGACAGCGCCGGTCCGCTTCGCACAGTCTCGATTTGGCACTTCCCGACGAGTCTTGGCTGTTCCAGGAAGTAGCCTCGTCAGTGGTGACCGACTCCACGTCGCGTCGTTCGGTCGCGCCCAGGTCGCCCAACGCCTCCCAAGCGGTCTCAGAGGATGACATCGGACTCAACGATCTCCGCCCTCTAGCCAGCGGAGCAGATTGGGGTCGAGAGAACTGGCGAGGTCCCGCTCGAGCGCCGACAACGTTGCCCTCTCGTCTTCTCCTTCGCCGGAATCAAGCTCCTCGATGATCCGATCGAGCGCCGCGCTCTTCTCCCCGATGAAGGCGTCGTGTGGCATGAACCTGACCACGGGACCGCTACCACGACCGAGATCGATCGTCGCACCCCGGTCCGCTGCATCGAGCAACAAGACGACGAACCGGTGCATCTGAACGAGGCCGACAGCCTCTCTCCCGACACAGAGCAGATCCTCAAGGGAGGCGGTTGCATCTTGCGCGCCGAGCAACGCGCGCGCCAAGCAGCGAACTCGCCCCCGGTCAAGGTCTGAAAGGCTCATCAGGTCCTCCTCAACGATTCGTCGGCACCTTGCATTTCCCAAGAACTCAGCGTTCCTCCGGTTAGCGGGGTTCATGATCAGCCGGACCTACGAGGACTCGCCCACCAACTCCATGCCATCGGTCTCCCTGTCCACCGTCAAACGGGTCTCGCCATCCAAGACCCAATCAAGTATCCATCCCGTCTGCCGCACGCGGCGCTGCTTGATCAGCGAGATCTCCATCGCGTCGTCCTCTTCTTGTTCGGGGGACTGCGACATCCGGAAGACAAAGTCTGCGGTGCGCACGATGTGTTGAGACCCCGCCAGTTGGTGACTCCCTCCGGCCTTGGAGGACGACCTGCCTACTTCACCGACGAACTGGTGTGCCCACACCGATGCGATCCCAATCTGTTGGCCGATGTCGGCGATGGCGTTCGCGATGTCCTCGAAGTCCTGCCATCGCTGCGAGTTCCCCGGCGGTGTGACGAAGGTAAGTTGATCACCAACCAGAAGGTCGGCGCGGTGGTAGGCCGCGCGGGTATAGAGCTCGGCGACCGTACGCTCTTCTCGGTGGGGCCGATCGATGACGAGACGATCTCCGATGGCCTCCATCTGTTTCTCCGCAGCCCCGAGCCGCTCGAACTGCTCGAAGGACAACGTGCCTCGCTCGATCCCTGCGAATGGAAGCCCGGTGAGGAGGCAGAGCAACCGCATCTCGGTGAGCTCGAGGCTGTTCTCCAGCGACGGGAAATAGACGCGGTGGCCTTGGAGCGCGGCGTGCAGCGCGATCTGAGCCATCAAGACAGACTTTCCCAAGCCGGTCCACGCAGCGAAGACGGCGAGTTCTCCCGGCTGGAGCCCGTAGATGTGATCGGTGATCTCAGGGAATCCCAGCGGGATGCCGGGATGAGACGTGGCGTCGGCACTCTCAAGGACCGCATCGATGTGCGCCTCGTAGATCGGCCAGAACTCCTCACCGAAGATCCGCTCACGCTCCGTTCCGATCGTGGCTGAACGGATGTCCACGAGGGATCCAATCGCAGAGCGCACCGCTGCCTCCGGATCTTCTTCCAGGACCGTAGCGAGCCCCTTCAGGACACCTTCAGCCTCACGTCGCAGGTACTTCTCCCGAGCCTCGCGGACGATCTCCTCAGTGATGTAGTCGCCCTCAGGGATCGTGCGTTGAGCGAACCAACCTGGAAACTGATCTCTCAGTTGAGCTTCCGGAACCGGTGTCGGTGTGCCATCGTTATGCTCAGCAATCGACTGCATCCACCAGGCGATGGAGTAGTCGACCATCTCCCCGAGCTCGGCATCAGCGAAAAGCTTGCCGTTGATGCGCGCGGCGACCAAGCGCTGCATCGAGAAGGAGTCAGACAGACGTGGAACGATCACTGCGAGGTCCATGGTCCTCCTTCCAGTAAGGCGTTTGGGTCGTGTCGCACATCGCCGCGCATCCCTTGAGCCACAAGGCGCGGCAGGCAGGTTGACCGTCTCTCAACAGGCAGGCCGTTGTCGTCAGCGGGCGGTCGCTTCTAGACACGGTTCGGATTCCTCGAGCCTCGTGAACCCGAGGGGAGGGGATGGCCCATGACCTTCGTCGGCTATCAGTCAGATGATCGGCCTTCTCCACCCGGAGCGCGCCTCCTTCACCGTTCGCTGTTGGGCCGCCCTTCGGAAGTCGTCGGTGCTCTCCTGGATCTCAACTCTGAGCGACCGTTCCCACAAGATTGACAGGGCTCCCGCTCCGTACCGTTCGTCGATATCGGCCTCGGTGAGGTTCGTCGTCAAGATCGTGGGGCGAAGCGAGCCCGCCCGATGGCGGACGACGTAGTCGAACGTGGGGTTCGACAGGCGGGTCACCATCTCCTTGCCGATGTCGTCCAGGATCAGCACCTTGGAGCTCATGACCTTCTTCTCGAACCAGATTTGATCATCGCGATCACGCCATCCAGCAGCGAACATCTCGATCATCCGCGAGTAACTGGTGCAGTAGACCGGCATGCCCAGCTTGATAATTTCCTTCCCCAGGAGCATGGCGAGCATCGTCTTACCGGTGCCGAAGGATCCCGATAGCAGCAGCCCGAGTCCGGCCTCGAGGTATTGATTGAGCTCCTCTAGGTAGCTCCGAGTCACCTCAAGCGCGGCGGCATCTCCTTCGTAATCCGGCCAGTCAAGGCGCATGTATAGCTCAGGTATTCCTGACGCCAGGTAGTGCTTGAGCAGGGCCTTCTGCAGGTGGCAGTTGCACGGGGTAACGATGCCTCCGGGCACCGTGATCTCCCCGGTGTCCCTGCATGTCGGGCATCCCGATGGCACATCCGTGCGGATGCGCCTGTAGTCCTCCTCCGTTAGGTACAGCTCCTCGAGCGGGTGCCGACTCATAGATCCCCCGGTGGCTTGCTGAAGAGATACCGATCGTCGGAGTAACCCTCGGGTCGGTTGGCCTTCGAGGTACCGGACTCCTCGGTCTTCGGCATCCCAGCCGCTTCCCTCGCCGCGTGGACTTCGCGAGTCCATCGTTCCGGGTCCTTCTGCGCGTTCACGGCTGGTTTCGCGAGTCTGGACCAGTTGTGCACTAGGGCTCTGGAGGTGAGCGGCGCGGAGAAAGACCAGCGTGCAGCGCGAACCATGACTTCTTCTGGCGTGGCGTGCACTCCGCGCAGTTCCTCCGCCAGCCGACGCAGCTTCGAAGCCTCCCGAGTGGTCATCGACTCGAGCTCATGTTGGCCAGCCCTGGCTAGGGCTTCCTCGAGCGGATCCAAGGAAGCCACGGGATGTGTGGAACTGCCGATGTTGGTCACCGGCTCGGCGATCTCAGTCCTAGGCAGGTGGGCAGAGCGGGTCGGGACGGCTTCCTCCTCACCCCCCGGGACGGGGGGCAGGGGGGAGTTACCGTAGTGCCATTCAAAGTTCTTCAGCTTCCCTGTTCCTCGTTCAGCTCTGTTGTTAAGTTCGGGCGGCACACTGTCACCCTCTGCTGCTGTCGCGGTGACACCCTCCTCCGGACTTGTTGACACCCTTCGGGGTGCCACACCGTCATCCCGGCGCGCCACCGAGTCACCCTTGTTCGCACTGGTTTCGGAACCGATGGATGAGTCAGCTCCTGAGCTGCGTTGCACGTCCTTCTTCTTAGTCCGGCTTAGACCCCCTTCTTCAACCATGGCTCTCAGCTTCTCCTCGACGATCGCGTAACACGTCGTGTCTTGCAGGTGACCCTTGTCATCGAACCACTCGTTGCCGTTTCCACCACGGTGGACCACCCGCAGCAGTCCGAGTTTGGTCAGCAGCCGCAGCTTCCTGTGAACCGTTCGCTCGGAGAGGCCCGTGAACACCGCTATCGTCGCGACGCTCGGCCATAGGTTCGCTAACCCATCGTTCGCGTGGGTGGCCAGCCTCAAGATCACTAGTTTTGCCAGTGCATCCATGGGAAGCCCCGGACCGGCGGGCAACTTCCACAACAGGTCCATCAGCTTGCCGGACTTCATTGGTGCCTCCGAACGCCTGATGACCGTCCCAAGAGGGCGGCCCTCTTGTGTTCCTTGAGGGCCGCCCTCTCCCCCAGGGGAAGGTCCCCCTCCCCGCTTGATCCCTCCGCTCGAAGACGCTCGACAAGGTCCACCAGCGCCGCCTGGGGGATCCTTCGAGTTCCCCCCAGCCGCACGGACTCGAGTTCGCCCGATGCAATCAGCTCGTAGATCCGGGTGCGCGAGGTGTCCAAGACCTCGGCGGCGCGATCCGCCTTCAACAAGAGCCTCGGGATGTTGTTCCTGTCGTCCATCGAGATCCGATGATGTCCCAGGTTGTCCTTTCTTGCCACATATTCAGTATCGTTCTAATATCGTCCGAACCGAGTCGAGGTGGGACCAAGCAGTCGGTATGAGCGACGGTTCTTTGATCCACGCGCAGCGAGCCAAGATGACCCACGGTGATGGTGGTGTCGACTTTGAACGCCCCATCGGACGTAGCGGTTGGGCGCGGCCTTCGTCCATCCGACTCGAAGGACCTGCCCTCCTCTGGGCGGCGTACGACGGTGGACCTCTGGCGGACGAACCGGAAGCAATGGCAAGGACCCAACGACCGGGGTTGCTCCGGCGGTTCATCGCGCTCGCTGACCGGCCCCCTTCGGACACGGCAATGGGGCGAAGAACACTTCGCTTCGCCGAAGCCTGGGGCGTGCTGGCACTTTGCAGACACGGCCTGCCCTCCTCGCATGCGTTGGCGAGGACAGCAAGTGGCGCGTCGATGGCCGCCCTCCTACCGAAAGGGGACCTCCGACCAGTGAGCGACGCACATCCCGCATGCCTCCCCACGGAACGCGGCGGTTGGAACGTTGAGCCTCTAGAGTGCTGGTGGTCGGTTGCCAAGTCGTTCGAATGCGTGGTGAGGATTGCGGCGTCGGTGCGGCTCGGTGAACCGACTCGAGCCGAATGGTGGACACATCTCCTTCCAACGATCGTCTTCTCGGAGGATCGATCTGAGCGCTCCGACGCCGAGGCTCTGTATCTGAGCTACCTGCTGAATGAGTGGATGACGATGGCAGACATCCACCTCGAGTACCTGTGGGGCGGTGATGGGGCGAGGCTCCAGGTTTCATCGGATGGGTTGTTCGGGGCCCTGGTGTCAGACCTGATGCTCGCCGTGGCGGGCTCTGACGGCTTTGCGTTCTGCTCCGCTTGCGGCTTGGCATACATTCCCGAACAGATGCCGCGTCGGGGGCAACGGCGATTCTGCCAAGAGTGTCGCGACCTGAAAAAGGATAAACGGGCTGCGGACCGAGACTATAGGGAGAAACAGCGACGCTTGAGGAAGGAAGGGGGCGGCGACATTGACTGAGAAACGTCGACGGGCGCACGGCGAAGGCTCTCTACATCGGCGGAAGGATGGTCGGTGGGTGGGAACCGTGGAGCTCGGGTGTGTGGACGGCAAGCGCCGCCGCGCAAGCGTCTACGGCACCACCCAACGAGAAGCGGCCAGGAAGCTCGGAGAGGCTCGACGCGCTGTCCGAGAGGGTCGGCCCGTTCCTGACGAGCGCCGCACGGTCAGTCAGTTCTTGAACTGGTGGATCACCGACCACGCTCCTGGTCGTGTTCGGCCTCGAACCCTGGCGAGCTACGAACAAAAGATCCGCCATGTGAACCGAATCCTCGGCAACGTCACCCTGGTCCGGCTGACCGCGACCCAGGTTGAGACCGCCTTCAACCAGCTCAGCGAGGAAGGACATTCTCCCGGCGGCGTGCAGGCGATCCGAAGGGTTTTCCGGGCCGCCATGAAGGAGGCGGACCGCAAGGATCTTGTGGTCAAGAACGTGGTTGCGCTGGCGGACGGCCCGAAGGTAGAGGACAAGGCTAAGGATCCGTACACGCTTGACGAGGTACGGGCTATCCGCCGGGCGATGGACGGCGATCGGCTGTTCGCGCTGTTCTTCGTGGGGCTGGCGCTCGGACTCCGCGAAGGCGAAGCGTTCGGCCTGCGATGGGCCGACATCGACCTTCATGAGGGTCTCGTTCGCATTCGGCAACAGGTACAGCCGGTGGCAGGTGGAGGCTTTGAGTTCACGGAACCGAAGACAAAGGCTTCCAAGGGCACGCTCGAGCTCACAACGAACCAGATCACCATGCTGAGGAGCCAGCGTCGGAAGATTGCCAAGGAGCGCCTGCTCGCCGGGTCGGCCTGGGAAGACCACGACCTGGTGTTCCCCTCCCCTCGTGGCACGCCTCTCAACGCATCGAACGTGAGGCGCTACTTCAGGGATGTTTGTGCCGAAGCGAAGGTGCGACCGCGCCGACTCCACGACTGGAGGGTTACCGCCGGATCGTGGTTGGCCAACTCGAACGTGCATCCAGACACCGCCAAGCAGGTCCTCCGACACGCACAGCAGAGTACGACCATGAAGCACTACACGCAGACATCCCCGGAGCGCCGCCGCGAGGCGATTCAGACACTCGACAACCTCTTCAACGGGTGATGGCTGTCAAGTTGGCTGTCAAGAAAGGGGTCGAACGGTAACACGGTCGTTCAATCGAGCTGTGAACTGCAGTAATGCAGCTCCGGGGGAGAGACTCGAACTCTCAACCTACGGATTAACAGTCCGCCGCTCTGCCGATTGAGCTACCCCGGAAGGCGTTGCGCAGTCTACCAGCGGCCTTTCGCGCCACTCCGCACGAACCACCCATCCCAAGGTAGGCTGCTCCGCATGTTCAAACTTCGGAACCTCGTGATCTTGGCCCTCGGCGTTCTGCTCGGCTACAAGGCGGCAGCGAAGATGCGCGAAGACGACCCGGACATCCTGCACGGTCCTCAGCGCACGAACTCGAGTCAGTCCCCCGGCCTTCGGCTGGTCCAGGGACAGGCGCAGCGGCTGGCGGATCAGGCGACGGGCAAGAGTCTCGCGGTCATCCGCCGAACCCGTGGCGCCATCCGCGCGCGGCTCGGCGAACACGACGACCAGTCGGCCTGGAACTGAGCGCGCCCGGTTACTCCAGGTAGTCGCGGAGCTTCTGTGACCGGCTGGGGTGACGCAGTTTCGAGAGCGTCTTCGATTCGATCTGGCGGATCCGTTCCCGCGTGACACCGAATTCCCGGCCCACCTCTTCCAACGTTCGAGGATGTCCGTCGGCGAGGCCGAAACGGAGCTGGATCACTTTCTTCTCGCGTTCGCTCAGCGTATGGAGGACCGATTCGAGTTGCTCCTGCAGGAGGATGAAGCTCGCGGCATCCACGGGGACAACGGCGTCGGCGTCCTCGATGAAGTCACCGAGATGCGAGTCTTCTTCTTCTCCGATGGGCGTTTCGAGGCTGACGGGTTCCTGACTGACCTTCTGGATCTCGCGGACCTTTTCGGCCGGGATCCCCATGACCTTGCCGATCTCGTCGGGTGTGGGCTCCCGTCCAAGATCCTGCAGCAGCTGGCGCTGCACGCGCACGAGCTTGTTGATGGTCTCGACCATGTGCACGGGGATCCGGATGGTCCGGGCCTGGTCGGCGATGGCGCGCGTGATGGCCTGGCGGATCCACCACGTGGCGTATGTCGAGAACTTGTACCCCTTCGAATAGTCAAACTTCTCGACCGCTCGGATCAGGCCCAGGTTGCCCTCCTGGATGAGGTCCAGGAACAACATGCCGCGGCCCACGTAACGCTTCGCGATGGATACGACCAGTCGGAGGTTCGCTTCGATGAGCTTCTTCTTCGCGAGTTGGCCGTCGCGCTCCACACGGTGCAGCCAATCCTCGAGCTCGAATTCGGTCTTGGGACGGTAGGTCTTGGCGATCTTCTCGCGACCCAGTCCCTCGACCTTGCCGAACGCCGTTAACTGGTGGTCGCGGATCTCCCACACCTTCAACACGACGAACTTCAGGGCCTTCGGATCGGTCTTGCCGTACTCCATCACTTCGAGCTGCATGGAGGTGGATAGTTCGCCGGCTTCGATGCGACGAGCAAGGTCGACCTCTTGGGCCGCGTTGAGGAGCGGGACCTTTCCGATCTCCTTGAGGTACATCCGGACCGGATCGTTCGTCGGCGCTTTAAGAAGGTCGACCTCGATCCGCACCTGGGTCGCGGCGTCTGTCTCCTCGCCGGGGACCTCGATGACTTCGATGCCCTCGGTGCTGAGATGCTCCTGGACCTGAGTGAGGAACTCTTCGACCTGCTCGGGGGTGAAGTCGTCGACCGGGACAGCTTCCAGAAGATCCTCAGAGGTGACGAACCCCCGCTCGCGCCCGCGCGCGGTGATCGTCTCTTTCACCTCGTCGAGGCTCACCAGCTCACGAGCCGCTTCTGTCAATGCATCTCCTGGGGGGTCTCCGGGGGAGTCTTCAACACGGTGGCCAGAGTGTACGAAACGTCGGCGGACGCGAACCCGGGGTCCGACCGGCCATCCATCAGTTCCGCTCTTTGTCTCGGAGTCGCCGGAGTTCGCCGTCGGTCTCCACGAGTTCGCGGAAACGCTGGTCGTAGGTGGCGTCGGTGGTCGGATTCAGCTTCTGCAGCTCCATCCGCAGCACTTCCGAACGTCCTTTGAGGAGGAATTCCTGCAGTCGCGCCCACACGTCGTAGGCGTACTCGGGCGTTGGGTCTCCATCGAGCGGCTCCACGGCGAGCATCGACATGGATGCGGCGAGCTGCGGGTCCTCTCCGCTGGTGAGCACCTCGAGGTTCCCGTTGACGTCACGCAAGGCAGTGAGTGCTGCGCGATTCGGCCCGGAACGGAAGTGGTCCTCGGAGAGCAATCCGTTGTACGTGGCAAAGGAGTCGGGATCACGCGCCAAGATCTTCAGCATCTCTCGTTCGACCTTCTCGCGCGCCGACGTCCGTTTCAGGGTCTTCGCGACCTCCTGCGGACGGCCCCCCAGCCGGCGGTCGAGCGACTCCATCACCGAGGATTCGGCTACCCCCGCGAGGTCCGCCAGGAGGTGGGCGTACTCGCTGCGGCGGATGGGGTCGGCGAGGCGTTCGAGGATGGGGAGCGCCTCGGCGACGGCGGCCGAGCGAGCTTCGACGGTGGTCAGGTCGTGGCGGCCGATGGTCCGCCGGACCATGTACTCGACCAGCGGCCGTGCACGTTTCGCCGCCTCGAGCACTGCGTCGGCCCCGTGCTGCGCGACGAAGTCCGCCGGATCCAGTCCCTGGGGCATGATCATCACGACCGCCTGCACCGGGTACTGCTCCTGGAACGCGAACGCCCGCTCTGCCGCGCGCGCGCCCGCTTCGTCTGAATCGAAGGCAAGGACCGCCCGCTGCGCGAACCGCGACAGTTGCCGGAAGTGTCCTTCGCCGAGCGCGGTGCCGCACGTGGCGACGGCACTCTCGATCCCCGCCTGCACCAACCCGATGACATCCGTGTATCCCTCCACAACGAACACCTCGCCGCTACGGCTCACGGCCGGCCGCGCGCGGTGCATGTTGTAGAGCACTTCGTTCTTCCGGTAGATGGGTGTCTCGGCGGTGTTCAGGTACTTCGCCTGCTCCCCCGCTCTGGGGTCGCTCGGAAGGATCCGCGCACCGAACCCGATACCGCGACCTTGGAGGTCATGGATCGGGAACGTGATGCGGCCGCGGAATCGGTCGCGGACGGTCCCGTCGTCGCCGCGGGTGGCAACGCCCGCCTCCAACAGCACCTCCGGGCCGAACGACTGAGAGAGCCGACGGAGGAGGAAATCGGGATACGTGGGCGCGAACCCGATCCCGAACCGTTCCGCGGTGTCGCTCCCGATGCCCCGCTCCTCGAGGTAGGTCCGAGCACCTGCGGCCTCCGGGCCCTCCCGCAACATCGTCGAGAAGAGCGCCGCAGCTTCCTCGTTCGCTCCGACCAGCGCCGCCCGGCGTTGCGCGGCGCGGCGCTCGGCCGGCGAGTCTCCCTCGTAGCGAAGGCCGACGCCGGCTTGCTGCGCGAGCCGTTCGACCGCCTCCACGTATGTCAGGTGCTCCAGTTCGCGGAGGAAGGTGATGGCATCGCCGCCCTTGCTGCACCCGAAGCAATAGAAGACCTGTTTGGACGGACTGACACTGAAGGACGGCGTCTTCTCCTGGTGGAAGGGACACAGGCCGGACATGGAGTCGTGCCCCGACTTCTTGAGGCTCAGGTACTGGCCGACCAGCGCGACCAGGTCGGTGCGCTCTTTGACCTGCTCGATGTCGTCCTGCCGGATCCGTCCTGCCATCACCGCTCCGCCGTTACGGGAGCCACCTCTGGGGAAGGAAGAGCTGCTCGTAGGTGCGCAGAGCGTACCGGTCCGTCATGCCGGCGACGAAGTCCGCGACCTGCGTGGGGAGATCTCCGGGGCCGCGGACGTGATCGGGCGGCATCTGATCGGGATGGTCAAGGAAATACCCGAAGAGGTTCCTGATCATCTGGACCGCCTTCTCGTTCTCCGAGGTGGCGTCGGGTCGCAGGTACACCCGTTCGAACATGAAATCCCGCAAACGGTCCAGGGCGTCGGCGACGGGGGCACTGAGAGTGACCTGCGGGCCACGCTCGCTGCTGGACACCAGGTCGGTGACCAACGTGTTGATGCGTGCGCTGTGGGTCTGCCCGAGGACGGCGAGCACCTCGGCCGGCAGTTCGGTCGGATCGAGGACCCCGGCGCGAAGGGCGTCGTCCATGTCGTGGTTCACGTAGGCGATCCGGTCCGCGAAACGAACGATCTGCGCCTCCAGCGTTGATGGTGCGGGCATCGACCACGGATGACCCAGGATCCCGTCGCGGACCTCCCAGGTGAGATTCAACCCCGCGCCCTCGTTCTCCAGGTACTCGACTACCCGGATGCTCTGTTCCGAATGACGGAACGGACGGCCGAGGAGCGGCGTCAGCGCTTGCTCTCCGAGATGGCCGAACGGCGTGTGCCCGAGGTCGTGGCCGAGCGCGATGGCCTCGGTGAGGTCCTCGTTCAGCCGGAGGGCACGGGCAACGGTCCGGGCGATCTGGCTGACATCGAGGGTGTGAGTGAGGCGCACCCGATAGTGGTCGCCCACGGGCGCCAGGAAGACCTGGGTCTTGTGCTTCAGCCGTCGGAACGCCTTGGCGTGGACGATGCGGTCACGATCGCGTTGAAACACGGTTCGGAGCGCATCTTGCGGCTCGTCTCGCTCACGCCCCTTGGACGCATCGGCGTGCACCGCGAGCGGCGCCAGGGTCTGCGCCTCGATCTCTTCGGTTCGTTCACGCGGGGTCGTCACTGGGCAATGGTAGCGGCCGCCGCCGACACATCCGCTCCGGGGTCAGCGGCGGAACACCCGGTAGTAGAGGTATGCGAACGTCTCCCTGGCGTAGCCTTGGAACCTGGTGCCGAAGCTCTTCGCGGCCGAGGTCCACGTCGCGGACCCGTACCCCCGGAAACCCAGGTCGCTCGCCATCCGTTCGATCCGCGCGTTGTGCCACGGGTCGGAGACCAGGAACACCGTCGACATCCCGTGCTCGGCCAGATAGCTCGCGAGGGCCTGCATGCTCTCGTATGACGAACGACCTACGGGGAGTGCGATCGCCGCACCGGCCGGGATCCCCTTCGCCACCAGGTAGTCCCGGCCGGCTTGGCCTTCCGTCGTGTTGTCGCCGGGCTGGCCCGCCCCTAGGACGATCACGGTCGATGCCCTGCCCTGCCGAAAGAGCAGCCGCGCGTGGTCGAGTCTGCCCTGGAACACGGGCGACGGGGTCCCGTTGTACTCGGCCGCTCCCAGAACGACGATCGCGTCGACGTGTTGGACTTGGCTCGCCCCGTCGACGTGGGCCGCGCGCCACACCACCACGGCGCTGGCCCCGATGGCAGTGAGGCCGGCGAGGACCAGCACGATGATGGCGATGAGGAAGGGGTGACGCCGACGCCCGATCACCCGTTCAGGCTAACCTCCCACATCAATCCACGCAGACCACCTGCACCTCGCCTTCGAAAAGCGGTTCGATGTGCGCGTCGGTGGCGAACGCATCGACCTCGGCCTTCGATCCTCCGACGGCGCCGAGGATGTACCGGTCGCCGCCGAAGCGAGCGGGAAGTCCCGTGAAGCAGGAACCGGGTGCGACTTGGATGGCGTCGCCGAGGATGTCCGCGAGAGCATCGGCGTCATCCCTGACGCCGGCGGGATCGGGCGCCGCGCGGAGCACCACGAGCCAGGTGGCCTCCCCGGCAGGGCTGCTCGACGATGGGGGTGACGAGGAGACGGAAGATGCCGGCGGCGGTGTGGCCGCAACCGATATCGACGACTGCGAGGCACACCCCGTCGCCCCGACGAGGAGCGCGGCGGCAACGGTTCGGGTCGACCGAAGACGGGTCACGGGGCCACCACCCAGCTGCGATCCGCGTACTGCGGCAGTTTGTCCCAGAAGTGCCTGATGGCATTGACCGGATCACCTTGCGCACCGACCCACATGATCGCGCCCCACGACCCCGGCTTCAGGGCGGTCGGAGCAGCGTCGGAGTCGACAACTTTGACCTGTGCGTCTGGGCCGTATTCGGCGATGATCTGGTGCGCCGCGTTCGTTGCACCTGATTCGCCCGAGTAGTCGCCGACGAGGACCGCGACTTCATGCGCCGGTGGCTGATCGCCGGGTGGTGGTATCGGGTAATCGGACGCCGGCGCAGACGAGGTCGCGGGCGCCACTCGATCGGGATCGGGAACGTCGACGGGGTCGACCTGGACCGCGCCGCACCCGAGTTCGCGAAGCGCTCCGCTGCGCGTCTCCTGGGCCAGGAGCCAGGTCGCCGGATGATCCGACGGCAGGTTCCAGAGCCGGTGTCCGTCCCGGTACCCCGCCAGGTAGCGCTCCCCCGGCAGCACCGTCTCCAAGTGCGCCCTGCCGGCCTGGAGAGCCCATCGCTCGAAGGTGGGCTCTCGCGTGGCCGACGCTCGTCCGTGCACCCTGATGAACTCGACCCCCTTGGGACCCAGCTCGGGCGTCCTGATGATCGACCACCGATCGGCCGTCGCGTGGAACTGCGTCACTCGATGCCACCGTTTCCCGCGCAGATCGTAGTGCCAGAGATCGCTGAGGTGTTCATCTTCCGGGAGGACCCCATGCAACGGTTCGGCCACCACCGCCACGACCGAGTCCGCGCTCGAAGCGACGGGCGAGAATACGAGCCCACCGTGGATCGGCGGCATCGAGGCGGAGATCGCTCCCGTCCTGTGTGACCAGAACTGCAGCCTCTCGCCTTCACCCCACACGATGTCACCGCCGGGCATCCATGCGGGATGTGATACCTCGGCGTCGCGATGCAGCCGGACCTGACCCGCCGGCGTCTCGGCCACGATGTCGTCGCCACCAGGTAGGTCGAGGACGTAGACGACACCGAAACGGGGGTCGCTCGTTACATGGCGTACCGTGCCCCGTCCCGCCGGGATGGGCAGACGCAGGTCGGGACCGCCCGCCAGGGCAAGCCCTCCGTTCCGGGCGACGGGCACGCCTTGGTACAACGCGGCGACGACATCGGTGATGGCTGGGGCGCTCGCCACCACGCAGGGATCCGCCTGCCGCGGCTCGGCAGAACCTTTCCCCGCCGATGCAACGAAGGCCGTCGCCGTCGCGAGCGCCGCCGCGATGATCGCTTTCAGAGCCATGGATGCCTCCTAGTAGTTGGTGACGTACTGGAAATGCATGGGGTCCGGACGCGAGAAATTCAGCCCCCAATAGAAGAAGTGGCCCGGGTCGGCCCCTTTCCAGATGTCGGGGAGGTAGGTGCCGAAGTCGGTGCCGTTGGACCCTCGGCCGTCCCACGAGCCTTGACCCATGGGATTGCGGGCGGAGTTCGTGTCGACAGCGGCCCCCCAGGCGTGCGTGGACCAGCTGGTGCTCCCGGAGATCTCACGGCACGCATATCCGTACACGCCGTAATCCACCGCGTTGTTCTTGTGCTCGGCGTCGATCTCGCCGCGGATGTTGTACTCGACGTTCCGGGCGATATACGGGTCGACGTAGACGTAGCCGCCGGACCCGCGGGCCGACTGCGACGGCCAGTACGAACGTGCGGCATTCGCGGTGTTCGAACACTTACCGCCGAATGTGTCGATAAGGTCTTGCAGCCCGCTGGGACGGTGCGGGATCGCCGTGCCACTCTGATCGTCGACCCAGCCGAATGCGGTCGCCGGGATGAACGCGAGCAACGCCCCGGCCCACACGATCAACCCAACGACCGCCAGTCGCGATCGTCGTCGATGCCGTCGGTTCAAAGAGAACCACCTCCTGCTGCCGCGGGGGAGGTGGGAGGACCGCTGAGATTAGGGTGTCGTGTCGTTCGGTGCCGTGACGCACGTCACGCCGGCAGCATCTAGGCGACGATCCATTCGCGGAATCGGTCGCGGGCGCGGCGGGCCTCGATCGCCGACCGGAATACCAACGTCATGGGTTCGTCGGTGACGAGCGAGACCATCAAGATGAACGACCCGCCAACATCCGGGCGCAGCTCCATCTCCGAATGCAGCACCTCCTCCGGCACCACCTGCTGGTCGGCGCCGAACACGTCGGCCCGCGCGACCGCAGTGCGTTCGATGCGCCCGTATTCGATCTCCATGTCCCTGCCCGGCTCGGCGGGCAGGATGACGAACTCGCCCGGGGTGACCACCGCCATCGCGGGGGTGAGGAACGCGCCAAGAGGGCCGACGCTCGTGATCACGGATCCGCAGCGGAACACCGCGACGGATCTCAATCGTTCCAACCGACGCGACATGCCCACGCGTTGTGCCTGTCGCTCGGGGATGTCCAGGTAGCCGCCGGCAGCCTCTTGGAACGACGCGCCGCGGGCCGAATCGAACGCCACGTCCGGTTGGAACAGCAGGCTGTCCATGGGCGCAACCCTATGCCTCGGCGCCCCATCCCGCTACGTGCTGGCGCTCTCCTGTGAGCCGACCGCGGCCTGGCCCGCGGCAAGGCGGGCCGTTTCGACCCGGAACGGCGAACAGCTCACGTAGTCCAAGCCCAGTTCGTGGCAGAAGACCACGCTCGCGGGGTCACCGCCGTGTTCACCGCAGATCCCCAGGTGCAGCGACGGGTTCGAGACCCTGCCTTCTTCCGTGGCGATCTGCATGAGCCGTCCCACTCCCGGTCGGTCGACGGTGACGAACGGGTTCGCCGGGACTAGTTTCCGTTCCTCATACATGGCTACGAACTTCCCGATGTCGTCCCGGCTGAAGCCGAAGGCGGTCTGCGTGAGGTCGTTCGTGCCGAAGGAGAAGAAATCGGCGGACTCCGCGATCTCGCCGGCGGTGACGGCCGCCCGAGGGAGTTCGATCATCGTGCCCCACTCCAGGTGAGCGAGGGTCACACCGTCCCGCTCCTGGATATCCCGAGCGACAGGTTCGAGTTCGTCTCGCATCTGCTGGAGTTCGGGCTTGGTAGCCACCAACGGGATCATGATCTCGACCTGCGGATCTCCGCCGCCCTTCTGGACCTCGCAAGCCGCCTCGACGATAGCGCCGACCTGCATCGCGTAGAGGCCGGGCTTGATGATCCCCAACCGCACGCCGCGGAGCCCGAGCATCGGGTTCATCTCGTGTAGTTCGTTCACCTTCTGCAGGACACGCTTCTGCTCCGTCACGTCTTCGCCACGCGCCTCCGCGAGCGCAACCTCCACCGCCAGCTCCACTTGGTCGGGCAGGAACTCGTGCAACGGCGGGTCCAGCAGCCGAACGGTCACGGGGAGTCCGCTCATCGCCGTGAAGATCCCGACGAAATCGTTCTTCTGAAGCGGTCCCAGGATGTCGTAGGCAGCCTGCTCCTCCGCCGACGTCTCGGCGAAGATCATCTGACGAACCGCGAGGACCCGCTCCTCCCCCAGGAACATGTGTTCCGTGCGGCAGAGACCGATCCCCTCCGCGCCACGTTCGCGGGCATTCGTCGATTGGTCGGGAGTGTCGGCGTTCGCGCGAACGCGCAATCGCCTTCGATCATCGGCGTGCGCCATGAGGTGCTCGAATGCCATCCACAGAGGCTGTTCACGTGCCTCACGGTCGCCTTGGCGCGCCTTCTCCAGCAGCGACTCCTGCAGCGGGAGCTCGGCGAGGTAGACGTTGCCGGTGAAGCCGTCGATGGTGATGACGTCGCCTTCGGACACCGTGTTCCCGTCGGCGATGAACGTGCCCTTGCCGGACTGGAGCTTGATGCCGTCAGCGCCGCAGACGGCCGGGATGCCCTCTCCACGCGCGACGACGGCGGCGTGGGAGTTCGTGCCTCCCGCGCTGGTGAGGATCCCCTGGGCGGCGATCATCCCGTGGTAGTCGTCGGGGGTGGTCTCGCGGCGAACCAAGATGACGTCCTCTCCCCGTGCCGCCCACTCCACCGCGTCGTCGGCGCTGAACACCACGCGGCCCGTTGCCGCACCCGGCGAGGCATTCAGCCCCTTGGCGATGGCGGTGGCGCCGCTCGCGTCGACGCGTCGCTTGAACAACTCCTCCAACCGGTTCGCGTCGACGCGCAGGAGTGCGGTGTCGGCGTCGATGAGGCCCTCCTCCTGCATCTGATGCGCGATGACCCACTCGCCGAATGCCGTTCGCTTGCCGACGCGGGTCTGGAGGATCCAGAGCGTCCCCTTCTCGATCGTGAACTCGATGTCGCACATGTCGGCGAAATGGTTCTCGAGGGTGGTCATGACCTCACGGAGCGAGGTGTACGACGCCGGGTCGAGCTTCTCCAGATCCGTTAGGGGCAGCGTGTTGCGGATCCCGGCCACCACATCTTCGCCTTGCGCGTTGGCCAGATAATCGCCGTAGGGAACCTTGGCCCCGTTCGCCGGATCTCGCGTGAATGCGACCCCGGTTCCCGAGTCTTCTCCCCGGTTCCCGAAGACCATCGCCTGCACGTTCACCGCGGTTCCCAGCGAATCGCTGATCTTGTTCTGGCGCCGATAGTCGATAGCGCGCCTGCCGTTCCAGCTCTTGAACACCGCTTCGACGGCCAGGCGCATCTGCTCGCGCGGTTCGGTGGGGAACGTGCTACCCGTGTGCTCCTGGTAGATCCTCAGGAACTCCGCGCTGAGCGCCGTCAGTTCGTTCGCGTCCAAGTCCGTGTCCGATGCGCCCGGTCCCTTGCGTTCCTTCGCTTCGTCCAACGCATGCTCGAACGCATCCGCGGGCACGTCCATCACGATCTTGCCGAACATCTGGATGAACCGCCGATAGGCATCGCGCGCGAACCGCTGATCCCCGCCCGACTGCTCCGCCAACCCCTTGAGGGATTCCTCGTTCAGGCCGAGGTTCAAGACCGTGTCCATCATGCCGGGCATCGAGAACTTCGCCCCCGAGCGAACACTCACCAAGAGCGGATCGGAAGGGTCGCCCAGCTGTTTGCCCATGGAGGCTTCCAGTGTGGCCACGTGGACGTCGATCTCCTCCACGAGTCCCGCCGGGAAGCCGCCCCGGTCGAGGTAGGCGAGACAAGCTTCCGTGGAGATGGTGAAACCGTGGGGAACCGGGAGCCCCATGTTGGTCATCTCTGCGAGGTTTGCCCCCTTCCCACCCAGCAGGTCCTTCATGGTGGTGTTGCCTTCGTGGAAGTCGTAGACGAACTTAGTCACTGCATGCCTCCGGAGATGTTCGAAGTCGGAGCCGCCAGTCTAGCCAGCCGTTGAGCCGATCCTCGGCAGGGGTCGCCGTCAGTCAGTCGTCAGGTATCCGGCTACCTGGGACGGGCTGCCCTCGGCCTCGATACGTCCGTCCCGCATGACGATGACGCGATCGGCCCGTTGGAGCACCCACGGGTCGTGCGTCGCGACGATCACCCCTCCCCCCCGGAGCGCCACGTCGTGGAGGGCCTCCAGGACGGTGGTTCCGGAGCGTTCGTCCAGCTCGGCGGTCGGCTCGTCGGCCAGCACCACGGTCTGTCCGTTCGCGATCCCGCGCGCGACCGCGACGCGCTGCTGTTGACCGGTGGAGAGTTCGTTCACTCGATGGTCGAGCCTGCCACCCAGGCCGAACCGATCGAGCCAGGCCCCGGCGATGTCGGTCGCCTCCGACGGATCTCTTCCGGCTATGAGAAGTGGGAGAACGACGTTCTCCAGCGCCGAGAGCGACGGAAACAGACCGAAGCCCTGGAAGATGACACCGAACCGCGTTGCTCGGGTTCGCGCCAGGTCCGTTTCCTCGATGTCGGCCAGGAGGCGACCCTCCCAAAGGACCTGACCGGTTTCGGGCTGATCGAGTCCTGCCAGGAGACCAAGCAGCGTGCTCTTTCCCGACCCCGACGGCCCCATCAAGACGACGAGCTCTCCCGGCGAGAGGGTGAGGGAGACGCCGGCCAGCGCCGTGACCTTGACCGCCTCGCCGTCCCCGTACGTTCTCCCGAGATCCGTTGCCGAGAGCAGGACGGTATCGCCGTCCGAAGGGGCGGCGCTCCCCGACGCCATCTCGGCGCCGGTTCCGACGCACGGCGGAGCGGTCGGCCGCGGACTCACGTCCCGCGCCATCACTGCCGTCCCCGCTGCAGACCCCAAACCCTCCGGGCGGCGGATCCGCAGTTCGTCAACCTCGACCTCGACTTCAACGTCGCCGTCGGTGAGTCCCAGCTCCGCCGCCTGACCCGGAAGGGTGAGCCTGCCTGCGGCATCGACCCAGGTGGTACTCGCCGGGGCGCGAAGGCGGCCGTCGATGAGCCGATACGTGACGTCGGCGCTGGCGGCTGCGACCAGGTCGTGCGTTGCCATGACCACCGTCGCTCCGGTGCTCTCACACGCTTCACGAAGGAGGCGCACGACGGTCTCCGCACCCGCGGAATCGATCTCTGCGGTCGGTTCGTCGGCCAAGACGACGGCTGGTCGATTGGCGAGCGCGACCGCCAGCGCGACACGCTGCTGCTCTCCGCCCGAGAGGACTCCGGGAAGGAACCGGGCGCGCGCGGTCAGACCGAGGAGGTCGAGCAGCTCGGACGAGCGCAGTCGGCTATCCGCCGCGCCCGCTCCGGAGAGGATCAACGGGAGTTCGACGTTCTGTGCCACGGAGAGATAGGGAACGAGGTTCTTCGCCGCTCCCTGCCAGAGGAACCCGATCCGCTCCCGCCGGAACGCCGATCGCTCGCTGTCGTCAAGGAGCTGGAGATCGCGACCGTCCACCCAGACCGTTCCCGCCGTCGGGGTCTCGACGCCGCCGATGAGGTTCAAGATGCTCGACTTGCCCGCCCCGCTCGGACCGACGAGGGCCGTGAAGCTTGCCTCCGGGATGTCCAGCGTTACACCGCCCAGCGCCGCGACTCCGGTCGTCGAGACGCTGTACATCTTGTAGACCCTGTCGAGCCGGATGTAAGCGTCGTCCAGGCCCCGCCGCGCCCGTGGGGTGGCCCCTCGGAGCCCGGGTGCACCGGGAGCGTTCATTCGGGCTCCCCGCGAAGCGCGAGAGAGGCCTCCGGCGATCGCATCTGCCGTGCTGCCGACGTGAGACCGAACGCGAGCGTGAGCAGCCCGGCAATGGTGGCCAGAGCGGCTCCCGCCCAGTCGATGACGAGGAGCGCCGGGCCTGTGCCGGCGACTGGTGGTGAAACGAAGGCCAGGACGATGCGGAGCAGCACCGTGCCCATCACGTATCCCAGCGCAGTCGCAGGCACCAGGATCAGCCCGTACTCGAGCGCGAGCGCCGCGACAGCGTGGCGCGGTCGCCCACCCAATGCACGCAGCGACGACAGCTCGTAACGACGTCGGTGCGCGCCGAAGAACAGCGCCGACCCCAGGGCCATGACGGCGAGCGTTGCCCCCGCAACCCCGGCCGCGAACTCCATCCCTAGGGCCAGATTCTGGGGGCTCGTCGCAAGGGTCGCCTCGATGTCCGCGGCCCGCGACACCGTGCCGATCGAGAACCCGGCACCGCGGATCCCAGCCGTCGGATCCGTGTCTCCCATGGCGAGCACTTCGAAGACACCACCGTTGGGAGCTTGGAGGATCTGTTCGAACCGCTGGATCAACGGCGCCAGTGGCACGATGACCGGGGTATCCGACGAACGGATCGCCGGAAATCCACGAACCACGCCGACGCTCCGCACCGACAGACCGGTGAAGCCGACGTCCAGACCCACGGATGACAAAGGCGGAGCCGCCGTCGTCCCGACGATCGCGGGCAACGGTAGGTTCGTGGGTGCGATCCCGCCGATCGGACCGCCGCCGGCCACCCGGAACTCCGCCCGTAGGAACCCTTCAGGCGTCGCCGTCGACGTGACGATGAGGCCCGTTGCCTGCAGGCCCCGCCAATCGGAAAGCGGCGCGGTCGCGCCGGAAGGGGATCCGAGGAACGCCAGCCGTTCGAACGTCACCGCGAACCCACCGGCCCGAACCAGCGACACGGGGGCGGGATCGGGTGCCGCCAGCATCACGGAGAGGACCCGCGAGGCGCCGTTCGTCGGTGTTCGGTAGGTCTGTGTGCCGGCTCGAAGAGCTCCGAGGTCCGCGGCGCGGACGGCCCCATCGGGAAAACTCAACGGAGCCCAGATGTGGACGCCAGGAGGCGCGTCGGCAGCGACGGTCGCACGGATCTCCACCGTCGAGGTCCCAGCCGGCAGACGTTCCCCAAGTGGTGGAGCCTTCAGACGAGCGAGCAGCGAAGGGAACGGATCGGTGGAATCCCCCGGACGCCACCAGCCCCCTGAAGGATAGGTTGCGGGGTCGACCCCGATCACCGTGGACGCGGCGAACCGGGGGTCATCGGTGGTGTTGACCGGAGCCTTGAAGACGAGGGTCGCATCGGAAGGAAGGTCCGCGACGGACCGTGCCTCGTCATCGGGGAACGGCACGAGATAACTCCAGTCCGCCCCCACCGTGCCGCGCGCCGCGTTCGTGTTGTGATCCAGCACGGTGGACCGAAGGGACGAGGAGAATGCGAAGAGTCCGGTCGACAGCACGAGCAGCAACATGAGCGACATGTTCGCCGAGGATCGCGAGAGCCGGTGTATCGCAAGGAATGCAGACGGCGTACCGGTATGGTCAGCGAGCCGTTCCGAGCGCCCGAATCCCCAGAACAGGACTCGGACCGCCAAGAGGCTTGCGCCCAGCAGGATCAGCGTGGGGGCAACCAGGACCAGCGGATCGAGCCGCACACCCGAGGGTTGGATACCGCGCCGCCGGAGTTCCGTCAGCGCGACGACCCCCAACGACAGCGGGAGGATCTCCGCCGGGTACCGGAGCCACGCAGGCCGTCGTTCGCGGGAAACTTCTCGCCGCTCGTCCAGGACACTTCGGCGGATGTGCGGCAAGGAGAGCAACAGGAGTGCGGCCGCTGCCAGCACGATCCCCGCAAGCCCGATGAGCTCGGCGGGCGCTCCGAGGCTCAGTCCGAAGGGCGCCCCCGGCGCGCCGGGACCATGGGCCGCACGCGCCATGAAGGCCATGGCCATCCCCGCTCCCAGCGCGACGACCCAACCGATCGCCGCCGTCAGGACCAACTCTGCCGCCTGCACGGCGACGAGGAATCCGGTGCGGGCCCCGCGTGTCTTCAAGATGGAGAGTTCGAACGACTGCCGTCGGAGCTTCAGCGATCCAACACCGATCGATACGCCGAGGCCGACCATCGCAACCTGAAGGACCACGAGGTAGATGGGAGCCCGGCTGTCCGCGATCTCGCGACGTACGCCCGGGATCAGGCTGGCGAGATTGGAGGAGACGCTCGCCCCGAGCGCCGAACTGATCGCCGCGGCGACCCGATGCTCCTGCTGGGCCAGGGACGCGAGGCCGGTCAACGTTGCGCCTCGAACGTCGGGTTTCGCGTCCCACGCGATGCGGAGACCGCTCGACTGGCCCGCCGCACCGACGATCACCGGGAATCCTTCAGACGTCGTGAGGATGGGGAGCGCGGGCGCCTTCGCCGCGGCCGACGTCTGACCCACGATGAACGAGGCGGACGCAGGGATCGATGCATAGATCCCGACGACCCGGACCGTTACGGGACTCGAGTAGCGAACCGTGAACGAACCCTCCGGGCCAACCCCCAGGGCCGAGGCGATCGACTGCGGGAGCAGCACCTCGTCGTCAGCGACGGGATATCGGCCATCGGTGAGCCCCACCCGGGAGATCAGTCCGTCTCGGTAGGCGAGGGATGCGGGGACCGACCCACGGGAGGACGTCGCGGTGAACGTGCTCGAGCGCTCTTGGAAGGCAAGTCGCTCGACCGCGATCGGACTGAGGAGTGCACGGAGCTGTGCATCAGCACCGCCGATATCGAAGCCGGGAGGAGTGGTGAGCGTCGTGATCAGATCCCTACTCAGGGCGGGCGCGCGCTCGACATACCCGAACACGATCGCCTGCTCGGCTCCCGCTGCGTAGATGGGGGCCGCGACCAGTACCCCGCCGGTGAATGCGAACGTAGCGACCATGGTCGCCGCAAGGGCTCGCTGGGCGACGAGTCGCCTGACGGCCAGCAGCACCAGTCCCATCGCGCAAGTATGGCCTAGGTGAGGGTCACCGAGATGCAGAGCGAAGCTTCGCAAGGCTGGCTGCGTCGCTCGCGAAGAGCACGTCCACTCCCCCGTGTGCCATCGGAACGACCTCGGAGAGCCCTTGGGGGCCGGCATCGAGCCACGCCCGCATCGCGCCCGCGAACTGATCTGCATCCTGCGCCGTATCCCACGTGGTCCTGAGCACGACGGCAGTGTGCGACCCGTCGCTCCAGGCCCGATAGATGCCCCCGCCCCAGCCCGCGGCCGCCGGATCCGCCTGGGCGGCGGGAAGTCGGAGGTGCAACATCAACTGCAGCCACTCCTCGCCCACCTGCATAACATCCAGGTCCGTCCATCCCGCACCGAGCGTCGGCCCTAACTCGGGGATGTCGAGCGGCACCGGCGTGTCCGACGGATACGACGCGGGATGGATGATCTGCTCGGTCGAAACCGGAAGATCGGTCAAGACGTGGTTCACCGCCTTGATCCCTCCGGCCGCCTCGATAGAAGTGATGAACCGCTCTCCGGCGGTGTACGACCACAACTGCAACTGGGAGACGAACGGGGGTACGTCCGGGGAAAGGCCACCGCCGCCGGTATCGCCGATGTCCGCAGACGGGTGCGCCAAGATCACCTGCCTCGCGAAGTACTGCGCGTTGCCTTCAACGGCGCCCAAGGCGGCCGCGAAGGATTCGTCCTGGCAGTTCTTGATCAAGGGGTCCAAGCGGGAGAGTCCGAAATGCTGGTCGTCGATGGCATGGGTGAGCTCGTGCGCGAGGACGTACCGCTCGGACAGGGTGAGCGTTGGGTTCGCATCGGCGATGACGACCAAGGCTCCCGTGGCCGGATCGTAATAGCCGACAACCTGGCCCGAGCCGAACGCCAGAAGGGCCTTTCGCAGATCCGCACCGGGTGGGATGACGCCGATCGTTCGCCAGACCTGCGTTCTGCGGTCATACATCGCGCCCGGGTACTGCCCTTTGAAGGACTTCGTTACCCGTGACGACATGGTCGCCACCGAGATCTGCTCCACCTGGAGCGGATGGTCGTAGGTGAGCCCTCTCGCCTGTTCCACTTGATCCTCGACCTCCGAGATGGCCGGAGGGATCGGACCTTCAGCGGGAGGCTTCGCACCCCCGGAGGTTTTCGCCGGGACGCAGAGGTGCGCCGATTCCGCCGCGGCGGAGCCGGGACCGGTGGGAACCTTCGAAGGATGCGACACCGGCGGGCCGAGACCCGGAGCCGGAGCCGGCACGGGCATAACCGTCGAGGGTGTGCAGGACGTGAGGACCAGGAGCGCGCCGCCCAGCCGCGCCGCCAGGCCTGCGTGCTTCACGAACGCCGACCGCTGACGAGACTCACCACCGCGAGGATGACGGCGAGCACCGAGAAGCCCACGGACGCCCAGAGGGTCACCGTGGTCTTGAAGAATTCCTTCGCGGCGAAGGCGAGGATCCCCCCGGCCACCAACATGCACACGAATGCCGCCGCGTACAGGGTGACGCCCAAGCTCCCTCTCGTGGCCCGCGGCCGTCGTGTAGCTCTGGTCGCCTTCACATCCATCACAGGTGCTCCTTCAGGTAGGCAAGCAGGTTCGTCACCGGCACGCGTTCTTGACGCATCGAATCCCGCTCGCGCACCGTGACCTGGGAATCGTCGAGTGTTTCGAAGTCGACGGTCACGCAGAACGGCGTTCCCACCTCGTCCTGACGCCGGTACCGTCGACCGATAGCACCCGCATCGTCGTACTGCGTCATCCATGCGGCCTTCAGCAGATCGTGGATCCGTCGGGCTTCGGGAACCAACGTGTCCTTGCGGGACAGCGGCAATACCGCGACCTTGATGGGTGCAAGCGATCGGTCAAGGGCGAGCACGGTTCGCTTATCCGTGTCCCCTTTGGCCGTCGGCGCTTCCTCCACGCGGTAGGCGTCGCAGAGGCAGGCGAGCAGCATCCGATCCAGTCCGACCGCCGTCTCGACGACGTAGGGCAGGTAACGCTCCTCCGTCTCCTGATCGAAATAGGAGAGGTCTTGGCCGCTCGCCGTCTGATGCGCCGACAGATCGAAGTCGGTGCGGTTGTGGATGCCTTCGAGTTCCGACCAGCCGAACGGGAACTCGTACTCGATGTCCGCGGCGGTCTTCGCGTAATGCGCAAGCTCGTCGTTCTGGTGGTCGTGGAACCGCAGCCGCTCCTTCGAGAGCCCGACGTCCAGGCACCAGGCCAACCGCTGTTCCTTCCAGTGCTCGAACCACTCCTCGTCGGTTCCCGGCTTCACGAAGAACTCCATCTCCATCTGCTCGAACTCCCTGGTCCGGAAGATGAAGTTTCCAGGCGTGATCTCATTGCGGAACGATTTCCCGATCTGTGCGATCCCGAAGGGGAGCTTTCGGCGAGCCACGGTCTGCACCGTGGTGAAGTCCACGAACATCCCTTGCGCGGTCTCCGGCCGGAGGTAGGCGATAGCCCCGTCGTCCTCCACGGGGCCCATCTGCGTCTTGAACATGAGGTTGAACTGCTTGGCCTCACCGAACGCGGAGGCTCCGCACGACGGGCATACCGGTGCACCATCATCGCCCGGCTCCAGATGGTCGGCCCGGTACCGCCGGTGGCAGTTTCCGCATTCAACCAATGGGTCTGAGAAGCCGGCTACGTGCCCGCTCGCTTCCCAGACCAGGGGCGACATGATGATGGCGGCCTCCAGCCCCACGACATCGTCGCGAAGTTGCACCATGCTTCGCCACCACGAGTCGCGGATGTTCCGGCGGAGCTCCACGCCCAGTGGGCCGTAATCCCAACTCGAACGCAACCCGCCATAGATCTCGGATGACTGGAATGCGATCCCCCGACGTTTCGCGAGGGAGATGATCTCGTCCATGAGGTCGGCCACGGGCCGTCCACTCCTTTCCCGGCCGCTGGCTGCGACCGCTGGCGTGCCAACATGCTACCGGCGCCGGACTGCGTCACCGAGCAGGTCATCGAACCTCCACACCTCCTGAGGGCCACGCATGACCGCAGGTCAAGCCCGCCACGCCACCGGTCGATACGTACCTGATGCCTGCTCCCAGGACGTGCCGGGAATGCGGGGCGGGTCTGCCGCCGTCCGTTCGTTGGTGTTCACTCTGTTTCGCTCCGGTCCACGAGTTCGCTGCTCGACCCTACGTTGCGGCTCCCGTGGTGGAGGGCCATCACCTGGATCGGGACCCCGACGGCCATTGGTCTCGCTGGCAGAAGAGCGCGACCACGATGGCACCTCGTGGACGCGTCATCGCCACGGTCCTCATCGTGTCGTGGTTGTTGGCTGGGTTCTTCTTCGAGTTCATCCTCGTGTGGGCCTGCCAGCTCGTCATCCTGTCGTTCGTCTTGAGAGGCGTGTGGTCGAAGGGGTGGGCCATCCCCTCGGCACCCGATGAACCCCGTCGACCGCTATCGCCGCAGGAGCGGCGGTCGTTGCTGCCTCGGTACGCGGATTGGCGAGATTCGTCGAGGAGAACGAAGGTGTTGCTGATCGGCGGGATCGTCGTCGGCGCCATGTTCGCAGTGGCGTGGTCCACCGGCGATCACATCAGACAAGGGATCATGGGAGTGGCGCTGGTCATCTCTATCGGCGTGCCGGTTCTCTACTTGCTGATCAGACCCATGTAGCGACGTCGGTCAGTCGTCGGCGACCCCGCCGAAGCGGCGGGAGCGCTTCTGGTAGTCGCGGATGGCCTCGTAGAGGTGCTCGCGACTGAAGTCCGGCCAGAACACCGGCGTGAACCACAGCTCGGCATAGGCCGCTTCCCACAGGAGGAAGTTCGACGTGCGTTGCTCGCCGCTGGTGCGGATGAGGAGGTCTGGGTCGGGCATGTCGGGGTAGTAGAGACGCTGGGAGATGGCCTTGTCGCTCAGCGATTCGATCCGCATCCTCTTCTTGTCGTGCTCGCGCAGGATCTGTTTCACGGCGTCGACGATCTCAGCACGGCCGCCGTAGTTGAACGCGATGGTGAGCGTCATTCCGGTGTTGTTACGAGTGAGCTCCTCCGCATCCCGGATCTCCCGCAGCACCGATCGAGGCACACGCCAATCGCGGCGGCCGGTGAACCTGATGCGAACGTTCAGATCGTGGAAACGGTCCCTGCGCTTGCGGAGCAGGTTCCTGTTGAAGTTCATGAGGTAGAGGACCTCGGCGGGCGGGCGCTGCCAGTTCTCCGTGCTGAACGCGTAGACGGTGAGCCAGCGCAGGCCCGCCTCCACGCCACCTTCCACGGTATCGGCGAGCGCTTCCTCCCCGGCGCCGTGACCTTCCGTCCGCGCCAAGCCGCGTTGCTGTGCCCAGCGGCCGTTCCCATCCATCACGATGGCCACGTGGGCCGGCACCTTGGCTCGGTCGATGTCCTGCAGGTAGCTGCTCATCGAGCCGTCCGAACCAGCATGGGCACCGACTTCATCCGTCGTTCGAAGTGATATTCGGCGAACCCGTAGAGGAGTCCGCGGCTCTCCTTGCGAACCCGCAGCTCCGGCTCCTCGACAGCACCGGCTCGGCTGAGGTCGGTCTGGGCGAGTTCGGCCAGATAGCTCAGTGCGGCCCGTGAGACCGGACCGACGCCCGACTCCGCGCACCCGTTGCAGACCGCGCCGCCCAGACCGGCCGAGAACAGCTGTGGTTCGGCGGCGCCGCACACCGCGCACGCGGTGAGCGAGGGGTGGAATCCCGACAGCGAGAGCAGTTGGAGCATGAAGCACTCGGCCACCGCGGTGGGATCCACGGGCACCGCATCCAACGCGCGGAGCCCCGAGAGGAGCAGGAGCGTGAGGCGGATGTTCTTCTCGTGCTCCTGCGCAACCTTGTCCACCGCCTCGAGCATGGTCTCGCCGGCGGCGAAGAGTGCGAGGTCGGCCCGGAGGTTCGCGTGTGGGGCGATGATCTCGGCCTGGGTGACCGTGTCCAGGGACCCGCGCCCCCGATACAGCATCAGCGAGACGTGGGTGAATGGCTCCAGCCTGGCGCCGAACCGGCTGGTGGTCTTCCGTATCCCCTTCGCCACGCCCCGAACCTTGCCGGCGCCCTGGGTCATGACGGTCACGATCTTGTCGGCCTCACCGAGCTTGACCGAGCGCAGCACGATCCCTTGTTCCTTATAAGGGGGCATACCCGAATCGTAGCGCCGGTGCGCCGACCCCGGCCCGCAAGGATGTGGCGATTCCGTAACGGGGCTCGCCTAGAAGCCGAGGCGGTTGAGGGCCTTCGGATCTCGCTGCCATTCCTTCACGACCTTCACACGGATGTCCAGATACACCTTCGTGTCCAGGAGCCGCTCGATCTCGGCCCGGGCGCTCGACCCGATGTCCTGCAGCGTCTGGCCGCCTTTTCCGATGATGATGCCCTTCTGGGAATCTCGTTCCACGACGATCGACGCGTGGATGCGGTGTAGATCCCCTTCACGCTCCATCTCCTCGATGGTCACCGCCACGGAGTGCGGAACCTCCTCACGCGTGACCCTGAGGGCCTGCTCACGGATGAGCTCGGTGATGCGCTGTTCCGTCGACTGGTCGGTCACGTCCTCCACCGGATACAGGAATGGTCCCTCGGGCATTGCCTCGGTGATGAGACGCCGAAGCGTGTCGACCCCGTCGCCCGATCTCGCGGAGATCGGAACGATCTCCGCGAAGTCCCCGAGCTCCTGGGCGGCGCCGAGCTGCCGCAGCATCACGGGCCGCTGGGTGGCATCGAGCTTGTTCACCACGCAGAACGCCGGTATCCCCCCGCCTTGCACCTGGCGTGCGTAGACGAACGCATCGCCCCGCCCGACCCCGGAGGCTGCGTCTACCACGAGCAACACCAGGTCCACCCCGTCCACGGCATCCGCGACAAGCTCGTTGAGCCGGCGGCCCAAGAGGGTTCGCGGCTTGTGGAACCCTGGCGTATCGGTGAAGACCACCTGCATGTCCTCGGTGGTCCACACCGCCCGGATGTCGTTCCTGGTCGTCTGGGGCTTGTCGGAAACGATCGCGATCTTCTGCCCGACGAGGGTATTCACGAGGGTGGACTTCCCGACGTTCGGCCTGCCCACGACCGCGACCATGCCGGCGCGCGTCATGGTTCCCGGCGGCGGCTCACTCCGTGTCCCGAGACACCGACGCTGCAGGCAGCGTGATCAAGATGGTAGCGATGCGCCGGCCCTGCACCTTTTCGGCCTTGAACGTCATGCCCTGATAGTCGACCTCTTCGCCGTCGTCGGGGATCTTGCCGAACAGGTCAAGGACGAAACCGGCGATGGTGTCCCATTCTTCGTCGGGCAGCTCGATCCCCAGACGTTCGTTCACATCGTCGATGGAGGCCTTTCCCGACACGCGGTAGCGGCCCACGCCCAATTCGACGAACTCGGGCTCCTCCCGGTCGTACTCGTCGGTGATCTCGCCGACCAGTTCCTCCAGGAGGTCCTCCAGCGAGACCAGGCCCGTGACGGAGCCGTATTCGTCCGTGACCAGTGCCAGGTGGAACTTCTCCCGCTGCATCTCGCGAAGGAGCTCTGCGACCTTCTTGGATTCAGGCACGAAGCGAACCTCGCGCATCAGTTCCGGCAGCCGGACGCTCTGCTCGCCCTGGTGGAAGGCCTTCAGAACGTCCTTGGCGAACACGATCCCGACCACATCGTCCAGGTCCTCTTTGTAGACGGGGATCCGGGAGGTGCCGTGTTCCAGCACTAACGCCTGGACATCGCGCAACGTCTTGTCGTCTTCGATGGCGATGATGTCGGGGCGCGGCACCATGACCTCACGAACGATGGTGTCGCCGAACTCGAAGATCGAGTGGATGAGCTCCTTCTCTTCATCTTCGATCTCGCCCTCTTCCGAGGCGACCTCGGCTGAGGCACGCAGTTCTTGCTCCGTGATGTAGGGCCCTTCCTTCAAGCCCTTCCCCGGCATGATGACGTTCGCGAGGCGGAGGAGGCCCTTGGCAAAGGGGCCAACGACGGTGCCGATGAACGCGATCAAGGGCGCGACACGGAGCGCCACCCGATCGGGCTGCTGGATGGCGAAGGTCTTCGGCGTCACCTCAGCGAACACGAACAGCACCAGCGTCATGGCCGCGGTCGAGATGATCTCTCCGGCGCCATGGAAATGTCGGACCGCGAGGGATGTCGCGATCGTCGTCCCCCCGATGGTCGCGAGGAGGGTGATGAGCAGCACCACATTGAGGAACGGAGCGGGCTCCTCCACGATCCGAACCAGCGCGGAGGATCCCCGTCGCGCCTCTTCCTGCAGCCGAACGGCGCGCACCCGGTTCGTGCGAGTGATGGCGACCTCTGATGCGGCCATCACCCCGACCACGCCGATGAGAACCACAACGATGACGAGTTCGAACCAATCCGTCGGCGTCACGGCGTCCGAACCCCGCTGTAGCGTTCCTGCAACGCCCACATCTCCGCGCGCGCCGCGTCCTCCTCGTGGTCGTAGCCCAGGATGTGGAGGATGCCGTGCACCAGGAGGAGGCGGAGTTCGCCCGGGATATCCCGGGGATTGTTCTGCGCGGCCACCGACGGCGCGATGACCACATCGCCCAAGACCTTCACACCCTGCTCGTCCAGATCGCCGAGAGGAAACGTCAGCACGTCCGTCGGACCGGCTTCATCCATGTAGCGAACATGGAGATCCTCCATCTCCTGTTCGTCCACGAACGACACGGAGAGCTCGGTCTTCAGCTGCCCCTGTGCTTCGAGGGTTCGGCGAGCCAGGGTCACGAGACCGTCTTCATCGACAGGGAGCGCCTGCCGATTGGACACCAGGACGGACGGATGGCCTCCGCTCATGACTCGGGCGCTGCATCGACCCGGAGACTCTGCTGGCCGAACCGGCCGTAAGCCTCGACGATGTCCTGCACGATCCTGTGCCGGACAACGTCCCGGCCCCCCAGATGAACGAACGAGATCCCGTCGATGTCGCCGAGGATCTCCTGGATCACCGAGAGACCGTTCGGCGCTCCGTTCGCGAGGTCCACCTGCGTCGCGTCTCCGTTAACAACGGCCTTGGAGCCGAACCCCAGCCGCGTGAGGAACATCTTCATCTGCTCGGGGGTGGTGTTCTGCGCCTCATCCAAGATGATGAACGCATCGTTCAGCGTGCGGCCTCGCATGTAGGCGAGTGGTGCCACCTCAACCGTCCCGCGCTCCATGAGCTTGGGCAGGGTCTCCCCTCCGGTCATCTCGAAGAGGGCGTCGTAGAGCGGGCGCATGTACGGATCGATCTTCTCGTAGAGCGTTCCCGGAAGGAACCCGAGCCTCTCCCCCGCTTCGACGGCGGGCCGGGTGAGGATGAGCCGGCTGACCTCGTGTGCGTGAAGTGCGCGAACGGCGGTGGCGACCGCGAGGTAGGTCTTGCCCGTTCCGGCCGGACCGATCGCGAAGGTCACCGTCGAGTTCCGGATGGCATCGACGTAGCGTTTCTGGCCCACGGTCTTGGGAGCGATGCCTTTGCCTCGCGCGGAAAGGAGCGTGTCGCCCAACACGTCGCTCGGACGCATCCCGGCCTCCGCGGGCTCCAACCCGATGCCACGAACCATGGCGATGGTCTCCCCCACGGCTGCATCGGAGAGTTCGGTTCCACGTTCCAAGAGGAGGAGGAGTTCCTCGAACACTCGTCCGACGAGCTCCGCGTCCTCGGCAGCACCCGAGATGGTGATCTCGTTCCCGCGCACCAAGATGCCCGAGTCGAACGCGGACTCGATGAGCTTGAGGAAGGAATCGCGCTGGCCCAGGAGGGCAACCATCGATCGGCTGCCGGGAACCAGGATCTTCACTTGCGCGGTGGCGGTCGCCAAAAGTCCGTTCTCTGGGGGACTCCCCCGTTCCCTTCCTCGACTCGAGGGCCGCCTCACGGACGGCCACCGTTGGATTCTAGCCGCTCAAGCGGGGTGACCGGCGACATCTGAGCGCCTAGACTCCGCCGGATGCTGACGAGGCGGCTCACCGGCGCGCTGTTCGCCGCCTTCCTGGTGGCCGGGTGCGTGGCGAACAGCAGCAGCCCCTCGCCCTCGAGTTCGTCCCCAGCAGCGTTATCGCCTTCCCGGTCGGCCACGCCGGGATCCGACGCCAAGGGCATCGAGAAGATCGACCACCTCATCTTCATCGTGCAGGAAAATCGGTCGTTCGATCACTACTTCGGCACGTTCCCCGGCGCGGACGGCTTCCCCACCAACACGGACGGTTCCATCTCTGTGTGTGTGCCCAACCAGTTCCTCGGGGGCTGTTCACGGCCCTACCACACCTCGAGCATCCGCCAGGTCGGCGGCCCGCATGACAATCCCGACGCCGTCGCCGACATCAACCACGGGCGGATGGACGGCTTCATCGGCCAGCTGTACAAGTTCTCGAACCCATGTTTCACGCGCCCGTTCGTGGCGAGTTGCGACCAGTCGGTGGGACCGCAAGGCCAGCCCGACGTGGTGAGCTACCTGACCGGCCGTGACATCCCGAACTATTGGACTTACGCGAAGCAGTTCGTGCTGCAGGACCGGATGTTCGGACCGACGGACTCATGGACGCTGCCCTCTCATCTGTTCCTCTTCTCGGGCTGGTCCGCGTACTGCCCCGACCCCTCCGACCCGATGAGCTGTAGCTCCAATATCGATCTCAAAGCCGAGGAGTTGAAATGGGGCTACGGACAGCCGCCGAAGTACGCGTGGACGGACATCTCATGGCTCCTGGACAAAGGACACGTGAGCTGGCACTACTACGTCGACGATCGCACCTGCTGGCTCCCGGGTTGTGACAACCACGGAGGGACGGCGCCGAGCAAGAATCCCGTTCCGGGCTTCACCGACGTGGCGCGTGAGAACCACGACCTCCACAAGATCCAGACGCACACCGAGTACGTGGACGCTGCGGCCGCGGGGAAGCTGGCGTCCGTGTCGTGGATCGTGCCTGCCTCCTCCTACAGCGAACACCCGGAGGGGAAAGGAACGGTGCGCACGGGCGAGACGTACGTGACCAAGCTCATCAACGCCGCCATGCGCGGGCCCGACTGGAACTCGACGGCGATCTTCCTCACCTGGGACGACTGGGGCGGCTTCTATGACCACGTCGAACCCCCCGTCGTTGATGTGAACGGCTACGGGCTTCGCGTGCCGGGCCTCCTGATCAGCCCCTATGCCCGTGACGGATACATCGACCACCAGACGCTCTCGTTCGACGCGTATCTCCAACTGATCGAAGATCGATTCCTGAACGGTCAGCGGCTCGATCCCCGAACCGACGGCAGACCCGATCCCCGTCCGACGGTTCGGGAGGATGTGCCCATCCTGGGCGACCTCCGTAAAGAATTCGACTTCACGCAGCCGCCGCGGCCGCCGCTCGTCCTCGACCCGACACCTTGGAACTAGCTCGGTAGACTGCCACGATGCGACGGTCACTCATCCTCTTCGCTTCCCTTGCGCTCACCGCCTGCGTCGCCGCCGGCGCCAGTACCTCGACCGCTCCCGCGACCAGCACGTCGGCGAAGACCCAGTCAACGGCCGCCATCCCCCCCGGTCTGGACAAGCTTGATCACCTCATCTTCATCGTGCAGGAGAACCGGTCCTTCGATCACTAC
>JAXDJX010000024.1:0-117633 GCA_034667405.1 Actinomycetota bacterium | reverse complement strand
GACGCTCCCACGTCCATCACCGCCTGGTTCCACGCTCCCGGGTCGGATGGATCCAGCCAGCCCTGGGCGCTCTCCCCTAAGCGGCCGGGCGCCACTTCGTCGGGTTCGGCGCCGTGAAGCACGCGCGCGGCCACCCGGCGGATGTTCGTATCAAGGGCCACCACCGGGACGCCGAACGCGATCGATGCCACGGCGGCCGCCGTGTAGGGACCGACACCGGGGAACGAGCGCAGCACGTCCACGTCGCTCGGCACCTCCCCTCCGTGACCGTCGACGATCTTCCGCGCCGTCTCGTGCAGTGCGATCGCGCGGCGGTTGTAACCCAGGCCTTGCCATGCGCGCAGGACATCGGCGCGCGAGGCGCCGGCCAGAACCTGAACCGTCGGGAAGCGGTCGATCCACGCTTCGAACGCAAGCGCGACACGAGGGGCCTGGGTTTGCTGCGCCATGAACTCACAGACCAGGATCTGATACGGGTCACGCACACCGCGCCGCCACGGATACAACTCGGCCCGGGAGCGGTACCACGCACGGAGCTCCCCGGCGCCGGGCCGCGGGTCGATTTCCCCTGCACCAGCGTCCGGACTACGCTCAGAGACCATGCTCACCGTTCGAGAGGTCATGAGCACGGAGTTGGTGGTGGTTTCGCCGACCGCGACCATCGCGGAAACGGCGACGGTCATCGGCTCCCGGGGTGTGGGTAGCGCCTTGGTGATGGAGGGATCCACGCTCTTGGGCGTGTTCACGGAGCGAGACGTGGTGCGGGCGGTCGCGCAGCACTTCGACGGCTCCGAACATCAGGTCCATCTCTGGATGACTCGCGAGCCGATGACCATCGGCCCCGAAGCGAGCACCATGGAAGCGCTCGACACCATGCTTGAGCAAGGGTTCAGGCATCTTCCGGTGTTGGAGGGTGGGGTCATCGTGGGCATGGTGTCGATGCGGGATCTGCAGCCCGGACCGGCCCGGCGCCACAGCGCGGAGCGTCACGGCTAGAAGCCGGCTTTCCCGCCCTTGTCGGGCATGGCCTCGGCCGTTTCCTTCAACGCCTTGAAGGTCTCGCGGAAGACGTCACCGACGAAGGAGGCGGGCTGACTCCCCTGGGTGCCGATGCTGCCACGCACGGCGGAGGCCGTGATCTCGACGGCTTTCTCGAAGATGTGCCAATCGGTGTCGCGGGTCATGCGGTCCTCCTGGGGTCGGCAGTTCGATCGTTGAGACCTTCAGGCTACCGCGCCCTAGTTGTAGGCGCGGAGTCCGGTGAGGGCGTGGCCGATGATCAGCGTGTGGATCTCCGACGTGCCCTCGTAGGTGAGGACCGACTCGAGGTTGTTCGCGTGGCGCATGACGGGGTATTCGAGCGTGATGCCGCTCGCCCCAAGGATCGTGCGGGCGCTCCGGGCGATATCCAGCGCCTCGCGAACGTTATTGAGCTTCCCCATGCTGACGTGCTCGGGAACCAGCTGCCCTTGATCCTTCATCCTCCCGATGTGCAGCGCCAGCAATGACCCCTTCCCGATCTCCAGGGCCATGTTCGTGAGTTTCTCCTGCGTCAGCTGGAACGAACCGATCGGCTTGCCCCACTGGACACGCGTCTGCGAATACTCCAGCGCGCATTCGAAGCACGCGCGCGCCGCGCCCAGGACGCCCCAGATGATCCCGAACCGCGCCTCGGTGAGACACGAGAGCGGCCCCTTCATCCCGGTAACGCCGGGTAACACCGCGTCTTGGGGCAGCCGGACATCATCGAGGTAGAGCGACGACGTGACCGACGCACGCAGCGAGACCTTCCGGTGGATGTCCTGCGTCGAGAATCCGGGTGTGTCTGTCGGAACGATGAACCCGCGGACGCCCTCGTCGGTCTGCGCCCACACGATGGCGACGTCGGCGATCCCGCCGTTCGTGATCCACATCTTGGAACCGTTGAGGATCCAGTCCGTGCCCTCGCGCTTGGCGTTGGTTCGCATGTTCGCCGGGTCGGAGCCGAAGTCGGGTTCGGTCAGCCCGAAGCAGCCGATGACCTCGCCCGCGGCCATCCCGGGAAGCCACTCCTCCTTCTGTTCCTCCGAGCCGAACTTCCAGATCGGGAACATGCTGAGCGACCCCTGGACACTCACGAACGAACGGAACCCGGAGTCGCCGGCCTCCAACTCCAGACACGCGAGCCCGTAACTGACCGCGTTCGCACCCAGGCAGCCGTAGCCCTCGAGATGCATGCCGAGCATCCCCAGATCCGCGATCTCCTTGATGAGTTCCCGTGGGAACTCTCCTAGTTCGAACCACTTACTGATGCCGGGCAGCACGCTGTCATCGACGAACTGCCGGACGGCAGCTTGGATGGCGCGTTCTTCCTCGGAGAGCAACCGCCCGATCAGCAACGGGTCGTGGAAGTCCAGTCCGGCCATGGGCCCAACCCTAACCCGGCGAACGCGGGCCGACCTATCCAGGCATGTCGAGAACCGACGCGCGCATTCGTCGATAGGGTGAGATGCGGCCCGTTCAAGCCGCCGGACCGAAGGAGGGGAACGTGAAGTACGCCCTGCTGATCTACGGCAACGAGGCCGCCCGCGACTCCGCAACACCGGAACAGCAGAAGAGCATGGGTGAGTCCTACGACAAGTACGCTGCCTGGCTCGCGGAGAAGGGCTGGATGCGTGGCGGCGAGGAACTCCACCACACGCACCAAGCCACCACCGTCAGGGCCCCCGAGGGTGCGCCGATCACGACCGACGGCCCGTTCGCCGAAACGAAGGAGCAGCTCGGTGGCTTCTTCGTCATCGAGACGGCCAACCTCGACGAAGCCATCGAGGCGGCGGCGGCGTGTCCCGGCACGAAGTTCGGGTCCGTGGAGATCCGCCCCATCGCGGACATGTGACCACCCAGGTGGGCACCGAGGATGTCGTCGACCGTCTGTTCCGGCGTGAAGCTGGACGGGCGGTCGCGTCCCTCATCCGCGTGACCGGCGATTTCGACCTGGCGGAGGAGGCGGTCCAGGAAGCGTTCGCCACGGCCATGGAACGCTGGGAAAGGGACGGTGTTCCGGAGAATCCTGGCGCGTGGATCATCGTGACCGCGCGCAATCGCGCCATCGATCGGATACGACGCAACACCACGGGACGCGCGAAGACCGAACAGCTTGCCGGCCTGGAACGCCTGCATCCGACGGAGGAGCCCATGCCCGAGATCGTCGATGACCGGCTGCGGCTGATCTTCACCTGCTGCCATCCGGCCCTGCCGCCCGAATCGCGGGTCGCTCTTACGCTCCGCACCGTCGGCGGACTCACCAGCCGCCAGATCGCGCGGGCATTCCTCGTGTCCGAACCAACCATCCAGCAACGTCTGGTTCGCGCAAAGCGGAAGATCCGCGATGCCGGGATCCCCTACCGCGTTCCGCCGCGAGGGCTATTGCCCGAACGACTCGACGGGGTATTGGCGGTGGTCTACCTGATCTTCAACGAAGGGTACGCGTCGTTGCAGGGCGAGCTCGTGACCGCCGAACTGTGCGACGAAGCGGTGTGGCTCGCGCACACCCTGGTCGGCCTCATGCCGGACCAGGCGGAGGCACTCGGCTTGCTGGCGCTACTCCTGCTGCATCACTCCCGAACCGCAGCTCGAACGGACGACCTGGGTGCGCTCGTGCTCCTGGAGGACCAAGACCGATCGTCGTGGAACCACGACATGATCGACGAAGGGATCGCGACGCTCGATCGCGCCATGGCGATGGAGTCGCCGGGGCCGTATCAGGTGCAGGCGGCCATCGCCGCCCTGCACGCCGGCGTACCCCGCCCGGAAGACACCGACTGGCCCCAGATCGCCGCCCTCTACGGACGGCTGCTCGAGTTGCAGCCCACAGCGGTGGTCGCGCTCAACCACGCCGTGGCGATCGCGATGGCCGATGGACCGGCAGCCGGACTCATCCGCATCGAGCCCCTGGCCGACGAGCTCCAGGGGTATCACCTCTTCCACTCGGCAAGGGCGGAGCTCCTGCACCGATCGGGCCGGGGTGAGGAGGCCGCCGTCGCCTTCGAACGTGCCATCGAGCTCGCGACCAACCCCACCGAGCGAACGTTCCTGCAACACCGGCTGGATGCGGTCCGCGGTCCTTCGCACGCCTGATCCACCCGCGTCCTCGGCTACGCACGTCGGCGGCATGCCGTAGATTCCGTTCGCAGATGCTCTTTCCCACCACGGACTTCGCCTTCTTCTTCTGCCTGGTGTTCGTGGGGCACTGGGTGCTGAACCACCGGCCCATGGCCTGGAAGCTCTTCATGATCGGCGCCAGCTACGTCTTCTATTCCTGGTGGGACTGGAGGTTCGTGCTGCTGCTGGCCGCCGTGAGCCTGCTGGCCCAGATCGGCGCCACCCTGGTGGCTCGGCAAACGGATGCGAAACGGCGCCGAGCGGTGACCATCGCTTCGGTTGCGCTGCTGCTTGTGCCACTCGCCTACTTCAAGTACTACGGCTTCTTCTCCATCAATCTGACGAACGCATTCCAAGGACTCGGCCTGCATGTAGGCCTTCCCCTCTCCGACGTGGTTCTGCCGGTGGGCGTCTCGTTCTTCACGTTCATGGCCGTGACTTACGTGGTGGACGTCGCGCGGGGAGATGCTCCGGTGGCAGCGGCCGTCGATACGTTCCTGTACCTCTCCTTCTTCCCGCACCTAGTGGCCGGTCCCATCGTTCGTCCCAACGAACTGATCCCGCAACTCGATGTTCGACGCGACCAGCGACACGTAGACGTGGTCGGGGCGGCGTGGCTGATCCTGGGAGGCCTCTTCAAGAAGGTGGTCATCTCCAGCTACGTGGCCGACACCATCGTGAACCCGGTGTTCGGGGATCCGGCGCGGCATTCCGCCATGGAGGCATTCTTCGCCGTTGTCGGCTACGCGATGGTCATCTACAGCGATTTCAGCGGATACACCGACATCGCGATCGGCGTGGCGAAGCTCCTTGGGTTCGAGTTCCCGAGGAACTTCGACCGGCCCTACAGCGCCCTCACCCTTCAGGAGTTCTGGCGCCGGTGGCACATGACGCTCAGCCGATGGCTGCGCGATTACGTGTACATCCCCTTGGGTGGGAATCAGCGAGGACGACGGCGAACCGCGATCAACATCATGCTGACCATGGTCCTAGGCGGCCTATGGCACGGCGCCGGATGGACCTTCGTGTTCTGGGGGGCGCTGCACGGGGGCGGATTGGTCGCCGGCCGTTGGCGGCGCACACACCGACCCGACACACGGGCGCAGACGGGCGCCGTGGTGTGGGGTCAGCGCATCGCGACATTCGCGTTCGTGTGCTTGGGGTGGGTGTTCTTCCGAGCCGATTCGCTGGGTACGGCGTTCGCGATGCTCGGACGGTTCCTGGCGGGTTGGACCACGCCCACCGTCCTGGTGAGTCCGATATTGGTGGGTACCATCGCCCTCTCGCTGGGGATGCAGTTCTCTCCACCGGAGGTCGGCTCCCGGATCCGCGAACGACTGGCGGCGCTGCAACCGGTACCGATGGGACTCGTGTTCTCGGCGGTGCTGTTTTTCATCACGACGTTGGGCCCGCAGGGCGTGCCTCCGTTCATCTACTTCAGGTTCTGACCATGACCGACCAACGAAGCGACACGTCAAAGAGCATGCCCGCAGGACGGGCCCTTGTGGTCATCCTGGTCTGCCTCCTCACGTGGACCTTCCTCTATGCACCGACGATGAAGCGGCAGGCGGATGCCTCCACGCCCGGCCTTCGCCGAACGCTCTCGATCGCCGGCCTTACGCCGCTCACCGCCATCAACGATGTCCTGCAGATCACCCGAGCAACCGACGCCGTTCGTGCCGCGCTGGGCAAGGACGCGGACACCGCTCCGGGCGGCGCCCTGGACCTCCCCACGGTGACGAGGGATGTCGCGAACAGTCCGACGCCCGACGCGAGGGGGCCCATCCGGACGCCCACCCCAGGGAACCGGCTGCGCGTAGTCGTGGTGGGAGATTCTCTGGCAGGTGGCCTGGGCGTGTACATGGAGCGCGTCTTCCAGCCCTCCCTTGTCCGAGTGTCGGACCAAGGGCGGATCTCGACGGGCCTCGCCCGGCCCGACTACTTCGATTGGCCGGCGTCCATGGAGGCGCTCGTCGAGTCCTACCAGCCCGACCTGGTCGTCGTGATGCTGGGTGAGAACGACGCGCAGTCGCTCGTGAACGCGGAAGGTCGGCTGGAGACGCCGATCGGCACTCCCATCTGGCGGCAGGGGTACGCCGCGCGAGTGCAGGATCTCGCCGAGGTGGCCACGTCGGGCGGAGCCAGGCTCATCTGGGTGGGTCTGCCGATCGTTCGCGACAGCGGACGACGCGGTCTCCTCCAGCGACAGAACGAGATCTTCCAGGAGTTGCCCGATGTGGTGCCGAACACGGTCTACCTCGACACCTGGAATTTGTTCGCAACGCCGAACGGGGCGTACACCGCGTATCACCGTGAAGCCAATGGGCACCTCGACGTCATCCGCGAGGCCGACGGCATCCATTTCAACGGCTTGGGCTACCAGCTGGTGGCGCAGGAGGTTGCTGAGCTGGCCATCACCGATCTGGGACTCTCGCCAGTAACCCTCGCCGAGGGTTAGACCTTGATGGACACCTCCGGAAGGGCCTCCAGCGCGCTCGCCTCTTCCTGCGGGTCGAACTCCACCTCGGGCAGACGACCGTTGAGGTAGTCGTCGTATGCCGACATGTCGAAGTTGCCGTGGCCGGAAAGGTTGAACAAGATCACCCGCGCCTCGCCGGCCTCGCGGGCTTCGATCGCCTCATCGATCGCGCCGCGGATGGCGTGACTCGCCTCCGGAGCCGGGATGATCCCCTGCGTCTTCGCGAACTGGATCGCCGCTTGGAAGACACTGTTCTGTGTATAGGCCTTCGCCTCCATGTGGCCTTCCTTCACCAGCAGCGACAGCGACGGCGCATCACCGTGATACCGGAGCCCGCCCGCATGCACGGGAGCGGGAACGAACCCGTGACCCAGGGTATACATCGGCACGATGGGCGCGATCATCGCGGTGTCGCCGTAGTCATAGGCGAACACGCCCTTCGTCAGGGTCGGACACGCGGCGGGCTCCGTCGCCAAGAACCGCGTGCTCTTGTTCCCGCGAAGTCGCTCTGCCATGAAGGGATAGGCGATACCCGCGAAGTTCGAGCCGCCTCCGACACAGCCGATGACGACATCGGGCTCTTCGCCCGCCATCGCCATCTGTTTCTGCGCCTCCAGGCCGATGACGCTCTGATGCAGGAGCACATGTCCCAGCACGCTCCCCAAGGCGTAGTTCGTGTCGTCGTGCGTCGCAGCATCCTCGACCGCCTCGCTGATCGCGATGCCCAGTGAACCCGTCGAATCTGGGTGCTCCGCCAAGATCCCTCGTCCAGAGTTGGTCTTCTGGCTGGGTGAGGCGACAACGGTCCCGCCGAACGTCTCGATGAAGAAACGGCGATACGGCTTCTGGTCGTACGACGCCTTCACCATGTAGACATCGCATTCCAGCCCGAACATGCTGCACGCCATCGCCATGGACGAGCCCCACTGCCCGGCGCCAGTCTCGGTGGCGATGCGGCGCATGCCAGCTTCCTTGTTGTAGTAGGCCTGCGGCACAGCGGTGTTCGGCTTATGGGAGCCGGCCGGACTCACGCCCTCGTACTTGAAGTAGATGTGGGCTGGCGTCTGCAGCGCCTGTTCCAGACGCGTCGCCCGGAACAGCGGCGCGGGCCTCCACAAACGATAGATATCGATCACCGGTCCCGGGATGTCGATCCACTGGTCCGTCGACACCTCCTGCATGATCAGGGCCTCCGGGAAGAGCGGAAGCAGATCCGGCGGGCCGATCGGTTGCTTCGTCTGAGGGTTCAGCGGGGGGAGCGGCTGCATCCCCGCCCCAACCATGTCGGGGATCAGGTTGAACCAGGCGGACGGGATCTCATCGGGTGAGAGATCGAACCGGGTCGGCTGCTCGGTCATAACTGATCCTCCTGGGACTGGTGAGATGCGAGCCTACCCCGTCTGAGCGATGCGCACGCCTCCCAACGGAGGTCCCTGATCAAGGGTGATCTTCGGTGGAGATGTGCCACTTGCGAGATCCGAGGAGCGTGGCCGACTCCGTAGGACCCCACGACCCGCGCTCGTATCGATGCACGGAGGGCTGGTCCTTCAACACCGGTTCGAGCAGCTCCCACGCCCGCTCCACGCCGTCCTGGCGGATGAACAGCGTGTGGTCGCCTTCCATCGCACCCAGCAAGAGCAACTCGTAGGCGTCGACGATCTCGCTGGTGAATTCCTTCTCGTAATCGAAATCCATGGTCACGCGGCCGAGTTTCAACCCTGGGCCTGGTTTCTTCGCGTTGACCGCCAGCGTGATCCCCTCGTTCGGCTGGACGCGGATGGTGAGGTGGTCTCGGGGGATCGACGCGACGTCCGTCTCGCGGAAGATGTTGAAGGGCACTCGGCGGAACTTCAGGGTGATCTCGGTCACCTTCTGTGCGAGCCCCTTCCCCGTGCGAAGGTAGAACGGCACGTCGGCCCAGCGCCAGTTGTCCAATTCCAGTTTGAGCGCCACGAACGTCTCGACGTTCGAATCAGGGGCCACCCCTTCTTCCGCCCGGTAATCCTCGTATTGCCCCAGGACCACGTCGGCGGGATCGATGGGCTGTGCGGCGCGCAGAACCTTCACCGTCTCGTCGCGGAGCCGGTCCGGTTCGAAGGAGACGGGTGGTTCCATGGCAAGGAACGTCATCATCTGGAAGAGGTGGGTGCTCACCATGTCGCGGATGGCACCCGTTTGCTCGTAAAAGGCGCCTCGTCCCTCGATACCGATCTGCTCAGCCACCGTGACCTGCACGTGTTCGATATACCTGCGGTTCCAGATGGGTTCGAACATCCCGTTGGCGAACCGGAACGCAAGGATGTTCTGCACGGTCTCTTTCCCCAGGTAATGATCGATGCGGAAGATCTGGGACTCGTCGAACACCTGGTGCAGACAGGCGTTGAGCTCCCGAGCGGTCACCAGGTCGTGCCCGAACGGCTTCTCGATGATGATCTTGGAGCCCTCGGCCATCCCGGCATCACCGATGCACTCGACGACATCCGCGTAGACACTCGATGGTGTAGCCGCGTAGAAGAAGCGGTTCCCCTGGGTACCGTGGGTGCGGTCGATCTCCTCCAGATCGGCGGCCACCTTGTCCATCGCGCCCGGATCGGTGAACTCTCCTGACACGTAGCGCAGGTGCCCGGCGAAGTCGCTCCAGACCTGCCCCTCGGGAACATGCTTGCCGAACTCGCGGACGGAGGCGAGGGCATGCGCTCTGAACTCTTCATCCGTGAACTCTGTTCGCGCGTAGCCCACGATCGCGAACCGTTCCGGAAGCAATCCCTCCAGGTAGAGGTGGTAGAAGGCGGGCAGCAACTTCCGCCGGGTGAGGTCGCCGGACGCACCGAAGATGACGATCGCCTGCGGGGGGGCGCTGGTGCGTACTCGTCGCGGAGTCATGATCGAACCCCCGGGAACGCCGCCACTTCGATCCACCCATCGATCTCTCGAACGGCGAACGTCGGAACAGGATCGCTGTCCGCGTTGCCGGGTTCGCCCGCCTCCAGATCGAACCAGTTCCCGCACGCGCATTCGACCGCGGGCTCTCGCTCGAGCCGAAGGACTCCCTCGCTCAGGGAACCGCCGTCGGCGGTGCACGTATCCCCTACGGCGTGGAGGCGATGATCCACATGCGCCACCGCCACCCGGCCGGTGGGAAGGTCGTACCCACGGAGTTCGCCGTCGGGGATCTCGGCGACCGCTCCCACGCGGATGAAGTCCAACCCGCCTCCTAGAGTGTCGTGCCCCGCAGCGCCAGGAAGCTGCGCTGCAGCAGCGTGAGCGAACCGAGCAGGGTAAGCACTACCAGCACGGTGAACATCGTGTGAGGGATCAACAGGCCGATCATGAGCGCCAGGAACCGTTCGAGTCGCTGGAAGAACCCTTCGGTGAGGGTAAGACCGACGGCTTCGGCTTCGGCCCGAACCTGACTGACCGACAGGCTGACCACCAGCGTGACCAGTGCCAAACCCGCTGCTACCGGCTCGTGACGAGCGGCCATCAGCCAGAACAGCGAAGAGAACAGGATCATGTCGCACACGCGATCGGTCACCGAGTCCATGAATGCACCCGAACGCCGAACCTGCCCGCGATGTCGGGCAACCGAACCATCGAAGACGTCGCAGAGTCCGGCCACCGTGAGAAGAACACCCGCAACGCCCCACCGTCCGGCGAGGATGAACCCTCCCACCATGACGTTGAGGATCAACGATAGGAGCGTCAGCTGCCACGGACGGATCCCCGTCCACAAGAGGAAGGCGAGCGCGGCGCGGAAGGGCCACTTGAACACCTGGCGCATCAGGCCGCCGGCCGCACCCTGACTCTTGCGCGGGGCCGGCAGGTCGCGAACCTTCGGAGCTTCGCGCTCGCGGAGGTCCCGTGCCTTGGCCATCGGCAACGGGCTACCCGGTGTGCGGTTCGAAACCCACGACGAGGTAACGGAAATTGCCGCCCGGCGCCTCGTAGAGGACCTCGCTGTCGACCGAAGCCCCCATGAGGGCGGAGCCGAGCGGCGACGTGGTGGTGACCGTCCTGGCGCCCTTCGCGCGCTCCTCGGCGTGCTCGGCAAGGAGGTACGTCTCGTCCTCCGGCTCGTCCTCGTCGAGCGGTCGGACGGTCACGAGCATCCCTGGGCCGACCTCGTTCGCGTGGACCGGGGCTTCGACGATCTCGGGATCGCGGAGCATCGCGCGGATCTTCCGGATCTTCGACTCCATCAGTCCCTGGTCGTTCTTGGCGGCGTCGTATTCGCCGTTCTCCTTCAGATCCCCCAGCTCACGGGCAGCCAGGAGGCGCTCCGCAACTCGCTGACGACCATCTGTCTCCAGCTCCTCAACGTCGGCCTTGAGCCGAAGGTAGGCCTCGACGGTGAGGTTCGCGGTGGGCTTCTGGCCCGCCGGACGCGGCTGACGGGTGCGGAGTTCTTCGGGGACTTCAGGCATGAGGGAAGTCTACCGAGGGAGCGAACCTGGGGACCCGCTCAAGACTCCCGCTCGCGCAGGTTCGCCTTCGCCTGCTGGCGTCCGATGGCTGCGGCAAGCATGCCCGCGGCAACACGGAGGGCGTCGAGCTCACCTGCGCTCCAGTCACGACGCGTGTCGGGCGGACGCTCCATCGAAGACGTCATGCCTCAGGCCTCGTCACTGAGATAGATGTTCTTCACTTCGGTGTAGAGGCCCACAGCGTGCATGCCCATCTCGCGTCCGATGCCACTCTGCTTGAAACCGCCGAACGGCGCCTCCGTGTGCACGCTGCTGCTGCTGTTCACGCTGATGTTGCCGGTCCGTATGCCCTTGGCGACCCGGATGGCACGGCCCATGTCGCGTGTCCAGATCGAACCGGCGAGCCCGTAGGGCGAATCGTTCGCCAGGCGTATCGCGTCCTCTTCGGTCTCGAAGGGGATGACGCAGGCCACCGGTCCGAAGATCTCTTCCTGTGCCACGCGCCAGTCGTTGTCGACGTCGGCGAGGATCGCCGGCTCCATGAAGAACCCGGGGCCATCAGGGACTGCCCCGCCGGTGACGTGACGCGCTCCCTCGGCGAGCCCGATCTCCAGGTAGTCCTGCGATGTCAGGCGCTGCGCGGCACTGATGAGGGGGCCCATCTCGGTGTCCTCCTTCAGAGGATCGCCCACGTTGATGGCAGCCGTCGCCGCGCCCAGCCGTTCGACGAACGCGTCGTAGACCGGCCGCTGTACCAACATCCGGGACCGCGCGCAGCAGTCCTGCCCCGCATTGTCGAACACCGACCACAACGACTTCGGGACGCAGACATCCAGATCCGCATCGGCGAACACGACGTTCGCCGATTTGCCTCCCAACTCCAGCGACACGCGCGTGATGTTCGTGGCCGCGGTCTGCATGACCTGCGTTCCCACTGAGGTCGAGCCGGTGAAACCGATCTTCGAGACACGGGGATCGGCGATGAGCGCGGCAGCCGTCGTCGAACCCGGGCCTGGGAGCACTGAGAGTGTTCCCGGGGGAAGTCCTGCATCGGCCAGGATGTCGGCCAGCGCCAACGCGGTGAGCGGTGTCTGCGAAGCCGGCTTCAGGATGGCGGTATTCCCGCAGGCCAGCGCGGGCGCCATCTTCCAGCTGGCGATCACCGCTGGGAAGTTCCACGGCGTGATCAGCACACAGACGCCGACCGGCTCGCGAAGCGTGAGGTCGATCCCGGAGGGCTGGATCGGGATCGTCTCTCCGAAGATCTTGTTCGCAGCGCCGCCCCAGTACTCGAAGACGTTGGAGACGATGTCGATCTCCGCGCGCGCGGAGGAGATGGGCTTGCCACCATTGCGGGCCTCCAGCTGCGCGAGCTCTTCCTGGTGTTCTCTTATGAGGAGCGACGCTGCCGTGAGGATGCGTCCGCGCTCTCGGGCACTCATCCGCCGCCATGCCCCCTTCTCGAACGCGTCGGCGGCCACGTCCACCGCGCGGCGGGCATCCTCGGATCCGGCTTCGGCGACCTCGGCCATCGGAGCTCCGGTGGCCGGTTCGATGACGGGAACGGTCTTCCCGGTCGCCGCGGCGGTCCGTTCCCCGCCGAGCACGAGCAACTCGGTCATGCCCCACCCTTTCCGTTCGAACGCGACCCGCGTAGAACTCGATGCTACGCCCTCCCCCGTAAGGTTGGCGGGTGTCGCAGCGTGACCATGACCTCGCAGGCGCGGTTCGCGCCTCTCGCGTATCCATCGCTTGGAGTCTGGCTGCGGGCGGGGCTGCCATCGCCGTCGGGTCGGCGGCCAACGCACTTTCGCTACTGGCCTACGGACTGGACGCCGCCGTGGATGCCGCGGCCTCGGCGACGATCCTCCTCGACCTCCGCGCGGAACTGCGCGGAGGGACCCCCCCGGTCCACCGCCGTGCGGAGCGAACGGTCGGGTTCGCGCTGGTGCTGATCGGCGTGGCGGTGTCGGTGCAGTCGGTACGTGGCCTGCGTTCGGGCGCCGGGCCGGATCACACCGGTCTCGGGATCGCCATCGCGGTCGCATCGGCGGTCGTGTTGCCACCACTCGCCGCGTGGAAGATCGGGCTGGGCCGCCGGTTGCGCAGTCCGGCGTTGATCGGTGACGGCTTCCTCACGGGAGCGGGCGGAGCGCTGGCTACCGTCACCTTGTTTGGGATGGTGCTCGACCGGTCGCTCGGGTGGTGGTGGGCCGATCCCGCCGCGGCTGCCACGATCGCGGTGTTCCTCGTGGCCGCCGGCATCCTCACGCTGCGCGACCGCGGGTCGCACGCGCGAACTTGACTCCGGACACGCAAGCCTCGTAGCCTGCGGATCCTCACCTGAACGGTGATTCAAGGGAGGATCCCGAGCCATGTCCGACCGACCGAACGTCCTGGTCACGCGCCCCATCATGGAAGAGCCGCTCCGAACCCTTGAGTCGCGCTGTGACGTGACCGTTCACGAGAACGAGTTCGGTATCCCACGAGACGAACTCCTGAAGGTGGTCGAGGGCCGGGACGCCATCATCACGATGCTCACCGAGAAGGTCGACGCCGAATTCCTGCACGCCGCAGGGCCGAGCTTGAAGATCATCGCCAACCACGCCGTGGGCTTCGACAACATCACGCTCGCGGATTGCACGGCTGCGGGCGTCATCGCGACGAACACACCCGATGTGCTCACCGAGACCACGGCCGACACGGCGTTCTCGCTGCTCATGGCCGCCGCCCGCCGGGTCGGCGAAGGTGAGCGGCTGCTGCGCTCCGGGCAGCCGTGGATCTGGGGACCGCTGATGATGCTCGGCCAGGACATCCATCACAAGACCATCGGGATCGCGGGCTTCGGGCGGATCGGCCAGGCCGTGGCGCGGCGCGCGAAAGGGTTCGGGATGGACGTCATCTACGCGGACGCGATCCAGCTGCCGGCAGCGGTGGAGGCCGAGACCGGCGCTCGGCGTGTCGACATGGACACGTTGCTCGCGGAGTCCGACTTCATCTCCATCCACACCAACCTCACACCCGAGACGCGGCATCTCTTCGGCGCCGAGGCATTCAAGAAGATGAAGCCCTCGGCCGTCCTCGTGAACTCCTCGCGCGGGCCCGTCGTCGACGAAGCAGCGCTCGCGGATGCGCTCGCGGCCGGCGAACTGTTCGCCGCCGGGCTCGACGTGTTCGAGAAGGAGCCCGAGGTGAACCCGAAGCTCCTGGCTCTGGAGAACGTCGTGGTGATCCCACACCTTGGTTCGGCCACGGTGGATACCCGCGACGCCATGGGCGCGCTTGCCGTCGAGAACGTGTTCGCCGCGCTGGATGGAACCCGCCCTCCGACGATCCTGAACCCCGAGGTCTTGGGCTAGGCGTTTCTCGCGGGAACGGGTCCCGGATCGGTGGGCTACCCTTCAACGAACCGACGGGAAGGGATCGGGCATGCGGTTGCATGGGAAGGTCGCCCTCATCACCGGCGGAGCGAGCGGAATGGGCCGGGTGGCCTCGATGCTGTTCGCCGCCGAAGGCGCCGACGTGGTCCTTACCGACCTGAACGATGACGTAGGTGAGGCAACCGCCGCGGAGATCGCAGATGCCGGGGGACGTGCGCTCTACGTTCATGCCGACGTCAGTCGGGAAGACGAGGCCAACTCGATGGTCCAGGCTGCCGTCGAGGGGTTCGGTGGCTTGCACATCCTCTACAACAACGCGGGCGTCATGCTGCCTGCCGACGGTTCCGTCGACACCACGGAGGAGTCGGTGTGGGACACCACCCTGGCGGTGAACGTCAAAGGAGTCGCGTTCGGGTGCAAGTACGGCGTGCCGGCGATGCTCGCGTCCGGCGGCGGCTCCATCATCAACGTGGCGTCCTTCGTGGCGTGGTTGGGGGCGGCGACGTCTCAGACCGCCTACACCGCCAGCAAGGGCGCCGTGCTCGCGATGACCCGCGAGATCGCCGTCGAATACGCCCGCAAGGGCATCCGGTGCAACGCGCTGTGTCCGGGACCCATCGAAACACCGCTCCTCATGCAACTCCTCTCCGACGAGCAGAAGAGGCAGCGACGGTTCGTCCACATCCCTATGGGGCGCCTCGGTCAGGCCGAGGAACTCGCGAAGGCGGCCCTGTTCCTGGCCAGCGACGACTCGTCGTTCATGACCGGCGCGTCGCTCATCGTCGACGGCGGGATCACGGCCGCCTACGTCACACCCGAAGACTGAGCCGGACGGCGTTCGCCCCGAAATCGAAGGCGGGCGAACAGTTTCGTTCATGATTTGACAGGCCTCTTCCGGGGGTTTCTGATTGCCCACAGATCCGTCTCACCCACGGAACATTTGGGGAAGGGGCAGGGCATGGACGATGCTGCTCAGGCCGGCGCGCCTCCAAGCACAGCGAGGAGCGACACCGAGAAGCTCCACGACCTCGGGTACGCCCAGGAGCTCAAGCGAGGGATGGGAGCCTTCTCCAACTTCGCGGTCAGCTTCACGATCATCTCGATCCTCTCGGGGTGTCTCACCCTCTTCGGCTACGGGATGGTTGAAGGTGGGCCGGCATCGTCGGCCTACGGGTGGCCGCTGGTCGGGATCCTGGTCACGTTCGTCGCGCTCGCGATGGCCGAGATCTGTTCGAGTTATCCCACGGCGGGAGGGCTGTACTACTGGGCGGCAAAGGTAGCGCCCAAGAACGGCCCGGCGTGGGCGTGGTTCACCGGATGGTTCAATCTGCTCGGCCAGGTCGCCGTCACCGCCGGGATCGACTTCGGGTTCGCGGCCTTCTTCTGCGCGTTCCTGCACTTCGCCTTCGACGTCGAGGTGACGAAGCTGATCCTGATCGGTGCGTACACCGGCATCCTGGCCATCCACGGATTGATGAATACCTTCGGGATCAAGCTCGTGGCGCTGTTGAACGACGTGAGCGTGTGGTGGCACGTGGTGGGCGTGCTGGTGATCTTCGCGATCCTGTTCTTCGTCCCGGACCACCACACCAGCTTCGGAACGATCTTCAATTTCACGAAGTCGACGGACCCGGCGTCCCCGTTCCCGGCAGGGTTCATCAATGGGAGCGGATTCTCGAGCGGCTTCATGGGATCGACGCTCTACATCTTCATGATCGGGTTACTGCTGGCGCAATACACGCTTACCGGCTATGACGCCTCGGCTCACATGACGGAGGAGACGCATCAGGCGGACATCTCGGGACCGAAGGGGATCTACCGTTCGGTCATCTACTCGGTGATCTTCGGCTACATCCTGCTGCTCGGTGTCTGGTACGCCGTACAGGGGTCGGCGGGATATTCGAACGCCCTGTCGTTCCAACTGGAGACCGCGAACGTGGCGGCGCCGGCGCAGATCTTCTTCGATGCGGTCGGCAAGGCCTGGACGGTCTTCATCCTTCTCATCGTGCTGGGCGCGCAATTCTTCTGCGGGATGGCTTCCGTCACGGCGAACTCCCGCATGATCTACGCGTTCTCACGGGACGGCGCGATCCCCGGCTCGAAGTTCTGGCACAAGATCAACAAACGAACCCGTACGCCCACCAACTCGATCTGGTTCGCGGTGGTCGGAGCGTGGCTGCTGGTGGCACCGGCGTACTGGAAAGGCAGCGCCGTCGCGTATTACGCGGTAACGGCGATCGCGGTGATCGGTCTGTACATCGCGTACGTGATCCCCACCTACCTCCGGCTCCGGGCCGGTGACGCGTTCAAGCCCGGTCCGTGGAGCCTGGGCAAGTGGGGCAAGCTCGTCGGCTGGATCGCGGTCATCTGGGTGGTGTTCATCTGCATCGTCCTGATGATGCCGCAGTACAGCCCGGGAGGACTCGGTCTCTCGTTCGTCAACTCCTTCAACTTCGCACCGGTAGCCGTGCTCGTCGTCATCGGCTTCGCCGGCATCTATTGGCTGGTCTCCGCCCGCCAGTGGTTCAAGGGCCCCAAGGTCATGGGCTCGGACGAGGAACTCGCCGCGATCGAGAAGGAACTCGGGGAAGTCTAGGAAGGGACGCGCACGGAGACGCGGTCGGTTTCGGCCGCGTCTCTCGTGTCGCCGGGGGAGGCGAGATGGACGTCAATGGGATGCTCACCAAGGCCAAACTCGAAGATCTCGCGCAGGCCGGCGAAATCGACACGGTCCTCTGCATGTTCACCGATCTCCAGGGCCGGTTCATGGGGAAGCGCATCCTCCCCGACTTCTTCATCGAGGAGATCCTCGGCGAGGAGGGCCTGCACGCCTGCCTGTATCTCCTGGCAGCGGACATGGAGATGGAGCCGCTCCCGGGGTATGAGTACGCCAGCTGGGACACCGGATATGGCGACTTCAAGATGGTGCCCGACGTCTCGACACTTCGGATGTGTCCGTGGCTCGAGAAGACGGCCATGGTCATCTGCGATATCGCCGACGAACACGACGACTCCCCGGTGGCGGTCGCGCCCCGGCAGATCCTTCGGGAGCAGATCGCTCGCGCGGCAGAGATGGGATACATGGTCAAGACGGGGAGCGAACTTGAGTTCTATCTCTTCAAGGACGCCTACGACGATCTCGCCGAACGCGGCTACCGCGATCCCAGGACCAGCAGCAGCTACATCATGGATTACCACATGCTCCAGACGACCAAAGACGAATGGATCATCCGTCAGATCCGCAACCACATGCGAGGTGCGGGGATCCCGGTCGAGTTCAGTAAGGGCGAGTTCGGCAGGGGACAGCATGAGATCAACATCACGTACTCCGACGCGCTATCCAACGCCGACCACCACGCTCTCTACAAGCACGGTGTGAAGGAGATCGCAGCGCTCAACGGAGTCGCCGCCACCTTCATGGCGAAATGGACCATGGCCGAAGCCGGATCGAGCTGCCACATCCACTCCAGCATCTGGAGCGCCGACGGCAAGGAATCGCGAACCTTCGACGATTCCAAGCAAGGCCACATGACGGACGAGTTCCGGTGGTACCTGGGCGGGCAGCTCGCCACCGCCCGCGAGATGAGCTGGATGTATGCGCCGTTCGTCAATTCGTACAAGCGCTATCAGTTGGGGTCTTGGGCACCCACCGCCATCGTGTGGAGCGGCGACAACCGAACATGCGGATTCCGAACCGTGGGAGAACACACGGGCTTCCGTGTCGAGAGCCGTATTCCCGGCGCGGACGCGAACCCCTACCTCGCGTTCGCCGCGACCGTCGCGAGCGGCATGTGGGGGATCCGCAACAAGGTCGAACCTCCCGCGCGATTCGATGGCAATGCGTACGAGGCGAAGGATGTGCCCCGCGTGCCCTCCAGTCTCCATGAAGCGATCGATGCATTCCGCGACAGCACGGTCGCACGCGAGGTCTTCGGCGACTTCGTCTTCGGGCATCTGCTGAACACCGCGGTGCAGGAGCAGATCGTCTTCGACAACCTCTGCGTCACCGATTGGGAACTCCGTCGGTATTTCGAACGCGGCTGAGTCCGCCGCCGTAGACTCGCCCCGTGAAACCGATCTTGCTGGTTCGTAACGACTCCATGGAAACGTTCGGTGTCGCGATGGATGCATTCGGAGATGCCGGCGCATCGATCCTCACGTGGGATGCGATCGGCGATGCGGAGCGCCCGGATCTGGGCCGTGTAAGCGGTGTCGTGATGTTCGGTTCGTCGTACAACGTCGATGAGACCGACCGGTATCCATTCCTCGCACGTATCCGCGACCTCACCGGGGAGACGGTGGAGCGAGGCATCCCGTACCTGGGGATCTGCTTGGGGGCGCAAGTGCTCGCGCGCGCCCTCGGTAAGTCGGTACCCGAAGCACCGGTCCGGGAGATCGGGTTCGAGCCCATCACGATGACACCGGCCGCAACGGATGACCGGCTCCTCGGTCATTACGTCACCGGTGATCGCGTCTTCCAATGGCACAAGGACACGTTCGAACTTCCGGACGGGGGCACCGTCCTTGCGACTGGCGACCACGTGCCCCTGGAGGCGTGTCGGGTGAACGAGATCACGTGGGCCACGCAGTTCCATTTCGAGATGGACGCCGATGAGATCGACTCCTGGCTGGAGGCCGAGGACGCAGGGACGCTCGAACGTGATTGGGGGAAGTCTCCGGCAACGATCCACGCTGAGACCCAACAGGAGCTCGCCGCCCACCAGGCCAAGGGTCGCGAGGTCTTCCACCGCTTCGTCGGGGTCGCCAAGGATCCGCATCCGTGAGGTGGCCCGCCCAAGGAACGGGCCGGGTGAACCGCCGATGATCAAAAGGGACTAGCGCATCTGGCGCGAGTGCTGAATAATCTCCGCCATCTTGCTGAATTCACCGAACCTCATTCGGCAGTCGTCTGGCTCGAGAGGGTATCCGTACGGCGATGTGGCCAAGGCGCCGGACCGAACGCGGCCAGCGTCCTCTTCGCGTGCAGAAACGCGCCCTGAGGCTGACCGGCGGAGCGCGAGGGCGTACGCTTCGGCCCGGGGAGGTTCTGTGACGGGGATACGGGTGGTTCGGGCCGGAGGGAACGGGCTCGCGCGGGGGACGCAGATCGGCAAAGAGCTCTCAGATCTGATCCAGCGCTCTATCGACTTCTATCACCGCTACCTCGAGCGCCGGGGTGTGTCCTCCGAGCAGCTCCAAGACCTCCTGACGCCCTACCTCATGGCCGCCGAAACCGCGTGTCCGGACTCGATGGCGGTTCTCAAGGGGATGTCGATCGGTGCGCTCGTCCCCGTGTTGGAGCTTTTCGCCATCAACGCCTTCGAGGAGCTCGAACCGCTCCTGGAGTCCCCTGAAGGTGAACTCCTCTTCCTCCAGAAGAAGGAGGGGTACACGAAGGATCCTGGCCAAACGCCGGAGCGCTGCTCGAGCGTGTCGGTCCGAACGTCGACCACGACACTCCTCGCACACAACGAACACTGGCTGGCGGGTGACATGGGGAACGTCGCTGTGATCGTCGACATCCCGTCGGACGGCGGCGTGGCCGTCGCCTCGCCCACCGTGGTGTGCTGCCTACCCGCCGTCGGGATCAACGCACACCGGGTAGCGCAAGGGATCGGCTCGCTCATGGCGAGCGACGATGGGATCGGCGTTCCCCGCGTGCTGGTGTCTCGAAACGCGCTGGATGCACGCGACAAGAACGACGCCGTGGTCCGTGCGGCGATGCCCACGCGGGCGGGCGGTTACGGACACGCGTTCGCGCTCGCCGAAGACGCGTTCGTAGTGGAGACCACGGGCAAGCGTCACCGCGTCCTCGACGGTCCCGGGCCGCACACGAACCACTATCAGAGCGATCTCGCCGAACTCGCGCCACCCGCATCCGAGGGCAGCATGGCGCGTCTGGCCCGGCTCAAGACCCTCATCGCCGAACGGGACCCACAGACGCCGGAAGATCTCATGGAGATCATGCGTGACCACGATTCGTCCCCTCAGGCGGTGTGCTTGCACCCAGATCCCGCGGAGGGAGACGAGGCGAGCGCGTGCCTGTTCTCGATGGTTTCCGACGTCGGGGCGAAACGACTGTGGGTGGCGTTGGGCAATCCCTGTCAGAACCCGTACGAAGAGATCGACCTCTCCGACCTGTGAAGGACCAGATGAACCGGATCTCCGCCACTCGTTTCGGCCGACCGCTCCCCAGCGGTGGAACCATCGGTATCTGCGCGCCCTCTGGGCCGTATTTCAACACCTCAGATATCTTGCGTCCCAGAGAATGGTGGGAGTCAAAGGGTTATCGGGTCAAGATCGTCGACGGGACCTGGGCCAAGGACGACTACGTGGCGGGGCCACCGGAGAAACGAGCTGAGGACCTGACCGGACTGTTCTCAGATCCGGAAGTCGACGTGATCCAGGTCTTGTGGGGAGGGACCGGCTGCATCCAGATCCTGCCCTTCCTCGACTACGACGCCATCGCGGCCAACCCGAAGGCGCTCATGGGATTCAGCGACATCACGAACCTCCACTTCGCGCTCCGGCAGCGCAGCGGGCTCGCCACGTTCCACGGCCCGGGGTTCGGTTCGATGGGCATCCCCGAGCGGACCGCCTTCACATGGGACTCCGCCGTGGAAGCCTTCACGACCGGCGGTGTCGGCGTGGTGCCGCGCGATCCCGACGACCCCTACGTCCGGGTGATCTCGCCCGGCAAGGTCACGGCCCCGATCATCGGCGGAAACCTGTTCACCTTCGTCCACCTGCTGGGCACGCCGTGGGAACCCGATTTCACCGGCGCCATCCTCATGTTCGAAGAGGTCAACGAACCGACCTACATCATGGATGTCCACCTGACCCAGCTCCGGCTGGCCGGCAAGCTGGACAACGTCGCGGGGGTGGTGGTCGGAGAGCTGAAGAATTGCGACTGGCGTGAGGAGCGCCCCGATTCACCGAGGACCAGATCCATCGAGGATGTCTTAGAGATGAACCTGGGCCATTTGGGGGTCCCTGTGATCTACAAACTCCCGCTAGGCCACGGGAAACATCTGGCGAGCATCCCATTGGGCGTCGACGCGACGCTCGACGCAGACGGCGCGACGCTTACGATCGAGCAGTCAGGTGTGGCCGTTGTTGCGTAAGACAAAGCAAAGGAACGAGAGAAGGGGGCACCACATGATGGGAGGGGGAACAACGAGACGGCTCCGCGGAGCCGGACTCGCCGTGATCGCGATGATCGTCGTGGTCACCACCAGTTTCATGGGCTCAGCGATGGCCCAGGACAGTTCCAGCACCCCGAGCAGTTCGACGGGCCCGGTGACATTCACCTACGCCGACGTAAGCGAGCCCAGTTCGTTGAACCCGATGACCGGGTATCTGGGGACCGACTACGTGTTGTGGGCGATGAACTACGACCTGCTCGTGAACTTCGGGACGGACGACTTCGCCCCCGACTACGCCCATTCCATCACCACGAAGGTGGATGTGAGCGCCGACAGCATGTCGTTCACCTATCACCTGCGTCCCGGCATGAAGTGGTCCGACGGGGAACCGTTCACGGCGAACGACGTCGCGTGGACGCTGAACTACTACAAGGAGAACAACACCTCCAACTACTCGTCCGACCTGGTGCTCATGGACAAGGCCACCGCGACGGACGACACGACAGTGGTAATCACCAGCACCAAGCCCACCTCGCTGTATTCCGGCAAGACCGTCTTCTTCTACGAGTACATCCTTCCGGAGCACATCTGGAGCAAACTGGGCGACTACAAGACGACGAAGCAAGACCCGGTGATCGGCCAGGATCCCGCCACAGGCGGAGCGGTCGGGAGCGGGCCGTTCATCATGCAGCAGTACAAGAAGGGCGAGTTCGTCTCGCTGGAACGCAATCCCAACTACTGGGGTGACAGCGTCGGCCTCACGCCGCACGTCGACAAGATCGTGTACAAGATCTTCGGCAACCAGGACGCGGAAGCGGCGGCCCTGAAGAGCGGTGAGATCGACTTCGGGTACTTCACCAGCGCGAACATCCTGAACACCCTGAAGGCCCAGGATCTCAACACCCGGGGCGCTGCGGTTCCGAGTTTCGGTGAGATCGGCATCAACACCGGATCGGCGTATCAGGCAGCGGATCCGCAAACTGGATTCAAACCGCACGGGGACGGGGCGAAGGCCTTGACCGACGTGGTGGTTCGACAAGCCATCCGAAGAGCGATCGACAACAAGCTCTTGGTTGACAAGGTGCTCCTGGGATACGGCACACCGGGGATCTCGCCCGTTCAACCGGACGCCACCACCGGTGCGTGGACGCCAGGCCCGGACGATCCCGATCTGACCTGGAACATCCCGGCTGCGAACGAGATGCTCGATGCGGCCGGCTACAAGATGGGGTCGGATGGGATCCGGATCGACCCGGCGACGGATAAGCCGCTCGATTTCCGGTTCTACAGCCGTTCGTCCGACCAGCCTTCGCAGGACATAGTGCCTTACATCTCGGACTGGCTGAAGCAGATCGGTATCAAGATCGAAGCGCAGACCATCACGAGTGCGAAGCTGGGGAACATCATCCTGGATGGTGACTACGATCTGTTCGAGTGGGGCTGGTATCCCAATCCGGACCCGAACTACATCCTGGATATCTTCAGCTGTGCGCAGCGCCCACCGGGTGACGGCACGTATTTGAACTCGGACAGCTACTACTGCAACCCTGAGTACGACACGCTGAACGACCAACAGCACTCCGTCACGGATCCGACCGAGCGGGTCGACATCGTCCACAAGATGCAAGCCATGCTGTACCGCGATCAGCCGTACATCATGTTGTGGAACGATCAGGTGCTCGAGGCATGGAACAACCGGTTCGACGGGTACCTGTCGCAGCCGGGGAATGACCGAGGCGACGCATTGGCCACCTACGGTCCTCTGTCGTTCATCTCGATCCGTCTGGCGTCCACCGGTTCGACCGGCGGGACGGATGGCGGTTCGGGTGGATCCAGCGGTATCCCGTCGTGGGTCTGGATCGCTGTCGCCGCGATCGTCATCGCCGTCATCGTGATCGCCGTGGTCTCACGCGGTCGAAGAGACGACGAGAACGAGGCCTGACGGTCGTTCGATAGAGAGAAGGGACTAGGCGAGGGTGAGCACGCGCAGATACTTGATCAGCAAGATCCTCCAAGCGCTGCTCACCCTCGTCTTCGTCCTCGCGTTCAACTTCTTCCTGTTCCGTGGCCTGGGCAACCCGGTGGAACTCCAGTCCAGGGGCCGCGGGGCACTCACCGCCGAGGCCATCAAGGAAGAGAACCATGTCCTTGGATTGGACCTCCCCCTCCCGCAGCAGTTCGTCCACTACATGAGAGAGACGGTCACGGGTCACCTGGGGTTCACGCTCGGCGGTGACACCGTCGCCGAAGACATCGGCGTTCGCATCTGGCCGACCGTCCTGCTCATCGGCACCTCGACGATCGCCTCGATCCTCCTGGGCGTCTACATCGGCATCGTCCAGGGGTGGCGGCGCGGGTCGAAGTTCGACAAGTCGATGCTCGGGGTCACGCTCGTGCTCTACGCGATGCCTGAGTTCTGGTTCGGGCTGCTGATGATCATGCTGTTCTCCGTCACGTTGAACATCTTCCCGTCCGGCGGCATGCAGACCGCAGCGACGGATCTCCATGGCCTCACCCTGTGGCTGGACATCGGGAAACACCTGGCGTTGCCGTTCTTCGTGTTGACCGTGTCCTACCTGGCCGAGTATTCGATCATCATGCGGAGTTCCTTGATGGAGGTGCTCACGGAAGATTTCGTTGCGACGGCGCGTGCGAAAGGCGTTCGAGAGAAACTCGTGCGCCGACGCCACGCCGTTCCGAACGCGCTCCTGCCCACCATGACCATCACCATCCTGTCGCTGGGATATGTGCTAGGTGGCGCCATCGTGATCGAAACCATCTTCTCCTGGCCCGGACTCGGGAACCTCACCTACGGCGGGATCCAGGCTCGTGATAACTCGTTGCTCCAGGGGTTGTTCCTGCTCTTCTCCGCGGCCGTTATCGTGTCGAACCTCGTGGCCGACCTCTTGTACTCGTATCTCGACCCCCGCGTGAGAGCGGCCTGATGGCAACGACGCCCGAGCCGCCACCAACGGCTCTCGCCGCCACGCCCACCCCGAAGGCGATCGCTCGTAGGAGGCGGAAGGAATCCTTCCTACGGATGTGGAACCAGTACCGCCGCAGTCCAATGGGGATGATCGGACTCGGACTCCTGGCCTTCTTCGTGCTCATCGCCGTCTTCGGTCCGCTGATGGCGAGCCACTGTGATCTTTCCCCGTTGTGCCACCCGACGAACAGACCCATCCAGCCGCCGACCGGGCAATTCTGGTTCGGTACCGATTCCCAATCTCGGTCGGTCCTCTCGTTGACGATCTGGGGAACGCGGATCTCTCTGATCGTCGGGCTGGCGGCGACCCTGATCACCGTGGTCCTGGGCGCCGGTATCGGGCTATTGGCAGGTTATTACGGAGGATGGACGGAGATCATCCTCATGCGCATCACGGACTGGTTCCTGGTCATCCCGTTCCTGCCGTTGGCCATCGTGTTGTCGATCATCCTGAAGCCCTCGCTCGGCACCGTGATCTTCGTCATCGGTGTCACCTCGTGGCCGAGCACAGCCAGGGTTATCCGCGCACAGGTCCTGACGGTGAAAACGCGAACGTACGTCGAGCGTGCACGAGCTCTGGGCGCCGGCGACTGGCACATGATGACGCGCCACATCCTTCCCAACGTCGGCCCGCTCATCTTCGCGAACACGATCCTCATCGTCGCGGTTGCGATCCTGTCCGAAGCTGTGCTCTCCTTCCTGAGTCTGGGACCGGACCCGATCAATAACGTGTCGTGGGGAACGATCTTGGAGTCGGCGTTCGATCAGGGCGCGGCGTACTCGGGGTACTGGTGGTGGATCGTCGCGCCGGGCGCGGCCATCGTCTTGCTGGTGCTCGCGTTCACCATGATCGGCTATGCGCTCGATGACATCCTGAACCCGAAGCTGAGGACCCGATGAGTCTGCTGACAGCGAACGATCTATACGTCACCTACAACACGCAAGCCGGTGAAGTCCCGGCGGTTCGGGGGATCGACTTGGAGGTAGACCGCGGCGAGGTCCTTGGCCTGGCCGGAGAATCCGGATGCGGCAAATCCACCATCGCCGGTGCGTTGCTTCGGCTCCTGCCCAGCGGCACCACCATCACCGGCGAAGTGCTCCTCAACGGGGAGAACGTCCTGGAGATGAAGCCCGGCCGACTGCGCGCCGTCCGTTGGAGCGAGGCCGCCATCATCTTCCAAGGCGCCATGCACGCGCTCAATCCCGTGCAGCGGATCGGGGACCAGATCGCGGAGCCCATCATCCTGCATGGCCAAGCCGGGGAACGGGAAGCGCGGGTGCGTGCCGGGGAACTCCTGGAGCAGGTCGGCCTGCCTTCGCGCCGCCTCACGGACTACCCGCACGAGCTCTCCGGTGGGCAACGTCAGCGGGTGATGATCGCCATGGCTCTCGCGTGTAACCCGAGCTTCATCATCGCCGACGAGCCGACGACGGCCCTGGATGTCATGGTCCAGGCCCAGGTTCTTCGTCTGTTGAAAGAGCTGCAGAAGGAGCTCGGCCTCGCGATGATCTTCATCACCCACGACCTGTCGGTCCTCGTGGAGACCTGCGACAAGCTCGCCATCATGTACGCCGGTCGGATCATCGAGACCGGCCCTGCCGAGGACGTGTTCAAGTCCCCCGCTCACCCGTACACGGCTGCGCTCGCGGCCGCGTTCCCCGCGATCGGAGACCCGCGGTTCCGCAAGCACCCCTCCGGTCTGCCAGGCGACCCCCCCTACCCCGGCGATCTGCCGAGCGGCTGCACATTTCACCCACGGTGTCCCGCTGTCTTCGAGCCATGCCCCACCATCGATCCACGTCTCTTCGACGTGTCTCCAGGACGCCGTGCGGCCTGTCTGCTCGTTGAGGGCGCGCTCGCCTCGGTTCAACCGTCCTCAACCGCCATCAAGGAGGACGGATGACCACCACCGCTTCAGCGCCGGTGCCCCCGCAGCCGGGAACGAACGGCGGACTGATCCTGGACGTCGAGAACATCCACGTGCAGTTCGCCGGGCGTGTGGGTTTGGGGGCCGGGCTATTCGGGCGGAAGGCAACCGTCGCCCGCGCGGTGGACGGCGTGAGCCTGCAGATGCAACGTGGAGAGATCTTGGCGCTGGCTGGAGAGTCAGGGTGCGGGAAGACAACCACGGCCCGCGCCATCATGGGCTTGGAGCGCCCACAGCAAGGAACCATCCTCTATAAAGGCGAACCCATCTGGAAGGACCTCCGCGCATACCGTCGCCGCGTGCAAATGGTCTTCCAGGATCCGACCGGCGCGCTGAACCCTCGCCAGACCATCTACGAGTCGGTCGCCGAGGGGCTCCGGATCCACAAGGTGAAGGGCGATGAACGGGAGCAGGTCGCCAAAGCACTGTCGAACGCGGGCCTCCGTCCACCCGAACGGTTCTTCCTCAGTTACCCGCACGAACTTTCGGGCGGCCAACGGCAACGGGTGGTCATCGCCGGAGCGCTCGCTCTGGAGCCCGACATGATCGTCGCGGACGAACCCGTGTCGAACCTGGACGCGTCGGTTCGGGGTGAGATCCTCGCGCTACTGATGGAACTTCGTGACCGGCTGGGTCTCACCATCCTGGTCGTCACCCACGATCTCGGACTCGCCTGGACGGTTGCCGACCGCGTTGCGATCATGTACCTCGGGCGCATCGTTGAGATCGGACCGGCCGAAGAGGTCCTCATGCAGCCGAAGCATCCGTATACCCAGGCGCTCCTGGATGTCGTCCCTGAGGCCGGTGGGTTAGAGCGTCCCATCCTGAAAGGCGAGACTCCCGACCCCACGCGCATCCCGCCTGGGTGCCGCTTCCACACCCGCTGCCCCGTCGTGGCGTCCGGGCGGGCCAAGGAACTCGGTATCGAAGAAAAATGTCGCGGTCAGGATCTCGCGCTCAAAGAATTGGAGCCGGCACACTTGGCCGCGTGTTATGCGGCCGACATCGGCGAGATCCGCTGAGGATCGGCGGACCTCCGTCACTCCCCGGTATCTGTTTCTCCGTTGACCTGGGCGTCGCCCTTGAGGACGCCGAGGATGGCGGCCATCTCCGAGTCCCCCACCGGGCTGTCCGAACGAACCTCGCGCCCCCGGGCGGCGGCGAGCATCGTGCGAAGGTTCGATTCAGCCATCTCGGCACGTCCCTCGAGCTCGTGGACCTTCTGCGATGAATGCTCACTTCGGCGGTCGGACTCGATCCGAGCTTCGCGTGCCGTTCGTGCCTCTTCGCGCGCAGCCTTGAGTGCGGCGCGAAGCGTGGCGTTCTCGCGACCCAGTTCGATGAGCTTGTCCACGGCGGCACGGCCGAAGTCGGAGTAGAGGTGGTCATCGCCACGACCCCCCTCACCCGAACGGGATGAACGAGGTCCCCGCCGTACACCCCGTGGTTTGCGCCCGATGAGCTCGCGTTCGCCGGCGTCCACGGGACGGGCGTCCAGCAGCCGGTAGGACCCCTGCGCAGGCTGAAGGCGTTTCCGGGCGATGAGTGCTCGAACCGCTCTGGCTGTCGAGAGAGGATCGGGCAAGCCGAGTTCCCGGCCGATCTCGGCGGGGGTCACATCCATAACCGCGCCTACCTGCGTTCGGGACGCTACGGCGGCCAGGAACGCGTTCGCCCGACCTAGGCTTTCGTCGTTCATGGCGCCATCATGGCGGAATCGGGGCGTGGCTGCTACCCCTTAACCGATAGGCTCCCGTCATGACGGAGCGCGAGGATGCAACCCTCTCCCCGGCGCCACTGGCAGGGGTAAGGGTTATCGATCTGTCCCGCGTGCTCGCCGGTCCCCTGGCGACCATGGTGCTCGGGGATCTGGGCGCCGATATCGTCAAGATCGAGCGTCCGGGCCACGGCGATGACACTCGGCAGTGGGGCCCGCCCTTCGCGGGGGAGGATGCGGCGTACTTCCTCTCGCTGAACCGCAACAAGCGGTCTGTCGTGGTCGATCTGAAGGATCCCGAAGGCGTCGCCGCCGTACGCCGGATGGTGGCTGGGTCCGATGTCCTCATCGAGAACTTCCGTCCGGGTCTCATGAAGGACCTCGGTCTGGACCTTGAGGAACTGCGCCGGGGCGATCCACGTCTCGTGACCTGCTCGCTCACCGCGTTCGGCGAGGACGTCCCGGAAGCCGCCGACCGCCCCGGGTACGACATCATCGTGCAAGCGCTGTCGGGCTTGATGAGCGTCACCGGCGAACGGGACGGTGAACCAACGAAGGCCGGAGTGGCCCTCCTGGACGTGATCACCGGGCTCTACGGCGCCATCGGCATCCTGGCAGCTCTGCGGGAACGCGATGAGATCGGCGTCGCGCGCCACGTGAGCGTGTCCCTCTTCGATGCGAGCGTGGCGGCGATGGTCAACCAAGCCGCGAACTATCTGGTCGGCGGCGTGGTCCCTGCGCCGATGGGTTCTCAACACCCGAACATCGTGCCGTATCAGGTCTTCCACGCATCCGACCGTGGGTTCGTGGTGGCGGCCGGGAATGATCGCCTCTTCGCTCGCACATGCGCGGTTGTCGGCCATCCCGAATGGTTCGTCGACGAGCGTTTCTCAACGAACGAGGCACGCGTCGCGAATCGCTCCATGCTGGTGCCCTTCATGGAAGGCGTCTTCGCGACCAGACCTGCCGGAGAATGGCTTGCGGCGTTGGCCGACGCCGGAGTCCCCTGTTCGCCGATCCGTGCCATGGACGAGGTGTTCGCCTCACCCGAGGGCGTCGCCATGGTTCAAGAGATCGACGATCCCGCGCGCGGCCCTCTGCGACTCGTAGCGGATCCCATCCGGTTCGACGGGCAGATGTTGCCGATCCGTCGTCCCCCGCCGACCTTGGGGGAGCACTCGAACCTGCTGGACGATTAACGTTTGGTGCAGTTGACGCTGCACGCGACCGTGAACGTCCCGGTCGCTGTGTAGGTCCCGCGATCCAGATCGGACCGAGAGGCGTGCACCTGTTGCAGACCGCCCAAGGGGACGGAGAGTTTCAGGAACCGCAGCGTGTGCGCCAGACCGCCGAAATCGTTGGTTCCCTTCGGGTCTCGGCCGGCCTCCGTGAGAATCAGCGTCACGCGCTTCCCGCTCACCGACCCCGTGACACCGACGTTGATCGTTTTCGTCTGTGCCTGGATGACGGCGAAATCGCAGTCGAGTGACCCGAGGAGGTCGAACGCACCCGTGCCCGTGACGGATCCGTCCCTGTCTTCCTGGAGCTCGAGTGAACCCTTCCAGTTCGTGCGACATGCGCCACCCACGTAGAGGTTGTGCACCGTTTGGACGTGCACCGTTCCTATCAGGGTGCTGCCGACGGGCGACGGCGAACCGTTGGTCGCCGTAGCGGTGGCCCCGGGATCGGTGACACCTGGCGGGAACGGATCCGAGTGCGCGGCGATGACCGCCCCCACGGCGAAGCAGGCGGAGAACGCGGCCACCCATCCGACGATCTTCAACCCGCGACGCATCAGGACTACCCTACGACGCCGACCCCGGCCTCTATCGCCCTTCGACGACGATCCCTTGCTCGTCTCCGTCGAGCTTCATCCCCAATGCTCGCGCGGCCCGCTGAGCCCGCAGGTGGGGCAGCGCCTGAGGCCGGTCCGTCATGTCCTTAGCCAGATCGCGAACCTGCACCACGCGAACGCCTCTATCGGACCGAGGCGCACCGGCGATGGCGTGCGTCAGGCAGAGCACGGGTTCCACCCGGACAGCGACGTTCGCGCGGGAGAGCGTTAGTTGGAGTCGTTTCGCTTCGGCGCGGAGTCGGCGTCCTCCATCGAGCGAGACGCCGTCCACGACGAGATGGCCCTTGTGAACATCGGCCTTCCCCAGGGCGGGGACCACGGCGACGAGGAACGCGCCGGTGGCACCGACCACGACGAAATCCGCCGCCCCCTCGGACGGAAGGGTCCAGAACGTGAAGGGATCCAGCCGTTGCAACTGCGCGGCGGTCTGTACACGCCCCTCGGCGAGGCGACCGAGCATGCCGGTATCGGTGCTGCCCATCGTTGAGATGTCGGCCGTTCCAAAGGTGGACTTGAGGGACCGGCGCGCCCGCTCGCCAGGCACCCGGCTATCCCTTGCCAAGACCCGTCATCAGGGCGCGGAGCGTCAACCCGAAACAGATGAACGCCGCCGCCGCGAACGGTACCCAGGTGGCGAGTGGACGTCGGCCCGGCTCGGTTCGATGGAGGTCCCGGGCCAAGCTGTGGGCGATGACCAGGATGACGATCGGCCCGAAGCCGTAGACGTAATGGAGCCACACACTTGGTCGTTTTCCCAACGCAAGGAGCACCAGGCCGATGACGGCTTGCAATCCGGCCACGACCTGGGCCACCGCGAGCCACATCCAGAACCGCTCCCCCGGATCGCGCTTGGCGAGTGCCGCCCCCAACCCCCAGATCCAGCCGACGGCGAACACCGCCACGACGACGAACCCGACGTACTTGTGGACCTCCGGCACGCACGGGAGTCTACGGGAGCCCGGGAGCGGATCTGGGTCGGGAGTTCGAACGTGTCGGTGGGCGCTGGTAGGGTCGCGCCGTGACGGATCCCGGCCGCATCCTTGAGCGCCTGAACCCGGCGCAACGGGAGGCCGCCCAGGCCGTTCGAGGACCGGTTGCGATCCTCGCGGGAGCCGGCACAGGGAAGACCACCACCATCACGCGCCGGATCGCCTATCAGGTGGCCACCGGGGCGTTCGAGCCCAGGCAGATCCTGGCCGTCACGTTCACCGAGAAAGCAGCGGGCGAACTGAAAAACCGGCTCGCCGACCTCGGGGTCACCGGCGTCGAGGCGCGGACGTTCCACTCGGCGGCGCTCTCGCAGCTCCACGGGCTGTGGGAACGCCACACCGGTCAAGCTCTTCCCCAGATCCTGGATTCGAAGGCGCCGCTGGTGGCGTCGCTGGCGAACGCACTCCCACCACCCCACAAGTACCTCCCGCGCAGCGAGCTTGCGGGGGAGATCGAATGGGCGAAGAACCGCCGCATCGCGCCGGATGACTACCTGCAAGCGATCGAGTCCCACGGCCACGAACCGCCCATCCCGGGCGAGCTCATGGAGCGCGTTTACGAGGGATACGAGCGCCGAAAGGAACGCGTCGGGAAGATCGATTTCGAGGACATGCTCGGGTACGCCGTCGATCTGCTCGACCGGTATCCGGCGGCCGCCGAAACCGTCCGCCAACGGTTCCGCGCCTTCACGGTCGACGAGTACCAGGACGTCAACGACCTGCAAGCAGCGCTGCTGGACCGCTGGCTCGGGGATCGAGAAGACCTGTGCGTGGTCGGCGACGACTATCAGACCATCTACACCTTCACCGGTGCTTCCCCCTCACACCTTCTCGGGTTCCCGGACCGTTTCCCGGGCGCGACTGTGATCAGGCTGGAGGACAACTACCGGTCTTCACCCCAGATCCTGGCCGTCGCGAATGCGCTCGCGGGGAAGATGGGCGGCTTCCACAAAGAGCTACGCGCCACGGTCGGTGACGGACCCAACCCCACCGCGCGCGCCGTGGTCGATGCGAAGGCGGAGGTCGCCTTCGTGATCGAGCGATGTCGAACGTTGCACGATGCCGGGACCTCCTGGGATCAGATGGCGGTCCTCTATCGCGTGAATGCTCGCTCGGAGCTGTACGAAGAGGCGTTCGCCGCAGCCGGGATCGCGTATCAGGTGCGGGACGGGGCCTTCCTCCGGCGGCCGGGACCTCGCGCGTTACTGGGACGTCTTCGCCGCGCGCCGCAACGACCGGACGTGGCCACACTGGTCGAGGCCCTCACCGACGAACTGGGGTACGACCCGCAAGCCACCTCCGATGTCGATGAAGAGATCACGCGCCAGGCCGACCTCGGGCGCCTTCGCGCGATCGCGGCGGAATACCAAGTCTCGACCGGTCAGGACGCCTCACTTCCAGGCTTCCTGGTCGAACTGGACCATCGATTCACGGTGCAGCAGCAGGGGCGCGGCGTGCAGCTCATGACGTTCCATCGGGCGAAAGGGCTCGAGTTCGATGCGGTGTTCCTGCCGCGCCTGTTGGACGGCGAACTCCCCTACCGGCGACGGGGTTCGGAAGCAGACCCAGACGAAGAGCGGCGGCTCTTCTACGTGGGCCTCACCAGGGCCAAGGTCCACCTCTTCCTCTCCTGGCCGCGTGAGATGCGAACCACACCCTCGCCCTTTCTGCAGGAATTAGGTGTCGTTGCCCCATTTGCACCGCGCACCGATAAGCCTCGCGGTGCGTCGGTTGCCACGCCTACCGGGGGACCGCTCTTCGACCGGTTGAAGGCGTGGCGCCGAACACGAGCAGCCGCAGACGGCGTTCCCGCCTACGTGGTCTTCCACGACGCCACCCTGGCCCAGATCGCCGAACGCAAACCCCGCGACCGGAACGATCTTTCGGCAATCGGCGGCGTGGGTCCCACGAAACTCGAACGCTACGCGGAAGAAGTTCTGGCGATCTTGTCAGCGGAGTAGCTCGGAGCCGATGGTCGAGCGTGGCCAGACCGTTAGATCCGGGCGAGAACTGCGGCGAATGCCAAGAGCGGCATGGTGAGGGACAAGAGTTTGAGGGCTCCTTCCGGTGCCGCCCGAAGCGCGCTATCGGTCAGTTCACTCCGTGTCCCGTCACGGAGGATCATCGTGCCCCGCACCTCTGTGACATCTCGACGAAGGTGGCGCACCGGGGTGGACAGGGTGCGCTGGGCGGCCGAAAGACCGACACAGGCGGCAGCCAACGCAACCGTTGGCAGTCCGATGGTTCCCGCTTGTGCCAGATAGGCGGTGATCACCGGGAACCCACCCCAGGCCAGGGCGAACCACAGGTCCGAGTGGAACATCCCACCGAACGATTCGAGGTTGTAGGCAACCACCAGGAACGCTCCCACGGGGATGCAGACCGCGAGCCACCCGGTGGCCGACATCACCCCATGCACCCCGAGCGCCACGGCACCGAGTAATCCGCTCACCGCGAGTCCCGCCAGGACCCCCGACGGGATCCGGCTTCCCAGGGGACGCCCACGGAGCTCGTCCAGAGCGTGAGCTGCGACGCCCATAGCCAAGAAGAATGCGAGGAGTGACTCCAAAAGCCACTGCATACGGAACCGGGGAGCGATCGCCGCGCCCATCACCACATAGGACAGATGCCAGACCGTGTAGGGAGGGTGCAGGAGGCTCCAGTAGTCGCGCCAGCCACCGGGGGTGAGCGCGTAGAACGCAGAGGTAGGGCGTTCCTCGTCAGGCATCTCTCTCTCCACACCACACGACGCCGACGCCGAGCGACATCACTTTCGAACGCACGCGTCGGAGCCCGGCGTCTTTCCACCACCGAGCCTGTTCGGCCATTGGATGGTCCGCGTAGAAGCGACTGATGTTCGGCCCCAGGAACCTGGCGGTCGCCCGCCATTGCGGCGAAACCAGCCCACCTATGAGGGGCATGACGTACCTGGTGTAGGCCGCCCACCCAGCGCGGAGCGATCGCGCGCGAGGTTCGTGAAACTCCAGGCATGCGATCCGGCCTCCGGGCCGAAGGACCCGAACCAACTCCTTCATCGTGGCGGCAGGATCATTCACATATCGGAACAGATAGGTGAACGACACGGCATCGAAGGTGTCATCTTCGAACGGAAGCTGCTCGGCACGACCCAGCACGGGATGTAGAACCGCGTCGAGTCCGGCTGCGCGCGAGGGCGGACGGCCTGCCCGCAGCATCGCTTCGCTGGAGTCGAGCTGGATCACGTTCCCGCCGAGCGCTCCGATGCGCCGGGCCACCAAGCCGGTCCCGCTGGCGACATCGAGCACCAGCTGGCCGGGTTGGGGTGCCAGGGCCGACACCATCGCGCGGCGCCACCGGCCGTCCTGCCCGAAGGACAGCACCGCTCCCATCCACTCGTACTCCGCGGCGATCCCCGCGAAGAGCGCGTGCGCGTGTTGTGCCCGCGCGTCCATCATGTCCTGCCGATGAGCTCAGGCACGTCCGCGAGTCGGTCCACCACGTGATCCGGTTGACCCTTTCCCTGCAACAGATCCGATTCGCGGAACTTCCCCGTCCGAACCAGGATGCCCGTGAGTCCGGCAGTCTGGGCACCGATAACGTCGTTCGTGATGTCGTCGCCCACCATCGCAGTGCTCCCGGCGGGCAGACCGAGCATCTCAAGTGCCGCGTTGAAGAACGCCGGGGCCGGCTTCCCACACACGGTCGCGGTGACATCAGTCGCGGCCTCCAATCCCGCCACGTACGCGCCACCGTCGAGCTCGAGTCCTCGATCCGTCTGCCAGTAGAAGTTGCGGTGCATACAGACCAGAGCGGCGCCGCCGACCACCGCGCGAAAGATCCGGTTGATGATGTCGTACCCGAACGCGGAGGACGCTCCTCCGAGGACAACGACATCCGCCACCTCCGGTTCGTCGATCAGGTTGACGCTCTCCATGTCCGCACCGGGAGCTCCGTCGGAAAGCACGAACACACCCGCGCCGGGATGAGCGGCGCGGAGATACTCCGCGGTCGCCACGACGGCAGTGATGATGTCGCGAGCTTCCACGGCGAACCCTGCTAACTGAAGGATCTGCGCAAGGTCATGTCGCGTGTGTGTCGTCGTGTTGGTGATGAGGCGGAACGGCACGGCGTTGGCGATCAGGCGTTCGATCGCCTCCACCGAGCCGGGGAGGGCTTCCCAGGAGACCGTGAGGACACCGTCGATGTCCAGGAGCAAGCCCTCGATCACGACGTTGTTGTCCCTTGCGCGGCTGTGCCCCCCACGGTGTCGTGGGATGCGCGCTCGCCGATGCTCTTCGGACGGTCCAGCCGGACACCGGCCCGCCTGCGCGCGTGCTCGACATCGCCGTGTGGTTCGATCCCTCGAAGCCTCTGCCGGTACTCGTTGTACGGTGCGATGAAGCGGAACTTCGGCGGCAGCGCCGGGCGTATCGTGCGGATCCCTGCGAAGGTAGCGCGCATCGCAGCCTCTCTCGCAACGCCGACCTTCACCCCATACAGATCCCGAAGGACCGGTGGCAGCGTTGCAAACGCCAATCGTGACACGCCCTTGAGCACCGGGCGCCACTCGGCCTCAGCCGGCGGCGAGATGAAGAGGTCGGCGACGCGCTGCGCGGACTCCGTGGCGATGAAGGTTCCGGTGTCGGCGAGATCCGCCAGGTAGGCCCGCAGAGCGGGAACGGTCGGAGGGATCATGTCGCGAGGCACCAGCATCATCTCGGCCGCGAGCATCTGCTCTTCGTGGAACCGTTGGCGTCCGGCATCGTCAAGTCTGCCAACCGTCAGCTCCTCGAACAGCAATGCGCAGTCCACGAGGCAGGCGTGAACGTACAGCAGGAGTTCTGGATCCAACGCGTCGTAGGGCTGGCCCGTGATCTCGTCGACGCCGTGGATACGGGTGTGCACCTCGTTGATCCGATCGGCGGCGGCGTTGGCTTCTACTTTCGTGCCGAACGTGACGGCATAGGTAAGGAGCAGCGTGCGCTGCAAGCGTTTCCACGGGTTTCGTTCGTAGAAGCCGGTGTGACGGGCACCCGCGATAACCAAGGGGTGGGCCGCTTGCATCAGCACCGCGCGGGCGCCACCGAACAGGACCGTCACCTCTCGGTGGACCTGCCAGCTGACGCTCTCAGGCCCGAAGTAACCGGTGTCGAGAGGGGTCGCCATACGCCCATGCTAGCCGGGACCCGGGCAACGGCCATCCGCGGCTGTAGGTAAACCGATGGACACCGGTCGGTGTGTATGGGAGCATCCCCACCCCGTCGTCTCGGAGATCGATCGCCTATGACCGTCGTCGTGCCCCTCGTCATCCTCGCCTTGCTGGCGGGACTTGTCGCGGGTGGCAGTCTCCGTGCGTTCGAACGCGTTCGCGTGCACTGGTGGGCGGCAGCGCTCGTTGGGCTCCTGCTCCAGGCGGCGCCCGCGGCGCGCGACCACCGACTCGCGGTAGCGGCGCTCGCGGCGTCCTACTGCTTCCTTGTGGCGTTCGCGTTGATCAACCGGCGATTGCCGGGCGCGTGGCTGGTCATGCTTGGGCTCGGGCTGAATCTGGCTGTCGTCCTTCCCAATGGGGGGATGCCGGTGCGCGCGTCGGCGGTCGATGCCGCGGGCGGGTCAGCGTCGGCGCAGATCGACGACCTGAAGCACCATGTCGCGGAAGGGAACGATGTCCTGGTCTTCATGGGTGACGTGATTCCCGTTCCCGCGCCCATCGGCATCGTCTTGTCGCCTGGCGATGTGCTGCTCTACACCGGGATCGCGTGGTTCCTTCTCGCCGTCACGCTGGGGCGGTCTGGCGAGAACCATCGGCCTCCGGCTCGCCGGTTCCTGATGTATCGGGGGAAGCATCTGCCGCCGGAACTGAGGCTGCCGCGCCGGACGTTGGCGCGGTGGGCACAGGCGGACCCGGCGCTTCCTGCAGGAGCGCGATCGGGAACCTGACGGTGATCGTCGCGCCTGCCCCGGGCGCGCTCGTCATCTCGAACGTTCCGCCACCCACCTGCGCGCGTTCGCGCATCATCGCCATCCCGAAATGCCCCTCGGGCCCAGGAGCTGTGGAATCGAAGCCCACGCCGTTATCGCGAAGTTGGAGCTCGATGAAATCTCCCGATTCACGAACGGCGATCCACATGTCACTCGCCTGCGCATGCTTGAGGGCGTTCATGAGTCCCTCGCGGGCGATGTGATAGACGAGGAGCGCGATCGGAGCTGGCAGGTCGATGTCCGCGATGTCGCGATGGAAACTCACACCCGAATCGCGCCCAACCTCGTCAGTGAACGAGTCGAGCGCCTCGGCAAGTCCCTTGGCCCCCAAGGGAGACCGGTGGAGGTCACGGATCAGCGCACGGACGCGATCGGAGGTGTCCTGCTTCGATTCGCGGATCTTCTCGAGCTGCTCCATGACTTCAGGGATCTCGCCCTTCTCAAGCAGTTTGCGCGCGACATCCACCTGGATCGAAAGCCTGAACAGGATCTGAGCCAGGTCGTCGTGAAGGTATGCGGCGATCTGCGTCCGCTCATCGGCACGTTCCTCCGCCATGGCGTTGGAAAGCGAACGCAACACCTGTTCGCGTTCCTGAAGCTCTTGGTGGGCATCCTGCAAGGCCCGCGTTCGGAAGAACATCTGGCGTGCGAATAGCAAAGGCGCAAAGACCGTGACGACTGACCACATGCCGACACCCGGATAGTGATAGAGCTTCGCCAGGACTGTCCCAAGCACCCCGAGTCCTGCATAACTAATCAGGAACTCTTGCCCACGCCCCAGCAGCTCCCTCAGTACGCGCGATGGAGCGTCTCCGTAACCCAGGGCGACCGCCAACGTAACCAGGCCTATGTTTATGACGTAGTCGACGACGGTGGCAATGAGGGCCGCGGGGATCATTCTCGTCAGAGGATGGGAGACACTCGAGAGGTGATGAAATACTTCGCTCGATGCCATCACCGCCAAGGCAACCTGGCTCCGATTGAATAGAGCCTGCACCAACGAAACTTCCCGACGATACTCACGCGGATCACACTCGCCGAGGAAGGCAACCAGTCCCGCCAACGGCGGAGCGAAGATGATCGCGACGGCCGTTAAGAGCGTGAATCCCAGGCTCACCTGGACCCCGGCCCAAGTGGACACTGGCAGCAGCTCCACGACTGCGACCATCACAACCCAAACGATCAAGGTTGGGGATAAGGGCGATGTTGAGCCGGCCAGGACAAGGCTAATGAGCGCCAGGGTCGGAACGACCACCAACAACCCGAAAGCCGTAGCAGGCCCGAAGGGTCTTAGGTGCATGATGCCCTTGCTAGGCGATTGCGAAGGGGGCACAGCTGCTCCTCAGTTGGGATCGAAATCTTATCTTCCTACGCCCCGACGCAAGGGGAGAAGTACCCACCATCGGGCGTAATGCATCTGGCGTAGGTCCAAGCTCGGGCTTGTCCCCCACCTGGGGGTCACCCGATAGTGGCTCTCAGTCCCCCGCTTGGGGTGGAATCGAGTGGGCAGCTACCTACGCCGCCCGCCCGCTATGAGAGGGAGGAATCACTACATGCAGACTGCGAAGCGCATAGCGATCGCACTTGGATCACTCTTGGCCGTGATCATCGCCGGCGGAGCCCACTACCGCGTCTGAACAGACTTGAGAGTCGAAATAGCCCGGGCCTAGCGCCCGGGCTATTTTCAATTTCAGACGCTTGGTGCCCTTCCGCTACAACACTCCAGGCAGTTCCGGTGGAAGTACGGCTCGGATACGTGTCCCTCCCCCGAGCAAAGAATCAATGTGAACCGCGCCCCCGGCTGCATGCGCTCGTTCCCGAATGAGCTGGAGTCCGAAGTGGTTGGCAGATTCAACCAGCCCCGGGTCGAATCCCACGCCATCGTCCTCGACCAGGAGATGGATACGACCATCGTCTCCCTTGCGAACAGAGATTGTGAGGCTCGAGGCCTTCGAGTAGCGGGACGCGTTGGTCATCGCTTCGCGAAAGATTTGGTACGCGAGCAGCTGAATTGCATCGGAGCCGCCCACGTCTTCCAATTCGAGCACGATGCTCGGGGATCCCGCAGCCTCCAGCTGCTGGGCGAGCAACTTGAGAGTCGAATTCAAGCCAGCGGGGCCCAAGGAAGATCTACGAAGGGCCCCCACTAGAGAACGAATGGCCTCCTGCGCTACTTCGGTCGCGCTCAGGAGTTCAGGGATGTCATCATCGAGCTCCAGCAACCTTCCGCTGATGAGATCTTGGCGTAGGACCTGACCCATCAGGTGGACCTTGAATAATGGTGGCAAGACTTCATCGTGAAGCTCTCCCGCCACGGAGAGACGCTCGTCCCTTCGCTCCGCTGCGATGCGCTCAACCGTTTCAATTAGAGCGACATTCTTCTTTTGGATTTGGTCAGCGGCATCGCGCAACCTCTGGCCGCTCATGAAGAGTTCGCGCGCCAAGAGAAGGGGCACCACGAAGGCCACCACGCCCCAGGAGCCAGCTACTCGCACCTCCGGTGGGATGAAGACCGCAAGAAGTCCCAGGCACGCGTAGGTTGCAGCAAGACGGATCGGGTGGTCGCCATAAACACGATTGAAGATTTCCTTGCGGTCCAAACCAGTGAGATAGTGCCCAACCGTCATAGCAAGAGAGGTATTCACCGCAAAGTCCGTCAGCACCGCAAGAATCAAAGGTCCAATTACGAGAGGGAAGTCCGTTGCACTACGGCCGAAGGAGTGGAAAACGACAGATGCAAGGAAGGCACTCGCGGCCACCTGGCTTCGATTGAACGCTGCGCGAGCAAGCGGCACTTCCCCGGTGAATTCCCGCTTGTCGAACGCAGCCAGCAAAGCGACGGCACCTACCTGGACGGGACTCAGAATCATCCCGGCAGCAATCGTCACCGGCGTTGAGACACTGACGGTGAACGTGTCCCAGTGAGGTACCGGTAAGAGATCCGCAAGGGCGACCACCATTGCCACCGAGGCCATCAACCAGAGGTCGCTACGGTAGGTGGACCAATCACGCATGAACTGCCAGATCAAAGGGACCGCGCACAAAGTCACAGCCCAGCAGAACCACCTAGCCCGAACCGGATCCCGTTGGGCGCGTCTACCGCCTTTCCTCGATTCTTCTTCAAGAGTGACGGACATCTATCCCCTCCCAAGGCATCCGTCGTCCGTCGGGCAGCCGGACTGTCATCGGTTTGGAGGGGTAGTTCTACCTAAAGCGTTCGTACTGTTGCAAGAGTGACAAACACGGCTCCGATGGATCTATCCGTGGGACGTGGCGCTACCATCGGCTGAATCCCTCGAGAGCTGGGTTACGAGGCGACGATCCCCGAGCCTCTCGAGATCAAAGGGACCGCGGAGGAAGGGACGCCGTGAAGCGGGACGTTCGAGTGTGGGTCGATCCATCTTGTCCGTGGTGTTGGCAAACCTGTAAGTGGCTGTTCGACCTTCGTGACGCCGACGTCATCACCTTGACGTGGTCCATCTTCAGCCTCGAGCTGAATGCATCACCGGACGAAGCGCCCTTCTGGGAGTCGGCGGCTAGGTACGGGGAGGCGTTGGTCGCGCTCGCGTTGGCCCGACGGCAGGGCACCGAGGACATCGAGCACCTCTATCGAGCGCTCGGCGAACGGATGCACGATAAGGGCGAAGGAGTTTCCCCTGCGCTTATCCGAGAGGCCGCAGACGCCGCCGGTCTCCCAGGCATCGTCGAGCGGGCGCTCGCGATGCCGGCGCTGGTCACGGAGGTCACCGACGAGTTCTTCCACTCCAGGGATAGCTCGGTGTTCGGCGTCCCGACCATCCAGATCGGCACCGACAAGGTCCTGTATGGACCACTGCTGGCCACGCCCCCCATCGGCGCGGACACCTTAGTCCTGTGGGAGCAGGTCATGGGCCTCAGCGCTCGACCCGGCTTCTTCGAGCTCAAACGGTGGCCCCGGGACCTGCGTCCGGGCCAGTCGGAGTAGGGTGGCGGGAGGAGGCTGCCCGTGCACCGACGAGATGTCTGGGGCGACGACCCCGAAGAACGTGACGCCGACGAGGTCGTTCGAAGCCTCGGCGACGCCGCTGAGCCCGAACGGCGTTGGCACCACCATCCAATCTTCGTGCCGTTCAAGGCGATCGGGCTCTTCATCGGCCGAAACGCCAAGCGTGTCGCCGTTACCGTTGTTGGCTTGATCGTGGTGCTCGCGGGCATCGTCATGTTGGTCCTCCCCGGGCCGGGCATCGTCACGATCATCGCCGGGCTCGCCATCCTGGCAACCGAGTACGTGTGGGCCGAGCGGCTCCTGCGCGCCGCTAAGGCCCGGGCGGGTCAGGCGAAGGACGCGGCATTGGATCGAGTCCGCGGCCGTTCTCAACGGTGAACGGTCGGATCCTCCTGGGGACGTCCTCGTGGACGGACCCGACCCTGGTCAAGGACGGAGGGTTCTACCCGCCCGGCACCAGTTCGGCCGAGGCACGCCTGAAGTTCTACGCCACGAAGTTCCCGCTGGTCGAGGTCGACTCCACGTATTACTACCCGCCCTCGGAACGTAACTCCGTGCTCTGGATCGAACGCACGCCCTCCGACTTCACGTTCAACATCAAGGCGTACTCGCTGCTCACCAACCATCCGACGCGGCCCGACTCCCTCTACGGAGAAGTGAAAGCCGAACTCGGACCCGATGTGCTGGGTAAGCGCTTCTGCTATCGCGACAAGCTCCCGGAACCCTTGGTCGACCAGGTGTGGGAACGGTTCCGCGAAGCCCTGATGCCGTTGCATTCGGCCGGGAAGCTCGGTGCGGTCCTGTTCCAGTTCCCGCAATGGTTCACCATCAGTCGCGCGAACAAGGCATACATAGAGGAGTGCGCCTCCCGCCTGCCCGACTACCGCGTCGCCGTGGAATTCCGCCATGAGAGTTGGTTGCGCGAGGACAACCGCGAGGAAACGCTCGATGTCCTGGAACAGCTGAAGCTGCCGTTCGTCTGTGTCGACATGCCGCAGGGGTTCACCTCGAGCGTCCCGCCGATGACCGCAGCCACCGCGGAGGACCTGGCGATGATCAGGTTCCACGGTCGGAACACCGCGGCCTGGGAAGTCAAGAGTGAAACCGCCAGTGAACGCTTCAGATACGACTATCCGGCTGATGAACTGCAGGGATGGGTTCCGAAGATCGAGGAGCTCGCCACACAGGCGCGAGAGACCCACGTCCTCATGAACAATTGCTACCGAGACTTCGCGGTTCGCAACGCCCGTGAACTAGGCGACATGCTGAGCACCGACGGTGCCCCCGTGTTCGCTCCCGCTAGCCCACGTTGAAGACGCCGTGCATGGTCGGGTGCACCAAGCAGATGAACGCGTACTGTCCCGGCCGCAAACCGAGGATGTGATAGGTCGTCGATCCCGACTTGAGGATGTCTCCCTTGAACCGGAGCCCCTCGGAGGGGTCGGCGCAGGTGGTGACATCTCCGGCTCGAGCGGCCCGGGCGAAACAGGACTCCCAGCGGTAGATGGCGACCTCGTGCGACTCGCCGGGATCGTTGTTCGTGAGAGTGAGGGATGTCGTTTGGTGGGCCGGCACCGCGATGCAGGACCGGTCGAACTTCAACCCTTCGGCAACCAAGGATTGCTCGGTCGAGGGCTGGCAGCCTGCGGGCGAGGCAGGAGGCGGAGCTCCATCGGCGGCCGCCCCCGGGGTCGTGACCGCGGAGCTGGCCCCCGATGCGTCGCCGCCGCAGGCCGCGAACATCATCGTGAGGGCCAGCGCCCCCGAACGCACCATCCATCGCCTCTGCATGCCGCTCAGTATGGAATACGAAAGGCCCGGTAGGCTCGAAGCATGCTCGGCTTTGGGACCAGGTGGAAGATCGGAAGCATCGGGCGGATCCCGATCTACTTGGGACCCACCTGGCTGCTCGTGGTCTTCTTCGTCGCCAGCAGCCGCTACTCCCTGTTCAACCAGATCGAGCCTGCCGGCGCTGTGTGGCTCACTGCGTTGTTCGCCGTGGGGTTCTTCGGAGCGGTATTCGTGCACGAACTTGCGCACGCGTGGATGTCGAGGCGGCTCCGCATCCCCGTTCGCGGGATCACGATGATGTTCTTCGGCGGAGCTACCGAGACGCGAGCCAACGCTCGAGGCCCGGGCGCCGAGTTCCTGGTGTCGGCGGCGGGGCCGGCCAGCACGCTCGTCCTCAGCGCCGTGTTCTGGTTGGTCGCGAGCACCTTGCACGGCGTCGCGCACGGCGTCGTGAGGGAATTGGCCGCACTCAACCTCCTGTTCGCCATCTTCAACACGCTGCCGGCCGTGCCGTTGGACGGCGGGCGCATGTTGACGGCGATCGTCTGGAAGATCACTAAGAACCGGCGAACCGGACAGCGAGCAGCCGGGTACGTGGGGACGGCCGTCGGGATCGGCATAGGCGTTCTGGCATACCGGCAGCTGACCGACGGCGGGGAGTTCGGGTTCTTCCTGATCCTGGTCGCCTTCCTCTTGGTGAGTACCGGTAGATCGACCGAGGCGCGCGTTCTCGCGCAGGAACAGCTCGCCAAGGGAACGGCCGCCGACGCCATGAGGGACCCACCAGCACCCATCCCGGCCGGCTCGACCCTCCAGGAGGCATTGGATTCTCATCTGCGCGATGCGCCGCAGGAGAGCTTCCCGGTGGTGGACCAAGGTCGAGTGGTCGGCACGGTCTCCGTGTCGAGCGCGAGGAAGGTCGGGAGGCGGGATCCCACCAGGCCGGTCCGCGACGGCATGGCCTCTTTGGACCTCACGCCGGCGTTCAGCCCCGACGAGACGCTCGACATGGTCGCCGAATGGCTGAACGGGATGGACGGGTTAGTGCTCCGCGACGGCGCGCTGGTGGGTGCCATCGGCCCCACGGACATCACCCAGTGGTATCAGCGGACGCTCCTCCCCAATGCCGACGCGACCACGGGCGCCACCCCCGGAGGGATCCCTCCGCGCCCGGACCTCTAGCGCCGCGACCCCACCCGGGGTGTCGGTGCCTGCGAGTAGCATCGTCCCCGTGAACCCCTCGTTCAGCCCCGATCCTCAGCAGCGCGCGGTCCTCGAGCACGAACACGGCGCCCTGTTGGTGACCGGCCCGGCCGGGACGGGCAAGACCGCCGCACTCCGCGAGCGGCTCGCGTCGTTCATCGAGGCGGGGGCCGACCCGGAGCGCATCGCATTGATCGTAGGCTCGCGCAAGGCTCGAGACGAAGCCTTGGCCATCTTGCTGGAGCGCCTTCAAGGATCGCTCCCCACGCTCCACGTCCTCACCGTCCACGGCCTGGCGTTCCACGTGCTGGCCGAACGGTTCGCGAAGCTCGGGTACGCCGAGCCGCCGTCCGTGTTATCCGCGGCGGATCAGTTCGCACAGGTTCGTGAGCTGCTGGGGAACCAGGACCGCGCTGCGTGGCCGGCGTACGGACATCTCCTTGAGATGCGCGCATTCGCCGATGAGGTGCGGCAGTTCCTCTCGCGCGCGCAGGAATCCTTGCGAACGCCCGAGGACATCGAGGAACGCGCCCGCACCGCCGGGCTGACCGGCTGGCTGGAGCTCGCGCATTTCTACCGTGAGTATCAAGAGGTTGCGGACGACCTCAACGTCGTGGACTTCGCGGGCCTGGTGCAGCGGGCCGCGCGCGTGGCCGGCGAGGGTCCGTCGCTGTTCGACCACCTGATGATTGACGACTATCAGGACGTCACCTTGGCGGCGGAGGCCTTGCTCGTGGGCCTGGGCGCCGGGAGCGTGGAGGCTGCGGGCGATCCCGATGCGCACGTGTTCTCCTTCCAAGGGTCTACCGATGTGCCGCTGCGGCGCTTCGGCGAAACGTTTCCCGGGGCTGCTGCCGTGACGCTCGCCGTTCCGCATCGCAGCGGCGACTCACAGGTGATGCCCGAGGCGTGGCACGCCGCCCACACCTCCGAGGAGCATGCCGCGCTCGCGCGTGAACTGCGCCGGCTTCATGTCGAGGAGGATGTGCCGTGGGCGTCGCTCGCCGTGGTGGTTCGCCGCCAGGGTGCGCACCTGGGTGGGTTGCTCCGCGCCCTGGACGATGCGCGCGTGCCGCGCGCCGTCCCCGAGCGCGGGCTCTCGCTCGGCGCAGAGCCCGCCACCTTCCCCTACGTGTTGGCCCTGCGATGGATCGCGGCAACGGAGGCGAACGAGCGCGCCGACCTCATCGAGTCCGTGCTCACCTCCGATCTGGTTCGGCTCTCGCCCGCGGTCGCGCGCGGACTCATGCGCGTCGCCCAGACCAACGCAGGGAGCGCAGCGCTCGCGTTGGAGCAAACGGAGGGCCTCGCCGCCAAGGAGGCGGAGGAGGTCGCGGGCGTGCGCTCAGTCCTGGACGCTGCGTCGGCGGTCGCCGATAGATCGGTGCTGGACGCATTCGCGATCTTGTGGCGTGACCTCCCATCGTCCAAGCGGCTCGTGGCTCTGGCGGAGCACGACGACGAGGCGCGGCGGGAGCTCGACGCCGTGGTGGCGTTCGCCTCGGCCGTCGCGGACGCCGGACAGGGCGCCGATCCCAGCACGTCGGCGTTCCTGGCGTCGCTCGAGACCGCCGGACACGGGCCGAACAGCGGTACGTGGGAACGCATCCGGGCCGACGCCGTGCAGGTCCTAACGGCCCATGGTGCGGCGGGACAGGAGTTCGATTCCGTGCTGGTGGCGGGGGCGGTTGAAGGGAACTTCCCAAGCCTGTCGCGGCCCGAGCCGATGTTCGATCTCGCGGCGTTGGACCATCCGATCTCTCAGGCCGACCGCAACCGGGCCCGTCTGGAAGACGAGCGCCGCCTGTTCCGGATGGTGGTGGGCCGGGCGCGCCGACGCGTTGTCCTCCTGTCGAGCGATCCCCACTCCGAACATGAGCCCGCCGCTCGCTCGCGGTTCATCGACGAGCTGAGGGTTCCCTGGGTTCCGGCTCCCGAGGGCCCGTTCCGGGAACCCGTGTCGGTGCGGGAGGCGGCGGCGCTCTGGCGGCGCACGCTCGCCGACCCAACCGGGAACGCCTCCGAACGGCTCGCCGCCATCGATGGACTGGTGGCCTTGGGCGTAGATCCGGCGCGGTGGTGGTTCCAGCGGGCCTGGAGCGACACCGGCCTGCCGTTGCACGAATCGTTCCACCTCAGCTTCTCCAAGCTCAGCACCCTGGAGAACTGCGACCTCCAACATGTCCTTCGCAACGAACTGGGACTCGGACGGCCGGGCGGCTACCACGCATGGGTCGGCAAGACCGTCCACAAGCTCATCGAAGAGGTAGAGAAGGGTGAGTTGGAGCGGTCGCCGAAGGCCATGACGGCTGCGCTCGACGCACGCTGGCGTCATCAGGAGTTCCCGTCGAAGGCGGTGAGCGAAGCCTTCCGCTACCTCGCCAAGACCAAGATGCTCAAGAACTGGTTCGACAACTATGCGGAAACGCCCGCCACGGCCATCGAGCAGTATTTCGAGTTCGCCTACGACGGCGTAACGGTGATCGGCTACATCGACCGGATCGGGCCGGCGGTCGGTGGAAGCGCCATCACCGACTTCAAGAGCGGCAACGCCGACCGGGCTCCCAAGGCGGAGGACAGCCTGCAGCTTGGGATCTACTACCTGGCGGTTCAAGAGGCAGAAGACCTCCAGGCGTTCCAGCCTGTGAAGATGGTCGAACTCACCTATCTCAAAGGCAACTGGCGAGACGGACGGATCGAACATCGGAAATGGATCGTCAGTGAAGGTGACGAAGAGGCATACGCGCAGCGGATGCGCGAACGATTGAGCGGCCTCATCGCCAGGACGCAGGAGTTGGATCGAACCGGCGTCTACGTCGCCAATCCCTACGCGGACTGCCACTTCTGCGAGTACAAGACCCTGTGCCCACTGTTCCCCGAAGGCCGGCAACTGTTCCCGGTCGAGGAGGTGGCCGGATGAACATGCGGCGCGATGTTCCGCCTGAGATCTTGGCCGCGATGGGCGGCGTCGCCGAGATCACCCAGGAGCAGTGGGACGCGGTCTGCATGCCGCTCGAGCCCTATGTGCTCATCGCCGGGGCCGGGTCGGGGAAGACCAGCGTCATGGCGGCGAGGGTGGTCTACCTGGCCCTGCTGGCCATCGGTCGCGCCACGCCTGAACGTGGCGGCGTCCGCAACCCGGGCGTTCGCCCCGGGAACGTGCTCTGCCTGACGTTCACGAACAAGGCCACCGACAACCTTCGGGCCAAGGTTCGCCATGCGCTGGCGGCGGTCGACCTGCCCGAGGGCGAAGAACCCGAGATCTTGAACTACCACGGGTTCGCGGCGCAGATATTGGAACGCTACGGGACGCTCGCGGGCATCGAACCGGGCCGTCGCGTCTTGTCTCCGGCTCAACGGAGCGATCTGTGCGGCCAGGTCTTGGAAGAGATGACCGATTTCACCTACGTGAAGGCGGAATGGCAGCCCTCTGTCGTCGCGAAGATCCTGGAACTCGACGATCAGGCACAGAACCACCTGGTCACTCCGAAGCAGATCGTCGACTTCAACCTCGAACGGCTGGAGACTTTGAAGGACCATCGTTCGGACCGCGCGTACAAGAGCAGCCTGGAACGCATCGAACTGGCGAAGGCCGCGGCCATCTACCGGCGCCTGAAGCGCGAGAAGGGCGTCATCGACTACGGCGACCAGATCGAACAGGCGTTGTCGGTGGTTCGAACCCACTCCGAGGTCGCGCGTGACTACCGCGCGCGGTTCGAGGCGGTCCTTCTGGACGAATATCAGGACACGAATGTCGCCCAGGCGTTGCTGATGCGCGAGGTGTTCGGCGACGGACACCCCGTGACCGCCGTCGGGGATCCGGACCAGAACATCTACGCCTGGCGTGGGGCGTCCCTGTTCAACCTGTTCGAGTTCCCCCGGCAGTTCACCCGGTCTGATGGTTCGCCTGCCCGCCGGCTCCCCTTGTACACGAACTTCCGCAGTGGATCGAAGATCCTCGCCGCGGCCGACGCGATCATCGGATCGCTTCCTGCCGACCAGCGTCCCGACCCCGACAAGCGTCTCGTGGCTTGGGAGACGAACGGGGAGGGCAGCGTTCACGTAGTGGCTCATCTGGACGAGCACACGGAGGCCGGGTGGATCGCCGACCGCATCATGGAACTGCGCGAGGGCGGCGCGCAGTGGTCCGACGTGGCGGTCCTGTGCCGCACGTCGAAGTTCTTCGAGAGCCTGGGGCGCGTGTTCGGCGAGCGGAACATCCCCGTCGAGATCGTGAACCTGGCCGGACTCCTCAAGCTCCCCGAGGTCATCGAGGTATTGGCCTACGCGCGATCGGTGCTCGACCCCATGGCGTCGGTCGCGCTCGCCCGCATCCTGCTGGGACCTCGGTATCGGGTGGGCTACAAGGATCTTGCGCTGGTCGCAGCCGTCGCCAAGACGGAGACCCGGCGCCTCATCCGTGAGGATGAAGACGAAGGCGAGTCCAATCCGTTCCTGTTCGCTGAAGCCCTGGAGCGACTCGACGAGGTGGAAGGTCTCTCCGAGGAAGGGCGGGCCCGTCTGCAGGAGTTCCGGGACGAACTGCGCGAGCTGCGGGTCGAGGCCCGTCGGCCGGTAGGCGATTTCCTGGGCGAGGTCATCCGAAGAACAGGCCTGCTGAGCGAACTCGACGCCGATCTGGACCAACGAACCGCCGCGTCACGGCGTCGGAACCTCGCCGCGTTCCTCGACGAGGTCCACGCGTTCGAACCAGTGGAGGGTGACCTCACGCTCCGGGCGTTCCTGGATTACGTCGACTCCGTGGAGCGACTGGAGCGAGAGGAATGGGCACCGGTTCAGCTCTCCGACGACGATGCGGTGAAAGTCATGACCATCCACGTGGCGAAGGGATTGGAGTTCGACCACGTGTTCGTGCCAGGGGTGGCCAACGGCCGGATGCCCTCGAAACGGATCCAGCAGAACCCGGCCGAACGTGGCAAGTCGCTCGATTTCGAGCTGCGCGGCGACGCGGCGATCCTCCCGCGCTTCGACGGGGTTCTCAGTCATTTCAAGGAGGCGCTGCAGCGGCAGGAAGTTATCGAGGAACGCCGAACGATGTACGTGGCGCTGACCCGCGCGCGGAAGTCGCTGTGGGTGAGCGCCGCCGAGTGGTACGGCGAGAACATCAATGCGAAGGGTCCCAGCGAGTTCTTCCGCGAACTGGCGGATTGGGGCGACGGAGCAGGAGCGGAGGTCGATCGCGCCGAGGGCATCGTAGTCGATGAGAACCCGCTTCTGGGCTACCGGCTCAGCCTGGTCCGCCCCTGGCCCGAACCTGCGAAACCTGCCGAGTCCGACGAACTGTTCGCCAACGGCTGGCGGCAGGCAGCGCTCGACGCCTCGACTACCGGTGCGGTCCAATCGCAACTCGTGGAAGCACTCCCACCGGGCGAGCGGGATCGGTTCGACAAGCTGTCTGCCGATACACGCTCCCTGGCACAGCATCTGTTGGATCGTGAGTCGGCCGACGGTATCGGTCCGGTGAGAGCGCCGACGAAGGTGAGCGTGGGTGGTGTCGTCAATTTCGCGCGATGCCCCAAACTCTTCTACTGGACAAGCGTCCGCCCCTTGCCGAACTTCAGCGGCCCCGCCGCCCGCAGAGGAACCGAGGTTCACCGATGGATAGAACGGCGCGGCGCCGGCCAGACGTCCCTCATCGAGGTCGACGCCACACCCGATCTGACGGCGGAAGAGCTATCGGGAGAACCGGGGAAGGTCGCCAGGCTTCAGGAAGCGTTCCTGGCGTCGCGCTTCGCCGACCGAACACCGTTGTTCGCGGAGCGGCCATTCCTGCTGCGGCTGGACGGCTTCACGGTGAGCGGTCGGATCGACGCGATCTACGGCCACGATCTGGACGCTCCGTGGGAAGTCGTGGACTGGAAGACCGGGCGCAAACCCAGCCAGGACGATGTCGTCTCAGGTCTTCAGCTCGATCTTTACGGTCTGGCCTGTGTGGAGATCTGGCGCAAACGAGCCGAGGACGTCATCCTCACGTACCTCTACCTCAGCGGACCCGACGAAGTGACTCGGCCCATGGCCGACCCCAGAGAGGTTCGCGATCGCGTCCTGCAACGTCTGCGGGCCATCGAGGCGGGAGCGTTCGACCCGACACCGGGACCCCAATGTCGTTACTGCGACTTCCGTTCCTTCTGCGACGCGGGCCAGACCTGGCTCAGCGCGAACCCCGACCCTGATTTCGCGCAGCGTTAGGAGCTGCGCGAGTCCAGGCGTTCGATGGTGTCGTTGAATTCCCGGTAGCCGGCTGCGGGGTCGTATCCGCCGGCGCGGACGCCGGGCACGAAACGCGCGGCGACGCCGGCTTCCTTCAAGGCACGGACCTGTGCTGCCGCGCGGAACCACTCCAGATCGCCGGGTTGAAGGACGACGGGCCCGTCGGTGCCGAGACTCCGATAGGACGAGTCGTTCTCGACCACGACGGCGGTCGGCCGGAACACGTTGGTAAGCGTGACCTGAAGCTCGGGATCCTGGCACGTGACGAGAGCGGTGCCATCGCGCCACTCGGCTGTCGCGACCACGACCTGGGCAGCCGCCGCCATGGCATCGGGCTCCGCATCCGCGGGAGCCGAACGATAGAACTCGACCCTCATCTCCCGGCGACCTTCCGAACAGAGCGCAGACGCTTGGCCAGCGTGCGGAGCATGGCCAAGGACAGGTCGGGGTCGTTCTGAAGGAGACGCTCGAACCCCTTGCGGTCGATCGACGCCACGGTCATGGGCGTCTCCGTGACCACGGATGCAGACCGGGGCTGACCGTCCAAGAGGCTGATCTCACCGAAATGATCGCCGGGAAGGATGCGGTTCACCGTTCGATTCTTGACGAGGACCTTCGCCTGGCCGGACAGGACCATGAAGAAGCTGTCGCCTGGGTCGCCCTCCTTCACGATGGCGGCCCCTTCCATGTAGTTGTCCACCGTCGCGATCGCCGCGATCTGCTTCAGGTGTCGCTTCGACAGCCCTTCGAACAACGGGATGGAAGCGAGCACCACATCGAGCTTCGGCTTTGAAACCCTGGCCACGGGAACCCCCTTGTCTGTCCGCTCGCACAATCTAGCCCTCACACCGGACACGCGCACCACCATCGTGTCGGTGCCGGGCGATAGGGTTCGGCCGGAACGTCACAAGGGGTGGTCATGGCATCTCGTCTGCCGTATCAACCACTCCCCCTCGCGGTTGGAGCCGGGCAGGTCCTGCTCCGTCAGAACGACCACGCCGACACGACCTGGGAAGTCCTCTCCGGAGCCTTCGCGGAGCGGGTCCTCGATGCCGAAGGCCGTTCGCTCATCCTGGACATCGCCGGCCCGGGCGACATCACGGGCGGTTTGCCGGGGCAGGTTTCGCCTTGGGAGGTGCAGGCACTAGGCCCCGGGTCGATCCGGGTGTGGACGGGACGCCCCGAAGCGGCGGCGTGTCGTTGGGCAGGGCGTTTCAGCGCCCTCGTGAGTGAGGTGGCGTGGCTCGATGTCCGTACCCGGGTGGAACAGCGGTTGGGGGATCTGGGGCGTCGGTTCGGCGTTCCTGTCTCCGGCGGCGTGCGCATCACATTGGGGCTGACCCACGAGGAATTGGGTGCGATGGTGGGCGCCTCGCGCGAGTCGGTGAGTCGCGCCATGTCGGAACTTCGCGCGGCGGGACGCATCCGCACCACCGGGCGAGGGCGCATCGTGCTCCTGACGCCCCCCACATTGATCGGCGAGGCGCGCGGGTAATCCGTCTCAAAGCGTCATCTCGAACCGAACCATGTCGTGGGCCTGCACCCCGTCCTCGATGACCGGCTCTGGATAGGCATCGAAGAACCCTTCGATCCGCCCGGCATCCGTGAACCCGCACGCCCGGTAGAACGCGATGGTTCCCATGCTCGAATCCGCCGTGCCCACCAGGAGTCGCTCGGTCCCCAGTGTTCGCGCATGAGCGGCGATCGCCTCTATCGCCGCACGTCCCAGACCGAGCCCCCGCTGCTCGGCGCGGAGTGCGATGTTCTTGATCTCCAGGACGCCGGGCTCGACCGGGACGAGGAGCGCGACGCCGAGCGGCCCTTCGGCGACCAGCAGCTCGTAGAGGTCGCCGTCGTCGAGGTAGGAGCGCAGGACGGGCTCGGACTCGTCCGCCTCCAACAGCAGCGGCACGAAGGCGGCTCTGCCGCCATCCACCCGGCGGAGTGTGACCGGCCGGTCAGGCATCGGCGGCGCTGGCCGTTCCGCCCTCCTGCAGGATGATGAGGCTGCAGGACGAGCAATACCGCGCGCGGCCCTTGACCGGCTTCGCACATCTGGCGCACTCCCGCGGCGCGGCGACGGACCAGGCCGCGCCCTCGTTCTTGCCGTTGCGAACCACCGCCCCCTCGCTCTCGAGTTTCAGCAGGTGCGCCAACACCGACCTACCGGCTAGCGGCAGGACCTCGGGGGGGTACCCGGCATAGATCTCCCCGACGATCTCTTCGATGGTCCGAGCGCCCGCGGCCAGGGAGACCACGATCTGACGTTCGCGTTCGGCCCGATGTTCGACGTATTCATTGAGCTTGTCGCGCGCTCGGAACACCACCGGTCCGTGTCCCGGATAGATGGTTCGCGGATCCAGCTCCTGCATCAGCTTCAATGAACGCAGGTACTGCCGCAGATCACCGTCGGGGGGATCGATGAACGACGTCCCCCGCCCCACAACCGCGTCACCGGTGAAGAGTGCGCGCTCAGCTGCCTCGTGGAAAACCACGTGATCGCTGGTGTGACCCGGTGTGTGGAGCGCCGTCAGAGCGAACCCACCACCTCGGAAGACCTGGTGATCTCGGATCCGCTCGGCACCGTTGAGGCGCCAGGCGTGCAGGGGCGCGCCAACCCAGCCGGCAAACGTCGCGGCACCCGGCGCATGATCGGGATGATCGTGCGTCACCAAGACGAATGCCACCCGGCCGGCGAGCTTCGCAACGTCTTCCAGGTGCTCGGGGATCTCAGGACCCGGATCGATCACGATCGAAGGGGCATCGCCCACCACCCACGTGTTCGTGCCATCCAACGTGTACATGTCGGCATTGGGCGCGAGCACTCTGGTGATCCGGAGCATGCGAGCCTTTCGGTCAGTCCTCGTAGAACGTCGAGCGGTGAAGGTACTCCAGCTCGTGATCATCGGGCTCCCGCGTGTCCAGACGCAGCGCCAGCAGATCCCCCACGTCGGCACATGACGTGAGGGCCCCCAGGGTGAAATAGGTCGGCCAGTAGAGCTTGCGCTCCTGCGATTGCCACTGCGACATCAGATCCGCGGGTGTCGACCACCAGGCGGCGGAGGTCTCCGTGCCGTCGGGGGTCGCGATCACATCCGGTGGTGCGGCAGCCGCCACGTACCGCGCATCGAATCGCACGGGCACGTCCTCGGGGGCTATCCAATGCGCGACCTGGGGCAGCATGTCCGCGGTTGGGGGGTCCTGTTCGATCTCGTCGAACGCCGTGGATGCCCGAACCCCCGATCGCGTCACCGCGATGCCCGCCTCCTCGAACAGCTCCCGTACGGCACCCGCCCGGAAGGCGTGGTCGCCGTCTCCGAACCATCTCATCGCAAGATCTGTGTCCCCGGGATCCACAGCCCCGCCCGGGAACACGATGTAGGAGGGAAGGAACCGGCTGGCGCTGCTCCGCTCGAGCACAAGGACCTCCAGGCCGTTCGCACCGTCACGCCCCACGATGACCGAGGCCGCGAACCTCATCCGCTGCGACATGGCGGCGATTCTCCCAGGTCACCCATACCCGCCGTCCTCGATACTGACTTCATGCAGGGAGATCCGGGCGATGCCATCCGGGCCGTCATCCGTGCCGATGGACCTATCGGGTTCGACCGGTTCATGGAGCTGGCGCTCTACGGCCCCGGAGGCTTCTACATCGACCCGCCGGTCGGGACGAGTGAGGGACGTGCGTTCGCGACGAGTCCGCACGTGCACCCGGTGTTCGGTCAGCTGCTCGCGGCCGGACTCGTCGAACTCTGGGATGGACTCGGGCGGCCCGAGCCGTTCAGGCTGACGGAGGTGGGAGCCGGGGACGGGACCTTGGCGCGCCAGCTCCTCCAAGCCCTCGCCGATGTGCCGCTCACCTACACGGCAGTCGAACGCAGCCCGGCGGCGCGCGTGGCCTTAGAGCAGATCTCCAACGTGGTCGTCGGGGACCAGCTTCCCGGTGGATCACATGTGGTCCTCGCCCACGAACTCCTGGACAACCTTCCGTTCCGTCGGGTCCGTCTCACCGAGGCCGGACCGAGGGAGATCCGCGTGGGTCTGGACGGGGAACGATTCGTCGAGATCCTCACGCCGGAACTCGACGATGAGATGCAGATCACCGCAGCGAACCTCGACGAGGTGGGCGAGGAGACGGTGCTGCCCGTCGGTTCGTTCGCCTTCATCGATGCCGTCGCCGCAGGGTTCTCGGGCGGAAATGGTTACGCCCTGATGATCGATTACGGTGCCGAAGGGCACACGGGCGGGCCTGTCCATGGATATGCCGAACATCGCGTGGTGGAGGATGTCCTCGCCGAGCCGGGGACCTCCGACATCACCTCGGGCGTCGACTTCACCCAGCTCGCCGCGCGAGCCTGGGAACGGGGTCTCACCGCGAAGGGAAGCGTGACCCAGCGGAGAGCTTTGGCCGCCCTCGGGTTCGAACGCTGGACGCAGGAAGAACTCGAACGGCAAGGTGCGCTGTTGGACGAACACCACGGCGTCGAAGCGGTGCGAACGTGGAGCGGCAGGCAGGCGGCTTCGTTCTTGGTGGACCCGGCCGGTTTGGGCAGAACCCGTTGGATGCTCCTGGCCTCTACCGGCCTGCCGATGCCCGTCTGGGCCGGAACCGCCTGACCCACCCGGCGGGGTCTGATCCGAGCGCCGGCCGGACGTGAGCGATAGACGGCGATGGACGCCGTCATGCTTCAGGTGGAGGTGAGCCGGGCGAGCGTCGTCGCTCGCAGGTCTGCGCTCTGAGCCTGCACCAGGTAGAACGTCGCCTCGCGGGAAAGTCTCTGCGCCGGGTGGGCGAGAGCCATGGCTCCTCCACCACTCGCAGCGACCAGGGCATCGGTCGCCCGGCGAGCCAAGGATGATCCGCGGTCTCTTTCCGCGACGCCTTCGCCGATCGCGTTTGCCACGTCGCTGCCGCTCCTCGCGGTGGCATAGAGCCGGCGCCCGGCAGCATCGCTGGTGAGCCGCGCAGCTTCCAACTCGGCCGATAACGCGGCGGCAGCCGCGGCGGGGTCATCGCCCGGCCGTTCAGCGAGGAGTCGGATCGCCCGATCCGCGATGCCGAGCGGCGCTGGTCCGGGGAACGCTGCACCGACCGCGTCGCGCCCGGCCCACGTCGTCACATCCTCCACCCGAACCACATCGCCTGCCGAGGCCACCGCCCCTTCAAGGTTCACCGCCACCGTTCCCGTGGCACCCAGGACGGATAACCGCTGCGGCCCTTCGGCCCGCAGCTCCGGCCGGTCCAGGCGGTCGAACACCACCGTGACCACCTGAGCGTCGTCGGTTCGCCCCATGATCACAAGGATGTCGATCAGACCCCACCCGGTGATCCACGGAGCGCGCCCGTCAAAGCGCCATCCATCCCCCACCGGCGTCGCGCGAACCAAGGCCGGTCCCGGCCGCCGGAGGTAGGCGAATCCGATCCCGGCCAGCACCTCGCCCGAACAACAAGGGGCGAGCCAGCGTTCGCACGCGGGTCCGTCTCCGGCGGCAAGACGTCTGACCGCCCCGTGGTGCTGCTGCCACACGAACGAGGTCGCGCCGCACGCACCGGAAATGGCTTCCATCACCGGTCGGGCGGAGACCTGATCTGCGCCGAGTCCCAGACCCAACGGGCCGTAGAGCCCATGCAATCCCGCTTCTCCGAGCGCCCTCAAGTGGCTGCGCGGCACGAGGGCGGACTGATCGACCTCGGCCGCGGACGGGAACAGCACGTCGTCAGCGACACGTCGCGCGGTCTCGGTCGCCGCATCAAGGACTCCAGTCGTCATCCCCCGACGCTATCGCACGGGTCTTGCATCAGAGCCATACCGACGTATAGGCTTCGCCCTCACACAACCCCCCGAGGAGCTCACGACCCATGCGGAGTCCACACGTCTTTGGCCGCCTCACGCTTCTGATCTCGTCGATGGCACTAACAGCGGTGCTCGTTGGTCCAACTCTTCCCGCTGCAGCGGCCCCAACCGCAACCTTCGTGCCGATCACTGGGCTGTCGCACTTCGGGGGGATCGCGATCGACGACACACATTCACACATCTTCATCTCGGGTAACACCGACGGGGCCGTTGAGGTGCTCGACGATGCGGGCGCGCTGGTCACGACGCTCACGAGACTCCCAGGAGCCGGCAGCATGGCGATCTCCGGCCACATCCTTTACGTCGCATTGCACAACGCCACTGCGATCGGGCGGATCAACCTGAATACCCTCGTGGTGATGCGTCGACTCAAGCTCACGGTCGGCACGGCGGCACCGCTCTCCATCGCTCCCCTGGACGGACGGATCTGGTTCTCGATGTGCGACGGTTCCGGCGGCGGGCTCGGCTCGATGCTGCCCGACGGCACGAGCCAGCGCGCCTACACCAGTCTCAGTCTCCCGCAGGATTGCCCGTTCCTGGTCCCACAGGCGGAGGGCACGATCAGCCGCCTCTGGGGGGGCAGCACCGTCTCGAACCCTCCCACCCTGTGGAAGCTCCGGGTGAGTGGCACGTCTGTCACCTCCGTGCTCTCGAAGACCGACGGAACGGATTGCGGCGGCGCCGTCCGGAGCCTTGCGCTGACGGCCGGGCAAGGGCAGCTGCTTGCCGCCTGCGGATCCCCGTACTCGGCTACCGGCTTCGGGTTGAAGAACCTGACCAAGCGGGTCGCATACCCGACGGGGCCCTACCCGGACGGCGTTGCGGCATCGCCCGACGGCGCCACGGTCGCCGTCGAGGCGAACGCATCCTCGGCCGATGACGTGTTCCTCTTCCCGATGGGCGTCACGACACCCACCGCGTCGTTCGACTTCGGCGACTCGAGCATCACGCCGTTCGACGACTCGATCCGGTACGTGGCGGGTGGGACGAAGCTCGTGGCCGTCGGAGGAACCACACCCTTCGGCTCGCCAACGTCGCTGATGATCGTCGCGCTCAGCTGACGTTGGCCGCGCTCAGCTGACGTTGGCCGCGCTCAGCGGTCGACATCGCCGACCACGAAGAAGATGGAACCCAAGATCGAGATGAGGTCGGGCACCAGCTGGCCCGGCAGGATCGCGGGGATCACACTCACGTTGCTGAAGGAGGGCGTCCGCATCTTCACGCGGTAGGGCTCTTTCTTCCCCGTTCCCACCACGTAGTAGGCCATGAGTCCCAGTGGGTTCTCCGTTCTGACGTAAACCTCGCCTTCCTCGATGGTGAGCTTCTTCGGAAGGCCGCTGGCGCGGAACTGACCGGCCGGGACTTTCTCCATGCACTGCTCGATGATCTTGCACGATTCGCGAACGCGTTCGACCAGGACCCACAGGCGGTCATAGGAGTCACCGCGCGTTCCGAGCGGAACGTTGAACTCGACCTCGCCGTACTTCTCGTAGGGCTCGTCCTTGCGCGGATCCATCGGAACGCCGCTCGCGTGCAGCACCGGACCGCTGGTGCCGTAGGCGATGGCGACCTCCGGGGGGATGATGCCGACATCGCGACACCGCGCGTGGATGATCTCGTTCCCCATGATGAGCGACTCGAACGTCTTCACCCATTTCATGGTGGCCGTGAGGCACGCCGCGCTGTCCTTGAGGAAGCCTGCGGGCAGATCGTCCTTGAGCCCGCCCACCCGGCAGTACGAATGGTGCATCCGCGCACCGGTGCACGACTCCAGCATGTCCTGGATGAGTTCGCGTTCGATGAAGGAATAGAAGATGGGCGTCATGGCGCCGAGTTCGAGCGGATAGGAGCCGGCGAACATGAGGTGGTTCAGGATCCGGTTCCATTCGGCGATCATCGTGCGGATCCACTGGGCGCGTTCGGGGACCTCGATGCCGGCAAGGCGTTCCACGGCGATGGTCCAGCCGAGTTCGTTGTTGAAGGCGCTGATCCAGTCGTGGCGGTTCATGAGGACCAGGGTCTGGCGGGCGTCACGGTGCTCGGCGAGCTTCTCGGCCCCGCGATGCATGTAGCCGATGACCGGCTCAGCGCGCTTGATGACCTCACCGTCAAGCTCCAGCACGATCCGAAGGACCCCGTGCGTCGAGGGATGTTGGGGGCCGATGTTGAGGATCATGTCCTCGGTGCTGAAGCCCGCGACCTCGAATTCGAGACCCCCGCCACGGATCATCGAGGTGATCTCGTGGCTGCTCTGGAACGCCGGGCGCTGTCTCGTGTCTGCCATGGGCGGGCCTATGGTACGCGAACACGTCCGCACCCGGGCCTGGAGAGTAGGCTCCAGCCATGTTGGACGTTCGCCGGGCTCTTCCTTCGGTCGACGCGCTCCTGCGATCGGCGCCGGGTCAGCGGGCGGCGAAGAGCTTGGGACGGCCGCTGCTGAAGACCACGTTGGCCGCCGTCCTGGAGAACGTCCGAACCGCGGCGAGCCAAGGCGATGCCCCTCCGACCGCTGACGAGATCCTGGCTCGCGCCGCCGCCATCGCCTCCAGAACGAAGTCCGGACTTACGCCCGCCATCAACGCGACCGGTGTGATCCTCCACACGGGATTGGGCCGGGCGCCCCTTCCCGAGGCCGCCGCGATGGCCGCTGCCCGCGCCGGGCGTTCCTACGGCGACCTGGAGGTTGATCGCCTCACCGGAGCCCGCGGCAAACGGACCACCCGCGCCGAACTCCTCTTGACCGCGCTCACGGGCGCCGAGGCGGCATTCGTGGTGAACAACTGTGCCGCGGCGCTGCTCCTCAGCCTGGCCGCACTCGCCAAGGGGAAAGAGGTCCTGGTCAGCCGCGGCGAACTCATCGAGATCGGCGGCGAATTCCGCATCCCCGACATCATGTCGGCGAGCGGCGCGAAGCTCATCGAGATCGGGACGACCAATCGAACAAGGATCTCCGACTACAAGAACGCCGTCGGGCCGAAGACCGGCGCCATCCTCAAGGTCCATCCCTCCAACTACCGGGTAGTTGGCTTCACCGCGAGCGTCGCCGCCAACATCGTTTCGACGCTCGCCCACAAGCACGACGTCCCGTTCCTCTTCGACGTGGGATCGGGATCCCTCCATCGGAGCCTCGGCATGCCACAGGACGAACCCGACGTCGGAGCCGCCCTCGCGGACGGCGCGGATCTGGTGACGTTCAGCGGCGACAAGCTCCTGGGCGGGCCGCAGGCCGGATGCATCGTCGGGCGCGCGGACCTGATCGAGAAACTCAAGCGTCACCCGATCGCACGCGCCGTGCGCGTGGACAAGATGCAAGTGGCGGCGCTCGAAGCCGTCCTGGTCCTGCACACCACCGGTCGCCAGGACGAGATCCCCGTCCACCGGATGCTTCGCGAACCCATCGAGTCGGTCAGGAAACGAGCCCAGCTCCTTGCCGAAACCATCGGCGGAGATCTGGAACACGCCCACGTCCACCGATGCGAATCGGTGGTGGGCGGAGGCGCCACCCCCGGCACATCGATCCCTTCGTGGGGCGTCCGCGTGACGGTGCCCGATCCACCGGCGTTCGCTGCGCGCTTGCGGATGGGGCGGCCCAGCGTCTTCTGCCGGATGGAGGAGCGGTCGATCCTGCTCGACGCGAGAACCGTGAGGCCGGATGAGATCCGAGATCTCGCTCGCGCCGTGCTCTACGCCATGGAGGGCGACGACGTCGACGACGACTGACGTGGACGGGTCGCCCGAACTCCGCGTGGTGGCCACCGCCGGACACGTCGATCACGGGAAGTCCACCCTCATCGCGCGGCTCACCGGGATCGATCCCGACCGTTGGGCGGAGGAGAAGCGGCGTGGCCTGACCATCGACCTGGGATATGCGTGGTGCACGCTCCCCGGAGGACGGGAGATCGGGTTCGTCGATGTTCCGGGCCATGAACGATTCATCGCGAACATGCTGGCGGGCGTCGGACCGATCCGGCTGGTGCTCTTCGTTGTCGCCGCCGACGAGGGATGGAAGCCGCAGAGCGAGGAGCACCTGGAGATCCTTGACGTGCTCGGCGTCAGCAACGCAGTGGTCGCGCTCACCAAGATGGACCTCGTGGATGCCGACCGGTTGGACCGGGCACGAGCCGATGTTCGTGAGCGCCTGGAAGGAACGACGTTAGCCGGCGCCCCGATCGTGTCGGTCTCGGGGACGTCGGGCGCCGGTGTCGACGCTCTCCTCAAGGCGCTCAGCGAGCTGGTCGGAACAGCCCCACGGCCCGCCGCCGGCCGCGCGCGACTCTTCATCGACCGAGTCTTCGCCATGAAGGGGGCCGGGACGGTGGTGACCGGCACACTCGAGGGTGCCTCCTTGGTGGTGGGGCAGGATGTTCAGCTCCTTCCGTCCGGGCAGCGCGCCCGCATCAGAACCCTCCAGACCCACAAGCAGAGTGAAACCCGCGCACAGCCCGTGAGCCGGGTCGCCGCCAACCTGGTGGGCGCCGAACGGGATGGCCTGGAGCGCGGCCAGGTCCTCACCGTGCCAGACCAGTGGCGTCCGGGCGCCGTGATGGAAGCCGAGCTGCGCCCCGTCCGAGGCCTGGCTCACGCCATCACCTCGCGAGGCGCCTTCAAGCTGTACGCCGGTGCCGCGGAGGTCGACGCGCGATTGCGGATCTATGGCGCCCAGCGGATCGAACCCGGTGGGACCCCGGCGTTCGTCAGGTTGCGGTTATCGCGCCCGCTGGTCTTGGCGCCCGGGGATCGCTTCGTGCTCAGGGAGTCCGGAAGGCGAGAGACCGTCGGCGGTGGCGTCGTGCTGGACACCGCTCCACCGACCCGCGCGGGCGCCGACCCGCAGGAGCGCTTGGCTGCGCGGGCACGGACGATCGCGGCCGGCGATCTCGCGTCGTTGGTCACGCTCCTGGTGAACGAACGCGGCGCCGTGACGGCGGTCTCCGTCGCGGAACAGTTGGGCGTCCCACAGCCCTCGGCCCCATGGTTGTTCTCCGACACCCTGCGTCGGGACCTGGAGCACAGCGCGGTCGAACGCTTGGCCGCGCACCACGAAGCGACCCCGCTACAGCCCGGCGCGGATGTGGATCTGATCCGACGGGAGGTGGTCCGTGCCGCGCGTCGAGCGGGCGTTCGGACGGATGCGTCGTTCGCGGATGCTGCGATCAGCGAACTCGTGACGGCTGGGACGCTGGTACGGGAAGGCGGGGCGCTCCGGCTCCCGTCGCACCACGCGGCGCCGATCCGCACGGCCGAGACCGACCGTCTCCTGGCTGTTATCGACTCGCCGACCCCCCCCACGGTGAGGGAACTGAGGGCCACGGGCTTCGGCTCGGATCTCATCGAGGCGGCGGGCAGAGAAGGTCTGCTGGTGCGCGTCTCCCCGGAGCTGGTCATCTCGGCCGAACTCGCCGCGCGTGCCGCGGCCCTGGTGAACGCTGCACCACAAGGCATCACGGTAAGCGCGGTACGCGAGGCGCTGGGCACCAGCAGGAAATATGCGGTGCCGCTCATGGAATGGATGGACCGCCAGGGCATCACGCGCCGCGAGGGGGACCTCAGGTTCCCCCGAGGCACCTGAGGTCAGGCCGGGGTGATCTCCGCGATCATCACGACCTCGACCGAAGCGCCCAGCGGCAATGAGATCACGCCCACAGCAGCCCGCGCGTGCCGGCCGTTCTCTCCCAAGATCTTCCCGAGCAGATCGCTCGCACCGTTGGCCACGCGCGGATGCTCGACGAAGTCGTGCGTCGCCGCGATGTAGACGGTGAGCTGCACGATCCGCACCACGCGATCGAACGACCCCAGCGTGGAGCGGAGCGCGGCCAGCCCTTGCAACGCCGCCTGCTGAGCCCCCTCCGCCGCCTCGTCGACGCCGACGCCCTGGCCGAGCTTCCCGGCCGCCAGCACTTCGCCGTTCCTCATGGGGATCTGCCCGCTCACCACGGCCAGCGTTCCCGAGGTGACGACCGGGATATATGCAGCAAGTGCTTGCGGGCTGGGTGGCAGTTCCAAGCCCGCTTCGGACAGGTTCCGCAGGATCGTTGCGTCATCCATGTCGGGATATTCCCACGAACATGACCGAGGTCGACGAAGCCCTCAGCCGGCCTCTTGTTCGCGAGCGCGGAGAAGGCGACGACGTTCCATCTCGTTGAAGCCGCCCCAGACTCCGTGCGTTTCGCGGGTGGCCAGGGCGAAGTCGAGGCACTCGGTCCGAACCGGACACCGGGAGCAGATGGCCTTCGCAACGGCTTCTCGTGCCTGCTTCTGGCCACGCTTCTCGAAATACGAAGGCGCGAAGAAGAGAGCCGGGTCCTCACCCCTGCAGGCGGCGGCGTATCGCCAGCCTTCCAGCTCTCTGTGCGCTCGTTCCACCGAACCCCCTTCACCCTGTTGTTCGTTCCCGAAGCTCCGGGGGATTCGGGTGATCCGGGAACTTCAGCCCTGGGCGGGGGTAGGCTGGGGATCGTCCTCGGCGGTGATCGGGCCGGGCCCGCCGGGGGTGGAACCCGGTTCGACCTCGACCTTCAGTACGAGGCCATCGATGCCTCTCACTCGGACCTTGGAACCGGGGGCGATGGGTTCGCTCATCGAGCGGCCGCGCCACATGGTGCCCTTGACGTAGACCGGACCTTCGGGCGAGAGCTTGCCTCGAGCCTCCCCGACCAGCCCGATGAGCCCACGCTGCGCGGTGACGATCCGATCGCGTGACTGCAAGGCGACGGTGAGCCCGAACCCGTAGTAGAGGACGCTCGCGACAACCGAGAACCCCAATAGCCACGGTGAGAGCCTGATCGCCGGTCCCACATCGTGCCAAGCCAGCCACGACCCGACGGAGAACACGACGACGCCGATAACGCTCAAGAGCCCTAAGTTCCGGATACGAACGTCCGCGACCATCGCGCCCACACCGCCCAGCAACATGACGAGACCGAGCCAGGAGACGGGCACAACGGTGAGCCCGTATGCGGCGAGTGCCAGCATCCCAACCCCGGCGAATCCGGCGAACCCGAACCCCGGCTGCGTCAGTTCGAACGCCACTCCGGCCAGGCCCAAGACCAGCAACAGGAATATGACCGACGGAGAGGATGCCCAGTGCAGCAGCCGGTCGAGCGGCCCCATGTTGTTGAACCGGATATCCACCGTGGCGGCCCTGGCCTCAGCCGCGGTCTTGGCTACGTGCGTGTGAAAGATGAACGGTTGGCCGTTCACCTGTATCGCTTGCTCGTTCAGCTTGTCCAGAAGGTCCGGCACGGAGATGGCCGCGAACTGGGCGAGCCCCGTGTCGATGGCGGGTTGCGCTGCGATCCCGGTATCCGCGATCACGGAGAGGTCCGGCGCGGTTCGACCGTGCAGGGAAGCCCAGCGGGCGAGCGCCGCCGTCACGTCGGGGCGTTCGTCGGGATGGGCCAGGTCCAATGGGTAGAGCGGACCCGTCTGTGATCCGGGTCCAACCGTCGCGATCGTGGCAGCCTGCATCAGGAGCGCTCCGGCCCCGGCGGCCTTCGCCGGCTCGGGACCTGTCCAGGTGATGACCGGCACGTTCATCTGAGCGATCTTGTCGCCCAGGGCGATCGCATCCTGACCCAGGGAACCGGCCGTGTTGAGTTGCAGGACGACGACGGCGTGTTCGGCCTCGGCGACCGCGAGCTTCCCGCGAACGTAGGAGAGCAGGGTGCTATCGATCGCACCCTCGACCTTGATGACCTCCACACGGGTGGGGCTCGAGGTGATCGAAGGGGTGGGCGACGCACTCACCGCAACGGCTGCGGCGGGCCACGCGAAGAGCATGACGAGAGCCACGACGAAAGAACGAGATCGGCGCATGATCACCTCATCGTACCGAGGACGCCGGAGTATCCTTGGCGGAACACTATGGAGCGCGACCTCCGACGACTCAGTGATCGACCGGTGTTCAAGCCGCTCGCGATCCTGCTTCTTGTTCCTGTTATCGCATTGAGCGCGGGACTGTTGGCGGTCATCATCGCTCCACCGTTCGTCGCGGCCGGGGTGGGCGTCACCAAGCTCAGCGACACCCTCGCGGCCGCGGGTGCCGGGTTCACCCACATCCCGCGCCTGCCGGAACGTTCCACCATCTACGCGAACGACGGGAAGACGGTCCTGGCGCAGCTCTACCTGGACAACCGTGAGATCGTGCGCCTCACACACGTGAGCGATGTCATGCAGCAGGCGGTCATCGACACCGAGGACTCCGAGTTCTACAACCACGGCGCGCTGGACCTTCGAGGGTTGATCCGCGCGCTGATCGCCGACGTGAGGTCGGGAACCCCGACCCAGGGTGGTTCGACGATCACCCAACAGCTCGTGAAGAACGCGGTCCTGGGAACGACAGACCGAACGTTCGCCAGGAAGTTCCAAGAGCTCGCGATCGCCATGCAGGTCGAACAGAAGTACACGAAGAAAGAGATCCTTGAGCTGTATCTCAACGACATCTATCTGGGGAGCGGTCAGTACGGGATCGGGACGGCTGCCGACTTCTACTTCCATGTGCCCGCGTCGAAGCTGACGCTCGTCCAGTCGACGCTCCTGGCCGGGATGGTTCGGGCGCCCGAGGGCTACAACCCCATCAACCATCCGAAGCGGGCGCGACGCCGACGGAACTTCGTGCTCGACCGGATGGCGTTCCTGGGGGACATCAGTCAAGCGAAGGCCGACAGCACGAAGGCGAAGCCGCTCGGCATCGTGAAACACCCCGGGACGAACAGCCTGGCAACACCGCCTTACTTCGTGACCTACCTCACTCAGCAGATCCTCAACAACACCAACGGTGAGTACGACTCACTCGGGAAGGGATACCAGGCGCGGCAGAAGCGGCTGCAGGAAGGCGGCCTGAAGATCTACACGACCCTGGACCCGCAGTGGCAGTCCTACGCACAGGAGGCTGCGTCGGCACCGTGGGCCGTCCCGGTCGCCAACCCGGGCTACGCGAACAAACCGGATACGGGCATCGTGTCCATCGACAATGCCACCGGTGCCATCCGAACCATGCTGAGCGGCCGGAACTTCCAGCGGGACAAACTCAACCTGGTGACCTCCGTGAGGCAGACCGGCTCCGCATTCAAGCCATTCACCCTCGTAGCCGCCTTCCGCCAGCACGTCTCCCCGAACACGACCTTCAGCTCCAGGTCGCCGTTCTGTTCGCCGAAGTGGACGAGCAACGACCATTGCGTTAACAACTCGGAGGTAGGGGACATGGGATTCATCAACCTGTGGACCGCTATCGCGGATTCGGTCAACGTGGTGTTCGCGCAGTTGGCGTTGCAGGTCGGCCCGGACGCCATCGTGTCTGCTGCCCACGACATGGGGATCACGAGCAACCTCCTGGCCGTTCCCTCGATCACGTTGGGGACCAACTCAGTCAGCCCTTTGGACATGGCATCGGCGTATCAGACCTTCGCGAACGATGGGGTCCATTGTGAGCCCTTCGCGGTGACACGCATCTTGAACTCCGACGGGGTCCTCTATCGGCACAAACCGGCCTGCAATGCCGTGCTGAAGCCCGACACCGCGCACCTCATCACCGCGATGCTGCACGGGGTAGTGACGAGCGGTACGGCCAGCAGTTCGGGCGCGAACCTCTCGCCGTGGCCGGTTTCTGGAAAGACCGGTACCACCCAGGATTACGCCGACGCCTGGTTCATCGGCTACACGAAGCAGGTCTCGACATCTGTGTGGGTCGGTTTCCCGAGCACCGATACCTCCATGGCCCCCTACTTCGGCACGGGCGTGTTTGGAGGATCGCTCGCCGCCCCCATCTGGGCGGCCTACATGACGCATGTGATGCACGGCATGCCCCCGCTCTCGTTCGCGTCCCCACCCACCCCGAAGCGGGCGAACATCCCCAACGTGGTCGGCAAGACGCAAGCGAAGGCCGCGGCCGCGCTGCGGAGAGCCCACTTCGTTCCGGTGGTTCAAGCGATCGACGACGCCGCCCCCAAGGGGATCGTGGTCTCGCAGTCTCCGAGTGGTGGCTTCTCCGCCGAACTCGGCACCAGCGTCATCATCGAGGTGAGCACCGGGAAGCCGGCCACCAAAGCGGTGCCGACCGTCACCGGCCTGACGTTGGCCGATGCCAAAGCCGCCCTGACAAAGCGAGGGTTCGCCGTGGTCATCAAGAACACCGTGGTGACGAATCCAGTGAAGATCGGTGTGATCCTCGCCCAATCGCCGGGCGGCGGGGAACACGCGAAGCAGGGCAGCACCGTGACGATCACCGTGGGCCGCAAGCACTAGTCGCCGAGCTTCGCCCGTACCTTCGCCTGGACCGCATTGCCGTCCACCTGGAAGCCCTTCGTCTTACCCATCACCATGCCCATGACCTTGCCCATCTCCTTCATAGAGGTGGCGCCGGTGGCGGTGATGGCTTCATCTACTAAGGCATCCAGGCGTTCGTCGGAAAGGACGTCCGGGGCGAACGGGCTGATGACCGCTCGCTCGACGCTCTCCTTCTCCGCCAGTTCGGTTCGGCCCGCACCTTCGAACGCCTCGATCGACTCGCTCCGTTTCTTGACCTCTTTGCCGGCCACCTCGCGAACCTCCTCGTCGGAGAGTTCGTGGAGGACCTCCTTCTCCTTGAAGGTGATGGCCGCCCAGAGCATCCGGAGTGCACCAACGGAGACTTTGTCGCCGCTCTTCATGGCCTTCGTCATCTGTTCGTGGATCTGTGACTTCAGTGTGGGGTCGGTCACTAGACTCCTCCCGTGCTTGCGTGGCTGGCGGGTCTTCTTGGCATCGGTGTGTTGTGCGTCGCCTACGGCGTGCTCATCGAACACTCGTGGTTCCGCATCACCCGGCACCGCTTGGACATCCTACCGGCGAGCGCTTCGCGGCCGATCACGGTCCTCCACCTCTCTGACCTGCACTTCACGACGCACGAACCCAGGAAGACACGCTTCCTCGCCTCTTTGCCCAAGGCCGACATCACGGTGATCACCGGTGACTTCTTGGCCGGCCCCGAAGCCGTGGAACCGGTGGTGGCGGCACTTCGTCAGGTGCTCGGCAGCGCCGCCAGCTGGTTCGTCCTGGGTTCGAACGACTACTTCGTCCCACAGCCGCTGAATTACCTGGCCTACTTCAAAGGGAAGCGCCATCCACGCCGAGCGATACGAGGGCGCGCCGGCGACCTTCGCGCGCAGCTCGCCGCCGGCGGATGGGAGGACCTCACGAACGTCCACCGAGACGTCGAGATCAATGGGGTCCCCATCGAACTGCTCGGCCTTGATGACGCGCACATCGACTGGCATGACCTGAGGATCGCCCCCAGGGTCCGGCCCGAGCGCTTCGGGTTCGCCGTGATGCATTCTCCCGACTCGGCCCCGGAAACCGCCGCCCTGGGCTACGACTTCATGGTCGCCGGCCACACCCACGGGGGCCAGGTCTGCCTCCCACTGGTTGGGGCACTGGTGACGAACTGCTCGATGCCGCGGCGGTTGGTCAGCGGACTGATCAGGATGGGCGAAGCGATCATGTACCTGTCACCCGGCATGGGAACCAGCAAGTTCGCCCCGTTCCGCTTCTGCTGCCGCCCTGAAGCAGCCCTCTTGGAGCTCCATCCGCGAAGGAGCTAGGGGCAGTCGCTTCGTTACACTGGACCCCCTCGGGACGTGGCGCAGTTTGGTAGCGCGCAGCGTTCGGGACGCTGAGGTCGCGGGTTCAAGTCCCGCCGTCCCGACTCGAGAACACGCTGGAGGGCGGGTCGAGAGACCCGCCCTCACCTGCGAAAATAGCTGGGCCTCAAGTTTCTTCGGGTTTCGCCGAAGCAGTACGGAGGTTTGACGAAGCCCGGCAGCCCGGGTAGCCTCGACGGCGAGGGCTCCGGTTGACGGGGCCTTTTGCATAGGCAGATATCCCCGATCCCAGGAGGCATATGACCCGGAAGCGCTCGAAGATCCTGCGGCTCTCAGTAGCTGCACTCATCGTGCTCCCCGGGTTCCTCGTCTCGATCGGCACCTCTTCCGCGGCCCCAAGTAAGGCCCAGGTGGACTCCGCGAAGGCCAAGCTCGACGCTTTGAACCACCAGGCCGAGATCTTGTCCGAACAGCTCAACACCGCAACCGCCCAGTGGCAGGCGCTCGTGGTGAAGCAGCAAGCCGCAAAGCAGCAGATGGACACCGCCCAGGCAGCCGCCGAATTGGCCCGGCATGAGCTCAACCTCCGCGAGACGGCGGCCTACACCTCCCAGGGGTCGCAGCTTGGAGGGCTCCTCGGCTCGGAGTCATTCTCCGATTTCTCCGACCGGGTCGCCTACATGAGCGCGATCGCGGGGCACGACGCCGACCTGGCCACGAAGTACCAGTCCGCGCAGATCCAGGCTGACGCTGCTCGACAGACCTTCGAAGCGGCCGCGGCCGACGCGAGGAAGCAGCAACAGATCATCGCCGACCGCAAAGCCCAGATCGACGCCGCGGCGGCGAAGGCCAAGGATTACTACACGCAGATCTATGGCTCATGGCACGCCGCGCAGGTCGCTGCGGCGAAGGCAGCTGCAGCTGCCGCGCGCGCGGCCGAGCAGGGCGGCAGTTCCAGTGGCACGCCGCCCCCGGGCGGCACAGGCGACGGCACCCCGCCACCCCCGCCGAACGCGAACGCGGCGGACACCGCCATCTACTACGCGAAGTCCGTGATCGGCACTCCGTACGTCTGGGGGGGAGCCAGCCCGAGCGGGTTCGACTGTTCCGGACTGGTGATGTGGTCCTACGCCCACGCGGGGATCAGTCTTCCGCACTCGAGCGCCATGATGGCCGCCATGCTTCCTCACGTCACTCGGGCTCAGCTGGTTCCCGGCGACCTCGTCTTCTTCTACTCCCCCGTAAGTCATGTCGGCCTTTACATCGGAGGCGGCTACATGGTCGACGCGGATCACCCCGGCGCTGGCGGTGAAGTGAACATCCGAAGCGTCGACGCATTCGGCTCCTTCGTCTACGGCGGCCGCATCTCCGGCTAGCCACTCGACGCGCTAGGCTCGGCCTGTGACATCCCCCTCCCCTTCATCCGATGATCTTGCCCTTATCCAGCAGCTGCGTGCCCGCGACGAAGCAGCCTTTATGACGCTCGTCGAACGTCTCCAGCCCACCCTGATCCGCGTGGCCCGCATGTACGTGGGATCTCTGGCTGTGGCCGAGGAGGTCGCGCAGGAAACGTGGCTCGGGGTTCTTCAGGGCATCGACAGGTTCCAAGGACGGTCCTCGCTCAGGACGTGGATCTTCCGGATCTGCACCAACATCGCGAAGACACGAGGACAGCGAGAGGGACGGAGCACGCCGTTCGCATCGCTGGCCGGTGACGACCTGGATGCGCCCTCACTCCCCGACGTCTGGTTCCAGGGTCCGAACAGCGCCCACCCGAATGCATGGTCCACGCTCCCGGCCGATTGGATGTCGCTTCCGCAGGAGCGTCTGGAGAGTTCGGAGCTGCGGTGGTTGCTGGGCAGAGCTATCGACGCGCTTCCGCCCATGCAAGCAGAGGTCATCCGCCTTCGAGACGTGCTGGGCTGGACGTCCGAGGAGGTTCGTAACGCGTTGGAACTATCTGAGACCAATCAGAGGGTGCTCCTTCACCGGGCGCGGGCGAAAGTGCGCGCAGCCGCGGCGGCTTATCTGGAGAGTGCATAGATGGAGTGCAGAGACCTGGTGGAGGCAGTGACCGCGTATCTCGAGGACGAGATGTCGCCGGAAGACCGTGCGCGGTTCGATCAGCACCTGGCGCTCTGCGATGGGTGCACCAACTACCTGGCGCAGATCCGAGAGACCATCCGACTCACGGGCAGCCTCGATCCGGAAGCGATCCCCAGCGAACAGAGGAGCGCGTTGCAAGGAGTCTTCGCAGCGTGGGCGTCGGAACGGTGAGAGAGACGGACCAGCCGACCGGGCGTTACGGCGACTCGCCCAGATCCATCAGCCGGACCTTCACCTGATCAGCGAGCGGTTCGTTGTGGATGCTCTCTGCATCGGCCAGGGCTTGGCGGAGGAGGTCGATGGCCTGCTGACGCCGGACCTCACCGTTGGCTTCCGTGGAGTACTTCAACTTCTCGTCGGCCTTGAGGATGTTCTCGAAGATCTCTGATGCCTCCATCACGCCACCCCCTCACGATCCAGGTACTGCCGGATCTGGATCGCGACCGCAGCGCCTTCCCCGACCGCGGACGCGAGCTGTTTCGTCGATCCACCACGCACGTCGCCGGCAGCGAAGACCCCGGGCACGTCGGTCATATAGGTGGCCGTATCCGTCACGACGAAGCCCCGTTCGTCGAGCCCGACGGATCCATCCAGGAAGCCGGTGTTGGGATCCAACCCGATGAAGATGAATGCTCCCGCGGGATGATGCTCCTGCGACTCACCGGAGGCACGGTCCTCGATGATCACGGTCCCGAGTTTCCCGCTCCCGTCGTCTTTCACCTTGAACGACGTCACGGCGTGGTTGAGCAGGACTTCCATCTTGGGATGGTGCAGGACCTTGTCCTGCAAGATCTTCGAACCGCGCAACGTGTCGCCGTACTCGACCACGGTGACCTTGTCGGTGAACTGGGTCAGGAAGAGTCCCTCTTCGAGGCCGGAGTTCCCACCGCCGATCACCATGAGCTGGTGCGAGCCCTTATAGAAGGGGCCGTCGCAGGTGGCGCAGAAGTGGATGCCGGCGCCGATCAACTCGTCTTCCCCTTCGGCGTCGGTGCGGCGGTAGGACGAGCCGGTGGCGACCATCACCGCGTGGCCGTCGTAGTGCTCGCCGGTCGCCGTGTGGACTTCGAGCATCCCGCCGGGTTCGCGCATGATGCCGGTGACGCTCACCGCCTGAAGCATCTCCACCCCATAGCGCTCGGCCTGCTGCACGAACCGATCGGCCAGCTCCTGGCCCGCGATGCCCTCCGGGAATCCCGGGTAGTTGTCGAACCGCTCCGTGACGCCCGCCTGGCCACCCAAGCCTTTGGAATCGACGATCAACGTGGTCAGGTTCTCGCGAGCCGCGTAGATGGCCGTGGTGAGCCCGGCCGGACCCCCGCCCACGATGATGAGATCGTAGGCGTGCATCTCGGCGGTGCGCTGGATCCCCAGCTTCTCCGCGAGTTCTTCGTTCGTTGGCTCGGCCAGGTGGGTGTCGTCGGGGAATATGATGGTCGGGATAACGTTGTTACCGTTATTGCGGGATTGCACCACAGCCTGCCCGTCCGGGTCGACCTCCAGATCGTGCCACTCGAACGCGATCCGCTGGTCCGAGAGGAACTTCTTCGCCCGGCGGCAATCGGGGCACCAGGTTGCCCCGTAGATCTTGATCGGGTCCATCTCAACCTCCCGCGTGTGATGGGCCACAGTCTCATGTTTCACCGGTCTCGTTACAGGCCTTCTCGTCTGAGCGAACAATCGATGAACACGGGACGAAGGTTCAGCGGGAACCTTTGCGATGCAAGCCAACGTCGCAGGACACTATGGATGGCGCCGCACAACGCGACGCCCAGGAGGGAGGTGAAGAATATGCAGACACAACTTGAAAACCCTGAGACGCATGCCAGGACAACGATCCTCCACGCGCTCTCCAGGAACGACGAAGACGTGTGGACCAGGGACAGCCTGGCTCGCCACTTCGGGATCGGTTCCGCGCTCGCGGGACGGATGCTCGCCGAACTGACCGGCGCCGGATTGATCCGGCGACTCCCCGGACCGGACGACGAGTACACAGCCGCCGGAGCGGGCTACTAACCCCGCTCCGCGGCCAGGGCCGCGACCAACTCGGCTTCGTGCCGGATCTCGCGACCCTCAGCAAGGACCTCGAGCCACGGTGAAGGGATCGCGTCCACACCGTGCAGCGCTCCCAGCAGGGCTCCCGTCACCGACGCGTTGGTATCGGCGTCCCCGCCCAGCGCGATGACCTCACGGAGTCCTTCCTCGAAGCCACGCTCCTCTCCGGCCACCCGCAATGCCACTCCGGTCGTGAAGAACACGAATCCTTGGTCTGGACCGTCGATCGGCCGCTCGATACCTGCGGCTCCGACCAGGTACTCGAGTTCCTCTCCACCTTCGCGATCGGCCACCGCCTTCAGCGCTGAACGGACCGCCTCCTCACCGCTTTCGCCCCTGACCAGGGCGGCGGCGGCGAGCGTGACGGCGATGCAGCCGGTTCGACAGCGTTCGTCCCAGTGGGTGATCGCCGAGAGTCTGGGAGCGGTGGTCAACAACTCGTGCGGCCGGAACGCAGAGACGACACCGAGCGGCGCGCAATACATGACCGAGCCGTTCCCCGCGCTCATCTCCGGACCACGCTCGGTCACATACCGATGGGCGGCGTCGTCGACACCGGCATCGGTCCAGGTGAGGACGCGGCGCGTGATGCTCCCCACATCGCGTGGGGAGGTCGCGAGCCACGCGAGGTGGCGGCGCACGATGTCAGCCGTGTCCAACCGACCCTCGTGCTCGAGCAGAGAGAGCCAGAGGTTGCGCGCGAGCGCCGTGTCGTCGGTCCATGTGCCCGGCGGCAAACCGAACCAATCGAGTTCGAATGCCGGGATGGGGTTGGGCACGTCGTGGGACCGCTTGAACTCGAATGGAGCGCCGAGAGCATCTCCCACCACAAGACCGAGCACCGATCCCATCGCGCGATCTCGAGCGCCATCCACCGACCTAGCGTAGCGGCGGCCGAGAGCCGGACGTTCCGCAGCAGGGCAACGAGACGGCCCCGGCTGGTACATTCGGTGGCAACAAGGGCACGAGTTCCCGCAGTTCCTCGCCGTTCGGCGAGCCAACTTCACGGTCAGGGGTCTACGACCCGGCGCCCTGACCAGCGGGAGCACCCGGCACCGCTGAGGGTCGCGGATGGGGTTCGCACCGTGGATAAGATCGGTCCCAAGCACAAGACCTGCCGACGTGTCGGCGCCGCCCTCTGTGGCCGCCCCAACTGCCCGTCGAACAAGCGCCCGTACCCGCCCGGCATGCACGGCCGTGGCCGTAAGCGCATCTCTGAGTACCAAACGCGCCTGGTGGAAAAGCAGAAGCTCCGTCACATCTACGGTGTCTCGGAAGCCCAGATGCGCGGCTACTACGACAAAGCCTCGCGTTCCAAGGGCGTCACCGGCGAAGAGATGATCCAATCGCTCGAGACCCGCCTGGACACCGTGTGCCTGCGCCTCGGCTTCGCGTTGACCAACCGCCAGGCGCGTCAGCTGGTGAGTCACGGTCACGTGCTCCTGGACGAGAAACGGTTGAACGTTCCGAGCGCCCAAGTGAAGCCCGGGCAAACGGTTGCGTTGACGACGAAGGCACGGGACTTCATCGCGGTTCGCGAAGCGCTCGAGATCACTCCCGATCCGCCGGCCTATCTCTACCGCAACAAGTCCGAGGTCTCGGGCACGTTGTCGCGTATGCCCGAGCGCACCGAGGTCCCCCTACCGGTCGAGGTCGAGGAACGCCTCATCGTCGAGTTCTACTCCTAAGCTCCCCCGCTCGCCTCTTCACCCTTCAGCGGCGTTCGTTCGGGGTCGGCTGAGAAGGCGGCGGCCGCTGCGGCGCGGACATGCGCGAGGCACCGGTCGGCCGCCGCTTCGCCGTCACGGCGCGTGACCGCGTCGAGGATCGACTCGATCTCGGTGACCGACTGCTGAGGACGGCCCGGGACCGAGAGCGAGATCGACCGCAAGAGCGTGATGCGCCGATGAAGCATGTGGAGGATCCTCACCAGCTCTGGGTTTCCGGTGCCCCGGAAGAGGACTTCATAGAAGTCCGCCTTCGCTTTCAGCATCTGCGCCGGGTCAAACGCTGTCGAGCGGATCCGATCAACGGCGGCTGTGAGCGCAACTCGATCTCGTTCATCGGCGCGTTCGGCGAATAGGCGGCCCGCCATCGCCTCAAGGCCACCGCGCACCTCATAGAGATCGAGAGCCTCGGCTCGCGTGAGTTCCGCAACGCAGACCCCGCGTCCGGGGATCGACACGACCAGCCCTTCTGATTCCAGTTGGCGCAGCGCCTCCCGAACCGACGCGCGGCTCGTGTTGGTCGCGAGGCAGAGCTCTCGTTCGACCAAGAACTGACCGGGCCGGAGCCGCATGTCGGTGATGGCCTCGCGGATGACGCTTGCCACCTGCTCGCGCACCGGTGCGGCGCGCTCCACGCCGAGTCCCTCGAAGCCTGTGTCCGCCATTTGCACCCTCTTTTGTCTTATGATAAGTTAGCAGACAATCTGACAGCAGACAAGAAGCGGGGACGCGTGAGTGGTCCAGGAGGCTCGGTGAGCAGCGCCCCATCAGGGGAGATCGATCCTGTCGGCCTGAGGAAAGCCCTGGCCAGTTTCTTGACCGGCGTCACCGTCGTCACCACCGTCGACTCCAGCGACCATCCGTGGGGCATGACGGCGAACTCGTTCACGTCGGTCTCGCTCGATCCCCCGCTGATCCTGGTGTGTATCGACTGCCGCGCCGGTAGCTACGGCGCGTTTCAGACCTCGAAGGGGTTCGCGGTCAACGTGCTCGCGGACTCGCAGCTCGATATCGCTCAGAGATTCGCGTCGAAGCGGCCCGACAAATTCGCGGGCCTGATCCCGACCTATGGCCGCAGCGGTGCCCCCATCTTCGAGGAGAGCGTCGCTTGGCTCGATTGCCGGACCTTTGAGGCGCGCACGGTCGGTGACCACCTGATGTTGATCGGGCAGGTCGTGGACTTCGCGCGCCATCCGCGCCGACCACTTGGGTTCTGCCAAGGCGGATACGTGTCGTTGTCACCGGAACGAACCCTGGACGAGATCGGTGTTTCGAACGGCACCACGATCGCTTGGGTCGTCGAGCTCGCAGGGCAGGTGCCCCTGGCACCACGCGGAAGCGGATGGACGCTGCCGTCTACCCATCCAACACGCACCCACCTGGACGACCCGTCACTTCGTGCTGCCGCTTTCGACGCGGTCGGCCTCGATGTCGAGGTACCACTTCTGTTTTCGGTCTACGACGATGCGGACGAACTTACGCTCGTGTACCGGGCGCACGCGAGCGACCCGGCCGCACATGTCAGGGAAGACGTGACCCTGTTTCCCGCGACACAGATGCCGTGGGAGAAGATCGAGGAGGACCACACCGCAAGTGTGCTTCGCCGCTACCTGTGGGAGCGGGCAGCCGACCGGTTCGGGATCTACACGGGATCTGCAGAGTCCGGTCGTGTCGCGGCGGTGGATCCCGACATCCGTGGATGGGACGACTACATCGAAGAGGTGACGCACTAACGATGACGAACCCGACCCCAACCGAAGGCCTGGAGGCCGGCGTCGAGCAGTCACGCCAGGGCATCTTCATCGGCGAACCGATGGAGCCCGCAAGCGGCCGCTACCTGCCGAGCTTCGATCCGACCGTCGGCGAGCCGTGGTACGAGCTGGCGGACGCGGGGTTCGCCGACGTCGACAAGGCAGTGTCGCTCGCGCGCACGACGTTCCGATCCCCCGCCTGGCAGAAGCTAACGGCGACGGAACGTGGAGAACTGTTGTTCGGACTCTCCGATGTCATGACCCGGTACGCACTCGAGCTCGCGCTCCTGGAAACGCGTGATATCGGGAAGCTCCTCCGCGAGACACGCGCGCTGATGCTGGCAGCCGCGCGTAGTTTCCGTTTCTACGGCGGCATGGCGGACAAGATCCGGGGGGCGACCGTGCAGGTTGACCAACCCGATGTTCTCGGCATGACGCTCCGCGAGCCCTACGGGGTCGTGGCAAGCATCGTGCCGTGGAACTCGCCGCTGTATCTGCTCACCGGCTCGCTCGCACCGGCGATCGCGGCCGGGAACACGGTAGTTGCGAAGCCGTCGCCGGAAAACTCGGCGTCGATCCTGGCGTTCGCCCGGCTTGCGCGCGAGGCCGGCTTGCCGGCCGGGGTTCTGAGCGTGGTGACCGGAGGAGCGGAAGCGGGTGAGGCCTTGGTCTCACATCCAGGGGTCGACAAGATCGCGTTCACGGGCGGAACCGAGGTGGGCAAGCATGTTGCCGCAGCAGCCGCGGCGAACATCACGCCGGTCACGCTGGAGCTGGGTGGGAAGTCACCACACATCGTCTGCGCCGATGCGGATCTCGACCGTGCGGTGATGGGCGTGGCCGCCGGCATCTTCGCCGCCGCGGGGCAGACATGCGTGGCAGGTTCCCGGTGCCTCGTGGAACAGCCCGTGTATGAGGAAGTGCTCGAGAGGGTGAAAGTCCTCGCGGAGAAGATCCGGATCGGGGACCCCCGTCTCGAGGAGACGCAGCTAGGACCGCTGGGAACGCTGCGGCAGTTCGAATCCGTGAAGGGTCAGGTGACCGCGGCTCGCGACACCGGCCTTCGGCTCGTCACCGGAGGGGAGCCCACGGCCGGCCAGAAGGGGTGGTTCTACCCTCCAACCGTTTTCGCCGACGTCCCGGCGGATGCAGACCTCTTCCAAGAGGAGCTGTTCGCGCCCGTTCTCGCCGTCACGCCGTTCTCCGGTGAGGACGAGATGGTCAGCCTCGCGAACGCCACACGATACGGGCTCGCAGCGGGGATCTGGACCCGCGATATCGACCGGGCTCTGCGATTCACCCGTCGCGTCGAGGCAGGGACCGTCTGGGTCAATACCTACCGCGCGCCCTCGATGACCCTTCCCGCCGGGGGTTACAAGCAGAGCGGATACGGACGGCAGGACGCACTCGAGGGGATGCTCGACTACACACAACTGAAGAGTGTTCTGATCGACTACTCGGGCGCGGACTTCGATCCGTTCGTGATGAAACTTTCCGGGACAGCCCCAGCTACGACAGATAGCGATGTGGAGGACTAGATGAGATTCGCGATCACCATAGATCTCGGCCGGATGTCACCCGATGAGTCGATGGCCGAGATCGCCGACAAGGCACTCGAGCTTGCGATCGTGGCCGATCAGGGCGGATTCGACATGATCTTCGCGCCAGAGCATCACGCTATCGAGATGACGATCGGACCCAACCCGTTCATCCAATTGGCTAACTGGGCGCCCCACCTCAAGCGCGCCCGTCTTGGGCCCGCGGTCCTATCCGTCCCGTACTGGCACCCGATCCGCCTGGCGGGAGAGGCGGCGCTCTTCGATGTCCTCACAGGTGGCCGGCTGGAATTGGGACTGGGACGTGGCGCCTATCAGTACGAGTTCGACCGGATGGGCGGCGGCATCGCTCCCGAGCGCGCGCGTGAGCTGCTGGCGGAAGCTGTTCCGCTGATCAAGCAGTTGTGGGCGGGCGAGTGCGATAACGACAACGAACCCTTCCCGTTCCCAACCGCAACCGCGTGCCCAAAGCCGCTGCAGGAGCCGCGGCCGCCGATCTGGATCGCGGCACGCCATCCGTCCGTGTTCGACCTGGCCGTCGAACAGGGGTGCGATGTCATGGCGACGCCACTGGGTTGGCCCTTCTCGGAGGTCGAGTCGCTCGCCGAGCGGCTTGAGGCCGCAGTCGCCGGCCACCCGGGGGCACGACGACCTCGTTTCATGGTGCTGCGCGATACGTTCGTGTACGCAGAATCGGGCGAGCGGATGACGCCGGTGCATGACATGTACGAGAGATCCCAGCGGTTCCAGACCCTTTTCCTGAACAGTGGAGGCGTGAAGGACGGATTTCCCGAACCCGCCGACCTCTCGGAGGATGCCGACTCGACGCCGGAGGCCATCTGGGAGAACCATGCGTTCGGGACCCCCGACGAAGTGATCGCGAAGCTCCGACGATACGAGGACGTCGGCGTCGACTTCTTCCTCTATGGCTCCACGGCGCTCAACTACGAGGATGCGCGACGCTCCCTCGAACTGTTCATCAGCGAGGTGATGCCGGCGTTCGAGGCGGAGAAACCGGCGGCGGCATGGGCTCCGTGAGCCTGCACTACGACCGTTTCTCCACCGGCGGTCATGTCGCATCGACCGTCGTTCTGATCCACGGCGTCGGTGACTCGCTCGAGGCCTGGGACGACGTCATCGGGTCGCTGCCCCAAGGCTTCGACGTCATCCGCTACGACCTCAGAGGGCATGGGAGCTCGGACAAGCCACCTGGTCCGTACCTGCTTGCCGACGTCGTCGAGGACCACCTCGCCTTGCTGGCACAACTGGGTGTCGACCGAGTCGATGTGGTCGGGTACTCGCTCGGCGGGCTGATCGCACAGGCGATCGCGCTGCTCGCTTCGGACTCTGTCGAACGCCTCGTCCTCATCAGCTGTATCGCCGGGCGAACGTCGGCGGAACAGGCAGCGGTGCTCGAACGGCTCGACACGCTGGAACAAGCGGGCACCGATGGCATCGCAGGTGCGAGCGCCGAACGGTGGTTCACGGAAGGCTTCCGGACCGCTCACCCGGAGAAGGTTCACCAGCAATTGGAACGATTGAAAATGAACGATCCAGACGCCTACCTTGCGGCGTATCGCGTGCTCGCTACCAACGACCTCGGCGACCAGCTCGACAAGATCGAACACCCGACGCTGGTCATGACCGGCGAGCATGACGTTGGCTCACCGCCCAGGATGGCGCAGTTGATCTCCGAACGGATCGAAGGCTCGAGGTTGGTCATACTGGAGGGGCAGAAGCATTCGGTGCTGACCGAGGTGCCGGAGATGGTTGCCGATGAGATCAGTCGGTTCCTTCTGGGACCGCAAACTCACCGAACTCCGATGGAGGTAACACGATGACGATGGCAGACAACGGGCGCTTGGAGCGGGGAATGGAGACGCGACGCGCCGTTCTTGGCGCCGAGTACGTCGACCGAGCCGTGAACGGGGATGGTCCCTTGGACCAAGAGTTCCAGCGATTCATCACCGAGTACTGCTGGGGTTCGGTGTGGACGGACGACCGGATGACACACAGGGACCGGAGCCTGATGACGCTGGCGATGACCGGAGCCCTCGGGAGGATGGACGAGTTCCGTCTCCATCTGCAAGGCGCTAAACGGAACGGCGTGACCACCGACGAGCTGGCGGCCTTGATCAAACAGATCACCGTCTACTGTGGCGTCCCAGCGGGCGTGAGCTGCATCCGGGAATTCCGCCAGGCCTTCGCTTCGAGTGATGAGTCTGAAGTGGATAAGGCCGACCGATGAACGATCGCCATCCGCGGTATCGTCGGAGCGCACGTTACCCCATAAGTCAACCGGCGCAGGCCAACTCACAGAATTGGAGAGGTCCGTGTTTACATACTCGTCCGCGCCGCGGGCGCCTTACAGAGGGGGAACGATGAATCCTGATGAGCAGATGCATCTGTCCAAAGCGATGAACCGACGTTCGTTCCTCCAACGCTCTGCGGCCTTTGGTGTTGCGATCCCGAGCGCCGCGGCCATCCTGGCCGCATGCAGCAAGCCGGGGACCGGATCCCCGGTTCCGAGCGGTTCTCGGAACCCGCTGGAGGTCCCACCCAGCCCGAAGAACCCCGTGAAGTGGCCGTTGTACGGCCAGGCGATCGCCGACGACACCCCGATCGAGACGAACGTCACCCTGCAGGTCTACAACTGGGGCTATTACCTGTGGCCGGCGCTGTTCCGGCGGTTCGAGGACCAGTACAAGAAGTACAACGTCAAGGTGGAGCTCACCACCTTCAACAACGAAGAAGAGGCCGTCCAGAAGTTGAAGTCGGGGGCTATCAAGCCCGACGTCACGTTCCCGACGGTCTACGTGGTGGGCCAGCAGATCGTCTCGGAGCTCCTGCAGCCGCTGAACCACAACCTGGTCCCGAACATGGCGGCCAACTGTTGGGATCAGTTCCAGAACCCGTGGTACGACCAGGAGTGGCAGTACACCGTTCCCTACGTGGTCTGGACCACCGGGATCGGCTACCGCAGAGATCACATCGACGACGCGCTCGCGACCTCGAGCCAGTACGACCTGCTGTGGAACCCGAAGTACAAGGGCAAGGTCGCCTTCTACGACACCGAGCAGAACGCCATCGCCATGTCGCTGCTCAAGAACGGCTACACCGACGTCAACACCGGTGATGCCGAAGCGATCGGGGTCGCCAAGGATGACCTCATCAAGCTCGTGACCGACAGCAACGCCCGCATCGCGAACGACGACTACTCGACCGTCCCGGCAGATCAGATCTGGACGACACAGTCCTGGTCGGGAGATATCGTCGCCGCGAAGTTCTACCTCCCGAAGGGGACGTCGGAAGATGTCCTGGGGTACTGGTACCCGCCCGAAGGCGGCGGCGTGGTCGGTAACGACATGCTCGCGATCCCCGCGAGCGCAGAGCACCCGCGTCTTGCGCACGAGTTCTTGAACTTCATGCTGGATGCGACCAACGCGTTCGATAACTTCACCAACTACACCGGCTACCAGCCACCGCAGAAGACCCTGGATCCGACCTCGTTGGTTCCGGACGTGGTGCCGGCCGGACTGGCGGCAGCCGTCGTCAGTGAGGCGAATGTCACGGACGGGCAATACCTGACCTCGCTCACGCCCGACGTCAACGCCCTTTGGGCCAAGGCGTGGGATGAGATCAAGGCGGGTGCGGGCTAACCCCCCAAACCCCGTGACTCGAGTGAACGCGTCAGGCCGGAGGGAGCGGAACGCCTCCGTATCGGGGGTTTGGTACCCGCGATGGTTCTGGCCGACGTTCGCATGGCCGACCATGGTGTGGATCGGGGTGTTCTTCCTCGTCCCGTTCTACGTCGTGGTGTCGGTAGCGTTCGGCACGACGGACTTCTTCCGGAACCCGCTCCCCGTGTACGAGCCCTGGTACTGGAGCGGGAGCGCATTCTCCGATGTCATCAGCCGGTTCACCGGCGCCGACGCGTTCTACCGGCCGGCCTTGATCCGCACGCTGATCTATGTGCCCGCGGCGAGCCTGATCTGCTTGTTGGTCGGGTTCGGTGTCGCGTACTACGTGGCGCGCCATGCCGGCAGGAATCGGCGCATCCTGTTGATCCTGTTGATCGCGCCGTTCTGGATCAACTACCTCATGAGGATCTACTCCTGGCAAGGGCTGCTCCAGCGGAACGGCTGGGTCGACAGGTTCCTGATCTCGATCCATGTGATCCGCTCGCCGACCAACTGGCTCGACGGGAGGCCGATCACCGTCATCATCGGACTGGTCTACGGATATCTCCCGTACATGATCATCCCGCTCTTCGGTCAGCTCGATCGCATTCCGCCGGCGCTCATCCAAGCCGGACAGGACCTGGGCGCGAGCCCGGCCAAGACGTTTCGTCGCGTCACGCTCCCCATGAGCAAGCAGGCGATCCTGGCGGGCTTGGTCATCGTCTCCCTCCCGATGTTCGGGGACTACTTCACCAACACGCTGCTCGGCTCCGCGAAGACCTCGATGTTCGGCAACCTCATCGATAACGCCGTGGGCGGATCGGGTCAGAGTCCCCAGGCGGCGTCCCTGGTCCTGATCCTCACGGTCTTCCTGCTCGTACCCATGTTCTATTTCCTGCGGCAGAGTTCTCGCGAACGGGAGGAAAGCGCGTGATCGCGAACAGGGCGGGGATCCCGCGACGATCACGTCGTCGTGAACACCGCCGGTCGTGGTTCCTGTCGACGCTTACGTGGAGTTATGTGGCGTGGTCGATCCTGCCGGTAATCATCGCCATCGCGTTCTCGTTCAATGCCGGACGCTCCCGCACCAGTTGGCAGGGGTTCTCCCTGCGCTGGTGGGTCGGGAGTCCGATCCAGGCGGAATCCCTCTGGTACAAGACGGAACTTCGCGTCGCGCTGCTGCACAGCCTTCGATTGGCCACGCTGACGATGCTCGTCGCCGTGCCACTCGGTGTGCTGTTCGCGATCGGGATGGACCGGTGGCGGGGCAGGGTCCCGACCGCCGCCGGATTCATGGTGCTGCTGTCGTTCATCGTTCCCGAGATCATCCTGGCGATCGCGCTCTTCCTGGCGTTCACGTTCCTGCTGCGCGGACTCATCCCCTTGGGAACGGTGGCGCAGGTGATCGGGCTCGCCACGCTACAGATCCCCTATCCCTACATCGTGGTGCGCGCCCGATTACTGACCATCGGGAGGGACTATGAAGAGGCTGCGATGGACCTCGGCAGCGCCCCCACGCAGGCCATCCGCCGCGTCCTGCTCCCGCTGCTGTCGCCGGCGATCTTCGCCGGCGCCGTGCTGGTCTTCGCGAACTCGATCGACGACTTCGTGACCGTTCGATATCTCGCCGGGCTCGCATCGACCGAACCGCTCTCCGTCAAGGTCTACAACGCCGCTCGGGGAGCCCCCGACCCGTCCGTGAACGCGGCGGTGAGCGTGATGCTCTTCTCGTCCCTGGGAGTTGCCGGACTCGCCTATCTCCTCTACCGGGCTCTCAACAGATCCCCGGAACCTGCAGCTGCAGGATCGATGGGCAACTTCGGTCCAACCGTCGGCCTCTAGCCGGCGTTCCTTCGCTCAGGCGTCTGCCGGTTGCATGGCCGCGCGGACGAAGCCAACGACTTCCTTCTCCCGGCGCCGCAGCGACGCGCGGCTCTTGCCGGGCCCGACCATGGCGTTCAACACGCTCGCCTCCGTAAGCGAACCCACGACTGCGGTGTAGAGCGTGAAGAGGAGGAACGCGGGGTCCTGCTTGCGGATCTGGCCGTCGTCCATCCCCACCTGGAGGAAGTCGACGGCGCGCTTACGGAGCGGATCCAACACGTCGGAGAACCGGTCGAACGCCTGCGGCCCCAGCCGCGTGGCCTCACGGATGAACATCGGGAACTCCGGCCATCCCTCGGCCAGACGGAACACCGCGTGGATCACCGCCTCGGCGCGGTCCCAGTAGGTCTCCTTGCCTTCGAGCGCGGAGGCGATGTCCAGGGCGAGCCGTTCGGCTGCGGAGGTGAGACAGGCTTCCAGCAGCGCGTCCTTCGAGGAGAAGTAATAGAGGAGGGTCTGCTTGCGCACGCCCACGGCCGTCGCGATCTGGTCCAGCGACGCTCCCGAATATCCCTCGCGACCGAACTGACGGATGGCTTCCTCGACGATCGTCGAACGCCGTTCTTCTCCGCCGGTGCGGGGCATGGGTCTACTCCCAGGTCTTCGGTCGGCCGGGTTTGGGGATCGGTCGCATCCCCTCCCAGGTCCGGAGCCAGTCGGGTCCCTGCGGGCCGGTGAGCGCAGGTGTCTCGCCGGCCTGTTCGCGCTTCAAGGACTCCCACCACGTGGTGCGGTCCTCGTCGAACAGCCGGCCGACCGCGTGCGTCATGCGGAGACTGAGCTGCTGATGCGTCTCCCCGTCAACCGGGTAGATGGGCTCGCCGTAGCGGATGGTCACCGGCGGGCGACCGGAGCGCGGCCAGTTGCGGCCCTTCGGCATGGCTTGGTACGCGCCGCGGATACCGATGGGCACCACGGGGATCTGAGCTTCGATGCACAGGCGCGAGGCGCCGTGGCGGAATCGCTGCATGTGGCCGTCGGGGGTTCGTCCGCCTTCGGGGAACACGACCAGCGACCAGCCATCGTCCAGGAGCTGACGCGCTTTGCTCACGGCGTTCGCGCCGGCGCCTCGATCGATGGGGAATCCCCCGTAGACGAGCGCCGTGAACGCCTGGCGCCACCACACGTCGAAGAAGTAGTCCTTCGCTGCGCCGACCGCGGTCTTGGCCTGCCATCTGTCCGGCAGTGTCGTCATGATCATCGTCGCGTCGAGGTGACTCGAGTGGTTCGAGACGAACATCACCGGACCCTCGACCCCTTCAAGGTTCTCCAGGCCGTAGGTGCGGATGGTGAGTTCGTTGTTGATGAGGTTCTTCATGACGCCGGACAGGAGGAGCTGACGGAGGGCTACGCCCACATCCGTTCGCGCCCAGTCCGTCGGGAACGTGCGCTCTTCCCGCACCGGGGTGTGTTCGATGGCGTCGCGGGGGACCATGGGACGTCGTCCCCAGCGGAACCCCTTTGCCAGATCCTTCAGCTCATCGCGCGCGCTCGGCATGGTCAGGGCCTCACCGCACGTCTGCGATCATCAAGGGTGGCGCGTGGAAGTAGGTCATGGATGGGCTCTGACCCACCGTGTCCTTCGCCATCTCGATGGCGTCGCGGAGCGAGTCGGCGCGCCGGTAGCCCAGCCGCGCCACGGACTTCGGATCGCCGCCGACGAAGATGACATCGCCCGCATGGTCGCGCCCGTGCGCTCCCCAGTACCACATGTAGAACGGGTGCACGCCGTGATACGCGTGCGAGGTTCGGTACAGGTGTTGGTACCACGGATCGGTCGCGTACTTCTCCTCGAACTTCGACTCCATGGTCGCCGGGTCGGTTGTCTCCGCCAAGACCTCTTCGAAGAAATCGATGTAGCTCGGGTGCTTCACCTGATCGAACTCCCACGGAACCGGATGGAACATGATGACGGCGCCGCCCGGCTTCACCAGCGGCTTGTTCCGGTAGAGGTTGAACAGGTAGCCGAGCCCCAGGCAATGGACAAGGATGGGGTTCAGGACCGAGTTCACGTTATAAGGACCGATGTAAGGCAACCCCAGGATCAGGATGTCGGATTGCCCGTTGACCTCAACCAGTTGCTGCTTGTGCACGTTGGCGAGCGTGAGATCGTGGACGGCCTCGACTTCGCCGCCCTGGATGCTGGTGAGCTTGTACGGCGCCTCGATCCGGCGGAAGAATTCCCGGCGAACACGCGGCGGCGCAACGTCGTTGCCCTTCTTCGCCGCCATCATCAAGCCCTGGTCGTAGGTGGACCACTCCCACTCGCGCTTGTTCAAGAAGCCGAGGTTCTTCGGGAAGGTCTCTGAGTTCAGCGTGGTCTCGATCTGGAAGATCTTCACGCCGCTCGCCGCCAGGAGCCGCCCCATCCGCACGACCGAGTCGTTGATGGCGCTGTGCCCTTCGCGCGGATCCATATAGCTCTTCGAGTGCAGCATGGTCTCCACGTTGTGGTGGTGCTTCAGCGACTTGTAACTGGCCAGGCCCACCGCGACCGACTTGTGGCCGCCGTCCATGGCCACCAGGTTGATGTTGACGTAGACGATGAGATCGGAGTCGGCGGCGCGCTTGCTGATCTCCACGTCCTCGCCCTTGTCGGTCTTGCCGATGTAGGTGAGGGCGTCCTTGTCCTCCGCGTCGAAGTTGTAGAGCTGTTTCGGATAGAAGCTGCGGTAGACCCGCTCTCCCACCGCGCGCCGGATCTCCTCGCCGGTCATCCGGCGATGGAGTGCGGTCGCGACGATGATCTCGATGTCCTCTACTCCCTTGCGCGCGGCGAGTTCGATGACCTGCTCCAGGATGCGCTGGCGGATGTCGGGGGTGGTCATCGGGGGCAGCGGGATGGAGATGTCGTCGATGGCGATCGTGAGTTTCATGCCCGCCACCAGCAGCTCGGGGAGTGGCTTGGAGTCGCCGGTGGGGTGCTCCAGGGCGTGGCGGATGGCGCCGATGACGTTCTTCATCCCCGGCAGCGGGTCGGGCGCATAGACCACCCGTGTTCCCAAGGGAAGCTTCTGCATCCGGAAGCCCTCGCCTTGGTGCACCATGAGCGGGGGTGTCCGCTCGTCCACTTCCAGTACGAATCCGGGCCTTGGCATACGTTCTCCTAGTTGTCCTGCGGCGCGAAGGCCACCTTGAAGGTTCCGAGCTTTCCGGCCGACATCGCGTGGTCGATGGCGTCGCGCCACCGATCCAACGGGTACGTCGCGCCAACCATGTCGGCGAGCGAGGGCATCCGGCTCGCCAATTCCAGCGCCATGGCGAACGAATGGCGGGGGCCATCCTGCGTCTCTTCCATCGCGCTGGTGTAGGCGCCCACCAGTTCCAGCTCGCGGAACCAGAGCGGGGTCAGGTCGGCGCCCGGTCCGGGGATCCCACCCAACACCACGCGACCACCCGCGCGCGCGGTGCGGAGCGCAAGGTCAAGGCCGCCGGGCGACCCGACGCATTCGATGACTGCATCCATCCCCCCGAGGACGAAGTCCTGCCCCCGCTCGGGATGGAGCTTCACGCCATGACTGATGCGCCGCACAGCTTTCGCGGTGTGCTGAGGCTCAACGACCTCGTCCGCGCCGGCTTCGCGTGCCGCCGCGCGCTGCCGTTCGTGCTTCGCCGCGACCACCACGCGCCCCGCGGGTGTGAGCGCCTTCACGGCGATGAGCGTGAGGATGCCTACCGTTCCCGCACCGATGATGAGCACGGAGTCGTCGGGCTGGATGTTCGCGCGAAGGGCAGCGTGGATCGCGCACGCGAAGGGTTCGAGAAGGACGGCCATCCGATCGTCCATACCGTCGGGCACCGCCCACACCTGCGAACGATGGGCCAGCATCATCCGGCTCCATCCACCACCCGTGTCGGCGCAGTAGCCGGTCTGTAACCCGGCTTTGAGGTCGCCGATGGTCACGCGGTCGCAACGCCCGTACTGACCGGAAGCGCAGTTCGCGCAGAGATCGTCCAAGCCGCGGGCCGCGCACCCCAAGACACTGGATAGCACCACGCGCTGACCGGCCTTGTGCTGTCCGCAATCGTCGAGGAGTTCGCCCACCACCTCATGCCCCGGGACGAACGGCAGCGAGACGAGCGGTGAGAAGTAGAACGAAGACTGGCCCGACAGCGTGGCCAGGTCGGAGCCGCAGATCCCGCTCAGCCTGGGCTTGAGGCGCGCCCACCCGTCCTTGCGCGGCACCGGGTCCCGCAACGTGGAGAGGCGAAGCGGCGCCAGGGGTCCGGAGACCAGGCCGGGGGCCTTGCCACTGAGCACGCGGGCGCCCACATACTTCGGGACGCTCCGATAGAGCTCCAGCGCAAGGGCCATCAGAAGTTCCTCATGGTGTCGAGCGGCTTGGGGAAACGAACCTTGGGCATGGACTTCGCCATGCTCCACTCCTCGATGGGCCACCGCTTGCGTTTCGCGTAGCGATACAGCGCTGAGTCGGGCGACACCGCGACCGGGTTCCCGACCGCGCGCAGGAGCGGGAGATCCGAGTAGGAGTCCGCGTACGCGTAGCAGTGCTTCGGGTCGATGGCCTCCTGCATGCAGTAGCGCTTGAGCCACGCGGCGCGGGCCTCCCCAACCAACGGGGGCGCGGACATGAACCCGGTGTAGCGCCCGTCGCGCTCCTCCAGCTCCGCGCCGATCACGATGTCGAACAACGGGGCCAGCGGCTGCACGAACGCCTCGGCGGCGGCCGTGATGAGGATGGTCCGGTGTCCGGCCGCCCGATGTTCGCGCACCCGGCGGATCGAGGCGGCGGACGCCTTCTGGAGCATGTATTCGCCCACGTGATGGTCGATCAGCTCCTGCACGCCCGCGACGCTCGCGCCCTCATACCGGCGGAAGAAGGTCCGGAGGAAGTCACCGCGATCGCGCCGGTCGATCTGGAGGTAGCCGGGCACGCGGCCGAACACACTCACCAGCTCCCTGGGCCATTCGTCCGGCTCGAGGTCGGCCATGCGCGTCCACACGTAGGACTCCACCACGTTTGACGAGATGATCGTCCCCTCCATGTCGAACACGGCCGCGACCGGCTGTTCCCGTTCCTTGATCTGGACGGCGGGCTTGTCGCGATCGCGCTTGCTCAGCTCGCGAAGTGACTGTGTGACCGCGGGCGAATGCACGTCGCGCAGGTAGTACTTCCAATCGACCATCGTCGCGTCGAACGGGAACTTCGCTTGATCCTCGACGCTCAGAGAATTCCATAGCGCGAACACGCGGTCGTCGGTGTAGACCACCTCGGTCTCTGTGTAGATGCCGTACAGATCCGAATACCGCTTCACGAAGTCGACGCGCGCGATGTCCTTGTCCACGCGGTCGACGGCATCGCGCATCTGCTTGGACTTCGGCAGATGCGTGACCACCTTCTCGGCCACGTCGGTGAGCTTCTCCGCCCGCCGGAGCAACTTCTCGACAGTGAGGTTCCCCGGGAACGTCCACTCCGGAACCTTGTGCTCCCCACGTCCCTTCTCCGGCAACGGATGTGCCTCGAATAACTCCTTCACGTATTCATACAGCTCGTAGAATCGCAGGGGGTTCCGGCTACCCGAGCTGACGTTGTAGTGCGCGGGTTCGCCGGGTTCGGATGGGTTCGCCGCGACCGCCAACATCGCGTTCACCACGAAGTCGACGGGGATGATGTCGACGATGCCCTCGGCGATGCCCGGGAACTCGGGGATCTGCCCCAACCCGAAAGCTCGGATGATGGGGTCGGCCATCTTGAAGCCGTCGATCCAACCCGGCGCCGGATGCGTGAGCGCACTCTCGATGATCGACGGCCGCACGATGGAGAGGCTCAAGCCCTCGCGGTGGGCGAGGTCCTCGACGGCGCGTTCGCCCATGGCTTTCGTGAAGGTGTAGACGTCGGGCCAGCCCAGGGACTGGGCGCGGGCACGGCCGTATTGCACCAGGCGTTTCGTCACCCACTGCTTGCGGCGTTCCTCGGAATCGTCGGCCACGGTGCGGGGACCGGCACGGGAGTGTTCGTCCTTCGCCTTGGCGATGAACTCGTCGAGCATCTCGGGACGGCGGCTCGCGGCTTCGACGTCCTTGCGGGCCTGAAGCGCCAGCTCTGCCTCCATGCGGTAATCGACCCGATGATCGAGTGGACCCTCCGGGATCACGCCCTTCTGCACGCCGGCGACATACGCCGTCGACACATGGAGAAGGTTCGGACGGTTGCCGGCGGCCAGGACCCCTTCGTAGAGATTCAGCGCGCCAAGGAGATTGGTCTGGAACCCCTCGTCGATCGGTGGGTCGAAGCTCACGGTCGCCGCCGAGTGGATCGTGATGTCCAGGTCGCCCGGGATGTCCGGGATGCCGCGGCTGAAGTCGCCGTCGACCACCTCCACGTGGGCGTGAAGATGGTCCAGAAGACCCTGCTCGCCGTGACGTTCGCGCAAAACGGCGAACGCGGGCTTACGCATCAGGTAGTCGACGCGCTGCTCGCTGGTCGAGCCGGTTTGGCTCCGAACAAGCAACACAACCTTGGTGTCGGGGAAGTCCAGCAGCAAGCGTTCCAACACGACCTGCCCCAGGAATCCGGTCACGCCCGTGAGGAGGAGACGCTTGCCGGACAGCGCCTCGACGATCGAAGGATGGACCTTGGCTGCCTCGCCGTTCTCTACCACGCGGCAGATTATGCCCCATCTACCACTTGGTAGACAAGTGTCCGTTCTGGGGGCTCCGGAGGCCGTCGATACACTCGGCGGATGGAGCTGTCGGACTTCCAGGAGCAGATGCGGGCCACGTACGTGGCGCGCGATTCTGCGCGTGGCCGGGACGCTACCTTCCGCTGGCTCACTGAGGAAGTCGGCGAGCTGGCGCGAGCGCTGAGGACACAGGACCGCGAGAACCTGGAACACGAGTTCGGGGATGTATTGGCGTGGCTGACGTCGCTGGCGAACCTGGAGGGCGTCGATCTGGAGAAGGCCGCTGCGCGGTATGCCAACGGCTGCCCGAAGTGTCACCACTCGCCGTGTGAGTGCCCGGCTTGAGCGACGTCATCGTCCGGTTCGCGAAGCCCGAGGATTGGCCCGCTGTTGCCGGACTCTTGGTCGAACTCGGGCGCGGCGTGGCGACCGGTACCGCGGAGGACACCACGCACCAGTTGCAGTTCGGCGGGCATCTTCGTCAGCTGCACACGGTGACCCTGGTCGCGGACGACGACGGTGCCGTCGTCGGCGTGTGCGACATGGAGTACCGCCAGCGCTTGGGCGATCACCGGCCGCAGGCGCGCGTGAACGATCTGGTGGTGACGGAACGTGCGCGTGGTAAACGCGTCGGGAAAGCGTTACTTGACCGCGCGGAATCCCTCGCGCGCAAACGCGGCTGTTTCCGGATGGCGCTCACCACTGCTTCATGGCGCGAGGATTCACTCGCCTTCTACAAGCGCGAAGGGTGGAGCGACTACGGCCGATGGTTCGTGAAACCGCTGATCGAAGACGTCTCCCCCGGCGGGCAACCCACTGACGACAACTAGCCCCTACCGCGCGAACAGTCGTTCGGCGATGAGGACTGCGGTCAACGCGGCGCCCTGGCGGAGGTTGTCGGCGCAGCTGAAGAGGACCAGGGCATTGGGGTTGTGTTCGACCTGGCGGATGCGGCCGACCAGGGCGTGATCGCCGCCGGCGGATTCCAGGGGCGAGGGGTAGACACCGTTCTCGGGGTCATCGCGCAGGATGACGCCGGGTGCGTCGCTGAGGATCTCACGGGCCTCGTCGGGGGTGATCGCGCGGGAGAACTCGGCGATCATCGACACCGCGTGGCCGACGGGCACCGGGACGCGCACGCTCGTGGCCACCACTCGGAGGTCGGGAAGCCCCAGGATCTTCCGCGGTTCGGCCATCATCTTGGCTTCTTCGCCGGTGTAGCCGCCCGCTTCGAACTCGCCGATCTTGGCCAGGACGTTGTAGGCGATGGTCTTGCCGAACACCGGGCCCGACGGGAGCATGCCGGGCTCGGGGTGGGTGAGTTCGTCTTCGTGGCCGTGGAGCTTCTCGATCTGCTCGGCGAGCTCGCTGACACCGCGATGCCCGGCGCCGCTCACCGATTGGTAGCTGCTGAGGCTGAGATCGGTGAGACCGGCGGCACGATGCAGCGGACCGAGCGGGAGCACGGCGGTGATGGTGGTGCAGTTCGGCACGCTGATGATCTTCGGATCGCCGTCGAGGGCGTCGGGGTTCACGTCGGGAACGACCAGCGGCACGGCCGGGTCCATCCGGAAGGCGCTCGAGTTATCGATGCACGTTGTGCCGTTCGTGGCGGCCTGCGGGACGAACGCGCGGCTCACGGTCGCACCGGCGGAGACCAGCGCAACATCGGTACCCCGCAACGCATCCACCGACAGTTCGACGATGGTGTGGTCCCGGCCGCGGAAGGAAACCGCCCCGCCGGCGCTCCGAGCGGAGGCGAGCGGCAAGAACTCATCGACCGGAAAGTCCCGTTCAGCGAGGATCCGGGTCATCTCCCGACCGACCGCTCCGGTGGCTCCAACGACGGCGACCTTCATGCCGCCAACCCTACCAACGGCACACGGGGCGCCGGGGAGCTACTCGGCGTCTAACCCGAACGTCTTGTGGACGGTACGCAGGGCGAGTTCTCCGTCGTCGCGGCGGATGACGCAGCTGATCCGGATGGGCGAGGTGGAGATCATCTCGATGTTGATCTTCTCCGCGGCCAGGCAGTCGAACATGTCGGCGGCCACGCCCGGGTGGGATTTCATGCCGGCGCCGACCAACGAGATCTTGGCGATGTTGTCGTCGATCGAGTACTGCGGTGCGCCGATCTCCTTCGTGACCCGGTCCAACAACGCACCCAGCCGGGCGATGTCGGCTCGCGGCGCGGTGAACGAGAGGTCCGTGGCACCGTCGTGGGACACGTTCTGGACGATCATGTCGACGTTGATGCCTTCGTCCGCCAGGGCGCGGAACACGGTTGCGGCCACGCCGGGGCGGTCGGGGACGCGGTCCAGCGTCACCTTCGCCTCTTCGACGTCGAGCGCCGCACCACTGATCAAGACACCTTCCATCTCGTCCTCACTCATCTCCTGGACCCAGGTACCCACGGAATCCTCGAACGTCGACCGAACGTGCAGCTTCACACCGTGGCGGCGAGCGTACTCCACGCTCCGCGACTGGAGGATCTTCGCGCCGGCGGCGGCGAGTTCCAGCATGTCGTCGTAACTGATGTTGCTGATCTTCCGAGCGTCCGGGACGAGGCGCGGGTCGGCGGTGAAGATGCCGGCTACGTCGGTGTAGATCTCGCACACGTCGGCGCCGACCGCTCCGGCCATGGCCACTGCCGTCAGGTCCGAACCGCCCCGCCCGAGCGTCGTGATCTCGTACTGCTCGGACAACCCTTGGAACCCGGCCAGCACCACGACGTTGCCATCGGCGAGCGCTTCGATGACCCGTTTCGGGCGGATCTCGCGGATCTTGGCGGCGCCGTGCTGGGTATCGGTGATGATCCCCGCTTGGCTGCCGGTGTAGCTCGCAGCCTTGCACCCTCGCGCGTTGATCGCGATCCCCAGCAGCGACATCGCGATGCGTTCGCCGGCGGTGAGGAGCATGTCCAGCTCGCGGGGATCGGGGACGGCCGCAACCTCGTTGGCCATCGCCAGGAGTTCGTCGGTGGTGTCGCCCATGGCGCTCACGACGACCACGACGTCGTTGCCGGCCTCGCGCGCGCGCACCACTCGGTCGGCGACGGCCTGGACCCGTTCCACGGTTCCGACCGAGGTTCCGCCGTATTTCTGCACGATGATGGGCACGTTCCCTGGCTCCTGCGGTTGCCGGACGTGGGGCGAGTCTACCGAGTCGCCCTTCGCGGACCCGTAGCATGCGCACATGCGCGCATGGTTCCTGGATCGTTCCGACGGGCCGGAGTCCTGGACGTTGGGGAGTGTCGAGACGCCGATGCCCGGGCCGAACGATGTCCGTGTGACCCTCAAGGCGTCCGCGCTCAACCACCTGGACCTATGGGTGTCGAAAGGACTCCCGCGTCCTCCGTCGTTCCCGCATGTGGGAGGTGCCGACGGCGCCGGGGTGATCGACGCGATCGGTGAGGACGTCGAGGGGCTGTCGGTCGGCGACGAGGTGGTGATCGACCCCTCCACCGGGTGCGGCGTATGTGCGTCCTGCGATGCAGGCGACACCCCGTTCTGTAAAGACTTCAAGATCGTGGGCGAACACCGCTGGGGAACGCACGCGGACCACGTCGTGATCCCCGCGGTGAACGCGGTACCCAAACCCCCGGGGTTGGAGTGGCCGACCGCGGCTGCGTTCGGGCTGGTGACGTCGTCGGCGCTGCGGATGCTCCGGCGCGCGCGACTCGCACCGGGTGAAACCGTCCTGGTGGTCGGCGTCGGCGGAGGCACGTCGACGGCAGCCTTCTCGCTCGCACAGACGTTGGGCGCTACGGCGGTTTTCGTCACGTCGAGGCAGGCGTCGAAGCGAGAGTGGGCACTGAACAACGGAGCCGACGGAGCGTTCGACAGCGAGGGGCCGTTCGACGAGGAGGTTCGATCGCTGACCGGTGGGCGCGGGGTCGACGTGGTGGTCGAGAACGTCGGAACCGCCACGTGGGATCGTTCGATGCGGTCGCTGGCGCGAGGCGGCCGGCTGGTCACCAACGGCAGCACTACCGGCCGGACGGCCGAACTTCACCTACCCACGCTGTTCTGGCGGCAACTCGAGGTGATCGGTTCGACCATGAACGATCACCGTGAGTTCGCCGAGGCGGTAGAGCTGATCGCGAGCGGGCGGGTCACCATCCCGGTCGACGGGACCTACGCGTTCGACGAGTTCCGTGCCGGGCTCGAGCGCCTCGAATCCGGTGAACAGACCGGCAAGATCGTCCTGTTGCGTTAGCCCGCGGGAACCGCGTGCGCGGCCGCGCCCGTCCCAGCCCTGTCACAACGGGAGCCACCTGCGGCATGGAGCAGGTGACACGGACAGATAAAGGGAGGCCCGTGCCGGACGAACGGACCGATAGCCAGCTCCTGATCGCTTCGGGCGCAGACCCGGGCGCGTTCACCGAGCTGTATCGGCGGCACGCCGAGGACCTGCTGAGCTACTTCGCGAAGCGGACATTGGATCCCGAAGCCGCCGCCGAGCTGACGGCCGAGACGTTCGCACAGGCCTTCGCCTCCCGGACCAGCTATCGAGATCAAGGGGTGAACGGCGTGGCGTGGCTCTACGGCGTGGCGCGCAACCAGCTCGGACGGTTCTTCCGCAACGGACGCGTGGATGCAGCCGCCCGCCGGCGCATGGGCATGCCGGAGCGCGAGCTCCCGCCCGAGGACTACGAGCGCATCGAGGACCTGGTCGACTTCGCCCCGCTGAAGGAAGCGCTCACCGAGGCACTGGACACGTTGAGCGAGGAACAGCGCGACGCGACCCGTCTGCGCGTGATCGACGGACTCGGCTACTCCGAGGTCGCCTCACGACTCGGGTGCAGTGAAGACAACGCCCGGCAACGGGTTAGCCGTTCGCTCCGGCGGATGGCCTTGGTGCTCAAAGAACGCGGGCTCACGCTCGCCATCGACGCGGAGGTGGAAAGCTGATGGAGAAGAAGTTCCGCTTCCTCGAACAACTCGAAGACGATCTCCGCGACGCGGCGGCGCGAGAGCGTGTGGCCCGCGAATCCAAGGGACCAAAGCCGGAGACGTCATCGTCGCGCGGCGACGGACGGTGGACCCGCTGGGTCGCGGCTGCCGTCGTGGTCCTGGTAGTTGCGGGCGGGGTCGGTGCGCTCGTCCAGAACCCCGACAAGTATTCGGCCACTGGCACTGGAGGCGCGCGCGTCCGCGCCTCCATCGTTCCCGCCCCCAGGGCGCTTGTTCCCCAGAAGGCGGCCGATCGGAGCCGATTTAGCTATAACCAATCCGACACCGTCACTCACGGAGCCACCGGGGGTGTCGAGGCGGCTGCGGGAGCGTTGGTCCCGGATTCGTTCCAGGGATTCAACGATGTCGGTATCTCCAAAAGTGTCGGTTCGCAGCCGCCTGCGCTGCAGGATCTTTCCAAGGTCGTCCGTACCGGCGCCATCACGGTGCAGCTCCCGGCCGGGAAGTTTTCCGCGGCGCGTGACCTCGTGACCAGCTACGCGGCCAAGGCGAACGGCTATGTCATGTCCTCCAGCGCTCGAGGCGGCGTATCAGGGACGTTCGTGCTGCGGATCCCGGCCAGGAAGTTGGACGCGGTGATGCAACTGGTCCAGGATCTCCCGGGCGGCGAGGTGCTCCTTCAGAACTCGAGCAGTCAGGACGTGACGGCGGAGTTCGTGGATTCGGGCGCGGAGTTGGAGATCCTGAAGTCGGAGAAAGCTGCCACCCTCAGATACCTGAAGAACGCCGGATCACTCGGTCAGGCGATCCAGTTCCGGAATCAGGCGTTCCAGATCCAGGGCGACATCGACAAGCTTCAGGGACGGCTGAACTATCTGAGCAACCAGGTGTCGCTCGCCACCCTTACGGTGAACCTTCGTGAGGTCGGTGCGCCGACATCGGTCCGCGATCAGACGCCGGTGACCAAGCCGAGTCTGGTGCGGGCATGGGACCGGGCCATCGGCGGATTCCTGGGCGTGGTCAGTGCGGTGATCGTGGGGCTCGGATTCCTGATCCCGCTCGCCATCCTGGTGGTAGCGATCGGATTCCCGGTCATGGCGCTGAGGCGGCGGCGTCGCGTAGCCAGCTCAACGCCCTGAACCGTTCGGCGGCGATGGAGGCCACCGTGGCGTCTTCCCCGTCACGGCCCTCCGTCGCTCCGAACCACGCGTCGGCCTCCAACCACGCCGCTTCGATCTGATCCGGCTGCCGCATCAGTCCATGCGAACGGAACGCGTCGACCTCGCCGTACCGCGTGATGGCCTCTTCCAGGACCTGCGGGTCGATCTCATCGCTGAACTGCGGGAGTTCGGCGATGTGCTGGAGTGCCCAGAGGAGTGTGGCCAGCGATTCCTTGCGCCACATCCCGTCGGCGATCGCCTCGGCCGGCCAGGCGCCGGAGACCGCGTCCAGCAGGTTTCGATCCTGTTCCAAGAGCACCGCGGTGAGCGATTCGCGTTCGAGCCAGCGGTCGGCCTCGTGTCGCGCCACCTCCGCTTGTTCCAACCGCTTCGGTTCGAACTCGAACTCGCGGAGCGCGAACTCGATGGTTCCCCGGCGGATGAGCGCGTAGAGGATCAGTGCGCGGTCCGAGACCTCACGGGGGGAAGGGCTCTGCACGCCGAACTCACATCTCGCGGCGGCCCTCGAGGGCCTGGCTCAGCGTGACCTCGTCGGCGTACTCGAGGTCCCCGCCCACGGGAAGGCCCGACGCCAGGCGAGTGACCTTCACCCCGAGCGGCTTCAGCATCGCCGCCACGTACATCGCGGTCGCGTTGCCTTCCAGGTTCGGGTTGGTGGCCAGGATGACCTCGGTGACGTGATCGCGTTCGACTCGGTCCAGGAGTTCTTGCACGCGGAGATCGTCGGGACCGATCCCGTCGAGCGGGCTGATGGCGCCGCCCAGGATGTGGAAGCGGCCCTTGATGAGCGCCGCTTTCTCGATGGTGGCCGCGTCTTTCGGCTCCTCGACCACACAGAGCTGCGTGCGATCGCGCGACTCGTCTTTGCAGACGCGGCACATATCCCCCTCGGCCACGTTGCCACATTCGCGACAGAAGAAGATCCGCTCTTTCGCCTGGACGATGGCTTGCGCCAAGCGGCGGGCGTCGTCGGCCGGGGCTTTCACCAACCAGAAGGCGAGCCGTTGCGCGGACTTCGGTCCCACGCCGGGCAGGCGCGCGAGTTCGTCGATGAGATCTTGGATCGGGCCTTCGTACATCAGTCAGAGTCCGCCGGCTGTGCGCCGAGCATCTCCTGCACGCGGCGGAGCGCCTCGGCTTGGTCGGGAACGTCTTCTTCTTCGACCAGCTCGAGTTCGGCGGGGCCGCCGGTTTCGCGCAGCTCCCTGACCACGCAGGTGATCCGTGGGCGGATGCCGAAGAGGTCGCCCAGGGCCGCTTTGAGTTCTTCCTGGCGGTCTTCCACCTTCTGCGGGCCGACCTTGCGGTCGGGCGGAAAGGCGAGCTCGAGCGTTTCGCCGTCGAACTGGGCGACCGTTGCCGATTCGAGGACGGCTTTGAGGATCATCTGGCGTTGGGCGCCAAGGTGTTCGATGAGGCTCGGCCAGGAGCGTCTTAGCATGGTGACGTCCACGGCGCCGGCGTCGGCTGCGTGGGGGACCAACGGACCCTGTCCTTCTGCGGGGTGTGTGGGGATCGCTTTGGGGCTGCGTGAGGTCCCCTCTCCGGCATCCGCCTCCGAGGGGGCCCCACTCCGCCTTGGGGTTGGCTCTCGCGTCGCCTCCACTTTCGGTGCGGCCTCTTGGGCCACAACTGGCGCGGGGATGGGATCTACTGGAGTGTTGTCGTCTGCGGGGCTCGGGGCGGACTTTGGGGCGGCTGCGGATTCGGTTGGCACGGTGGTGCCCGGTTCCAAGTTGGCGAGGCGTTCCAGGCGTTCCAGGCGGCTCACGGTTCCCGCGGGGTTGGGGTCGGTGTCGGGGATCGTTGCTCGGACTAGCGCGAGTTCTAGGGAGAGGCGGGGGCTTGTGGTCCAGCGCATGTCGTTCTGGGCGGCCAGGAGGAGGGCGATGACGCGGGCTAGTTCACTGGGGGTGAATTTGTCGGCTTGGATGCGGAGGGTTTCGTAGGCGTCGGATTGGATGTCGAGGAGATCTTCCTGGCCGGGGGCGGTCTTGACGATCAGGAGGTTGCGGAATTGGGCGAGGAGTTCGGCCGTTACCTGGCGGAGGTCCTGGCCGCCTTGGACCAGGCGGTTGATCGTTTCGAAGCAGCCTCGGGCGTCGCCGACGGCGACGGAGTCGGCGACCTCGTGCTGGACCTCGCTGCGCGGGGCACCGAGCAGGGCGCGGACCACGTCGTCGTCGATGCTCTCCCCGCCCATCACGCTCGCTTGATCCAGGAGGCTTAGCGCGTCCCGGGCGGAGCCCTCGGCTTGGCGGGCGATCGCGTTGGCGGCGCTCGGCTCCAGGGTCACGCCTTCGGCCTCGGCCACCTTGACCAGGTGGGTGCTGAGGTCGTCCATGGTGAGGCGGCGGAAGTCGAAGCGCTGGCAGCGGCCGACGATGGTGGCCGGCATCTTGTGCGGCTCGGTGGTGGCGAGCACGAACCGAACGCCGGGCGGCGGTTCCTCGAAGACCTTAAGGAGGGCGTCGAACGCTTCGCGGGATAGGCGCTGGGCCTCGTCGATGATGTAGACCTTCTCGCGGCCCTGGACGGGGGCGGTGGGCGCCTTCTCGCGGAGATCGCGGGCGTCCTCGACGCCGCCGTGGCTTGCCGCGTCGATCTCGACGACGTCCAGGTGGCTTCCATCGCGGATGGTGACGCACTGGGTGCAGACGCCACAGGGCTCAGCGGTGGGGCCCGTGTCGCAGTTGACCATCTTGGCCAGGATGCGAGCGGTCGAAGTCTTGCCGGTCCCGCGCGGTCCGCAGAAAAGGAAGGCGTGATGCAGGCGGTTCTCGCGGATCGACCCCGTGAGCGCACGGACCACGTGGTCCTGGCCCAGCACCTCGGCGGGCGTCTGGGGCCGGTACCGGCGGTACAACGCTTGGTGCGGTTTCTCCTCGGCCACCGTGTGCTCCCCCGCCTGTTCCTGCCGCTTGGCGCGGCTGCTGCAACCCTAACGAAAGTGTGGCCGTGCACCCGTCGTCGACCACGAACGACTCGAGCGCTTCCCGCCACGAGAGCTCCAGCCAGGCATCCCTACGGCACCCACCAGGCTCCGCTTACGGCTGCTTCCTTCCGGATCTGACCGGGTTCGCGGTCTGGAGTCGCGTAGGACCCGACCTTCAACGCTCCGTGACAAGGGCTGCCCCGGACCATCCGGGCCTCGGACGGGGATTCAGCCCCGCTAGAGCGGATTGCGGGTACAGGGCACCGCTGGCTCCCCGCCTAGCACGGCCACGCCGCGAGTATACGGCCGAGGTCGGACAACCGATTTCAGATGGGGTTGCCGCCAGCGCTCGCTGCGGTCGCCGCCATCGAGTGGAACCTTTCGGGCGATCGCAGGGTCCATTTAGGGGCCCAGCATGCCCGGTACGGGCCCGTGGGCCGCCGATCGACGCAGCCCATGTCGGGAACTATGGGCCAAGAGGAGGGGACCTCGATGTCGCGATATGGACTGATCACCGTTCTTGCCGTCGCGCTGGCGATCATGGCCACCACGGCTGCTTCCGCGAGCCAGGAGGAGAGGAACGCTCGCTACCGCGTTCGCCACGGTGGCAGGGTGGCGTTCCACTATTTCGAGCGGAAGGGTTCGTTCGAGACGTTCACTAGCCGCAAGGCTGATCGCCTGGAACCCAACATCGGCTGGATCGATCACCGCGAACCCACCGACGCGGGTCACGTGGACATCGAGTTCGCGGGGAAGCATCGCATCCTGCTCATCACTCGGACCCTAGGCGGGCGCTGGTTCTGCACTGTCACGCGCGGGAGCGGGGGTCGGACGCTCGGCCAGCGATCCTCCTTCGAGTCGGTGAACACGAGACAAGCATGCATCAAGAGCTCGTAGGGCCCAGAGGTTTGCGTCTCGCTGCCTCAATGCTTGATCAGGAAGGCTCCCGAGTAGTACGTCATCGGCCCGGAGGATCCGATGAGCGAGCCGGAGATGTTCTGCAGTCGGAAGCTCCCGATCCGGGGAGGGAATGTTCCGTCGCTGCCACCTTCGTTGATCCAGAAGACGCCGTTCGTGTCAATCTGCAGGGAGTAGATGTGACCGTTGTCCGTCGGCACCGTTCCCAGGTAGGTTCCGCTGCCGGTGTGGATATCGATGCTGTACACCTCGCCGGCGTCACCGACGGCGTAGAACACGTTCGTCTTCGGGTCGATCGCGAACGAATAGATGTCGCTCGCGGCACCCGTCGCGCCGATCAACACGGCTCTGGCCGTCCGGAGGTCCAACGAGTAGAGGTTGTTCGCGGCGATCAGATATGCGTGCCCGTTGTTGCCGATGGCGGCGACCGCGGGGAAGGCCGTTGATTGGTGGAGTGCCGTTCCGGCGACCTTGATGTTCCGGATGAAATGCTCTGAACCAGTACGCAGGTTCACCTTCATCAGCGGCCAGTTGTCTGTGTCGGTGTTGCCGGCGATGAAGTACGACCCGTTCGTCGTAGCGTCGTAGGCCATCCCGTAGGCGCACGTTGACCCCTCGATGTTGGTCTTCCCTCCGATGGAGGTGAAGGCTCCGCTGACGGGGCGGACGCGGTAGAGGTGATACCGGCGGGGCGCCGTGTTGCACGGGATCGTGTACATATGATTGCCGGTCGGTAGGGTTCTCGGAGGCCCGGTAACGGCCAGCGCGCTCGGCGATGCTCCGACCCAGAGCGTGGCGGCTAGGATCGCCGTGGAACCGATCGATGCGATGCGGTTGTAGAACTTCATCGTGACAGATCTCCCTCTACCATGGATGTCTCCCTCTCAGGACCCTACGACTCGCTGGGAAAAGGGGTCCGTAGGGCGTCTCGACCAGGTCCGCGAGCGCCTATGGCACACTCGACCGCGTGGACGAGCTGGATAAGCGGTACCAGGAAGCTGTGCTCCAACCAGTCGGTGACGATCGCAAGTGTCCTGACCATCAGGACGACACGTTCCTCCCGGGGGATGGCGATCTCCGGGGGCCGGGGGCTTGGAAGGGCTCGACGTGCGCAGTCTCCTTGACTACGTTGAGCGCATGATCGCGAAGACTGATCGCTCGGCGATGTGGTTGTACGTCATCGGCGTGTTCTTGTTCCTGCTCCTTTCCCTTGGCGCCGCGGCGTTTGCCGGCATGTTCTCCGGGATGGTGCTCGTGGCGGCAAGCCTCAACCTCCGAAGGTCGCGCAGATCGGGGGACAAAAGGCGGCGGATCACTGCGTGGATATGCATTAGCCTCGCGTGGATCGGAGGTGGGCTCGGCTTCTGGTTCTGGGACTGGTTCCTCTGGGATGAGCACTATCACCCCGGGGCTGGTGGCGCGATCGCTCCCCCAACCGGTTGGGACCTTGCGACGATGCCCCTCATCAGTGCGGGGCTCGGCTTGGTCCTCCTAGTCCTGATCGTTGCGTGCAATGCTTGGTTGAAATGGTCGATTGCGCACGCTACCCGACGACGGCTCGGCCAGCCGACCGCCTAGCGAGATCTCTTGGTCGCATGAGTGAAGAGTGGGTCTTCCGATTGCTCCGGTGGGGAGTGCGGCTTGCTTGCGGAGCGCTACTCATCGCGTCGACGACATTGGCGTACGTCTCGGCGAAGACCTTGTCAAGCGACGGCGAAAGAACGGCGCTACTCGCCTATTCGTGCGCTGGGCTCGTCACATTGGGGGCGTGGACGTTCCTTCGGCTAACGGTCTACCGACATCCGATCGATGACGGTGGGAACTACAGGACCAAGGAGGAGGTCCGGCGGTACCGACGCTCCGCATGGGCCGTAGGGGCGGTGGGTATATGCCTGGCCTCGCTGAGTAGCTGGCCCTTCCCCTATTGTCTGGCGCTCGGCATTGCTGGCGGCACCATGGCCTCCGGCTTCCTCTACCCCGCGATGCACATCGTCAAGACGCGACCGATCCTGAGCTGGCGCCCGGGGACCCAATCCCAGTAGCGGATAGCTCGGTGGTGCGTGCTGCGTGTCATCGCCCAGGCGTAGGCTCACAGCCCTCCAGGCGAGGAGGGACGGATGAGCGAATCGGTCGCAGCGAAGCGGTTCCAAGAGTTCGCCTGGCGGGTTATCAGGGACGACGCGGCCACCCACTTCCGGACCGGGTCGTTCGCCGCGGGTCTCGCGTTGGTGGACGCGATCGGCAGGCTGCCCGACGCCGCGGACCATCCTCCCGACATCGACCTTCGTGCGGACGGCGTCACGATACGTGTTGGAACGCACAGCGGCGGGCGAAGCGAGCGCGATCTCGAACTCGCCCGCCAGATCTCGGAGGTGGCGCGCGACCTGGGCGCCACCGTCGACCTGACGGGCTTACAGAACATCCAGGTCGCGATCGACGCGCTCGTTATCCCCGAGGTGCTGCCGTTCTGGCACGCCGTGCTCGGCTACGAGAAGGTGGGCGACGAGGACGTGGTTGATCCCAACCTGCAGGGTCCGCCCTTCTGGTTCCAGCAGATGGACGCGCCGCGCCCGCAGCGCAACCGGATCCACATCGACCTCTATATCCCGCACGACCAGGCAGAGGCGCGCGTCGCTGCGGCGCTTGCCGCCGGCGGCCACGTTGTCAACGACGAGAACGCCCCGGGCTGGTGGACACTGGCCGACGCCGAGGGTAACGAGGTCGATGTCGCCAGCTGGCCCGACCGCGACTGATCCTGCCCGGAGGGCTAGCTCATGTCCCCTGCGCGGCGTGTCGATAGGCAAGCATGCGCAACCCAGATCGCCCCCTCGCAGGAAGTGGCGTCATGTTCGCTCTTCTTTTCGTCGTCGGAAGCGCGACGGCTTTCATGGGTTTCGCCGCCTTTGCGCCAGGCGGAGACTCCTCCGACCGGCTCCCAGCGATAGCCCTGTTCGTGCTGCTACTGCCGAGCACCCTCTTGTTCTCCGGGGCTCTATACAAGGCTGTGTTCGCAACACGGATCGCGGAGAAGCGATGGAGCCGGATAAACCGCGGCCTCCTCGAGGCTGGTTTTCGGGATGCGACCCCTGCCGAGGTCCGTGAGACTTTGCAATTGCCGGTTCAACTTCTTGCTCCCTACATCCTCGCGGAGAAGCGGGGAGGTGGGATCGATCATGTAACGGTGGGCGACATCGAAGGCCAGGAGGTCCGCTGCTTCAACGTCCGCATCCGAGGAGGAGGGTGGATCGACGTCGCTGTCGTTGCACTCCGAGTTCCGGCTTCGCTCGCGTCAACCGTCATCCTGTCTGGGTCAATCCCGATCCGACCGCATCCCGGCATGCAGAGAGTCCTCTACGAGCACGAGCGCTTCAACCGTTCGATGAGCGTCTACTCCACTGACCCGTTCTTTGCCAGCGCGTTGGTGGATACGCGCATGATGGCTTGGCTCGCCCGCGACATGCGAGGGCTGCGGATCGACCTCGCGGATCGTTGGGTCACAGTAACTTGCACTAGACGAAGGCCCGCAGAGCCAGAGGCTCTTATCGAGATCCTTGAGCAGTTCAATGAGCGAATCCCGAGAGCCATCCCTTCCCTGTTTCCAAGGAAGAAGACCCGCCGGGCTTGGGCGCAAAAAAGCCTCAAGGCTTGAAAGCTGGGATATATCCGGGTTTGGTCGCCACAGCCTTGTCCAACTACGGGTCGGCTAAGAGTGCTGCATAGGTCGCGAGTAGGCTCATGATCCTCGCCACGAGGAGGGGACGGATGAGCGAGACCGTGAAATCGGAGCGGTTCCACGAGTTCGACTGGCGGGTCGTCAGGGGCGACGCGGCGACGCACTTCCGCACCGGGTCGTTCGCCGCGGGACTCGCGTTGGTGGACGCGATCGGCAGGCTCGCAGAGACCGCCGGCCAACATCCCGACATCGACCTCCGGTCGGACAGTGTGACGGTGCGTCTGGGGAAACAGCGCGACCAACTGGGCGAGCGCGACGTCGAACTAGCCGGGCAGATCTCGGCGGCGGCGAGCGAACTGGGTCTCTCCGTCGATCTGTCCGGACTGCAGATCGTCCAAATCGCGATCGACGCCCTCGTTATCCCCGAGGTCCTGCCGTTCTGGCGTGCCGTGCTCGGCTACGATCCGCAAGACGACGCGGACCTGCTCGACCCCGACCTGCAGGGACCACCCTTCTGGTTCCAGCAGATGGACGCGCCGCGCCCGCAGCGCAACCGGATCCACATCGACCTCTATATCCCGCACGACCAGGCAGAGGCGCGCGTCGCTGCGGCGCTTGCCGCCGGCGGCCACGTGGTCAAAGACGAGAACGCGCCGGGTTGGTGGACCCTGGCCGACGCCGAGGGTAACGAAGTCGATGTCGCCAGCTGGCCCGACCGTTAGCATCCGTCCGGGAAAGGAGCACTCCATGCAGAAGATCACTTCATGTCTCTGGTTCGACACGCAGGCCGAGGAGGCGGCGAACTTCTACGTCTCCCTGCTCGAGGACTCGGCCGTGACGAGCATCCAGCATCTGGACGGCACCCCAAGCGGGGACAACGTCGCACTCGTGTTCTTCACCCTCGCCGGTCAGGAGTTCACAGCGATCAACGGAGGTCCGCAGTTCCCCTTCACCGAGGCCGTCTCGTTCCAGATCAGCTGCAAGGACCAGGCCGAGGTCGATCGCCTCTGGTCCGCGCTGACCGGCGGCGGCGGCGAGGAAGGGCAGTGCGGCTGGTGCAAGGATCGGTTCGGCCTGAGCTGGCAGATCATCCCCGAACGCATGGGCGAACTCCTGAGCGACCCGGACCCCGAGCGCGCCGGACGCGCGATGCAGGCGATGCTCAAGATGCAGAAGATCGAGCTCGACGTGTTGGAGGCCGCCGCGAACGGCTAGCGGGTCCACCACGAATCTCTGCGGGGCATTAGCGCCCTTCACATCTCGGCGTCGATCTCACGGGAGACGAGAGACAAGGAGGTCCGAGATGCGTCGAGGGACCGTAGTCGCAGTGTTGGTCGTGCTCCTACCGGGCGGGATCTCGACCAACTGAAGACGACTCACGGATCGGGGGGACACACGTGCGTCAGGTGTCCCTCTAAAGCACATGCCTGGGGATGCCGATATCGCCACCTTGGAGCGCTTTCCCGCCGTCCCGTCGGAGGTGCAGCGATGAAGCAGACGTCGATAGTCCTCGCGATCATCAGCGTTCTGGCGTTTGCCGGATCTGCCTCTGCCAAACCGAACGCGATCTGGCGTTCGAAGTCGGGAAAGGTGACGTTGCTCGCGACGCACCCCGCGCAGCACCGTCTCGGATTCCGATTCGAGAACCACATCGGCTACGCACAGATCTCATGCAAATGGCACGAAGTGTCGTTGAGCGGCGATCTCGTCCAGCGTCATTTTCGGGCTACCCTGCTCCCCCGGTACCCGTACCACCTGCGTCCCCCCAGGTTCGGTCCTGACGCCACCGATCTCCTCCCTACCGACGCATCCTGCAACATCACGAACAAGTAGTACCGAAGGCAGGAGCCGACCGTCCCGACGGCGCTGGCGGCGGACTTGAAGGACACGTCTAACGCGCGTCCTGGTTCCGTATCCGGCAGGCGAACGACATACTCGCCTAGATGAGACGGATCCTGCTGACGGGGATGTCGGGCGTTGGGAAGTCGACGGTAGCCACGCGCCTCAACGAACTTGGGTACAAGGCCGTCGATACCTCCTACGGCGGCTTCTCGATGGTCGACGAGAACGGCTATCAGCGATGGGATCTCGATCGCATCCGTCAACTGCTCACGGAACAGGACGCCGACATCCTGTTCGTCGCCGGGACGGATGAACAGCAAGGACTCCTCTACCCGGAATTCGACGACGTGATCTTGCTGAATGCGCCTCGGGACGTTCTCGTCGAACGTCTGGCCGCGCGGAGGAACAACCCGTTCGGTAAGCGACCCGAGGAACTGGCCAAGATCCTGTCGGACCTGGCCACTTACGAACCGATGATCCGGCTATCCGCGACGCATGAGATCGACACGAACAAACCCCTCGACCGGGTGATCGACGAGATCCTCAGCGTTGCACTGCCCGACCAAACCTGACCCCGACGAGGACGGCACGACGCGTCTGTTCACATCCGACTGCCTTGGCTAGAGTGTCCGCGATGACGACGGTGCTGCTGTTCCATCACGCGCTCGGCCAGACGACCGGGTTCCTCGCGTTCGCGGATGAGCTGCGGGCCGCAGGACACGCCGTCCATACGCCAGACCTCCTCGGCGGCAAGACGTTCCAGGATCTCGATGAGGGCGTCGCATACGCTAAGCAGATCGGCTTCCCGGAGATCATGCAGCTTGGTTCCAAGGTGGCCGCAGAGCTGCCCGCCGACATCGTCTACGCGGGTTTCTCCCTTGGCGTCATTCCCGCGCAGGCGTTGACGCAGACCCGGCCCGGCGCCAGCGGGGCGCTCTTCTACTACTCGTGCATACCTCCATCCGAGTTCGACAGCCCCTGGCCCGCAGGCGTTCCGCTCCAGGTTCACATGATGGAGTCCGATCCATGGACCGAGGAGGACCGCCCGGCAGCTGAGGCGCTGGTCGAGGAGATCGACGGGGAACTGTTCCTCTACCCCGGTTCCGCCCACCTGTTCGCGGACTCGAGCACCGACGACTACGACGAATCGGCAGCCGCATTGCTCAAGGAACGCACCCTCGCCTTCCTGAACCGGTTCGGCTAGCTCGTCGGGGTGCTCCACACCGAGATGTGCTTGCGGCTCTCGGCGGTGAACGGCTCGTGGTTCCATCCTTCCCAGCGTTCGCGCAGGGTCATGCCGGCGAGTTCGGCCATGAGGTCGAGCTCCGACGGCCAGACGTAGCGGAACGGCATCGAGACGCGTTCGAGTTTCCCGTCGACCTCCTCGAGGTGATGCGAGATGAGTCCTTGCGTGACCACGTCGTACTCGTCGATCCCCCAGTAGCTCTCGGTCGCGTGGAAGACGCGGTGGGTCTCGCCGGGTGGAAGGCGGCGGAGATCTGGAACCGCGACCTCGATGACGAAGCATCCACCGGGCACGAGGTGCGCGGCCACGTTCCGGAAGCACGCCACCTGCTCGGCCTGGGTCGTGAGGTTCTCGATCGTGTTGTAGACGAGGTACGCGAGCGAGAACGTCCCTTCGACCTTGGTGGTCGAGAAGTCCCCGATGGTCACATCGATGTCCTCACCGCCGGGCTTCTCGCGCACTCTCGCGGCCATCGCCCTCGACAACTCGATGCCGTGCACCGACACCCCTCGCGCTGCCAGCGGTAACGCGATCCGGCCGGTCCCGATCCCCAACTCGAGCGCGCGTCCGTTCCCGGCCAAGGCGGCGAGGAAGTCGACGGCAGGATCGAGCTCCGCGGGGTCGAACATCTCGCCTGAGGTCTCGTCGTACCGAGCCGCGACAGGCTCGCCGAAGTACCCGTCGGTATCCACGGTAGGAACCTACATCGTGGTGCTCAGGTCCATGGGTCGATCTGCGGCATCCCGGCAGTCCCGAGCGCCTCGTTTAGTTCGGCGCAGTGATAGACGTCGTGTGCGAAGACGCGCTGCAGGACCCAGCCGCGGACGCGAACCCGCTCCTCGGTGTCCCACCGACGAGTGATCACCTCATCCAGCATGGAGAGGGTCCATCCGTCCAGGCAATTCTCGACGACGCGGAACGATGAATCCAGCGCCTCGACGAGCGCATCGGCGTCCAATACATGGTCGAGGTCGTCGTCTCCAGGGCAATCGGAGGCGGCATCCGTGAACGGCGTGGTCTCCGCTCCCGGCTCGCCGGCGAAGTCACAGAGCCAGAACACCCGTTGGCAAGCGGTGTGGCCGACCGTCGCCCAGATCGGCCATCGGTCGGGCGAGGGGCGAAGCGCCAGCTGCTCCTGGGTCTATCGACGCGACGACGTCGCGGAGACGCTGGTTCCACTGTGGCCACGTGATGTAGGCGGGCCGGATCGCCTGGTCGCTCATGCACTCCACGCTACCGCGAGGTCTAGCGGTTCACCCAAACTTCCCAGTCGCCTGCCGACTCGAAGCCGAGGGACCGGTACATCTCGACCGCGAGCTCGGTTGGGTGGAGCCAGACGAGGTCGGCGTCGGAGAACGTTCGGGCGGCGGCCGATGTGAGCGCCGCACCGATCCCCTTCCGCTGAGCCTCAGGTCGAACGCCGAGGCCCAGGATGCCGACCGCCCCTTCGTGCAGGTATGCCGCCGCCGACGCGACGATCCGGTCGTCCGCATCGCGCGCGACCAGGCATTTCGCCTCGGGTACGTTCGGCACGCTGTGGGCGTAGAAGCCGCGGATGACCTGCGCGCGATCGCCGAAGGCTTCGCCGGCGGCTTCGGCGGCTTGGAGGATGTCCCCTTTATCGGTGACCACGTGGACCGTGATGCCCTCGGGCAGCGGCGGATGCGCGACGGCGTCCACCGCGACCGCCATGCCCTGACGCTTGATGATGAGCGTCATCCCGCGGGCCCGAACCTCCGCGTCGATGCTCGGATGACGACCGACCACGATGTCGATCCCCAGCTGCAACCCCCGCCGCGCGAACTCGGCCTCTGTTCGGTCGAACACCGCGCCGACATCGCCCGGCTCGCGCACCACCAACACCGAGTTGAGCGCAGGTTCGGGCACGCCGGCGAACAATAGGCGCAGCCCGTCCAGATCCATGATCGCCGCCCCCGGTGCCTCCAGTCGACGCAGCCGCTCGGCATCTGCGAACCCAACGGCGATGCGCTCGGATACCGACTCGGCAGGCATCTAGCCCCACACTGCCGCGAGGAGCGCGTCGTGTCGTTCGGCCAGCTCGTTCCAGATCTCGACGTCGCCGGGTTCGGTGCGCACGACCTGCGGTCGTGCGGTGACGTCGGCGTCGGCTGCTCCGGCCGCGGTTCGAGCGAGCATGCCGGCGCCGTAGGCCGAGGCGTAGGAACCGAGCGGTGAGGCCGCGCACGTCGCGCCGACCGCGCTCGCGAGCAACCCGCAGAAGAACGGCGACGCGGACGGTCCGCCGGAGACGACGATCTCGCCGGCCGCGCCCAACACCGCCGCGCACCGCCGGAACTCGATCAGGATGCCCTCGATCAACGCGCGGGCGATGTCACCGCGGGAGTGTTGCGTGGTCAGACCGTGGAGGGTGCCCCGGAGCGCCGGATCCCACAGCGCGCCCTGTTCGCCGAACCCGACGTAGGGGAGGAAGGTGAGCCCGTTCGCGCCGGGAACCGAGCGCGACGCCGCCTCCATCAATTCTTCCTCACGTTTCCAGCCGAACAATCCGGACAGCCACGCGAACGCACTCCCCGTGCTGACGAGGTCCATCTCCAGGCCCCAACCGTCGCCGCTCGCGAGCGGCGTGATGAGATACCGATGGTCGGGGTCGGGCGTGGGCTCCGCCGCGATCCCCAGCAGCACGGTGCTCGTTCCCCACAGCGACGCCCGATCGCCGGGGTTCGAGGCCCCCATCCCGAACGCACCTGCGACGGAGTCGGCCGCCCCGAGCACGACCGGTAGTCCTGCGGGCAGTCCGAGCGTCGCGGCCTCCGGCGGAAGGAGATCTGCGGAGAAGGATGACGGACGGATCTCGGGCAGCTTCGCCAACACGTCCCCGGCCGCGTCGCCATCCCACTCGCCCGACAGCTCGTAGCAGCCGAAACCTGTTGCTGTGCTGGGGTCCGTCGCTTCCTCACCGGTGAGCCGGCGGAAGATCTCGTCCTTCGCCGAGCGAAGCCGGCTCGTGGCACCCGCCCTCGCGGCGTCATGTTCTTCCAGCCACCGGAACATGGGGAGGAGGTACCTTCCATCGACCCACTGCCCGGTCCGCGTATACAGCTCGTTGGGACCGGCGTCCTCGCGGAACCGCTGGCCCTGGGCTTCGGCTCTGTCGTCTTCCCAGGTGATCGCCGGGCCCACCGGTTCGCCGTCCGAGCCCGCCGTGACCAACGTCGGAACCATCCCCGACAACCCGATCCCGTCCCAGCGGTCTGCCGACACCTCTGCGCGCAGGGCGACAACCACGTGGCGAACCGCTCGCCACCAGTCGGCGGGGTCCTGCTCCGCTCGGCCGGGCTCGGGACGGTCGGTCGGATACGCGGCGCTTGCCGACGCAAGCCACGCGCCGTCCGCGCCGACCACGGCGCCTTTGAGGCTGGACGTGCCGAGGTCGAGGCCGACGAAGACGCCGTCGTTCACAGGGAGGCCAGTGCTCCCTCGGCCGCTTCGAGCGTTCGGTCGACGTCGGCGTCCGTGTGGGCCATGGAGACGAAGAGGTTCTCGAACTGCTCGGGGTGGAACAGTACCCCACGCTCCATCATCGCCCGCCACCACCGGGTGAAAAGGGCCTCGTCGGCAAGGCGGGACGCGTCGCGCCAGTTGCGGATGGGTTCGTCGGTGCCCATCCAGACCTGGAAGACGGTGCCGAGCCCGACGACGTGGCCGGTCACGCTCTTGGAAGCCAGCAGGGACGTGATGCCGTCCATCAACCGTGTGCCGATCGCGCGAGCAGTCACGTACCGCTCGGGTGTGAGGATGTCCATGGTCGCCGCGACCGCCGCCGTCTGGATGACGTTCGAGTTGTACGTGCCTGAGTGCGAGTAGCGGCCGTCCCCGATGGCTTCCATGACCGCGCGCGTGCCACCGATCGCGGCCACGGGGAACCCGCCGCCCAGACCCTTCGCCATCGTCGTGATGTCGGGCATGACACCGAAGAACTCCTGCCCACCGCCACGCGCGAACCGGAACCCGGTGATCACCTCGTCGAAGATGAGGAGAGCGCCGTGCTCGGTGGTCTTCGCGCGGAGTAGCTCCAGCCAGCCCGGTTCGGGGAGGATGCAGCCGGTATTGAGCACAGCGGGTTCGGTGATGACGGCGGCGACCTGGTCGCCGATTTGATCCATCACCGCGGTGAAGGACTCCGGATCGTTCCAGGTGAGGACGACGAGCGAGTCCGCGACCTCCGGGAGGAGCCCCTTCCCGGCGGGAACCGTGACCGGCCGCTCGGGCGGGCCCGCGACCGAGGGGTCCGGATGGTTGGACCAGTACACCGTGTCGAGCCACCCGTGATAGTGCCCCTCGAATCGGACGACCAGTCGGCGGCCCGTCACCGCGCGCGCCAGGCGGACGGCGGTTCCCACCGCCTCGGACCCGGAGTTCGAGAATCGAACCATGTCGACGCTCGGGACCGCGTCGACAACCTTGCGCGCTGCCTCGGCCTCCAACTCGTACGGCAGGCCGAACACGGTGCCGTAGGTCTTGATCGCCTCGACCACGGCGGCGGTTACCTCCGGCGGGCGGTGACCCAACACCAACGGGCCCAATCCCATCAGGTAGTCCACGTACTCGTTGCCGTCGACGTCGGCGATGTGCGAACCGGTCCCGTGGGCGATGAACGGCGGATACGGATCCCATCCCGCGCGAACGCCCCGCGCACTGGATCCCACTCCGCCGGGCATGACCTCCATCGCCTGAGCGAGCAGTGCCGCCGACTTCGAGTCTTCGCTCATCGAGTGGCTCCTTCTCCGACCAACACACAGGCCGCTCGGTGATCCGGTCCCGCGTCCGCCAGTGCGGGGTCGATCGTTCTGCAACGGTCCTCTGCCACTGGGCACCGGGGCTGGAACCGGCACCCGGACGGGATATTCACCGGGTTCGGCGTCTCCCCCACCAGGATCTGCGGCGTGACCTGTTCACGCGGGTCGCGCCGGGGCACCACACTCAACAGCGCACGAGTGTACGGATGTTGGGGGTTCCGGACGACCTGGCGGGCCGGGCCCTCCTCCACGATCCGCCCCAGATACATGACGATGATGCGGTCGGCGAAATGAGCGGCGGTCGAGAGGTCGTGGGTGATCATCAGGATTCCCATGTCGCCACGCGAGCGCAATCCGTCGAGGAGGGTCAGCACGCCGGCGCGGACAGAGACATCCAGCATCGACACGGGTTCGTCGGCGACGAGTAGGTTCGGCTCCAGGACCAGACTCGCGGCGATGGCTACGCGTTGGCGTTGGCCGCCCGACAACTCATGGGGGTAGCGGTCCAGGTAGAGCTCGGGCGGGGTCAGGCCGGCGCGGCTCATCGCGTCGATGAGCTTCGTCTCGCGTTCCTTCTTCGAGCCTGCGAGGCCGTGGACGACAAGTGGCTCGATCACCGCATCGCGAACGCGGAACCGCGGGTCCAGCGACTCGTAGGGGTCCTGATAGATCATCTGCATCCGCCGTCGTAGCGGCCGCATCTCGCCGGCGTCCAACGCGGTGATGTCCCGCCCCTCGAACACGACCGAGCCCGACGTCGCATCCACCTGCCGCATGATGGTCTGCGCGGTGGTGGTCTTGCCGCATCCGGACTCACCAACGAGCGCAACCATCTCTCCTTTCGCCACGCTGAGCGAGACGCCGTCCACCGCGTGCACGGCCTCCCGAGGCTGACGAAGGATGGCGCCGGTGAAGCCACGACGGAGCGGGAACGTCGTCACCAGGTCACGGACCTGAAGGAGGGGCGGTTCGTTCATACGGAGCTCACCACGTCGTTGCGATGACAGGCGGCCAGGTGTGATGGACCGGCGTCTACACCGACGTCGACCAGCGCCGGATCTACCGTGGCGCACACGTCCATCACCACATCGCAGCGATCGCGGAACGGACATCCGACCATCTCTTGGTCCAGTCGCGGTGGGGCGCCGGGGATCGACACGACCTGTTGGTCGCCGTAGAGGTCGGGCGTCGCGGCGAAGAGGAGCCGGGTGTAAGGATGGCGCGGTTCGTGGAAGAGGACGTCGATGGGTCCGGCCTCCGCGATCCGGCCGGCGTACATCACCGCTGCGCGCTGACAGACCTGGGCGACAACGGGCAGATCGTGGGTCACCAGCACCAGCGCCAGCCCGAGTTCGGCGCTCAGGCTCTTGAGGAGTTCCAGGATCTGGGCTTGCACCATGACATCGAGTGCCGTGGTCGGCTCGTCGGCCAAAAGGATCTTCGGTTCGCAGGCCAATGCCATGGCGATCGCGGCCCGTTGGCGCATGCCGCCGCTGAACTCGTGGGGGTAGCGGTCGGCGGCGGCGGCCGGGATCCCGACCAACTCCAGCAGCTCGCCGGTACGGCGAACAGCAGCGTCACCGCTGGCGAACCCGTGCAGCTCCATAGGTTCGATGATCTGGGTGCCGACGCGCTGGACCGGATTCAGCGCGTTCATCGCTCCCTGGAAGACCATCGCGACCTCACGCCAGCGGTGTGGGCGGATCGACTCCTCGCCGCCGGCCATGATGTCGACGCCGTCGATGCGGACCCGGCCCTGGACCGAGGCGTTGGGTGGAAGCAGCCCCATCAGCGCCAGGATCGACGTGGTCTTGCCGCACCCGGATTCGCCGACCAATCCCATTCGCTCGCCGGGATCCAACGAGAAGCTCACCCCTTGCACCGCGTGGAGTTCGCCCCGGTGCGGCAGCTCGAACCAGACGTGAAGGTCCTCGACCTCGAGTAACGCGGTCACGGCTTGCCGCCGTCGGCGGGGCGCACCTTGAACCCCTTGATGGACAGGTGAGCCACCTTGAGCCTGGGGTTCAGCGCGTCCTCGATGGCCTGGCCGAACAGGTAACAGCCCATGATGAGGAGGGCGACGCAGATCCCGGGCGGCACGATGGCCCACCACGCGCCGTAGCTCACCGCCTGCCGAAGGAAGCCGTGTTCGATGATCGTCCCCCAGCTGATCGCCGTCGGATCGGAGAGACCCAGGAAGGCCAGAGCGGTCTCGTCGAAGATGGCCACGGCGACGGTCAGCACGACGTTCGCGATGAGCAGCGGCGCGATCTGCGGCAGCACATGGCGGAACACGATCCGAAGGTGACTGCATCCGAGCGAGCGCGCCCGCTTCACGTACACGCGCTCGCGCACGCTCATGACCTGGGCGCGCACGATCCGCGCCGTCGACGTCCAGAGCAGGAGTCCGATCACCAGGATGATGTGCGTGAGCGCCGGACCCCAGATCGCGGCGATGACGATCATCAGGACCAGATCGGGGATGACCAGGAAGTAGTCGGTCACGCGCATCAGGAATCCGTCGACGCGTCCGCCCACGTATCCCGCCGTGATCCCGATGAGTCCACCGATCACGGTCGCGACGAGCGCCGCGGCGGCACCGACGATCATCGAGATCCGCGCGCCGTAGAAGAGCAGCGAGACCATGTCGATACCGCCGTCGTCCAGACCCAGCCAGTGCTGCGCGGACAGCGGTCCGTACACGGGCCCGACTTGCGTTCGAGGACCCGACGGGGCCAGCAGCGGGGCGAACACCGCCAGGATGAGGAACGTGAAGATGATCGCCGCGCCGACGGAGGCCGCCTTCTGCCGGCGGATCGTGTCCCACAGCAGGCCGCCGCGCCCGCGCGGACGATCCAGGTCGGGAACCACGCCCGGTTCGGCGGTGATCTTCATGCGCTGATCCTGGGGTCGAGCTTGTAGTACAGGAGGTCGGCCAGCAGGTTGAAGAACACCACGGAGATGGTGAGGATCAAGAACGTTCCTTGGAGCACCGGATAGTCCTGGCTGACCACGGCTTGATACGTCGCGAGGCCGATCCCCGGCCACGTGAAGACCGTCTCGATGAGGATCGCGCCGGCCACGATGTAGCCCAGGCTGAGCGCGATGAGGGTGGTCGTCGGCAGCATGGCGTTGCGCGCGGCGTGCGTCCGAACTACCGCCCACGATGAGAGCCCTTTAGCGCGGGCGGTCAGCACGTAGTCCTCCCCGAGCGTCTCCAGCATCGAGGAACGAACGATGAGCGTGTACTCGCCGTAGAGGGTGAGCGCGAACGCCGTGGAGGGCAGGATCATGTGTTTCATCGTGTCGACGAAACTCGCCCACCCGCTCGCGCCCACGGCGAACGGATCGTGCATCCCGTTCGCGGGCAAGACGCCTGCGAAGAGGATCAGCAACATGAGCGCGAGCCACTGGGTCGGCACCGCGTAGAACGCGATCGCGATGTTGGTGCTCACGTGATCGCTCTTCGAGCCTCGTCGCCACGCGGAGAGCACGCCGCTGGCGATGCCGATGACGATGGCGACTGCCGTTCCCAGGGCGGCCATCGGGATGGTGTTCGCGAGCTTCCCGCGGAGGTAGTGCCACACCGGCTGATGGCTGTCGGAGACCCACGACACGCCCATGTGGAGGTGGGCCAACTGGCCCAGGTAGATCACGTACTGCTGCCACATCGGTTTGTCCAACCCGAACTCGCGGGTCAGTTCGGCCTTCAGGGCCGGGCTCGCGTGCGGCACACGCGCGAGGTTCGCGACCGCGCTGCCCGGGAGCATCCGGAAGAGGACGAAGTTGATCGTGACGGCCACGAAGACCGTGATGAGCGCGAAGAACAGGCGCTTCAGGACGTAGTCGGTGCCGCGAACCGCCACTAGGCCAGATGCACTTCGATGAGGCTAGCCTTCGTCAGGGCGCCGAAGAATCCCTGACTGGACTCGACATAGCCGGTGAAATTCCCGCTCCAGGCGTTGATCGTGTCGTTGTAGTTCAAGACGATGTACGGACGATCGTCGAACACCATCTGCTGCGCCTGATTGACCAGATCGTGCCGGTCGGTTGCGTCCACCGCCTTGCCCTGCTGAGCGTAGAGCTTGTCGAACGCGGGCTTGCAGTACCCACTGTCACTCCAGTTGCCCAGGGACTGGCACGTCATCGCCGACAGGATGAAGTCCGGGTCGATCGGCGGCGTCCAGCTCCACATCGCCAGATCCCAGTTCTCGTACTTGTTGTCGGGGGCCGTCATGATCGAATACGCGCCGGTGACGGGCTTCTGGATGAGCTTTACACCGATCTGCTGGAACCCCGCCTGGATGATCTGGAACGCTCGGTCGCCGGCACCGCGTTCGCTTCCGGGGAAGAGCACCTGATACGTCATCGGATGACCGTTCGCCACGCGGATCCCGTCGGCACCGGGCATGTAGTTGAGTCCGTCCAGGATGGTGTTCGCCTGATCGATGCTGAACGGCAGCGGCTGGATCGAGGAGTCGAACCAGGAACCGGAGCCCGGCGGCACGATGGTCGTCCCCGCTTGCGCGTAGCTGAGCCACGCGGTCGTGATGATGCTCTGCCGGTCGATCGCGTATTCGAACGCCTTGCGGACCTCCGGATCCTGGAGTTCGAGGTTGGTCTTCTTATAGGGGCTCGAGTTGATGATGAACGTGCGATAGGTCAGCGAGGGGCCGATCTTCACGGTCATGTTCGCGTCTTGAAGCGTCTTGACCGAGGGCGGCGGAACGGACTCGATGGCGTCGATCTGGTTCGTCTTCAGCGCCGTCACCTCGGCGTCCTCGTTGGAGAAGTACTCCAGGCCCATCCGGTCGATATGCGGCGCGGTGCCGTACCAGTTGGGGTTCTTCTCGTAGATGGTCGTGCCGGTCTCGTCGTACTGCGTGACCATGAACGGGCCGCCGGAGACGACCGGCGAATCGTTCGAAGGGGTGTTGGCGAACGTCTTCAGCGCCTTGCCATCGCCTGCCGCATACTGCGCCCAGACGTGCTCGGGCAGGATCGAGATCTGCTGGACGTTGCCGAGCACGGCGGCCTCGGGGGCTGAGAAGGAGATGTCGAGCGTGGTGTCGTCGACGGCCTTCGCGGAGGTCATGCGCGCGATGGACCCCGCCGAGCCTGCCGTAACCGTGTCCTGGAACTTGATCATCGTGTTGATGGTGAATGCGGCATCCGCCGCGGTCAGCGGCTTGCCATCGGACCACAGGGCATTCGGTTGCGTCTTGAACGTCCATGTGGTGCCGTCCTTCGAGTGACTCCAACTGGTAGCGAAGTCGGGCGCGAAGTCCTGGTTCGCGTCGTACTGGACCAGCTGGGGGTAGATGTGCTCGTAGGTGGCATAGGAGTCGTCGTTCACCCCGATGAATGGGTTCATGGAGTCGATGCCGTCGTAGGCGGCGACTCGCAGGGTTCCGCCCTCCTTGACGGGACCGCCGGATCCACCAACCCCCGTGGTGGAGCTTGAACCGCCATCGCCTCCGCACGCCGCCGTCACCAGCGCGAGCGCGAGGGCCGCGCCGACGAGCACCTTCCGCATCCTCAGCCTCCCCGATAGCCCTTGACCGGACGCATCGTGGCGCGAAACGCTCCGGACCGCAAGGTGTTCGGGCCGGGGTATGGCATCATTCCCGCCATGTCCGAACCCGCGTTCCGCGTCTCCACGTCCGACCTCGCCGGTATCCGCGCCGACCTCCTGGTGATCCCCGTAGCAAGCGGAGGGAAGCGTGGCCCGGTCGCGCCCGAAGGAGCCGCCAAGGCACTGGGTCTCGGAGAACTCGCCTCCCCCGCCATCACCGCTCGACACGGCTTCAGGGCAGACCTCGGATCCACGCTCATGCTCCCCGGGCCTGACAAGAGCGTGCTCCTGGTGGGCACCGGACCGGCCGATGGCGCCGGCGCCGACGGGGCGATACGCGCGGCCGCCATGCGCGCCGGCCTCAGCGCCCGTCCGTTCGCCACGGTCGCCACGCTCCTTCCCAGCCAGGGTTCGGAACAAGCGGCAGCCTTCGCCGAAGGATTCCTAATGGGCGCCCATCGGTTCGACTGGCTGAAGACCGCACCCGAGCCCAACCGCACGAAGACCGTGACCGTGTACACCGATGCCGAACACAAGAGCGCTGTTCGTAAGGGTCTCGACCGCGGGCGGGAGATCGGCAGCGCGATGAACTGGGCCCGCGAACTCACGGACACCCCACCCTCAGTCGCCACACCGGAGTACTTGGCGGATCAAGCTCGGAAGATGGCGAAGACTTTCGGCTTGACCTGCAAGGTCTGGAACCGCGCGGCCTTGGAGAAGGGCGGGTTCGGCGGCATCCTGGCTGTCGGCCGCGGCGGCGTGAACGAGCCACGGATGGTCGAGCTCACCTACGCGGGTGGCCGCGCGGGCGCGACGCCGATCGCGGTGACCGGTAAGGGCATCACGTTCGACTCTGGCGGCCTCAACATCAAGAGCACGGACGAGATGGTGTGGATGCGTTCGGACATGGCGGGCGCCGCGGCTGCGTTGGCGACCATGCGAACCATGGCCGCGCTCGGTGTGAAGCAGAACGTTATCGCCGCAATCCCGTTCGCCGAGAACATCCCCGGCCCGGCGTCATACCGGCCGGGTGATGTGATCCGTCATCGTGGAGGCAAGACCTCCCAGGTGCTGGACACCGACTCTGAGGGGCGCGTGCTCCTCGCCGACGCGCTCGCCTACCTCTGCGAACGCAAACCCTCCGTGCTCCTGGACTCCGCGACGCTGACCGATGGTTCCGGATTGGGCGTCGAGGTGTGGGCGGCCATGGGCAACGATCGTGAAGCGGTTGCCGAACTCGTCGCCGCCGGGACGAAGGCGGGGGATCCGGGTTGGGAGATCCCGCTGTGGCAGCCGTACCGCAAACTCATCGACTCGCCGGTTGCCGACGTGAAGAACGTGGGCGACCACAACACGGACAGCTCGATGATGGCCGGACTCTTCCTCCAGACGTTCGTCGATCCTGCCGTTCCGTGGGTGCACGTGGACTCGGGCAGCACGGCGTGGGCCGAATACGACCGCGACGCCTGGCCCGAGGGTGCCACCAGCTCCCCGGCGCGCGCGTTCGTCCGGTTCATCGA
>JAXDJX010000023.1:0-28763 GCA_034667405.1 Actinomycetota bacterium | reverse complement strand
CGCCAACGGCACGCTCACGGTGAACAGGGCTCCGCTCTCGATCACGGCAGACGACAAGTCCAAGACCTACGGCGACGCCAACCCGACCCTGACGGCCTCCTACTCCGGGTTCGTCAACGGCGACGGTGTCGGGAGCCTCGACACCCCGGTCAGCCTCTCGACAACGGCCACCGCGTCCTCCAACGTCGGCACCTACCCGATCACCGCCTCAGCTGCCGCCGATGCCAACTACACAGTCACCTTCCACGCCGGCACGCTGACCATCACCACGGCTGACCTGACCATCACGGCGAACGATCGATCAAAGACCTACGGAGCTGCCCTGGTGCTCGGCACGAGCGCCTTCAGCACCTCGGGTCTCGTCAACGGGAACACGGTCACCTCGGTGACCCTCTACTCAGCGGGCGCTGCTGCAGGCGCCAACGTGAACACCTACGCGGTGGTCCCGAGCGCTGCGGTCGGCACCGGTCTTGCCAACTACACCATCCACTACGCCAACGGCACGCTCACGGTGAACAGGGCTCCGCTCTCGATCACGGCAGACGACAAGTCCAAGACCTACGGCGACGCCAACCCGACCCTGACGGCCAGCTACTCCGGGTTCGTCAACGGCGACGGCGTCGGGAGCCTGGACACCCCGGTCAGCCTCTCGACCACGGCCACCGCGTCCTCCAACGTCGGCACCTACCCGATCACCGCCTCAGCTGCCGCCGATGCCAACTACATAGTCACCTTCCACGCCGGGACCCTCACGGTGAACCGCCGTGCGATCACGATCACGGCCAACGATCAGACCAAGGTGTACGGGAACGCCTTCACCTTCACCGGCGCGGAGTTCACGGTCACGACGGGCTCCCTTGCCTCCGGAGACAGCGCTCTCGTGACGCTGACGTCCACCGGTTCGCCGGTTGGCGCGACGGTTGCGGGATCCCCCTACTCCATCGTCGTGAGCAACGCCGTCTTCACGGGCACACTCGCGAGCAACTACACAGTCACGTATGTGAACGGCAAGATGACCATCTCACCTCGCGAGGGACAGACCGCCTATATCGGTCAGACCGTCTTCACCACCTCGGGTACCAGCAGCACGACGGCGCAAGTGACGCTGTCGGCCAGCGTTCAGGACCCCGATGGGGCTGGTTCGGTGGCCAACGCGACGGTCACGTTCAAGGATCTGCTGACCGGCAAGGTCTTGGCGAGCGGTGTGAAGGTCAGCCTCGTGTCCAACACGAGCACGTCGGTAGGGACCGCCAACACCGTCGTGACCCTCAGCACCGGCCAGTACGGCGTGCAGGAGTACCTCATCGAGGTGAGCTTGGGCGGGTCGTACAAGAACCTGCAGCAGACGGGCGCGACGCCCGGGACGTCTGCTTACAACGCCGCGCACCCGGCTGTGACGGTCATGATCCCGAGCACGCTCAACACTTTCTACGGTGCCGCCGGCATCACGAAGCTGGCGACCTCGGCAGGCACGTACGGTGATGCAGGGGCCGCCAGCTACACGGTGGCGCTGAAGTACAACAACAAGGGTACGAACCCGCAGGGACAGATCATGCTGGTCCTCAATCGAAGCGACGGGATCTACTACGTGAAGTCGAACTCGATCACGTCGGTCGCGTTCTCGGGCGCACAGAACAAGGATGTCACCGTCTACACGAAGGCAACCGTCTACAAGGTCGACAACCTGGGTAATTCGATCAGCATCGACGGCGGAGTGACGCTCCGAGTAGACGCGCACGACGGAGGAACCGCCGACGGCGACACCATCGGGTTCACGGTGCTCTCAACGAAGACGAGTTCTCTCTACTACTCCAGCAACTGGAGCTACGACTCGTCGATCTTGGGCTGGCGGACCGTGCAGCAGACCGTAACCCCCGCTACCGCCGCCGTCATCATCGCCTAGGCACGCCGGCCGGATCACGAGCGCCAGACCGGTGCCGTGAGACCGGCGACGTGCGATGCTCTCGCCTGTGGGAGCGGCACGAGGCGGCGGGGGAGACCGGAGCGGGGACGACGGACGCCTCTTGGCTCGAGCCGAGGAGGCACTCACGGAGATCAAGATATCCACCGGCCTGTCGGAGCACCACGAAGCTGTGCTGGCCGCGCTTCGCATCCGCTTGAAAGGCGACGCCGGCAGCAGCCTCGAGGACCTCTTGGCCGCGGCAGACGATCCGAAGGACCCCCAACTCGACAAGCTGCTCGAACCCGGATCCAAGCCCTCGACAACGTTCGACGATCTGCTGTCCGAGGCGGACAGGCCGAAGCGTTCGCTCGACGACCTGCTGGGAGCCGCCGGAGACGACCCGGAGCCCCCTGAGAGGGCCTGACGGAACGTCGGGCTCACGCTGCGTGGTAGAACGGCGGTTCATCAGGCGAGGAGGAACCGCGATGGAGGTCAGTTCGGGAGTCTTCACATCGAACATCGACACCCAGGAGTGGGAGCACGATCCGGAGGTTGGAGGGCTGGTGCATGTGCTGGCGGAGACCGAGCGGGCCCAGGCAGGGATGTCACGGTTCGACAGCGTGCCGGAACAGCCGGTGACCTACACGCCACCCGGTCGAGAAACCATCGTCGTGCTGCAGGGCGCCGTCCGGATCGATCTGAAGGACGGACCGAGCGTCACCGTGCGGGCCGGCGACATCGCGTCGTTCCCGGAAGGTGTCGAAGCCACCTGGAACTTCTTGGAAGTTCCGTTCAAAGAGGTGTGGGTCCTCGCCTGACCTCTCGCGATCGCCCGCGGTCCCTAACCCCAGAACTCGGTTGTGGACCAAAGATAGCGGTGCCTCGCCTCGATCCCGATGCCGATCCGCTTGTAGCGCGCCTTGAGGATGTTCGCTCGATGTCCGGGACTGCGCATCCAGGCGCGGAAGGTGGAACGAACCGTCCTGGCCCTGGCGATGTTCTCGCCGAGCACGGACCACGGTCGTCCCCCGATGACTTGCTGGAGGTTCGCCGTATGGAAGAGGTATCCGCGGTTGGCCATCAGGCTGCTGTGATGGTGCGCAGATCGAGACACCGGGACGCTCAGCCGAAGGGGATGTTCATCGTGTGAGCGGCGTGCGCCGTTGATGAGATGGAGCATGCGCCCACGCATCCCCGCCGAGGCCGGTAGGGTCGCTGCGCACACGAGGGTTATCGAAAGCATCACGACAACGAACGCCGGATGCCTGCGGGTCCGGGGGCGTCTCCGCACGCGCACATCCTAGGCACACGGTCTCGCGCCCGACATCCCTGCAGGTCGTCACCAGAAGGTCAGATGCCGCGGGCGTTCGATCACACCGTCTAGGCGTTGAGCATGCGGTCCCCGACGGAGGATCCCGAAGATCGGAGCCAGCCTTCGATCTGGTCGGGAGGCATCGGCCTGGCCACGTGATAGCCCTGCGCGATATCGCAGCCCATCTCCGCCAAACGCTCGAGAGACTCCGCATCCTCTACGCCCTCTGCGACCACGATGAGGCCGAGGTTGTGTCCCAGGTCGATGGTCGAATGCACGATCGCCGCGTCGCCCTCGTTGGTTCGCATGCCCATCACGAAGGAACGATCGATCTTGAGTTCGCGCATGGGGAGGCGTTGGAGATACGCGAGCGATGAGTATCCGGTCCCGAAGTCGTCGATGGCGAGCGCCACGCCCATCGACGCAAGATGATCGAGGATCTCTTCGGCCATGGCGGGTCGGTCCATGACCGACCCTTCGGTGAGCTCGAGCACCAGGCTGCCAGGATCAAGATCGTGGCGACGCAACACCTCCGCCACCAGGTTCGGGAGGCCGGGATCGAGGAGGTCACGGGCGGAGAGGTTCACGGCGACGGGGAGGTCCAGCCCGGCGTTGCCCCATTCCCGGCACTGTTCCAGGGCCAGGTTCAAGACGTACGGCGTGAGGCGTCTGATCAGTCCTGTGTGCTCGGCCAACGGGACGAACACGTCCGGAGGCACGGGACCACGTTCCGGGTGATCCCAGCGTGCCAACGCTTCAAGGCCGACCACGGCGAGACGCGCCAGATCCAGCTTCGGTTGGTAGGCGAGTGTGATCTCTCCGGCGTCGATGGCCCGCCGAAGGTCGGTGATGAGCGTGAGTCGATCCTTCGTGTAGTGGTCGTGCTCCACGGAGTACACGCTGAGAGGATCCCGCGCTGCCTTCGCTACGTACATAGCTACCTCGGCTCGACGCATCAGGGCGTCGGCATCACCCCCATGGTCGGGGCTGAGTGCGATCCCGATGCTCGCCCCCACTTCGATCTCCGTGTCGCCCAGCAGGAACGGATCGACCAACGCGGCCGTGAGTTTCTCTCCGACCCCGACCGCCTCATCCTCGCCGTGTAGCCCCTCCAAGAGGATGCCGAACTCGTCGCCACCGAGTCGAGCCACCGTGTCGACCTCCCTGAGAACGCCGCGGAACCGCGGCCCCAGCTCGGCCAGGAGGACGTCGCCGTGTTCATGACCGAGCGTGTCGTTGATCTCTTTGAAGCGATCGAGATCCAAGATCATGACCGCCGCGATCGATCCTTCTCGCGCCGTCGCCACGATCGCCTGCTCGACCCGATCGTGGAACAACGTCCGGTTGGGAAGATCCGTGAGCTGATCGTGCAGCGCGAGGTATTCGTTCGTTGCTGCCTGGTGTCTGAGTTCGCTCGCGTCTCGCCTGAGACGACGGGATGCGCCGAGCACGATCCGGAACAGTGTGGCCCACACGAGCACGAGCCCCGCCAAGATGATGACGTAGAGGCGACGATCGTCGGAAGCGGTCGCGGCGGCGACCGGTTCGTAGGGCAGGTAGAGCTCGAACGCGCCGGCGGGAGGCCCGGTCGGTGTGAAACGCAGAGGCACGTAGACCTCGAGAAGTTGCCCGAATCCCTTTTCCGCGACATTCTCCGCAGCGGTGAGCGAGCTCACGTCGGACGTGGTTTCGCCGGCGAGTGCTTCGCCGAGATCAGAAGACACCGGGAACGTTCGACCGATCAGTGTGCGGTCCTGCGAATACACGACGCGTCCCTCCATAGACCAGATCTTGACCCGCGTGATGTGCGTGTTCGCCACCCCCGCTTGGAAGAGATCATCGAGTTCGGCAACTTTCGCCGCGTCCAGACCGTCGGATATATCCGAGGGGTCAAAGTGCGATTGCAGGCCGATCTGCGCAAGGATGACGGCCGAATCCGTCGCATTGGCGAGCGCGCGATGTTCGATCTGCGCCGCTTCAACTCGCGCCAGCACGATCCCGAGCACAACCATCGCCGCTGCACTTGCCACAGCGAACCTGCCAAGTAGCCCTAAGCGGTTCATCTCGGATCCCCTCCGGAGCATGGCTCCAGCCCACCGTAGTCATCGGCGGACGCGGAACGCCCTTTAGCCGGTGCACCCTCAGCGAGGCGTAGGCACGGGGGGTAACCTCAGCCATTCATGAAACACGGGAGGGATCCATGGCTCTCGAACCGAAGGCTGCCTACAGCGCCTACAGCGCCGCGTGGAACGCGAAGGAGGCTGATGCCAGGACGCGACTCCTCGAGCAGGCCTGGGCTCAGGAGGGCGTGTTCTTCGATGAGGAGACACCCGAGGGCGTGGTCGGCCGCGAGACGCTGAGCGACTACATCGCCGCAACGCACCGGGAGATGCCTGGACTCGTCGTCACTGAAACGTCGGAGCCAGAGGTCCTCGGGAACCGGCTTCGGGTCCGCTGGGTGGCTCGCCAGGGCGCCACGGAGATGTTCACGGGGACGGACTTCGTGGAGTTCGCCGAGGACGGGCGGGTGTCCCGGGTCACGATGTTTTACGACTCCACACCCGGCTGAGCAGCATGTTCGCCATCGGCGTATGCTCGAAAACGCCCGAGAGAGGAGGCGATCAGACCCGTTCGGATCGTTGGGTGGCTCGGCGCCTGCGACTTACCGCGCCCTGGAGAGCCACCCCCGGAAAGGAGACCAGATGAACCGCAGGATCCTCATGGCGGCCGCCCTGGTCGTCGTTATCGGTGGAGTCTCGGCGGGGTTCGCTCTCGCCACACCCGGTGCGGCAACCGTGACCGCTGAATTCGCAAGGAGAACGGTCGCAGAGTTCCAGACGAGCATGCACGATGGCGACATCGTGGTGAGCGAGGTGAGCTATGCCCCCGGTGGCTATTCCGGCTGGCACTCCCACCCCGGCCGCGTGGTCGTCGGCGTCCAGCGGGGAGCCGTAACGCTCTACCGAGGTGACGATCCTCATTGCACCGGCACCACCTACACGGCGGGTCAGGTGTTCTTCGAGCGGCCAGGGGTCGTCTACTACGCCCGGAATGAGAGCGCGACCACGGCAGCCGTGCTGAACGCCACGTTCTTCAACGTTCCGGAAGGCGGTTCTGTCAGGATCGACCAGCCGGCGCCCAGCACCTGTCCGTTCTAAGGGGTGGGACTCGTGGGTCCGGGGACCTCTCCGCGCGGAGGGACTCCGGACCTGCGAGGGCACACGGCCTCACTCGCAGGGTGCTTCGATCAGCCCGTGGATGCGGTTCCTTCCGTAGATCGAGCCGACGGCCCACACACCCGAGGGACCGGTGGTTACGCCCACCAGCTCGTCGTCGATACCCACCTTCTGAGAACTCTGTTCGATCCAACTCGCGCCGTCCCAATGCAGGATGAGCCCGACGCCGGAGCCCGTCGAGAGGTCGCGCGCGTATCCAACCGCGTAGGCGTCGCTCGAGGATCGAACGGAAAGCCCCTCCAGGTAGCTCCCCGGTGCCTCAGCCGGAAGGGGAGCCGGCGTCCAGGACGTCCCATCCCAATGGATCGCCACCGGACTGGCCCCGTGGTGGTGAGCGCCGACGGCCCATACATCCGTGGCGCTCGCGGCCGAGACATCGATGATGGAATCCTGTCGGAAGCTGACGGGTACAACCGACCAGGTCGATCCGTCCCAATGCTCGATGAGTGCGTGCTGAACACCGAAGAACTGCCCCCGCCACCCCACGGCCCACACATCATCTGCCGCGATCGCCGTAACGCCGATCAGTTGGTTGACATGCCTCCCCACATTCGGTGAAGGCGTAACCGACCACTCCGTTCCATCCCAATGCTCGATGAGTGTCGAGGGCTGCCAATCGCGCGAGTGCCGTTCCACAGAGCCCACAGCCCACACGTCGCCGGATCCGGCCGCCGATGTCCGTTGGAGGGTTGCTCGCCTGGATCGGCGGGGCTCCGGAACGGCGTAGCTCTTCCACCTCAAGCCGTCCCAGTGCAGCGCCATCGGACGGATGAAAGGGACGGACCGGGATGCCATGAAGAAGTCTGCCGGTGATGAGCGCCGGATAGTGGTCGCTGCGGCGCTCGAGAACGCGTATCCCGTCGCCCACACATCCGTGTCGGTGGTCGCCGTCACCCCGATGAGGGTCGACTGGTGCGCGATCTTCGGCAGCGGTGTGTTCGTCCACGCGACACCGTCCCAGCGCAGCGCCAGCGAGCGACCGGTGAATGCGCCGGGGCCCACCGCCCAGGCGGAGTCGGCCCCGCCGGTCGCCACGCTGAGGAGGTACCGCCCGTCGGCCGCCGGTGGAACCGTCACGCGGACGAACTCGGTCGGGCAGGCAGCCGCGGCCGCCGGGGGACCACCTACCAGGGGAACCAGTCCGGCGAGCGAGGCGACGAGCAGGAAGCGTTGCAGTGGGCGAGGTGTCGGCATGGGCGAATCATATGCCCGTCCCGCATGGATCCCGTCCCGGGGCCGGGGGAGTCAAGGCGCGGCGCCCGGCTGCCGATGCCCTACTGCGGACGTCTCTATCCCCCGAGGAGCATTCGATGGTCGGGTTTTCCCGGCGTAGGACCGTGGCGTTGTTCGCCGCGGTGGCCATGGCTGCAGCGATCGGACCCACGGCAGCTGCGAGCTTGACCTCCGGCGTATCCCCGGTCGGCTTCCTTCCGTTCCCCTCAGGCTCGTCCATCTACGTGAGCCAGGGCAACTGTGTGAACGGAAGCACGGGCATCCCGAACCCGACCCACTGCGATCAGTTCGGTCGTTACGCCTGGGACTTCGTGTACGCACGGAACGGCCTGCCCGCCCAGTCACAGGGCCTCCCCGTGGTTGCGGCGGCATCCGGCACCGTCATGTACGCCTTCGACGCCGGCCGCGGCGACCCACCCGCGGATGGCTGCCAGAACTCCGGGTCCGGCAACTTCGTCATCGTCGATGACGGTGACGGTACCTACACCCAGTACATCCACCTGGAGGATGGAACGGTCCCCGTCCACGAAGGCGATCCCATCGTTACGGGTGAGGCGATCGGATCGATCGGATCATCCGGCGAAGCCTATGGTGCGCACCTGCACTTCTCCTGGGTAACGGACGTGGACTACTGCGGGGTTGGGACCAGCACCCCCGGATCCTTCGATCAGTCTCCGGCTATTCCCAGCTTCGGCGACGTCCTCACGTCGAACAATCCCGGGCCGCTGGCAGGTGAACTGGTCACCGACGGCGTCGACACCTACGTGGTGGCCGGGGGAGCGCCCATCCTCCTGCCGGATTGCGAAGCGCTCTACGACGCCACCGCGTGCTCGGGGGCTCTGGCGCTCCCGGACCTCGACGGGTTCGCCGCACACCCGGTGAACGGGACCGATCTGGTGGCCGAGCCGAGTCACCTCGCCTACCGCGTGGTGGGCGGCGCCCCCGTCCCGATCCCGGATTGCGCTTCGTTCAGCACCTGCGCGGCGGATTTTGTCACCGTGCCGGACTCGGCGATATCCACCCCCGACGCGCGGCTCTCCGGGTCACCCACCCAGTGGTCGTTCATGCGGGCCGGGGGCGGGAACCCCGTCTGGCAGTTCGACGGTGGGTGTGTCCGTTCCTCAAGCATCTGGTTCGACGCGACGTTCGCAACGCTCATCCCGCCGAGCGCTCTGACGCTCTGGCCCGGGTGCCCGCTGCCCGAGCCCAACGTCTCCATCAAGAAGGGATCGGCGAACGGTTCGAACATCTTCTTCTCGTTGTGGGACCAGGACGGCGACGCCTATGGCCTGACCTCTTCGCAGAGCTCACCGCAGGCAGCGATGACCGTGACGTTCAGCGGCGTCCCGAAGGCTGCGACCTCGCTCACTGCCAACGTGGCGACGAAGGCTTCGCGTTCGTGCACCCAGAAGGTCTCGGTGTGGAACTGGAAGTCATCCTCATGGGACACGTTCGACTCCGCGACAGTCTCCTCCACCTATGTGGTCCGGACCGATCTGGACGGGAAAGGATCGCCGGGCGCCTACGTGAAGGGGTCTCCCGGGGACGTTCGGCTCCAGCTCTCTTGCCAGCGCGGCAAGGGCCGCTTCAACTACTCCGTCGATTGGACGCAGGTTCGTTACGGGTCCTGATCTCGCGTTCGGGCTTCGTGAGTTCGACGATCATGGCGCACCGCAGCTGCTCGGAGAAGCGCCATCGGTCGATCGCGCGGTGGAAGAGGTGGCCGATCTCGAAGAGCACCGGTACCCGCTGGAACCACGTCGGGCCATTTGTGACGAAGGTGACCGAATCGATCTCCAGGTCGGCTTGGTCGGCAACCGAGCGGAAGCGTTCGGACGTATTGCAGCGGAAGACGGTCGGATACATCTCCTCTTCCTGGCCGGGTCCGTAGCGTATCCGCCCCGCAGCTTCATGCACGCGATGTGATGTGAAGCGGGCGGCGAGCGTCTTGTAGGAGTAGAGGTTCGGCGTGAGGACGATGGCGCGGCCCCCGGGCCGCAGCACGCGGCTGAATTCGCGGAACGTCTTCACCGGGTCCTGCACGTGCTCCAACACGTACTCGGAGACGATCACGTCGAACCGGTCATCTTCGAGCGGAAGATCGGCCAGGTCCGCGAGGAGGAACTCGCCGTGGAACATCGGCCCGACCCGCGGATCGAGATCGACCCCGACCACGGTGCAGTCGGCGCCGTGCGGCTCGGTGATCCGATGCTTGTCCCACCCGCACCCCGCGTGAAGGATGGACATCCCCGGATCGATGGCTTCTTCGACCCGGCGCTGGTACTCGTGGAGAGCCCGATGGCCGCCGTCCCAGCGCTGTTGCATCACACGACGGCGGATCACATCGCCCGCGAGGAGCGTCTGTGCGCCAGGGGTCATCAGTTCCTCCTCGGCGCGTTGTCGTCCTTGAACCGGTTATCGATCACCAGACCTTGCCCTTCCGCGTACCACTCCAGCCCAGGGGGTTGCCTCGGACAAGGTACGAATAACGTACGCCCTCTACCCCCTTGACTCTGTAGAGCGCGGGATCCTACGGTGAGGGTCTGGACCGCCGCTCACGGAAGGGGACGCTGACGTGAAGAGGTTCCTGGTCGCATTCGCGCTCTTGTCCACGGCTCTCACGGTCGTGCCGGCACAGCAGGCAGGCGCGTCGACAGACGCTCTGCGGCAATGGGTCTCCGACCGGATCGTTGGTCACAAGTCACTCTCGCAAGGCGCCCGGCAGTGGCTCAAGGGCCCGCCGTCCTCACCGCGATCGTCGTCCTCGCCCCGCACGCCCTCGTTCGGGACGAACGTCGACGCGGCGGACCCGAACGAAGACCTCATCTCGGGCCAGTCCGAAACCGCGATCGCGGCATCCGGGCAAACGGTCGTCGCCGCGTGGAACGACGCGACCGGCTTCGCGTTCAACGATTCGACCCAGGCGAAGGCCTCGTTCACGGGCGTCGGGTTCTCCTCCGATGGCGGTGCCAGTTTCCAGGACCTGGTCGGACTCCCCAACCCCAACCCGGATCAACAGTGGATGGGCGACCCGATGGCCATCGCGATCGACAGCCGGCATTTCCTGGTCGGTGGCCTGTACTTCCCATCGTTCTTCACCGCGTGCTCCGATGGGAACCCGTCGACCCTGGGCGTCGCCGTGTCCGTCGGGACGCTCAACGGACTCGGTACGAACATCAGCTTCTCCAGTCCGATCTTCGTCGCGCAGGGCGGCGATCTCTGTGCACATCCCCGTCCGCACGGGCTCGCGCTGCTGGACAAGCCATTCATGGCCTACGACCCGACCAGTCGTACGCTCGCCGTCACTTACACGCGGGACTACCTGAGAGGCAGCGGTCTTGGCGAGGTCGACGTCGCGCGGGCGCACGTTCCCGCCGTCCCGTCATCGCTGACGCAAGGCTCGTTCCACAACCTCGTCGTCTGGCATCAGGAGCTATTCTGCCTCGATGGTTCCGAGGCGAACCAGTGCGGCGCGCTGAACACCGGTGCTTATCCCGCAGTCGCTCCCGATGGGAAGATCTACGTCGCGTGGGAGCGGAACATCGAGTCGAACCTGTTCTTCAGCGGTGACCCCTACGTCTACATCCACGCGGCAGTCATCCCACGGTGGGCAACCGAACCGACGGTCGGCGGGAACACCTCGCCGTTCGTGGTGACGCAGGGCCAGGTGAACAGCAACTCGGACGGCGGCGTGAAGTCGCTCGACGGGACCGCGATCGCCGGCTTCAGCCGTGGCCTCGGCCAGGACTTCCCCCGTGTCGCATTCGATGCGCAGATCGGCAGACCCATCGTCGTGTGGAACGACGCCAGCGCTCACCCGCTCGGCGACATCTGGATGCGAGCGCTCGGGGCGAACCTGGGCTCGGCGGCAAGCATCCACCGGGTGAACAGCGATGGTGGCTACGCGCTGCACTTCCTGCCCGCCGTGAGCATCCGTTCAAACGGCAAGATCTGTTCCTCGTGGTATGACCGGCGTCGGTCTGCCCCGGATTCGACGGAGACCGACTATTTCGGCGAGTGCCGGCCCAACCCCTGGACGCAAAGCCGTGACTATCGGATCACCACGGGCGCCACGGACTGGAGCGGCACGTCCTCGTTCATCAGCCCGAACTTCGGCGACTACACCGACAACGCGTCGACCGGCACCACGACGTACTTCATCTGGTCCGACGGCAGGCTCGGGGTGCCGCAACCGTTCGTCGACTCGAACGGGTAGCCCTTGACAAGTCTGAGTCCGAGAGCTTAGTTTACCGACAAGTTATATAACCGAAAGGTTAGATATGTCGGTTGAGCTGTTGGATAGAACCTTCGGGGCGCTGGCCGACCCCACCCGCCGCGCGATCTTGACGCGACTCGCGTCGGGGGAGGCGACCGTTGGTGAACTGGCCGCGCCCTTCTCGATGACCCAGCCCGCTGTGTCCAAGCACCTCAAGGTGCTGGAGCGCGCAGGCCTCATCTCGCGGGGACGCGATGCGCAGTGGCGTCCGTGCAAGCTGGAACCGGCGCCCTTGAAAGAGGTCGCCGATTGGGTCGACGAGTATCGCGCGCTGTGGGAGGAGCGCCTGGACCGGCTCGACGGATACCTCCGTGAACTTCAGGAACCAGGAAAAGGAGCACGACGATGACACAGGACCGAGAACTCACCATCACGCGGATCGTCGATGCGCCGCGAGAGATGGTCTTCGAGGCGTTCACCGATGCGAAGCACCTGTCGCGGTGGTGGGGACCCGAGGGCTTCACCGTGGCGGACTGCGAGTCCGACCCTCGACCGGGAGGTTCCATCAGGATCGTCATGCGCGGTCCCGACGGCGTGGACTACCCGATGACGGGGGTGTATCGCGAGGTCGTCATGCCTGAACGGGTGGTGATCGAGGCGAACGCGATAGGTCCTGATGGCCAGCCCGCCCTCGACGTGACGAACAGCGCCACGTTCGTCGATCGAGACGGGAAGACGGAGGTCACCGTCCATGCGAAGGCCGTTCCGCTGGTTCCAGCAGCCACTCAGATGATCGGGGGGATGGCGGCCGGGTGGAGTCAGAGTCTCCAGCGACTGGATGACGTCTTGACCGGCGCCGAGGACCGCCAGATCGTGTTCTCGCGGTTGATCCAGTCGCCCCGCGAGCTGGTCTTCAAGGCCTTCACGGAGAAGGAGCACGTTGCGCAGTGGTTCGGTCCGTCCGGATTCTCGATCACCATCTCCGAGATGGATGTGCGACCGGGCGGTGTCTGGCGGTTCATCATGCATGGCCCCGACGGCGTGGACTATCCGAACGACTACGTGTACGAGGAGGTCTTCGCACCGGAACGCCTCGCCTACCGAACGGTGGATCCGCCGTTCCGCGCGATCGTCACGTTCGACGATTTCATGGGAATGACCAGCCTCGCCATGCGCATCGTGTTCGAGACCACCCAGTCCCGAGATGACATGGAAGCCGAGGTCGGCGCCACCGAGGGCGGCAACCAGACATTGGACAACCTCGAGAGCTATCTGGCCTCGCTGTAGGGCGAGGGGAATGCTGCTCGCGCGCCGGTGGTTCCGAAGGTGTCCGTACAACACTGGGGGAGCATGTGAAGGCGCTGGCATTGGAGTCATTCGAGGTAGCCCCGGCGATGATCGACGTGCCGGAACCTGTGCCCGGGCCGGACGAAGTGCTGGTCCGGGTGCAGGCTAGCTCGGTCAACGCGTATGACGTGGCCGTGGCTTCGGGCGCGGCGAAGGCGTACCTGCCCTATCGATTCCCGGCGGGTGTCGGGAACGACCTTACGGGGATCGTCGAAGCGGTCGGGGAGGGGGCCGAGGGGTTCTCGGCGGGCCAGCGCGTCTTCGGGACGATGGGGATGAAGGGCGAGATCCACGACGGTTCCTTCGCCGAACTCGCGACGCCGAAGATGGGCGCGATCGTCGCAGCACCCGACGGCCTTTCGCCCCCCGACGCCGGTGCCCTCGGAGTGGCGGGGACGACGGCGATGAGCGCCGTCGAGGCCGTCGATCCCAGGGTTGGGACAAGCGTTCTGATCATCGGTGCGACCGGAGGCGTTGGAACATTCGCGATCCAGCTCGCGGCGCTTCGAGGTGCTCATGTGATCGCATCGGTCCGACCCGGGGACGAGGAATTCGTGACCGATCTGGGAGCCGCCGAGACCCTCGACTACACACAGGATGTCGTTGCCACCATCCGGGCGCGGTACCCCGACGGGGTGGACGCGGTGATCGACGCGGTGAACCGGGATCCGGCTGAGTTCGCGAAGCTCGCCGAACTGGTGGCAGAAGGAGGCCGGGCGGCGTCGGTCGTGGGCGGCGCGGGCGAGGAGTCGCGCATCGGCAACGCGACCGTATCGAACGCCAACGGGAATCCGGCCCATCTCACCCGGCTGGCCGACCTGGTGGTGGGTCTGAAGCTCACCGTCGCGATCCGACAGTCCTACCCATTGGCCGAGGCGGCACAGGCGCTCGCTGACTTCACCGCCAAGCACACGCTGGGCAAGCTGGTTATCACCATGGCCTGACGTTGGGCCGCGCCCGCTCCCGGACGTCCCGGTCGGCTTATTTCTAATCGTTGTACGTTCGTTGAAGGGGGCACTCCACCGATCGTTCAAATCCTAAGTGCCTCCGGAGGAGGCGCACCATGCACCGTCGGATCCGAGATGCGATCCTAGCCAGCACGCTCGCCGCGGGTGTGGTGATGGCCGTCGGGGTGCCGGCGGCCTACGCGGCGGTCGATTGCGTGGTGAGCATCGGCGTTACCCAGACCGCGACGACCGTGACCGGAACGTCCGCCAATGACACCATCGACTGCGGCAGCGCGAGCCCCGGGAAGATGATCAAGGGTTTCGCCGGGAACGACACCATCACCGGCACGGCGTTCGACGACACGATCCATGGCGGCCGTGGCAACGACACCATTACCGGCGGGGCGGGCAACGACACGATGACCGGTGACAAGGGTGACGACACCATGACGGGCAGCGCGGGAAGCGACAATCTGAAGGGTTCGGACGGCCACGACACCGTGACCGGCAGCGCGGGGAGAGACCGTTTGAACGGTGGCTCCGGTCCGGACACCGTGAGTGGTGGCGTTGGCAACGACGTGGTGCGTGGCGGCCGCGGTATCGACATCCTCCACGGAGACGACGGCAGGGACGCGTTGACGGGTCCTTCTGACGATCACAAGGTGGACACGCTTGATGGCGGGGCGGGATCCGATGCTTGTACGGGACCAGCTCCGGACGGGGACACCCTCGTCTCCTGCAATCCCTAGGTCCGGTCGCGCGACCCGCTCGCGGGTCTGCCCATAGCTAGGGTTGGCGGTGAGCTTCGATGTTGCCGCCGATGCGTATGACCGCTTCACAGGACGGTACTCGGCCCGGCTGGCGCCCGCATTCGTGGACCTCGCGGGCGTTCAGACCGGGCAGCGTGCGCTCGGACGTCGGATGTGGCCCCGGAGCCACGACGGCAGAGCTGGTACGGGAGTTTGGGCCGGACGCGCGCGGGAGCTACAGCGCGACGAGGACGATGAATCCGGCCTGGTCGGCGCGCGTCTCGAGCCACCCCACAGATCTGTTCCATGCGGCAGGCGTCACGAACGTTTCAGAGGTGGTCGCGCTCTCCGCCTCCGTCGATCAGCGAGTTCGACGAATGGTGGGACCCGTTCACGTTCGGCGTGGGACCGGCAGGCGCATACGCGCGTTCGCTCGGTCCACAGAGCCATCTGCCCTTCGCGCGAGTGTTCCCGGCAGCTGCTGCCCGAGGCGCCATTCACTCTGACGGCCGTCTCCTGGGCCGCTCGGGCCGTCGCGATCAGGTCTTGACCCGCGTCCCGTCGGGGTCGTAGAAGGCGTGTTCGCGAACGACACCCGTGCCCGTGGCTCCCTCGCTCGATGTAACCACGACCTTCTGGTCGGCGTTGCCGGCCGGCAGATAGGCCATCGCCAGAGGTTGGCGCAGGAACCAGCCGTATTCCGCCGACGTCACGGTTCCGACCCGCTCTCCGTCCAGGGAGACGCCGTCGCCCGTCGTCGGTACGAACGCATCGTCGGAGAACTCGATCCCGACCAGGAGCCTCGACACGCCGTCGTCTCGCTGGCGCCGGAGAGCATCGCGGCCGATGTAGCCGTCCTTGTCGACGTCCACCGCCCACGCGAGGTTCGCCTCCAGTGGACTCGTGGTGTCGTTCACATCGAGGCCGTAGAGGGGGTACTTCTTCTCCATCCGGACGCTGCGCAGGGCACCGAGGCCTGCCGGCTTGGCATCGACCGCCGCGCCGGCGGAGAAGACCGCGTCCCACACGTGCTCCGCGTAGTCGCGCGGGTAGTACAACTCGTAGCCGAGTTCGCCCGAGTAGCCGGTGCGCGATACGACCATCGGCACCTCGGCCACGACCGCCTCCGTGAAGCGGAAGTAGGGGAGCGCAGACGTGGAGAGATCGGCGTCGGTGAGGGTCGACAGTAGCTCCCGCGACCGTGGTCCTTGGAGCGAGAGGTAGGCGTGCCCCGAGATGGTGTTCGTGATGTAGGCGCGCATCCCCGCGCCCTGTTCGCGGAGCCACGACTCGACGGTCTCCACGCGAGACGGTGTAGCGATGAGCCAGAAATGCTCGCTCGAGTGTCGGTACACGGTCAAGTCGTCGAGCATCCCGCCCGCCTCATCGCAGAGCGAGGAGTACAGGACACCTCCATCGCGCGAACGGCGCGCGACATCCCGGACCAAGACTGTGTCCAGCAGGGCCTGCGCGTCGGGGCCCTTTACGTCGAGCGGGCCTTGGTAGTAGACGTCGTAGACACCAACGCGTTCCCGCGTCGCCAGATGTTCCTCCTCGACGTTGGAGAAGACCACGGCGGCATCGAATCCGATCCTGTCTCCCAGTTCGGCGCCGGCCTCGACGAACTTGTGGAAGTACGGCGTGTGCCTACGAGCCATCCGTCTGTCCTCCTTCTATCGAGAGCGAGTGACGCCTAGGTGATCTTGACCTTCTTGGTGGGCGAGTACGCCGAGGAACCGCTCGCGTTCACCATCTTCGCCCGGAACTGATAGGTACCGATCCCGGCGTCGGGCTTGAAGTTCGCGTGCGTTCCGATATTCGCGGTCTGCCAGGAACGCCACTTGATGGTTCCCGGGCGTTTGATCTGGACGGTGAAACTCGCACCGGCGGGCGGCGCGAGGGAAGACCACGTGACTGAGAACGTGGTTCTCGTCCCTCCGGACCTCGGGGAGATCTTCAAGGGGACCGAGATCGTCATAGCGTGTGCGAGCTGATCGTTCACCGTGTACGTGCCGGCGCCGATGTAGGTGAACTCGTAGGACTCCGAGGTCGCTATCGACGAAGAGGTGAAAAGGTCCAGCGTGGTGGCGTCCTCCACACCGCTGGTGCTCGGACCTTGATTCGTCCATCGGATGATCGAACCCTGCGGCGCGGTCAGCGTTGTCGGTGCGAACCCGGTGTCGGAGAACGCTACGGGGACCGGCGATGCGCCGCATGCAGGGAAGCGGAACGATCCGATGTGGGTTTGCCAGTTCAGGCCGTTGGTGTCGTAGACCTCGCCGACGTACCAGAAGGTGCAGTCATCGACCGGGTCGACGCTCATCGCCGAGTAGTCGCCCCATCGGTGACACGTTCTACCGCAGGTACCCGTCTGGACCCCCGCGCCCTGATAGAGGACCGCCTCGCTCTGGTTCAACTGGTTGAGCGGATCTCCGGCGAGCCGCCCGGCGTAGCGCAACCCCGGCGCTACTGTTGAGGATGACGTGCTGAATCCGAGGCCCATGTCTCCGAACTTGTCCACCGCGAGACTGGGCATCCACCGATAGAGACCTCCCGAACCGTAGATCTGCTGCTGCACCGGACTGGTTTGGACGGTGCCCCCCGTGACGTCGATCTGGGCCCATTGCACTTTGTACGGCGCGGCCCCGACAGTGTGTGAAACCCAGATCGATTCGGTTCCACCGATGTTTCGGTACTGAGCCTGCATCATCAGACGGTCGCCCAGGGGGTCGAGCGTGTTGCCGGGCGATGGCTCTGGAACGTCGGCACTGGCCGCGCTGTACGAGGATTGCCCGACCTTCGTCGGCCCGTTCCATACGCTATTCGCAGGCGTCGTGAAGTCCACGTCGAAGGAGAAGACTTCCCACTTGAACAACGATGGATCGTTGGAGACGAAGTACGCGGGACCGCCGCTGGGAGGCTGGGGTCCTCGGAGATTGGCCGGAAGGAGGGAGCTGTAAGAGCTGGTCAGATCATGGATGACGGGCGTGACGGTTCCACCTGCCTCCAAGGTTGTCCGCTTGAGCGCATAGATCCGAACACCCTGGAACACCTCCGTGGAGTCGAACATGTTGGCCGTGTAATAGATCCCATCCGGCCAGACACCCATCTTCGGATAGTCGGGGAAGTACGGATGGGCCAGATCGTCACCTTGGATCGAATACAGCCAGTAGAAGCCTGTTGGATCCGAGGTCTGGGAAACCGCGATGCATTCGTAGAAAGGAGGAGTGGTGAAATCGACGAATCCGAAATCGGACACGATCCAACGGTCGCCGATCGGGTCGTAGACGACGGTGGGGTCCCCTTGATTGATCCCCGCGCAGGGTGAGGACACTCCATTCCACAGGGCGTCGAACGTGACCGCCGCCTGAAGGGTCCCAGTCTTGCTGAAGACGCCGATCGACGTATTGACGGCTTCGACGTAGTTGTTGGGACCCACGTCGCCGACCGTATCGGGCGGATATCCAGTTCCACACGAGCCGCCGTTGCACGCCTGCGAGCGATAAAGCCCAGCGAAACTTACGAGGGTAGGAGGCATCGCCCCAGTTGGCCTCGGCGTGCGGGTAGGCGCGGTAACAACTCCCTCGGTCTTCGTGGGTTCGGGCACCTCGAACTCATGACCGACCCGAGGGGCGGAAGCGACAGGGGGCGCATCCCGCAGCGCGAATCGCGAGGAACGTGCCGTGACCGTTGGAAGGGTCCTGGTACGTCCGAGTGCCGGCGCGCTGGATGCCGCATCGGCGACTGAGGTGAGGAGGAACGAAACAAGGAGTGAGCAAGCAAGGAGCGCGGCGATATGTGCCCGCCGTAACTGGCGACTGTGATCGTGCATGAACGGGGGCCTTTCGGTTCGGGGCGTAGCGGCGGGCAACGCGTAGATGCGGTGGCGTACGCTAACGGCCGCCGAAGGCGGCGTCAATCGTGCTCGGGGGCTCCGGAGGTCGTCTGTCTCCGGTGCGTGTTGCCTGCTCGAACGCGTAGGCGACCTCGAGCAATGCGCGGTCACCCCATCGTCGGCCGACCAGTTGGATCCCGACCGGCAATCCTCCAGGCGTGAACCCGCACGGAACGGAGATCGTAGGGAGGCCAGTGACGGTGATCACCCAACAGGATTCCATCCAGTCCAGGTATGTGGTCATCTCGACGCCGGCGACCGTCTCCGGATACTCCTGATCCGCCGGGAACGGTGGGACCTGCACCGTCGGCATCGCCAGCACGTCGAAGCGCTGGAAGAACGCGTGAACGCGCTCGTCGATCCCGGCGCGGAGTCCGTGGGCACGGGCGAGGTCGTCGGCGGTGAGCTTCCGTCCCTCCCGGACGTTCCAGACCACGGTCGCCTTCAGCTTGTCAGGGTGCTGGTCGAGCACCGGCCCGAACTCCGAGGCGAACCCGTGAGCGCGAAGAGTGAAGAACACCTGGCGCGCTCCCTGCAGGTCGGGGAACGCGTCCTCCGTCATCCACCCGAGCGCCTCGAATGTTCCACGTGCGCTCTCGATCGCGTCGGCGACCGCCGGTTCGACCGGCATCGACCCACCGCAGGTCGGTGCCCACGCGATCTTCGGACCGCTGCGCGGGAGAGCCAGAGGAGGTGCGAACACAGAGCCGGGCTCGGGTCGCGAGATCGGCACCCGCTCGTCGGGTCCGGCCAGTGCGGAGAGAAGCAGGGCGACATCGGAGACCGTCCGTCCCATCGGTCCTTCCACCGCAAGGTCATCCCGCGGATCGGTCGAGGGCCAGGACGGCACACGCCCAGGCGAGGGGCGGAAGCCCACGACGTTGCAGAACGACGCCGGGTTGCGGAGCGAACCTCCCAGATCGCTGCCATCGGCGATGGGGAGCATGCCCGTCGCCAGTGCGACCGCCGCCCCACCCGATGAGCCTCCGGCCGAGCGCTCCAAGTCGTAGGGATTCCGGGTCAGACCGAACACCGGGTTGAACGTGTGCGAGCCCGCTCCCCACTCGGGGGTGTTGGTCTTGCCCAGCACGATGGCCCCGGCGGCGCGGATCCGCTGTACCAAGAGATCGTCGGCTGTTGGCACATCCTCGGCGTGGATCGGGGAGCCGTAGGTGGTTCGGATGCCCTGAGTGTTCACCAGGTCTTTGATCGCGATGGGCAAGCCGTGAAGCGGCCCCAGATCCCCGCCGCCCGCCGCCGCGTCGTCGGCCCTGCGCGCCTCCTCCTCCGCGCGATCGGGCACCAGGGTCACGATCGCGTTGACGGTGGGATTCACCTCTTCGATCCGGGCCAGGTGCGCGACCAGCACCTCACGCGCGCTCACCGTTCGCTCGCTCAGGAGGCGTGCCAGTTCAGTTGCCGGTAGCTTCCAGAGGTCCTGCACGCGCGCAGCCTAGATCAGCTGACGTAGCCTTCCACGGTCTTCTCGCTGCGGACGCTCGCCTGGTCGGGATCCTGGCCTGCCTCCCTGCGGGCGCGTCGCTGATGTAGCAGGTCCCAACACTGGTCGAGGCTGACTTCCAGCCGCTTCAGCCGCTCTTGATCGGCCGGTGAAGCCTCTCCGCGAGCTTCCTTGCTGAAGAGTTCGTGCTCTTCGTTCGCCAGTTGGTTGATCCTCTCGATGACCTCGTGATCCTCCATGCCCGCCCTCCTGTCGTCATCCGAAGCCTACCTCGATGCTCGGCTCAAGATTCTCGGCCTCTGCAGCCGATAGCAGCGGCATGAAGGTTGCGAGGTTCATCCTGCCCACGTTGGCAGCTGTCCTGATGGCAGGCACGATCGCGAATGCCGCTCCGCACATCGGTTTTTCCTCGGGTGGTGAGCCCTCGGTGAGTCCGTCGCCATCGGAGAGTCCGGAGCCGAGCGAATCACCCGAGTCATCGACATCGCCCGAGCCGAGCGAGACGCCGTCGCCCGAACCCAGCGACTCGTCTTCGCGCGACGGAGCTGACGCCGGTGGAGCGCCCGATCTCTCAGCGTGTGTCGATCTCACTGGCCTCGAGAACGCGATCTGCCGCCACGAGGCGCTCCTGGTCCTGCACCCGGACAACGCAGGTCTTCAGAACTCTCTCTCACACCTCGAAGCGAACCTCGCGAAGCACGCATCGCACGGTGAAGCTCATGGCCACAGCGGCGACGTTCACGGCAAGAGCGGCGAACCCCACGGCAACAGCGGTGAGGCGCACGGGCACAGCGGCGAACCTCACGGCAACAGCGGCCATTAGTCACGGAGCCGGCGCCGCGAATCGGACCTGATCGCGTGTCCGCCGGCGTTATCCGGCGGAGACGACGCGACGGGCGTAGGTCCGGTAATCGCTGCGCACGATCGGCAAGAGGTTCGTTACGTACCCCCCGAACGCGCATCCTGAGCACCATGAGGACGCGTTAACGGCTGCGACCGTCTGGTCCGCGGATGCACAGGCGGCCAGCGAATCGAGGATCGATGTGTATCCGTAGGTCGGCGATCCGTTCTGCAGCGTCTCCACTGTAGCGTCGAGCCCTTGGCCGAGTGACGCGTAGTTTCGAACACCGACCGGATTCATCGAAGTCGACCCCGGCATGTCGTGTGTGGTCGCCAGTGGGTTGAACCTCGCGGCCGTCGATTCGGCCGCCTGCCAGGTCACGAGTGCCGTCACGTTCTCCGAGCACGCAGGGTCGCCCAGCTTCCCGAGCAGTTGTCCGGCCCACTGTTCGTAGCTGATGGGAGCACCGGGCTGCAGCGGGCGCACGATCATCCCGTTCACGATGGCGCTTCGCTCGGCTAGCAGGGTCTGTAGGTGGGTCTGCCACCCGGTGAGTTGCTGCATCGCAGTGACCGCGTATTGCGAGTCCAGGACGGAGGCGACGTGGGCTCGCAACGCCGTGATGCGCGACTCTGAGACGACCGTCGTGTCGGCGATCGCATGGGCCTGCGCGAGGTGGAGTTCTGCCCGGTCGATCCGTTGTGACCAGCCACGGAGCCATGTTCGCCAGCCACTGACGGCCTTTCGAGCCGTGGCGATCTGGACGTCCAGCGCACGTATCTGGGTCTGCTGATTGGCGGTGAGTGGCGTATGGGTGCCGATGGTGGCTCTCGCCGTCGAAGCCAAGACCCCCGTCATCAGGGCAAGGACGACTCCTATCGCGACGAGCACACGTTTCATCGGGTTGGAGGTTACCAACCGTCATATGTCATCTGCCTGTCGATCCGGTGAACAACCGGATAGATCCCCCGATGTCCCTACCGTGCGTATCCTGCCGCGTATGGCCGAGCTGATCGAGGGACGGGGAGCGGTTGTTGGAGCCGTGGGGGCACCGATCCGGATCGAACCCATCCTGGTCGATCCCCCTGAGGAAGGGGAGGTCAGGGTTCGGCTCTCGGCGAGCGGCGTGTGCCATAGCGACCATTGGGCTATCCGGAACGGGAACTGGGGCGCGCCCTTCCCCATGCTGCTCGGTCACGAAGGCGCGGGCGTCGTGCAAGACGTGGGGCCGGGGGTGGACGGCATCTCTGCGGGTGATCGTGTATTGCTCGCCTGGGCGGTTCCCTGCGGCGTCTGTGCCACGTGCCGCCGGGGAGCCCCGCGGAAATGTGCGCACGGGTGGAGGCCGCCGCCGCGGGTCTCTCTCGCGGACTCCGGCGAACGCCTCACCGGCACGCTCTCACTCGGCACGCTGGCCACGCACACCGTGGTGCACGCGGCGCAGGTCATCCCGATACCGACCGGCGCCGACCTGTCGCGTGTCTGCCTCCTGGGCTGCGGAGTCTCGACCGGCGTCGGCGCCGCGTTGAACACGGGTCGCGTCTGGCCCGGGTCGATGGTCGCCGTTGTTGGCCTCGGCGGGATCGGCCTTGCCGCTCTCCAGGGGGCGCGGATCGCCGGCGCCACCCGCCTGATCGCGGTCGATCTTCTGCCGGGCAAACTCGACCGGGCGCGCGCGATGGGTGCAACCGAGACGGTCGACGCGAGCGCGGTCGATGCAGTGGCTGCGGTGCGCGCGCTCACCGGCGACGCCGGCGTTGATGTTGCGATCGAGGCAACCGGCGTACCGAGCGTGGTCGGCCAAGCCGTCGGGATGCTCGGTTCGGCAGGCGTGGCGGTGGCGATCGGGGTCCCTCCACCCGCGAGCCAGGTGACCCTCGATTGGAGTGGGGGACCGGGCGCCGCGTACCCCAACAAGGCCTCCCTGCTGATCACCGACGGCGGTGACTCGCTCCCGGAGGACTTCGCGACCTGGCTCGGGTGGGCAGTAGACGGCTCCCTGGACCTTGACGCCATGGTCTCGCGGGAAGGGCGGCTGAGCGAAGGAGATATCGAAGAGGCCTTCCGCGCCATGCTGGCCGGTGAGGTCGTTCGAACGGTTATCCGGATCGAGACCTGACGATCCTATTCCGCGCCGGAGTGCCGGGCGATGTCCCACAGCTCTTCCAGCATCGGCATGTACGACGTGGGGATCTCGCTGCTCAGCGTCTCGTCCTCGTCCGGCTCGGCGGCGGGGTTCCGTCTGAGCGTCGGCTTCGAAGCGCCCTCGGGCTCCGCGACAGCCGTCGTGGGTTCCGAGACAGCCGTGGTGGGTTCCGCGACAGCCGGGGCCGGCTCCACCTTAGCCGCGGACTCCGCCTTACCGGCAGGGGCCGCCGGTTCGGGCGCCGCTTCCGGGATGCTGATGACGGTGGTGGTGGATCCGGCATCGGCCGTCCCGACGAGGTCGGGGCGCGCCAGGAGGGCAAGGTCCGATCGATACGCACGGATAGATCGGATCTCAAGCTCCAACCGGATGCACCGTTCGCGCATCTCGGCAAGCTCCTGGTCGGCCTTCTCCAGCCCGCGCTCCAGACGGAGGCGGACCTTTACGAGCGTATCGTTAAGCGCTGCCCCCACTGGGTCCGTTTACTTCTGGCTCGGAGCGGCGTGAAGCGTCGCCGAGTCATCCAGGCGGACGTCCGCGGTCTGCTTCAACTGGACCCTCGCGTAGGACGGGTTCAACTGCGCAGCATAGAGCGTGGCCTTACCCACGGCGATCAGGTCCTCGAGCTGATGGCAGCGCTCCCGCATCTGCGCCAATTCGGTCTCGGCCTCCGCCAGTCCGGCCTCGAGCTCTGACCGGCTGGTTTGCAGCCCCTTGCTCAACAGATCACTCACGTTCCACCTCCATGTATCACCGGCCGAACTCGACCGTCGGACCTCGGAGGATACGGAAGACCTAGTCCCCGCGCATCGGCCGAATAGCCCCCTTTCGGCGTACGGCCTAGGCCCTTCGCTGGCTAGACTCCCTCGACCGAACGAAAAGGCGGTGAAGACGTGGCGAAGGGGATCCTGGAACGGCTGGCCGAAGGTCCGGTGCTTGGTGACGGCGGGTACCTGTTGGAGATGGAGAAGCGTGGCTACGTTCAGGCGGGACCCTTCACCCCTGAAGTCGTCATCGAACACCCGGACGCCCTGGCGCAGCTGCATCGGGAGTTCCTGCGAGCGGGGGTCGATGTGCTGCAGACCATGACGTTCTATGCGAGCGACGACAAGCTCGCCACCGTCGGTCTCCAGGGAAAGGTTGACGACATCAACCGGAACGCGGTGCAGATCGCACGTCAGGTGGCCGCCGAAGGCGATGCACTCGTCGCAGGCAATCTCTGCCTCACGTGGGCCTATGATCCCGCCGACCCCTCGAGTGCCGATCACGTTCGTGAACTGTTCGACCGCCAGCTGCAGGACCAGACCGATGCCGGTGGTGTCGACTTCTGGATCGGCGAAACGTTCTCGTTCGTTGGCGAGGCACTCCTCTACATCGAGCGGGCGAAACGAAGCGGGCTTCCGGTCATGGCAACGATGTGCTTCGAACAACCGGTTCCGCGTTCGTATGAGGGGGACACGCCCGCCGATTGCGCGCGGAAGCTCGCCGACGCCGGTGCCGATATCGTCGGCGTCAACTGCCTGAACGGCCCGGAACAGCAGTTGCCGATCGCCATCGAGATGCGCGCAGCGATCTCCGGCTATCTGGCTGCCCAACCCGTCGCCTACCGAACCACGCAGGACTACCCAGACTTCACCGCGACCGAGAGCTTCCCCTACGGATTGGACCCGTTCCAGTTATCACGACAGGAGATGGCCGCCTACGCCGCGTTGGCCAGGGACGGCGGCATCGACTACATCGGTTCGTGCTGCGGTTCTGTCCAGGCCCACGTCCGAGCTATGGCGAAGGTGCTCGGCAAGCTCCCGGCGGAGGAACGTGAGTGGAAGTCTTCGACGGGCAAAGTGATGTCCGCCTACGAATACCGGGCGCACTCCGAGACCGAGGTGTGACTCCCGTCCTCTTTATCGGCCCTGATAGCGAGCCAGCGCGAACGCGCCGCCGACGCCGCCAACGCCAATGATCTTGCCGTTCGCCTGAAGCGCCACGGCAAGAGCCGCCGCGCCTCCACCCGCGAACCTCGTGCCGACCTTGCCGTCGCCCCCGAAGCCCATATCGAGACTCCCGTCGGTGCGGTACCGAGCCAACGCGAACGTGCCGCCGTCGCGCTCGGCGAACCCGATGGCGACGACCTTGCCATCGCCCTGGATGGCCACCCCGTAAGCGCTCGCTGCCCTACGACCGAACGAGGTCTTGATCTTGCCGTCCCCGCCGAACCCCGGATCGAGCGAGCCGTCCACCCGATACCGCACCAGCGCGAACTTGCCTGGACCGAAGTTGTCGCCGAACTCATGTGGGTTGTCGGTGAACCCGGCGCCGATGACCTTCCCGTTCGACTGGATCGCCACGGCGGTGGCCGATGTCTCTCCCTTTCCCACCAGCGTCGCGACCTTGCCATCCTTGCTGAACGTCGTGTCCAGCGTGCCGTCGGTGTTGTAGCGGGCGAGTTCGAAACGATCGGCGTCCGTGACGTGCCCGCCGGCCGCAACGATTTCGCCTCCCGCCCCGACAGCCAGTGCCGTCGCGCCGCCCCCGAGCCGGAAATGGGTCGTGACACGACCATCCCCGCCGAAGGCCGGGTCGAGGGTCCCACCGGCGTCGTAGCGGGCTAAGGCGAACCTGCGACACGAACAGTCTCCGTTGGTGAACCCCGCGGCCACGATCTGTCCGTCACCCTGGATCGCCACCGCCGTGCCACCATCCCAACCGCCTCCGAAGCTGGTGGTGACCGTGCCGTCGCCGCCGAAGCTCGTGTCCGGACTTCCGTCGGTGTTATATCGCGCCAGCGCGAACCGGCCGGCCAGGAATCCGCTGGCCTTCAGGCGGGTGATCCCGCCCACGGCCACGATCTTGCCGTCGGCCTGGATCGCGACACCCCGCGCAGAATCCGCGTGCGAGGAGAAGTTCGTGGTCACCGTGCCATCCCCGCCGAACGTGGTGTCGAGGCTCCCGTCGAGGTTGTAGCGGGCCAGACCGAAGCGGCCGCCGGCGCCGCCGGCACCGCCCGCGGCAACGATCTTGCGATCTGTTTGGATAGCTACAGATGTAGCGCCGTCGATCCCGGTGGTGAGGTTCGTGGTGACCTTACCGTCACCGCCGAACGTAGCGTCCAGACCTCCCGCGGCACGGGCGGCGCCCGCCCAGAACGCAGTTACGACAGCCGCAGCGACGAACACGACAGAGATCCTCCGCCAAGAGGCGATCACCAGGCCCACCCCCTACGGGTGCGTGATGGAAGCGTCATCGGCGTAGAAGCATACGCCCGGCGGTGCGTTCGTGATATACGGCGTGAAGTCGAGTGTGTTCCCTGTAGCAGTGACGGCGTAGGAGAAGGTCACCTGCTGCCACGACGTGGTCAGCGTGACGGTCGACGATCCCGAGTTCACCGACGCTCCGGACGACGTGTACTCGCGTACGCGCGACTTCAGTGACGCGCCTGCGGTATCCGACCGAACCCAGATACTGAACTGATAGGTACCCGGAGTTGTGGATTTCACCCAGTTCGGCGAATCGTTCAACGTGCATTCCACGACGGTGCTCGAGTTCGTATTGGTGATGACCGCGGCGAAGTTGCCCGAATGACCGCCGGAAGCCTGGCCGAAGGTGACGCCCGCGCGTCCTCCCGCATTCCAACCGGCCATGTTCGACTCGAATCCAGGGTTCCCGACGAGATTGGTGACGCCCGAAGTTACCGTGACCGTCTTCGTCGCGGTGCCGCTGAGCCCGGCGGTGTCCTTGACGGTGACAGTCACCGTGAAGGTCCCGACGGCGTTGTAGGTATGTGGCGCCGTTGCGCCCGCCTGCGGTCCGACCACCGCAGAGCCGTCCCCGAAGTCGAACGCGTATGTGGCGATGCCCGTTCCGTCCGTGTCGGTCGAGCCCGAGGCGTCGGCCGAGACGTTGAGCGGAGCCGTTCCGGAGTTCGGTGTGACGGTGAGCGCCGCGTTGGGTGGAGCATCCGCGGTCACGGTGACGGTCTTCGTGGCCGTGCCGGAGAGCCCCGCCGTGTCCTTCACGGTGACCGTCACGGTGTAGGTCCCGACCGCCGTGTACGTGTGCGGCGCGGAAGAGGCCGCCTGCGGTCCCGTCGCCAAGGTTCCGTCCCCGAAGTCGAAGTCGTACGTAGCGATCGGGGTGGCATCCGTGTCGGTAGAGCCGGAGGCATCGGCCGTCACGTTCAAAGGCGGGATACCTGCGTTGGGCGTGACGCTCAACGCGGCGTTCGGCGGAGCATCCGTTCCGACGGCGTTCACGGTGACCGTCTTGGTCGCCGTCCCGCTCAGCCCCGCCGTGTCTTTGACGGTGACGGTCACGGTGTAGGTCCCCGGCAGGACGTAGGTGTGCGGCGCGGAAGAGGCCGCCTGGGGTCCCGTCGCCGCCGAACCATCCCCGAAGTCGAAGTTGTAGGTCGCGATGGGTGTCCCGTCCGTGTCGGTGGATGCGGAGGCATCAGCCGAGACGTCGAGCGGTGCCGTTCCCGAGCTGGGCGTCACGGTTAGAGCCGCAGCAGGAGGGGCGTCGGTGGTCACGGTGACTGTCTTGGTGGCGGTTCCACTCAGCCCCGCGGTGTCCTTGACGGTGACGGTCACGGTGTAGGTCCCGGCGGTGGTGTAGGTGTGCGGTGCCGTTGCCCCCGCCTGCGGCCCAACGACCGCTGAACCGTCCCCGAAGTTGAAGGCGTAGGTCGAGATGCCTGTTGCGTCGGTATCGGTCGACGCGGAGGCGTCAGCCGAAACGGTGAGCGGCGCCGTTCCCGAGTTCGGGGTAACGGTGAGCGATGCGGACGGCGGCGCGTCTGCGGTCACCGTGACCGTCTTCGTGGCGGTCCCACTGAGTCCGGCGGTGTCCTTGACGGTGACGGTCACCGTGAAGGTCCCCGCCGTGGTGTAAGTATGCGGGGCGGACGAAGCCGCCTGCGGTCCGACGACTGCCGAACCATCGCCGAAGTTGAAGGCGTAGGTCGAGATCGGCGTGGCGTCCGTGTCGGTGGACGCCGAGGCGTTGGCGGACACGGTGAGCGGGGTCAAGCCGGAGTTGGGCGTCACGGTAAGTGCTGCGGACGGCGGCGCGTCCACGGGGCTGCCCGATTGGACCTCGTAGGCGCCCCGGTCGTCGTAGCTGCGCGGACCGACCCCGGTGTTAGTGGTCCCCGGGTCGTCGAAACGGTTCTTCCCCTCGATGTCCGTGGAAGGCTGGCTGGGGGCGCCCGAGTTCGCCGAGTCGATCGCTGGTGAGCCGGCCGACAGATGGAAGTCCGCCGTGGCCGTGTTCTTCCAGAGCGGGTTGGCCTGCTTACCGTGGGTTTCCTGACCGGAGGCGCTCGTGAACGCGGCAAGCGTCGTGTAGCCGTTCGAGCCCCACACCATCATCGTTCCGCTGCTCTTGAGGAAGACGACGTCGTAGTCAACGGTGGTCCCTGAGGTCGAGTTGGCATCCACCCGGATGTTCCCGTGGGTCCCGGAGGTGTTCGTGAGCCCGT
>JAXDJX010000022.1:0-24618 GCA_034667405.1 Actinomycetota bacterium | reverse complement strand
ATCCTGACGTTTCATTCGATGTGCGCGCGCTTGTTGCGTCGAGAGCACACCCACCTTGGCGTGCCAAGTGGCTTCACCATCTACGACGACGGCGACACGGAACGTCTCATCAACGGCATCGTGAAGGACATGGACCTTGACCCGAAGCGATTCGCACCCAGAGCTGTCGCCTCGGCTATCGGCCGCGCGAAGGACAAGGTTCTGTCCGCGGATGAGTTCGCGCAGGCCGCATCGAATTTCTACGAGGAGACGGTCGCTCGGATCTACCAGGCCTACGAGGACCGCAAGCACGCGGCCGGGGCTCTCGATTTCGATGACCTCATCAGCGAGACGGTGCGGCTCTTCCGCGAGCACCCGGAAGTGCTCGCGCACTATCAGGAACGGTTCCGCTACGTGTTGGTCGATGAGTATCAGGACACGAACCGTGCGCAATACGAACTGGTGAATCAACTCGCCGGCAAGCATCGGAACGTTTGTGTGGTGGGGGACGCCGATCAGGGTGTGTACAGCTGGCGGGGCGCCACCATCCAGAACATCCTGGACTTCGAGCGCGACTACCCGGATGCGGCCGTCTTCGTGATGGAACAGAACTACCGTTCCACTCAGAACATCCTCGGCGTGGCGAACGCGCTCATCGAGCACAACCAGCAACGCAAGCCCAAGAGTCTGTGGACCGAGTCCGGGAGCGGCGAGCTCACTGTTCGCTACCAGGCCGAGGACGAACACGAAGAGATCTATTGGGTGGCCCGGGAGATCGAACGGCTCCGAGAGCAGGAGGGTCATCGGTATCGGGACGTTGCACTCTTCTACCGGACGAATGCCCAGTCCCGGGTCGTGGAAGACGTGTTCATGAAGGCGGGCATCCCGTACCGCGTCTTCGGTGGGGTGCGCTTCTATCAGCGCAAGGAGATCAAGGACGTTCTGGGCTACCTGCGACTCCTGCTGAATCCACAGGACGTCATCAGTTTTCGGCGAGTCGTGAACATGCCGAAGCGTGGTATCGGCGACGCCACCGTCGCGGCCGTCGAGTCGTTCGCGCGCGAAGAGGGCATCGGCATCGTGGAGGCGGCGCGGCGGGTGGACGAGATCGCCGTGCTCGCGAACCGGGCGAAAGGCGCGGTCGCAGGCTTCAACCAGATCATGGTCGCGCTGCAAGCCCACCTCGACGACGGCGCCGGTCCGGCCAGGATGGTGGAGTTCGCCGCCCAGGAGTCCGGCTATATGGCCGAACTCGAAGAGGAACGAACCGTTGAAGCTCAAGGTCGGATCGAGAACATCCAGGAGCTGTCCGGAGTTGCGGCGGAGCTCGCTGCTCGGGAGCCGGAGTCCGATCTGGGCGTGTTCCTGGAGCAGGTCAGTCTCATCGGCGAGCAGGATGAGTACGAAGAGGAGGACTCCACCGTCACGCTCATGACCCTTCACATCGCCAAGGGCCTTGAGTTCCCGGTGGTGTTCATCGTCGGCATGGAGGACGGGATCTTCCCGCATTTCCGTTCGATGACCGACTCGGCAGCGCTGGAGGAAGAACGACGGCTGGCCTACGTCGGCATCACGCGCGCACGCGAGCGTCTCTATCTGAGCCACGCGTGGAGTCGGATGCTCTACGGCCAGAGCCAGTACAACCCGCCGTCACGATTCTTGAGCGAACTCCCCGAACACCTGCTGGACGCTCGGGAGGCAGAGACGAAAACGATCGGCCGCGGTGCGTACGGCCGGGCCGGGTCCGGTGCAGAGCGCAGCGGCGTCTACGGGAGCGGTGGCGGGGGCAACGCCTACCGGGTCACCGGACTCCCCGGTCGGAGCGGATCGGTGGACGTGACGCCCGGCGCCGGTTGGACGCCTCCGTCGCCAGGCGCTCCGCCCCGGCGCGAGCCTGCGTCGGTGAGCCCCGGCGACACCGTCTCCCACGAACGCTGGGGCGAAGGCGTGGTTCTCGCTGTGGAAGGGTTCGGGGACGACGCGAAAGTCACCGTGGTGTTCCAAGAGGCCGGGGAGAAGAACCTTCTCCTCGCCTACGCACCGCTGACCAAGCTCGGCTAACGCGATAGCCGGTCGAACACGTTCCGCGTGATGCGTTCGATGGCGGCGTCTCGGCCCTCTAGGCCGTAGGTCCAGTCGGTGCAACCGGTGTTGAACACCGTCCCACCCCCGGAGGTCTCGAAGACGCCGACCACGGCATGCGTGTATCGGTACTCATCGAGATGCGCTTTCCAGTCCTCACCGTGAACGGCCTGGGTGACGTTCTCCAGTTCGCCGGGTTCGGTGCGGTAGCGGGAGGGTTGCTCCTGTTGGGACCAGAGATGGGAGGGGGCGCTGGCCAACACCTCGAGACCGTGCGGTGCCCCGTCGCGATGGGTCGGAACGGGGCGGCCCTGCACCAGCTGGAGTTCGCAGCCGTCGACCTCGTACGCGCAGATCGTGTCGGCCTGGCCAAGCGCATCGCCGTAGGTGAGCTCCGCTCCCTCGAACGCCCAGTGTTCCGGACGCCAGACGGTGAACCCTCCCGAGGAGCGCGGCGTCCCCAAGCCGTAGCGCGCGTATCCTCCACGGCTGAACGACAGTCCGATGGTAGAGAACTCGCTTCGCCCGATCCGACGGTCGACCCACGCGCTCGTGAGGAAGCGTTCGTCGGACGTGCCGAGGACGGGGTCAGCATCTGCCCCGTACTTGTAGCCCACCATCGTTCGCCCGTCGTCTTCGAATCGAACCTGCCAGTAGCACGTGTTCCCACTGAGGATCGCGGCATTCCCGCCTGCGGCTGTGAATGCGTCGAGGGTGTCGCGCATGCCCCACGACCAATATTCATCGTGGCCGGCGCAGAGGAACATCCGATGTCCCTCCAGCACGTCGGGATGGGTCTCGAGATCTTGGCTCGTCGCCACGTCGAGCGCGTACCCCTGTTCCTCGGCCCACCGCGTGATGACGCGCTCCCAGTTCCACCAGCCGGCGCCCCCGCTCCAGACGGAGACACCAAGGGGTTCGGCCCATTCGAAGAAGTAGCGGGCTTCGGGGTCCGGGTCGGTGAGCGGCTGTGCCTTCCGGCGCGCGGGTTCCGGCTTCACCAGGAATCCAGCAGCCATCGGGCGTTCGAACGAGACCTGGTGGCCGCCCGTGTAGAGCGAGGGGCCGCCCCAATCGTTGTAGGCGTTCCACGTGGAGGTCGACAGCACCAAGAGGATGGGCGCCTTGGCGCCTCCCGGCGCTGGACGCACGACGAGGAAGGCGTCGGCTCGCTCGTCACCGGCGGTCACGGTTATCGAGTAGTACGCGGACGCCCAGGTCGGGTCGACCGGGATCTCGAGTGTGGAGGGCCAATCGCATCCGTTCGCGGCGGCGTCGCGGGGCGTGGGGTGGTTATCCGCGGTCCCGGAGCCGCGCCAGACCTCCGCCGGTTCGCGGCCCTCTTTCGTGACGGTAACCTCGAACGCGCCGGTGTCCGAAGAAACGTGGAGGCCGACGGACTCGCCCGGGACGCTGCTCTGTGGCCAGGTGTAGGCCTCCAGCATCAGCGGGCCAACGCGAAGTATCCGGCAACCAGGATGATGATCCCCGCTACCAACGGAGCGATCACCCAGGCCAGCCCCAAACGAGCACGATAGGGGCCCAGGGTGCCGACCTTCGTGGTCGGTTTGAGACCGGGCGGGCGGATCTGCAGCTTCTTCCTGGCCATGGCGACCCGGAGTCTACGAGGCGAGGACTCGGTACAGGCGCCATCGATCCGGCACCCCTTTGAGTTCGTGCTCACCGGCGTCTTCGAGCGTGAACCCGGAGCCGGCGGTCAGATCCTTCACCGTTTGCGAGATCAGGACCTCGGAAGGACCTGCCCGCGAGGCGACGCGGGCGCCGATGGACACGGTGAGTCCGGCGCACTTGCCGTCGATGAGTTCGCACTCGCCCGTATGGATGCCCGCTCTGATCTCGATCCCGAGGTCGCTGACGCGTTCGGTCAGCTCTTGCGCGCAACGGATCGCCCGCGCGGGTCCGTCGAACGTGGCGTAGAACCCATCACCGGCCACGTCGTTCTCGAGACCTCGCCACCGCGTGAGGGTCTGCCGGACGATGGCGTGGTGCTGTTCGATCAACGCCTTCCACGTTCGATCGCCAAGGGCGGCTTGCTTCTGGGTCGACCCCACGATGTCGGTGAACAGCACCGTCGACAAGACCGTGTCGAGTTCGGGCGCACGGGCGTCGAGGCCGATGAAGCCACGTATCGCGGCTAGGATCCCGGGCTGCTCCTCGATCGCAGGCAGGCTCGTGAACTCCGGCGAGCCGGGGAACAGCCGTACAGTCGCGTGAGGCATGAGGGACGAGATGTATCCGAGCGCCTCGGTGTCTTGGTGACGCGCCAACAAGAGCGTCGGTGCCGTAACCGCGGGCAGCGTCCCCCGCACGTCCGTTTCCCGCCAGATCCGCTCCAGCTCCAGCGCAACGTCGGGGGTGGTCGTCTGCCGGCTCAACAGCGAGTAGGGGAGTTTCGATCCGGTCGCAACGCCACCTCCTTCCTCGAACGCCTGGGTTCCCCAATCACTGGCGATGTCGTCCATCTCCGCGGCGAATGCCTCCTCGTCCATGCCCCACGGATAGCCCGGTCCCTTCACGGACCTCGGGGCGGGATACCACCAGAAGAGTGAATGCACGCGTTCGGGGTGGGTCGCGGCGAACATGACGTTCGCGGCGCCGCCTTCCAACTGCCCTCCCAGCACAGGCCGCTCAGAGCCCGCTGCGTCGAGCACGTTACGAAGGTCCGACACCCGGGTCTCGAGGTTCGGGGGAGGCACGTTCCGGCTGGATGCGCCGGTGCCCCGGCGGTCGTGCAGGATGAGCCGCGAGAAGGAGGCGAGTCCCTCGAACCACGCCGCGAACACCCTCGACTGCCAGATCACGTCGACGTTGCCCATCCACTCGAATTGCCACGCGATGTCGATCGGACCCCTGCCCACTGTCTGATAGGCGATGTAGGTTCCGTCGTCGCCCCGTGCGTAGCGTGTGTCCCGGCCCTCCATGAGAGCATCGTGCGACGGGACCTCTGAGGGGCGCAACCCGGCCGTTCGCTAGACTGGCCCGGATGGCTGAGAAGAAGCTTCGGATCATCGTGGCCAAGCCCGGGTTGGACGGGCACGATCGCGGCGCGAAGGTAGTCGCCCGTGCTCTGCGAGATGCCGGCTTCGAGGTCATCTACACGGGCCTTCACCAGACACCCGAGCAGATCGCCGAGACCGCCATCCAGGAAGACGCCGACGCCGTGGGCCTCTCCTGTCACTCCGGCGCCCACATGACCTTGTTCCCGAAGGTGGTGAAAGAACTCCACGAACGCGGAGCGAACGACATCCTGGTCTTCGGCGGCGGCATCATCCCCGCCGACGACATCCCCAAGCTCGAACAGGCCGGCATCGAGATGATCTTCACTCCCGGCGCATCGACGGCCGATATCGCCGGGTGGCTGCGCGGCCGTCTGAGCGCCGCAAGAGCCTGAGGCCGGTCGCCCCTGCTTCCATCACCGTGAAGGAGTCGCATGGATCTGTACGAACACATGGGCAAGGACCTCTTCCGTGCCCACGGCATCCCGGTACCGCGCGGGATGATCGCGGAGACGGCCGAGCGGGCCGCGGAGGCCACCAACGAACTCGGCGGTCGATCGGTGGTGAAGGTCCAGGTTCAAGTGGGCGGCCGTGGCAAAGGCGGGGGCGTCGTGCTCGTCGACTCGCCGGAGCGCGCTGCCGAGGAGGCCGCCAGGATGCTCGGCTCCGACTTCCAGGGACATGAGGTCACCCGGGTCCTCTGCGAAGAGCTCCTGCCGCTGAAGCAGGAGTTCTACACGTCAGTCCTGTTGGACCGTTCTAGCGGGGACTACCTCTTCTTGATGACGGCCGAAGGCGGCATGGACATCGAGACCCTCGCCATCGAACGCCCCGAAGCCCTCCGTCGGGTCCACGTGGACCCCATGCTCGGTTTGCGGACCTACCACGTGCGAGACCTCACCGAGACGCTTCCCGTCCAAGCACGCAACGGGGCCGGCGACATCGTTCGGAAGATGTTCGAGATGCTGCGCGAAGAGGACGCGACCTTGGTGGAGATCAACCCCTTGGTGCTGCTGGAGGATGGACGCGTGGTGGCGCTCGACGCGAAGGTGACGATCGATGACAACGCCCTCTTCCGCCGACCGGCGACCGAGGTGCTCAAGGAGCAATTCCCGATCGACCCGGTGGAGAAGCGCGCGAAGGATGCAGGCCTGCAGTACGTGAAGTTGGACGGTGCGGTCGGCATCATCGGCAACGGCGCGGGGCTCGTCATGTCCACGCTCGACGTGGTTGCGCAGGCAGGGGCACGGGCGGCGAACTTCTTGGACGTGGGGGGCGGCGCCAGCGCGGACACCATGGCGACTTCCCTCGAGGTCATCCTGTCCGACCCGGCCGTGAAGGCCGTGTTCATCAATATCTTCGGCGGCATCACGAGATGCGATGTCGTCGCGAACGGTGTGCTGGAAGCGCTGAAGCGTGTGGAGGCGACCGTTCCGTTGGTCGTTCGGCTGGACGGTACCAACGCGGAGGAGGGCCGGCGGATCCTCTCCGAGGCGGCGCACCCACGGATCTTCCCCGCCGCGACCATGTTGGAGGCCGCGCAACGAGCCGCAGATCTCGCGAACGGCGGGGTGGCGGCATGAGCATCCTGGTCGGCGCGGAGACCCGATTGGTGGTGCAGGGACTGACCGGCAAGGAAGGGACCTTCCATACGCTTCGGAATCGCAACTACGGCACGAAGGTGGTTGCGGGCGTGACACCCGGCAAGGCGGGTCAGGACGTGGAAGGCATCCCGGTGTTCGACACGGTGGCCGACGCGGTGCGCGCGACCGACGCGAACACCTCGATGATCTTCGTTCCCCCGCGGTTCGCTGCGGAGGCGATCTTGGAGGCAGCCGACGCGGGCGTTGGACTGGTCGTCTGCATCACCGAGGGGATCCCGGTCACGGACTTGGCACAGGTCCACAGCTACCTCCGTGGCACCCGCACCACCTTGGTCGGCCCTAACTGTCCTGGCGTCATCAGTCCGGGCGCGGCGAACGTCGGGATCATCCCGCCGGAGGTCTGCCTTCCCGGGCGTGTCGGGTTCGTCTCGCGTTCGGGGACGCTCGTCTATCAGATCGTGCACGAGTTGACGCAGCGGGGCATCGGACAGTCGACCTGCGTGGGGATGGGCGGTGATCCGGTGCACGGCATCGGATTCATCGATTGCCTGTCTGCGTTCGAAACCGACCCCGATACCGACCTGGTGATCCTGACCGGCGAGATCGGCGGCGACGATGAGGAACGGGCGGCGGCGTACGTCCGCGAACACGTGACGAAGCCCGTCGTTGCGTACATCGCGGGATTCGAGGCGCCCCCGGGCAAGCGCATGGGGCACGCCGGGGCCATCGTTACCGGGTCGAAGGGAACCGCCGCGGCCAAGGCAGAGGCACTGGAAGCCGGCGGTGTCCGTGTGGCCCGCACCCCCAGCCAGGTCGCCGAACTGGTTCAGGACGCGCTGGCGTGAATCGTCCCGCCCCTGGGGCTGCCGGCTCGGGGGCTCCGGAGCGGTCGGCCGTGGGAGCGGGCGGAAGCATCCTTCGCGGCGTTGCGGCGTTCGTTGGCGTGGCCATGCTTGCGCAGCTCATCGGGCTGGCCGAGTTCGCTGCGAGCGGCGGGGCGTATCGATGGTGGACGTGGATCAAGGTCGGAGTCCTCTACCTCGTGTCGTTCTTCGGCGTGTCGGTACGGGTCGATGTGGGCGGCAGCGGCCTGTTCCAGATGCGCTTGCCACTCATGGCGGGAACGGTGGCGGCGGGTTGGCTCCTGTTCCGCGCAGGGAGAGCCGTCGCGGCCGGGGTTGCGCGTCGTCGTGCCTGGCGCAACGGCGCCTACGTCGTCGCTGGATGCGTGGTGCCCGTCTGGGCGGTCGGCCTGCCGGCGCGGCTGCGCTTCCCCGATCTGGGTGGACCGAGCATGGACGCCACGGTCCGGGCGGTGGGGTGGCAGGTCGTGGCGTTCCCGCTGGCATTCGCGGTGACGACCGTTCTGGTGGGGGCGTGGTCGGTCCGGCCGAACCGGTCCTCGGTCGGAGTCGACCTCCGACAGATCCTGGCTGGGGGCTGGCGGATGTGCCTGCTCGCGCTGCTGCTCGCATCCGCAGGGTTGCTGGTCTTGGCGGCGGTCAGGTCGGACCGGACGGCGCAGTACGCGGGATGGCTGGGTTCGCAGGGCCGAGGCGGCGCGCTGTTGTTCGGCCACCAGGTGCTTGCGACGCCGAACCAATCGTTCTTCGTCCTGGCCGCGTCGATGGGTGGGACCACGAACGTGGGGGAAACGGGCGCAGCGTCGGCGACGACGCCGGTTTCCATGTCGGAGATCGGGCCCATCGCGTTCGGCATCCCGGGTCTCAACCGGGGGTATCCCGTCCGAGCGCTCGGTGGCTTCTTCTTCTTGTTCCTGCTGGTTCCTGCGGTTGCGACGGTGTGGGGAGGGAGGTATTCGGCTCGGGGCCAGGCCGGCATGGGACGCAGAGTGTTGTTCGGGGCCGGGGCCGGGCTGGTCTTCGGAGGACTCGTGACCGTCGGATCAGCCTTCGCTGCGGTCGAGTCGCCGATCTCGCTGACCCAAGGCCCGCTCATCCTCCGGACCGCGATGCCTTCGACGGCCCTCCTGGCTCTCGCCTGGGGCATCGCCGGTGGAGCGATCGGTTCCTTGTTCGCTCCTCAGGCGCCGGAGGGCGCCGACCCTGTCGTCGGTGCCGAGCCGCCACTGAGGCCGACCTCCGCGTAGTGCGACTCGATCTGTGTGTAGCGGCGCCACGCGGCCGCCCACCCTGCGTCGTCGCGGGTGAACCGTTCCACCGGCACGGTCGGGTTCGTTCGATCCCAGATCCCGAAGAACGAACGCCCGTAGCCGAGCAGATACTTCTGACCAGAGTGCGTGTATTGCAAGACGTCGTTGTCCGAGAGGTCGGCGCTGGCCATGGGGCTTGAACCCTGACCTGCGGGAGCGGCCACGCCTTCCCCGACCGGGATGTTCCCGGGCTCGAGGCCCGCGAACCGTGTCCATGCCTGGCGCCATCCGTCGTCCGAGCGCGGATACCGCTCTGCGGGTGTGTTCGGCATCTGCCGGTCCCAGATCCCGAAATAGTCGGTGCCGTACCCGAGCACGTAGCGATGACCCGAATGCGTGTACCGAACCGTGTCGCCGGCCGAAGCGGGGGCACTTTGCGGAACCGTGGTCCCCTGTTGAACCGGCGCTGCGGACTGGGGCGTCTGGGTCACCTGCCACGAGGCGGCCGTATCTGTGGGGGGCGCGGTGGAAGGTGAGGGCGATCCCGCCGCTGCCGCGTCGGGGACCGTGGTGAGGTCGCTGTGGCAGTACCGGCACTTGATGGCCTCGTCCTGAATCATCTCGGCGCAGAAGGGGCACTTCTTCACGGGGCTTCCTCCGGTCGTTCGAGGGTGGTTGGCGCTCCCTAGGCTAGCGGAACGCCTCCGCTTGGACGACCCGGGAACGCCGAAGGCCCGGCCTTCGGCCGGGCCTTCGAGACGATACGAGTGTGATCAGGCGATCGGAGCGTCCCCGCCACCCATAGGCGCCGCCGGAGGAGTGGTCGGCATGACGCCGGATTCCTTCAGCTTGAGGAACGCGCCGTAGGCGATCACCAAGATGAGGATGAGGCCGACCCACGCGCCCCAGCGTCCGACGGTGAAGGCGGCCATCAGGAACTTGAGGATCCCCAAGACGGCTACAGCCAAGCCCAGGAACCCACTGACTTTCGCCGGGGCCATCCCACCGACATCCATGCTCTGTCCCATCGCCTGCATGATTTCCCACACGATGAGGCCAAGGACACCGATCAGCATCAATATGCCGAAGATTCCTCCGCTTCCGCTTGTGGCTTTGATGTTGTAGCAGCCGAGCGGGCCGAAGCAGACCCCTTGCCACGGCATGAAGATGTCGATCAGCAGCAGCACTCCTCCGACGAGAAGCAACTTGTCCGCGAGCGACATCGCTCCCATGTCGAACCCGCCCTTGCTACTACTGCTGGGTCCGGTCGGTTGATCCATCAGTGCTCCCTTCGACAAGCCCCTCAACGATCTGCCGGAGGCGATGTGGGCCATTGAATCCCCGAACCTAGGGCGAGTCAACGATGCAGGTCGGAAGCCTGCCGGGGGCGCAGGAGGGCCGAAGCGGCCCCGATGAGCAACAGGACGACCGCTACGGCGGGCGTGATCGAGGCGTGCTTGAAGGGCGGGGGATGGACGATGGCCATGACGGCTCCCACGGCCCCGGCGAGTCCAAGCACCACCTGGGCTCGCGATGAGAGCCGCCGAACCCGCCTACCCAGCCCCCACGCCAACACGACAGCTACCGCAGCCGTCGCGGCAAGCATCGACCAGCGCAGGTCTAGCGCCCAGGCACCCGCGAATCCGGAGCCGGTAGCGAACCTCGTCCACGGGAATAACGTTGCCGCAGCGGCCGCACCGAACGCCGCGCCGGCAACCAGTTCCACGGTGGGCCGGCGGGGCTTCTTCGGCGCCGGTTCGGGGGGGGCTTCATCGCCTAGCGCGCTGCGGAGGCATTCGGGCCCGAGCACTCGACCGCGTACCGGCACTGCGCAGCGGACGCAGAGACGCCGCTCGCATTCTGCACAATGGGCGACCGCGACACGGCCGGGGTGCACCTCGCACCGCTCTGCGACTTTCGTTCCGCGGTCTTCGGAGGGCATGGCCAGAGCTTAGTCGTCAGTCCTTCGGAGATGGACCCCGTGATAGCGTGGCGCCCCTCATGGACGGGCGGATCGCGGTGCTTGCCTCGGGGGTGGGGAGCAACCTTCAAGCCCTCATGGACGACGACTTCTGCGGTGAGCGGGTCGTCCTCGTCGTTTCGGACCGGCCCAAGGCCCGAGCGCTCGAGCGCGCGCGCGAAGCAGGCATCGAGTCGGCGGTCCTGGAATTCGGAGCGTTCCCCGATCGCGAGGCGTTCAGTGCCGCTGTCGTCGACCTTCTCCGGTCGCGAGAGATCACGCATGTCGCCCTGGCCGGCTTCATGCGGATCTTCTCTCCCGTGTTCGTGGATGCGTTCAGAGACCGGATCCTGAACGTGCATCCCTCCCTCCTTCCGGCGTTCCCCGGCGCGCACTCCGTGCAGGAAGCGATCGATCGGGGCGTGAAGGTGACCGGCGTAACCGTCCATCTGGTGACCGAAGAATTGGACGGCGGTCCGATCGTGCTTCAGGAGTCCATCCCTATCCTTGAGCACGACGATTGGCCTGCGCTGGAAGCCAGGATCAACGAAGTCGAACATCGCCTCCTCCCGGAGGCGGTTCGCGCGCTGGTGGAAGGCCGTATCCAGGTCCGTGAACGCCGCGCGACGATCGAGGAGCGACATGACTGAGGTTCGAACGATCCACAGAGCCCTGTTGGCGGTCTACGACAAGTCCGGCGTGGTGGCGTTCGCGCGGGCGTTGAGCGAACTCGGTGTGGCCTTGGTCTCCTCGGGAGGAACCGCGGCGGTCCTGCGTGAGGCGGGTCTCACCGTCACGCCCGTCGATGAGGTGACTGGCTTCCCGGAGATGCTCGGCGGCCGCGTCAAAACCCTGCATCCCAACATCCACGGTGGAATCTTGGCCGACCAGCGGCGTCCGGATCACGTGGAGCAACTGACGGAACAAGGCATCGAACCGTTCGATCTGGTGGTGGTCAACCTCTATCCGTTCCGGGAGACGGTGGCAGCCGGGGCCGAGTTCGACGAGGTCATCGAGAAGATCGATATCGGCGGACCGGCCATGGCTCGCGCGGCAGCGAAGAATCTCGAGTCGGTGGGTGTCGTGGTGAATCCGGACCGCTACGAGATGGTGCTCGACGAGATCAAGCTCGAGGGTGGATTGACGCGGGCCACGCGGTTCGGTCTGGCCGCAGAGGCGTTCGCACACACGGCCGCCTACGACGCGGCAGTCGCGGGATGGTTCGCTGGACAGGAAAGGTCTGAGGCGTTGCCGGACTTCGTCGGCCTCGCTTACGAGAAGACGTCGGACCTTCGATACGGGGAGAACCCGCACATGCGCGGCGCCCTCTACCGGGAGGCGGCGGGTGCCGGTCCGCTGGGCGGAGCTCGGGTTCTCCAGGGAAAGGAGATGTCGTTCAACAACTGGCTCGATGCTTACGCGGCACATGAACTCGTTTCGGCCATGCCGCCGGCTTCGTGCGTGATCGTGAAGCACAACAATCCCTGTGGCGCGGCCGCCAAGGGTTCGCCCGCGGCGTCCTACGCGGCGGCGTTCGCGTGCGACACGGTGAGCGCATTCGGCGGCATCGTGTCGTTCCACGGGGAGTGCGATCAAGATGCGGCTGAGGCCATGCGCGAGGTCTTCACGGAAGTCGTGATCGCACCGTCGTTCACCGAGGGGGCCCTGGCCGCGTTCGCCGAGCGGCAGAACCTCCGGGTGGTGCAAGCGGAGTTGATCACCGGGAACGATCTGGACGTTCGGCCGCTGCCCGGAGGTGCATTGATGCAGGACCGCGACCGCATCACGGAGACCCGTGCCGACTGGAAGGTCGTATCGAGTCGCGAACCTACCGCGCAGGAGTGGGTCGACCTCGAACTCGCATGGACCATCGCGTGGCGGGTTAAGTCGAACACCATCGTGTTCGTGAAGGAGGGGGCGACCGTCGGCGTCGGCGCCGGCCAGATGTCCCGCGTTGATTCGTCGTGGATCGCGTCACGGAAGGCGGGGGAGCGCGCGCGCGGCGCGGTGGTTGCCTCGGACGCGTTCTTCCCGTTCCCCGACGCCCTCGAGGTCGCTGCCGACGCGGGTTGCTCTGCAGTGATCCATCCGGGCGGCTCCAAAGGGGACGAGGCCGTGCTCGCCGCTGCCGAGGCGCGCGGCATGGCCGTGGTGCTCACGGGGACACGACACTTCCGTCATTGATGGTTTTGGTCGGAACCAGGAGCCGCCGGTAGGATTGCGCCGTGACCGCCCGGATCTTGGACGGCAAGGCCATCGCTGCAGATATCCGCTCCGAAGTCGCCGAGCGGGTGCGCGCGCTTTCCGAACGCGGGGTCACGCCAGGGTTGGCCGCCGTTCTGGTGGGCGAGGATCAGGCCTCCCGCATCTACGTCGGGGCCAAGCACAAGGCCTGCGCCGACGTCGGGATCCGCTCGGAGCAGGTCGACCTCCCGGCCTACGTCACCGAACACGAACTGATGGCGACGCTGCGACGCCTGAATCGCGATCCGGACATCCACGGCATCATCATCCAGCTCCCACTCCCGTCCCATCTCCATGAACTGGAGATCCAGCGGACCATCGCTCCCGAGAAGGACGTCGACGGACTCCACCCGTGGAACATCGGGATGATGGTTCGCGGAGAACCCACCTATCAGCCGGCAACCCCGTACGGGATCGTTGAGCTCTTGCTCCGCAGCAACATCGAACTCGAAGGCGCGGAGGTCGTCGTGGTCGGATACGGCGAGCTGGTGGGAGCACCGCTCGCCATGATGCTTGCCCAGGACAACATCCGTGGGAACGCCACCGTGACCTGCACGCACGTGAAGACCCGGAATCTCACGGATCACACCCGGCGCGCCGATATCTTGGTAGCTGCCGCGGGCGTGCCTCAGCTGGTCACCCCCGACATGGTGCAACCGGGAGCCACCGTGATCGACGTGGGCGTGCATCGGACAGCCGACGGTCTTGTCGGAGATGTCCAAGCGGCGGTCGGTGAGGTCGCAGGCGCCATCACACCGGTGCCCGGAGGTGTCGGCCCGATGACGGTCGCGATGCTCATGGTCAATACGGTCGCGGCAGCAGAGATCCAGGCGTTCGGAGCGTGACCGTCGGCGGCCGGCTGGCGGCCCTGCTGGCCGCCGGGGAGTTCGCGGTCACGGGAGAAGTGGTGCCTCCCGTCTCGGGTTCGGGCGTGTCCGTGAGTGATCATGCTCGTGCGTTGGTCGGCTACGTCGACGCGGCGAACGTCACCGACAACCCGACCGCATCGGCGCACATGTCGCCGCTCGCAGGGGCCCGGTTCCTCCACGACGCGGGTATCGAGCCCACCCTGCAGATCACCGCACGCGACAGGAACCGGCTGGCGCTTACTGCGGATCTTCTGGGGGCGTGGGCGTTGGGCGCCCGAAACGTGTTCTGCCTGTCCGGGGACCCAATGCGCATCGGTGACGACCCGAGCGCCCCCGCGGTGTCCGACCTGGATGTGCAGGGACTGATCGGGCTGGCGCTCCGCCTTCGGGAAGACGGCACCACGCTCACCGGGAAAGAAGTCGCAGATCCGCCCAGGTTCTTCATCGGTGTGGCGGAGATGCCGCTGGCCGACCCCTACCAGCCCCAGCGCTTGGAGCAGAAGCTCGACGCGGGGGCCGACTTCGTGATGACCCAGATCGCCTACGACGTCGAGGCACTCGCGGCATGGGCGGACCGACTTCGCCCCGAGGGTCTGTTCGAACGGGCGAAGGTCTTGATCGGTATCACGCCGCTCAAGAGTGTGAAGCAAGCAACGTTCATGCACGACAAGTTGCCAGGTGTTCGGGTGCCGGCCGAGATGCTGTCGGCCCTCCTAGACGCCAGTGAAGGTGCAGCGGAGGTCGGACTCGGGCTTACTATCGATGTCGTGAAGGCCATCCTGCAGATCCCCGGCATCTCGGGCGTGCACCTGATGGGCATGGGAGATGACGCGGCGGTGCGCAAGGTCGTCGAGGGAGCCGGGCTCTTCCCGCGTCCGGTGCGCTAGCCGCGCTGATCGATCGGTTCGTAGACGCGGTCGGTCGGCCCGACGTACTCGCTTCCGGGCCGGATCACCTTGTTGTCGGCGTACTGTTCGCGCACGTGGGCGGTCCAGCCGGCCATCCGCGCCAGCGCGAACATCGGAGTCATGAGGTCCGTGGCGATCCCGAGGACGTGATAGACGCCGGCGGCGTAGAGGTCGACGTTCGGCCAGAGGCCCTTCTGGTCGTAGACGGTTTCCTGTAGGGCCTCGAAGATGTCTGCCCACACGATGTCGTCGTGACGCTCTCCGACTTCGCGCGCCAGCTGTTTCAGCTCGGTGGCGCGGGGGTCCATGGTGGTGTACACGGCGTGACCGAACCCCATGATCTTCTGGTGGCGCTCCAGGCGGGCCGTCACGTATGCGGCGGCGTTCTCCGGCTTGCCGACCTCCTCGGCCATCTTCATCGCCTCTTCGTTGGCACCCCCATGCAATGGGCCCTTCAGGCATCCGATGGCTCCGGTGATGGCGCTGAACATATCGCTGAGGGTCGAGGCGATGATCCGAGCCGTGAACGTCGACGCGTTCATCGTGTGGTCGGCGTACAAGACGAACGTGGTGTCCAGCGCGCGGGCATCCTCGGGGTCCGGTTCTTCGCCCTGGAGCATCCACAGGAAGTTCGCTGCGTGGGGGAGCCGGGGATCGGGGGGCACGACTTCCTGGCCGGTGCGAAGTCGCTGGAAACACGCGATGAGCGTGGGGATCTTCGCGATGAGCCGCAACGCCTTGCGATATTCGGCCTCTGGCGAATCGTCCCAGCCGTCGGGGTCGTACGCCGAGGCCGCGCTCACGCTGGTTCGGAGCATGGACATCGGAGAGGCCTGCTGCGCGAGCGTCGGCATCATCTTGGCCAGGAACGGGTTCATCTCGCGTTCGGCTGCCATGAACGCGCTGAGCTCTTCGAGCTGGCCGCGGGTGGGGAGGTCGCCGTGATGCAGCAGGTAGACGACCTCCTCGAATCCTGCATGTTTCGCCAGGTCGGCGATGTCATAGCCGGCGTACCAGAGGCGGCCCTTCTCACCGTCGATGTCGGAGATCTTCGTCTGGGCGGCGACGATCTCCCGTAGTCCTTTGTCCGGCATCCTCGATATCCCTGGTCGTGGAGAAGCGTCCGGGCACCCCGGACGGATTCTGCAAGGATAGTCGGGCGCAACCCGGGCACCAAAACGGGGCAGGACCTCACGTGACACGCAGGCCGGATGAAGGAGCACGGTGGGCCACGACGTAACGCTGATCCCCGGCGATGGGATCGGGCCCGAGGTGATCGAGGCGGCACGTCGCGTGGTCGAGGCCACCGGGGTGCAGATCGCGTGGGATCGCCAGGATGCCGGTGCGGCGGCGTTCAGCCGCCGGGGGACCCCGCTACCACCTGAGACGCTCGCCTCTATCAGGGATCGCCGCGTCGCGTTGAAGGGTCCGGTGGAGACGTCGGTCACGAGCGGTTACCGCAGCGTTAACCTGGAGCTTCGCAAAGAACTCGGCCTGTTCGCATCGGTTCGCCCGTGCACGCTCTACCCGGGTGTCCCGAGCGTCTTCGATCACGTCGATCTCATCGTGGTCCGAGAGAACCTCGAGGACATGTACACGGGGTACGAGTTCGAGATGGGGACGGCTGCGGCGACCGAACTCATCGGGTTCATCGAAGACGCGACCGGCAGGCATATCCGCGAAGACAGCGGCTTGTCCATCAAGTCGATCACCGAGGCGGGGAGCGACCGCATCGTTCGGTTCGCGTTCGAACTGGTCCAGGCGCGCGGGAGGAAGAAGCTCACCGCGAGCCACAAGGCGAACATCATGAAGTTCTCCGACGGGCTGTTCCTGGAGGTGGCGCGGCGCGTCGCGACGGAGTATCCCGATGTGGAGTTCGAGGACCGGATCATCGACGCGCTCTGCATGCAACTGGTCCAGGCGCCCGAGCGCTTCGATGTGCTGGTGCTCCCGAACTTCTATGGCGACGTTGTGAGCGAGCTCGGTGCGGCGTTGATCGGTGGGCTGGGCGTCGCCCCCGGCGGACATTTCGGCGATGACGGCCGGGCGGTCTTCGAGGCCACGCACGGCACCGCCCCCCGTCTGGCCGGCACCAATCAAGCGAACCCGGTGGGCGTGATGCTCAGTGCCGCGATGATGCTCCGTCATGTCGGCGAAACCGATGCCGGCGACCGGCTGGAATCCGCCGTGGTGGCGCTCCTCGCCGACGGCGTGCACGTCACCAGAGATCTCCGGCCGGCAGATGACGACCGCCCGGCCGCCGGCACATTCCAGGTCGCCGAAGCCGTCATCGCACTCCTCTGATTCGCGGATCTGGGGCCCGGATCCCACGCCCTCCGTGAAGTGAGGATGCGCCTTCGGGTATGAAGGGGTATGCGCATCACGAGTGCTACCTACCAGGTCGCGGATGACCGATCCGACGCAGAGCTGCTGACCGCGTCAGGGGAGTCCCCGGAGCTCTTCGGCCGATTGTTCGACCGCCATGTCGACTCGATCTTCGGCTACGTGCGGAAGAGAGTCGGGCCGGAGATGGCTGAGGAACTCACCGCCGAGACGTTCGCTCAGGCCTTTGGAGGAAGAGAACGTTACGTTCCCGTCCATGAGAGCGCAGCGCCATGGCTCTACGGGATCGCCACCAACGTCATCCACAGGGCTCGGAGGGTCGAGCGGCGCCAATTGGAGGCCTATGGGAAAGCCGCAGCGGTCGTTACTCCGGGGCCGGACGATTTCGATGAAGCGGACTCCAGGCTCGACGCTCACTCGGCCGCTGGTGCTCTTGTCGAAGCTCTTCTAGCGCTCGCTTCCGGCGATCGCGACGCCCTACTGCTGTTCGCATGGGAAGGGCTGAGCTACGACGACGTTGCCACCGCTTTGGGCGTCCCTCCGGGGACGGTCGCTTCCCGGATCAATCGAGCCCGGAGGTACATCCGCGGTCGGCTTGACTCAACCGACGACTGGATGGGAGCGCAGCATGACTGACCTCGATCTTCTAAGAGAACTTCTCGGACACCATGAGCCCCTCGACGTTGCTACCCGCGAACGGGTCCGCTCGCTTATGGTCGTGAAGACCTCGTCGCTCCGTCGGAAGCTAAAGCGTCCGGCGATCGGGGCGTTGGCGGTGGCCGCCACGATCGTGTTCGGCGGAGCAGCAGCCGCCTTGACCGACCACCTTTGGACCTCGCAGCATCCCGTGGCGATCGCCGTTAAGCCGAGTCCGACCCTAGACGTACGGCAGAGCCCGACGATTCCCAGCCCTCTGCGGAGCGTCACCACGGACGCGGAGTTCGAAGCCACCGTTTCGGAGTTTTCCCCGGCGATCCGACTGCCCGAAGAAGGGTCGTTCGATGCCTGGGTCCAGCACATGGAATCAGGCCCTGCGTCTGGCTTGAACGAAGGCGGGCTGAGCCGCTTGAACGTCGTTGAGGCGATGGTGTTCGTATCTGAGTGTCAATGGGGTCACGTTTGGCTCGACGCTTCCGCCGCAGGGGATGACTCTCGGACCGCTCTGGCCATGCGCGTGCTCGGTCAGATCAGCGATTGGGAAGGTCAGCAATCGGATGTTGGGGCTACGCTCCTTCGTCACATGGAGGCGCGAGACACTGGCTTCGTTCAGCAATTTGAGACCGTGAACTGTACTTCCGACATTCCCTAGAACGCCTCTCCCCAGTGGTTGGTGACTGATTCTCGGCGGCGGAGCTCAGTGGGTGGTCGGTCGGCGGCGAGGGAGCACCTCGGTAGCATGTGGGTCGTTCGGACATCCACCACCGAAGGAGTGCAGTCGTGAAGGTCACCGTTGTCGGGAGCGGGTTCGTCGGGCAGACGGCCGCCATGCGCATCATCGAGAAGGGTCTCGCCGAAGTCGTCCTCATCGACATCATCGAAGGCAAACCGCAGGGTCTGGCCCTGGACCTCAAGGAAGCGGCGCCGGTCGAGCGTTACGAGCCGAACATCACCGGTACGAACGACTACGCCGACACAGCCCGGAGTGATGTCGTGGTCATCACCGCAGGCTTTCCCCGTCAGCCGGGCATGAGTCGGATGGACCTCCTAAGCAAGAACGCTGCGATCATGACGGATGTGGTCAACCGGGTCGCGGCCGTCTCGCCGGACGCGATCCTCATCATCGTTTCCAACCCACTCGACGAGATGACCTTCCTAGCCGCGCAGGTTTCCGGGTTCCCCAAGGAGCGGGTGTTCGGGATGGCCGGTGTGCTGGACTCTGCGCGCTTCCGCTATTTCATCGCCGAGGAACTCGGTGTCTCGCCGCTCGTAGTCGAGGCGATGACCCTCGGCTCCCACGGCGACGCGATGATCGCGCTCCCGAGGCACGCGACCGTGGACGGGAAACCGCTGCCCGAACTGGTCGACCACGCAACGCTTGACCGGCTGTTCCAGCGGACGCGTGATGGGGGAGCCGAGATCGTCGGACTGCTCAAGACGGGTTCTGCCTATTACGCGCCGAGCGCTGCGGTCGTCGCGATGGTGCAGGCGGTGGTCGAAGATTCGGGAGTGGTGCTCCCCGCGTGCGCCTGGGCCACGGGTCAGTACGGCATCACCGACGTCTATGTGGGGCTGCCGGTCAAGCTGGGCCGAAGGGGTGTCCAAGAGATCGTCGAACTGGAGCTCAACGAGGAGGAGTCGACGCAGCTCAAGGCCGCCGCAGAAGGTATCCGAACGAAGTGCGACGATCTGGCGAAGCTCTAGGCCTCTTCGGGTTCGGTCGACGGCGCCACCACCGGCGGCCGGGTCACGAGGGCCAGGCTCAACACGCCTCCGACCGCCCCGAGGATCCCGCCGAGCATCGTGACGAACACGCCAACACCCACGGTGGCGCTTAGCTTGCCGGAAACCTTCGCGAGCGCTTCTGCGACCGGGATGCTCTCGGCGGCGGCCAGCTGGGTTGCGGCCGCCTGAGCGTTGGCGAACCGGTTCGCGGCCGTGACCGCAACTACGCCACCGACCGCGAAGGCGATGACTCCGGCGATGATCAAGAGAACGGCGATGACGCGCTTCGTTTTTCCTCTCACACCGCGAAGTACCAGGATCCCGATGATGAGCACGACCCCGCAGACGAGCGCGATCAAACCTTCGGGCAGGTCGACCCCACGCCAACCCTCCCAACCCAGGATGGCCTTCCCGAACACCGTGGCGTTGACCCACAGTTGCAAGGCCCCGAAGGCAACGAGCACGCCGCCCCCCACGGTCAGCAGGAATCCCCAGAGGCGCAGCGGCGTCGGTTTCGAAGCGTCGATCGGCATGGCGGGAGCATCGCACGGCGCCTCCGCGGATTCACGCACCGCGAGACGGCCGGAGCGACGTAGGCTAGGCGGATGAGCGAGGGCGACGGCTTCGTCAACAAGGTGAGGATCCACACCAGGAACTTCTTCACCAATTGGTCGACCTACGATGCCTCGATCGCGACGAAGGTCGGGCTCACGGTCAAGAACCGTGGCAAAGCGCTGTTCTCACGATCCCAGTGCTGCGGGAATCACGGCCAACCCGGCTGTTGAGAGCTTGGCGAGGGCTCCGGTCGGGGCCCAGGAAACCACCACCACGATCATCCCGACTGAGCGACGTCAGCTCGGGCCGTGCTCCCAGTGGCTCACCGTTGAGGCGATGGCCTCGCCGAATTCCATCGTTGTGCTCGTGCCCCCCAGGTCCGGCGTTCGTACCCGACCATCGCCCAGGACCACGTCCACCGCCCATTCGACGTTCTCCGCGGCGGAGTGTTCGCCCAGGTGGCGGAGCATCAGTGCGCCCGAGAGGATCATCGCGACGGGGTTCGCCTTGCCCTGGCCGGCGATGTCGGGTGCGCTGCCGTGGACAGGTTCGAACACCGCGTACTCCCAGCCGATGTTCGCCCCGGGGATGAGACCCAGACCGCCGACCAGACCGGCGCAGAGGTCGCTCATGATGTCGCCGTAGAGGTTCGGGAGCAGCAGGAGGTCGAACCCACCCGGATCCTTCACCAGCCGCGAGGTCAGGTGGTCGATCTCAACCGCCTCATACCGAACGCTCCCGTGGATCAATGCCTCTTCCTGCTCGACGGTCTTCAGGAACAGCCCGTCGGAATAGCGGAGCACGTTGGCCTTGTGGCCGACGGTGACCTTTTTCCGGCCGTTCGCCTTCGCATACTCGAACGCGAACCGGACGATCCGCTCGGTACCACCGACGCTGATGGGTTTCACGGTGATCCCGGCGTCGAGCGGCAATTCGAACCCGCCCAGGGCGAGGAGCTCCTCGCGAAGACCCTGCGCCCCCGCCGAACCGCGTTCGAACTCGATGCCTTGATAGAGGTCCTCGGTGTTCTCGCGGACGATGACCAGGTCGACGTTCTTGTGGCGGATTGGCACGCCGGGATGCGCCTTGGCGGGGCGGACGGCGGCGAAGAGGTCCAGATCCTGACGCAGGGCCACGTTGACGCTTCGGAAGCCGGTACCAACCGGAGTGGTGATGGGACCTTTGATGGCGACGCGGCTGGATCTGATGGTTTCGAGCGTCTCGTCGGGCAAGAGCGCGCCGTGGGTCTCCAGGGCGCTCGCGCCCGCAGCACACTCGGTCCAGCTGATGCCGACGTCGGCGGCGTCCATGACCAGCTTCGTGGCAGCTGCCACTTCAGGGCCGATGCCGTCTCCGGGGATGAGCGTTACGCGATGGTCCATCGGCCGCCCACCTTCCTCGCCCGTCAGAAGCGCTCGAACAAGATCTCGCGCTTGACCTCTTGGATGGCCTTCGTCACCTGGATGCCGCGAGGACAGGCGTCGGTGCAGTTGAACGTGGTGCGGCACCGGAACACGCCCGTCTTCTCGCTGAGGATCTTCAGGCGTTCGCGCGCGCCCTCGTCACGCGAGTCGAAGATGAATCGGTGGGCGGTCACGATCGCGGCGGGCCCAACGTACCCCTCGTCGCCCCAGAAGATCGGACAGCCGGTCGTGCACGCCGCACACAGGATGCACTTCGTGGTGTCGTCGTAACGCGCCCGATCCTCGGGCGACTGGAACCGTTCCTTGTCGGGTTCGCCGCTGTCGTTCACGAGGTAGGGGAGGATGCTCTTGTAGCCGTCCAGGAACGGGTCCATGTCGACGATGAGATCCTTCAACACGGGGAGACCACGGATGGGTTCGACCGTGACCTTGGGGGTCACGTCCTTCACCAAGACCTTGCAGGCCAAGGCGTTCCGGCCGTTGATGAGCATCGCGTCCGAGCCGCAGATCCCGTGCGCACAGCTCCGGCGAAGCGCCAACGTCCCGTCGAGGCGCCATTTGACCTCGTGCAGCGCATCCAGCAACCGGTCGAACGGATCTGCCTGGATGGTGAACTCTTCCCAGTGGTGTTCGTCGCTGATCTCGGGGTTATAGCGACGGATCTTGAGGGTCAGCGTGACGGTCGTGGCGGCCGTTCGATCGGCTCGGTCGGATGCTTCCAGCGCATCGGCGGGCGTCGCCATCAGTACTTCCTCTCCATGGGGACGTAGGGGCCCATCTTCACCGGTTTGTACTCGTGGCGGATGGACCCGTCCTGGTTGCGGTAGCTGAGCGTGTGCTGGAGCCAATTGGCGTCGTCCCGGAGCGGATGATCCTCGCGGAAGTGCCCGCCACGGCTCTCGGTGCGCGCCCGGGCGGCGTGGACCAGCGTCTCCGCGCAGTCGAGGAGGTACCCGAGTTCGACGGTCTCCATCAGGTCCGTGTTGTAGACGCTGCCTTTGTCCTGCACGCCGAGCGCATCGAAGCGTTCGCGCAGCCCCTGCAGGGTGGTCTCCATGGACGTGAGACCCTCCTCCGTCCGAACAACGAACGCTTTGTCGAACATCTCGTTCTGCAGCTGCGATCGGATGTCGGCCGAACTCTCCCCGCGTTCACGCGTGAGGAGCCCATCGAGCATGTCAAGCGTCTGGGAGGCGGGGTCCGCCGGCAGATCGGGCAACGACGAACCGTTCGCGAACTCCGCGGCGTGCACGCCCGCGCGGCGGCCGAAGACGATGATGTCCAGGAGCGAGTTGGTTCCGAGGCGGTTGGCGCCGTGAACAGAGACGCACGCGCATTCCCCGGCCGCATAGAGGCCTGGGACCGGAGTCTCGTCGGGCCCGGTGACGACGCGTCCGTCGACATCTGTGGGGATGCCACCCATCGCGTAGTGGGCCGTCGGCTGGATCGGAACTGGTTCCTTCGTCGGTTCGACCTCGAGGTAGACGCGGGCGAACTCCGTGATATCGGGAAGCTTCTCTTCGATAAGGGCCGCTGGGAGATGCGTGAGGTCCAGGTAGACGTAGTCGCCGTTGGGGCCGTCGCCTCGTCCCTCCTTGATCTCCTGATAGATCGCGCGACTCACCACGTCGCGCGGGGCCAGATCCTTGATGGTGGGGGCGTAGCGTTCCATGAACCGCTCGCCGTCCTTGTTGCGAACGATCCCACCCTCGCCGCGCGCGGCCTCGCTGAGCAACACACCCAGCCGGTACAGACCGGTCGGATGGAACTGGAAGAACTCCATGTCCTGAAGCGGGATGCCGCGGCGATAGACGACCGCAGGGCCATCGCCGGTCAGCGCGTGTGCGTTCGAGGTGACGCGGAACATCCGCCCGTACCCGCCCGTCGCGAAGACCACCGACTTCGCGCGGAACACGTGGATCTCGCCGGTGGCGAGTTGGTAGGCGACCACGCCGGCGGTTCGGCCCCGATCGTCGAGCAGCAGGTCCAGGCAGTAGAACTCGTTGAAGAATCGGACGTCGCGCTTCACGCACTGTTGGTAGAGCGTCTGCAGGATCATGTGCCCGGTGCGGTCGGCCGCGAAGCAGGCCCGCATGACCGGACCTTCGCCGTGGTTGCGCGTGTGCCCACCGAACCGCCGCTGATCGATCTTGCCGTCGGGCGTCCGGTTGAAGGGGAGGCCCCAGTGTTCGAGTTGGTAGATGGCGTCGACGGCCTCTTCGGTCATGAGTTGTGCCGCCGGCTGGTCGACCAGGTAATCCCCGCCCTTCACCGTGTCGAACGCGTGCCACTCCGGCGAGTCTTCCTCGACGTTGGCGAGCGCGGCGCACACGCCGCCCTGCGCCGCGCCCGTGTGGGAACGGGTGGGGTAGAGCTTCGAGATGACGGCGGTCCGGCTCTTGTCCGACGCCTCGATGGCCGCGCGCATGCCGGCGCCCCCGGCGCCCACGATGACGGTGTCGTACGTGTGCGTCGTTGTCACTTGATCGGACCCCACTTCGTAGGATCGAACGTGAACACGACCACGGTGCCGAGCACGAACAGGATGAAGCCGAGCATGTAGAAGAACATATTGATCGCGAAGCGCAGGCCCACCGGACGCACGTAGTCCAGGGTAATGTTCCGAAGGCCGTTCACGCCGTGGATCAACGCGAGTACCAGGAGCGCCCAATCCCACGTCTGCCAGAACGGACTCCGCCACCGCACTGCAACGAACGCGAAGTTGACCCGGCTGACCCCACCGTCGGGGATGTGCATGATGAGGACGTGCCCCACGGCCAGGACCAGCAGCAAGATCCCGCTGATCCGCATGAACAGCCAGGACCAGAGTTCGAATCCGCCTACCGGGCGCTCACGGCCCCCGCCACCGCCACTCGTCCGTGACGTGGGCTGCGGCGTGGGGCCGGACGTGCGGGGTTCGGTCGCGGTCGCCATATCAGCGATGCTGCCAAAGGTCGACAGCCTGATGAACCATGATGTACGTGATGGGGATCATCGAGAGCACGAACACCGCCGCCGTGGTGATCCCGAGCGCGCGGATCCGGGTCGTCAGGCTCGGGAAGAAGTCGATGAGCAGGATCTTTATCCCGTTCAACGAGTGGTAGATGACCATCGCCACCAAACCGAGTTCCAGCACGC
>JAXDJX010000021.1:0-30491 GCA_034667405.1 Actinomycetota bacterium | reverse complement strand
CGTATCCTCCAGAGGCCACAGACAGCAGGGGCACACGCACAATCCCTTCGGGGCACCTGCCGAGGCGATCGAAGACGTAGCTCTCAGTTGGCGCGTCTCCGCTGTCTGCGGAGATGCGCTTTTTGCTGTCACCATCACTTTCGTCAGGAGACGCGATGCCAAAACCGGAGAAGGTGGAACGGGTCGCTGAGCTCAAGCGGCGGATCGAAGGCTCCGACGCCCTGCTGCTGACCGAATACCGCGGCCTCACGGTGTCCGACATCTCTGCGCTCCGCCGTTCCCTCGCCGAAGGGGGCGCGTCGTTCGCGGTAGTGAAGAACACCTTGATGCTGCGAGCCGCAGCAGACGCAGGCGTCGAGGAACTGGAGGCGATGCTGTCGGGTCCTTCCGCCGTGGCATTCGTTGCAGGCGATCCGGTTGCGGCGGCCAAGAAGGTCGTCGATGCCGCCAAGCTCTACCCCTCCCTGGTGCTCAAGGGCGGCTACATGGACGGAAAGATCCTGTCCGCCGAAGACGCCAAGGCGCTCGCCACTCTCGAATCCCGCGAGGCCATGCTTTCGAAGATCGCCGGCCTGCTCAAGAGCGAGATCACCCGAGCCGCCGGCATGTTGGTCTCCGCCCAAAGCAAGTTCCTCGGCCTTCTAGAGGCCTACAAAGAAAAACTCCCACCCGCAGAAGCGGCTGTAGCGCCGGAGACCGCAGCGACAGAAGCGGAGCCAGAGCCGCAAGATGCCGCAGCCGACCCGGGAGCGGCCGTTTCGGCGACGGGGCAGGGCGATACCACAACGGACGACACCGGAGCAGACCCAAAGGCCGAGGACGGGTCGGCGGAGGCTACCCCCGTAACCGAGGGTTCCGCCCCCGAGCCTGAGGGGTCGGCCGCCGAGTCCGGAACACCCGAAACTGACGAAGAAGGGAAGGAGTAACCCACCATGGCGAAACTCAGCCAAGACGACCTGCTCGGTGCGTTCAAGGAGATGACGCTCCTGGAGCTCTCCGAGTTCATCAAGCAGTTCGAAGAGATGTTCGACGTCACGGCCGCCGCTGGCGCTCCGATGATGATGGCCGCCCCGGCCGGTGGTGGCGGGGGTGCCGAGGCAGCCGAAGAGCAGTCCGAATTCGATGTCGTGCTCACCGGCGCTGGTGACAAGAAGATCCAAGTCATCAAGGAAGTGCGGGCGCTCACCAGCCTGGGCCTGAAAGAGGCCAAGGATCTCGTCGACGGAGCCCCCGGCACGGTCCTCGAGAAGGTCACGAAGGAAGCCGCCGATAAGGCCAAGGAGCAGCTCGAGGCCGCGGGCGCGTCGGTCGAGGTCAAGTAACGAGTCAACGCATGGGAAAGAGGGCGGGGCCGTACGCGGCTCCGCCTCTTCCGCATCCGAACCCCTCCTTCGAGGCCTATGCTAAGGTCGCTCGCGGGAGGGTCCCCCAGAGAGACGAAGGAGACACGCAGATGCCTGCAAATGACGGCAAGCACTTCGGGAATCGACTCCGCGAGGCCCGCTTGAAGGCCGGACTGAGCCAGTCAGAACTCGAGGAACTCTCGGGGATCCCCAAGGCCCGCCTCTCGCGCTACGAGAACGGTCACGTGGAACCCTCGATCCAAACCCTTGCTCGGCTCTCGAGCGCCTTGAACGTCTCTGAGGCCTCACTGCTCGGGAACCCGCACACCGTCATGGAGCCGTTCTTCAACGTCCTGACGGAGCGTGGCGTCACAGTCTCTACCCCCGAACAGGGCGCGAAACTGGCGCACGCGGTCGCCGACATGATCAAAGCACAAGGCGGGATCGAGTCCATCGCCGGTGCCGCCGAGAGCGGCGACGGCGCTGTCGGGCAGTTCGTGTCGAGCCGCTGACCGGGACGAGCGACGTGTGCCAGCCTCCGGTGATCCCGGAGGCTGCGACGTTCCCGGACCACGTCGCCGGTGGCTGACCCGCCGAACTTCGCCTTTCGCGAGCGGCCGGAATGCCCGTTGTGCGGTGGCGGATCCCCGCGCGTGCTTCGCATCGAGCCACTCACCGGTCCCGTGATTCGGCCGTTCCTGGAGCAGTATTACGGTGGACGCGTCCCCGTCGATGACATGGAGGGTAAGGACCTCGTCATCGTCCGTTGCACTGCCTGCGGTCTCATCTGGCAGCGGTGGATCCTGGACGACGCAGGTCTTGAGCTGCTGTATGAGCGCTGGATCTCTGTCGACGAAAGCCGCACCAAGAAGGCGGCGACAGCCGGCGGATACGGTCCGCAAGTACGCCGGCTCGCAGGGCTCTTCCCGGGTCGCCTCCCCGAGACGATCCGAACGCTTGACTTCGGGATGGGGTGGGGCTATTGGCTCATGGCCGCCCGTGATTATGGCGTGCAAGTGACCGGTGTGGAACTCTCAGCGACGCGCCGTCGCTTCGCGGAGGAGCAAGGGATCGATGCGGTCCCTTCCACGGATGATCTGGGCGAGCGGCAGTTCGATCTCATCAACGCGGAAGCCGTCTTCGAGCACTTGCCGGATCCAGTCGCGAGTCTGAGGACACTTGTGCCTCGCCTAGCCAGCAAGGGGATCCTGAGGATCTCCGTCCCTGACGGACGATCGATACCCCGCGAGGTCGCGCGCCCCACCTGGGCGCCATCGAAGGACGCCGTCCATCCGCTGGAACACATCAACACCTTCACCCACGAGACCCTGCGTCGATTCGGGAGGGACGCGGGTCTGATGATTGTTCCTCAGCCGATCGTGGCGCACGGGGTGCGGGCGCGCGGTCGTGAGACCGCCGCCAGCGTATATCGACGCTTCCGTGGAACGGTCCTCTTGTTCGAGCGGCCCTGACTCATTCCGCGATCTCCTCAAGCACCGTCGGATGGTGTAGGAACCACCACAGGAGTGCCACCCAGCCAATCGCCATGACCGCAGCTACCGTGACCACGACCGGAAACGAACGCTTGTATACGACGAACGCGATCACCGAACAGGCGAGTTGGCCGCCCCCGGCCACCAGAACCACACGGGGCTTGCCGAACCCGCGACGTTGAAGACGATGCGCAGAGTGGTCGCTGCCCCCTTGCCAGAGTGGCCGATGTTCACGCATGCGAGCCATCACAACGAGCGAGAGATCGAATAGGGGCACGCCGGCCACGAGTACAGCCGCGAGCGTGCGGGGAAGGCTGAGCCCAACGGGAAGATCCAACTGAAGGACGAGCGCCGCCACGAGGAAGCCCAGGAACATCGAACCAGCGTCTCCGAGAAAGATTCGCGCAGGTGGGAAGTTGAAGCGAAGGAACCCCAAGGTCGCGCCCGCTACAGCCAATGCCAAAGAAGCTACGAGATAGTCTCCGTTGGACCCGGTCAGTGCCGCGATCCCCAGGGCCGATGCGGCCGCGACGGTCGCCGCTACTCCATCCATATTGTCGACGAAGTTGAACGCGTTCATCACGGCAACGACCCACACGATGGTCAGCGGGAGATCGACCCACGCCTGACCGGCCACCCCGGCTCGGATCCCCATGGACCACAGCCCTAGCGCAGCTGTCATCTCGTACCCCAGGCGCAGGAGAGGGTTCAGTCCCCTGACGTCATCGAGCAACCCGACAAGAGCCAGGACTGCGGCGGAGGCGAGGACGGCGAGGAGTTTGCCGCTGGCGCCGCCGACCACGAGCGCAATGGCGAGCATGCCCGCAGCGACCGCGATGCCACCGAGGTACGGCGTGGCGTGGAGGTGCGTCTTGTGGCCGCCAGGCCGGTCGATGACGCCGAGCCGACCGGCTAGCTTCCCGGCAAGGGGCGTGAATACCAGCGCCGCAAGGAGAGGCACCAGGAACGCGAGGGTATATCGGAGGGTCGGATCGAGCGCTCCCAGGTTCACGCCGGTGCCGTCGGCTGGGCCTTCTGGAACGCGATGACGTCGGTAAGGATGTCGTCCAACGTTCGCTTGGGTGTCCAGCCGGTGAGTGTCGAGATCTTCGTGATGTCGGGCACCCGGCGCTCCATGTCCTCGAAGCCTTCTTCGTAGGCGATCTCGTAGGGCACATGCACGATCTTCGAGGCCGAACCGGTCTTCTCGACGATGAGCTGAGCCAGTTCGTTCATCGTGACTTCATTGTCCGCGCCGATATTGAAGGGATCCCCCGGACTGTCGGGATGGTCGAGCAACCGAACAACGGCGTCCACCGTGTCCAGCACGTGGCAGAAGCATCGCTGCTGCTCGCCCGTCCCGTACACAGTGATGTCGTCACCTCGCAACGCCTGCCGGACCAAACTTGGAACCACCATCCCGAACGCACCGGTCTGACGAGGCCCCACGCAGTTGAAGAAGCGCACCACGATGGCTTCCGTGCCCCGTTCTCGCCAGTAGGCGTGCGCGAGGATCTCATCGACCGCCTTCGCCTCGCTGTAGGACCATCGCGCAACGAATGGAGACCCCAAGATCCGGTCGGAGTCTTCCGGCAGCGGCCCGCTCGCGTTCTTCCCGTAGATCTCGGAGGTCGAAGCGACCAACACGCGGCAGCCCCCCATCGCCGAGGCGTCCAGCACGATCTCCGTTCCCCGGATGTTCGTGAGCAACGATTTCAGGGGCTGGTCAACGATGAGCTTCACCCCGACGGCTGCCGCGAGGTGAACCACCACATCGGCGCGACCGGCCAGCTGGGCTACCAGCGGGTGGTCCAAGATGGTCCCTTCCCGCAATGAGAAGTTCTGGTGGTCGAGCAGGTGACGCACGTTGTCGATGGAGCCCGTTGACTCGTCATCGAACGCGACGACGTGATCGCCGCGCGCCAAGAGCACGTCGGCGAGATGCGATCCGATGAAACCGGCGCCACCGGTGATGAGGTAGTTCATGCGGTGCATGGATGGTATCCGACACCACAGGCGCCATAGCGCAGGGAGCGCGTCCCCGCCTCGGGTGCGCGGCCGTGGCACCATGGCTATCGAGAGACCGACCGCCGGATCCAAGAGGGGAGAACTCGCTGCGGCTCCTCATCGTCACGGGTATCTACCCGCCCGATATCGGCGGGCCGGCGACCCATGCTTCGGATCTTCGAGCCGAACTCTTGGGCAACGGCCACCGTGTGATCGTGGCTACGCTCGGGGACGGGCTTGCGGTCACGGCTCGCGAGGGAGTGGTCCGCTTCCCCCGATCGTGGCCGGTCCCCGTGCGGATGGCCGCAGTGACGGCGTGGATCGCGAAGCACGGCCGGGGAGCCGACGCGATCTACGCGACCGGGTTGCACACCGAAGCCGTGATCGGCGCCCGCCTGGCGGGCGTGCCATCCATCGTCAAGATCGTGGGCGATTCGGTGTGGGAGCGCGGCCGCCGCCTCGGCCTGACCCAGGCCGACTTCGATGCGTTCCAGTCCGCCGGCAGACCGACAGATGTACGACTCCGCGCGCTCGCCTGGCTCCGTGATCGAACCCTCCGCGCGTCGACGGCCGTGACGACGCCGAGCCGCTACCTCGCGGAGGTGGTCGAGTCGTGGCTGGGAGGTCCTTCCGACGTCCGCGTTATCGCGAATGGGGTTCGCGTTCCCCCGGAACTGTCCGCGCTTCCTGCCGGCGAAGGACTGCGCGTGATCTACGTGGGCCGCTTGGTGCAACACAAACGTGTCGATCGCCTGATCGCGGCTATGACGGACGGCATGACGTTGGACATCATCGGAACTGGACCACACGAGGATGAACTCCGTGCGCTTCCGAAACCCGCGCGCTCGACGGTAGCGCTCCACGGCGACCTGCCACATCCGGAGGTGCTCGCGCGGATCGGGGCGGCGGATGTGCTGGCGCTCGCGAGCGACTACGAGGGCTTGCCGCACGTCGTCATCGAAGCGCTCGCGGCCGGCACCCCGGTCGTATCCCCGCCGGTAGGCGGCGTTCCGGAGATCATCACCGACGGCTCGAACGGACTGATCCTTCGGGACACGGAGCCAGAGACCATCCGCAGGGCCTTCGTGCGGATGAGAGACGACCACGAACTCCGTGGGTCGCTCGCAGAGGGGGCGCGCGCATCCGGCTCGTCATGGCGGATCGACAGGACGGTCGCCGGGATCCTCACGCTGGTTGATGACGTCGGCCGGGAACGCCCCCGAGTGGCTTTCCTCGGGAAAACCCACGTGCCGAAGCGCCTCAGGGTCGGCGACGACATGCGGGAGCGCTACGAGATCCTGGTTCGCCACACGCGGCCCGTGGTTGTGGGCGTCGGCGCAGTAGGCACGCGGTGGCTGGGACGAACCCGGGTCGCGGCTCTACCGGAGCTTCGCCCGCCCGCGCTCGGAGGAGCGCTCTTCTACGCGGTGGGGCCGCTGGTAGGCGCGGCCTTCGCCCTGATCCGCAAGATCGATGTCATCGTGTGCCAGAGCCCGTATGAAGGGATCGGTGCGATCGGTGTCACGAGACTCGTACCCCGCGCGCGGCGACCGGCGATCGTCGTCGAGGTGCACGGAGATTGGCGGACGGCCACCCGGCTGTACGGCTCATCGGCTCGCCGACTGGTGTCGCCGGTCGCCGACGTGTTGGCGATGTGGGCGATCCAGCGCGCCGATTCGATCCGCGTGATCGGTGAATTCACCGAGGGGTTGGTCCGTTCGGCGGGCTATACCGGGCCTGTCGACACCTACACGGCGTTCGGAGGGCTAAGGGCTTTCCTGGAGTCACCGCCGGCTCCTCTGCCCGATGCTCCCGCGGCGCTGTTCGTCGGTGCGCTCGAACCCTCGAAGTCCGTGGATGTGCTCCTGGAGGCCTGGCGAACCGTCGTGTCCACGGTGCCGGGCGCACGCTTGACCATCATCGGAGAAGGTTCGCACGGGTCGGCATTGCGACGCCAGGCGGAGCTTGCCGGGTTCGCATCGGCCGTCCGATTCCTTGGATCGTGCAGCCGGTCTCAGGTGATCAAGGAACTGGATCGAACTCGTGTGCTCGCGCTCCCGTCGCGCTCGGAGGGCATGGGTCGCGTGATCCTGGAGGCGTTTGCTCGTGGCAGGCCGGTGGTCGGGACCGAGGTGGGCGGCATCCCGGATCTGATCCGGGATCCCGGCCTGGGCCGATTGGTACCCGCAGAAGATTCCGAGGCACTGGCAAAGGCGCTCGTCGAGTTCCTCACCATGGACGAGACCACCCGCTCCGGGTACATGGTTCGGACACGATCAGAAGTGGACTGGCGAGACGCTTCCAGAACGTTCGAGGCCGGGATCGAGCGCCTGTCCGGGTGGGGCAGGTGAGGTTCGACGACGACATCGGCGAGAGGGCTCCCCACCGATTCTGGCTGATCATGACGGAACGGCTCCGGGAGTCGCGGTTCGTTCGTGAGATCGCGGCTCTCTGGAGTGCCCAAGCGGTCGCCACCATTCTGGCGGCGATCCAGGGAATCGTCGTGGCACGCGTCCTGGGTCCTCGCGCCTACGGCGTGGTGGGGCTGATCGGGGCTATTCCCGCGTTGGTGTTCGTCTTCTTCGATGCTCGTGCCGCGGATGCGGCGATGCGATTCCTGGGGGAGTTCTCAGCACGAGGGGCCGACGAGCAGGCGAGTGCATTCTGTCGATTCTCCTACACGTTGGATCTCGCCGTTGGTTTCATCTCGCTGGCCCTCACCGCGTTGCTTGCGCCCTGGGCGGCGGGACACGTCGTACACGCGCCCGAGCTTGGGTGGTTCGTCGTGATCCTGGCGGCGGGGTTATGGCTACGGACCCCGGCTGCTAGCTCCGAAGCCATCCTGATCACGCTCGGACGTGCGCACTCCCTGGGTGTCCTGCAGATCATCATCGTGGGAACACGAGTCGGGTTGGTCTTGGGAGCCGTGGCTCTGCGCCTTGGTATCCGCGGCGTGATCTGGGGAACCGCGATCGGATTCGCGGTGGAGGGTGCGCTGATGATGGCCGCCGCGACGCGACTCTCAGGACAGGTGTGGGGGAGTTGGGTGAGACAGTCTCTCTGGCCGTTGCGGTCTCGTCGCCGAGAGATCGTTCGGTTCGTGTTCTTCGCCGACCTCGGAAGCACGCTGGCGCTCGTAGCGAAGCAATCAGATGTCTTGGCGGTTGGGTTCTTCCTGAACCCGCTCGCTGCAGGCTTTTACCGACTGGCGTCTTCGCTCGCATCGTTGGGGGGAACGTTGGTGGGGCCATTGCAATCCCTTCTCTATCAACGCTTCGCCCGATACGCTGGGCGAAAGGACATCAACGGGCTGCGCACCGGCGTTCGACGCGCGGCGCTCGGTATCTGTACGCCACTTGCTCTGCTGATGGCGATCGGGGTGATTTTCGTTCCGGCCGGGGTACGACTCACGGCAGGACCGGCGTACCTCGGGGCGGTGGCGGCTGCCCGCGTCATGGTGGGGCTGTACGCGACCTGGATGGCATTCGCATGGGTCCGTCCGCTAGTCCTCACACGTGACCAGGTTCGGATGTGGGCGGGTGTCGGGGCCGTCGCGTCGGCCTTGTCCTTGGCAGGGTTCCTCCTGGTTACGCCTGCAGCCGGGATCGTCGGCACCGCGTGGGTGCGCCTTGGCGTGAATCTGTTCGTTCAAGGAAGTGGCGCGTTCTTCGTCCTTCGACGTCTAGGCGTTGCGCCGTCGGAGGATCTCCCGGCCTCCGGTGACGATCAGGGCGGAAGGTAAGCTCCGCACGTGTCGGAGTCCGTCGATGGGGCCGTGTGGCGACTGGCGGTATGGCGCTCGCGAGTGATCGTGACCTGGTGGCGGTTGCGGGGGGCGCGGATCGCATCGGATGTGCGCGTCCTGGGAGATGTGGTGATCACCGGGCCCACGCGCAACCTCACCATCGGTGATGGCTCCCGGCTGAACCCAGGCGTCGTCCTCAACCTCGATGCGCCGGTTCGCCTGGGCCGGGATGTCCATCTGTCGTCGAGGTGTCAAGTGTTGAGCACGGGCCTCCTGACAGATGTGGTGCCGCGCGAACACGTGAGGGCCAGCGTGGTACTCGGAGACCACGTCTGGGTCGCCGCCGGGGCCGTGGTCACGGCGGGAGTAACCGTGGGAGAAGGTGCGGTCGTCGCCGCGAACGCCGTCGTGACGAAAGATGTTGCTCCCTACACGTTGGTGGGCGGGACCCCCGCGGTGCTTATCCGTGAATTGGGTGCGTCGGATCGTCCGGAGCCATGAGCCCGCACCTGGTTTTCGTGACGCAACTCGTGGATCCGCATGATGCGGTACTCGGATCCTCGTGGCGTTTGGTCAAGGGGTTGGCGGCCGTCTTCGAGCGTGTCACCGTTGTCGGGAACGAGGTGCGTGGCGTGCCGACACTTCCAGGCGACGTGTCGGTGATCTCCCTCGGGAAGGAGAAAGGCGCCGGTTCGATCGCTCGAGGTCTCCGCTACGAACGAGCGCTCGCGGGCGTCCGTAACGCCGACGCGCTCCTCGCACACATGTGCCCTGACTACCTCACGGCCGCGGCGCCGATCGCGAAGTTCAAGCGCATGCAGACCCTCCTATGGTTCGCGCATCCGAGGGATTCACGCCGTCTCCGGCTGGCCGACATGATGGCCGACGCCGTGCTCACGTCTCTGCCAGGCGCCTACCCTCGGCCCGGGCCTAAGGTGCGCGCGATCGGACAGGCCATCGATGTTGATGCCATCGCCCCGGAGCCCTCGGCTCCTCGGGCGGGGGAACTCAGACTCTTGGCGTTGGGACGCACGTCAGATTCCAAGCGATTCGATGTCGCCATCGCCGGGGTTGCGAAGGCGCGGGAACTCGGGGCTGACGCACGGCTGCGCATCGTGGGGCCCGCAACCACTTCCCACGAGGAACGGGTTCGGGCGGCGCTCAGAGAACAGATCGTCCGATCGGGGCTTGAGGAACGGGTCACGATCGAGGGCGGAGTGGCTCCGGAGCAAGTGCCGCACCTAATCGCTCATGCGCATGCGCTCATCAACACGACCGTAGACGGCAGTGCGGACAAGACGGTGTTCGAGGCGATGGCGGCCGGGCGGCCGGCGATCGTTTCCAATCCCGTGTTCAGGGACTTGTTGAACGGGCTGCCGATCGAGCTGCGTTTCACTGCCGGGGACGCGGGCTCCTTGGGGGCGCGCATCGCCGCGTTTGCGGCCGCCCAGGTCGACCTGGAGGTGTTAGGGCCCGAGCTTCGCTCACGCGTCGTCTCGGGACACTCGCTGTCGCATTGGGCCGACGCGGTGCGAGACATGGTGGACGAACTCCGGAGGCAGGGGTGAGGACCGTGCGGTATGTAGCGGATGTCCGTATCCCTACGGAGAAGGCCTACGGATGGCAGATGGTGAAGATGTGCAGCGCATTTGCGTCGGCTGGGGTCCGGGTTGAACTCTGCACGCCGAAGCGACGGCCACCAACGCGCCTGTCGGCGGATGGATCTGTATTCGACTACTACGGTGTCCCGCCGACGTTCACCCACCAGTGGGTGCCTGACATCGACCTCGTTGCGCTCGAGCAGTTCCTTCCATCGATGTTCGAAACCTCCATCAATCAGCTGCATTCATATGCGTGGGCCCGGTACGTGGTGGCCAGGGAAGCACGGCGCTCACGCCCCGATCTGCTCTATACGCGGGACCTGGGCATCGCGGCCCGAGCCTTGGCGGCGGGACTCCCTCTCGCATGGGAGGTTCATCGTTTCCCCGGCGAACGGGGGCGCAAGTTGCTGATCAGCGCGCTTCGCGCCGGGCGTCCTCGTGTCGTCGCTGCGCTCACGCCGTTCCTTCGTGACGGATTGGTCGGGATGGGATTCCGCTCAGACGAGGTCATCGTCGAAGGAGACGCGATCGACCTCGCCGCCTACACCGATCCACCCAGTCGGGAGGAAGCTCGCTCAACACTCCAGCTCCCGAGCGGGCCGCTGGTCGGATTCGTCGGACGGTTTCAAGCAATGGAGGCCGAGCGGGGCGTGATGGACCTGATCAACGCGATCGCGCGCGTGGACGGTGACCTCGCTCCTACGTTGGTGCTGGTGGGAGGTCCGATGGACATGGCGCCCACCTATCGCGCTGAGGCGGTCGGCGCAGGTCTTTCCAACGATCAGCTGCTCATCGTCGATCGTGTTCCCAATGCGCAAGTGCCGCTGTGGTTGCGAGCTCTCGACATCGGTGTCATGCCATATCCGAACACCCGCCATTATGCGCTTGAACTTTCTCCGCTGAAGATGTTCGAGTACATGGCTGCGGCACTGCCGATCGTCGCGTCCGACCTGCCGTCCATCCGGTTGCACCTCCGCGACGGTGTGAACGCGCTTCTGGCGCAACCCGGCGACGCAGATGCATTTGCCGGGGCGATCACGCGCCTTCTTCGCGACCCAGCTTTTGCCCAAGGCCTGGCGGCACGGGCGAACGACGGGGTTGCCGGCCTCACTTGGGATGGCCGGGCACGGCGCATCCTCGCCGCCGCAAATGTGACGCCATGAGGGAGCAACCGTTCGATGTCAAACGTGTCGTGCGAGACGTAGCAGCCGGCCGCTCCGTCCTTCGCGCGATGGCAAACAACGCTATCCCTGAGTTGATGCCATCCTTGCGAGGCACGGTGCTCGACCTTGGATCGGGCGACGGGTCGGGGGCCGTGCGCCGTTCGGCGCCCCGGGTCTCGCGGTGGATCGGAACAGACATAGGGCACCACCCGGACGTGCGGGCCGACGCCACCTCGCAGCTCCCATTCCGTGAGGATTCGTTCGACGGGGCCGTCTGCATGTGGTTCCTCTATATCGCTTCGGATCCAGGGGCTGTCCTCGGTGAGATCCGTCGGGTCCTTCGCCCCGGGGCGACGTTCATCTTGGGCGTGCCCCTCGTCTTCCCGGTCAATCCAGAGCCGCGGGATCTGTGGCGCTTCACCGATCAGGGGATCACGGAGCTCGTCAGGGCTGCGGGGTACCGGGACGTGCGAGTGACCTCACTGGGCGGGAGGTGGAGCGCAGCGTGTTATCTGCTCGATCCATACCTTCGTCCCCGACGAGTGGTCGCCCGGGCCGCGGTCCGGATCGCGCTGGCACTGGATCTACACGCTGATCGGCGAGGACTGGCGCCGAACCCCGTGGGATATCTGGTTCGGTGCATAGCATGACGTTGCGTACTTTGACGAAGGACACGGTGTATGCCACAGCCCGCCTGGTCGGCCGAAGAGTGCATTCCGTGCGGGCGATCCTCATGTATCACGATGTTGGCGCGACCGGAGGCCCCGATATCCGGCTGTTCGAACGCCAGATGGAGGTGATCACGGCGCGCTCTCGGGTCGTCCCCCTCCGGCTGCTCCCCGAGGCGCTCCACGGTGACGGGTCCGTCACCGTCGTCACGTTCGATGATGGGTATGCGACTTCGGTGGAGACGGTTCTGCCGATCCTTGCTCGCCACTCCGTCGAGGCGACCTTCTTCCTCCCCTCCGGCTTGCTCGGTCAGACGTTCCAGACAAGCGTCGGCCCGCGGAGGCTGATCGACGAGGAGGGCGCCCGCTCTCTGGCTGCCGCGGGACACGAGATCGGTGGCCACACCCTTTCCCACCCCAAGCTCACGACAGTCCCGCCCGCCGAGGCCCGTCGGGAGATCGAGCGTGACCGGGACGCGCTTTCGGCGCTTCTCGACCGGTCGGTTTCGAGCTTCGCCTACCCGAAAGGTGATCACGACGATGCCACGCGGGGGATGGTTCGGGATGCCGGCTATCGACTGGCGGTCACGGTTCGGGAGGACCTGCTTCACGGAGCGCTGGACCCGTGGACGCTGCCCCGTGTGTCGGTCAACGGCACCATGGGGATGTCGCAGTTCGCTGCGAAGCTGTCCGGCGGTCTCCATGTGTACGAACGATTCCGAGGACGACGATGACACAGGACGATCCGGATCAGGTCCGCGACTTCGAGAACCGTCGGTGGCTGGGTCAGTCGCAGGTCCCCGTCTGGAGGCACATCGTGGCCGCCGAACTGGTGAAAGCGGAGCCGGTCCTCGATGTCGGCGGCGGGGACGGTCTCCTGATGTGGATCTTGCGGGAGCGCGGGTTCTCAGAGATCCGCCTCTCCGACCTCTCGCCCATAGCTGTTGAGCAAGCTCGCGAGGCCGGCTTCATCGCAGAGGTCGGCGATGCGCTGGCGGGACTGCCCTACGGCGATGACGAGTTCGCCACTGTCTGCGCGTTGGACGTCCTGGAGCATCTCCTGGACCCCCTCACGGCACTGCGCGAACTCGCGCGCATCGGCCGAGAGGTTATCGTTGCCACGCCGAACTTCAACCATCTGAAAGCACGGCTCACGGTCGCAGCCGGCCGCGTGCCGTTCCAGAACAAACCCGCCCGGGGCCACTCGTATTGGATGAACCATCAGGTGCTCGCGCGTCTATCCGATGAGGCCGGACTTCGCGCCGTGGAGTGGAGGTTCGAACCGTCGAGTCGCCTCGGCTCCGTAGGACAGCGCCTGGCAGACCTCCGGCCGAACCTCTTCGCCGTGGCGTTCGCCGTTCGGTTCGTGAAGGCCTGAGGCGCAGCCCATGAGGGTCCTCCACGTTCAGAAGATCAAAGGGGTTGGCGGGTCCGAGCGGCATCTCCTGACGTTGTTGCCGGCGCTCGTCGCGGCAGGCGACCAGGTACGCCTGGTCGTGCTGGCACCCGGGGAGGAAGAGGGCAGGTTCTTCGCCGCTGCACGGGAGGCCGATGTCGAGACCGTCGCGATCGCCGTGGGAACGGATCTGGACCCTCGGCCGACGGCGGCGATCGCGCGCGAGATCGACCGATGGAAACCCGACATCGTGCACACGCATCTGGTCCACGCCGATCTCTGGGGACAGCTCGCGGCTCGCCGACACAGCGTGGCCGGGGTCCGAACCTTCCACAACGTTGCCGCCTTCTACCGTCGCGAGCCCTACCGCTCTGCGGGGCGGCTTGCCGGCAGATTCGCGAACGACACCATCGCCATCAGCCACTTCGTCGCCGACTACGTTCGTCGGTTGGGACTGTCACCCGTGCACCGGGTTCGCGTGGTGCCCTACGGGATCGACGTTTCCGGATGGCAGGTCTCACCGGAGGAACGAGTTTCAGCGCGTGAGCGGTCCGGCATCGTGGCCGACGAGGTCGTCGTTGGGATGGCGGCTCGCTTGATCCCCGGAAAAGGACATCACTTGGCGATCGACTCGATCTTGCGTTCGCGATCGGCGAAGCTCAGGCTGCTCATCGCCGGAGATGGCGAACTACGAGAGGAGATCGAAACCCTCGCCGGGGCGGCGGACGGGCGCGTCCGACTGCTCGGACACCTTCAAGATGTCCGCACGTTCCTTGCTGCGTGCGACATCGTGCTGTTCCCCACGCTCCCGTCCCTAGGCGAGGGGTTCGGACTGACGGCCCTTGAGGCGATGGGGGTGGGAAGGCCGGTGATCGCCACGTCGGTCGGCGCCTTACCCGAGGTGGTCGAACACCGCGAGAGCGGTTTGGTGGTCGAACCGGCAGCGGGACCGATCGCCGACGCGTTGGATCGTCTGGCAGCGGACCCATCACTCCGAGAACGGATGGGTACGGCGGGACGTGATCGCGCCACGAAGCAGTTCTCACTCGAGGCCATGGTTGATCGGACCCGGGCCGTCTACCGGGAATCGGTTCCGTGAGAGAGATCGTGCGCTGCTTCACGTTCCACGCAGAACGGCTCGAGCGTCCGGACGTTTGGGGCAGGACTCGCCGGGTGCTCGATGTCCTTGAGCGCAAGCACATCCGCGCAACGCTGTTCGTCCACCCGTTCAGCGCTCTCCGGAGCGGCGCAGACCTCAGCCCGGCGATCGCCGAACTGCTTCAGCGCGGTCACGAGGTTGCCCAGCACACCCACTTCTACGCCGAACCGAAACAGCCGGACGTCAAACCGGAGAGTGACTTCTCTGCAGCGAACGTCCGTCGGCGCCTCGATCAGGATCTTGCCGAACTCCGTCGGTGCGGCGCCGATCCGAAAGGGTTCGTGCCGGGTGGGTGGGCGATGAGCCCCGATGCGCTGGCGTGGCTCGGCGAACACCGATTCCACTACGACGCCGGGGTCAGGAACTTCCCGCTGCGCTATGCGAGCCCAGCCGCGGAGGCGGGTGAAGGCTGGTCCCACCCCAGGCGCGAGGCCAACGGTGTCCTGCTGATGCCTACGACTGCGCCCGTCACTCACGCCGCGCTCGGCGGAATGAACGCTGCCAGGATCGACGAATTGCTGTTCGATGTCGTCTACCTGCACGACTACGACCTTCTGGCCCGCAAAGGCCCCGTCGCGGTCCGGGTCCTGCTGGCCCGATGGGGGTCGAAGGGCTGGACCACCGCGGGAGATCTGGCCACGCGGATCGGAGACGCCGGTGGATGACGATGTCGTCGCGAAGTACGACGCGCTCGCGTCGACGTACTCCAGGCGCTACGCAGACCCGGGCGCCGTCGCACGTTTCTACGTGGACCTGGTGCAGCGATGGGGACCCGAGCCGCCCGCCAACGCTCGCGTCTTGGAGGTCAGCTGTGCCGACGGGTTCATGACCGAAGCCTTGGCCCGCGGCGGGTATCGGGTAACGGCATTCGACATCTCTCCCAAGATGGTCGCCACGGCGCGGGCGCGGATCCAGGCCGCCGGGGTGGAGGCAGACATCGAGGTCGGCGACATCCGGATGTTCGAGTCCGACTCTCGATGGGACGTCATCCTTGCCCCGATGTGGACCTTCTTCGCCTATGTGGCGGATCCGGACCCCGTCCTTGCGCGCTTGGCGGGCGCCCTCGCGCCCGGCGGCAAGTTGTTGGTGGATCGCAATCCGCGTAGTCACCCGGTCCGGGAGGGCATCGACGCACTCGCGCGCGCGGGCCTCACCGGCGTCGAATGGCGGCCGGTCGCCGTACCGCTCACCAAGCGGCTCGGTGCCCTGGGAGCAATGGGACTTCGCGTAGCCCTCGCCATGCCTCCCGTGCGGGACAGGCTCCTCCGGCGACGACTCAACGTGGTGCTCATCGGACGCCGGCCGGAGATACCCGGGAAGGAGTAGGGGAGAGCGCTGGAGTTCGCTTGTCGAACGTCCGATGCTTCCCCCATGCAGGCCCCAAAGCTCGTCCCCTCTGCCGGATCACGCTTGGTCCCCTCGCCCCGCATGCGACCGGCAACCGTGGCCCGCCGGCTTCGGGTCCTTCGCGTCATGACCCGCCTGAATGTAGGTGGGCCCGCTCGACAAGCGCTCTACCTCACGGCCGAACTCCCGAAGCGCGGCTTCGACACGCGGCTGGTGTGGGGTCCCTCCGGCCTGGACGAGGGACACATGGATCCGCCTTCGGGTCTGCCCAACACCTACCTGCCATACCTCGGCCGGGCGCTGGCGCCCATCGACGACATCCGAGCCGAACGCGAACTCGTCCACATCATGCGACGCTGGCGCCCACAGGTCGTCCACACCCACATGGCGAAGGCCGGCGCCTTGGGGCGCATCGCCGCCAAGCAGGCCGGTGTCCCCGTCGTCGTGCACACGTTCCACGGACATGTCCTCCAGTCCTACTTCAGCGACCTCAAGAACCGAACATTCGCAACCATCGAACGCGAACTGGCCAAACGGACGGATGCGCTGGTCGCGGTGGCGCCATCGGTTCGTGACGATCTGCTGGCGCTCGGCATCGGCCGCCCCGAGCAGTGGCACGTGGTGCCGGTCGGGGTGGATCTGGACCCATTGCTGTCCTCACGGCCGGACCAAGGCGCCTCCCGCGCCTCGCTCGGCCTTCCCCTTGACGGACCGATCGTCGGCTGCGTGGGCAGGTTGGTCGCCATCAAGGATCACGCGACGCTCTTCGAAGCCGCGCGCCAGGTGCTCGAGCGCCACCCGGAGACCACGTTCGTGCTGGCAGGCGACGGCGAACTCCGCGAGCAGCTGACGGCGGCGGCCCGCCGGCTCCTGGGGGACCGCGTCATCTTCATGGGGTGGGTGCAGGATCTCCCCGCCCTCTACGCAGCGTGCGACGTGGTCGCTCTGACATCGCAGCTCGAAGGAACCCCGGTCGCGCTCATCGAGGCGTCGGCCGCAGGCAAGCCGGTCGTCGCGACGCGGGTGGGCGGCGTTCGCGAAGTCGTTCGTGATGGGAACACGGGGTGGTTGGTGGCGCCCGGCGATCCGGTGGGGATGGCGGCCAACATCGCCGCCCTGCTGGAGGATCCGGCGGGGGCGAAGCGGATGGGGCAGGAGGGCGCGATCTGGGTGCGCGACCGGTTCGGCCAAGAGCGGTTGGCAGACGATCTGACGGCGCTGTACGGCGAACTTCTGGCCCGCAAGGGTTTGCGCCGGCGGGCGGCACCCGTCGAGTAGGCTCAGCTCCAATGGATGCCCTGGTCACCGGCGCAGCCGGGTTCATCGGCTCGAACCTGTGCCGCCGGCTCGCGGCCGAGGGCTACCGGGTACGTGGACTCGATGATCTGTCCGATGGTTCGCTCGAGAACCTGTCCGATGTTCCGGCGTTGGACTTCATCGAGGCCGACCTGCGTGATCTGGAGGCTGTGACCGAAGCGGCCGGCGGCGTGGACGTGATCTTCCACCAGGGTGCGAAACGCTCGGTTCCTCGTTCGCTGGAGCAGCCGGTATTGACCACCGAGGTGAACGTCGGCGGCACGCTGAACGTGTTGCTTGCCGCCAAGGCATCCGGGGCACGTGTGGTGGCGGCGAGCAGCTCCAGCGTCTACGGCGAACAGGACGTGATGCCGCAGGTAGAGACGATGTTCCCCCGGCCACGCTCCCCGTATGCGGCCAGCAAGCTTGCCGGTGAGGCCTACTGCCATGCCTACTGGGTGTCCCTCGGCGTCCCCGCGATCTCGATGCGCTACTTCAACGTCTACGGCCCGGGCCAGAGTCCCGAGAGCGAGTACGCCGCGGTGGTGCCGAAGTTCATCGTTGCCTGCATGGACGGAACCCGTCCGGTCATCCATGGTGACGGCGAACAGGCCCGCGACTTCACGTTCATCGACGACGTGGTGGAGGCGAACCTTCAGGCATCGCGCGCGGGGGACGCGGCGCAGGGGCGGGCGTTCAACATCGGTGGGGGAGCGGAACCCACGAGCATCAACCGGATCCTCGCGCTGGCCGCCGGGATCGTCGGTGCCACACCCGATCCCATCTGGGAGCCGGCCCGGGCGGGCGATGTGCGCCGGACGGATGCCGACATCACCTCGGCCCGCGAGTTGCTCGGCTTCGACCCCCAGGTCCGAATCGAAGACGGCATGGCACGAACCGTGGCCTCGTTCACTTCGAACGGCCCGGTATCCTCGCCCGCATGAAGGTCGCGGTCATCGGCACCGGGCACGTGGGTCTCATCACCGCCGTGGCGCTCGCACACCTGGGTCACGATGTCGCCGGCATGGATGCCGACGCCCGGAAGGTGGCCGAGCTCCAAGCCGGTACACCGCCGTTCCAGGAACCCAAGCTCGACGACTATCTGTCACAGGGACTGGCCGCCGGCCGTCTGCGGTTCACGACGGAGGTACCCGAAGCCGTTTCCGAGGCCCAGGTCGTGTTCATCTGTGTCGGCCGCCCCCCGGTTGGGTTGGGGGACCGCAGTCTCGGAGCCGTCGAGGATGCCGCCCGGGCCGTCGCCCGCGCTGCCGCTCCTGGCGTCGTCATCGTCGTGAAGTCGACCGTTCCCCCGGGGACCTCCGCCAGGATCGCCCAGGTCGTGGCCAAGGAACGCCCCGACCTGAACTTCGCTGTTGCCGCCAGTCCGGAGTTCCTTCGTGAAGGTCACGCCGTCGACGACACCTTGGAGCCCGACCGGCTGGTTGTCGGCTCGGACGATCCCGGTGCCTTGGAGACGTTGCGAACCCTCTACGGTCCCATCGCCGAACGGACCACGTACATCGAGACAGATGCCCCGACAGCCGAACTCTCCAAGCTCGCCTCCAACGCATTCCTCGCCACGAAGATCTCCTTCGCCAACGCCCTCGCGCGGCTAAGCGAACGATCTGGCGCCGATGTCGGGGGCGTCACCGCCATCATGGGCGCCGATCCCCGCATCGGCGCAGCGTTCCTCGGCGCGGGTCTGGGCTACGGCGGCTACTGCCTTCCGAAAGACATCGTGACGTTGGAACGGCTCTCGGACCGGCTCGGATACGACTTCGGCTTGCTGCGCGAAGCCAGTCGCATCAACGAGGAAGCCCTGGACGCCGTCGTTTCCAAGGTGACCGACGCCGTATGGAACGTCGAGGGAAAGCGCATCGCCCTGCTGGGGCTCGCGTTCAAAGCCGGGACCGATGACGTTCGGGGTGCCCCCGCCCTGACCCTCGCCGGCCGGCTGGCCGAGCAAGGGGCGCTGGTCGTCGGGTTCGATCCGGTAGCGGGGGAGCAGGCCCGCGCCGAACTTCCAGGGCTGGAGATCGCCCCCGACCCGTACGCGGCGGTGGAAGGGGCCGCAGCCGCGGTCATCTGCACGGAGTGGGCCGAATTCCGCGATCTGGATCTCGAACGGGTGGCCAGGCTGATGGCCGACGCCGTGCTCGTCGATGCCCGGAACCTCCTTGACCCCGAGATCGTTCGGGCGGCCGGCTTCGCGTACTTCCCCACGGGCGCGGCAGGCGGATGACCTCGCTCACCGACATCCCCGGTGTCGAGCTCCGCGAACTCACGACCTTCGCCGACGACAGGGGTGCCTTCACGGAGACGTTCCGCCAGGCGTGGCTGCCCGGTGGCGAGCCCGCCGTGGTCCAATCGAACCTGAGCCGCTCCCGAGCAGGAGTCTTGCGGGGGATGCACTTCCATCGGGCACAGAGCGACCTCTGGGTAGTACTGGAAGGCACCGCGTTCATCGCCCTCTGCGATCTCCGGACGGTCTCGCCCGAGCGCGGGACCGTGGCGTCTGCCACCTTCCAGGCCGCGACCGGCCTCAGGGCACTGTTTATCCCGCCGGGGGTCGCCCACGGATTCTGCGCCGTCACGGACGTTGCGCTCCAATACATGGTGACCGCCTACTATGACGGCAGTGATGAGCATGGGTTCGCCTGGGACGATCCCGATGCCGCAATCAGATGGCCTGTGGCACAACCTCTCTTGAGCGAACGTGACCGGAGCAACCCATCGCTTTCCGCCGTCCTTGCAGCGCCGGTGACAGCCGAAATCAGCAGCGAAGATCTACCCACCTGACGGTTGACCCCCGCCGGTTCGGGTCGTATCTTCCCGGGGTCCCTTGAGGGCGCCCGCTAGGCACCGTTGACGGTGCCTGCATTCCTGCGTACACTACCCGTTTGCCGTGCCCACTACTGCGCTCTGCTGTGCGCTGAGAACCGTTCCCTGGGAGGGATCTCTTTGCCTGACCAGCATGTCCCGGTCCGTGACCGTGTCAGTTTCGCCAAGCTCGACGAGGTTCTGCAGCTTCCCGACCTCGTTGCCATCCAGAAGGAGTCGTTCGATTGGCTCCTACAGGAGGGCCTGAAGGAAGTTCTTGAAGAAGTAAGTCCCATCGAGGATTTCACCGAACAGTTCCAACTCTATTTCGGCCGCCATGAGTTCCGGCCGCACAAGTTCTCCGAAGAAGAGTGTCGCGACAAAGACATCACCTATGCCTCGCCCCTGTTCGTCGAAGCCACGTTCGTGAACCGCGTGACCGGCGAGATCAAGGAGCAGGAGGTCTTCATGGGTGACTTCCCTGTGATGACCGGACGTGGCACCTTCATCATCAACGGCACCGAGCGTGTCGTCGTGTCGCAGTTGGTCCGCTCGCCCGGCACCTACTTCAGCCGCGAGCTCGACAAGACCACCGACAAGGACATCTTCATCGCGAAGATCATCCCTTCACGCGGCGCGTGGCTCGAGTTCGACGTGGACAAGAAGGATACGGTCGGTGTGCGGATCGATCGCAAGCGCCGTCAGAACGTCACTGTCCTGCTGAAGGCGCTCGGTTGGAGCACCGACGAGATCCTTGCGCTGTTCGGCAACGCGCAGTCCATCCAGAACACGTTGGAGAAGGACCACGTCGAGACGCAGGAAGAGGCACTCGAGGACATCTACCGCAAGCTCCGTCCGGGCGAGCCGCCCACGGCCGAGAGCGCGAAGACCCTCCTGGAGAACCTCTTCTTCAACCCGAAGCGCTACGACGTGGCCAAGGTCGGTCGCCACAAGGTCGACAAGAAACTCGGTAGGGCGGAGGACATCCTCCTCAAGCAGCTCAAGGCCCACCACAAGGCGCTCGGCGAGAACGACAACCCGGACAAGAAGGCCTGGGAGCAGTTCAAGTACCGGGTGTTCTCAGAGCAGCTCAAGGACGAGCAGGGCACCGGCGGACCGAAGTACAAGGCCGTCCTCACCTACGAGGACATGCTGAAGACCGTTCGCTACCTGGTGAAGCTGCACGCCGGCGAAGACGGTTACGACCCCGACGACATCGACCACTTCGGCAACCGTCGTCTCCGTAGCGTGGGCGAGCTCATCCAGAACCAGATCCGGATCGGGCTCTCTCGTATGGAGCGTGTGGTCAAGGAGCGCATGACCACGCAGGACGTCGAGGCCATCACGCCCCAGACCCTCATCAACATCCGTCCGGTCGTCGCCTCCATCAAGGAGTTCTTCGGAACCTCGCAGCTCTCCCAGTTCATGGACCAGACCAACACGCTTGCCGGGCTCACCCACAAGCGCCGGTTGAGCGCGCTTGGACCCGGCGGTTTGTCCCGTGAGCGCGCAGGGTTCGAGGTTCGAGACGTGCACCCGTCTCACTACGGTCGCATGTGTCCCATCGAGACCCCTGAAGGGCCGAACATCGGCCTCATCGGTTCGTTGAGCACGTATGGGCGCATCAACGAGTTCGGCTTCATCGAGACGCCGTACCGTCGCGTCGAAGGCGGGAAGGTCTCCTCGAAGATCGACTACCTCTCGGCTGACGAGGAAGACAAGCACGTCATCGCCCAGGCCAACGCGCAGGTCGACAAGAGCGGCAACTTCACCGAGACACTCGTTCTGGTTCGTAAGAAAGGCGGCGAGGTCGACTCGGTCCCGCCCGATGAGGTCGACTACATGGACGTCTCGCCCAAGCAGCTGGTCTCCATCGCCGCGGCACTGATCCCGTTCCTGGAGCACGACGACGCCAACCGGGCCCTCATGGGCGCGAACATGCAGCGCCAAGCGGTGCCGCTCCTTCGTTCGGAAGCTCCCCTCGTGGGAACCGGCGTCGAGTTCCGTGCTGCGGTCGATGCGGGTGACGTTGTGCTGGCTCAAGAGGGCGGCACCGTCGATGACGTGTCGGCCGAAGAGATCGTGGTCAAGGAGCGCACCGGCGAACTCCGGGTCTACAGCCTTCTGAAGTACCGCCGCTCCAACCAAGGCACGTGCCAGAACCAGAAGCCCATCGTGAACGCAGGCGACAAGGTCGTGAAGGGCCAGGTCATCGCGGACGGCCCCTCTACCGAGGCCGGCGAGATCGCGTTGGGTAAGAACCTGGTCGTGGCCTACATGCCGTGGGAAGGCCACAACTACGAGGACGCGATCATCCTGTCGGAGCGTCTGGTCAAGGACGACATCCTCACCTCGATCCACATCGAGGAACACGAGGTCGACGCCCGCGACACGAAGCTCGGCGCCGAGGAGATCACACGCGACATCCCGAACGTGTCCGAGGAGATCCTGAAGGACCTGGATGAACGCGGGATCGTGCGCATCGGGGCCGAGGTCAACCCCGGCGACTACTTGGTCGGCAAGGTCACACCGAAGGGTGAGACCGAGCTCACGCCCGAAGAGCGGCTGCTCCGCGCCATCTTCGGAGAGAAGGCGCGCGAGGTTCGTGACACGTCCCTGAAGGTGCCGCACGGTGAATCCGGCAAGGTCATCGGCGTCCGGGTCTTCAACCGGGACGACGGCGACGAGCTCCCACCGGGTGTGAATCAATTGGTCCGGGTCTACGTCGCGCAGAAGCGCAAGATCTCCGACGGTGACAAGCTCGCCGGCCGCCACGGGAACAAGGGCGTCATCTCGACGATCCTTCCCGAGGAGGACATGCCGTTCCTGGAGGACGGCACGCCCGTGGACATCATCCTGAACCCGCTCGGTGTCCCCTCCCGGATGAACCTGGGACAGGTCTTGGAGGCGCACCTCGGTCTCGCTGCCCTGTGGGGCTTCAAGAAGGACGGCGTCGATCACCAGGGTCCGGTTCATGTGGCGACGCCGGTCTTCGACGGTGCTCGTGAGACCGAGATCTTGGACGCCATCCGTTCGGTGCACTCGAACCGCGACGGAGACAACATGGTGAATGCCGTCGGCAAGGCGCGGCTGTTCGACGGTCGCTCCGGTGAACCCTTCGAGGAGCCGATCACGGTCGGCGTTGCCTACATCCTGAAGCTCCTCCACCTGGTGGACGACAAGATCCACGCCAGGTCGACGGGCCCGTACTCGATGATCACGCAGCAGCCACTGGGTGGGAAAGCGCAGTTCGGCGGGCAGCGGTTCGGAGAGATGGAGGTCTGGGCGTTGGAGGCCTACGGTGCCGCCTACGCGTTGCAGGAGCTCCTCACCATCAAATCGGACGACGTGCTTGGCCGCGTGAAGGTGTACGAGGCCATCGTCAAGGGAGAGAACATCCCCGAGCCGGGCATCCCCGAGTCTTTCAAGGTGCTCATCAAGGAGATGCAGTCGCTCTGCCTCAACGTGGAGGTTCGATCCTCCACCGGCGAGGAGATCGAGCTCCGGGAAACCGATGAAGACGTGTTCCGGGCTGCGGAGGAACTGGGGATCGACCTCAGCCGACGCGAGCCGGCAGGCGCTGATTTCGACTGATCGGGAATGCACCAGCGTTGAACGTGTTGCGAAGCGAGGCACGAACGGCGGGGGAGATCCCCGCCCCACGGGAGGCGAGCGCTTAAGTGTTGGACGTTAACTACTTCGATGAGCTCCGGATCGGTCTTGCCACCGCGGACCAGATCCGCGCGTGGTCCAACGGCGAGGTCAAGAAGCCGGAGACCATCAACTATCGAACCCTGAAGCCTGAAAAAGACGGCCTCTTCTGCGAGCGCATCTTCGGCCCCACCCGGGACTGGGAGTGCCACTGCGGGAAGTACAAGCGTGTCCGCTTCAAGGGCATCATCTGCGAACGCTGCGGCGTTGAGATCACCCGGAGCAAGGTCCGCCGTGACCGCATGGGCCACATCGAACTCGCCGCTCCCGTCACCCACATCTGGTACTTCAAGGGCGTTCCCAGCCGCCTCGGCTATCTGCTGGATCTGGCTCCGAAGGACCTCGAGCGCATCATCTACTTCGCCGCCTACGTCATCACGCGCGTCGACGACGACCGCCGTCACAAGGACCTGCCCCAGATCGAGGCCGACCTGGAGCAGGAGAAGAAGGAACTCGACGCCGAACGCGACGACGAGATCAACGCCCGCCTGAAGGAGCTCGAGGACCGCCTGAAGGAACTCGAAGGCGAGAAGGCCAAGGGGGCGCAGCTCTCAGCCGCCAAACGCGAGGCGCAGCGGGACATCGAGCGGATCACCGACGCCACGAAGCGTGAGACCGATCATTTGGACGACGTGCTTTCGGCGTTCAAGTCGCTTTCCGTCAAGCAACTGGTCGCCGACGACAGCGTGTACCGGTCCTTGCGTGAGCGTTTCGGCGATTACTTCGACGGAGGCATGGGCGCAGAGTCCATCAAGCGCCTGCTTCTGGACTACGACGTCGAAGCCGAAGGGGAGTACCTCCGCGATCAGATCGCCAACGGCAAGGGAACGCGCCGCCTCAAGGCCATCAAGCGCCTGAAGGTTGTCTCCAACTTCGTCGACGGCAAATCCACGCCGCAGGGCATGGTCCTCGACGCCGTCCCGGTCATCCCGCCGGACCTGCGCCCCATGGTCCAGCTCGACGGTGGCCGGTTCGCAACGTCTGACCTCAACGACCTCTACCGGCGTGTCATCAACCGGAACAACCGCTTGAAGCGGCTGCTCGACCTCCAGGCACCCGAGATCATCGTGAACAACGAGAAGCGGATGCTCCAGGAGGCCGTCGACGCGCTGTTCGACAACGGTCGTCGTGGTCGTCCCGTCACCGGCCCGGGCAACCGTCCGTTGAAGTCCATCAGCGACATGTTGAAGGGCAAGCAGGGCCGGTTCCGTCAGAACCTCTTGGGTAAGCGTGTCGACTACTCGGGCCGTTCCGTGATCGTGGTCGGTCCGGAACTTCGACTGCACCAGTGCGGACTTCCCAAGCAGATGGCGCTGGAGCTGTTCAAGCCGTTCGTGATGAAGCGGCTCGTGGACCAGAACTTGGCGCAGAACATCAAGAGCGCCAAACGCATGGTCGAGCGCGCGCGTCCCCAGGTGTGGGACGTGCTCGAAGAGGTCATCCGCGAACACCCCGTGATGCTGAACCGTGCACCCACGCTTCACCGCCTGGGTATCCAGGCCTTCGAGCCGGTGCTGGTTGAAGGCAAGGCCATCAAGATCCACCCACTCGTGTGTGCGGCGTTCAACGCCGACTTCGACGGGGACCAGATGGCGGTCCACGTGCCGCTGTCAGCCGAGGCGCAGGCCGAGGCACGGATCCTGATGCTCTCCACCAACAACATCCTGTCCCCGGCACACGGCCGCCCCATCGCCACGCCGTCGCAGGACATGGTGCTGGGCCTCTACTACCTCTCGCTGTCGAAGAACGAGGATCGGAAGGACGAAGAGATCCCAACGCTCGGCTCGGTCGCGGAGGCCCTGCTCGCGCTGGATATGGGCAAGATGCACCTCCACGACCCCATCCGTATCCGGCTCGACCAGAAGGCGATGCCGGCGGACATGCTTCCCGAGACGTGGAAGGCCGACGGCGGTCAGACGCCGGTCGTGCGGACCACCATCGGTCGCGTGATCTTCAACGAGGCATTCCCGAAGGACTTCGAATACCGGAACCACCCCGTGCTGAAGTCCGACATCGCACGCTTGGTCGACGAGGTCGTGCACCGCTATGACCGGGCGGCCACGGAAGAGGTTCTGGACAACCTGAAGAACCTCGGCTTCCACTACGCGACGCGGGCCGGGGTGTCCATCGGTGTCGAAGACGTCACGGTGCCCCCGAGCAAACAGAAGATCCTGGACGAGCACGAGAAGCGGGCTCAGAAGGTCGAGGGTCAGTACCGCAAGGGCATCATCACCGACGACGAACGCCGTCAGGAGCTCATCGAGATCTGGACCCAGGCGACCGACGAGGTCAAGGAAGCCATGGAAGCCGGCTTCACCCCGACCAACCCGATCTTCATGATGGCGAACTCGGGAGCCCGAGGGAACATCATGCAGATCCGTCAGCTCGCCGGTATGCGAGGCCTGGTGGCCAACCCCAAGGGTGAGATCATCCCGCGCCCGATCAAGTCGAACTTCCGCGAGGGGTTGTCCGTGCTCGAGTACTTCATCTCGACCCACGGTGCGCGCAAGGGCCTGGCGGACACGGCACTGCGAACCGCCGACTCGGGATACCTGACCAGGCGACTCGTCGACGTGGCGCAGGAACTCATCATCCGCGAGGAAGACTGCGGTACCGATCGAAGCGTCCCGGCGCGGATCAACGTGCGGCGTCCCGATGACACGGTGGTCAAGCACCAGCACCTCGACACGTCCGCTTTCGGCCGGGTATTGGCTGAGGACGTCAAGGTCGGGAGCAAGAAGGTCGCGTCCAAGGGCGATCAGATCAGCGACGAAGTAGCGACGGCCCTCGTGGACGGCGGCGTCGAGTTCGTCCAGGTCCGTTCGGTCACTACCTGTGAGGCCGAGATCGGCGTCTGTGCGCTCTGTTACGGCAGGTCGCTCGCGAGCGGGCGCATCGTCGACATCGGTGAGGCGGTCGGCATCATCGCCGCCCAGTCCATCGGTGAACCCGGCACGCAGCTCACCATGCGCACCTTCCACACCGGTGGTGTGGCGGGCGAGGACATCACGCACGGTCTGCCGCGTGTGGTCGAGCTGTTCGAGGCTCGCAAGCCCAAGGGTGAGGCGCAGATCACCGAGCTGAGCGGAACCGTGAGTGTCGAGGACGACGACGAGAAGCACGTTCGTCGGATCCGCGTCACGGACGACAGCGGAGACGAGGTCGAGTACCCGGTTAGCTTCCGGGCCCGGCTCACCGTCGCCGCTGGCGAGCGGGTCGAGGTCGGCCAGCAGCTCACTGAGGGGTCGGTGAACCCTCACGAGAAGCTGCGGGTCGAAGGTGTGCTCGCTCTCCAGCAGCACCTGGTGGACGAGGTTCAGCAGGTGTACCGGAGCCAGGGCGTGACCATCCACGACAAGCACATCGAGCTCATCGCTCGCCAGATGCTCCGCAAGGTGCACATCATCGAACCCGGGGACTCCACGTTCCTACCCGGCGACATGGTGGCTCGTCGGGTGTTCGAGGATTCGAACGCCGAAGTGGTCGAGAGCGGTGGCGTGCCGGCCTCGGCACGACCGGTGCTCCTTGGGATCACGAAGGCGTCGCTGGCCACGGATTCGTGGCTGTCCGCCGCCTCGTTCCAGGAGACCACGCGAGTCCTGACCGATGCTGCCATCGGCGCGAAGTCGGATCCGCTGCTCGGCCTGAAGGAGAACGTGATCATCGGGAAGCTGATCCCGGCGGGCACGGGCATGAGCCGCTACCGGAACGTCCAGGTTCGGATCAAGCCCGAGGCCATCCCCGAGTACTGGTTGGTTCGCCAGAAGGAGCTCGCCGATGCCATGGCGGCCGGCGACACGGGCGAACTCGTGCCGGCCGGACTCACCAGGGCGCAAGCCGAGCAGATGCTCGGTGGCGTGGGCAGCTCGAAAGACGAGTAATCCGCAGGCTCGCTGTTGTTCTAGCGAAAGGAGGGGCCCTCGAACGGGGGTCCCTTCCGTTCTCTGGTCGCAACCGCACGTTCAGGTGCTCTCCCGAGCGAGGGCCAGTAGCTCCGCGTGGATCGGTGGGGGACCGGCCAAGATGTCGCCGCCCAGCCATCCGTCCCCGCCGTTCCAGTCCGTTACGGTGCCGCCGGCCTCCCGGATCAGCAACCCTCCGGCGGCCACGTCCCACGGAGCGAGCCCCAGCTCGAAGAACCCATCAAACACACCGGCCGCGGTCCACGCCAGGTCCAGGCTGGCCGCCCCGGGTCGCCTGAGGTCTTCGAAGCGCTCCAACGCCGCAGCGAAGGCCCGGAGGTAGCGGGGGAGCCGGTCGGGATGGCGGAACGGGAACCCGGTACCGACCACCGCGCGGGCGGCCTCACGCCCGCTGACGGAGAGCGGTTCGGGTTCGCGATCCCCTTTGGTGAGCCACGCCCCGTGTCCACGCTCGGCGCCGTAGGTCTCCCGAAGGAACGGCGCGTGCACGGCACCTGCGACAGGAACACCGTGTTCCACAAGCGCAACGCTCACGCCGACAAGCGGGAACCCGTGGACGAAGTTGGTCGTGCCATCCAAAGGGTCGACCACCCAGTAGCGGTCTCCCAGATCGCCGGAACGTCCGGCCTCCTCGGCGAGGATGGGGATATCGGGGTCGTGAGCCCGGAAGACTGCCGCGATCGTCCGTTCGCTGGCCAGGTCGATCTCGGTGACGTAGTCACCGGGCCGGCCCTTGTCTGCGGCTGAGCGGGCGTCCGTTCCGGCTGCGACGATGACCTCGCCTCCGCGCTCCGCAGCGCGTTCGGCGAGCGCGCGCAGGGTCGTCGGGGGGGCCATCGGTCGGGTACCCTATCAAGGTTGCTCCGATGGACCGGCGCCTCACGTCGGAAGGCACCCTCGGGTTGACACTCCACGTACGTGGCCAGTAGCTTTATCGGTCGCGCCCCGGTTCGGCAGGTCCGCCTGGCGCGCCCTTTCTCCTTGCGAGGGAGGGATCCTTCGAGTAGCGACTCTCGGGTTGCGTTCGTTGAAGTGACCTGCGGGTTCGGACTCCCGCCGATCCCCGGTGTTTGACAACGGAAGAGTGCAGACGAGAGACCTATGCCCACCATCCAGCAGCTTGTGCGACACGGACGTCACGTTCCCAAGACGAAGACGAAGGCTCCCGCGCTGAAGAGTTCCCCTCAGCGGCGCGGCGTCTGCACGCGTGTCTACACCATGACTCCCAAGAAGCCGAACTCGGCGCTGCGGAAGGTCGCGCGCGTTCGGCTCACCACCGGAGTCGAGATCACCGCATACATCCCCGGCGTCGGTCACAACCTGCAGGAGCACTCCATCGTGCTCGTACGTGGCGGCCGCGTGAAGGATCTTCCGGGTGTTCGCTACAAGGTGGTGCGGGGGACGCTCGACACGTCGGGCGTGAAGGATCGGAAGCAAGCACGCTCCCGCTACGGCGCCAAGAAGGGCGGCGAGTAATGCCGCGCAAAGGCCCTGCCGTACGTCGCGACGTGACACCTGACCCCGTGTACCAGAACCAATTGGTTACACAGCTCATCAATAAGGTCCTGCTGCACGGGAAGAAAACGGTGGCCGAGCGCACGGTCTACAAGGCGCTCGAGGTCATCTCCGAACGGACCGCCAACGACCCCGTGATCACGCTCAAGAAGGCGGTCGAGAACGTTCGTCCGCAGCTCGAAGTGAAGTCGCGGCGCGTCGGTGGTGCGTCGTACCAGGTCCCCATCGAAGTGAAGCCGTCACGAGGGACCACGTTGGCGCTCCGGTGGCTCGTGAACTACAGCCGCGCGCGCCGTGAGAACTCGATGGCCGAGCGCTTGGTCGCCGAGATCATGGATGCAGCGAACGGAGCCGGCGCATCGGTGAAGCGCCGGGAAGACATGCACAAGATGGCGGAGGCCAACAAGGCGTTCGCGCACTACCGCTGGTGATGCAGCACAGGTTCGAAGGCCGGGGTTCGTCCCCGGCCCTTTCGTGGGAGGTGGGGACCGGCCCCGCCGTCCGACCGATCGAGGGGGACGTCTAGATGGCGAGCCCCGCGGAGAAGATGCACGTGGCACAGGCCGAACAGGACGGGAAGGGCAAGGGACTCGAGATCCGCGAGTACCCGCTTGCCCGAACGCGGAACATCGGCATCATGGCGCACATCGACGCCGGTAAGACCACGACGACCGAACGCATCCTGTACTACACCGGCAAGGCCTACAAGATCGGCGAGGTCCACGAGGGCACAGCCCAGATGGACTGGATGGCCCAAGAGCGCGAGCGCGGCATCACCATCACCTCGGCTGCCACCACGTGTCAGTGGAAGGGCCATTGGATCAACATCATCGACACCCCTGGCCACGTGGACTTCACCGTCGAGGTCGAACGCTCCCTGCGAGTTCTAGACGGTGCCGTCGCCGTCTTCGACGCGGTGGCCGGCGTCGAGCCGCAATCCGAAACGGTGTGGCGCCAGGCCGACCGTTACCACGTCCCGCGCATCTGCTTCGTGAACAAGATGGACCGCACCGGCGCCAACTTCGAGCGAACGGTCGACATGATCGTGGATCGGTTGGCCGCCAACCCGCTCGTCCTCCAGCTTCCCTGGGGCACCGAGGCCGACCTCCACGGGGTTATCGACCTCGTTGAGATGAAGGGCCACTACTGGGAAGGCGAGATGGGGGAGGACTGGAAAGACACCGATATCCCCCCCGAGTATATGGAGCGAGCCCAGGCCGGCCGCCACGAGCTGTTCGAGAAGCTCGCCGACCACGATGAGGCTCTCATGGAGAAATTCATCGCGGAAGAGGAGCCCACCGTCG
>JAXDJX010000020.1:0-59311 GCA_034667405.1 Actinomycetota bacterium | reverse complement strand
TCGTAGGTCGAGCGGCCGCAGAGGGCGCACCCGGGCTTCGTGCCCGGTTCGATCGGCGCGTCGAACGGCCTCACGACCGGTAAGGATACGCCGCTCAGGATCCCTCGGCCCGGTGAACCACCGAGCCAGACACAACCGTCATGTCCGCCCTCGCGTCGCCGATAGGCCCATGCGAACGGTTGAAGAGGTTCCGGTCCACGACCACCAGGTCGGCCCGCTTCCCTACGTCCAGTGAGCCGCCCTGATCGTCATGATTCACGTAGGCCGATCCTTGCGTGAATGCAGCGATCGCCGCAGGGAGGTCGATCCGCTGATGTCTGCTCCAGACCGCCGTCTCGCGCGCCCATGGTGGGACCCGGGTCACCGCGACCTCCAGCTCCGGGAACACGTTGGGCGTCGTCACCGGCCAATCGCTCCCGAATGCCATGACTGCGCCGCTCGCACGGAGGTCGGCGATCGGATACATCCGGTTGAACCGCTCCTCCCCCAGCCGGGGCAGGGTGATCTCCGCCATGGCGTCGTCGTAGCACGCCCACAGTGGTTGCATGTTCGCGACGACGCCGAGCGGCCGCAACCGGCCGAGGTCAGCGGGGTCGGGCGTCTGGATGTGCGCGATGTGGTGGCGAGCGTCGTTCGGACCGTTCGCTCGACGGGCCCCTTCGATGGCGTCCAGGGCCATCTTCACCGCCCGGTCGCCCAAGGCGTGTTGGTGAACCTGGAATCCCTCCGCGTCCAGCGCGCCGAACGCCTGTTGCAACGGTTCGTCATCGATGAAGGCGATCCCGCGGCCGTAGGCATCCCCGAAACGAGCCTCGTACGGCGACTGCATCGCGGCCGTGCAGCTCTCGGGGCAGCCATCGAGCATGATCTTCACGGTGCCGGCGTGGAGCCGATCGCGTTCGCCGGTGCCGTCGCGCATGGCGATGAGGTCGTCCACCTGCTCCATCCCCCGATGGCGATCCCACCAGAGCGCGGCGACCACGCGCATCGTGAGGTCGCCGGCGTCGTCGAGTTCGCGGTAGGCCTGCAAGAGCTCTGGCCGAACCCATGCGTCCTGCCATCCCGTGATCCCCAGCGCGTGAAGCTCTCGCTGGGCCAGCAGGACGCACTCGCGCCACAGCGAGATCGGTGTAGACGGGACGAACGTGTCCAGGAATGTGTACGCGGCTCCCTCGATCAACGCGCCGGTGGGCTCTCCATCTGCGTCGCGTTCAAGGCGGCCGTCCCACGGGTCGGCTGTGCGGGCATCCCACCCCGCCATCTCGAGCGCCTTCGAGTTCACCCAGCCGCTGTGGACATCGGTGTTCATGAGGAACACAGGTCGGTCCGGAACAACGGCGTCGAGATCCGCTTTCGTCGGATCTCCGTCGGGTGGGAAGGCGGTGATCGCCCAACCCCCGCCCGAGATCCAGGGAAGGTCGGGATGTTCGGCCGCGTAGGCGGCGATGGCGTCGAGATATTCCGCCCGCGTGCTCAGATGGTCGAGGTTGAGCTGGAGCATGTTCCGCGCTGCGAACGCAGGGTGGATGTGCGAGTCCTGGAACCCGGGCAAGACCATCCGTCCGTTGAGTTCGACGACTTCGGTGTCAGGGCCTTTCCGTTCGCGAATATCGTCGTCTCTTCCCACCGCGATGATGCGGCCGTCACGAACTGCCACCGCCTGAGCCCAACTTCGGGCGGGGTCAACGGTGTAGACGAGTCCGCCGGTAAAGATGAGATCGGCTGCGTGCGTCATCACGGCGCAGACCTTACCGTGCCGCAGCGCTTCGACGGATGCCACTCGGCTCTGCCGCTGCCACACTGCCTCCCATGTCGAACCCCTTGCACGCCGTAGGTCCTTCATGGGCCGTCGCAACCCCCCATGCGCTGGCTACCGACGCCGCGGTCGTCGCTTACGAGCACGGGGGCACCGCGGTTGATGCCGCGCTCGCGGCCGCGGTCACGCTCGCGGTCGTGTATCCGCACATGTGCGGGGTCGGCGGGGATCTCTTCGCGCTGGTCCGGCACCCCGACGGTGCGGTGGTTGCCCTCAACGCCAGCGGTCGGGCTCCGATGGGCGTTGACCCCGACGCGCTCCGGGCTCGGCACGGTTTCACCGTTCCGCCGTACGGCCCTCCCCCGGTTACCATCCCCGGAGCCGTGAGCGGATGGCGGCTTCTGCACGAACAAGGAGCCCGGCTTCCCTGGGCCGACGCGTTCGGTGCCGCGATCGCCTACGCCCACGACGGCGCCCCTGTTTCGAGTTCCCTGGCGGAAACGCTCGCATGGGACCCCGAACGTCTCTCGGCCGATCCCGGCATGGCCGCGATCTTCTTCCCCGAGGGGAAGCCGCTTCCCGAACGCCAGCAGGTGCTCCAGCCCGCGCTCGGGACCACGCTCCAGGCGATCGCGTCCTACGGCGCCCAGGCGCTGTACGACGGCGATGTCGGCGCACGCTATTCGGCCGGACTCCGCTCCGCGGGCGTTCCCATCACGCTCGAGGACCTCCGTGCCCACACCGCCGAACTCGGTGCTCCGCTCATCACCCGATACCGCGACCTCGACGTGCAGGTCTGCCCACCGAACTCCCAAGGGTTCGTGTTACTGGAGATCCTGGCTCTGATCGAACGGATGGAACTCGATCCGGATCCCGTCGGCGCGGACGCCGCGATGCTTGCACGCGTCTTCCGCGCCGCAGCCAGGGACCGTGACCTCCACCTGGCCGATGCCGACGCCATGCGGATCCACGCCACCGCCCTCATGGATGACGGACATCTGGCCTCGCTCGCGGATGAGGTGCGGGGACTGGTGACGGGTGAAGCAGGACCCATCGCGACGTCCGGTACGGGCGACACCATCGCGCTCGTCACCGCCGACGCATCCGGTACCGCGGTGTCGCTCATCCAGAGCCTGTATCACGGGTTCGGTGCCGGGATCCTGGAGCCGACCACCGGGATCGTGGCCCAGGACAGAGGTGCGTGTTTCACGCTCGATCCCGCTCACGCGAACACGTTGTTGCCGGGGAGGCGTCCGGCGCACACGCTCATGCCGGTGATGGTGCATCGGGACGGCGAACTCGAGGTCGTGTCCGGGGCCATGGGCGGCTCCGCCCAGCCGCAGATCAACGCCATCAACCTGCTTCGCTGTTTGGACCTCGGCATGACGCCGGGTCAGGCCGTGGCGGCACCCAGGTGGCTGGTCGGCGGGATGGATCCGGAGACCGAGGACCCGTTCATCGACGTCGAAGCGTCGGTCCCCCCCAGCGCCGCCGACTCGTTCCGGACCAGCGGGTTCACCATCGTCGAACGCCCCGACCTGACGGGTGACCTGGGCCATTCGCACATGATCCGCGCGGGACGTGACGGTTTCGATGTCGGGAGCGACCCGCGCGCCGATGGATCGGCGGCAGCAGGCTAGAAGTGGTGTAGTCGGGCTCTAGCCGTCACACTGTCCGGACGATGTCGTCATTCCCGCCCATGGTGAGTCCAGGGAGCGAACTCCGACGCGTCCGGTCACTCATCGCGGACCTCGACGCGATCGTGTGGGAGGCAGACGCGCGAACGACCCTGTTCACGTTCGTCAGTGAGGGCTCTCAGGACATCCTGGGCTACACGCCGCGCGAATGGCTCGCCGAACCGAACTTCTGGGCCGATCACATCGTCGTCGAAGATCGCGAACGGGTTCTCAAGCAGTTCGTCCGCGCGATCACCAGCGGCGGAAAGCTCGACATGGAGTACCGGTTCCATGCCAAAGATGGGTCGGTGGTGTGGCTGCGTGATCTCGCCCACGTGGTGAAGGACGTCCACGGCGAGCCGGCGCTCATCCGCGGACTGATGGTCGAGATCACGAAACAGAAGTCCACGGAGGAGGAGCGCACCAACGCCGAGATGCGATTCCGCCGCGTCGTGGATCGGATCCCGGCCATCGTCTACCTGGAGTCCGTCGGCACCGATGCGGAGGCGGTCGGTCAAACCATCTACGTGAGCCCGCAGGTGGCTCCCATCCTCGGCTTCACCCCCGAAGAATGGCAGCAGGATCCCGTCACGTGGGCGCGACAGTTCCATCCCGACGACCGCGTGCGCGTGCGCGAACAATACGAGGCGTCACAGCAGAACGATGAGCCGTTCATCTGCGAGTACCGGATGTTCGCCAAGGACGGGAGGACCGTGTGGTTCCGGGACGAGGCCCTCCTGGTTCGCGACGAGGCCGGCGCGCCCGCGTTCTGGCAGGGGATCATGTTCGACATCACCGCCGAACGCGAGTCCGAGGTTCGCATCCGCGAGACGGAGGAGCGTTACCGGACCCTGGTTGAGAGCCTGCCGGCCATCGTCTACTCGGAGGACGTCACGGGCAACGGGCTCCAGATCATGTACATCAACTCGCTGGTAGAGAGCCTACTGGGGATCAGTCAGGAGGAATGGCTGAAGGATCCCACCGTGTGGTTCGAGGCCATGCATCCCGACGATCGAACAGAGATCGAACGCATCAACCGCGAGACCGAACGCACGGGTGAACCGTTCTCCGCCGAATACCGCATGTTCGCGCGCGACGGACGAACGCTGTGGTTCCACGACGAAGCCGTCCTTGTCTCGGACGCGAACGGCAACCCCCGTTACTGGCAAGGGGTTATGACGGACATCACTCCGCGGAGGGAGGCGGAGGCGCAGCTCGCCGAGGCCGAAGCCAGGTACCGCGCCCTGGTCGAACAGACCCCTACCATCACCTACATCGATGCCGTCGGCGGCGAGCCGGAGAGCACGATGTACATCAGTCCGCAGACCACGCCGATCCTTGGCTACTCCCCGGAGGAGTGGTACGCGGACCCGGGCCTGTGGTCCAAGATCGTGCACCCCGAGGACGGGGCCAGGTACGGGGATGTCGCGGGCGGTCCCCACGACTCGGTCTATCGGCTCATCGCCAAGGACGGACATGTGGTCTGGGTGCACGATCAGGCGAAGTTGATCACCGACGAACACGGTGAGCCGAGATACTGGCAGGGCGTGCTCATCGACATCACCGAGCAGAAGCGCGCCGAATCACTGGAGCGCGATCTCGCTGCCGAGCGGGAATCCGCAGACCACCTCCGCACGCTCGACGACATGAAGAACACGTTCCTTCAAGCGGTGTCCCACGACCTCCGCACCCCGCTTGCCGCGATCCTTGGTCTGGCCATCACGTTGGAACGCGGAGAGGACATGGGCCTGAAGCCCGAAGAATCGCGCGATCTGGCCGGAAGGATCGCCGCGAACGCCCGGAAGCTGGAGAAGATCGTGAACGATCTGCTGGATCTCGACCGGCTCTCGCACGGGCTCGTGGAGCCGGTCCTGCGTCCGACGGATGCAGGCGAGCTGGTCAGGTCGATCACCGAAGCTTCCGACCTCTTGCGCGGACGAACGGTGCACATCGACACCGCGTCGGTCATCGTTCCCTTAGATGGCGGGAAGGTCGAACGCATCATCGAGAACCTGCTGGGGAACACGGCCAAACACACCGCGCCGGAGGCGAGCGTGTGGGTGCGCGTCGAGGCCGTCGCAGACGGCGTGATCATCATGGTCGAGGACGACGGACCGGGTGTCCCCCCCGACCTCCGCCAACAGATCTTCGAACCGTTCCTCCAGGGCAGCAGCCTGTCCAGCCATTCTCCCGGAGTGGGTGTCGGCCTCACGTTGGTGGCACGGTTCGCGCAGATCCACGGAGGAAGGGCCTGGGTCGAGGAACGCGAGGGTGGTGGAGCTTCGTTCCGCGTCTTCCTGCCCTCAGCCCCCGTGGTCCCGGTGGAGAAGGACCTCAACGAACATCAGGTCGTGGTTGAAGACTCCGACGCCAGCCAGGCGTAGGCCTCTTCTTCCTGCGCGAAGTGCAAGCGGAGCACAGCGTGTAGCCCGTAGAGCACCCGCCGAAGGTCCATGAGGTCCTCCGGTCCCGGCCCATCGGGCGGCAGTTCCTCCAGCGACGAACGGAACACCCGGGCCAGGTGATCGATCTCGATATGCGCCCGCGCCATGCTGCTCATCGGATCGTCGCCCCCCATAAGCTTCGCCACCACCGGGTAGACAGCGGCCTCTTCCTCTTCCTCGTGCTGTGGCAGGCGGTCAACGATGAACCAGCGCGCCGCTTCAAGTTCGCGAAGGAGGTCGTCGTGATCCAGGGTCTCCAGGCGGTCGGCCGTCTGACGGAGCCTCTGGAGTTCGGGCATGAATTCCTTGTGCTCGGCACGGAAGCGTTCCGCAACGTCGGTCGCAGGCCCCTGATCGGCGCGACCCTGCGGGCCTCTCAGTGCCCGGAGGGCGTTGAGGATCGACGCCACGTCGATGAACTCCTGCACCACGGCACCGCCGACGGGCCCGATCACACCGAACGCACCGAAGAGCATGAAGCCGAACGCGATCCCCATCCCCATCAATACGCTCTGCACCGCGATGGTGCGCGAGCGCTTCGCGATGGCGATGGCCTCGACCAACCTGTTCAGCCGGTCGACCACCAGGACCACGTCGGCCGCTTCCGAGGAGGCGGTGGCTCCGCGTGCGCCCATCGCCACGCCTACATCCGCGGCGGCGAGCGCGGGCGCGTCGTTCAGGCCGTCACCGACCATGATGGTGATCCCCTCGGCCCGCTCGGCTTTGACTGCTTCAACCTTCTCGGCCGGGTCGCGTTCGGAAAGGATGCGGTCCACGCCCAGTGCGGCGCCCACGGATTCGGCTACGTCGGGATGGTCGCCGGTGACCATGACCACGCGGGCGATCCCGGTCCGGCGGAGCGAACGGATCACGCGCGGCGTATCGGGACGGATCGGATCGTCGATGACGATCGCACCGGAGACCTGCCCGTCCACCGCCACGAAGACGCAGGATGAGCCGTCCATCCGGGTGCGGCGCCGGACGTCCCGCGCGGATGCGGGCAGCGGTCCACCCTGTGTCGCGAATACCGATTTCCCCAACCGCACCTTCCGACCATCGACCACGCCCTCGATCCCCGACCCATACCGCTCGTCGACCTCCTCGGGGAACACCAGCGGGAGGTTCCGGGCGCGGGCTTCACCCACGATGGCAGTCGCAAGGACGTGCGGGGAGACCTGATCGAGCGAGGCGGCCAGCCGAAGCAGTTCGTCGCCGTCCATGTCGCCGAACCCCTCGACGTCGGCCACCTGGGGCACCCCCGAGGTCAGCGTCCCCGTCTTGTCGAACAGGAGCACCGTTCCCTGGGCCAGGGTTTCCAGGGCGCCGCCACCTTTCACGATGATCCCGCGCTTGGCGGCTCGCGAGATGCCTCCGACGATGGCGATAGGTACCGCGAGCAGGAGCGGACACGGGGTCGCGACCACCAGCACCGAAAGCCCCCGGATGGCATCACCGGAGATGGCCCACGCCGCCCCCGCGATCACCAAGGTGACCGGGATGAACACGGCCGCATACCGGTCCGCCACCCGAACGAATGGCGCCTTCTGCTCTTCCGCCTCCTTCACCAATCGGACGATGCCGGCGTACGTCGATGCCTCCGCCGTCGCGATAGCGCGCAGGTCGAACGCAGGGCCGGCGTTCACCGCGCCCGAGCGGATCGCTTGCCCCTCCGCGCGCTCCGCGGGCCGCGATTCGCCGGTGAGCGCCGACTCATCGAGCACGATGTTCGAACCGGCCAGTCCGTCGACGGGAACGACCTCACCCGTCTTCACGAAGAGCCGATCGCCCGCAAGAACATCCTCGATGGGACGCGAAACGAGCACCTTGTTCTCGTACCGTGTGACCGTGCGAGGGGCCCTGGCGAGCAGGGCGGAGAGCTCACGCCGGGCCACCCCGTCGGCGTAGGTCTCCAGCGCTTCGCCGCTCGAGAGCATGAGCGCTATCACCGCCCCGGCCAGATACTCCCCGAGCGCCAGGCATCCGGCCGCCGCAAGGAGCGCGATGAGGTCAACGCCCGCCTCCCGGCGGAGCAATCCTTTCCCGGTTCCCCACCCAAGGACCACCAGACCGATCCACGTCGTGACAGCCCACGCGACGTTCGCCGGGCCATCGGCTCCCACGAGCTTGCAGACACCACCGGTGGCGATGCCGACGACGGATGCCGCCAGCCAGATCCGAGAGCGAAGTTGTGAGTTCATCCGGCCCGCCGGAGGCGCCCGCTGATATGGAAGACCATCGCGACGTGGTCCATCGCCATGTCGATCTCGTAACTCAGGGAGTCGGCGTCGACCTGATACCGCCTGACCAAACCGCTGACCGCTGAGCCCGTGGGGGTCCGGCCGATGGCCGTGCTGGTGAGCACCAGCGAGCCGGCGCCGATGGTCCCGGTGGCGATCTCGGTGACGCCGAGCGGATGGGCCATGGCCAGCCCAGCCTGCCCCGGCTCGGCTCCCGGAAGAAGGAATCCGCGCTCGAAGTGAAGCGGGGACCCATCGCCTTCCGCCCAACTCCGGGCCGCATACAGCAGATAGGGCTCGCCCACGGACTCGAACACGATCTCTTCCCCGTAGCGGAACGGCTCCGTGGTGGGATAGCTCCCGTGCCCATCTCCCAACCAGCGGCCGATCAGCGCCGCGAACGGTTCGAGATCTGCGTGGATCTCCGGCCCCATGGGACCGAACCTACCAGCCTGCGATCACCGCTCCGTGCCGCGGAGACGCTCCTCGATGGAGTGCTGCAGTTCGGTGAAGTGTGAGTCGATCGCTGCCTTGAGACCCTCCTGCTGAGCTCCCAATTCTTCATGCACGGCTTCTAGGCGATCGATCCTGACGGGATCCACTTTCTCGATCCGGCCGATCACGCCGTCCAATTCGAGCTCCAGGCGGGCGAGACGTTCCGTGAGAGATGCCAACCGACCGTCCCCGGGCGGCGTCGAGATGGGGTGCAACGTCTTGACCGGAGCGACGTCCTCCTCCGGAGTGGGTACGACCATCAGTAGGTGCGCTTCGGCGGGCTCGACCTGCACTGTCAGCTCGTCCTCGATGACGGAGACCGCCGGAGGCGGTGCCGGGAGCCGAGCGTCGTCCGGCATGTTCACGAAGATCGGTGTCGCCTCCGGCACCTTCACGCCGTCCCGGGGCTCGTCGGCCGCCTGGTGTTCAGCGTTACGCAGGCGGGCCTGCAGATCCAAGAGACTCGAAACCACTACCTCGTGCGCAATCTCGTCGCTCATTCGTTCTCCTGTTGAGCCCGGGGGGTGCGGAGGCGCTGATGGTACGTCAATGCGGGTACTTGGGTAAACCCTCCATCCGGTACCTTTCGTTGATGACGATCTCGGTCCTTCGGCTGAATGTGACTCCCGTGAAGGGGCTCGCGCTGGCGCACCCGGAGGAAGTGACCCTCACCGAGATCGGAGTCGCGGACAATCGCCTCTTCTTCATGGTCGATCAGGACGGGGCGATGGTCTCGGCGGACAAATTCGGGCCGATGCAACAGGTTCGGGCCAGCTTCGATCCTGAGCGGGATGTCCTCACCCTGGCGTTCCCCGACGGTTCGGAGGTGAAAGGTGGAGCCGTGCCGACGCACGAGGCCGTCGCCAGCGATTTCTACGGGCGACCCGTCGCATCGCACGTGGTGCAGGGCCCCTTCTCCGAGGCTTTGTCGGACTACATCGGGTTGGGCGTGCGTCTGGTCAGATCAGATCTGGCGGGTGAAGGCAGCGACGTGCATCACCTCACCCTGGTATCCAAAGCTTCGGTGGTCGCACTCGCGCGCGCCGGAGGCGCCGACGGAGATATCGACTCACGCAGATTCCGCATGCTCTTCGAGCTGGACGGATGCGATCCGTACGAAGAGGACACCTGGGACGGACGGCTCCTGCGTATCGGGGAGAGCACGGTGCGCGTCTGCGGTCAGGTCCCGCGCTGCGTGATCACCACGCAATCGCCGAGCACGGGCCAGAAGGACTTCGAAACCCTGAAGGTGCTCGCGACCTCGCGAGGGCGGATGAAGAACGATACGGGTCTGCCGTTCGGGATGTACGCGGAGGTCGAGGAACCGGGGCGGGTCCGGATCGGCGACGCGGTCGTGCCCCTGGTGTGATCTAGACGTCCACGTTCCCTGCGATCCGCCCGGCAGCGCGTAGTCCCGAGCAACGAGCGGGGGAACCGGCGTCGATCAATGCGATCGCGTCCAGTTCGTGCGCGATCAGGGCCTCGGGGTGCGCGTTGATCAACGATCCGACGAGACTATGACCGCTCCGCGGGTACCCGACGGATGTGACGTAGGCAGTGATGTCGCGGAACATCCCGCGAGAGCGGAACGCGCTAGGTATCCCCTCGACCAAGCCACGGCCGGCCCATACCTCGGCTCTTCCTCAGGTTCCCGCACCGCTAACCGGCGGTACGGCTGGGAACGAAGTGGAACGTGAACATGGCCCCGCCATCAGGTCGTGCCTCGTAGGCGAGTTCTCCCCCATGGACCGCCATCACCCGCCGAGCCAAGAACAGACCCACACCCAGCCCCTCATGACTACGCGTGTCGCTGGAGTCCTCTTGGGCGAACAGTTCGAAGATGTGATCGCGTTGCTCCGGCGTGACCCCGGGGCCGCGGTCGGATACACGGATGAGGAGGCTCCCGTCGCTCTCGAGCAGGTCGATATCCACGGCTGCACCGTCGGAGTAGTCCAGGGCGTTCTCGATGACGACACTGAGAGCCTGAGCGGCCAGGGAGAGGTCTGCAACGGTCCGACGGCCCACGATCTCCTCATCGGCCGAAACGTTGATGTCTGACGCCTCGGACTCGGTCTGAAAGTCCCGCAGGGCCAGCCTCAGGATCTCGCCGATAGGCACGCTCCGGCGCGAGACGGCCACATCCCCTCGGTCCAACTTCGCGGCGGCATCGAGGTTTTGGACCAGTCGCTGCAATCGCCGGGCCCCCCTGGCGACGCCTTCCGCCAGAACACTGAGATCGGTGGGGCTCAGGCGCTCCCCCAGCGAGCTCAGCGTCAAGGCCGCTCCCTGGATAGCCGTGATCGGGGTGAACAGCTCGTGCGCGAGGAGCTGGATGAGCTGCGCCTTCTCGTCAGCGGCCCTGCGGAGCGCTTCCTCCGCTCGTTTCTCAGCCGTGATGTCGAGTTGCACGCCCTGGAAGAGCGTGGCCCTTCCATCCTCGTCCCGCTCAAGCACCAACGCCTCATCCCTGAGCCACACCGTCTGCCCGTCCTTCGCGAACATCCGGTACTCGACCCGGAGGGGAACCCCGTCCTCTATCGACCGCACGACGGCCGCCGTCACCTCCTGGATATCGTCAGGATGCACCTGCGAGAACCACAACGTCGGGTCAGCCATCCATTCCTCGGGCTTGAACCCGAGGATCCCCTCGATCTGGGGACTGACGTAGTTCTCGCTGACGTGCTCGATGTCGCCCTGGACACCCCAGTCGTAGATGATGATGGGCACCTGTTCGACCAGCCTCCGGTACCGGACTTCGGCATCGCGGAGCTCTTCTGCGGCCCGCCGTTCACGCGTGATATCTCTCGAGATCGCGGATACACCTGTCAGCTGCCCCGAGGCATCGCGGATCGGTGACAGCGTCACTGATACATCAACATGCGAGCCGTCTTTCCGCCACCGGCGAACCTCCTTGGCGATCAGCACCTCGCCTTGCGCCACACGCTTGAACAGCTCGTCGGCATCGTCGGATTGGCCCGCCGGAACCATGATCGAACCGAGTGTGCTCCCGATCGCCTCATCGTATGAATAGCCGAAGATCCGCTCGGCAGCCGGGTTCCAACTGGTGAACACACCGTCCGTCGAGACGCTCATGATCGCGTCTTCCGTTGAATCCACGATGGACGCGAGCTGCGCGACGTCGGAGTCGCGTCGCCTGCGTTCATGGATGTCGGTGACGTAGATCGCCAGTCCGCTCGGGATGGGAACGACGCTCACCTCGAACCACATGTCCAACGGCGTGTAGTACTGCTCGACGCGCACGGGGACGCGCTCCTCCATGGCCCAATTGGCGGCGTCGACGAACGGCGGTTCCGCAGCGTCGGGGAACTCCTCCCACAGCGCCCGGCCCAGGAGTCCGATCCGAGGTTTGCTCATGAGCTCGACTGCGCGATTGTTCGCGTATGAGATGCGGAATCCTTCATCGACCGCAACGAACGCCACAGGCATGGATTCGACGATCTCCGTGACGAATCCTCTCGAAGACCGGAGTTCGTCGAGAACGTGGTCCCGCACCGTGACGTCACGAGCGATCGTGACGACCAGCGCGTGATCCTTCAGTCCAACCGCTCTCCGCGATCCTTCGAAGAGCCTGATCTCCCCGTCGTGGCGACGAAACTCGAATCGCGAGGGTGCAGTCGGACTGTCCCACGCGGTCGGAGTCGCGGCGGCAGGAGGTCCTTCGACGGACAGACCGAGCTCGGCGAGGGTCTTCCCGAGCACCCCTTCCAGCTGAGCGCCGGCGAACGCGAGGAACCCTGCGTTCACCCAGAGGAGCCGGTCGTCGTCGGCGCGAACGACCATGACGAGGTCCGCCGTCTCTTCAAGAGCATCGAACAACGCATGCTGCGCGAGTCCCGTGAGCGACTCGGGGGCGGCGTCTTTCCCTCTGTCCGGTGCCATCCTTGGCCTCCCGTTCGTCCCACGACCATAGGCCTTTCACACCTACCTGGAACGACCGGCCTACGCCGCCCATACCGCTGCAGGACTGTGGTGGGGCGACCAGGACTTGAACCTGGAACCTACAGATTATGAGTCTGCTGCTCTAACCGATTGAGCTACCGCCCCTCGCGGCATAGCTTCGCACGTACGACTGCGTCCGACAGGCGATGAGGGGTACGGTGGGGCCTTCGGTCTTCAGGAGGTACGGATGGACACGTTCACAACGCGAAGGATCGGCGACATCGAGGTGTCGATCGCCGGGCTCGGGTGCAACAACTTCGGCAGACGGATCGACGAAGCCCGGACCCAGGAGGTGGTTGCCGCCGCTCTGGACGCCGGTATCACCGTGTTCGATACGGCCGACCTCTACGGTGATGGGGCGTCCGAGGAGTTCCTTGGGCGCGCCCTTGGAGCATCGCGCGACCGCGCTGTCGTGGTGACGAAGTTCGGGATGCGGACTCCCCCCAACGGACTCACGGGCGGTGACCCACGATGGGTCGCGCAGGCCTGCGATCAAAGCTTGGAGCGGCTCGGCACCGACCGGATCGACCTCTACCTCCTCCATCAACCCGATCCCGCGGTGCCGATGACCGAGACGCTCGACGCCATGCGATTGCTCGTCGATAAGGGCAAGGTTCGCGAAGTCGGATGCTCGAACGTCTCCGCCGCGCAGATCGCCGAGACCCACGCCGCCGCCATGGCCGAGGGGTGGAACGGCTTCGCGACCGTGCAGAACGAGCTCAGCCTCCTCGAACGTGAAGCGGAGGGCGATGTGCTTCCCGCCTGCGAGCGCGCGGGGATCACGTTCATGCCGTACTTCCCGCTGGCCTCCGGTCTCCTCACCGGGAAGTACCGCCGAGGCGAGTCTCCCCCGCCGGGCACCCGACTCTCCCACGCCGGAGAGGACGTCTTCACCGACCAGCGCTTCGGGCTGGTGGAGAGGTTGGAGGCCTATGCGAACGATCATGGTCATTCACTGTTGGAAGTGGCCCTGTCCTGGCTCGCGAGCCACTCGGCGGTCGCGACCGTGATCGCCGGTGCCACCGACCCCGACCAGGTTCGCGCCAACGCTTCGGCGACAACCGCGTGGCAACTCTCGGAAGAAGAACTCCGCGAGGTCGCCGCCGTGATCGGATAAGGGATCCCGCGTGGCGAAGGAGGAAGCGATCGACATCGAGGTCGAGGGTCGGACCATCCACGTGACCAACCCCAGCAAGGTGTACTTCCCCGAGCCGGGCATCACGAAGCTCGACGTGATCCGCTACTACATCGACGTCGGAACAGCGGCCCTCCTGGGATGTCGCGACCGGCCCTCGATCCTGTTCCGCTGGCCAGACGGGATCCAAGGAGAGCCGTTCTTCCAGAAAAGGATCCCCAAGGGCGCCCCTGAGTGGGTCCAGAGCGTCACCATCACCTATCCGAGCGGCCGAACCGCGCGCACCGCCGTGATGGCGGACGTCGCCCACATCGCCTGGGCCGCCACACTCGGTTGTCTGGACATCAACCCGTGGCCGGTGCGGCGCTCCGATGTAGATCGCCCCGACGAACTGCGGATCGACCTGGACCCGACACCCGACATCCCGTTCGATGTGGTTCGCCAGGTGGCTCTGATCGCGCGGGAGGCGCTCGCCGAACACGGGCTGACCGGCTTCCCGAAGACCAGCGGCAAGCGGGGGATCCACATCCCCGTTCGGATCGAACCGCGGTGGGAGTTCACGGTTGTGCGCCGAGCGGCCTTGGCGCTCGCCCGCGACATCGAACGACGTGCGCCGAAGCTCGCCACCAGCGCCTGGTGGAAGGAACAGCGCCATGGGGTCTTCGTGGACTACAACCAGAACGCACGAGACCGAACGACCGCCTCGGCGTATTCGGTGAGGCCCGTCCCCGATGCGCGGGTGTCGATGCCGTTGCAGTGGGAGGAGGTCGCCGAGGTGGAACCTGCCGACTTCACGCTTGCGACGGTGCCCGTGATGCTGCGCGAACGGGGGGATGCGGCGTCAGCGATCGACGCCTCCGCCGGTGACCTGACGCTGCTGTTGGAGCTTGCCGACCGGGATGAAGCCGGAGGACTGGGCGACGCGCCCTGGCCCCCGCACTTCCCGAAGGCCAAAGGCGAGCCCGACCGTGTCGCTCCGTCCAGAGCGCGGAAGAAACCCTCAGGTTCGGGAACGTGACACCTGCTCGAACGTGCAGGACGCGGGATCTCGATCGTCCCGCCAACGCTGGAAGGTCGCCGCATGACGGAACCGCTCGCCTTGCAGCCGGTCGACGGACACCTCGCACACAAGCTCCGGACGTAGTGGGACCCACTCCGTCGACCTGCCCGATGACCACCGGCTGATCCCTCCGGGCGAACGGCCCTCACCGAACCCGCCTTCGCCGTGGAACGGGAGCAAGCGTTCGGCCAGTTCTCGACGCTGGGCCGCCCGGAACGACGACGTGTGCCCGACGTAGTGGAGCACGTCTCCTCGGTAGAGACCCAGGAGGAGGCTCCCAACGCCCTTTCCGTCCTTCGCCGTCCGGTATCCGCCGACCACGCAATCCACGGTGCGCCGATGCTTCACCTTGATCATCGCGCGTTCGCCCTGGCGGTACGTGACATCCCCGCGCCGCGCGATCAGCCCGTCCTGGCCCATCCCCTCCTCGTCCGCGTACCAGCGGAGCGCCGTTGCTCGGTCCCGAGTTCTCGGAGTGACGAGGATGCCTGGCCCCGGTGGAAGTTCGGACAAGCGCTCCGGGGCAACCGCCACTCCCATGTCGCGGGCCCACGCTTCGAGTTCATCGCGGCGCGCATCGTCGGGTGCGGAGCGGAGATCATCGGTGCCTCGGGCCAGGATGTCGAACGCGATGAGCGTCGCGGGGGTTCGGTCGGCCAAGGTTCGCACGCGCGAGGCGGCCGGGTGGATCCGTTGGAGGAGGGCGTCGAAGGCCAGCCCCTCGGGCGTCACGATCAAGAGCTCGCCGTCGATGACCCACGATCCCTCCGGCAGGGCGGAGACCCCTTCCACCACCTCGGGGAAGTAGCGATCGAGCGAGCGGGTGTCGCGGCTCTGCACCTGGACGGTCTCCCCGTCGCGGAAGACGATCGCGCGGAACCCATCCCATTTCGGCTCGAACCGCCATCCGTCACCGTCCGGAAGTCCGTCCTCGAGCTTCGCCAACATCGGCGGCACCGGCGGAACCACGGGCGCCATCGTCAGGCCCCTTCGTCGAACTCGGCGTCGCTGACCGCCTCGGCCCACTCCGGCGTGCCGCCACCGTTCACCGCGACGTGCACCATCGGAGCGTTCCGGGAGGCGCCGTGGAAATGCCATTCGTCCGGGCCCACGTGGACCACGTCGCCGGGGAGGAGGTGATGGCCCTGTTCCCCGCGGGTCCGCACGCGGCCCCGCCCCGATATCCCGTAGAGGAATTGACCGCCGGGGTGCCGATGCCAGTGTGTCCGCGCTCCTGGGGAGAAGTGAACAACGCCTAGATTCGTGCCTTCAGGATCCGCGATGGTCCCTCGAAGCCACACCTCACCGGTGAACCTGGCCTCATCCCCACGTTCGAATATGCCTTCTGCCCCCGGCGCGACCTCCATCGAGTTCCTCCCGTTCTCAGATCACGGGAGCCTACCGCCGCGTCGGGGTGCTTCGGGTTTGGGAGGATGGGGCCATCGCCATCCCGGAGGTTCCCGACATGACCGAGTACCGAACCGAGACCGACAGCCTCGGTCCAGTGGACGTGGACGCATCCCGCTACTGGGGAGCGCAGACCGAACGTTCGCTCCACCACTTCTCCATCGGATGGCCCGAGGCCGATCGCATGCCGATGGAGGTCGTCCACGCCCAGGCCATGCTGAAGAAAGCCGCCGCCATGGTGAACGCCGACGGCGGAAGGTTGGATCGAAGCGTTGCGGACCTCATCGTGGCCGTGGCGGACGAGATCATCGAGGGCAAGCTGGACGACCACTTCCCCTTGTTCGTTTGGCAGACGGGTTCGGGGACCCAGACCAACATGAACGTGAACGAGGTCATCTCCAATCGGGCGATCGAGATGGCGGGAGGCGAACTCGGATCGAGATCGCCGGTGCACCCGAACGATCACGTGAACATGTGCCAGTCATCCAACGACACCTTCCCCACCGCGATGCATATCGCGGCCGCGCAGATGATCGTCGAACGGCTGATCCCCGCCGTGACGGCGCTGCGGGATGCGCTGGCGGTCAAGGCCGAGGCGTTCGCCGATATCGTGAAGATCGGGCGCACCCATCTTCAGGACGCGGTCCCCTTGACGCTCGGACAGGAGTTCAGCGGGTACGTCGCGCAGTTGGATGCAGATCTCTCCCGTATCCATGCCTGCCTGCCCGGGCTCTACGAGTTGGCTGCCGGAGGTACGGCGGTGGGCACCGGGCTGAACGCCGCTCCAGGGTTCGCGGATGAGGTCGCCGCCACGAGCGCGGAACTCACCGGGCTGCCGTTCGTGAGTGCGCCGAACAAATTCGCCGCGCTCGCCGCCCACGACGCCTTCGTGTTCATGTCGGGTGCCCTGACGACACTCGCAGCTGGCTATATGAAGATCGCGAACGACATCCGATGGCTCGGCTCCGGTCCGCGCAGCGGTCTCGGCGAGCTCATCCTCCCTCAGAACGAACCCGGAAGTTCGATCATGCCGGGGAAGGTGAACCCGACCCAGTCCGAAGCCATGACCATGGTCGCGGTCCAGGTGATGGGCAACGACACGGCCATCAAGATCGCCGGCGGCCAGGGCAATCTCGAACTCAACGTGTTCAAGCCGCTCATCGTCAAGAACCTCCTGCATTCGGTGCGGTTGCTGGCCGACGTCTCGGTGACGTTCCGGACGTTCTGCGTCGAAGGATTGGAAGCCGATCGGGACCGGATCGCGGACCTGGTCTCGCGCTCGTTGATGTTGGTGACCGCCCTTACACCGAAGATCGGCTACGACCGCGCAGCTGAGATCGCGAAGAAGGCGCACCACGACGGAACCACCCTGAAGGAAGCAGCGCTGTCTCTCGGATATCTCACCGAGGCCGAATACGACCAGGCTGTGGTTCCCGAAACGATGGTTTAGGGTCGGTCGCCGGTGGCGATCGGCCGCTTCGGATCGCTGATCCAGTCCGACCAGGAACCCACGTAGAGCCTTGGCATCGGCAGGCCCGCGATCCGCATGGCGAGCGCGTCATGGACAGCCGTGATGCCCGAGCCGCACTGCACGATCGTCGTCCGGTCGCCCCCCAGGTCGCCGTAGCGTTCGGCGAGCTCTGCGGGAGAGCGGAATCGTCCCGTCTCGGGGTCCAGGTTCTCCGACCACGGGGCGTTGATAGCGCCCGGGATGTGTCCGGCCTTAGCGTCGTAGGGCTCGACCTCGCCACGGTATCGCTCCGGCGCGCGGGCATCGAGCAGCAGGGTCTGCCCCGTCCGGACCTCGCCGGCGATGCTGTCGGCGTCCGCGATGGCGTCCGGCGGCCACGGGGTTGGGGTGAAGACGCAGGGTGACCTGGGCGCCGCTTCCCCGCGTTCGATCGGTCCGTCCCAGGCCTGTAGTCCGCCGTCCAGAACCGCCGCGTCGTGTCCGGTCACCGTGAGCATCCACCACAAGCGCACCGCATGGGACCCCTGCGACACGTCGTAGACGACGACGGCGTCGTCGTCGCGGATGCCGGCTCTCGACATCGTTGCCGCGAATACGACGGGCTCCGGGAGCGGGTGTCTGCCCCCCGGTCTCGATGGCGGCGCGGCGAGATCATCGTCGGTGTCCAGGTAGACGGCCCCGGAGATGTGGGCCGAAGCGAACTCAGCCCTGCCCGATCCATCGGGCGTCCACCGTGAGTCAGCCACCATGAGCCCGTCCTCGCCGAGGTGCTCGGCGAGCCATTCCGGCGAGACCAAAGGACCGGGAGTCGCGATCATGTCCCGAGCATACGAGGGGCTATGGACCAGGCTCCCCGGGTGATGCCTCAGTCTCGGAGCGTGACGATGAGCGGCGCGTGGTCGCTGGGCTTGCCTTCACCGGTGGAATCCTTCCGCTCTTCTCGGTCGACCGCCACGTCCAAGAGTCTGTTCGCGACGGGTCCGGTTCCCAGCGCGAGATCGATCCGCAGTCCCCATCCTCGATGGAACGCGCCGACCCGGTAGTCCCAGAAGGTGAAGGGTCCTTCGACGTCACCGGAGAATGCGCGGGACAGATCCGTCAGCCCCCACGAACGAAGGTTCGCGATCCGCTCCCGCTCGGCGGGACTCGCCAGGTTCTTCCCCCGCCACGCCTCTGGCGCGTACACGTCACGGTCGTCCGGCGTCACGTTGAAGTCGCCGACGATCAAGAGTGGTTCCGAAGGGTCGTAGGTGTCCCGGATCCATGCATCGAACGCGTCTAGCCACGCCAGCTTCACGTCATAGGCAGGGTCACCGACCATCTTCCCGTTCACGACATAGACGTTGACGACGGCGAGATCCCCGACGCGACAGGCGATCACCCGCGATGCCTCGTGCGTGGGATCACCCCGGAACCCGCGCATCACGTCCGTGGGTTCTTGCCGGGCGAAGATGGCCACGCCGTTGTACGCACGCTGGCCGAAGGTAACCGCGTGATACCCGGCGCCCGACAGCTCCAGCAAGGGGAACCCGTCGTCGGCCACCTTGGTTTCCTGGAGGCAGACGACGTCCGGCTGGTGGCGTGCCAGGAGCGCAAGGACCCGCGGCAGGCGCTGTCGGATGGAATTCACGTTCCAGGTGATGACCTTCACTGCCCCTGGTCCTTTCGGATCCTCCGCGTCATGGTCCCAGGGGCGAACGCGAACGGGCGGCCCCTTCGGGGCCGCCCGTCAACGTTGGTGTGCGATCCGCCTTACGACAGCGGGCAGCCACCTTGGCCATTGTTCGCGGTGTCGAGCGCCGTGGCGACGGTCAGCATGTTGTCCCTGTTACCCAGGGAGTTCTGCACCATCGTTCGGATGCTCTGCAGCGTTGCCGTGTCGGTGGTGCGGCGATACAGGTAGTCGACACGGTCATCCGCGGCGTTCAGCCACGCGGCCGCAGCCGCACGGAACTCGATCTGCGCAGCACCGTCGATGCCCGGGCCACCCTTGAGGTTCAGGGCACCAAGGAGCGTCGTGGTCTTATAGGCGCCGACGCCGCCGTTCTGCATGATGGTGTAGCCGAACAGCTCGCCGAGCTGAGCTCCGGGCGAGATAACTTTCGGGTTGCCCAGGTCATCGTCGCTGATGTTGGTGCCGGGCCAGTTGCTGGTGTGGTTCTTCCAATAACCGGGCGTGCACCCCTGGTTGCCACCGAATTGACTCTCGGCGAATGCCGGGCCAACGAGCGTCGCGAGGATCGCGATCGACGCGATCGCCACGACGGCGAAACGGGTACGGGTCTTCTGCATGAACATCCCTCCGGGGGGTTCGGGGTCTTGCATAAGCTATGGGTGCCGCGGCCGATGCACAACGGGACCTTGGGCTTAGGGCCGGAGCGTGCCAACCTGCCAGATGGCCGGCGCAGCAGCCGATCGAGCGCATTTCATACACTCCTCCCATGAAGATCGGGGTGATCCTGCCGGCCGCGGAGAGCGATGGTCAAGGTGCGACGCCGAGCTGGATGACGATCAAGTCGTACGCGCTCGCAGCCGAGACTCGTGGCCTCGATTCCGTGTGGTTGTTCGACCACTTCTTCGATAAGCCGACGGATGGACCGACCACGGGCCAGCACGAGGCATGGACGTTGGTCAGTGCCGTCGCGGCAGTGACCGAGCGGGTCCAGATCGGCACCATCGTGCTGTGTTCAACCTTCAGGAGCCCGACGTTGGTCGCCAAGATGGCCGCGGCGGCCGACGAGGTGAGCGCCGGCCGACTGATCCTTGGATTGGGTGCCGGGTGGCACGACCCGGAGTACGACGCGTTCGGATTCCCGAAGGATCACCGCGTGGATCGCTTCGAAGAGGCGCTGCAGATCATCGTTCCGCTCCTGAGTGGCCGGACCGTGACGTTCGATGGCCGGTATCACCAGGCCCGTGATGCCGTGCTCCTGCCGCCTCCCGCCCACGCCATCCCCGTCCTGGTGGCCGCCTTCGGCCCGCGGATGCTCCAGCTCGCGGCCCGCCATGCCGACGCCTGGAACACCGCCTGGTACGGCGCCCCGGACGAACGGCTCCGCAAGAACATGGAGACCTTCGACCGAGCGATCGCGTCCGAGGGGCGCGAGGCATCGAGCGTGCAACGGACCGTTGGGATGATCGTGAACGACCCCGACGTCGAGGGCCTGTCCGACCCTCCGGACGACGAGGACGCTTCGTTCAGCGGCTCCGTGGAGGAACTGGCCGACGCGATCGATGCGTACGAGGCATCGGGTATCGATCACCTGATCGTGCTGCTCCAGCCGCTCACCATCGCTTCACTCGATCGACTCTCGCTCGCGCTCGGGCGACGTTCACGCCCGTCGTGAGGGTCACGCGCGCGCTCGTTTCCCTTTCGGGTCGAACAGCGGCTCATCGGCCAGCGTCGCGCCGAGATCCTGGTCGAAGTAGCGGATCCGAACCCGGTTGCCGGTGACGAGCGACGCGGGCACCCAGGCGTAGGCGATGCTTCTTCCCACGGAGAACCCGAACGCTGCGCTCGTGACGTAGCCCGCGGCGCGCTCCTGAACGAACACCGGCTCCCCGCCCATGACCACCTGCTCCTCGTCCAACAGCAGGCACACCAGGCGCTGTTCCGATGCCTCGCGTTCTGCCAGCCCCGACATCCCCAGGAACGCGGGACCGTCGCGACGGACCGTGAACCCCAGACCGGACTCCACCGGTCCGTGCTCGGGGGTGATGTCCGCGCCCCAGGCGCGGTACCCCTTCTCCAGTCGCAGGGACGCCAGGGCGCCGCTCCCGGCGGCGACGAGTCCGTGGGCCCGGCCCGCGGCCCCGAGGCGGTCCCACAGCACCGGCCCATCGTCCCTGGCCGCGACCAACTCCCAGCCCAGCTCACCCGCGTAGCTGATCCGCGTAGCGGTCACCGGGACCCCGCCGACCGTGATCGAGCGGACGCTCATGTAGGGGAACGACAGATCGTCCGGGCCGGCGTCCGCCAGGATGCTGCGCGCCGCGGGACCCCAGAGCGCGGCACAGCAGGTCTGTTCCGTTGCGTCGGACACCGTCACCTCGCGCGGCGCGTGGGTTCGGAGCCAGGCGACGTCGCGCGGTCCGTTCGCGCCGATCACGAAATGTTCCTCGGCCAAGCGCGCCACCGTCACGTCCGATCGGATCCCGCCACCGCCGTCCAGCAGCACCGTGTACGTCACCGACCCCACCGGCCGATCAACCGGACCCGCGCACATCCACAGGAGGAACGCCTCGGCGTCTGGCCCTCGAACATCGATCCGCGTAAGTGGCGTCATGTCGAACAGACCCGCGCGCTCACGGGTGGCCAGATGTTCGGCTGCCACGATCGGCGACCAATACCGCCCGGCCCACTCGTCGCGAGCGGGAAGACGCAGGCCCTCGAGCAGGGGTCGGTTCGCCTCGTACCAGCGGGGACGCTCCCACGCCGCACCATCGAAGAACTCTGCCCCTAGTTCGCGTTGACGCTTGACGAACGGACTCCAACGGAGCCCACGGGCCGACGTGTGGCCTTCGGCAGGATGGTGCACGGCGTAGACGTCCCGATAGGAGTCGTCGCAGCGTGCCCGATAGACCTCAGGAGCGAGCTCCACATCGTGGAACCGCGTGAGGTCGGCCGGTGACGCATCCTCCGAAGAGGTCCCATGCACCAGGCTCTCCGCGATCGATCGGGCCACACCCGCCGAATGCGTCACCCACACGGACTCCGCAACCCAGAATCCCGGCAACTCCGGATGTTCTCCCATCAAGGGGTACCCGTCGGGCGTGAACGCGAACACGCCGTTGAAGCTTCGCTCCAGCTGAGCCCCGCGCAAGGCGGGCATGAGTTCACACGCCAGGTCCCACGGTTCGGCGAAATCCTCAGCCGTGAAGGGGAACACCAGATCGGTCGCACCCGGATGCGGGTCGAGGTCGGGCACCGCAACCGGCAACGTTCGATGGTTGAACGAACCGATCCCCACCTTGTCGCCGTGATCTCGGAAATACAGTCCTGCGTCGTGATGCCGGATGATCGGCAGGGTTGCTTCGCGATCGGCGTTGGCCGCGAGTTCGGCGATCGGTGTCGTGACCACGTATTGATGCTGGAACGGGACCATCGGCAAGGTGAGGCCGACCATCTCGGCCACCGCGGGCCCCCAGACGCCCGCACAGCAGACGACGACATCGGCGCCCACCACGCCGTCCGATGTCACGACCCCGCTCACCCGGCCCCCGGCGTGTTCGATACCGAGCACCTCTTGCTCCCCGACGAAGGTGGCGCCCCGCGCCTCTGCCCGTCGTGCCTGCGCCTCGACGGCGCGGAGCGAGACGGCGAGCCCCTCATCCTCGGTGGAGAAGGCACCGACGAGTCGCGTCCCGTCGATGATCGGCCACTGAGCGACGGCGTCCCCGGCGGAGACCATCCGCCCTTCCCATCCCCACGCGAACGCCGACGCGCATCGACGTTGGAGCTCGTGAAGCCGGTCTTGGTTGAGCGCGACCTCGAGCGTTCCCACGGGGTGCGCCGCGGGCCCCCCGTCCAGATCAAGCCCGCCGAACTTCACCAGGGTGTAGTCGGCGAAGGCCTGCATCATCTTCGAGGGGCTGGTTCGGCTGATGAGCCCGGGGGCGTGGGAGGAGGAGCCGCCGGTGGCGTAGAGCGGCCCCTTGTCCAGGACCGTCACGGCGGTCTCGCCCAAGGCGGTGAGTTCGTCGGCAAGCGCTGCGCCGACCACGCCGGCGCCGATGATGACGATCCTGCGACCCATCCCCCACCTTTCGACAGCCCCGCGAGCGCGAGTGACCCGGCGTATCCTACGGAACTCCCGGGCCGCAACGTGAACCCCGAGGCGGCCGGCCACAACCGCACAGGTCGTCATGCATGCCTGTCCTCCTCTCATGCGGTGGTCCCGCGTTGGAATATCTGCTTGCAGTCGCAAGTTCCTCCCCCAGAAAGCCCGGCTAAGACGAGGGGATGAGGAAGATGCGACAAGAGGTTGAGATGACGGAGCGAGACGCGGTCCTCGTCGAGGACGCCGCGGTGATCCGGATGATGGGCTTGGGGGTACTGGAGGCGGTGCCGTCGCGCGGGGCCCCCTACGCGAGCACCGACCCATTCCTTCTCGTGCACGAGGGCCGGTTCCGCCTCTCCGAGATGTCGGGCAAGGACACCAAGCATCCGCACCGAGGGTTCGACAACGTTTGGTACGTGTTGCAGGGCTCGGCCAGCACCGGCCACACCACGGGTCCGGGCGGATCCGTTGAGCGCGCCCGATTGTCCGAGGGGTCGCTCCTCGCGCTGCGGACGGGCCGCGGCGCGTGGCACGCCGAGGGTGTCGGAGCCGACGAGGTCGACGAGGGTCACGGCGACACGGAATTCCGGAGCGTGCTGTTCTGGGTGAACCTGGCCCGCAAGGACAAGGACGTCGAACCGAGTGCGCAAGTGGTAGAGGCGGAGGACATCTCGGTGCGGCGGGAAGGCGACGCGATCGTCCGAACGCTTGTCGGCGACGGTTCACCCGTGCAACTGGGCACACCGGCACTGATCCTGGACGTCGAGTTGCCCGAGGGCGGGCAGTTCACGACGGCGGTGCCTGCGGGGTTCCAAGGATTCGCGTATCTGCTCGAGGGTGAAGGCACGTTCGGAGCGAACCTGCGCCAGGCCCGTCCTCCTCAGCTGGTCCTCTTGGGTCAGGGTGAGGGATTCACGGTGACGAACGCCTCTCCCGGGACCCGATTCATGCTCATGGCGGGGCAGCCGTATGGAGAGACGCCGATATTCAACGGTCCGTTCGTGGACTGAGCGCGTCTCCGCCATGGCGGTGTCGTCGTCTGCGCTGGCACAGCCCGAGGAACGCTCACGGTCGGTGGCTCCGGGGGAGAGACTCGAACTCTCAACCTACGGATTAACAGTCCATGTGGACTTGTCCGAGGACGTCCCGGTTCGTCCAGAACATAGCTGGCGAGAAGACTCGCGGTCCCAATGCGTCCGAGGAAGTCCGAGGAAGTCCGACGGCTTGGCTGTCAAGTTGGCTGTCAAGCCGCGGCTCGATCCTGCGCCCCGTCGGCCTACCTGAGTTCGGCAACCGAACTCGGTTCCGAATACGGCGCTCGAAGTCTCTGAGTCATCAGCACCACCCGCGCACGAGTCCGGATCTTGCAGGATGCCGTCCAGTCGCTCCATCTGAATATACGAGGAAGGCTTGCGCTTTCCACCAGCCGGTTGCTACGCTTCGCGACCTCGACCGAACCCTCGTTCAACACGAGGCGCAACGTTCGCGGCAAGGCACGGCATGGGGCCCGATTTCTGGGGCCAGAGGGAGATCCGGTAGCTCGGTCGAGACCGGTCCTCTCCCTCCTGATTGGGCGCAAGCCCAGAAGGAGGTGTGCGATGCATGCTCAAGGGCACATTCGCGAATCGTTCGCGGAATGGGTCGACAATGGATGTGAAGCGACGGAGGTCGGCTCCGACTTCTTCTACGACGGGGTCGCCCGGAGCACGCTGTGGTTGTTCGGTCAACTGTGGCGCTGCTCTGACATCATGCCTGCGCAGATGTGCTACACGCTCGACATGAGGCCAGGCTCGACGTACGCGCAAGCTGTCCACGCTCTAAGGCACAAGGTGAAGCCGTCGGTTGCGGCGAATCCTCTCGAACAACCCGAGAGGGGACTCAAGGCCGCTCCAAGCAAAACCCGCGAGATGCGTCTTCGGAGGGTCGCGCACCGAGAGGGCTACGCGATTCACAAGGACCGGGCCCGCTCGTGGCGGCTGGGACATTGCGGTGGGTTCATGATCGTGGATCCGTCTACGAGCTTCCCGATGGCCGGGTTCGAGTATGACCTCGACCTGAATGCCGTCGAGGAGTGGCTGACCCCCTGAGCGGAGACAGTCAAACGGGAGGGTCCACCTAGGGTGCGACCCTCCCCGTTCCGGCTTCGCATCCTGTGAGTTCGCCCTCTATGAGCATCGCTGACCTCAGCCCTGGACCTCAGGCGTCTAACGCTAATCTGCGGAGCATGTCGCCCGCCGAACCGGCCCTTCACATGGTCAAGGTGGAGCTGCTTATGGTGGTCCGCCTGAGCTAACGCCACGCGGCCACCATGGCCTTGCGCACCCGGCTCGATCGGGTCCGTTCCTACCGATCGACCTCCTCGCCATCGCCATAGCGCGGGATTGCCATCTGAGCCTTTCATGCCCAACACAAACCCGGTGGCCTGCTGCTCCTCTCCCCAACCTGGTGAAGTCCGCCGTTGCCTGCCGGACCTCGCTTCGTGTTAAGAACGGTGATGGCTACTTGGAGCGAGATGACCCGAGACGGAGTGCGGTTGGCCTACCGTGACTTCGGAGGCGACGGGCCATCAGTGCTCTTACTGCACGGCCTTGCGGGACACGCCGAGGAGTGGGCCCAGACAGCTCAGTGGCTGACCGCACGGTGCCGAGTCGTCGCCCTAGATGCCCGCGGGCATGGCCGCAGCGAGCGGTTTCCGGCTGATGTGTCGCGTGATGCGGTGGTCGCCGACGCCGCATTCGTAGTGGAGCAGCTCAGACTCCAACCGGTCGTCGTTGTGGGTCAGTCGATCGGCGGCCTGACGGCGCTGTCGCTCGCGGCTCGTCGGCCCGATCTCGTGCGGGGCCTTGTGCTCGTTGACGCGAGCCCCTCCGGCGGCGACGAAGGAGTTGAGGAAGCAGTCAACGCGACCACCCGAGCATTGCGGGAATGGCCTCCATCGTTCGGATCCCGTTCAGACGCACAAGCGTTCTTCGCGGAGCGGTTCGGTGGCGGTCTTGCGGCTGAGGCTTGGACGAGTGGGCTTGAGCGCGTGGAGAAGGGTTGGCAGCCGCGATTCGACGTTGAGGTGATCGCCCAGACGTTGCGCGACGCCATCTCGATCCCGAGCTGGGAGGAGTGGGACAGCATCACGTGTCCGACGCTGATCGTTCGAGCCGGACACGGCATGGTGGATCCCGAGACCCTCAAGGAGATGAGTGAACGTCTCCCAAGGGCGCAGTTGGTCGAGATAACCGACGCCGCCCACGATGTCCACCTCGACCGACCAGACGAGTGGCGCGAAGCGCTGACCGGCTTTCTCGACTCGCTCGATGGCCAGGTGACCTAGCGAGGTACCAAGCAGGTTGCCCGCACAGGCAGCGCTGCGTCCGAGGGCGTCCACCGACCCCGACACCTCTGCTGCAACTTGCGACTCGGGGCTCTAAGGCTATAGATCCCCACGTATTCGCTTCTTGCGTTCATCCCGCAAGGCTTCCTGTTGTGCGACGGCAAACATCTCCAAGCCTGCCTCACCAACCGCGGCAACCGAAGGATCGTCAGACTCCGCAAGGGAAGTGAACTCCTGAACGAGTTGCCCGTACCGATGCGACTCCTCGCCAGTCCACGATCCTCCCTGCGCCAGCCACGCGACCCGACGAGGTTCGATCCCCAGCGGCACCAATAGGGAGGCCATTTGTTCGATAGACGGGTGAGAACCAAAGGGATCATAGGAGCTGAGGGCATCCTCGGGACTGAATAGGCTTCTATCCAGTGCATGATCAAGCCAGGCGAGATCGTTACCAACGATGTATCGCGCCAGAAGCCACGCAACCGTGGGATCTCCCGAGAACTGATTCCACAACTCCTCCTTCGACTCAACGGGCAGAGCATGAAGCTCTTCCCAACTTCCGTGGGGTAGACATCGATAGACGTCACCGGTACCCAGCCCAATCGCGATTCGAGCCGCAATCCAAGCGGTTAGTGTCTCGGGGTATGACGCTGCGAGAAATGCCGTAAGTTCAGCCGCCTCATAATCGTGAAACCCCCACGTTGCACCTGGGTCAAGAAGGCTCACCGCCTCCAACCACTCGGGCTCTAACTCCCCCGGTGTCCACCCTTCGTGATTCGCTCTATCCGCAGTGAACATCGCGGCGGCAACGGCACCCCGGGCAGCAGGCGCTGGTCGAGTGAGCAGCTCACGCTGGCGCTCTAGTGTCAACTCGTGTCGAAGGGACAGTGTCTTCAACAAGAGGTAGTCGGTCGGCCTGAGATTATCTACTACGAGTTCTAGATCCATTGGCGAACTGACGTCGGCGAGGACCGCTCCTGCGACTTCTGATCTGGCCATAGGATCTGCAAGCAAGCGCCGAAGGCGTTGTTCTCCAAGTTCGAGGCCGTCCTCGACCGCTCGGCGTACGAACGGTGAAGCTGACGGGAAGAGGGTGCGGTTGAGCGCGGCATCTATCCAAGCAAATGGGTCGGCTACCGAGAGGGCGAGCGCGTGGCACGCTATCCACACCCGATCAGGCCAGTGGAAGTTGGAGAGCTCAATCTCTGTCCGGATAACCGCGAGTCTCTCGATGACTATTGAGGGCTCCTCAGCCGCCCAGGTCGCCACTGTGTCCGCAACGTCTTGTCGGAGCTGTTCTTCAGCGTGTTGCCAGTCGTCGTGACGGTCAATGTCGGCGAAGAAGGGACCGAGGTCGTCCTCAATGGACAACAAAAGACCAAAGCTCTCGGCAGTATCGCGAAGGCTTGCCACCAGGCCCGGGTGACCGGCGGAAAGTGGAACGAGATCCTCCATCAGCCGCCGGCCGAATCGCTGCGCCGCATCAATCGACGGTCGCGGATGCGTCTGACCAAACGGCGAGTCGTACCCACCCCCTACCCTGAGCCAATCTGCCGCAACATCGATGATCCCTTTCACTAGGTCGGGGGGCGCTGACGCGCATCGATCCCGGATGAGGGGCCAAATCTCCTCGTAGGTTCGGCGCACCTCCTTCTCATCCGCAACCGTCTCGATCCATCGGAATCGATGGTGGTCGCCCGGATCGCTCAAGGTGGATCCAAGATGGAGAGACAGAGCCGCCGAGGCAACGTCCCGGTAGACGCGCCATCGTTCTGTTGAGGGATCGTCGCCAAGCCACCTACCCGCCACTCGCACGAGGAGATCGCGGTGCTCCCGACGAGGGAGTTCTGGATGGAAGTCATGGATCAGGTCGGCAAGTTTCCTCATCGGATGACCCGGGTTCGGGTTGGTCTCGCGCGCATCCACCAGAGCGGCGTCGAGTAGCAGCTCGAGGGCTCCTTCTAGGAGATACCAACGCACCAAGAGGTAGGAAAGATTGACGAGAGGCCCTATCTGCCAGGGCGACGACGTGTCGCCTTTCCTCCATTCTTCGAACTCCGAACGCGCGACCTCGAGCACCTGCTCCCCAGCCTGGCGACCAAGCCGTGCGAAATGCTCGGTGAGACTGAACCTGATCTCAGGTGCTATCTCAGCGGTCTCGAGTGCGGCATGGAACAGTTGGTTCGCCGCCTCCCTTGCAGTGGACGCTCCGAGGATCGCGCTGTTGATCGCGGACCGCGTGATGGCTCCGAGTTTGTCGGGCCAGCGGGTCACGAGAGAACGAAGGTCGAGGCCACGAACGTCAATCTCAAAGGCCCGTTCGACTACCAAGACATCCGCGAGCATCGGTGGTCGGACCTCGTAGTGACGGATGGTGGTCCTCGTGGCGGAGTCGTACCGCGGCTCCACGTCGATGAGGCCACTCTTGGCAATGTCGCTCAGCAAGGACGCAACCTTCACCCTTGGCATCCCAACCTCCGCGGCAAGGCGATCGAGGTCTGTCTCTCTGATGCCACCCACTGCCGCGATCGTCGCCAAGAGATCGGACGCTTCGTCGGGTACCTGGGCGCGGTGCAGGTAGTTGACGACCTGACCGAGAAGCGCTTTGCCGTTGAGAAGGGACGTTGGATCCTTTGAGCGAAGCAGGATATCCCCCAATGCGACGGCCCAGCCTGGCCTCCCTTCGGCTTGATCGAGAATCTCCTCTTTTGCGAGCTGACCCGTGACTCCCATGCCCATGATCACCTGATCGAGTTCTGCGCGTTCAAGAAGGTCGAGCTTGATTTCGGATGCGGACCCCAACGACACCCTCACCTGGTCAACCTCATCTGGCCAGCACACGGCAATCAGCCGGTAACGCTCGAGATCCGACTCGACCTGGCGCAATCGTACGAGCTGCCTCAGTTGGCTCGGTCTCGATCCGGCGTCATCGATGACCAGGACCGTCGGTTTGATCCAACGAACGTCGTCCGCGAGCCGGTCGGCGGCTGCATCGCGATCGACGAAGAGGACGTTGTCGATCGCAGCTAGAAGTCGAGTCTTACCTACTCCGGGCACGCCAATCACGAGTAAGTCCGCATTTCCAGTGGAGATATCGAGGAGTTCCTGCTGTCGGCCAACAAGGGGGATCTCGCGCCAAGGGCTCTCCGCGAGATCTGAAGGTACTCGTGAGAGGGTGATCGGATCGCCGGGGAGCCCCAAGAGGGCCATTCTCCACTCGCCATCCCGTCGGAGCTTACTCGCGAAGTAAGATCGCTCGTAGACAGCTTCCAGGACGGCTCCGAGCTTTCGTGCGGCGTTCGCAAGAGTCTGTCTCTGTAGCTGTGTCAACCGCGCGGGGTTCGCAAGAACTATGCGGTCAATGGGGACGCCGTGCTGGGTCATGCTCTTGATCCCAGCCCTCATGTTCTTCCGGACTCCTTCGAGGGTGCGGGCACTCGTCACAAGGAGGCGGACGGGTGAATCGGCCAAAGACTCGTGGATGTCCGCATCGCGACCCCAGTCGGTGCCTCCGGGGATTGGCGAGAGGCCCGGATAAATCTCAGACAGGAAGTCCTGAGCGCATCGTTCGAAGAGCTCATGGTCGAGTCGCTTGCTGGCGAGAGCGGCTTCTATCCGATCCAGTTCGTGCACAGGGCTCAGGGTAGAGCGTTACGAGGACGTCCATGCGCAGTTGCTCGGGCGGTGTTCCATGGAGCACCCCATCAGTCGTTCTCAGGAGCCGGTCCTGGAGTGGTCGTCGTCCCTGGGCCGCCCCACGACGCGCCAGAGGGCACTGGATCTATCGCATGCGCAGGGGCCAAGTGTCGTCAGCTACCCGCAGCCGTCTGCGCGAGCTCGGCGAGCCACTCTCGAATCTTGGCGAAACGATTGGGGTCTTGCTTCAGTGCGAGTGTCGCCAAGTTGCTGCCGTCTGCGACCTTCTGATACTCGCCGTTCAAAAACTTTCTCCACAAGCGATTGAGCAGCTCGGATCCGACGACGCGGCCAGTCTCAGAGTCTGCCGTGCTCAAGCCACGGGGATAGAGATCTCCATCGCCGTGCCGGGCGAGTTCCTCACCAAGAGCAGCTCGAACATCCGCCAGCGTGGGTGTCGGCAGATCATATTCGTCGCAGCGCCGTTCAAGAAGTGCGTGAATGCATTCAGCGTCGAGCAAATAGTTCTCGATCTCCCGGACGGGAAGGAAACGAGCCAGTCCCCCGCTGGCTTCCTCCATCGTAAGCCGGACATCAGATGTCTTTTCATCCGCGTCGAACATGAACAGCATCGGCAAGGTCAGAGGGGTGATGGCGGCCACGACCTCCCGAAGAAACGCGTACGTCTTCGCAGCTCCCTTGGGACTGCTCGATGCCAGGTGTGAGGGGAAAGGCATGGCTCGGACACGCATGCCCTGGTACACGGGCTCAAGTTGCGCGACTTGCCCTACGATCTCGACATCCGATGGTCCCTCAACCCAAAGGACACCCACCGCGAGCCAAAGGTCGGCGGGGGTCAGGCCCAGCTCCTCGAGCACTCCACCCGCGCTAGCTGGTAGGGCAGCGACGCTCCTGCCGTTGTTCATCGTGATCATCCTTGTTTGGGCAAGTGAGTAGGCGTTCAAGAAGAAGGCCGAATGCGTCGCGATGATGTACTGATGCTCTGAGTGGCTCGCTAGGAACGACTGGAGGCTTCGCTCAGCGTGTGGGTGCAGGTAGGCCTGCGGCTCGTCGATGAGGAAGGGTCTGGGCTCCCGATTCGTGAGAATCCCTGCGCCCAGAGCAAGCATCTGTTCGACGCCCGTTCCGCATTGACTCAGCGGAATCAGCGTGTCAGGTGCGCCCCTGTAGATGACGTGGAGCTCGCCCACATTCTGACCAATCTCTCCCATGCTCACTGACACTCCCGCCACCTGTGGGAAGGCATCAGCCAAGAAGTCTCGCAAGGCGCTGAAGCCCGTCAGTGGCTCATTGGTTTGAAGATGGAGGACGACCTCCGTCAGGTTCTCCCCAGTGGGAGTCAGCAGCGCAGCCGCATTCGCGCCCCGGGGCCCCGGCTGAATCCGGCGAGGAGCGAGGTACGCGATGTTCCCAGCCAGTCCGTTCAAGACTGAAACGAGTTCGTTGATCGCTAGATTGGTTCCGGAAAAGGGCCCCGACTCCCATTGGAACTGCCCTGTCGCCATTGTCGCAAGACTGCTTGATTCGATCAGTTCGATCTCCGACAGACTTGCCGCACTCACACCGCGCGGGCCAATCCCGGAGCTGACATAGGTCCCTCTTATCTGAAGGCCCCCCTCGAATGACCGCCTGTGCTCCGGTGTGACGTCATCCGGCCACATGGCCTGCGCCGTGTCAGGCGAGAGCAGCCACTGAAACACAACCCGGAAGTCCTCCCGTGCGCCTTGAACGGGGTCCGCTACGACCCGCATCCCTCGCAGCAGAGCTGACTTACCCACGTCGTTCTTGCCAGCGATCAGGGTGACGCGCGAATCGAACATGACCGTCTGGGGGTCCCAGTAACTCTGGAAGCCTCCGAGCGTCACCGATTCCAAGCTGGCTGAGCTATTCATTGCCACACACGCCTCCGGGGCTCACTGAGGGTGGTTTACAGAAGGCTCCTCCGACCGGATGAGTGCAACCCTACCGAACATCGGTTGCTGAGCAAGGCGCGCCGCATCGATAACGATTCTGACGATAGGGATCGACTCCAACTGTCCTCGATCGGCAGCGCGGTCAATCATCGCTCGAAGGGTTGGCCAAAGATCTCTCGCGATCTCCGTCTTTCGGGGTTTGGGCCATAGGCCCCTCCAGGCTTCCTCGATGTTCTGGGTGTTAGCTCTTATCGGTGCAACGTCTCGTGCCTTCACGCCGCCCTTTCCCCCTTTCGCGCGGTGGACCCGATTGATAGACCGCGCGAGCTCTGCATCCGAGAAATGCGCGAACTCGAATACCCGTCGCATGGGATCGTCCGGGGCCCAGGTTTCAACCGTAACCAGTGGCTCGATCTGTCTCTGAACGTATTCGTTGGCGAACTCACGCGGCAGTTCACTCATCACTCGCGCCAGCCACTTGATCCGAATGTTCTCCCTTTGGTCGCGGGTCGAGCTCCGGCCCTCCGCATCCCGGATGACCATGAGGTGAGTCGTAGGTCGGTTGAGGATCGCTCCTCGCGGGAACTCGCGACCAAGGTCAGGAGTCACGGCGTACGCCGCCAGTAGTTCGAAGTTCGAGCCCACTCCCCGGCCGTCAACCATCCTGATATGAGGGGACAAAGCCGATAAGCCGAGATGTGCGAGTACCAACGGAGCGAGCGTCAGTTCGGTCTTTCCTTCGAAAGCGAGTACAACGGAGGGATGTGGAGAGAGCCCTAGTCCGGTCAAATGGTCGTCGAGAGCTGCCTTGTCTGGTCGAAGTCGGAGTCGATCGAGATCAAGGAACTCGCTTGACGGTTGTTCGGTCACTTCCTCGCAGAAGCGCAGCACCATCTCCCCAGCAATCCGGTAGTCGATCGACGTCAGCGCGACGCCCTTGAAGCGCTCCCACGTCTTCGATGACGCGTTTCGAACGAGAGTGAACCAATCGGGCATCGGATCAAGGCTGCTACTCCTGAAGAGCAATCTCCTTCCGAACTCGAACACCTCGTCAACCGTCCAACCGAGCCGAGCCAAGAGCGTCTTAGGGGAAAACTCACGTTGGTAGTTCTCCCATGCGTCCTCGCCGCCCCAAGGCATCGAGGCCACACCGGTCACTCGAGGAAGGTAGTAGGTCTCAAGCGCCGACAGCAGGATGACTTCTTGACTCGGCAAGAGCTCGAGTCCGAACCAGTCCAAGTCCCGCATGGCCAATCGACATCTGTATGTCAGGGCTTCAGGCGTCAACCGTCGGCATTTCAGCCGCGTGATCAGCCGTTGCAGTGACGCGACGCCGAGGAGCTGATAGCTCGAGTAGAGAAACTCACTCGACCGATAGCGGAAGCCATCCAGCTCCCGGTCGAACCTATTCCAGGCCCTGTAGGGCTCGGCCCGAGGATCAAGTACCCACCCGTGTTCGTAGTACCAGAGCAAATCGTTGCCAACGGTGGGCGTATAGATGAGACCGTCGAGGGCCGAGCGACTCTCTTTCTGCGCTTGCGCCTTGATCGCGCGAACGTCGCGCCTCAATCGATAGAGGGGCAGTAGCACCCCTGCTTGGTGAAAGGCTTCGAGTTGAGGATAGTCAAACGTGACGTCGCGCTTGCGCGACTCCGAAATGAAGTCCTGCGTGGTGAGTAGGCGCTTGTGGAGGAATGGTAGAGGCAGCGAAAGGATTTCCAGTGGATTCTCCCAAGGGGCTTTCAGCGACATGTTCTCGTGCCCTGTGCCACCATGTTCAGCATCGTATCTGCCCGCACAGTCGAGACATGGGGCCCTCGCCGCCCAAAGTGCTGCCCTAAGCCTTCACGGTCAGCGAAGTAGTTTGGGTCGCAAGTGCTGGCTTCTTTTGGCTCGATGGCAGACTCGTAACGATGTCGGACTGCGTGGAGGTGATTGCTGCCAGACGATGATTCGTTCTCCCGTCCGGCGCATCTAGGGACGTGGTCCAGCAAGAAGGTAGCCCAGCCCTTCGACCGAGGCGAACCAGAGGAGGACCGTCACCCACCGGCGTCGGTCAAAGAAGCGACTCACCATGTCGTGTGCTTCAGGCTGCGAAGTAAGACGGGGCCGGAACCATTCAGGGTTCCCTCTCCATAACCAAACGACAAAACCAACTACCGCCGTCACCGTTGCTCCGAACATCCATCCCCACCAGACGAGCCAATCACGGTAGGATCCACCCGCCGCCCCACCTGAAGCACCTAGACCAGCGATCACAGCCATCAGCAGGGAGACCAGCAATATTGTCGGAAATCTGCCGAGCGCTCCGTTCTCCCGGCCGATGTGCCGCCAGTATGCCGGTACCAAAAAGTAGGCGACCGCGGCCGCGGTGGCGAGAATGGCCCAAAGCGTTGCCGCTGCGCAGATGCTCGCGACTTGCACGCTCACCCAAGTCGATCCATCGTCATTGCCCGTAGCTTCTCGTGATCGGCGGATCTAGCAAGACTCCCGTAGCTGTCGTTTCTCCCGTCAAGGCTGCGCCTGAAACGGCTGACCGATGCTACTGGGTGCTGCCGACACTTTCCGGATGTCTCGTGCCCTTTCGTGCCCATCGGATCCGAGCGACTGCAACCCCGTCATACTGCGACCGAAGTGGCTGAGAGAAGCTCATGACGGACGAGACCGAGCAGATCAGGGCGAAGGCAGAGGAGCTAACTGACGCCCTGATGTCCGACATCATGCCGTGGCCGCGCCTGAGGGAGCTGCTTGCAGTCCAGACAGTCGATGCGTCATCGGCAGCCCTGCTCGCCCTGGGTGGGCATCAGCCGGAATGGCTCCTCCTGACACGGGATGGTCGAACTGCAGTCTTCCAGTGGGATCCACCTGGAGGATTGGGCAGGTGGGAGGTGTTCTCGACGACCGACCTTTCCGCCTACGGCGTCGAGATCGGCGTCCTGGGCGACGTTCTCCGCAGTAGGAGCTAGAGGCGCTATCGCCAGATCGGCGAACGCGCTCCCGTTCTCCCTCTCACCCCGGCGACGATCACCCCGCCTTGGCCAGTGTTGACGGATGTACCTCCAAGGTTTGACGCCTTTCAACTTCAAGGATCGCGGCAGCGAACGGCTAGGTTCCTTCCGGCACGACGTGCTGATGACGGTGTGGTCGGCGCTCAGGCGCTTACAGAGCGAATGTTGAGATTCGAGCAAGTCGTCCCGGACCAAACCATCAGGCTTGTGCCTCCAACCGCTCCACAAACGCTTCGACCTTGAACCAGTTGGAGCTGCCCGTCTCCTCGTTGCGCAGCCGGTACATCTGCTGCTTCCAGGAGCCGGTGAGGTCTTCGGCGAGCTGCTTGCCCTCGAAGCCACCAGCGCGACCCATGTAGGGGAACTCCAACGTGCCGCTCTTCCAGCCATCGAAGATCTCCTGACCACTCCTTTGGTCGAAGGGGGTTTGCCAGCTTGCAACGTAGCTCCCCCAGTCAACCAACGCCGAACCTAAGACTGACGTGAAGTGGCTGACACCGAACTGCTTCTCCTTGCTCTCCTTCAAGGTCTCCCAAGTAAGTACCGGGTAGCCGAGCGCTTCCTTAGAGATATTCAATGAGGCGGGCAACAACGCAACATGCGCGACATGGCTCGGCTTCAATGCTTCACGGACCGGATCGATCACCTGTTCCTTCTGTCGGTCCATCTGGCTGCGCAGAGCCGCCGGGCTGATGTTGTCGAACATTCGCTTCGATGACTGCGAGGACCGAATCATCCTGCGAGCCCTCGATGTACACCACGACATCGGGCGCATCCTTGGACGCGGGGTGGAGCGCGAAACGCTTCTTGTCGGACTCCTTGAACAAAGGCTCCTTCAGGCCATATTCCGTCATGAACTGCACGTTGCTAAGGGCAGGGTGTAGCTCCAAGGGCGGATGAGGACATTGCAGAAGGTCTAACAGAAGGGACAGCCCAGCCTCCCCATGCTGGAAGACGATGAACGGAAGGACCGTTCCCGTGTAGAACCGCTCCTTACGATTTAGCGGCAACCCAGCCTGGTGAAGGGATTCGATACTCATGCCCTGGCCTTTCATCTCAGACTCCGGAGGGCGAGCGTCGCACCAGGGTCGGCGACCGTGCAAGTCGCCTCGTGTCGCCGATCCGCCTGAGCTTTGCCGTGCTTGGCGATGCAGGACGCGCGTATTCAATGCGATCCTGCCCGTGCTGACCATCGCGAGACCTAACCGAAGATTGGGAGCTAGTGCTTCCGGCGACTTGTCTCGAACCCAGACGAAAGCGCCCGTCCGGCCCGATAGACCTCGCCCTTCTTCCCTTGTGTCTTTGGATCTCGCTGCGCACTGTCACCGCTTCTATGCGCATATGGCGTGTAGCCCCGCCGAAGGGCTTCGATCTGCTCCTGTGGGCTCAGAGTGGCCCAGTGCGCTAGCGCTGCCTTCTTGCCCTGCGTCACGCGAGGAACCTCTCTTGTCTGTTCGGCGTTCAAGATCGTCTCAGGGTGCCGTGGCTGGGTCCACGGGGTAGTTTGGTCCCAGTCGATGAGCGGGTCAAGTCGTGACAGGTGGGCTGAATCCACACGTCTAGGGGGCAGGCGGTGGCTTCACCCAGTCGCGACTTAGCTCGTTCAGAAAGACCCACTCCCCTTGGGCATCGGTGGTCCACCAGCGCCCGTCATGGAACGTCCACGCCGTGGACTCGCGCTGACAGTGGGGACACACGCTCGCGTCGCGCTTCATCGCCTCCTTGCACCAAGGACACTCGCGAACGGCTCCTTGACCGATTCCTCCCTGGCTGGTGCTCCCTCGGCCTTTGTTTGGGTCCGCCACGGCGACAATGATGAGGCCGATGATGCCCAGGAGAAGGCCGACAAGGAACCCTGAGAGCGCATTGCCCCCTTTGTTCTTCCAGATGACCGAGCAGACGACGCCGAACAATAGTCCGAAGAAGCTGATAACGAACCAGAAACCGCTCATGCCGGTGGAAGACGTAGACACGACCCTCTCCTGCCCAGTGATTGTCTTAGCGTCCAATCCTAGGCGAGAGGCGGGACGAAGGAAACGGGGTCAAGTAGAAGCCTCTTACATGTGCAGACTGCGCTGCCCGGATCTGCCTAGTCGCAAAGCGCTAAACCACGATCGAGGAGGTACCCGAGATATTTCTTTGGTCCGGGACCCTTGGAATCCGACCAGATGTGATCGATATGTGGATCAGGTGACAGGCTCTCCGCTAAACCGTTCACGGCATACGTGTTTCCCGTCAGCGTGGTGAAGAAGACCTCGCCTGCTCCTCGGCATGACAGGAAGCCAGAATCCACGGTAAGAGGCCAGTGCGACCCCATGTCGGCTCTCGTGACGAGCACGCTGCCTGCCGGACTCGGAACTGCACCTTGCGTGGGCAAACTCGCAGGCGCTGATGACGTGGGCGACGCGCTATGCGTCCGTTCTGGCCCGTCAAAAGCTCCAGCGAGGATAAGAAACGCTAGGACGGCCCCGGTGATACCAAGCTTCGCCCTGACAGACATCGCCGATCGCCAGGCGAGAAGCGCGATGAGGAACCAGAAACCAATCAGCCACGCCGCCACCTGAGCCCACAGCGGCCACCGACGAAAGCCTGCCCAAGTCCGCGTCGCCCACGCCTTGACGAGGTCAGCGGTCCCCCCCAACAACTCTGGTGGCGGAGGCAGATCGGACATGCCATCGAGCCTACGTCACAGCTAGCAGGAGCGAAGCTGGGCGACGACATGTTGGTTACCGAGCCATCCGTCGCAGCCTCGCTGGCCACGCCTGACCGTGGAGGATCGTGTCGTACATGATGTCGGCGGAGCGGCGCGACCAGAACCCGAACGCGACTCCGACACCGAGGTAGCCGTCCACCCTCCCGAGCCGCATCTGGCGGATCTGAGCGTCCGCTCTCGCGTAATCGCCTGCCTCTACGATCAGACGTTCAAGGAGCCAGGTGCGCCGATCTGAATCCATTCGGGGAACGTACGCGGTGTGAGCGACACTGAGTCCTTTCGCCGCGCCTCTTCTCGTATCCATTCCTTCGTGTCGGAGTCGCTCACGCTGAGCGCCGTGTTCTTGGCACCGTGCGCCACGTCTATGTTCTTGCGACCTCCACCGACAGGAACCAGTTCTGCAGCACGAACTCGAAGGAACAACATGCATCAGCCGACCCGTGGATCGAGTACTGAAGCTGAACCTTGTACGTCCCTGCCGCAAGTGGTCCTGCCACCCGATCGATAGACGAAGCGTGGGCAACGAATCCAATCCCATTGAGCTTGCTTGCTGTGTCGAACGTAGGTGCCGTCGGAGCGGGTTGCGCCTCCGCTCCCCCGACCAGTACGCGCACGGAGCAGTAGCTTCCATCAATGGCTGAGCAGACGGATTCCCCGGAGAAGTGCACAAGGATGAGACCTCCCGTACTCGCAGGGATGACGATTGACGTGGATCCCCCAGCGACGTTAGACCAGGTGTCGGAACTCGTTATCGATAGGTCCGTCGAGGTAACGACCTTCACTGCGGTTACCGCATGTGCCTTTGAGGCGGAGGTCGTCGCGAGCGCAGCCGTCACCAGGCTCGACACCAGTGCAGCGGTCATGATCAAAGCCACGAGAAGCTTCTTGTTACGCATGCGATTGCCCTCTCCGCTAAGGTCGCTCCCTCGCACGAACAGGAAGGACCGATGCATCGTGTCAGCCCGCCTCTAGAGGCGGGCCTGGAAGTCGAGTCTGTTCTTTGGCAATCGACCGGGTCAAGCCGTATCGGGCGGAAGAGCCTCCAGGAGCGCCCCGATCAGGCTCAGCCGCACGACTCCATCGGAGTCGCTCTCGATGTCCATGAGCAACTCAGCCAGCCACTCGCCGTCGGCGCGTAGGTGCAGACGGGCGATCAGCTCGGCGCGGTCTTCGTCGGAGCGAGTCAGTGCATCGAGTAGGCCACGGGATGCGCCTGGGCCGAGGATCCCGATGATTCGTTCGCCGAGGGCTTCGGGTGACGTATCTACGGGGTCAGTGTCCACGAGGCTGAATCGTAGCCCGGTCAGCCACGGTCCTCGCACGACGGGTCCGACCCCGCTAGCCTCACGCATGTGCCCTCCCTGACGGTTTCTGCCGAAGTACTTAGATGGGCACGTGAAACGGCTGGTATCCCTCTTGATCGGGCAGCGGTTCGACTCGAATGCCCCCAAACCAGATTGAGGCGTGGGAACTTGGAGAGAGTGCCCTGCCGCTGACGGTACTTGACCGGCGGCTCGCCCAGATGCACGTCATCGATTCAATGCTCGATCGAGGTTTGTCATCCTGGATGACCTGCAGGATAAGCGCCTTGTCGCACTGAGATTGGAACGATTCGGGCGGCCCAACGGCGGTGTCACATCCGGCTGCATCCTAGCGAGTTTTCGGATAGGACCCCTCCGACCAAGTCGCCCACCTCATGGCATCAACTGCAATCTGCGGACCTTCACGGCGCGTCGAGTCCCACAACGCGACGTTGTGAGGGCCATGCGAACATCCACCACACCTTGTCGAACGCGACAACTCGACTCTCGCCTGGCCGTTTGAGCCGCAACCAGGAGGTGCCGTTCTCGGCCCTTTGGAGATCATCGCGTACCGCAAGAAGCGCCTGTTCGATCGACACGACATCTTCCAACGGACTCGCCCAGTAGGGCTCTTCTCCCGGAGCCCAAGCGGGGTGCAAGTACGCTCCGAAGAACGCCCTCCGATCCATAACCGGAATCAAAGCCGGTCGTTTCGCGTGAAGAGTCTTGGAGGCAAGCGACACACCGAATCCCGTCAGTGAACACAACTCGGAGATGGTCTCAGCCACATTCGTCACGACTCTGAGCGACGCCCGCTCCAACGGAACTTGTGGGAGATCGATCCGGATAGGGGTGCCCAAGTCCAGGGAGACGAAAGCCTTGTAGGACGCTCTTCCGCTGAGAGCGATCGTCGGAGCGAGATCTTCGGGGAGGAGGACATCCGGCGAAGTCCGTGACCTGAAACGGTGATATGCAGATCCACCTTTGATGTGTACTCCATACGCCTCTTGGAGTGTCTCGGGGTGCTGGATCTTGTAGCGCCCTCCAACTCCCAGGCTCAACATGTGCGATCGAGCGATCGATGGCATTTCCTCAGTCGTCCAGAGCGCCCGTCGCAGCCGACCCACCAAGCGATTCGGCGATCAGGGCGAACTCGGCCAGGGCGGCCTCAAGGTCCTCAACGATCTCCGCTGCGATAACGGCAGGTGCGGGCAGGTTCTCGACATCCTCCAACGACTCATCGCGCAGCCAGAAGATGTCGAGGCTCGCCTTATCCCTTGCGGCTAGCTCCTCGTAGGTGAACTTCTTGAACTGCTCCGACTCGGTACGATCGTGTCGGTTCTCGGACTTGTACTTGGTGACGAAGTCGGAAAGGTGCGCGTAGCTGAGCGGGTTCTCCTTCAGGGTGAAGTGCTGGTTGGTTCGGAGATCGTAGATCCACAGCTCCTTCGTCCAAGGCGTCTCGGAAGCGGGCTTGCGGTCGAAGAACAGGACGTTCGCCTTCACCCCTTGGGCGTAGAAGATTCCGGTCGGCAACCGCAGCAGAGTGTGTACGTCGTAGTCGTGCAGCAGCCGACGCCTGATGCTCTCCCCCGCCCCGCCCTCGAAGAGCACGTTATCTGGCACCACGATGGCCGCCCGACCATCGATCTTCAAGATCGTCTTAACGTGCTGGAGAAAGTTGAGCTGCTTGTTCGAGGTCGTGGCCCAGAAGTCATCGCGGACCACGGTCTGCGTCTCCTTCTGCACCTCGCCTTCGGCATTCGCGATCGTGACAGAGGACTTCTTCCCAAACGGGGGGTTCGTCAGCACCATGTCGAATCTGTCGGTGGGATCAGAGCGGAGTGCGTCGTCCACGGTGACTGGGCTCGGCGCGTCAGCGGCACCGACTCCATGCAACAGAAGGTTCATGTCGCAGAGCCGGGCGGTGTTATCCACGATCTCCCATCCCCGAAACGTGTCGAAGCGCATGAATCGCTTCTGGTCGGGGTCAAGGTTCGGCGTCTTGGTCAAGTGTTCGTAGGCGGCCAGGAAGAAGCCTCCCGTACCGCACGCTGGGTCACAGATCGTCATGCCAGGCTGGGGTTGCATGACCCCGACCATCGCCTTGGTCAGCGCTCTCGGAGTGAAGTACTGCCCCGCGCCAGATTTCGTATCTTCCGCGTTCTTCTGAAGGAGTCCCTCGTAAGCGTCGCCTTTCACGTCCGCGTCCATCGTCATCCAGGATTCATGGTCGATGAGATCAACGATTAGGCGGCGAAGCTTCGCTGGATCCTGGATCCGATTCTGCGCCTTGCGGAAGATGATGCCGAGGGTGCCTTCGGAGCGCCCGAGCTGCTCCAGGAGATGCCGGTAATGGACTTCTAGATCGTCGCCGTCTCGCTTCAGGAGGGAAGGCCAGTCGAGACCCTCGGGCAGGACTGCCTCGCGGCTGAAAGGTGGCTTCGTCTGCTCGTCGGCCATCTTCAGGAAGAGCAGGTAGGTCAACTGTTCGACGTAGTCGCCGTACGACAGGCCGTCGTCGCGGAGGATGTTGCAGTAGTTCCAGAGTTTGTCTACTAGCGCCTTGGGATCGGTCATGCGTCCACCCTCTCAGGAGTCTCCGGAGTGACCAGGCGACCCGCGAACGCATCGCGGAGGACTGCTTGCCGTAGAGACCGCCCACGTCGGCGGGCTTCGCGAGCTTCTTTCTCTACAGCGGAGACAACCGACAGCCTCCGATCGATCTCCTCGGCGATCGCCACCTGAACTTCCAAGGGTGGCGCAGGCACGGGCAAACCTCGGAGGTTTGTCCTGCTAATCGAAGCCAGGTTCGTTGTCTGTGACCCTCGGTCCTGGAACCACACCCTTCCATAGGTGTTCGCGTGCCAGGACAGGAACTTCGGGGCGAAACCGACGGTCACGCGAGCCCGGAAGACGTGGTTCTGGTGTATGCAGTCAGGAATTTCTCCATTCCACACCCAGCCGCGCCCAAGTTTGTCTCGATCTCCTCCTTCGTTCAGAAGCACGTCGCCTGGTTCAAGCATCAGTGCCTTCGCCCGCTCCGGTGGAACTCGAATAGTTGCGACCTCGGAAAGGTCGAGGAAGCCCCGTTGCACGTTGGCAACTCGGAGGTAAGGGACCTCGACCAAGCCGGGGAGCTGCTCTCTCTTCGCGTCTTTCGTGACGCCGCCAACCACTTCGGCGATCTCTCCCAGGGTCGTCCACTGCCAGTCCGTCTCGTACTGGATGGCCATGCACGACTCCCGGAGTTGTCGAATCCTGGCCTCCGCGCCCAACAAGGACTCTTCCGCTGCATCGATCCGCGACAACTGCTCCTCGATCGCCGCCACCATCCGCTGCTGCTCGGCGAGCGGTGGGAGAGGGATCGGCCAGCTCTTCAGGATTCCCTGGCCAATGTTCTTCTGCGTCGCCCCTTTTCCTGCGTGTTGTAGGTCGGCTCTAATCGAGCGGAGATACCAGAATAGGTACTGCCGACTCACTGCTGGACCGGGAACTGCACACGCGATGGCCTGATTCGTTGCCATCCGAATCCCTGCGATTCCCAACTTGCCGATGGAGCCGTACATGGCAACAAGGATCGTGCCAGGCTCAACGACTTTCGCGCTGCTGGCTGCGAGTCCGTTGTCTGTGATGCACGTCGCTGTCCCGGGCACGGCTGCATCAGTGAGGTCGCCAATCACCGCCCACGGAATGTCCCCCCCATAGAAGGTCGGGTTGGTGGCCTTAGGGGTCCCGCCACTTGACCACGTGGCCACTTCACCAAGCGTGCTCACAACCCAGGCAGCCGGAAGACTCATGCCACCAGCTCCGTGTTCAAGTCCGATATGAGACCCGATAGATCCTCTCCGAAGGCGCGGTATGCGCCGCCCATTCCACCGCGCTCAGCAAACGGCGTGTACTCAAAGTCCTCGGGGGTGATCCGAAGGCTTGTCGCGATGTGGTCACGCATCTTGTCGAGCCACGCCCGCTGGTCAGCCGTGAACGCCCTCCCAGCCTGTTCCTGCTGGGCCAGCCAGGCTGCGTAACGCTCGGCCACCTGGTCGGGGAACGCCACCAACTCGTCTTCCCGACCGACGGCGTGACGAACGAGTGATACGAGGTTGGTCAACACTGACTTCGTTGAACCGTGGACCTTCGACTTCTCTAGCGTCTCGTAAGCGTCCCACAGCCGCTCAGGAGTCCATCGGCGTGGCGGGAGCCCGATCGTATCGGCGAGTTCCTTCACCTCTGCGAACGTCAGCTCCCTCGCCGCATAAGGGCGGTCGTAGAGGATCTGTAGGGCAGTGATCTCGTCCTTGTTCTCCTCGATGAACGCCCGAAACGACTCCACGGTCCGTCGCGCACGATCCGTGGCGTCTTTCGAGTAACCGCTCTCGATGACGACATCCTTCGTCCATTCGTCGATGACCTGCTCATGTGTCCGCTGGATGTCCACGATCATCGTCCGGAACTCAGGATTGTCAGCGATCGGAGAAAGCGCCGACCCCAGGAGGGCTCGCGCCGTGGTGTGGACCTCCTCCTCGGTCGGCTCAGGCCTCCCCGTTGCCGTTCGAGCGGCGTCCAACTGGTTATCGGGGTCGAGAGCGGAGAACAGGGACTGAGCCAACTCGGTGATGGGCTGACCCGCCGCTTCTTGTAGCGTTTGCCGCTCGCGTTCGTTGAGACGACCGTTGAGCTTCGCGAGTCTGGAGGCGACGGAGGAGGCGACATCCGCGTCCCAGGTGCCGATCGCTACCTGCTTCAGGAGCGCCTCGAGGGAGACATTGCGCTTGCGGTCGACGGGAACCACGTCCATCAGTTCCGTCTCAGTCACTCCCACCGCATCTACCAGGACGAAATGGTCCTTCGTCGTGGCGTCGGGCGTCACTCCCTGGAGGTCGGTCGGGTTCACGATCCGCACGCCACGGCCTCGCATCTGCTCGAAGAAACCCCGTGACTTCACCATGCGCATGAAGAACACGCACTCCAGCGGCTTCACGTCGGTGCCCGTGGCGATCATGTCCACGGTGACGGCGATGCGTGGGTTGTAGGAGTTCCGGAACGAAGCCAGCAAGTCCTCAGGCTTTTGGCCCTGAGACCCGGACTTGTAGGTGATCTTCGCCGCGAACTCGTTCCCCTTCCCGAACTCCTCGCGCACGATCCTCACGATGTCGTCAGCGTGGGCGTCGGACTTGGCGAAGATGAGGGTCTTCGGCACCTCGGTGCGACCAGGGAAGATCTCGGTGAATAGTCGATCGCGGAACGTCTGCACGATCGTGCGGATCTGGTCGTGGGAAACGACGGAGCGATCGAGGTCTTTGGAGTCGTAGTTGAAGTCCTCGTCCAACTTCTCCAGGCGTTCCTGAAGGGTCTCCCGGTCACGGAACTTTGTGACCATACCGGCATCGATCGTCGCGCCCTCATCCGAGATCTGCGTCCGGATCCGGTACACGTCGAAGTCAACGTTCACGTTGTCCGCGACGGCCTGCTCGTAGCTGTACTCCATGACGAGGTTCTGGTGGAAGAACCCAAAGGTCTGCTTCCCCGGTGTTGCCGTCAGCCCGATGACGAAGGCGTCGAAGTACTCCAAGACCTGTCGCCAGACCCCATAGATCGAGCGATGCGCTTCATCCACGATGATCACGTCGAAGGTCTCGATCGGTACCGACGGGTTGTAGGTGACCTCGACGGGTGCCTGCGGTTCGACCTCGAAACCAGACTCCTCGTCGAGATCCAGCGGGATGTCCTCGTTCTTCAGGATGGCGTAGAGGCGCTGGATGGTGGAGATGGTGACGCGGGCGACCGGGTCGATCGAGCCGGATGAGAGGTGCTGCACGTTGTACAGCTCGGTGAACTTGCGCCCATCATCTGGAGTCACGAACTGTTGGAACTCCTTCATGGTTTGTCGGCCAAGGTTCGCCCGATCGACCAAGAACAAGATGCGCCGGGCGTCGGCGAACTTCACTAGGCGGTAGGACAGGTTCGCAGCGGTGAACGTCTTGCCCGAGCCGGTCGCCATCTGGATCAAAGCACGAGGCCGGAATGACTGCAGCGACATCTCGGTATTACGGATGGCGGTCTCCTGGGCCGTCCAGAGTCCCGTCGCGTCTAGAGGGGGCATATGGAGAAGCCGCGCCCGCAGCGTCGCGCTCCTGATCCCCTGAGCGGGGTCACCGAGCCGCTCGAGCATCTCGGCGAGCGTCTCAGGGCGGTGGAAGGAGAACACGGAGCGACTCGCGGGCTCCGGGTCGAGGCCATTGGTGAAGCGCGTCACGACCCCCGTGGACTCGTACGCGAAGGCGAGCGGGCGTGACCACGCATCCATCGCCTTGGGCAGGCCGGTCGTGTACTTCTGCGACTGCCATTCAACGCCGGTGAGCGTCGTGCCTGCCTTCTTCGCCTCGATCGCACCGACAGCCTTCCGATCGATGAACAGCAGGTAGTCGGCGAACCCGTGTCCCTTCGCCATCGGGAACTCTCGGACGGCGACGCCTCGGGCCGCTCCGAGGGCGATCTGCCGGTAGCCCTGCACGACCCAACCTGCCGCCGCGAGCATCTCGTCGATGCGCCGTCGTGCTTTGGCCTCAGGTGCTAGGTAAGGGAGATCGTCGCTCACGCGGCTAGTTCCTCAGAGGTCGTGCAAGTGGATGCTTTCCTGGACATACGGGGAAGTATCTCCCACGGGAGGTGGCCGCCCCGCCAACCTCGAAATGTCTGCTGAGGCTCGAGTTCAACGGACGCGCAAGACGACAGCCGATGGGCAAGCTCGACACACGCGGCCAGTGGTGCGTCCCGTTCGGACTGCGTACGTCTGGCACGGTGAGCTGTGTGACCGCTAGCTGGACAGCCGGGAGGCGTCTCGTCCCGCTAGGCTGGCGACGTGCGTGTATGGAGGATCCTCGTGGCCGTTGTGGCTGTCTTGGGCCTTGTGGCAGCCGGGATTCTCGGCGGCCTGTATGCCAAGGAACGAACCAAGACGAACGATCTTGCCCAGCAGGTGCGTACGCTTGAGGCGGCGGTCGCTGCCTCGGAGAACGCGCTGGCCCAGTCAACGCAGGCGTCCGCGTCTGCAGCGACTTCTCATACCGACGCATGCAACGCACTGACCGAGATCATGACCCAGACGGTTCACGCTGCCGGTGTGTTCGGCACTGGCTCTCCGCATGGGTCCGTGGCGAAGAGACGAGCCGAAGCCGCCGCCGCCGCCGCCAGCTTGGTCGTCCTGCAAACCCAACTGGATAGCACCGCCATCCCGTCGGACCTCGACTCCGTCAAGCAGCAGCTCGCACAGGCCATCGAGAGCTACACATCGTTCTTCGAGGCTGTTGCCAACTCGCAGACCGTGACCACGACACCCTTCGTCGAAGCCAATGGTCTCTACAGCGCGGCGCGGACTGCACTCAACACAGCTTGCCCAGCACCGCCGAGCGGCTCGAACACCTTCCCCTGAGTCTGTCGGCGCCCCGATGTACGCTCACGCCATTATGGCCCTTCATGCTTCCGACTGGACCAACATCGCCGTGGCGATCGCGAGTGGCTTGGTCGCGCTGGGGACCCTTGTCCTGGCCCGGAAGACATCGAAGATGGCGGAGGAAAGCAAAGAGTCGGCTGACCAAACCAAAGTATTGGCCGAGGCGACTGTTCAACAGGCCAAGGAGGTGGGTCGTCAGGCCGCCGCTGCGGAGGACCAGATCCGTCTCACGAGGTTCGCACTCAACGCTTCGGTCCGACCATGGCTGACGCGGGTCACACCACCGCTGCCTCAACATCTAGCCGCCTCATCGGATTTGCACGAGATCCTCGTTGAAGGGATAGAAGGCCAGGAAACGGGCCTCATCGTGAGCATGCACCTTCGTAACGTCGGAGCAGGGATTGCCCTGATCGCACCTGCTGGGGAAGTTGGCGGTAAGGACGAGCGCCTCCGTATCGAGGGCCTGGCACGCAATGGAACGGACAAGGTCTACCGGCCTGGATTCACCGCAGCGGCAGCTCTTCCGCCTGGCGAGTCGTCCCTGATCTACTTCATCATCGAAGGCGCAGACGTCGACAACGACTCGTTCTTGAGCCTCAACCGCAACTTCGGTGGATTCTTTGTAACGGTGCCGTACACCGACGTGAATAGTGGGCAGGGCGTGGTTGCGCGGCTCCACGTGACGCGATTGGGCAAAGACGGGCCGTGGGCCATCAAGCAGATCGACTATTACGATGGCGAAGATGAGTTCGGTCCCGATCCCATCGCAAGCATCGAGTTCGACGCGGCAGTTCGCAGTAGGTACCCAGAGCCTCCGGGACCACGGGTGATGTCCGTCTAGCGGCGAGGCCGTCGGCACGCCGATGTACGCTCCGCTCCATGGCACTGAGCCCCGACCAGCAGGTCACCGTGGTAGTCGCCATCGTCGGCGGCTTGGTCACGGTGGCAGGACTGTTGCTGTCGCCCTGGGCGCATGGGCGTGCTGACCGTCGCAATCACATGCAAAGTCTGCGCGTCGATGCATACACTGACTTCTTGGCAGTCGCTAGCCTCTTCAGTGACAACGCGAACACCCATGCTGCGATCCCGTTGGCGAAGCAGACGGGTCCATCGGCTGAACGAGTCGCATCGATCATCAGCCGGGTCAACATCATTGGCACTCCCGAGCTCTACTCCTTGGCAAATCGCTTCGGCACCCTTGCCACTCAGTTCAACGCGGACCTGATGCGCACAAGGGTCACCTACGAAGCCGCCAGCCCTGAATCCATCACGACGCGGATGAGCTTAGGGAAGTTGGCCAACAGCATGAGCGAAGTCCTCAAGCAGATGGAAGCGGCCATGCGGGTCGAGATGCAGCACTGAACAGGATGCGTGACGGGAAATAGATCAGGTTCCATCGTCGAGTCCCGTTCATCACCCGCTTGAGTTCACGAATACTCCCAAGTCCCGCCAGTCCTCACGCGCGGCTACGGTCGTCTCGCGTCATGACACGCTGAACTTGCGTCACATGCCACTGAGTGCCCTTGCCGTTCGGCGTGGGTACCCCATGTTCGTTCAGCCAAGCGGTGATGCGTCGGGCCCCGAGGCCCTTCGTCCGGAGCCTGCGGATCGTTCGCCGAGTGGTGGCCGGGAGCGGTGATGGCTTCCCAAGCGCAACACCCTGATCCTTCTTCTCCGCCAAAGCATCTTTGGTGCGTTCGGAAATCAATCGCCTCTCCCACTGCGCTAGGGCTGCCAACATGTTCGCCATCAGCTCACCCGTCGCCGTCGTCGTGTCGATATTTAGATCAAGCGCCACGACGGCCCAGCGTTCCCTACGCGCTTGCTCCATGAGACGCGCGAAGTCTGCAACTGATCTGCTAAGCCGATCGAGCTTCGAGACCACGAGCACGTCCGCTTCGTGCCTCTTCAGCATGGCGAGCGCATCCGCTAGTCCGGCCCGACCATTGGTGCCCTTCCCGGAAGCCACGTCGAAGAAGTCGTCCACGACGGACCAACCTCGATGAGCAGCCTCGGCCCGCAGCTTCCGGCTTTGTGCGTCGAGCCCCAAGCCTGAGTCACCCTGCTCCCGAGTGCTCGCGCGCCGGTAAAAAACAGCCCTCGCAGTCCTCTCCATCAAGCTAACGTAACACACTGATGGTCCTCACTGTGTTACACCACTCCATTGCAAGAGGTGGGGAAGCGATCATCGTGAGCTACCCAGGGGTTCCTTCACCACTTACGATCACTAGGATGAGCGAGTGGATAGATGTCTCGCCTGTGACCTCGCCGAGGGAAGTGCCCAACTCCCCGGCGGTCGTCTGAGCGAGACTTCATCCTGGCTTGTGGAGCACACGATAGGGCCGCTGGGGGTTGGGACTCTCATCGTGAAGCCGAAGAGGCACGTCACTCACGTCGCCGATCTGACAGAGGCAGAGGCCGCTGAGCTTGGGCCACTCTTACGCAAGGTCGCTCAAGTCGTGACCGAGCTCGCTACACCCCAGCAGGTCTACATAACCCTGTGGTCGCACGCGGACGGCGTCCCTGGCCACATCCACTGGGTGGTCCAGCCGGTGACTCGAAGGTTGATGGATGAGTTCGGCGACTTCGGTCCGTCTCTACAGGTAAGGATGTTCGATCGAGACGACCCGCTGGACTTGGTGGCGGTCGAACGATTCTCCGAGGAGGCAAGGTCGCTGCTACGGCCATAGGCCGTGCCGGGATCCCATTTCGACTCGGGACTTGCGACCCGGCGCGTGGCTCTTACTCCGCTGCTCCGAGCTGAGCTTCGATCGCGGGCAGAACGTAGGTGTGGATCGCATCGAGCACTTCACCGGCGACGGACTCCGTTGAGCGACCTGGCGTGACGAGCCACCAGTGGTCCTGTCTATCAGGCAGTAGGTGCCCTATACGCCTCTGCCAGAGGTTGTACCCGTACCACGTATTCGGGCTGGGGCGTTCGGGCAGGAAGTCGCGAGCCTGCCTTTCCTCCGCCCAAGCCTGTTTCGGGAAGGCTGTGACGTTCACGGTGAAGCGCACGGCTTGAGAGTTGCTCGACATCATCTTCTGGAAGCCGAGCAGCACCCAGTTCTCGTCAGACGGGAGCGAGAAGGACTGGCCTGAACCCTTGAACCCTATCCGTCGCAGCTCTGGGGCTATCCCTTCCCACATCATCGACCGGAACGTCTCGATAGCAGAATCCACCGAACCATCCTCACCCAAGCGCGTTGGAACTGTCGCGACCCCAGCCATTGTTGGCGGGGCCGTTGGGAAGGGGAACCAACCCACCTGGCACGCCGTCGCCTCTAGTTGATCTCAAAACAACAGTGAGACCAGCCCTTCGATGTCCACGTAGTCGGGCAGGAAGTCCGCCCACTTGAGGACGAAAGTGGGCTCCCCTGGTTCCAGCGGCGGCCACCGTTGCCAAGGAGAGTACTTGTACTCAACTGAGACACGGCAGGTCGCTGGGTCGACCCGCCAGAAGACCCAGACAACGCAGGGGTCCGGATGTTCCCTCAGGCGAGCATTGATCCTGGTGCTCCTCGCTTGGCCGTGCCTAACGCGACTCTTCAACTGCACGTGGCGGACGTGTTTGTTTGCTTCGAGAACCAGATCGAAGCCATCAGCGTCGACCTCGGGGCGGATCACCTCCACCCGATCCTGGTCGATGAACCATCGATGCTGGAGCAGTTCGGAGATGAAGACGTGCTCCATGATGCTCTCTACATACCTCGAATCCTCAGGCTGCCCCTGCGCCCTCGTGTTCTGAGGACCGCAAGGAGGAGCCAAGGGTGCGATGGTCATAGCGTGCTCCTTTCACCGGCTGGGTGCATGCCACCCTAGGTGCTGGGATGGGGGTCAATCTCGACTCTTCGGGAGACCGACAGAAGTGGGCCGTCCAGCAGCACCCTCTGCGGGATTGCTGACGCTCAGCAGAGATGAGCGACGATCGAGTTGGATCCGCTCACCCACACGTTGCCGGGAGCGTCAACCGAGACCCCGGTGAGGACACTTGCGGTGGGCGGCGAGGACACGACGCTCCACGCCGCACCGTTCCAATGTTCCACTAGCGGGCGATAGACACCGCCGACACGGGCGAAACCAACCGCCCACACGTCGCTACTGGAACTGCCCGAGACGGCGAGCAACGCGTTCCTACGAGGACCGACATTCGGTGACGGCACCCGGCTCCATGCTGTCCCATCCCAGTGAAGAGTCATCGTCTTGGCTTCTCTGCCCGAGTCGTTCCTCGCTCCCACGATCCAAGCGTCATTCGGCGTCGCGGCCCAGACGGCAGACGGGTAGCTACCTTTCCGGCCAGGACTCGGAGTAGAGACGTGTGTCCACTTGGCTCCGTTCCAATGGATCGCAAGGGTCCTGAAACGAGTCTTGTCAGCCCGGACGAAGTTTCCGACAGCCCAAGCATCGCTCACTCCGGTAGCGGACATGCCGAAGAGGTTGTCGGACCGACCTGGATCCGGAGTAGGTTGTACCTCCCACGCAGTCCCACTCCAGTGTTCGACTACGGTGTCTGTCCCCGTTCCAGACGTGGGCGTGGGATCCCCTGCCCGCCACGCGCTTCCGGGTACAGCCGCCCGGCCCAACCATCGACCGGCGACAGAAGGGCCGGGCGTTCCGGCAAAGCTCTGGCCATCCCAATGGGACACGACCGGCGGTCCCTGAATACCATCCTCCCCCAGCGTCCAGACGTCGTCTTTGGATGCGGCAGCAACGGCTGTCTGCTGAAAGGATTCTGCGTTGAAATCGGTCCACACGGAACCGTCCCACTGCTCGGTATCGTTCAGGTGGTTGTTCCCTCCCACGATCCAAACGTCCGTCGGGGAGACCGCCGCGATCCCGTTGAGTGGTCCTGGTCCCTGTGCTGGCGAGGACATCTCGGTCCACGTCCCTGTGCAACTGTTGGTTTCTGCCTTCGCCGCGCCCGGCGAGATGACGACCAGCGGAAGAGGGAGAACGACTGAGAAGAGGAAACGCCAGACGGTCTTTGCCACGGTCATCCTTCCGCCACCTTGCTTGCTAGAGGACTCACGATCCGCTTAGCAAGGGCGGCGGCTAGCGGTAATCGTTGGCTCGGAATGTATACCGGCCATCCCGTTGCGGGCAAGAGTTAGATCTTCACGTGGATCACAACTGGCCGGTCTCCCGCAGGATTCGAGCCTTCGCAGACGCGAACTCTTCTGCGGTCAGGAGACCCTCGCTGAACATGTCCCCCATCTTCGAGAGTTGCTGGGCAACATCATCACTGCTGGCTTCTGGGCGGGCCGTGCCAAGACGCGGCAGGACAGGCGAAAGGGCGATTCGCAGATCACCCGGTGTCATCTCCGCATGATGGAAGAACATCTCGAACCGGTCTCCGGAGATCCACACGAAGGTCTCCATCCAGCTCTTCGTAGTCAGCCGGTTGATCGCAGCCGCTGCCAACATCCCCTCGGCGGCCCCTCCGAGCCCGAAGCCTCCACCGAAGATGCCTGCGTTCTTCGTTAGCCGTCCTCTTCCGCTTAACTCAATCTCGCTAATGCGGTTGTACTCGAAGTATTGCGGCACTGAGTCAGTCTTGATCGCCAGGCCAGATTGAGCGAAGAACAGTGATTGACGGTTTCCGGGGGTCCAAGGCACTCCGTGTCCGCCGATGTACGTGCAGCTCGTAAGCACTAGCAGCGGCGAGCCGTAAGCGCTCACAAGCTCTGATCGAGGTTGTGGTGTTCGCAGATGATCCTGGCCTGCTGCTTCAGTAGCGCCTGAGAAGTTGCAACCTTCCTTCGTGCACACGTATGTGTTCTTCGCAGCGAGGTATCGAATCCCATGCCCCATGGCACGCTGCTCCTCGACTTGGCGGCAGAACTCAGGGGTCCTAGATGACCCCTCAAGCTCCAGGAAGTGACTCCAAGCCCGCTCCCACCCTGGAAGGTGTGAGGTCGAACCTCGCCAGCACCTTACGGTCTCCTTTGGAGACGAAGAACTCCCCTTGGCTGGGGGTCCGTGAGTAGCAGAGCGAATGTCGGGATCCGGTACAGATCACGCTCCAAGAGGCGACGAGGCTCGTGTCGGGCAACTGAGGAACAGACTCGCCGGTCTGCGCGCCCGGAGAAAGTAGCTCGCCACCCATGACAGCAAGACTACGTGGAAGCTAACGGTTCAGGACCCGACGCAGGTCTCCCTCTGCCTGTGGGGACGCCCCAGCCGTCGGTTGGTGCATGGCGCAGAGTTCTGGCCGACCCCAAGGGATTGATGATTGGCGAACTGACGTCGCTCATTCCCCCTCGTTCCGTTCCTGCTTGGCGAGCCCCGCGCGGACATGCTCTACCCAACGCGCGCCGCACTCGCAATCCGTGTAGCGGTACTCGTTGGGTACCTCCTCCAAGCGAGAGGAACGCGCGACGACGGAACTCTGCCATGTCTCAGGCCACTCAAGACGTGGCTGGTAGTGCTGACATCCGCTCACTCGGCACCTCCCTAAGAGTCCCCTTGAACACGGATGGACGATTGGAGTTAATGAAGGCCCTCTTACGACTGCCCGCGTTCCCGCCAGTCCTCTGGGGCTCCTCCTTCCACTGGAGACGATGGATCACTTCGAGCCCGGGGGATCCGTCGGAATCGTCCTATTGAGGGTAGGCCGCCCGAGGTCAACCTGTACGGGACTCCTCAGAAGTCAACGAAGTCGGCGTAGGGACGCAGGTACGCCTCACTCGGGCCTGTTCGCAGAACGATCCATTCGTGAAGGTCCTCTCCCCCTTGATCCGCGCTCGTCCAATCCAGGTTCTTGAGACAGAAGTTGACGGCGCGCGCCACACCAGGAAGTTGCACATCATCCACGAACACGATGCCTCCTTCCTTGAGGAGTCGACCTGAGTAGACAAGGTCGAGTAGCACGCCCTCGAAGCGGTGGTTGCCGTCCAGGAACGCAAGGTCGAACTGCCGACCTTCAGCGAGCAGCCGAGGCAAGGTGATCTGCGACTCCTCTTCATAGAACTCCACCAGGTCGCGCACGCCAGCGTCTTCGAGGATCTGAAGTCCTGAGCCAACATAGGTTGTCGAGTGCGTCGGAAGGCCGCTGAGTTGGTAGGGATCAGACGCGACGTGCCTGACTTTGGTCCCGTTCGCGAGCAACGCCTCGAAGATGAAGAGGGTCGAAACCGCGAAACCCAGGCCAGTTTCCAGTGTCCGAACGGCACCTTCTCTCTGTACCCAGTCCCGGAGCGCCAGTCCCTCGCTCTCACTGATCGACACCGGGAAGAGCTCGCGATCGCGCCCATCCGCTCGGGCAAGGACCGTTCCCTCGCTGAAGAGTCGCTCCCTGACTTCGCGAACCTTCTCGACTGTCGCCATGGTCCTAACACTAGACTCGCCGAGTCTCGTCCAGACGTGAGGCCTCGCCCTCTCGACCACCTGTCGGAGCGAAAGAGGCCCCGGTGCCAACAGCCTGTGCTGTCGTGGACCGAATGACGCAATCAGCGACAATACCTCGCGCGGAACCGGCGGGCTAGAGGGTTTGTGCCCCTTCGATGTGTGCCTGAGGCGGGGTGGCTCGATGTCATTTCTGTCTAGAAGCGACATCGCGTGCCTGCCAAGCGGATCGCATCTACGATACGTCGCGTGGAGAACTTTGATCCAGTCGGAAGTTGGGGCGACGACTCGGCGGCCGTAGATAGAACACATCTTCGCGGCACCGAGGAAGCGACGGTCGCGTTCCTCGAACGTCTCGCCCGGGGCGGGAGTGCACTCGAACTCGGGATCGGGACCGGCCGCATCGCGGTGCCTCTGGCGGCGCGTGGGGTTCGCGTCGATGGGATCGATTTCTCACCCGCGATGGTCGCCAAGCTGCGGGCAAGGCCCGGGGGGGGGAACCTCTCCGTCACCGTCGCCGACTTCGCCGACGTACCGGTCCCGGGCGCATACCGACTCATCTACATCGTCTACAACACGCTCTTCCTGCTGTTGACTCAAGACGACCAGGTCCGATGCTTCGAGAACGTCGCCGCCCACCTAGAGGATGGTGGCTCGTTCGTGGTCGAGGGTTATGGTCCTGTGGCCCTGTGTCGACGCCTCAGCAACGACCAGTACATTGAAGCTGAATCGGTCGGGGGCAACGAAGTCGTCATCGATGTGCTCCTGAACGACGCGGCCGAACAGACGATCAGGGAGAGCCACGTATCGTTGTCACCGCAGGGCGTACGGCTCCTCCCGTTCGTACAACGGTATGCCTCGCACGCTGAACTCGACCTGATGGCGAGGATCGCCGGGCTACGTCTGAGGGAACGGTGGGGTGGGTGGAACGGTGTGCCGTTTGACTCGTCGAGCGACAACTGCGTGTCCGTCTACGGGCGGTGATAGCGGGAGGGGCTGGCCCATTCGACGAGAACTGACACCCGAGGCTTCGTCAAACTGCTCCGCTGTTTGTCCAATATGGGCCACTGGGCCCTCGATGTAGGGTGACGCGATCGTATACGACACCGCGTCCCGGAATAGTGATGGAGCAGAGAACAGAGCCGCCGTCCCTCATGGCAGACGGATCAGCACAAACTACCGAGCCCACCGTCCCGTCTAGTTCTTCGAATCCTTTGCGCAAGCTCTGTTCGAGATCCGCCTTTGTAAACAAGACTCCAGGACCGCCGAGGTAGGCAAAGGACCAAGACTTTGTGGTCGCGATCCGCGCAATGGTCACAACGCTGCAAAGCAAGAGGGCCACCATCAAGACGCGCATAGCGGTGGCAGGCATCCCCGTGTGAAACATCAAGTTCGCCCGCTCGCGAGGATCCAAAGTGATGATGATCAGCAGCGCAAGACCGACGATTCCCACATGAGCGAGGAATATGGCGAAGTCGTACGGGTAACGAGCAGCGAAAGCGTTGCCCAAGATGTCTAGGCCAACGCTCATTGAGACGACAACCAGAATGCGCCCGATGGTCAGCCGTCCGACGAACCACATCGCCGCTGCACAGACACCGACCTCTGTGCCGAAGATAACGAGGCGGGGAACGAAGAAGTACATGAATGCGACCTCGAGAACCACCAATCCAAGCACGAGGATGAGGGCTCCGAGTCCGACACGGTGAGGTCGTTCTATCTCCTCAGCAGGCGAACCAGTATCGACGGCAGCAGGTCGTGAGGGTCCGCGCCCACTCGATTCGAAGGCACTCGGCATCCGCGCTCCGCAGGCTGCGCAGAAAAGTGCATCGGGCGACCTGCGTTCGGTACCACATTGGTCACAGAAGACCGCCGCTCGATCTGTCATCAAGACCCCTGGCGTGATGACGGCATGATGACTATCGAGTGTCGACCATCGTCGTCATCACGGCGATGGTTCGACACATGCCCAAGGACCCTCGACTCCAACTGGCGATGCGTGTCCGTCAGTTGCGGATGACCGCCGGAATCTCCCAGGAGGAGCTTGCCCATATCGCCGGTCTCCATCGGACCTACGTCGGCGGAATCGAACGAGGTGAACGAAACCCAACGCTTGTGGCCCTTCTTGCGCTCGCGAACGCTCTTGACACCGATCTCGCTGGTCTGATCGCAGGGATCCGCTAGCTCATCCGTCGTTGACATCCTTTCCCTAATGTATAACCTCTTATGCAGACTATCGTCATCATCAACCGAGGGGACGAATGAAAGAATGCCGGACATGCGGCGCGTCCCTTTCTCGGCGGGCGAGTTTCTGCCAAGAATGCGGAACGCCGATCGTGACTTTCCCTGCTCAAACGACATCTTCGCCAGCCGCGAAAAGACCTGACAGCAGGGCTGCCGACGGAGGCTCTCCTTCGCCAGAGAGTGGAGTCTCCGCTGGCGGGCGTCGGTGGCCAGTCTGGATTGCGGCGGGAGGCCTTGCACTGATCGCTTTGGTCATAACCATGATCGAGAGATCGAAGGATGAAACCCTCGCCCCTAACGCCGGAGGCACCTTTGCCTCCACCGCTATCCGAGCGACGGCAAGTTCCCAGCAGGTCTGCTTCGCCACGGTCGATCACTGGACAACAGTGGTCTCCGATGACGAGCTCAATGGAAATGACGCTTCGTTCCACGCGGTCATGGAGCCACTAGCTCAGCAGGCACAGGAACAAGGGTTCGGCGGTGACATCTACATCATGCAGTCGGCGGCTGGTGAGCTGATGGGAGCGAAAGGCAACCTCAAGGTGGGAAACGGCTCGATAACCCCAGCCCAGTACCAAGCCACGCGTTCAAGGGTCTGGACCTCGTGCGCTAAGCCGGACATCCAAACCTTGATAGCCGGCCTCAACAGGGGCCTCGTAGGTTCCACGGCCTACTTCGACGGCAAGATGGACCCAACGATTGTCTTCCCCACACCAAACCCCGGCCCCTCTTCCGTTGGTCCATCGTTGGCCTCATCCGGTTTGAGCCCCGGGACCTACGTGTACGTGTCGGGGAACGGGATGCCAATGGATGACTTCATCGTGTCCCCGACCGGCAGATACACCCTCGGGCCAAACCTCTCAGGCAAGTGTTCGGGCCACGGCACGCACTACAACTGCTCGGACCTCTTATGCGGCCTCCCCTGTGAGCCCGGACTCCCCGTGACGGTCCAGCCGAACGGAGACCTGCTTATAGCGGGAGACGATGGACCTTCGGGACTCCAGGCGATTTATCGGCTTTCCACCAAGTAGCTCGACCCAAGTGTGTACGAACCGTCACATTCATACTAACGACGGCCTAGCCCCACGTTGGGACGACGGTCTCTAGCCGCTGCTGCCATTTAGGCGTTCGTCGGGCTCTTTGGGATGAGCTAGCCTGCCCTCCTCGGCGACGAAGGGATGTCGAATGGAAGCCATCATGATCGTGTGTGACTACGGCGACGGTCGCGCAGCAGCGGAACAGGTAACGCTCTCCTTCCGGGAAAAGCGACTCGTCGTGGACCTGTGCGAGCAACACCTGAAGGAACTCACCGGGAACGCCCGGCCACCCCGCCGAGGTCGTCGCCCGAAGACTGCTGCTGCTGCCGCTCCCAAGCGACGCGGCAGGCCACCGGGAAGCAAGAACAAGCAGGTGACGAAGAAGGCTCGGAAAGCGACGGGGACACCCAAGACCAAGAAGACGACCGCCCGCACACGCAAGAAGTAGTAAACGCGACTCCTAGCAAGAGATCGGCAGGAAACGTCGGGAATCCACGGAGGGGCCCCTCGGCAGCGGCGGCAGTCTTGAACGGCCAACGGCCCGAACTTCGCTTTCTTCGCTCCGCTAACGCATTAATCCGGGCCTCCCTACCCCCCCGTGCGCGGAGGCGCGCAACTCTGGTCTTGTGTCCAGCGTCCGCTCGACGCCTCCGACACCAGGCGAGGCTGACCGGCGGCGTAATGAGAACCGACCCCCACTTTGGTCGGGGTCTGGACCCGGCTGTGAGCGCGCCTCAGCATGAGCCATTGATTGAGAGGGGTGAAGGCCTGTATTTAGGGGACGGTGAAGCTTTCGCCTCGGCGGCGGATCTTGACCACCAAGCCGAAGACCAAGAGGAAGATGAAGATCGCTAGAAGCAAACCGAACAGCGCCGCCCAGAACGGATGCCGGTGCCGAAGGTTCCCGAAGAAGAAGGCTCCGCTGGTTGCTAGTCCGCTGGCCAGCTCAAACGCGAACCACGACCAGGAGGCAGCCGCGAGACGATCGGCCATCCATGTGAACGCTGCCATGTCCGAAGCTTACCCCCCGCTTCCTTAGCACCAAGAGGCGAGAGCAAGAGCGCATCGGTTGTCGAGTGAGAAGTACGATTCACGCGATGGCGGGAGACCGAAGCGGGGCGTCAGTACCCTCGACGGGCCTACGTATCTTCCTTGCGGGAAGGGTCGCATTGCTGCTCGCCGCAACCTGCATCCTGATCGTGGCGATGGTGCGTCCTCATGCCTCCTTGGCTGCGCGAGCGTTCTACTTCGTCATCGCCGTATGTGTGCTCAGGTTCGCCATGATGGCTGTACGTCTGCGTGGGCGCGTTCTCCGCCAGTCGCAAGCGGACAAGAACGCAGGACAGGACTAGCCCCTCGCGACCCAGATGCCAGCCGCAACCTCAAGCAAGGAGAGAGTCATCAGCACAATGCCGGTCATCCGCACGCGCCGTTCGGCTCGTGAGCCGCGTGTCGCAGGGTCGATGGGGCCGGTGACACCAACCATCCGCTGAAAGGCCAGACCGGTGGCCCTGCCCAATTTCTTGGCTCGACTCGTCGAGTTGGCCCGCCACCGGAGCGCCGTGGTCGGGAGAACCAGATCGAAGAGGCCATAGAAGAAGCCGACGAAGCCGCCAACCACAAGCACTGCGGCAAGGATCTTCACGACTCCGACCCTAGTATCTGCGAGATGGAGAGACCACTTACGCCTGCCGAGGCGAAAAGGTATCGCCTCAGTGTCACGATCATCATCGTAGTGACCGTCCTCGGGCTCTTCCCCGTCGTTTTGGTTCCCGACAGGTTCGAGTACCTCATCGTGTGGGGCGGTGTGTTCACGATGGAGATGGCCACCTTCGCGAACATCTGGGCACGTCGAGCGGGCAAGATCACTCGTAAACAGGGACACATCATCAACA
>JAXDJX010000019.1:0-461688 GCA_034667405.1 Actinomycetota bacterium | reverse complement strand
CACCTCGAGGGTCGGGTACGGACGTGCCGTCCCGTCCGAGGTAGGCGAACGCCACCCTGACGCTTCCGTACACCACGGGTGTGTTGGCCGTTCCTACGGTCTGGTTGAGCACGATCTCGAATCGCTGTGGGGCATCGACCGAGATATCCGGCGTCGTGACCTCGAGCGTCCAGCCGCCCTGTGCCGTGCCGTTGGGTTGCGGACGTGGTGTCCCACACGCCGAACTGACGATGATCACTCCGCACAACGCAGCCCCGAACCGCGACGGCCTCACTCGATGGCGCCTTCCAAGCGGAGGAGGAACCGTCGGCGTTCGTCATGCCCACCGTAGGAGCCGAGCGATGGGCCGGCGCCCACCACCCGATGGCACGGCACGAACACTTCGATCGGGCACCGCGCCAGTGCGCCTCCCGCTGCCCGCGCTGCCCGTCGGCTGCCGGCCGCAGCAGCCACGTCTCCGTAAGTCCGGAGTTCGCCGTAGGGGATGGAACACGCGTGTTCCAGCACCCGCCGCGAGAATCCGTTGCCGGATGAAGACAGATCGACCGGAGTCTGGAACCGTTCCAGTCGACCGTCGAAGTACGCGTCGAGTTCGCGCCGGACCAGGACTGAATCGCGTCCCTGGCCGGCCAGCGTCGTCCCCGCCCTCCCGGCGAACGCCTGGGGCTCCGCCGGGCCGTCGGTCGCGAACGTCGCCACAACGCCCCGGGAACTCATCACCACCGTCAGAGGCCCAAGTGGCGTCTCGGCCACCAGAGATGAGAACGACGTCACACCGGAGGCCAGGGGAACGGCCGGCCGGGGCCGGGCTCCGGGTACGTTCCTGCGTCGATGACCGCTCGCGCGCGGTCTCCCATAGTGTCGAGTTCGGCGGGTGAGAGGAGCGCGGAGAGTTCGTCTCGCAGGGGGCCCTCGGCAAGCGCAGCGGTGAATCGATCGACGTCGGCAAGGAGCGAAGGCTCGATCGCTTCCCCCACGAACGTCCAGATGACCGTGCGGAGTTTCGGCTCTTCGTTGAAACAGACGCCGTGGTCGATCAGCCAGATAGTCCCCTGGGGATCCAGGAGGCAGTGCCCACCTTTGCGATCGGCGTTGTTGATGATCAGATCGAACACCGCCACCTTCCGGAATTCCGCCGCGCGCTCGACCTCCATGGTGAAGAAGTGCTCTGCCGGATCGAATTCCACGAACTTCTGCACCGAGCCGACGCCGTGGGGGCCTTCGCGTACGAGCGTCGGCGGTACGTTCGGCCAGCCCAGCTCCCGGCTCACCACGTAGGCGGCCGCCTCCCGCTGATGCAGCGTGCCCTCGGGGAAGTCCCAGAGCGGTGTCTCGCCGCGCTGCGGCTTGTAGACGGCAAGGACGTCCTCAGGCTCACCTTTGGCACGGGCCAGGAACGCGTAGTTCGACGAATCGCGGAGGAGGCCGAGCAACTCCAGCTCCCCGTGGGCGAGTGCCGGGGGGATCGCCGGGTCGCTCACTCGCGCTTCGAATGTCCGTTCATCGCGGGACATGCGTGGCCCTCCGGCGACATCGGGTTTCCGCAGAACTGACAGAGAGGTCGGCCTCGTTCGGCCACCGCCGTCCCGTACCTGGACAACGCGAACATCTGCTCCCTGGTGGCCCAGGCTCGGATCACTTCCGGTTCGGGCAACTCGGCCGCCCGGGGGTCGTCTTCCTCCAGCTCGGGAACGAACTCCTCGATCTCCAACAGGAAGAGGTCCCGGTCCTGTTCGAATCCGAGGGACAGCCGGCCCGCTCGCCAGCGCGGTTCGAACGGTTCCTCCAGCGCCAGGGCGTCATCGTCCGGCCCGGTGCCGGTCTCGAGGTCGAGCGTCGCCAGGAGTTCCAGCACCGATGCCGCGAGCAGCTGCACCTGCTGCTTCTCCACGATAACCGTGACGAACTCGGTGCCCCGGGCCTGCAGGTAGAAGACGCGCGCCCCCGGCTCACCGACCGCATCCGCGGTGATCCGATCGACGGTCCCAAGGTCCATGCCGCCTATCCTCGCAGGTTCTTTCGCGGTGGTGCGCCGTTCAGCGTGGAGCCACCGGCGACCTCCCACGGAGCGTCGATCTGCCCCCGTCCGAACCGGCGGAGGGCGCCCACGGTGTCGTTGATAAGCAGGACGGCCGCGCGTCCGCCGGCGATCCCGATCACCGATACGGACGCCGTGTCGGCCACCATCCGTTGGAACGCGTCGATGGGTGCGCCGCTGTAGTGGTTGAGCAACACCCGGACGATGTCTCCATGCGTGGCCACGGCCACCCGACCCTGCCGGTGCCGCTTGGCGATGCGTTCGATCTCGGCCACGACGCGCTCGCGCGCCTCGGCGAAGCTCTCGCCGCCGGGGAAGCGGAAGGTTGAAGGAGATGTCTGCACCTCGTGCCACGCTTTCAAGTGGCGGAGACGCTTCAGCGGCTTCCCCGTCCATGTCCCGGCGTCCATCTCCAGGAGCTCGTCACGCTCCTCGAGATGCAGTCGTTGTGCAGCGGCGAGCGGTTGCACGGTCTGCACGCACCGCTCCAACGGGCTCGAGTACAGCGCGGTCAGCTTCACTCCCTCGAACCGGGTCGCGAGGCGTTGGGCCTGCGCCTGGCCCCGATGGTCCAGCGGGATGCCGCCGGTTCTGCCGTAGAGGACCGTGCCGGTCTGTCCGGTGAGGCCGTGGCGGATGAGGAAGACGGTGGTCACGGACCGGGAGCATACGCGGGCAACCGAACCTCGAACGTGCTTCCGGTTCCGAGTTCGCTCTGCACGCCGACGGTGCCGCCCAGGTTCTCCGCGACGTGCTTCACGATCGCGAGGCCGAGCCCGGTCCCGCCCGTCTCGCGCGATCGCGCGCGATCGACCCGATAGAAGCGTTCGAACACGCGGGACAGCTCCCGCGAGGGGATGCCGATCCCGTCGTCCGTGACGGTCAGGATCACCTGGTCGTCGGCCGCGCGAAGGCGGACGGTCACCGTTCCACCGGGTTTCGTATAGCGGACCGCGTTGTCGACGAGGTTCCGCACCAACAGCGCGAGATCCCTGGCCGAACCGTGGACCGCCGGCACGACCTCGGCGGTAACGGTCAAGGTGACGCCCGCGCTCTTCACCAGATCCTCACTCCGCGCGCATTCCTCCCTGACCACGGCGTCCAGCCGAACCGGATCCGCGGGTTCGTTTCCGCTTTCCAGGCGCGAGAGGTCCAACAGATCCGCCACGATCCTGGAGAGACGGAGCGACTCCCGCTGCAGTTGCTCGGCGAACCGGGGCACCGCCGAGGGATCGTCCTGCACCACCGTCCGAAGGGTTTCCGCCGCCGCCTGGATGGCCGCCGCCGGTGTCTTCAGTTCGTGGGAGGCATTGGTCACGAAGTCCCTGCGGACGGAATCGATGCGCAGGGCCTCCGTTACATCGCGGACCACCAGGAGGACCGCGCCCTCCGACCCCGCGGGTGTCGCAGTGGCTCGCAGCACACGGTGTGGCGGGCCTGTTTCGGCCTCCGCCCGTTGCTCGGCGCCCACGTACCCGGCGCGCTGGACCGCCCGCTGGAGATCGAGCGGCAGCAAGGAGCCGACATCGGCGGGCGATGTTCCCAGGAGATCTTCCGCGGGACGATTCGCGAACACGGTGGCGCCGTCGGCGTCGAAGAGGAGCACGCCGTCGTCCAGGGATTCCAGGATCAATCCTTGCACCTGCTGATTCTCGCGGGAGTCGCGTCGCTGGGCCTCGAGTTCGGATGCTGCCGCTTGCGATGCAGCGGTGGCGGTCCGCACATGCCTCCGGAGTTCCCTGCGCCCCAGATAGCTCCCCACGCCCACCCCTGCCGCCGCGGCAACCATCGCGAACGTCACGCAGGCAAGGCCCATGAACGAGAGTGTAGGGCGGCCGAGCGAGTCTTCACCGTCCGTTCGCCGCCTGTTCGCCCGAGCTTCACCTGCGCTGTGTGGCAGGTGTTCACCCGCTTGACGCTTCCCGAAACGTGTTCACCTGACGTTCACCCTGGCGCCATCGGTCGGCAACCCCCGTCGGGAACCATGTGCCTGGACCGAACTCCCAGAAGGGGGCATCTGAATGAAGACGCGGAAGCTGGCGGCAGTGGCGGGGATGGTTTCCTTGGCCGTGTTCGCCGCGGCATGTAGCAGCGACAGTTCAACTTCGACCGACGGCGGTGGTTCCACCACGAACAACGGTGTGCCGCTCACCGGCGCCGGCTCAACCTTCGCGGCTCCCATCTACACCCAGTGGGGCAAGGACTTCAATGCCGTCGAGTCGGGCGCTCAGGTGAACTACCAAGCCATCGGATCGGGTGGCGGCGTCGACGCGATCACGAAGCAGACCGCCGACTTCGGCGCATCGGACGCCCCGCTCCAGGCAGATGCGCTCGCCGCGTTGCCGGCCGAGACCGTCCAGATCCCGACGGTCCTGGGCGGCATCGCGATCGCCTACAACCTTCCCGGTCTCACGGCCCCGCTGAACCTCGACGGCGCGACGGCGGCGGACATCTTCCTCGGCAAGATCACCACGTGGGACGACCCCGCCATCGCAGCGCTCAACTCGGGCGTCTCGCTGCCGAGCACCACGATCCGCCCGGTCCACCGATCGGATGACTCCGGTTCGACCTTCGTGTTCACGAGCTACCTCGCGTCCCAGAGTCCGTCCTTCAAGAAGACGGTGGGCGCCGACTCAACCGTCCAGTGGCCTTCCGGCGCAGCCGGCAAGGACGGCAGCGATGGTGTCGCCGGCTACCTGGTCCAGACCGAAGGCGCAGTCGGCTACATCTCCTACGACTATGCCGTCGCGAACAACCTCGGTTCGGCAGCCGTGATGGCCTCGGACGGCTCGTTCATCGCACCGTCCGTCGATTCCATCAGTGCGGCGGGCGCCGACCTGGCCTTCCCCATCGGCCCCGAGACCAACGTGCTGAACTCGAAGGCAGCAGGTGCATATCCGATCACGACCACGACCTACGTGATCGTCTATGTGGCACAGGCCGATCAGGCGAAAGGTCAGACACTGGTCGACTTCCTCCATTGGGGTCTGACGAAGGGGCAGGAGACGGCGGCGTCCCTGAACTACGCGCCGCTGCCCAGCGATATCGCGACGCAGGCGCTCGCAGCGTTGGCGACCCTCACCTACAACGGCCAACCGATGACGCCCTCGGCAGGAGCTTGACCCGGGCAACCCGAACCGAGCGAACGAGGACGCCGCCCGCAGGGCGGCGTCCTCGCCGCGTGGGTGACCGGGTCATGGTCGGGATCACCCTGACCACGGGGATCCTCCTCGTCGGTGTACTCGCCCTGGTGCTCGCCGTCCTTGCTAAGGGCGGTGCGCCGACGTTCTCGAGGTTCGGGTTGGGGTTCCTGACCAGTTCCCACTGGGATCCTCCGCATCAGCAGTTCGGCGCGCTGCCGTTCGTGTTCGGGACCCTGCTGACGTCGTTCGTGGCGCTCGTGCTCTCGGTGCCGGTCGCGGTGGGGCTCGCCATCCTGCTGAACGAACCCATCTCGGCGAAGATCACGGGACCGCTCGCGACGTTCATCGATGTCTTGGCCGCCATCCCGAGCGTGGTGTTCGGATTGGTGGGGCTGTTCGTCATCGCGCCGTGGATGGAGCGCAACATCGAACCGCTCCTGCATTCGATCTTCGGTTGGATACCCGTGGTCGGGAAGCTCTTCCCCGCGCTCTCCAGGAGTGCGAGCGGTCACGTGGTGGGCGCGGGAGGTGACTACTTCGTTGCGGGTGTGGTGCTCTCGATCATGATCCTTCCGATCGTCACTGCGATCAGCCGGGAGGTGGTCGCGACGGTGCCGCGGGATCTCCGGGAGGCGGCGAAGGCACTCGGCGCAACGAGGTACGAAACGATCCGGATGGCCGTCCTGCCGTATTCGGCGCAGGGGATCGCTGGCGCCGCGTTCCTGGGACTAGGGCGGGCCCTCGGCGAGACCATCGCCGTGTCCATGGTCATCGGCGGTGGCGCGTCTTTGGGCGCGAGCCTGTACGCCCCCGGGCAGTCGATCGCCTCCGCGATCGCGAGCCAGTTCAACGGCGCGACGAACCAGCTCCAACGCTCCTCGCTCTTGGCCCTCGGCGTCATCTTGGTAGCGCTGTCCTTCGGATTGGCGGCGTTGTCGAAGATGTTCGTGAGCCGCGGCGCCCGCCGCATGGAATCTGCGATCGAGGCCGGCTGATGGCCGTCGCGGTAGCGGACCGACGCCCGCTCGCCACCGGGCTGAGCCGTTCGCGCTGGATGAAGGATCGGGTCTTCTCTGCGTTCCTTCTGCTCTGCGCGGCGCTCGCTCTGGTCCCACTCGTCGTGATCGCGATGTTCGTCGTGGTGCGAGGTGTCTCCGCGCTCAATATCAACTTCTTCACGAAACTACCCCCCGGACCGTTGGATCCCCCCCACACGGGCGGCATCGCGAATGCGATCGTGGGGACCGGGATGATCATCGGCTTGGCCGTCGTGCTGTCCGTACCGCTCGGCATCGCCACGGCGATCTACCTCTCCGAGTACGGCCGTGGGCGGATCGCGACGGTCGTGCGGTTCACGGCGAACACGCTGCTCGCGACGCCCTCCATCATCGCGGGGCTGGTGGTGGCAGCGACGGTCGTCACCTGGACCCATTCCTTCTCCGCGTACGCGGCATCGCTGGCGATCTCGATCCTCATGTGGCCCGTGGTGACGCGGGCGACGGAAGAAGTGCTTCGGCTGGTGCCACAGGAACTCCGCGAGGGGGCGCTCGCACTTGGGCTCCCGCGTTGGAAGGTTGTCGTGAAGATCGTGATCCCCACGGCCGGCTCGGGCATCCTCACCGGCGTGATGCTGGCGGTCTCGCGGGGTCTCGGTGAAACTGCGGCGATCCTGCTGACGGCACTCGGGAACAGCTACATGAACACGTCCTACGGCCGGCCGACCGCGTCCATCACGCTGGATATCTACTCGTGGGCTCGTCAACCGCAGCCGGTACTGCAGGAGCTAGCCTGGGGGGCGGCGCTGACCCTCATGACCACGGTCCTTGTCCTGTCCATCGCCGCCCGGGTCGTGTCGATCCGCCGACAACGGAGGCTCGCGTGACGTCCCTCGAGGTGCGACAGCTCGACGCGTGGTTCGGCAAGGCGAAGGTATTGAAGTCCATCGACGTCGTCGCCGCCGATCGCGCCGTCACGGCCATCATCGGTCCCTCGGGATGCGGCAAGTCCACGCTCCTCCGCTGCATGAACCGGATGCACGAAGAGGTGCGAGGGGCGCGTGCGGAAGGTGAGGTGTTGTTCGGCGGACAGGATGTGTATGCGCCGGATGCGGATCCCGTGGAGGTGCGCCGTCAGATCGGGATGGTGTTCCAACGCCCCAACCCGTTCCCCACGATGAGCGTATTCGACAATGCCGTGGCGGGGCTCAAGCTCGCCGGCCGGTTCCCCAAGGCGGAACTCCACGATCGCGCGGAGAAGGCTCTGCGTGCCGCCGGCCTCTGGGAAGAGGTCAAAGACCGGTTGCAACAGCCCGGTGGACGGCTGTCGGGCGGCCAACAACAACGCCTCTGCATCGCCCGCGCTCTGGCCGTCGAACCCCAGATCCTCCTCATGGACGAACCGGCCTCGGCGCTCGACCCCGTATCCACGCTGCGGATCGAAGAGCTGATCGCGGAGTTGAAGCGCGACTACACAGTCATCATCGTGACGCACAACATGCAGCAGGCCGCGCGGGTGTCGGATTCGACGCTGTTCATGCTCTACGGTGAAGTGGTGGAGTTCGCCACGACACAGAAGGTCTTCACAAATCCGGAGGACCGAAGGACGGAGGACTACGTGACGGGACGGTTCGGCTGATGGGAACCAGACAAGCTTTCCACGACGAACTCGATTCGATCGAGCGGGAGGTATTGGCCGAGGGCGAACTGGCCGAGAGAGCCATCGACCGCGCGGTGACCGCGCTGGTGACTCGCGACCCCGAGCTCGCCAACGACGTGATCGCCGAAGACGACGCCATCGATGAGCGATACCTGGCCGTTGAGCGTCGCATCCTCGAGGTGCTTGCCCTGCAGACCCCGGTGGCCGGTGACCTCCGACGGTTGTCTGCGATCCTCCACATCAACCTGCACCTGGAGCGGATCGGCGATCAGGCCGTGAACGTGGCCAAGATGTTCCTGTCGGTCCGAGACCTCCCGGCGGGGGGCACCATCGTTTCCCACCTGAACGAGATGGGCGATGTGGTTCGGGACATGATCCGGACCGCGCTGGCGTCGCTTCGTGATCGAGACCTCGAGCTCGCCCTTAAGCTTCCAGTCATGGACGATCCCGTGGATCGCCTCAACCTGGGGATGTACCGGGAGGTTGCCCTGCTCGCCGCCGATTCGGAGATGTTGGAATGGGGCCTGCGGATGAACGTCCTTGCCCGACAGCTGGAACGCGTCGGCGACAACGCTGTCGATATCGCCGAACAGGTCGCATTCTTCCTGACCGGCGAGTTCCGCGAATTCACCGACGCCTCACACCCGGAGGTGGGATGAGCGTTCCCGGGTCCGAGACCCCCACCCGTATCCTCGTGGTGGAGGATGAGCCGTCGCTCGCCGAATCCGTTCGCTACAACCTGGCGCGCGAGGGGTTCGAAGTCATCGTGGCCGGCGACGGCAGGACGGGTCTCGATCGGTTCCGCGCGGACGCCCCGGCATTGGTGATCCTCGATCTCATGCTTCCTCACCTTTCCGGGCTGGATGTTTGCCGGGCGATCCGCGCCGAGTCGAACGTCCCGATCATCATCGTTACGGCCAAGGATGCCGAGGCCGACAAGGTCACGGGTCTGGAACTGGGTGCCGACGACTACGTCACGAAGCCGTTCTCGGTCCGCGAATTGATCTCACGGGTTCGGGCACACCTGCGGCGCGGCGCCATCCAGCCAACACACGAGGAGGTCACGGCCGCCGATGAACACCTGACCGGCGGGCCCGTGCAGATGGATACGGCTCGACACGAGGTGTTCGTAGCCGGTGACCTGGTCGCACTCACTCCCAAGGAGTTCGAGTTGTTGGAGGCGTTACTTCGGCGCAAGGGCCGCCTGCTCACCCGACTGTTCCTCATCGAAGAGGTCTGGGGAGCCGACTACGTCGGCGACACGAAGACACTCGACGTCCATGTGAAAAGGATCCGCCGGAAGATCGAGGCCGATCCCCACGAGCCGCTCCACCTCGTCACCGTGCGCGGACTCGGCTACAAATTCGTCGACTAGCTGGGCGTTCACCTTCCGTTCACCTTCCGTTCACCGTGGGGCCCCTTGGTTGTCGTTCCCTGGTCACCGGTTGGACACCTATGGAAAGAGGAGAAGGTGCCGTTCCAAGCCATACCGCGCGAACTCGCCTTCTACGATCTCTTCGAACAAGCAGCCGCCAACGTCGAGGCGGGCGCTCAGGAGCTCTTGGCGCTCGTGGACGACCTTCCGAACGCAGCCGCCCACGGTGCGAGGATCCAGGATCTCGAACACCGGGGCGATGACCTCACGCACACCGTCATGGCCCTGCTCAACACCACTTTCGTGGTCCCGATCGACCGGTCGGACATCCATCACCTCGCCTCCTTCCTGGACGATGTGCTCGATCACATCGAAGCGGTCGGAGATCTGCTGGTCCTGCACGGCCTTCAGGAGGTCATCCCGCAGTTCCGCCAGCAGGTCGTGACCCTAGTCACTGCGTCGGGCTTGGTGCGGGAGGCCGTTCGCGGGCTTCGGCACCTGCGGACCATCGAACACTCCGTCAACCACATCAAGCTCCAGGAGCGCGAGGGTGACTGGGTCTACCGTCGGGCGGTGGCGGCGCTCTACTCGGGTGACTACAAAGCGATGGACGTCTTGAAGTGGAAAGATCTTCTTCGGGAGACCGAGGATGCCATCGACCGGTGCGAGGGTATCGGGAACATCCTCGAATCAGTGGCGCTGAAGTTCGCATGACCATCACCGTGGTCCTCATCATCGCCGTGGCGCTGGCGTTCGACTTCTTCAACGGATTCCACGACGCCGCCAACTCGATCGCAACGGTGGTCTCCACCCGGGTGTTGACGCCGAAGCAGGCCGTAGCATGGGCGGCCTTCTGGAATTTCGCCGCCTTCGCCATCTTCGGCACGGCGGTCGCAGCGACGATCTCAAAGGTCGTGCAGCCCGGCGTGTTCAACAATGCTGCGATCTTCGCGGGGCTCTTCGGGGCGATCGCGTGGGACATCATCACCTGGCTGCTGGGGCTGCCAACCAGTTCCTCGCACGCCCTGGTCGGCGGGATGGCGGGTGCCGCCGTGGCGCTCTCCGGTTGGGATTCGTTGGTGGCGGCGGAGTTCCAGAAGATCGCGGTGTTCATCGTGTTGTCGCCGCTGTTCGGGTTCCTCCTGGCGTTCACGATCATGACGGGCATCTATTGGGTGTTCCATCGCTACCGCAAGGTGGAGAAGCTGAACCGAGGGTTCCGGCGCGCGCAGCTTGTTTCCGCCGCATTGTTCAGCCTGGGTCACGGGGCGAACGACGCTCAGAAGACCATGGGCATCATCCTCGCCCTCCTCATCGCCAATCACCGGCTCCCCATCGACGCGTCGGTTCCGGTTTGGGTGGTGCTCGCCGCACACTCGGCCATCGGACTGGGAACACTCTTCGGCGGATGGCGCATCGTTCACACGATGGGATCGAAGATCACGAAGGTGCAGCCCGTCGGTGGATTCTCTGCCGAGACCGCCGCCGCTGCGGCGATCATGGTGGCAACGCTCGGCGGCGTGCCTGTCTCGACGACCCACACCATCACGGGAGCGATCGTGGGAACCGGTACCACGCAACGGCTTTCGGCCGTGCGATGGGGAGTGGCCGGGCGGGTCGTCTGGGCGTGGGTGTTGACGATCCCCGGTGCGTTCGTCGTGTCGTTCGGCGTCGAGACGGTGCTCAAAGGGGTGTGGAAATGAGGTTCGGACGTAGGCCACTCTTCTTCCTCGCGGTCGCCGTGATCTCCCTGCTGCTGCTGCCACCAACGCCTTCCGACTTCCGATGGGTGAACCTGACCATGGCGGGTATCGCCCTCTTCTGGTTCGTGCTCTTGGGGATCGAGGAAGTACAAGGGGATCGGCTCACCAGTGACGAGACCGCTCATTTGTCCGCGACCAGTACCAACGAACGAGAGGAACGCCCGTGAAGCTCAAGGTGTCGCAGCGACCGGAGGTCTTCTTCGAGCTATTCGTTGAATCCGCGGAGAACATCCGTGTGACGGCCGAGCTGTTGAAGGATCTCGTTACGGACTACACCGACGTGGAGATGAAGGCGCGGCGTATCCAGGAACGCGAACATATGGGCGACGAGATCACACATTCGATCATCCGACGCCTCAACACCACGTTCATCACCCCGATGGACAGGGAGGACATCCACGTCCTCGCCACGGCGCTGGATGATGTCCTGGATTCGATGGAGGCGGCCTCCGACCTATTCGTCCTGCATGCCATCGAGGAACCGCGTCCGGAGATGCTGGCCCAAGCCGACGTCCTGCTTCGAGCGGCGATCCAGACGGAGATGGCCGTCAAAGCGTTCAAACGGCTGGGCAAGGCAGACCTGGAGCCGTACTGGGTCGCGATCAACAGCCTGGAGAACGAAGGCGACAAGCTCTATCGTCGTGCCGTCGCCGACCTGTTCTCGGGCGACCACCGGGCGATGGACGTCCTGAAGTGGAAGGAAGTCATCGAGTCGCTCGAAGAGGCGCTCGACGGGCTCGAGAACGTCGCGAACGTCATCGAATCGGTCGTGCTGAAGCACGCCTGAGAGCCCTACCGCAGGACACGGGCACTGGCTAGACTGGCGGCTCCTTCCTCACAACTGGGGCCCGATGACCACATTGCCCGAGATCATGGTTCCGCGATTCCTGAACCGCGAGCTTTCTTGGCTGGAGTTCAACGCCCGGGTCCTCGCCCTGGCCGAGGATGCTTCACAGCCCCTTCTTGACCGGGTCAAGTTCCTCGCTATCTACGCCCAGGGCCTGGACGAGTTCTTCCAGATCCGGGTCGCGGGTCTTCAGGAGCAGCGGGACGCCGGCGTGGGCACCGTCACACCGGAGGGTTCCACACCGGGCGAGCAACTCGACGCGATCCGCCTGCGAGTGCAACTCCTCGGCGCTCGCGCGGACGACGTGCTCCAGACCGATCTCCTGCCTGCGCTCGAGAAAGCGGATATCCGCCTCGTGGCGTGGGACCAGCTGGAGGCCGACGAACGAGACCACCTGGCACACGAGTTCCAGGACAGGATCTTTCCCGTCCTCACGCCATTGTCGGTTGACCCCGCGCATCCGTTCCCCTACATCTCGTCGCTCTCGTTGAATCTCGCGGCCGTGGTGCGCGACCCCATGACGGGAGAACGACGGTTCGCGCGGGTGAAGGTCCCGCCGCTGCTCCCTCGGTTCCTGCCGCTGCCCGACGCCGGACGGTTCATCCCGCTCGAGCAGGTCATCGCCGCGAACCTCGGTGAACTGTTCCCCGGCATGGAGATCATCGGCCACCACCTCTTCCGCATCACCCGCGACGCCGACGTCGAACTCGAGGAGGACGAGGCCGAGGACCTTTTGGAAGCGGTCGAGACCGTGCTCCGCCGCCGCCGCCGGGGCGCCACTCCCGTGCGACTGGAGGTGGACTCGACCGTTACCCACGAGGTGCATGGGCTGCTGCTGCGCGAGCTCGACCTGGATCCCGACGAGGTCTACATATCGTCCGGTCTTCTCGACCTGGGCGCGCTGTGGTCGTTCGTTGACCTCGACAGACCCGACCTGAAGGCCGCCGCGTGGACGCCCGTGACACCGCCCCGCCTGGCCGGCGAGGGTGAGTATCCGGCCGACATCTTCAAGGTGCTCCGCGGTGGCGACCTCTTGGTGCATCACCCGTATGACTCGTTCCAGACCTCGATGGTCGCGTTCATCGAACAGGCCGCCGGTGATCCGAACGTTCTAGCCATCAAACAGACCCTCTACCGAACCTCTGCGGACAGCCCGATCGTGCGGGCCCTGATCCGCGCAGCGGAGGCCGGCAAGCAAGTGGTGGCCCTGGTCGAGCTCACGGCGCGATTCGACGAGCAGGCGAACATCACCTGGGCGCGGGCCTTGGAGCAAGCCGGGGTCCACGTCGTGTACGGGGTGGTCGGCCTGAAGACCCACGCGAAGGTCTGCCTGGTGGTCCGGCGCGAGGAAGGGGGGGTTCGACGCTACGGGCACATCGGCACGGGCAACTACAACCCGAGCACGGCTCGCCTGTACGAGGACGTCGGGATCCTCACCGCGGATCGCCAACTCGGCTCGGACCTCACGGACCTTTTCAACCTCCTGACCGGGTACAGCAGGCAACGCGAATACGGGCGGCTCCTGGTCGCCCCGGTCTCGCTCCGGCCACGTTTCGAGGAACTCATCGCCGAACAGGTCGATCTGCCGGACGGACGGATCGTCTTGAAGATGAACAGCCTGGTGGATCCGGACCTGATCGATGCGCTCTACGCGGCCTCGCAGGCGGGGACCCGGATCGATCTCATCGTCCGCGGGATCTGTTGTCTCCGTCCTGGGGTCCCGGGGCTCTCCGAAGGCATCCGGGTCAGATCACTGGTCGGTCGGTTCCTGGAGCACTCCAGGATCTTCCGATTCGGAACGGGGGAGTCGGCGCGCTACCTCATCGGCTCGGCGGACCTCATGCCGCGCAATCTGGATCGGCGGGTCGAGGCCGTGGCCCCCGTCGAGGATGCGGCGCTTCGCGCCCGCCTCGACGAGATCATCGAGGCCTCTCTCGACGACGACGTCCTGTCGTGGGAGTTGGATGCCGACGGATCTTGGCACAAGGTCAACCCCGAGCGGGGGGTCGACGCGCAGGAACGGCTGATGTCGCTCGCGGTCGAACGCGGGCGCGGAGGCCGATGACGCAGTCGGATACCGGGGTGCATGCCGCCGGTGGGCTGATCCGCCGCCAGACCGATGCCGGTCCGGAGTTCTGTCTGGTGCGCCGCCCTAAGTACCTCGACTGGACCCTCCCGAAAGGCAAGCTCGAGCCGGGGGAGTCCCACCGCGACGCAGCGATCCGCGAGGTCGGCGAGGAGACGGGGTTCCACTGTTCCGTCGGTCCCGAGCTTCCGAGTGTCACCTACCCGGATATCGAGGGCCGCACGAAGCTTGTCCGGTACTGGCTCATGACCCCTACCGCCGGAGCGTTCACACCCAACCAAGAGGTCGACGAACTCAGGTGGCTCCCCGCGTCGGAGGCAGTCGCACTCCTCACCTATTCGCGCGACCGCGGCGTGGTCGTCGCCGCGCTCGGCTTGGATACCCCGGTCTTCCTGGTCCGCCACGGGAAGGCCGGATCGCGGTCGGAATGGGAGGAGGACGATCGCCTTCGTCCACTCTCGAAAGCCGGCAGGGAGCAAGCCGAGGCCATCGCGCGGACGTTGTCCGACGAAGGCGTGACACGCATCGAGTCCAGTCCTTACGTCCGCTGCGTGCAGACCGTCAGGCCCCTCTCGCTCGTCTTGGGTGTGTCCGTGCAGCCTCGAGAAGAACTGGCCGAAGGCGAAGATGTCGACGGGGCGTGGGCTCGGGTCGGTGGTCTCCGGGAAGTCACCGCCCTGTGTAGCCACGGCGACGTGATCCCCGCGATGATCGAGGAGGCGGAGCAAGAGGGCGCCGAACTTCCTGTCACCCGTGAATGCCGCAAGGGCTCGATATGGCGACTCGAGCGTCAGGCCGGCCGGGTGGTGGCCGCCACCTACGTTCCCCCGGCATGAGGGCCGCGCGGCCCGAGACGCTGCTGCAGCCCTAGGGGAGCGGTCCCTTCGTCGACGCGAGATGGCCCGCGTCTTTGAACCCCAGACGTCCGTACATCCGCCGAACCGCATCTTGGTCCGGATCGGCCATGAGCCACACATGGCGAGCGCCTTCCTCCAACACCGTCCGGCAGGCCGCGAGCGTGAGCTCGCTGGCCAGTCCGAGGCCTCTCGCTGCCGGGAATGTGGCGACGTCGTCGATATAGCCCACACCCGCGAGCGACTGGACCGCAACGACCGACAACACCGACCCGTCTGCGTCACGTACGCCGAACCACCGCTTCCCTCCAGCCGCCATCACCGTCGATTCGATCCGCAGCAGGTCCTCGCCGGCATCCGCGACGTAGCCTCCGAACAGCGGGAAGGTGGCGCGGACGATGTCCCAGAGTTCGTCTCCGGGGGACAACTGTTCCACCTGGATAGAAGGGTCCGCTGGGAGCAGGCGCTCGACATCCAGATCCATCACCAGGTCCCAGCTCAGGGTGTGACCGGCGCCGGCGAGTTCATCCATGAGGGCCGTGGTGTGATCCGCGACGAAGGATACGACATGGAACGTCTCGGCTCCGGCTGCACGAAGGGCGGGGATCAGCGCTTCCGCGATCTCGTTCATCGTGAGGTCCGGAGCTTCGCGGTCGACCCGTGCATAGTTCGCGTCCCAGACCCGCGGGAAGCGTCGATCGGTGACCACGGCCCCCCACCACGTGGCTTCGCGCGAATCCAGGAACGCGTCCTGTGCTTGCCAGTAGCGGATCACGTGCTCGGGGACACCCACGGTGGCGGAGTCTAGGGGGTCCGCTATCCTCTGGCATCCCGGCCGCCGTCCCCGATGCGAAAGGTCCTACAGAGCATGTGTCGCGCGTTGAAGGTGATGTGCGTTGCGGAGGATGCGGAAGCGCTCTCGGCCTTGAAACGAGCCGCCGTCTCCGCTCAATGGGAACTCACCGCCGGCGCCACCGACGAACGTGCCGCGCTCGATCAGGTCGGGGCCGAACGTCCCCACGTGCTGGTGGTCTTCGGAGCATTTCCGCTTCTGCTAGACCTGGTGCGCGACCGGTTTCCGGGCATGCGCGTGATCTCCGACCGTCAGGCCGATGGTGTGACCGCGGTTGCGGGCACCCTGGACGAGGTTCGGCTCTTGATCCTCGGCATGCCTCGGGCCGGAGGCCCGGTCGGCTGAGAGGAACGAACAACGCCGGCCCCGAAGGACCGGCGTTGTTCGGTGGTGCTGGAAGGTTATGTGTACCTAGCCGCCCCAGGGGCCCCAGCCATCGCGGTGCACCATCCGCATCGTCACGATGATGTTCGCGCGAGCATTGAAGGCCGACCAGCCCTTGAATCCGTACGCGTACGCACGGTTGGGCCAGTACCTCTTCATGTGCTGGTAGATGCCCATGGCCCCACTGGAGTTGTAGGCCCGGGGTTGGTATCGCGATTCCCTATACGCGATGGCGCGAGCCTTCGCGGGTCCGCCTGGTACTGACCAGCGGTTTGCGGCACAGGAGACGAGTCGCTTCACCTGTTTGGTGTTCTTCCGCCAATCGATCGGGCAGATCTGGGAACTGACGTACTGGTACCGCCGTGAGCCTCCGTTGGTCGCCGCATGTGCGGAAAGGGCGGGGAAGAGGGAAAGCACGGCGATGATGGAGAGCGCTGCCACGATGTGACGGCGCGTCCGGGTGAGATGAGTCATAAGCACGTTCACCCCCGAGGCAGGCGAAGCTGGCTGCTGCGCCCTCGCGACCGAACCGGTGAACGATTCACCGTCTCGGTCGACCGCGGTAGGTCTTGGGTGGTTGCATCACCTCCTGTGTTAGATGGGTATCTGTGTGACCTATTGTCCGCTCCAACTGCACCAACTCTGCCACCCGCGCACGGGCGCACGCCGACCAGCCCTGGGAAGGTGGGAAGCGTGCGTTGCTCGCGGGGGGGAACGGATGGAACCGTTCGGTGCGGACCCGGTCACCCTAGTCCCGCCCTCTGACATGTGACAACTCTGCGGTGACCCCGAGTCACCTCGGTCGCGGACCGGCGCTCCAAACACCGTCCCCGTACCATGGCGGTATGGGACGTGTCTTGCTTGCCGCACCGAGAGGCTATTGCGCAGGTGTAGACCGCGCGGTCGAGGCCGTCGAGCGCGCGTTAGACAAGCACGGCGCGCCCGTCTACGTCCGCAAGCAGATCGTGCACAACCTCCACGTCGTGAAAGACCTCGAGGCCAAGGGCGCCGTTTTCGTCGAGGAGGAAACCGAGGTTCCCGAGGGGGCGGCGGTAGTGCTCTCTGCCCACGGTGTGGCGCCCGAGGTCTATGCGAACGCCGCCGATCGACACCTCCAGGTGATCGATGCCACCTGTCCATTGGTGACGAAAGTTCATGTCGAGGCGCGCCGCTTCGCGTCGGAGGGACGGACCATCGTCCTGATCGGTCATGCCGGGCATGAAGAGGTGGTGGGTACCACCGGCCAGGCGCCCGAGCGAACGATCCTGGTCCAGTCCCCCCAGGAAGCCCGCACGGTCCAGCTGCCAACGCCCGGCCCGATCAGCTACCTCACCCAGACCACGCTGAGCATGGACGAGACCGAGGAGATACTTGCGATCCTGCGCGAGCGCTTCCCGGCGCTGGAAGGTCCCCCTCGCGACGACATCTGCTACGCCACCCAGAACCGGCAGGACGCCGTGAAGGTGATCGCCCCCCGGGCCGACGTCGTCCTGGTTATCGGCAGCCAGAACTCTTCCAATTCGAACCGCCTTGCGGAGGTCAGCAAGGAGCGCGGCACCCCCGCATACCTCGTCGATGACGACAACGATGTCGACCCTAAGTGGTTGGAGGGCGCTCAGGTGGTAGGTCTGACCAGCGGGGCCAGCGCACCCGAGTGGCTCGTGGCGAACATGCTGACGTTCCTCGCACACCTGGGCTTCGACGAATTGGAAGAAGTGACCGTCGCCGAGGAGGGCGTTCGCTTCAGCCTTCCGGCGGGGGTTCGAACGTTGCCGCTGCGGCCGGCGTAGTCCCCGACGTCAGCTCCAGGTGCTGAACTGGTCGCGGTCCTCGTCGGGCTCCTCGTAGCTCACGGAGACCAACGTGTTCGTCGACTCCACTCCGGGGAGCGCATGGATCTGTTCCAAGATCACGCCGCTCGCAACCTCCCACGGCTGGGCGACGCAGACCAACAGGTCGTACTGCCCGGAGAGGACGGCGACCCCGGAGACGTCCTGGAAGTCCGCCATCCGTTCGACGAGTCCGGCTGCGGCCCCGACCTGAGCCTTGATGTGGACGAAGCACACGTTCGGGATCGGGACCGGGGAGGAGGCTCCACCCCATCCGGCTAGGCCGACGCGGTCTGCGGGAACCACCAGGGAGGTGTTGGTGCGGAGGATCCCGTCGACGGTGTGGATGCCCGACAGCACCGAGTTTGCGATCTGCGGCAGGTCGGGCCCTTCGACCAGCGCCAGGATGTCCCATTCACCGACGACCAAGACCGCTTTGCGCACGCCCTGCGCCGTGGCGAGGTGGGTCATCACGCCTGGGACCTTGCCGGGCTGGACCTGGATATAGATGTAGGCATCCATGGAAGGGCTCTCCTGACGGTGAGGTGTGCCAGCAGGCTATGGCCGAAGGGGGGCCCGCACAACCGTTTCGCGAAGCATCAGCCCTGAAGGGCCGTCGCAGGACCCGCGCAGAGCGCCAGCAGTTCGTCCTCTCCTTCTTCGGGGCCTACCGAGATCAGGCGGTCGCCCTCCATGAGCACGAAACCCGCCCTGGGTCGGTAGATCCACCTAGCTCCTCGCTTGATCGCTAGCACGAACATCCCGGTTTCGGTCTCAAGGCGGAGGTCCCGGAGCGAACGCCCGGCGGCGATCGCGCCCGGTTCGATGATGGTCTCGACCGACGTTTCCTCCGTCTCCTCCAGAGCCATCTGCACGACCGGATGCAATGGCTCGCCGCGCTCGACGTACCAGGTGAGGTCTCGGGCCGCGTCGCAGATGTATTCGGAGGCGCTCGCGAGCCGGAGCAGGCCACGGAGCTCGTCGGGGTTGCGCGCTTCCGGTGCGGCGCGCAGGACCCAGGATTCGAGTTCGTCGTGGAGCGTGTCGGAACGCGCTTCCATGGCGCCCACCTCGGCCGCGAGCGCGCGGTTGTTGAACAGGAGCGAGGCATAGGCGAGCCCCACGGCGGCCTCGGCCAGGTCCTTCATCTCGACGAGGATGTCCACCGCGCGGTCCAGCTCCGAGAGCGGCGGCGTGTCATCATCGGGGGCGACCGGCAGCTTCGGCGCTCCTGCAACATCGCGGACCAGGTTCAAGCCTTCCTCGGGACCTCGGACCAGCAGGACATCGCGGACGGAGACGACATCGTCGGGCCCCGGATCGAATTCCCAATCGAGGCCGCTTCGGATGGCCATCACCCACATGCCGCTCTCGGTGGGCAGCGAGAGGTCTCGGAGGGTTCGTCCGGCGGCGGGCGCATCGTCGCGAACCCGTACCCGCCCCGTGATCTCGTCCGCATGGCGGAGATCGGGGCGCAGCGCGTCCGGGATCCCGAGTCTCGCGGCAACCACGCGGCCGATATCCGACGCGGCGTTGCCGATGTCTTCGATGGCGCCGGCGATCCACAGGACCCCCGCCATCCCTTCCGCGTCCTCCGGGCTCCGCGCCGCCAGCATCGCCATCTGGCGGAGCCGGCGGAGGTGTTCCCGCATCCGTTCTTCGATCCGCTCGACCTCTTGCGCCAGCTTCTCCTCGTTGAAGAAGACCGCGGCGTAGGCGAGGTCGACCATGAGCTCGGATTCGTCTTTCAGCTCCACCAGGAGCTCTTTGACGTTCTTGGGTTGGTCATCCATGTGGCAGCACTCCAGATACTGACATAACGAACAGCAGGCAGACGACCCCCGCCAGGTCCATGACGCTGGTGATGATGGGGACGGTCTGATCGTCGGGGTCCAGACCGAACCGGTAGCTCAGGACGGCGAGGTAGTAGCTGAGGATGATCGTGAGCGGGACGGCGATCATGCCGGCCACCTCGGTGCTCACGATCACGGTCATCGGCGCGATCACGTGGTGACCGATGGAGGTCAACGCGACTGCCACCACCCCGATGAACGCGAAGACCGCCAGTCCCAGGATCAATACCAACGAGGCATCCACCAGGGCCGGGATCTCGGGAAACCCCTTCGGTGTGACCACACCGATCTGGAGCTTTGAACTGATCCTGGAGGCGAAGATCCCCCCGAGCGCCCCCGCCTGCGAGACGAACGGCGGGATCAGCGCGAGGAGGACGGGTGCGCGGTGGAGTTCGCTCAGGCGGCCCTGCTGAAGTGCTCCCGAGACGATATCCAGCAGCGGCGTCAGCAGGATGACGGCGGTCATCTGCACCACCACGCGCCGGACCACCAGGTCGCGGACCGCGTATGAACGAACGGCCGCCAGGAGTCCGATCGCAACGCAAACCGCTGTCATGACTCCGGAGACCGTGTGGTTGTGCAAGAGGAGCGTGGCCAGGTACAGGGTGGGCAACGTGGCCATGTCGCCGAGCGCGGTCACCATCGGCGTCGAGACCGAGTCCAGATCCCAGCCGCGGCGATAGGACACGACCGAAAGCGCGACCGTTACGCCCAAGATGAGGAGCGATCCCAGCACACCGCCGACGACCGAGATGGTGATCAGGTTCCCGAGGCCGATCGAACCCTTCCCTGAGGCGGTTCCCGCGGCGCTGGCCAGCACGGCGAGCCAGAGCGATGACGAGAACGTCGTGAGCACCGCCACCTCGGCGTTCTGGCGGAGCGGCGTGCCTTTGCGGAAGCTGATCTCGAACGTTCCGGCCGCGTTCTGCGTTCCCAGGCGGGCGCCGATGGCGCCGAAGATCGTCCCCCGCATGCCGACGGCTGCCGGGATGAGGATGAGGAGGCCGGGAAGGGCGCGAAGCGTGCCCTCCATGCCCTGGAGCGTCAGTCCGGCGACGAACCCCGCGAGCGTGCTGAGGGCGAGCGCCACCAAGCCCTGGCGGAGCGTGCGTCGTTCCGCACGCCAATAGCCGAAGAGCCGCTTGGCACGGCGCTGGATGCGCTCACGGCGGGAAGCCATAACGGCACCGTCATTCGTCGCTCGCTTTCGGACAGAGACCGACTCGCCCGGAGGGGAAGCCACCAGGAGTATGCCTGCCGGGCGTGGTGCAGGGCAACCCTTCGCAGCTAAGGGCCGGGGTTAGGTTCGGTGATCCAGTCACGGGTCACATAGAGCCAGAACGCAAGGCCCGCGTGATCTCCGTAGCGCGCGAAGCGTTTCCTGATGGCCGCATCGGCAGGGACCCGACGCTTGCCCCCCAACCTCGCGTAGGTGGGCCGGGTCCAGGAGTCCAGGATGAGCCGGGAGTTCCGGCCGAGCGTCATCATGATGTGGGCCGCCGCATACGGGCCGACACCGGGAAGCATCCGCAAGGATGTCTCGACGTCGTCGTCCGAGACGCCTCCTTGCGCGAGTGCTTCAAGGTCGATGTCCCCACCGGCCACGCGCTCGGCGATCTGCCGGAAGTAGGACGCCCGGTAGCCCGCTCGAACCGTGTCCCGGTAGAAGGACTCAGGTCGCGATGCCATGGCCTCCGCCGTCGGGAACGCATTCGTCAGCGGGTCCGCGGCGATCCGCACGCCGGCTACCGGTTCGCCCAGGTTCGAGACCAGGCTGTTCACCATCTTCACCGTGAGCCCCCACGAGCAGTTCGTGGTGCAGACGGTCTTCACCACGTCCTCGAACACCGTTTGAGACCGGAGCATCCGGCCGGCGCCCGTCGCGGCCCACGACAGCTCGGGGTCATCGGCGACCTCGCGGTAGAAACCTGACAGGTTGTGATCGAGCCGCAAGATGTGGCGGACGGCGTGTTCGACGCCGGCGAGCGTAGACGAGGATGGTTCAGGCCCAAGGACGTCGATCGTCAACCGGCCGGCCGCGGTGCCGGGGGTGAGTCGGACGCGCCGCGGCCTGCCCCGTGGCACCCTGACGGTGGTCGTGAGTTCGTGGGTATCGCCGTGCAGGCGCATCGGCGCGAGGTCGGAGAATCCGTGGGAGTCGACAGTTCGACGGATATCGACCGGTTCACCCCCCGGTCCTCGAAGCGAGAGTTTGATCGACACGTCCGCAGCCTAACCCCGCTCCCGGGGGCAGGTGAGGCGACGGCTACACTTGAAGCCGTGACGGACGGCAGCAAGCTCCACCCGATCTCTTCCCGCGGGACCTCCGGCCCCGTGATGATCATCGGCGGTGCCGAGGACAAGTTCCGCGACAAGGTCATCCTCAGCCGGTTCGCGAAGCTGGCGGGGGGCAAGGACGCGCACGTCGTGGTCATCTCCACCGCGAGTTCCATGGGCGATGAGGCTACCGAGATGTACCGGAGCCTCTTCGAAGCGATGGGGATCACGGAGGTCACCGGTCTCGGTCCCGAGACACGCGATGAGGCCGATGCGAGCACGGTCACGCAGATCATGGCGCGAGCAACCGGCGTGTTCATCACGGGCGGGAACCAATCGCGACTCACCCAGGTCGTTGCCGGAACGCGGCTCGGCGACGCCATCGCGAACGCCCACGACCGTGGAGCGGTCCTGGCAGGAACGAGCGCCGGAGCATCCGCGCTGGCCAGCCACATGGTGGCGTATGGGGCCACCGGCGCCACGCCGAAGAACCGCATGGCGCAGCTCGCAGCAGGCTTCGGCATCATGCCGAACATGATCATCGATCAGCATTTCGAGCAGCGGGGACGCACCGGCCGGCTGCTGGCGCTGGTTGCGCAGTCGCCGGCCCTGCTGGGGATCGGGGTGGACGAAGATACATGCGCCATCATCCACGCCGATCAGACCCTCCAGGTCATCGGACGCGGCGCCGTCACCATCGTGGACGGCCGCCACCTGGCGACCGACGCTTATCGCGGGAAGGGGTATAAACCGCTCATGGTCTCGGGCGCGGTGCTGCACTCCCTGCCCAGCGGCTACTGGTTCGACCTTCGGACCCGTGAGCTGCTGGCGGGCGAGCACGCGAACGAACGTGAGCGGGAGGCCTCCGAGTGAGCGCAGCCGAGCCCGCGCGCACCGCCACGCGCCAAGGCCGCCGCGCCGCGAAGACGGAATCGCCCGCCCGCAAACGCCCACTGCGACCCGACCTCAAGATCGTTGCCACGTACGTGTTCCGCGGCCCCAACTACTGGTCATACGAACCGAGCGTTCGTCTCCTGGTGGATCTCGGAAACCTGGAAGATTGGCCCTCCAACACCATCCGCGGGTTCAACACCAAGCTCCTGAAGGCGCTGCCGGGCGTCGGTCAACACTCGTGCTCGCTGGGCAAGGTGGGTGGGTTCGCGGCGCGGTTGGACGACGGGACGTGGTTGGGGCACGTTGCCGAACACGTCGCCCTTGAACTGCAGCGTGAGTCCGGAGCCCACATCTCTCGCGGGAAGACGCGGAGCGCCGGCGCGCCCGGCCAGTACAACGTCATCTTCGGCTACGCGGAGGAGCAGGTCGGCTTGGCTGCGGGCAGGCTCGCGGTCCGTCTGGTGAATCACCTGGTGAAGGCCGAGCCGGGATTCGATTTCCCCGCCGAGTTGGAGGCGCTGATCCTCCTGGCGGAGCGGCGCCAGTTCGGTCCGAGTACGCAAGCCATCATCGACGAGGCGCTGGGGCGCGATATCCCGTTCATCCGGCTGAACGAAAGCTCCTTGGTGCAGCTGGGGCAGGGGAAGTATCAGCAGCGGATCCGCGCCACGATGACGTCGAAGACCTCGGCCCTCGCCGTGGATATCGCCGGCGACAAGAAGATGACGAACCAACTCCTTGCGTCCGCCGGCCTCCCGGTTCCCAGGAGCGAGGTCATGCGGACGGAAGACGAGGCCGTTGCCGCCGCCAAGCGGATCGGCTACCCGGTGGTCGCGAAGCCGCTCGACGGCAACCACGGACGCGGTGTCGGGCTGGACCTTCGAACCGATCGCGCCGTCCGGGCCGCGTTCAAACGCGCGCTCGCGCAATCTCGCGGTGGCCGGGTGGTCATCGAGTCGTTCATCACCGGGAACGACTTCCGCGTGCTGGTGGTGGGCGGACGGATGGTGGCCATCGCCGAACGCGTTCCCGCGCACGTGGTGGGAGACGGGAAGCACACCGTCGCCTACCTCGTCGAGAAGACGAACCAAGATCCCCGCCGCGGGATAGGTCACGAGAAGGTGCTCACCCGCATGAAGGTCGATGACGCCGCCGTGGACCTGCTGAAGAAACAAGGGTTCCCGCTCGATTCGGTACCGCCCAAGGGCCAGATGGTGCTCCTGGCCGCCACCGGAAACATGTCCACCGGTGGGACCTCGCTCGATCGGACGTGGGAAGCCCACGAGGACAACGTGGAGATCGCCGAGGAAGCCGCACGAGTCGTCGGGCTCGACGTGGCGGGCATCGACTTCCTGGCACCCGACATCACGAAGCCGGTTCGGGAAACGGGCGGCGCCATCGTCGAGGTGAACGCCGCCCCCGGGTTCAGGATGCACACGCATCCCACCGAAGGGGAGCCCCAGTTCGTGGCCAAACACGTGTTGGATCTGCTCTTCCCGCCGGGAACCCCCAGCCGCATCCCGATCATCGCCGTCACCGGCTCGAACGGGAAGACCACGACCACGCGCATGATCGCGCACATCTTCCGGGGGATGGGCCATGACGTGGGAATGACCACCACCGACGGCATCTACATCGACGAACGTCTGGTTCGCCGCGTGGATGCGTCGGGACCCAAATCGGCCCAGATGGTGTTGCAGAACCCGCGTGTGGACTTCGCCGTCTTCGAAGTGGCGCGCGGGGGCATCCTCCGCGAGGGCTTGGGGTACGGACACAACGACGTCGGCGTCGTGCTGAACGTCACCGGCGATCATCTGGGGTTGAAAGAGATCCATACCTTGGAGCAGCTGGCTGCCGTCAAGCGCGTGGTCGTGGAGGCGGTGCCGCGAAGCGGCGCCGCGGTCCTGAACGCCGACGATCCCCTGGTGTTGGAGATGCGCCGTGCTTGCAGCGGCGGGGTCATCCTGTTCTCGATGGTCCCAGGCAACGAGTTCGTCGAACGCTGGGTCAGGCGGGGGCGCAAGGCCGTGGTGCTGGAGCGGAGCAGCCGCGGCGAGATGATGGTGATCAAGGAGGGTCGCCGCACCATGCCCATCGCGTGGGTCCACACGCTTCCTTCGACCTTCGAGGGGAAGGCTCGGATGATGGTGCAGAACGCGATGGCTGCGGCGGCGGCCGCGCACGCCTCGGGCGCCCATCTCCACGACATCCGGCAGGGACTGCGGACGTTCACCACGTCGATCTACCAGGCACCGGGGCGGTTGAACGTGTTCGACCTCGACGGCGTGAAGGTGATCCTGGACTACGCGCACAACGCGGCCGGCCTCCAGACGCTCGGCGATTTCGTGGAGCGGCTGGTTGCGGGGTCGGGGGGCGTGACGCGACCGGGAGAGGCCACGTGGGCCGCCAACCTTCGTGTAGGCGTGGTGGCTACCGCGGGGGATCGCCGAGATGAAGACATGCGCCAGCTCGGCCGAGTGGCGGCGCGCTATTTCGATGAAGTCATCATCCGTGAGGATGCCAAGCCGCGCGGACGCGCCCGAGGCGATACGGCGGCCCTGATCATGGAGGGCGTGGAAGAGGCGGTTGCGGCCGGCGGTGCCAGGGCCGGAAGCGTGGAGATCGTGCTCGACGAGATGCAGGCTGCGCGCCGGGCATTGGATCGGGCGCGGCCGGGCGACCTCGTCGTCCTGTGCGTCGACCACGCCACGGAGGTCTTCCGCGAACTCGAGACCAGACGGGGAAGCGCCTCTCCGAAGGGGCTGGCTTCGCGGGAGAGCGGCTCCCTGGAAGCCGTCGGCGGAGACCCCGATCTCATGGACGTCTGAGAAACTTGACGCACATGGCCGACCCAACGCTTGATCAGGATGCCGTTCGGCGAGAGCTGCTGCGCGAACGAGAAGCCCTCACGTCTGAGATGGGCGACCTGACGCTGGTCACCCGCGATCCGAGTGCGACCATCGGGTTCGGCAAGCGTGTCGGCGAGGGGACCACCGAGGCCATCACCCGCATCGAACGGGTGGGGGCCGCCACGGCGTTGGAGGCCAAGCTCAAGGACGTCGAGCGGGCGTTGGTGAAGCTCGACGACGGCACCTACGGTCTCTGCGACCGCTGCGGCAAGGTGATCCCGACGGCTCGGCTGGAAGCGAGGCCCTCGTCCGTGCTGTGTGCGCCGTGCAGCGCCGCCGGTTGACCGATCGTCCCCCGGCTAGGATGCGTGGATGCAACTCGGGATGATCGGCCTGGGCCGGATGGGCGGGAATATCGCTCGTCGCCTGATGCGGGATCGGCACGAGTGCGTAGCGTTCGACGTGAACCCGGAGGCCGTCGCGGCGTTGGCAGCCGAAGGGGCGGTGGGAACCTCGTCGTTGGAACATCTCGTTGGAGCGCTGCGGGCGCCGAGAGTCATCTGGCTGATGCTGCCGGCGGGTGTCATCACCGAGCAGGCGATCGAGCAACTCACGCCCCTTCTCTCCCCCGGCGATGTCATCATCGACGGCGGGAACACGCACTACGTCGACGACCTTCGCCGGGCAGAGGGCCTCGCAACCCAGGGCATCCACTACGTGGATGTCGGGGTCTCGGGCGGCGTGTTCGGATTGGAACGAGGGTTCTGTTTGATGATCGGGGCGCAGGATGCGGTGTTCGGCAGACTCGAGCCGATCTTCTCTTCCCTGGCGCCGGGGGTCCAGGCGGCCGGTCGCACGCGGGGACGTACCGGTGATCCGACGCCGGCCGAACAGGGCTACCTCCACTGCGGTCCCGTGGGCTCGGGCCACTTCGTGAAGATGGTGCACAACGGCATCGAATACGGCCTCATGGCGTCGTTCGCGGAAGGGTTGAACATCCTCGCGAACGCCGACGCCGGGATGCGCGAGCGCGATGCCGACGCGGAAACCGCACCGCTTGAACACCCCGAGCGCTACCGCTACTCGATCGACATCGGCCAGGTTGCCGAGGTCTGGCGCCGGGGGAGCGTGGTCCAGTCGTGGCTGCTCGATCTGACCGCCGCCGCGCTTGCGGAGTCGCCCGGTCTGGACGGGTTCGCCGGCCGCGTCAGCGACTCAGGCGAAGGACGGTGGACGGCGATCGCCGCCATCGAGGAGGGCGTTCCCGCCGAGGTGCTCACCGTTGCGCTCTCGTCGCGGTTCGCTTCGCGGGGGAGCGCCGACTTCGCGAACAGGATCCTGTCGGCGATGCGCCGAGAGTTCGGTGGCCATGTCGAGAAGGGGACCGGAGGCGCTTCATGAGTTTGGAGATCGAAGTCGTGCCCGACGTTGACGCCGCGGCCGCGCGCGGCGCCGACTCCATCGCCGCGCGTATCGCCGCCGTTCCTGCAGGGCAGCGCTTCGCCATGGCCCTGTCGGGGGGAGGGACGCCGTGGAAGATGTTCGCTGCGCTCGAGAACCATCCGGAGATCCAGTGGGATGTCGTGGATATCTGGCAGGTCGACGAACGGATCGCCCCGGTGGGCCATGAAGACCGTTGCCTCACGCACCAAGCGGAGAGCCTTCCCGCTGCAGCGTTCGCTCGCCTGCGTCCGATGCCGGTGGACGATCTCGAGGGCGCCGACCAAGCAACGATGAACGCCGCAGCCGCCGCCTACGCGGCGACACTTCCCTCGACGTTCGACCTGGTTCACCTGGGGTTGGGGGAGGACGGGCACACCGCCTCCTTGCTTCCCGGCGACTCGGCCGCCGATGTCCGGGACCGGAACATCGCCATCACCGGCGACTACAAGGGCCGCCGACGGATGACCATCACGTTCCCCGTGCTCGATCACGCCCAGTTGGCACTGTGGATCGTCACCGGCCCCGAGAAGGCGCGGGTCCTTCGCAAGTTCCGAGATGGAGACTCGATGCTGCCGGCGGCCCACGTGAACGCGCGCGAGCGCGTTGTCATCGCCGACGCCGCAGCAGCGACACGGCTGTAAGTTCAGGAACGTCCCTGGTGCTCGCATTCGCCGCGGTAACAGTCCACGACGGCGCGAACAGCAGCGGCGGGATCGTCGGTGACCGCGAAGAGACTGATGTCTTCCGCGGCGATCTGTCCCTCGGCCAACAGCGTGTCGTGCACCCAATCCACCATGGGCTGCCAATGGTCGACGCCGAACAACACCACGGGGAAGTGTTCGATCTTGTGGTTCTGGATGAGCGTCAGCGCTTCGAACAGTTCGTCGTTCGTGCCGAACCCGCCGGGGAGCGCGACGAACCCTTCGGATGACTTCACGAAGCACACCTTGCGCGCATAGAAATGCTTGAAGATGTAGGACAGATCCAGGTAGGCGTTCATCCCCTGCTCGTGCGGCAAGGTGATCCCGAATCCAACCGAGAGCCCTTCCGCGCGCTGCGCCCCCCGATTGGCGGCCTCCATGATCCCCGGTCCTCCGCCGGTCACTACGGCGAACCCCTCGCGCGCGAACCCTTCGGCGATGTCCATGGCCGCCTGATACCAGCGTGAGGTTTCGCGCGTTCGGGCGGAGCCGAAGATGGATACTCCCGGCCGGTCGATCTGCGACACCAGTTCGAACCCCTTGCGGAATTCGTCGCGGATGAACTCGATGTCACGGTCGATCTCGTTCGCCTCGCGGAACCAGAGCCGCTTCTCGACGGGGAGGTCTGGAACCTTCCGATCGTCCCGTTCGGTCATCGGATGTGTTCCTCCTTCACGCGCCGCACCAGACGGCGGACGGTCGCCGGCGTCATCCTCGAGGCGCCGGAGGCGTCCAGCCACTCGAAGATCTCGGCGCGTTTGGCCAGGGCAGTGATCCCGACGACATCGTGAGGACGGGCTGAGGTGAGCATCGAGCGGAGCGCTTCGAGTTCGTCGGGGTAGGCCGGTACGTCGATGACACCGGCCTGGGCGGCGCCTTCGCGCAACCGGTCGATGACGTCCTGGCCGGTTCGCCCGCGCAGATATCGATCCAACCCGGCGATCCCGAGGTGATCGCTCCCCAGGGCGGCCTGGAGCGCGAACGAGTGCAAGATGGCGTCGGTCCGATCCCCGGCCGCCCCGATGGCGAGCCACACATCGTGCCCGACGCGACAGAGGCCGCGAAGGACCTCCATAAGGGAGATCATCCCGGCCGTGTTGTGCGCGTAGTCGATGACGATGACCAGTCCGTCCAGCCGGAACAGGTTCGCCCGCCCCGGATTGCGTTCGGGATCCAGCACGAACGTCTTCAGGCCTCGGATGACGGCGCGCGGCTCGATACCTGCTCCGAGCGCCGCGGCCCCGGCCGCCATCGCGTTCGCGATATTGACGCGCGAGAGCCCCGCAAGGGTCATCGGAACGTCTTCTACGTCGACCAATGGATGGCTCCGGTGGCCGTCGAGCCACGTGAGGGTGCCGTCCACCACCGTCATAGCGCGGCCGCCGACCGGGAGCACATCTCTGAACGCGGGATGGCCGGCGTCCGTCGAGAACAGCCATGGACGGCCACTGGCGTGGCGCCGCATCGCCAGGACGCGCGGGTCGTCGGCGTTAAGTACATCCCAGCCGTCGGGACGGGTGATCCGCGTGGGCACGGCCTTCACCTCGGCGAGCTGATCCAGCGTGTGGACGCCGTGTAACCCCAGGTGATCCTCGCTGACGTTGGTCACTACCGCGACGTCGTTATGCAGCACGCCGCTGCCGCGGAGCAGCATCCCGCCCCGGGCCGTTTCCAGCACCGCGACATCAGGATGGGCATCCAGCGCGCGCGCCGCACCGCCGAACCCGCTGTAGTCACCGGGTTCGATGAGTTCGCCGTCTCCTTGATAGACACCGTCGGTCGAGGAGTACGCGACGCGGAGCCCAGCGGCTCGCACCAGGTGGGCCAGCAGTCGAACGGTGGTGGTCTTGCCGTTGGTCCCGGTGACCTGGATGACGGGGATGGTTGGGTCGGGCACGTTCGGCTCGTCGCCGGGTTCGACCGAGGCAACCCGTGCGCCGAGCTCCGCGACGACTCGTGCCGGCCCTCGCCGTAGCGTCAGGGTGAGCGCGTCCGCAACTGCGGAGGCGAGCGCTTCGGCGGACCCTCGCCGTCGCCACGGGAACGCGATCACGATCTGGTCCGGCGTCGCATCCAGCCGGGCTCTGACGGCCAGGTGCGGCGTTCCCGCCGCCAGCGCGATCCGTCTGGTGAATTGCTTGGCGACCCGGGCCGTGGTTCGCCGCCGGGCGTCGGTTCCGGAAAGACCCGGCGTGAGGCGGTTGAAGCCGAGACCGTCCGCCACGCGGATCACCGTGGCATCGGCCGCACCCATCCAGCCGGGCACGGCCAGGGTGAGCTTCATCGCCGGGCGGGGGAAGTACAGGTTGGGACCGTCGAGCACCCGTAGCTCCACAACGGTGACGGCCTGCGGCATCTGCGAAGCCTACTCAGCCGTGCCCTGTTCCGCGCGATAACGCCGGAGCTCGGGATACCTGAGGGCGACGACGGCGGCGCCGACCATGCACGCCACGCCTCCGCTGATGACGCTGATGGTCGGCGTGAACGCCGAGGCGACCAGTCCCGCCTCCAGGTCGCCGAGTTTTGGCCCTCCTGCGACCACGAGCATGAAGATGCCCCCGAGCCGTCCCCTGAGCTCATCGGGCACCGTCATCTGCAGGATGGTCGACCGGTAGATGGCGCTGATAACGTCGGCCGCGCCCGCGACGGCAAGGAAGAACATCGCCCACAAGAGATGGGCGCCCACCACGCCGAACGCGGCGATGGCCGCCCCCCATCCGATCACCGCCCAGATCACCGCATCGCCCTGGCGGCGGACATGCCGCACCCAGCCCCCGGCCAGTGCTTGCAGAAGGGCACCGGCCGCGGGCGCAGCGAGGAGGAATCCCACGACCGCTGTTCCTCGATGGAACTGCGTCATGGCGAGAGCGGGGAAGAGCGCGACCGGCATGCCGAAGATCATCGCGACCAGGTCGATCACCAAGGTGGACCGCAGGAGCCGGTTCTGCTTCACGTAGCGGAACCCTTCGCCGACCGCGCGAACCCCCGTGGCCGTTTCCGCGCCCAGCTCGGGCGGCATAGGGTGCATCGCGATCGCGGCGGTAAGCAACGCACCGTAGGTGACCATGTCGATCGCGTACGCCCACGTCGGGTTCGTAGCCGAGATGAGCAGACCCCCGAGCGCCGGGCCCGCGACCTGCACCGTCTGCCAGAGCACCTGATACAAGGCGAGCGCGGATGGGATGAGGTCCCTTCCGACCAGCCGCGCCGTCATCGCGTTGCGCGCCGGACCCTCGATGGCCCCCAGGAACCAGATCACCGCCGCCAGGACATACAGCACCCACAGGTGAGGTGCTCCGCCGAACGAGGCGGCCAGGAGGCCGGCCGTAGCCACCGCCAGTGCCACCTGGGTCCACCCAAGCGTTCGACGGCGGTCGTGTGCGTCGATGAACGAGGCCGCGACCAGGGTCCCGACCGCCTGGCCGGCGAGCGATGTCAGCGCCAGGAATCCGATCGCCGCGGTTGAGTGCGTGATGGCGTAGACCTGGACGTACAGAGCGACCCGCGTGAATTGGTAGCCGAGTTCCGAGACGAACACGCCTGCCCAGACCAAGCGGAAATCTCGGGAGACGCGGAGCGGCGTGATATCGAGGGCCAGTCGGCGGAACAGCCCGACAACGCGCGCCGAACCAGACGGGCGGTCTGACATATCAGCCGGCTAGGGCTGGCTCGAACTCCATGCCGTCCACCCTAACGAACGTTCAAGCCTGTGCGGCCACTGCCTCCACCAGGACGCCGAGACCGTCCTGCAACAGGGCGTCATCGATGTTGATCGGCGGAAGAAGCCGAAGGACGTTGCCGTACGTGCCCGCCGTGAGGACGATGACGCCGTTCTCCAGACAGGTGCGGGTGATCGCATTCATGGCGTCGGCACCGAGCGGCTCCTTCGTGCCGCGATCGGCGACCAGCTCGACCGCACACATCGCCCCGCGACCTCGGATCTCCCCGACGATGGACGTGGTGGCCTCCAGGGAACGGAGCGACGCGAACACCGCATCGCCGACGCGTCGCGACGACGAGAGGAGATCCTCGCGCTCGATCTTGTCCAGCACGGCCAGCGCCGCGGCGGCAGCGATCGGGTTGCCCCCGTAGGTCCCGCCCAGGCCGCCCGGGTGCACGGCGTCCATAAGGTCGGCGCGACCCGTGACGGCGGACAACGGCATGCCGCCGGCAAGCGACTTCGCCGTGGTGACCATGTCGGGTACGACGGCTTCGTCCTCGATCGCGTACCAGCGGCCCGCACGTCCCATGCCGCTCTGGATCTCGTCGGCGATGAACACGATGCCGTTGGCGGCGCAGAAGTCGGCGATCCCCTTCACGAAGCCCGGAGCGGGAACGATGAACCCGCCTTCCCCTTGGATCGGCTCCATGATGACCGCGGCGATGTTCTCTTCGCCGATGTGTTTGTGCATCTCGTCCATTGCGTACGCCAGACATGCCGCGGCACACGTCTCGGGCGTGTCACCGCCGCACGGGCATCGGTAGGGATAGGCGAACGGCAACCGATAGACCTCCGGCGCGAACGGCCCCATGCCTTGCTTGTAGGGCATGACCTTGGCGGTGAGAGTCATCCCCAACAGCGTCCGTCCGTGGAATGCATGATCGAACGCGACGACGGCGGAGCGGCCCGTGGCTTTCCGCGCGATCTTCACGGCGTTCTCGACGGCCTCCGCCCCCGAGTTCGCGAACATGGTCTTCTTCGGGTGGTCGCCCGGCGTCAGGGCGTTGAGCCGCTCGGCCAGCTTGATGTATGGCTCGCTGGCCGTGACGTGGAAACACGTGTGCGTGTCCAGTTCGGCCTGCTTCTGGATGGCGGCGACGACTTCGGGCGCGGTGTGTCCGACGTTCAGGACCGAGATCCCGGCGGCGAAATCGATCAAGCGGTTGCCATCCACGTCTTCGATGATGCTGCCCGAGGCCCGCGCGGTCACGATCGGGTTGAGGGCACCGACCCCTGTGGGAACCGCGGCCGCACGACGTTCGAACCATTCGCGGGACTTCGGTCCGGGGACCTCCGTTACGAGCTTGCGTTCCTGGGGGATGGTCATCGTCGGTTCTTCCTCCTCGTAGCGCGATCGGACGCCGAAGCTATCCAAGCGAGTGTGGTCGCGGTTGAATGGCGCGTCAGGAGATATCAGGACCATGAGTGGCGTTCAGTTTTGTACGGAGTGGCCATCTATGGTCGGCGGGGGGTACCCATAAGGGGCAGGTCGCTGTACGTTCCGTACAATCGCTCCATGGCCGTCACCGTCAAGGACATCACCGCGATCCCCGGGATGCCGTTGAAGCTCCTTGCGGGCGGTTCGCAGGCCACCCGGCCCATCCGATGGGTCCATGCATCCGAACTCGAAGATCCCACGCCGTGGCTCAAAGGTGACGAACTCATCCTCACCACCGGGATGGGCATCGGCTCGACCCCCGCCAAACAGCGCGCCTATATCAAGCGGCTCTCCCAGGCGGGCGTGGCCGGCTTGGGTGTCGGACTGGGCTTCTCGCTCGAGAAGATGCCGAAGGCGCTCATCACCGCCGCGACGCAGCTCGATTTTCCGCTGTTCGAGGTGCCCTTCCCCGTCCCGTTCATCGCCATCACGGAGGCGATCTTCACGCGGATCCTCGCCGAACAGTTCGAGACGCTCCAGCGAGCCGTCGAGGCCGAGCACGTTCTCACGCGCGCGGTCCTGGAGGGGAAGGGTGTCGAGGGCATCGCCGAGTCCCTCGCGGCGGTCACCAAAGGGTGGACCCTGCTCCTCGATCTCCATGGGCAGCCCTTGGCGGCGACCTCTCGCGCGGCGCAATTGCGCGCAGAACGGGTCTGGAGCGAACTGCAGGAATCGCGTCCGGAGTCCACATCCTTTTCGATCACGCTCGTCGATCGCGGTCACCACATCTGGGTCCAGCCGGTCGGCGCCGCGGGACGCGTCGAAGCGTTCCTCGCGGTCGGGAAACCGGAGCAGCCGTCCCAGCTCGACCGCATCGTGGCCGGCCATGCCCTCTCGCTGTTCGCCATCGAGCTCGCGAAGTCCCGCGCCGTCGCCGACGCCCAACGCCGCCTCCAGGGCGATTTCTTCGACGAGCTGGCCAAAGGCGAGATGGGGGTTGCCGATGCCCAGCGCGGTCTCGGCCGGTTCGGGTTCACGCGAGGGACGAAGCTGGTGGTTGCGGCGATGGAGGGAAGCGAACCTGAACGGCTTGCGTTCGCCGCAACCGACCACCTGTCGCGAGCGGGCGGCGGTTTCCTGGTCAGCGCCCACGAACTCGGCGTGAACGTCCTGGTTCCCGCCGAGCCGGCCGCCGATCTTGCCGAGCTGGTGAAGGCGCTGGGGGAGAAGGTCGGCAACGGAGTTCGCGCCGGTTCGGGCTCAGCCGTCGCGCCGGCCGACGTGGGCCGATCGCTCCGGGAGGCGAAGTACGCACTGCAGGTGTGCCGCTTGGAAGGATGGCCGCACGCCGGGTTCGCGGATCTGGGGACGTACCGGCTGCTGCTCTCGATGGCCGACCCGGACGCGCTGCGGGCATTCGCCGACAGCATGCTCGCTCCATTGGATACCTATGACCACGACCACAACGGCGAACTGATCGGGTCGCTCCAGGCGTTCCTGCAGCACAACGCCCGGTGGGAGACGGCCGCTGCGGATCTCTTCGTCCACCGGCACACCTTGCGCTATCGCATGCGCAAGGTCGCCGAATTAACGGGTCGCGACCTCGACAACAGCTTCGACCGGATGGAATTCTGGCTCGCCCTTCGAGCGCGGGACCTCATGAGTGCCCAGCAAGAGGGCTGAATCCCGGGGCCGTCCGCTCATGTTCAGTGTCTGCGAATACCACTGTTGCCCTGGGGGCATCTAGAGTCTTGCCCCGAAGAAGCCGCGCGCTACAGTGCGGCCACATCCGCCGCGCGAGGGCGTGCGGCAGGGCTCCCGCCGCGGGCGGAAGGAAGGGGATCTGGATGCGGCGCTGGATCGGAACGACGCTGGCGGCAACGGTTCTAGCGATGCTCACCATGGTGCCTGGTGCGCGCGCGCAGTCTGCAAGCCCGGCCGGCGACGTGGTCCTGCGTGTCGGCGAGACCGCCGACCTCATCTCCGCGAACCCCTACGCGGTCAGCGCCGGAAGCGACTGGACGGTGGTCACCGGCCAGTACGACATGCTTATGAAGTTCAGCGACGAGGATCTCTCGCCCGCTCCGAGTCTGGCCACCGGCTGCACCCCGAGTACCGATCACCTGACCTGGACGTGCAAGCTCCGCCCGGGACTAAAGTGGAGCGACGGGCAGCCGCTCACGTCGGCCGACGTGAAGTTCAGCTATCAGTTCGTCATCGACCACAAGATCCCGCAGTACCGGAGTTACTTCAGCTCGGACCCGGTCTTCGAGACTCCGGACGAATCCACGTTCATCTGGAAGACGGACGCGCCTTCGTTCGCCTTCGACATGCCGCCGTGGGTCTATGTCGTGCCCGAACATGTCTGGTCGCAGTACGACGGGGACGACCTGAAGACCATCAAAGCCGTAGAGAACGTCCCTAGCGTGGTCAGCGGTCCCTTCCAGCTCACGGCCTGGGACCACGGACAGGGCTGGACCATGACACGCAATCCGAATTTCTGGGGCCCCACGCCCACGATCGATCGCATCGAATTCAGCCTCTATACGAACCAGGAGGCGATGGCCCAGGCCCTCAAGAACGGCGAGATCGATGTCGCCGACGGTCTGACGCCGGGCCTCTACAAGTCGGTGCAGAAGACTCCGAACATCGTTGGGCAGGAAGTCATCTCGGATTGGTGGCTCAACCTCGCATTCAACTTCGGTGGCCAAGGACCCAACGCAGACCCGCTGCCGGCACTGCATGACATCACGGTGCGCAAGGCGATCCAGATGGCGATCGACAAGCAGGCGATCGTCGACAAGGTGTATCAGGGGACCGCCGACCCAGGGGACACGATCATCCGCCAGGCCTCCACGTACTGGCATCTCGACATCCCCGCCGCGCAAGAGATCCCGTTCGACCCGCCCGGCGCGAATGACCTCCTCGATCAGGCGGGCTATGTGGACACGAACGGGGACGGGGTCCGTGAGGATCCCAAGACCGGTGACGAACTGCGCTTGCGCATCCCTGCGTCACAGGACACCACAGGCGCTGTCGATGCAGGGCAGCTGATCGTTGGATTCCTGAAGGAGATAGGCATCGCCGTCGACCTGCAACCCGTCACCGACGCGAAGATGAATGACTTCTGGGCGGCCGGGAACTTCGACGCCTACATCTGGTACTGGAGCGGGGACCCGGATCCGAACTACCAATTGTTCGTCTATACCTCTGCCCAGTGCGGCGCCTGGGAGGACGGGTGCTGGAAGGATCCGACGTTCGACGCGCTGTACGAAGAGCAGGCGAAGACGATGGACCGAGAAGCGCGGTTGAGCATCGTGCAGCAGGCGCAGCAGGAGGCCTACGACCAGATCCCGAGCGTCGTGCTGGCCTATCCCAGTTTGCTCCAGGCGTATCGGAGCGACCGCTTCACCGGCTGGACCCCTTCCCCGGGTGCGAACGGATACCTGCTCTCCACCTACAACTACGACAGCTTGCTCTCGGCCCATCCCGTGGTGGGTGCGGCGCCGTCTTCATCTCCGTCGCTGCCGCCGGCGGTCTGGATCGTCCTGTTGGTCGTGGTCGTGGTCGTGGTCATCGCCGCGCTTCGACGACGACGCACCTCAGACGACGAGACCTGAGGCCGTGCGAGACGCGAGGCGCTAGGAGGTCGGAAGCGTGGGTGGCCAGCACTACCTGGCGCGGAAGATCGCGTATGCCTTCGTCACGCTGATCTTCGTTCTCACGTTCAACTTCTTCTTGTTCCGCGTGCTGCCGGGGGACCCGGTCGGGATCCTGGCGAGGAGTGAACGTCTGACGGCTGCCGACGTCGCGCAGCTTCGCTCCCAGTACGGCCTGGATCAGCCCATCCCTCGCCAATACGTGACGTACTTCGAGAACACGGTCCAGGGGAGACTCGGGGTTTCTCTCCGCTCGGGTGAGCAGGTGTCATCGCTGATCGCGGGGCGTGTCTGGCCGACGATCCTCTTGGTCGGTCTCGGAACCATCCTCTCGACCATCGTCGGCGTCACGGTCGGCATCAGGGGCGCGTGGACCCGAGGAAGCCGTTTCGACAGGAATACCCTGTACGGCGCATTGGTCTTCTACGCCATGCCCGAGGGGTGGCTCGGCATGCTGCTACTCATCCTCTTCGCCGGCACTTTGCACTGGTTCCCGGCCGGCGGTTACGCCAGCGCAGACAGCGTGGGATTCCATCGCATCTTGGACATCGCGAACCATCTGATCCTTCCGTGCCTCACGCTGACGCTTGGCTACATCGGCTCGTACTCGATCATCATGCGTTCGTCGCTTCTAGAGGTGATGAACGAGGACTTCGTCTTGACCGCTCGAGCCAAAGGAGCCTCCGACGGTGTCGTGCGCCGACACCACGCCGTGCCGAACGCGATCCTGCCCACGGCAACGCTCATCTTCCTGAGCTTCGGATACGTCTTGGGTGGCGCGATCGTCATCGAGACCGTGTTCTCCTGGCCCGGGATCGGTCTTCTCACGTATGACGCCATCCGCCAACTCGACTACCCGGTCATCCAGGCGGTGTTCCTGCTCTCGAGTGCGACCGTCATCCTGGCCACGCTGCTCACCGACATCATGTATGGCTACCTCGATCCCCGGGTGCGGGCGTCATGAGCCAGATCGACGTTCCCCGGACCCCCCGTGCCATCACCCGGGCCCGCCGGCGCCGGGCATTCGCACTCCACTGGGGCACCTATCGCAAGAGCAGGCCCGGCATGATCGGGCTCGTCGTGCTGGTGTTCTTCACGTTGCTCGCCATCGTTGGCCCGGTGATCGTCGGGGCCAACGCGCTCGATCCGTCGTCTGCGAGCGGCCCGCTGCTGCATGGGCCCTCGTTCGCCTATCCGCTGGGGACCGACAACTTCGGACGGTCGGTACTGGCGCTCGTGATCGCGGGCTCGAGGATCTCTCTCCTGGTCGGCTTCGCCGCGACGCTGGGTGCGATGGTGATCGGCGCTCTGGTCGGCATCACGGCCGGCTATTTCGGCGGCACGAAGATCGACACCATGTTGAACGCCCTGACCAACTGGTTCCTGGTCTTGCCCTGGCTGGTGTTGGCGATCGCCCTGGCCTCGATCCTCGGAAGGACGTTGTTCAACATCATCGTCGTGATCGCCATCACGTCGTGGGCAAGCACCGCCAGACTCGTTCGGGCACAGGCTCTCACCGTGAAGGAACGGCCGTACGTGGAACGCGCACGCGCGCTCGGCGCGGGTCACGGGCACATGATCGCGCACCACATCCTCCCGAACGTGTTCCCGGTGCTGTTCGCCAATGCGGTCCTAACCGTGGCGCTGTCGATCCTGTCCGAGACGACGCTCTCCATCCTGGGACTCGGCGATCCGACCGCAGTGTCGTGGGGCCGGATCATCGAGCAGTCGTTCAACGCCGGCGCGCTGACGTCGGGTTGGTGGTGGTGGTTGATCCCGCCAGGCGTCGCGATCGTGTGCGTGACCCTTGCCTTCACGATGTGTGGCTACGCCCTCGATGAGGTGTTGAATCCGAAACTCCGGGCCAGGTGACCCCCGGACTCAGTGCGTCGTCTGTCCGCTCATCCGTCGTGCGATCGCCGCTGCGGCATCGATGAGGAGGCGTCCCAGGTGCGGCTGGTCGCGAGGCGGTATGCGGAAGCTGGGTCCCGACAAGCTCACCGCGCCCACCGCCCGCTGGTCGACCATGACGGGCGCGGCCACCGTCACGAGCCCGTCCTCGAGTTCTCCCACGCCGCTCGCGTACCCTCGTCGCCGCGTGTCCTCTAGCAAGGTACGGAGGCGCTGGGGGTCGGTGATGGTGAGCGGCGTGAGCTGCTCCAACGGTGCTGAGAGCGCCGCTTCGCGAACAGCCTCCTCGCCGAACGCAAGCAGCACCTTTCCGCTGGAGCTCGCGTGCGCGGGGCTGCGCCGTCCGACCCAGCTCGCCATCACGACGGCCTGCGGTGGGACCACCTGGTCGACGTAGACCACGTGACGCCCGTCGAGGATGGCGAGATTGGCGGTTTCGGTCGCGACCGCAGCGAGGTGTTCAAGCTCAGGGCGGGCCTGACTCACCACGGGCAACCTCGCCATGGCCGCGCCGGCCAGACTCACCAGGCGGGCACCCAGGCGATACCGCCGCGTCGCGGCGTCGCGCTCGATGACGCCCGTGAGGGCAAGGGTGCCGAGCAGGCGGGAGGCCGTGGTCTTGTGGACGCCGAGCTGCCGGGCGACATCGGTAACGCCAACGCCCTCGGGGACGCCGGCGAGCTGATCCAACACGGCAACGACGCGATCGGCTGAATCCGTGCCTCGCATGGCGGCGCCCTCCTTCGTCGCGGCAGGATAGCGTGTGCCCCGATGGTTGCCCTGTGGGCACCAGTCGCGTGTTCGGCCGGGGTGGCGGCGGGTAGCCTCCGGGCTGTTCGGATGGAAAGGAACGTGGTGAGCAACCCTTTCGAGGTCGACGGTGTCTGGCTGAAGGCGGCGCTCCACACCCATTCGAAGCGCTCGGACGGCGAACTCGACCCGGCAGCCCACGTCCGTCATCACGAATGGATGGGTTTCGACGTGTGTGCCATCACGGACCATTGGACCGTCACCTCAGAGCCGTCGACCGAGCACCTTTTGGTGATCAAGGGCGCCGAGCTTGCCGTCGACCCCGTGGGGAAGGGCCGCTACACGGAGATCCTCGCCATCGGCATCGAAGACATCCCGGAGGATCCGGGTGGTGACAGGGTTCACTGGCAACCGATCGACAACTACTACTTCAAGACCTTCGCCGATCTGAGCGCGGCAGGGCTGCACATCGCATCGCAGGGTGGTGTGTCCTTCATCGCCCACCCCTACTGGAGCGGTCTTCCGCTGGAGGTGCTGCTCGAAGCCGAGAACGTTGAGGGTGTCGAGCTGTTCAACTCCAGCGCGGAGCGGGACAACGGCAGGGGCGACTCCTCGTACATGTGGGATCTCACGCTCGAAGCCGGCAAGCGCTTCTCGGGCTTCGCGACGGACGACTGTCACTACCCCGGTTTCGACATCGGCGATGCGTGGACCATGGTGAAGGCGGCCGAACGATCAGAGGCGGCATTCCTGGATGCCCTGCGCGCCGGTATGACGTACGCCTCCTCCGGTCCCGTGATCCACGACGTGCAGGTGGATGGTGACGCCGTTGAGGTGCGCTGTTCGCCGGCGCGCTCGGTCGTGTTGATGTCTCGCTACGAAACCGGATGGTCGGTTCGCGCGGATGGTCGCGGCCGCCAGGAAGACGCGCGGATCCTCGAGAGGGATGACGCCGGCCTCATCGTGCGAGCCCGATTCCTCCCCCAGATGGCCCTGCCGTACCGACGGCTCGTGGTGGAGAGCACGCAGGGACGGAAGGCATGGACGAACCCGCTGTGACGCAGGGCTTTATCCAACCTGTACAGGCCGGTCGGGGCCCCCGGCCCAAGCGTCGGGTGGCCCTTACCGGGGGAAACGGGGCATACTTCCGTCTGATCTTCGGTTCAGACCTGCAGGCGATCGCGACCTCGAGGAGGGGACATGGCTGACAGCCACCAGATGTTCATCAACGGCGAGTGGGCTAACTCGTCGGACGGCGGCACCCGCGACATCATCAGTCCGGCGTCGGGCGCAGTGATCGCCAGCGTGCAGGAAGGGACCGCCGCGGACACGGAGAAGGCCATCGCTGCGGCCAAGACGGCATTCGAGACGTGGTACGACTCCACGCCGAAGGACCGCCAGCTCGCGCTCCTCAAACTTGCCGACCGCATCGAGGAGAACGCCGAGGAGATCGTCAAGATCGAGGCCGAGAACGTCGGCAAGCCCTACGAGGTCACGATGTCGGAAGAGATCCCGCCGATCGTCGACAACCTGCGGTTCTTCGCCGGCGCGGCGCGGACGATGCAGGGCTCGAGCGCCGGTGAGTACATGGCCGGGTTCACGAGCATCATCCGCCGCGAGCCGATCGGCGTCGCCGGGCTCATCGCGCCATGGAACTACCCGCTGATGATGGCCGTCTGGAAGATCGGTCCGGCGCTCGCCACGGGCAACACGGTAGTGCTCAAGCCGAGCGAACTCACGCCGCTCACCGCCATCAAGCTGGCCGAACTGGCCGCCGACCTGCTCCCGGCAGGGGTCTTCAACGTGGTGACCGGTGACGGTGTGCCGGTGGGTGACACGCTGGTCCGCAGCAAGGACGTCGGCATCGTGAGCCTCACCGGCGACACCGCGACGGGCAAGCTGATCTCGAAGAACGCCGCCGACAGCATGAAGCGCATGCACCTGGAGCTGGGCGGGAAGGCGCCGGTCATCGTCATGGACGACGCCGACCTGGCCGCTGCCGTCGAATGGATCAGCATCGCCGGTTACTTCAACGCCGGCCAGGACTGCACGGCGGCGTGCCGCGTGCTGGTCAGCGACAAGGTCTACGACAACCTGCTCTCGGACCTGGTCCCCGCGGTCGAAGCCATCAACGTCGGTGGACCGTTCGAGGAGGACGTTGCTGTTGGCTCGGTGGTCAGCAAAGAGCAGCAGGACCGGGTGATCGGCTTCGTCGATCGTGCGAAGGACGCCGGTGCCGACGTGCTCACCGGCGGGGCAGTCATCGACCGCGATGGGTTCTACTACAAGCCCACCGTTGTCGCGAACCCTGCGCAGGATTCGGAGATCATCCAGAAGGAAGTCTTCGGCCCGGTGGTCACCGTCCAGCGGTTCAAGGACGAGGACCAAGCCCTCGCGTGGGCCAACGGCACGGACTACGGCCTGGCCTCCAGCGTGTGGACCCGCGACGTGGGACGCGCGATGCGGATGTCGCGCCGTCTGCAGTTCGGCACGGTATGGGTGAACACGCACATCCCGCTGACCCCGGAGATGCCGCACGGTGGCTACAAGCAGTCGGGCCACGGCAAGGACATGAGCGTCTACTCGCTCGAGGACTACACGAACATCAAGCACGTGATGATCTCGCTCGACTGACGATGATCGCGGATCGCTAACCGCGCTCCGCATCGATGAAGGGTGGTGAACCTCCGACATGACCGAAACACGTCCCTATCTCGTGAACGGCGAGTGGCGCACCGGCGAGGGCAGCTTCGAGGTGAAGAACCCCTACGACGACACCGTCGTTTCGGAGATCGCAGTGCCCACCGCCTCCGATGTCGAGGAGGCGACCGCGCTTGCAGCAGAGACCTTCAAGACCAGCCAGCACCTCCCGGTTCATGTGCGTTCCGAAGCGTTGGACCACATCAGCCGGCGGCTGAAGGAGGACATCGACAAGAACGCGAAACTCATCGCAGCAGAAGGTGGCAAGCCGCTCAAGTGGGCGACGATCGAGGCCACTCGCGCCTCATCGACGTTCCGATGGGCGTCGGAGGTCTTACGCCACGGCACCGACGAGGCCGGGCGCCTGGACACGGAGGCCCCGTTCGCGGAACGGATGGGGATCCTTCGCCGGTTCCCCTACGGTCCGGTGTTGGGGATCACACCGTTCAACTTCCCGTTGAACCTGGTCGCGCACAAGGTGGCGCCGGCCCTCGCCGTGGGTGCGCCCATCGTGGTGAAGCCGGCAAGTGCCACGCCGATCGGGTCTCTGGTGCTCGCGGAGTACTTCGACGAGACCGAACTCCCCAAGGGCATGTTCCAGGTGCTCCCCGTCAGTTCGAAGGTCGCCGACGGGATGGCTCGCGACGAGCGCTTCCGGAAGATCAGCTTCACCGGTTCGGCCGAGATCGGCTGGTACCTCAAAGGGCTGGACCCGAAGAAACGGGTCACGCTCGAACTCGGCGGCAACGCCGGCGTCATCGTGCACAAGGACGCCGATCTGGATCTCGCCGCCGCAAGGGTGGCCTTCGGCTCGTACTACCAGGCCGGGCAGAGCTGTATCAGCGTGCAGCGCATCCTGGTCCAGTCCGAGGTCTACGACGACTTCGCCGTGCGGCTGACGAAGCAGGTGGAGTCGCTGAAGACAGGCGATCCCATGGACCCGACCGTCGACGTCGGCCCCGTCATCAACCGCGGCGAAGTGGACCGGATCTCAGCGTGGGTCGATGAGGCCGTGAGGCAAGGGGCCGAGGTCCTGGTGGGCGGCAAGGGTGAGGGGCCGCTCTACTACCCGACGCTCCTGTCCAAGACGAACGCCGACATGAAGGTCCGCTGTGAGGAGATCTTCGGCCCCGTTGCCACGATCAGCCCGTACGAGACGTTCGAAGACGCCCTGGCAGAGGTCAACAACTCGAAGTACGGCCTGCAGGCGGGCGTGTTCACCAATGACATCAATCGGGCGTTCCTGGCGCACCGCACGCTGGAGGTGGGAGGCGTCATCATCAACGACGTGAGCGCGTTCCGCGCCGACCAGATGCCTTACGGGGGCAGTAAGGACTCCGGCTTCGGTCGCGAGGGCCTCCGGTTCGCGATGGAAGAGATGACCGAGCCCCGCATCATGGTCCTCAGCCACGTCCCGCTGTAACGCCGGCGATCCTCTCATCCGGCTCTCATCCACCGGGGGTACCGTTCCCGTGGGAGGTGCCGCGTGCGTGTGCTCGTCGTCGAGGACTCCGTAAAGACCGCTTCGCTGATCAAGCAAGGGTTGGAAGAAGAGGGATATGCCGTCGACGTAGCGGTCAGCGGAAGCGAAGCCCTGTCGATGAGCGCGAGCTATCCCACTGATGCCATCGTCCTGGACGTGATGTTGCCGGACGAAGACGGATTCGAGGTCTGCCGCAGGATCAGGGAGGCGGGCACCTGGTCTCCGATCCTCATGTTGACCGCCCTGGACGATGTCCACGACCGCGTCCGCGGGCTCGATGTGGGCGCGGACGACTACCTGACCAAGCCCTTCGCGTTCACGGAGTTGACGGCGCGGCTGCGCGCCCTGCTCCGCCGAGGCCAAGAGCAGCGGCCGGCCATCCTCCAGGTGGGGGACCTGTCTCTAGATCCCTCCACGCGCGTCGTCCGCCGCGGGAGAACCGCGATCGATCTCACCGCCAAGGAGTTCGCCGTGCTGGAGTTCTTCCTGCGGCATCCTGGTGAGGTACTCACGCGTATGCGGCTGATCGAACATGTGTGGGATTTCGCCTACGACGGCAGCTCCAACGTGGTCGATGTGTACGTGAAATACCTGCGGGAGAAGATCGACCGCCCCTTCGGCTTGAACTCGATCACAACGGTCCGCGGGGCGGGATACCGGTTGGAGAACGGATGAGCGCGCGCCTGCCTATCCGGCTGCGGCTCACGCTGGTCTTCTCCCTGTGCATGGCTGTCCTGCTGGCGGCCGCAGGCACGTTCCTCTACCGGCGGCTCGCGACGGAGTTGACGCAGAACACCGACGCCGCCCTACGGGCTCAAGCATCCGTGGTGGCAGCCGGTTTGAACGGCAGCGGGGGAAACTTCGGCGACCAGAGCGGTCCCAGCCCTCGGGGAGTCGACACGTTCGCCCAGGTCCTGAGTCGAACGGGAACGGTGTTGGACTCCAGCCAGGCCATCGGCGTCGAACCCCTCGTCGGGACCGCGGAACTCGGAGCCTTGCAGCTGCCGACGCTCTTGGAGCGCTCGGTGCCGGGGGTCGGCCTCTCACGGCTCCTGGTCGTGGGGGCAGGCGACGCCGGTTCCCGGCAGTACGTCGTCGTCGGAACGTCCCTGGCAAGGAATGATGAGCTTCTCTCCCGATTCCTCGCGATGCTGTTCATCGGCGGGCCCATCGCACTCGTCGCGACATCGGTCTGTGGTTGGCTCCTTGCCGGTGGGGCACTTCGGCCGGTCGAGCGCGTTCGTCGGGAGGCGGCCGCCATTTCTGTTTCAGAACTGGACCGGCGCTTGCCGGTGCCGCCCGCAGGAGACGAACTCGCGCGCCTGGTCACGACATTGAACGAGATGCTGGCGCGGCTCGAGGCATATTTCGCCCATGAGCGCCGATTCGTGGCCGTCGCAAGCCACGAGTTGAGAACGCCCCTGACGAACATGAAAGCTGAGTTGGATCTTGGCCTTTCCCGCGCCCGCACGCCCGTAGCGATGGAAAAAGCCCTCCGATCTGCCTCGATCGAGACCGATCGGCTCGCGGCGCTTGCCGAGGATCTGCTGGTCTACTCGCGAGTGGAAGGCGGGGTGGTGCCGATCGTTCGCGCTGATGTCGACCTCGGGGAACTCGTACGAGCGTCATGCGAGGCGCACGAGCGCGCGGCATATCACGCCGGTGTCGACATCCAGATGCACATCGAACCCGTCGAGGCATCCATCGACCGCATCCGGATGCGGCAGGTCATCGACAACCTGCTGGATAACGCCCTGCGACACACTCCGGTCGGGGGCCGCGTAACGGTGGACGTTGCTGCGTCTACTGGCCCGCTCAGGGTCGCCGTTCGTGACACCGGTGCCGGCTTCGATAGGTCGTTACTGCAAACCGCCTTCGAACCGTTCGTCCGTGGCGATGGTGAGCGCGCGGGGGGTTCGGGTGCGGGGCTAGGGCTCGCGATCGTCCACGCCGTGATGAACGCCCACGGTGGTTCTGTGGAGTTCCATAACGTGGCCGGCGGTGGTGCCGAAGTGTGCATCGACCTCCCTCTGGCACAGGCATGATATCTCATGCTCGACTCACCAGCCTCTAATCGTCACTGCGCCACAGTGTCGGGACGAACGGAAGGAGGTGACACATGCAGATCAAGAGAACGATCATCGCAAGCGCCGCAGTTCTGACGCTGGTGGGATCGGTGACAGGCGTCGCGGTCGCTTCCAGTAAGGGGACGGCCACGCCGAAGCCGGCAACGACCGAAACCACGACCGGCCCCGACACGGACAACATCCAGCAGGGCGATCAGACCACGCCGGACAACGGTGCCTCAGCCACGGCAACCGAAACGAGTGGCGAAAGCGCCGGAGAGAACCAGTCCGACGGTCCCGGCGGTCACGCCGATCCCCCGGGCGACGTCGACCATCAGTTCGACGGACAGGAATAGGGCACAAGGGAACGACCCACAGGAGGGCTCGCGCGCGCGGGCCCTCCTGGTCTGTTACCGATGCATCGTCGCAACGAGGATGGAAGCGACGGTGCCGGCGACGTCGGACCCGCGTGCGCCTCCGATGATGAGGGCACCGTTGTTCGTCAGTCCGACACCGGCGTCGGTGATGGCCCGGTGCTGAAGGGGAAGGGAGGCGACGACCCCGGTGCGCGCATCGATCGTGGTCACCGTTCGGACGGCCACGCCTCCCGCCGTGAGGCCTCCGACCACGCAGACCAGTCCACCCATCGGGAATACCGCTGCGTGGCCGATCGGCGTTGGCAGCGTTGCGAGCTTCCTCACCCGGCGCGTCGCAGGGTCGAATGAGAGCACCGCAGCGCTTGCGCCGGCAGCCGTCTGTCCGCCGACGATGATGATCTTCGAACCCACCACGGCGACGCCGGGGTACCGGAGACCGGTAGGTAGGTCGGCAACCTTTCGGAACGTGGACCCGTCCGTCGTCGCGTAGATCTCGCGCCGGGGGCTGACGTCGTCGTACCCGCCGATCACGTACGCGGTTGTCCCAACCATCGCGACGGCCAGATCCGACCGTGGCCCGGGAAGGTGTGCGACCACGGAGGACGTTCCGTTCGCAGGGTCGAAGGCCTGCACGGTATCCAGACTGGTGGCAGCGCCTCCGCCGAAGACCATCAGACGGCCTCCTAGGATCGCCCCAGCAGCGTCGTGCACGGGTGTGGTCAGCGAGCCCAGGGGCGTGAGCGCGCCGGACTCAGGATCCATCCGCGCGACGGTCGCCAGGCTCGCGTCGGCGGACGTTAGTCCTCCCGCGAGCAGGAGCCCCGCCTCCGTCGGGACCACGACCTCGCGCTGGAGCGGTGAGGGGAGACGGAAGGACGCGGTGTGGATCGAGGGCACGAGCGGTGCCGGCCGCGATGCCGTCCCCGGGGTTCCTCCCGAGGACGGCGAACCGCCAGGGGGGGAGGAGGAGCAGGCCGTCGCCCCGGCGGCAGCAAGGATCAGGGTGACGAGCAGACGCGGGATCGAACGAACACTGGGCATCGAACGAGGATAGGGGCTTACAGATCCCGAAGGATGGACATCGCCGGATGGCGCGTCGCTCTGAGCATCCCCAAACCCGCGACGATCACGGCCCCGGCTGTGGCCACCCCGAGTACGATCAGATAGCCCCAGGGTGCCGATAGGTGTTCAGGCGGCGGATCGAACACGCCCGTTAAGATCTTCACCACCACCCCAGCGATGCCCCATCCGACCGCAACGCCGATGAGCGATCCGCCGATCGCGATGAAGCCGGCCTCACTCCAGACGAACGCGGCGAGCTGCCGCTCCTTCGCGCCCAATGCACTCGCGATGGCGAAGGTACGGCGTCGCTCGGCAAGTCCGAGGGCGAGAACCAGCCCGGACGCGCCCGCCGCCAGCAGCAGCGCGAACACGAGCTCAAGCTTGGTCAGACCTGCGAGGTCGATGGCCGTAAGCCCCGAGAGTGTGATCTTCTGCTGCGTGACGATGTCCTGGACCGTGGCCCCGGATGCCGGTCCAAGGAGTTGACTGATACCCGCGGCCACCGTCGGAGGCGACGCGGTGGTCTTGACCAAGAGGGTCTGCGTGGCCGGGTTGCCGGTCGCCTTCGCAACGTAGGAGGCATTCGCGACGAGGAACGAATCATGCGGAGCCGTCGGGAACTCGCGGGCGATCCCAACATACGTGAACGGCACCACGTGATAGGCGTGATCGTTCGCGGATTGCAATCGGAGTCGCATGGTGTCGCCGGGCCGCAACTGGAAATCCTTGACGGTCTCGTCGCTGACGAGGACACCGTTCTGCGTCTTGGAGAGCGTTGCCAACACTTGCGTTGCCGTGCCGCTACCGAAGAAGGCGTTCGACATATTCGTGGCGCGGCCGATGGTGGAGGGGTTGACACCATAAAGATCCTGGAGGTCATTCCCGACGTAGGCGAACCGGTGTTGCATCGCTTCTGCGGCCGCTATCCCGGGCAACGTTGAGACATCGGAGGCCAACGCCGCCGGTAGCCCGGTCGCAGCAGCCGTGGTGACCGCGACGTCCGCGCCGTTCGTAAGTTGCGCGTCGACCCGAGCCTGCGCCGAATAGGTCGTGTCGAAGATTGCCACACTGACGGCGAATGAGGCGGCGAGTGCCATGAGCACCAGGCCGCGCGCAAGCGGAGTTCGTTGTCGCGACATCCCGGCCCCGACCACTCCCGACAATCCGTGAGCCAGTGGTCGGATCATCCGCGAAAGGAGCACGCGGCCGCGCTTCAGGACGGTGCCGGCAAGACGTCGGATCATCAAGGCTGCGCCGACCCAGAACAGAATGGGAGCGAGCAACGTGAAGTAGCTCACGGAGATCGTGGGCACGCCTTCGGGCGCGAGTACCACCTGGTACCCGTTCCTGACGGCCTGCCAGTAGATGAGCCCGCCGGCTGCCAGGAGCAACACGTCGATGTAGGTCCGCATCCATAACGGTCGCTTCGGAGTACCGACAACTGCCCGGGCATCCGCTACCGTCAACGCTCTAGCGTCCTTCCACGTGGGCACCACGATGGTCGTCAGACACAACGCGGCCCCCGCGACGCATGCAGCGACAGTGACCTTCACGGCCTGCGCAGTGGTGGCTCCGAAGTTCGATGTTCCGAACGCGATCCGCCCGGTGAGGGCCGCGCCGATGAGTCCGAGCGCGATCCCGACCGCTCCGGTCAGCACAGCCTCCCAGGTTGCCAGCCGAACGAGCTGCCGCGGGGAGGCGCCTCTGACCCGAAGAAGCGCCTGCTCGCGGCGGCGCCTATCGCGGCCGCTCGAGGCGATAACACCGGTGAGCAGCCCGGCGATGATCACACCGGGGAGGCCGAGGAATAGGAACAGCAGTTCGGCATAGATGGCATCGCTCCGCGTGGCGTCGAGCTGGGCACCGATGTTGTTGCCGACGAGACCGCCACCGGCCATCGACGCTTCGAGATTCTTGGCCATCCCGACGACATCGGCGAATGCAGCACCGGGGTCGGTTGGAAGGTTGCCGGATAGATCGACGTGGATCTGCGTTGCCGTGGTCCCGTTCGGCGCCGAGTCGAAGAGCTGTGCCCACGTCGCGGACGGGAGAAGCATCACATTGTCCGGCGGGGCCGAAGGTGCAGAACCCGGGGCCGCCCCGATCGATTGGAATAGAGAGTCGGCGGCGGGGAGATCAACGACTCCCGCAACCGTGAGAGTGGTCGAGGAGCGCCCGCTACGACCGATCGTCACCCTAGAGCCGACGGTCGCTCCGAGGTTGGCTGCGGTCTGCTGCGCAAGGAGCACGCCGTCGGACGCGCCCACGAGCGGACGTATCTCTCCGGAGAATGTGCTGCTGTATCCGGCCGGGAGTCCCAGGACCTTGCCCGGTCCCGTCGTTTGCACGGTCCCGTTGACCTTGGACGTGAAGCCGGACGTATCGGCGTAGCCGACGGGAAGCGCCGCGTTCACCCCGGGTGTGCCGGCGATCGTCTTGAGCGCCGATGCCGTATCCGTGCTGCCGTTGACGAGCACCTGCCAGTCGACCGGAACCGCCTTCAGCGCCTGCTCCGTCATCCAGCCTCGCGCCGCGGTGAAGAACGTCCCGAGCGACCCGAGCATCAGAACCACGATGGCGATGCCGGCGATCTGGCCGAGCATGCGTCCGGTTCGCCTGCGGATGAGCCCTTTGAGCCAGGTCAGGCCCATGCGGGTGTCTCCGTGATCAGGCGACCGTTTTCAACCGACCACCGTGTCTTGCAGTAGGAGGCGATGATCGGATCGTGCGTCGCGATCACGACGCTCGTGTCCGCGCGGTCAACTTCGAGCATGAGTGCCTCCATCATCCTGTGCCCCGTTGTGTGGTCCTGCTGGCCGGTGGGCTCATCAGCGAGTAGGAGATTGGGGCCGCCGGCGAGGGCGCGCGCCAGACCGGCTCGCTGCTGTTGGCCACCGCTGATCTCCTCGGGAAGTTTCTCGGCCAGTTCACGAAGTTCGAACAGATCGAGCAGGCGAACCGCGCTATCGATGGAGTCCTTCTCGGTCCCTCCCGCAAGGAGGATCGGGAGCGCCACGTTCTCGACGACGCTGAGCGGGGGAAGGAGGCTCGGTCCCTGGAAGGCCATCGCGATGGGTCCCGGACGAAGGGTCGACGCAGCACCAAGCGAGGGCCAGTTGATTTCACCCGCGGTGGGGGAGTCCAGGGCTCCGATCAGGTGGAGCAGGGTGGTCTTGCCGCTGCCGGAGGGCCCCATGATGGCGACGCGGTCACTGGGCCGGATCGTGAAGGTCGCGTCGGCGAGAGCGGTCACGCGACCTGCGTTGGACCCATAGGTCCGCGCGAGAGCGACCGCGCGAACCAGGACGTCATCGTTCATCGTCCGTCCTTCCGTCCCGCAGGTGGATGGTGCGGTCGGCGACGCCGGCCGCCCGATCGCTATGGGTGACGAGCACCACCGCGTGGCCCGCGTCGGCGCGGGCCCGAAGGAGGTCCAAGAGGAGTGTTTCGTTCGCGTAGTCAACTTCGCCCGTCGGCTCGTCTGCGAGCAGGAGCGGCGGGTCATTGGCGAGTGCGACCGCAAGTCCGGCCCGAGCTGCCTCACCGCCCGACAGGGTGGCGGGGCGCGCATGGACCCGCTCCGCGAGGCCGACGCCGGAGAGGAGGGTCTCCACGGACGTGGCGTCTGCCTCGCGGGCGAGCGCTTGTGTCGCGGCGATGTTCTGCGCCACGGTCAGGTGCTCGAGCAAGTTCCCTGATTGCAAGAGCACACCGATGGATCTAGACCGAAGTTGGGCCCGGCGGGCCTCCGGCCTTCGGGTGATGCGGTGTCCGGCGACCCGGACGTAGCCGCCGTCGGGTTCGTCCAGACCGGCTAGGCACGCGAGGAGTGTGGACTTCCCACTGCCGCTCGGACCAACGATGGCAACCATCTGCCCGGGGAATACCTGCATGGAAACCCCGCGGAGCGCGAACGTCTCGTCATCCCCGGTATGGAAGAACCGGTACAGCTCCTGTGCCTCGAGGATCATCTCCACAGGAGGCTCTCGGTCACGATGCGCCATGGGTCGACGTTGTCGGCACCGACGGGCGAGATCAGAGAGAGCACCGTTTCCTGACCGCCCTTGTAGAGCTCATATCGGAGCACGATCTGCCGATATTGCCTGCCGGTCACGGCGTTAGGCGTGCTGTTGCCCTCATAGGTGATGAGTACGGCGGGACCGGCCGGCAATTGGGCGGTTGTCACGCTCTTCAGCCGGAAGGCGAGTGTTGAGGACTGTAGTGCCGGCACGTCTGTCTTCCTCGCGCTCGTGACGGTGGGTGCCGAGGATGTGGGCATCCATGTCACGTTCACCGTGTTGAGCTTGTCGGTGAAGTTCACGGCGTCATTCGATGTCGTCTCTGACCACCCTTCGGGGATCTTCACGGAAACGCCGGCCTTCACGATCGAGTGGGGGACGTAGGCGATGGTGTCGGGGATGTCGCCCGGCGGGTTGGATTCGATGGCGATCGGGGCCTGGGAGGGGAGCGAGGGGGACGACGTACGTGGATGTCCGGTCGCCGGAGGCGACGTCACGATCTCCCTAGGCTGGGGAACGTTTGCGCTGCTTGCGTTGCTGCAGGCCGCCATCAGCGCTCCGAGTAACGCAGCGCCGACGATCCAACCACGTGTCTCAGCCATCCGGGTGATCCGTTGGGTTCGCATGACGTCAGTGATACGCGGCCGACCGTGAGAGGCTCATGAGAACGGTCGATCCTCATCGATCTCTCATCGAGGTCACAGCAGGGTCGAGGCGGAAGGAGGCGGGGTGCGGATCCTGCTCGTCGAAGACGAACCGAAGATGGCGCGGGCGCTGCGGCGTGGTCTGGAGCAGGAAGGTCATGCGGTTGATGTTGCCGCCGACGGCGAGGACGGGCTCTCGCGCGCGCTCGCGCACGACTACGACGCCGTGGTGCTCGACGTCATGCTTCCGGGGCGCGACGGCTTCTCCGTCTGCCACGAGATGCGTGCAGCCGATCGATGGATGCCCGTCCTCATGCTCACCGCGCGGGACGGGGTGGAGGATCGCATCCACGGACTGGATGCCGGCGCAGACGACTACCTGACGAAACCCTTCGCGTTCGGCGAACTCCTGGCCCGGCTCCGTGCTCTCGTACGGCGCGGACCGCTCGAACGGCCTGCCAAGCTCACCGTCGGGGACGTCGTCTTGGATCCGGCAGCTCACGTCGTCTCGCGGGCAGACGTTCGCGTGGAGCTGTCTACCACGGAGTTCGCTCTCCTGGAGTTCCTGATGCGGCGCCCGGAGGAAGTGGTGAGCCGGGAGCGGATCCTGGCGCACGTCTGGGACTACACGTTCGGAGGGTCCTCCAACGTGGTCGACGTCTACGTGGGGTACCTCCGAAAGAAGCTCGAGCAACCGTTCGGCAGGCCGTTGATCAGGACGGTCAGGGGCGTGGGGTACGGCCTCGAGCGATCCGACGCGCCGTCGGCCGAACACGCGCCCGGATGAGCCTCCCGATCAGGGCCCGGCTGACGGCCTGGTATGTCGCGCTCCTTGCCGTGATCTTGCTCGCGCTCTGTGCGTTCCTTGTGGTTCGGCTCCGAGCAGACCTCCTGCGGTCGACCGACCAAGAACTCGCCGTGCGAGCCGCGCAGATCTCCGTCGGACTGCGAGCGGGATGCGAGGGAGAATTCCGAGACCTCAGCGGCTCCACGCTTCGCGGGCTGCCCAATGGCGAATCCGGCGCGCAGCTCTTGGGTCCGGCCGGACAGGTGCTGGAATCCTCGGGCGATCCGATCGCGCAGGCTCCACTGCTGGCGGGATCGGCCTTCTTTGATGCGTTTCGCGGTGTCGATGTTGAACAGACCATCTCCTCGGGTCCCGACCGGGAGCCGTTCCGGGTCCTCGGTGTTCGTGCGGCCAGTGATTGCTCCGGCGTCATCGTGGTCGTCACCTCATTGGATGACCTCAACCGGTCGGTGCACCGGTTGATCACGCTCCTGCTGCTCGCCGGTCCCGCGGTCGTCTTGCTGGCCGGCGCCGGTGGCTGGTTCCTGGCCGGCCGAGCGCTGCGCCCGGTCGCCAGGATGACCCGGGAGGCCGCCGCTATCGGCGAAGAGGCGCTGGATTCGAGGGTCGACGTCCCTGAGACCTCCGATGAACTCCATCGACTGGCGGAGACACTTAACGCCATGCTCGACCGGGTCCAGCGCGGCGTTGATCAGAAACGCCGGTTCGTAGCGGATGCATCGCACGAACTCCGCACGCCGCTGGCCGTGATGCGAACGGAACTCGACGTGCGGCTGTTGGCTCCCGACATCGATCCCGGCTCCCGCGAAGCGCTCGCGAGCGCGCGGGAGGAAGTAGAGCAGATGGCGACGATCGTCGAGAACCTCTTGACCCTCGCTCGCCTCGACGAAGGCGGAGTCGTGACCGTGTCGGGGGCCATCGACCTCCGGGCTATCGCGTCGGAGTCCGTTGCTGCGCTCCGTTCAGTGCTCGAAGCCAAGCCTGTCGAGGCAGTTGTCGACGGCGCCGTAGCATTGGCCAAGGGAGATCCCACGAGCCTCCGACAGGTCCTGACGAACCTCGTCGCCAACGCCGTGAAGTTCTCCGCTCCCGGCGGGCACGTCGAGGTCAGCACCTGGGCCGGGAACGGAACGGTAGGCGTGAGGGTGACCGACCACGGGGCGGGGATCGACGCTTCCCTCCAACCTCACATCTTCGAACGGTTCGTGCGAGCGGACCCGGCGAGATCCAGCGAAGGAGGAAGCGGTCTCGGTCTCGCGATCTGTCGCGAGATCATCGTCGCGCACGGAGGCCGCATCTGGGTCGAGTCGCGCAAAGGTGAAGGAAGCACATTCACGTTCGAACTTCCGTCGTGGGACCCAACGTAGTGCGGCTATCCTTCGGCCGTGTCTGATCTGGGCTGGATCGCGATCGGGTGCGTGGGAGCTGCGGCCGTCGCTGCGGGCATCGCTCTGCGTCGTGGGAGGAGGCCGTCACCACGCCGGCTGGTCGAGCCTGATCTCGCCACTCCGCCGCGCGATCCACGCCCCGAGCCTCGCCCAGGTCGAAAGCTTCCACGACGGAGAAGAACCAAGCCGGATCCGCGTTCGAACGGGCACTCGAAGGACCACGGCGACGGCCGCCTGAGGTAACCGCCCGCCTCAGCGATCGTCCGTTTAGGCCACCACCCCGGCGGCGAAAGCCCCGACCAGTCCGGCCGCCTGGCGTTCGCGCCGCCAGAGATAGTGATCGGTGCCTTCGATCATGGCGGCGGTTGCCCCGATCGCGGCCGCGTACTCCTCCATCAGGCCTGGGGGGCAAAACTCGTCGTTCTCCCCGGCTACGAGCAAGGTGGGAACCCGCCGAGGGCGGACCGCGGCGGCCTCGGGGAGCGCGGGCAAGCTCAGATCGTTCGGAGCCAGCGGAAGTCCCACCAGTGCCAGGCCCGCGACGCGTTCGTCGTCGAGGGCTTCACGCAGTGCCACGTTCGCACCGAAGGACCAACCGGCAAGGACCGTCGCGACCTCCGGGGCCGCCTCCCGGACGCGCGCGATCGCCGCTCTCGCGTCGCGTAGTTCATCGTGACCCCCGCCGTAGGTCCCCGCCGAGCCGAGGACCCCTCGGAAGTTGAACGAGAGCACCGCGAAGCCCCGCGTCCCGGCGAGATCGTTCCGGATGGCCCAGAGCAAGGGGTGATCCTTGCTCCCGCCGTGGCGGGGATGCGGGTGACAGATCACGGCCGTGCCGAGCGGGGGAGCGTCGGGGAGCCGCAACTCGCCCTCCAGTCGGAAGCCGTCGTCGGTCGCGAAGGTCACCGTCTCCATGTGCGTGGCACCATGCACCCGATGACATCGATACGGCAACCCTCGGGAACCGGGTTCGCCCTGCGCGATCCGTGGCCCTGGGCAGACTTGGCGGGCCTGGTGCGCTACGGCGAAGCGAAGAGCTTCGGCGCGCTGTTCCTGCCGGAGATCTACGGGAGGGACGTGATGGCTTCGCTCGCCGCCCTTGCGGGAGAGGCGTCGACCCTGTTCTTGGGCACCGGCATCGTGCCGATGGATGCTCGGACGCCGCAACTCACCGCGATGGGGGCGGCGACCCTGCAGGAACGTTCGGGAGGCCGCGCGATCTTGGGACTCGGGGCGGGCTCGGCCGGCGCGGGTGCCCTCAACCGACTCCGCGAACTCGTCGTCGCCTGTAAGGCCGCCGTTCGCGGAGAACCGGCGTCCGTCGGAGGTCACTCCATCACGCTCTCGCTCATCCCGGAGACACCGCCGGAAGTCTGGGTCGCCGCTCTCGGTCCCCGGGCTGTTGAGTTGGCCGGCGAAGTCGCCGACGGCGTCCTGCTGAACTGGTGCCCGCCAGAGCGGGTCCTCCTCGTGAAGGCACAGCTCGCGCGCGGCGCCGAACGCGCCGGCAGGGATCCGTCCGAGATCACGGTTGCCGGATACATCCGCGCATGCGTGGGAGACGACCAGCCCGACGCCGTCGCGGCGCTTCAGGCGGCCGCCGGCGAATACGCGAGCTATCCCGCCTACGCTCGGCAGTTCGAGGAGATCGGGCTGGGAGAAGCGGCTCGCGAGGCGGCGGCCGCCCACGCGGTAGGTCATGCAGAGGGGGTCCCGGAGGCGCTCGTCCGGGCGGTGGCGCTCCTGGGCGATGCCACGGTCGCCCGGTCCCGGCTCGCGGCCTACCGTGATGCGGGGCTCGATCTGCCCGTGGTGTACCCCGTGCCCGCGGGCTCGGATCCTCTCTCCAGCGTGCGGATGACGCTCGATGCCCTGGCGCCCCTTGACTCGAGGCCCCCACGTTGATTGCCAGTTGCAGATCTGAGCGTAGACTCTAGGTTTATACGGTCCCGACCGTGGAAACCCGCTGATCGCTCCGCCGATAGGAAAGAGGTACCGCAGATGACCTACACGATCGCCGAACCCTGCATCGACGTGAAGGACCGCGCCTGTGTCGACGAGTGTCCGGTCGACTGCATCTACGAAGGCCCTCGCATGCTCTACATCCACCCGGACGAGTGCGTGGACTGTGGCGCCTGCGAGCCGGCCTGCCCGGTTACGGCGATCTTCTACGAGGACGACGTGCCCAGCGAATGGAAGCAATTCACCCCGGTCAACGCGGAATGGTTCACCGTTTCCGGTGTGGGCTCGCCGGGAGGCGCGGCACAGGTCGGTCCCGCCGCCGTCGATCACCCGACCGTCGCCTCATGGGAAGCCGTCTAGAGACTCGACAACATCTTCGGAGTCTCCGGGGGCACGACGGGCAGGAACACCCTGAACGATGCACCTCCGCCGGGACGCTCCTCAACCCACGCACGGCCGGCGTGGAGTTCCGCGAAGCGACGAACCAAGGTGAGGCCTACACCGACGCCGGGTGAATGCTGAGGCGCGTCGGGACCCTGCTGGAACGGTTCGAAGATCACCTCTCGGAGGTCCGGTGAAACACCCGGCCCGTCGTCCTCGACCTTCAACAGCGCTCCGCCCTCCACGGGGGCAACGCTTACCCAGATGGTGGCGTTACTCGGCGTGTGACGAACGGTGTTCGCCAAGAGGTTCTCGACGATCCGCTCCACCTTGGCGGAGTCGATAGGGATCACCACCGGTTGGATGTCGGTCTGCAGGCGCGAACCGGCGATGAGTTCGGATTCGGCGAGCAGGCGCCGCACCAGCGCACCGACGTCGGCATTGTGGAGCTTCGGCGCGACGATCCCGCGGGCCAGACGATCGAGATCCAAGAGGTTCGTCACGAGTCTGTCCAGCCGTCGAGAGTTATCGGCGATCCTACGTGCCAGGTCTTTCGCATCGTCCTCGGACAGTTCCACGTCGCCGCGCTCGAGCGTGATCGCGAGCCCGAGGATCGCTGCCAGCGGCGTTCGAAGGTCGTGTGAGACCGCTTGCAGGAACGTGTTCTTCATCTCGTCCAATGCGCGGAGCTGCTGGGCGGCATCGCGCTCCACCTCCAAGGCACGGGCCAGCTGCTCCTCGGCTTCCTTCCTCCCCGTCACATCGAGCAGGAAGCCCTGCCAGTGCATCGGTTCGTCGCCGGTCTGAACCAGACGGGCTTCGTCCTGGATCCAGACGGTCCGCCCATCCCGATGGATGATCCGATACTCCATCGAGACCTGCTGCCCAACGTCGCTCGCGTTCGTGGCGCGGTCCTCGTTCCGCACCCGTTCCCGATCGTCGGGGTGCACGATCCGAAGCCAGAGCTCCGGATCCTCTTCGACCTGCTGCGCGTCGTAGCCGACCAGATCGCCGTGTCCCGGCGCGACATAGGTGGTGCGGGAGATCTGGGTGACGGGGTCGATCTCCTGGATGTAGAACACCGCTTGGTTCTGTTCGACGATGGAACGGAACTTCTCTTCGGCGCTCCGCAGCTGCGTCTCGGCCTCCTTGCGAGCGGTGACGTCGAGCATGAATCCCTGCCAGAAGTCGTCGCCGTCGGGGCCGTTCAGATAGGTCGCCTCGTCATGGATCCAGATCCAGCTCCCGTCCGCGATCTGGAGCCGGTACTCCATCGCGAAGGCCTCCCGGCTCTGATTCGACGCCGCGTCGATCGCGGCCACACGCTCGCGATCATCCGGGTGAACATGATCGATCCAGAACCCCGGGGTCCAGGTCCACTCTTCGATGGTGTAGCCGAGCATCGTTTCCAATTGCGGGCTGAGATAGAGACGTTCGGGGTCGGCATCCAGGCTTTCCACGTAGATGATGGCCGGGATGTGCTCAACCACGGCCCGGTAGCGCGCTTCGGCTTCCCGGAGCTGCTCTTCGGCGGCCCGTCGCTCCGTGATATCGAACATCGCTCCCTGCCAGTAGAGCGGCGCGCCGTTCTCGTCGAGCACCAAAGCGGCCTCATCGTGCATCAGCCGGTACTCACCGTCAGCGGCGCGGAGCCGGTATTCGTCGACGTAGTCCTCACCGGTTTGGTCGGTTCTCCGAGATTCTGCAAGGGCTCGCTCCCGGTCATCCGGATGCAGCAGATCACTCCAGAAGTTGAGCGTGCTCCGCCAATCCTCTGCCGAGTACCCCAAGATCTCCTGCACCTGGGGACTCAGATAGAGATCGTCGGTCTCCGGGACCAGCCCCTGCGCGTACACGATGGCGGGCATGTGCTCCACCAGCGTGCGGAACCGCTCCTCCGCTTGGTGCTGCTGGGACTCTGCGACCTTCCGAGCGGTGATGTCCACGAAGACGCCTTGCCAGAACAACGGGTTCCCATCGGCGTCGGCTACCCGAACGGCCTCATCGTGGAGCCAGATGTAGGAGCCGTCCGATCGCCTGAACCGATACTCCTGAAGGAACGGTTCGCCGGTGCTGTTCGCATGCCGGTTCGCTTCCAGCACACGATCGAAGTCATCCGGGTGGATGCGGGCTTTCCAGAAGGATTCGAGCGACCGCCAGTCATCGGCGGTGTAGCCCAGGATCTCCTCCACCTGCGGACTCACGTACCAGCGCTCGACATCCCACGGGATCGGCTCTGCATAGATGATCGCCGGGATGTGCTCGACGAGCACGCGGTAGCGTTCTTCGGCTTCGCGCAGCCGCGTCTCCGCTTCCTTGCGTTCGGTGATGTCGAGCATGACGCCTTGCCAGATCAGTGGTTCGCCTTGGCTGTCGCGGATCAGATGGGATTCATCGTGGAACCACAGCACCCGGCCATCTGCCGCGATCATCCGGTAGTCGAGCCCGAAGGATTCGCCGCTGATCGAGGTCGCGTTCCCATGTGCCAAGACGCGGTCGATGTCATCAGGGTGGACGACGCGCATCCAGAAGCCCGGAGAGGTAGCCCACAGCTCGGCGTCGTATCCGAGGATCGAACTCACCTGCGGACTGACGTAGAGCAAGGTGGAGTCGGGTTCGTAGGAAGCTCCGGTCGGTAGCTCCTGGTAGGTGATGGCGGGCGTCTGTTCAACGAGGAGGCGGTAGCGCGCCTCACCCGCCGCCACTTGTTCCTCTGCATGGCGGCGCTCGGTGATGTCCAGCATGAACCCTTGCCAATACGCCGAGCGACCCGGGACGTTGCCGATGAGCAGGGCCTCCTCGTGCACCCACACGGTTTCACCGTCGGGGCGGAGGATCCGGTAGTCGATCGCCATCGGACTTCCGTCGGCGTTCGCCCGCTCGATCGTCTCCTCGAGCCGGTCGATGTCGTCGGGATGGGTGATCTGACGGTAGAAGTTGACGGTGCCAAGCCACGTCTCCACCGGGTAGCCCGCCAGTGTTTCGACCTGTGGACTGACGTAATCCATGTCGACCGCCCGAGTGCCGTTCTCCTCCACCGTATGGGTGTAGGTGACCGCCGGCATCTGTTCGATGAGCACTCGGAACCGTTCCTCCGTGCTGCGCAGACGCTCCTCAGCGGATTTGCGCTGCGTGATCTCGGTCATGAAGCCCATGAAGTACGAGATGGTTCCGTCCGGGCCGAGCACCGGCGTTGAGATGTCGTGCACCCACACCCAGCTCCCGTTGCTCGCCCGCATGCGGTATTCGTTATCGAACGCACTCTGATCCGATGGATCGAACGCGCCGTAGGTGTCGAGCCGCGCGCGGTCATCGGGATGGATCAGCGAGAACCAGAAGGTTGGGTCCTCGGTGAATCGCTCCGGTTCGTATCCGAGCATGGACACGATCTGGGGACTCACGAACCCCATCCCCATCCTCCCGTCCGTGGGCACGTCGGTATAGGTGACGGCGGGGATCAGTTCGACGAACGCGCGGTAGCGCTCTTCCGCTTCGCGGAGCTGCTGGTCGGAACGACGTCGTTGGATGGCTGCGGCCAGGACCGTGGATGCAGCCCGTATCGAGTCGATGTCGGCGGCAGACCATTCCCGCGCCGTGACGCAGTCGTCGAACCCGATGCAGCCCCACCATTCCTCACCCACGAAGACGGGGTATTCGAGGATCGAGAGGATCCCCTGGCGTTCAAGCTCGGGGCGCTCTGAGGGCGGGAGGTCCTTGACCCTACTTGCGACCGGTTCACCCCGCGCGTGCGCGCTGGCCCATCGCTGATACCCGTCGTCCCATGGCGATTCGTCGAGGAAGGGGTTCACCGCGATCTGGGGTTGAACCCCAGGGGCACTCCATTCAAATACGACGGTGGTGAGGAGACGGCCATCGCCCCCGTCGCTGTTCTCCATGATGTAGCACCGGGAGACATCGGTGGCCTCGCCGAGACGCGTGAGCACCGAGTCGGCCGCCTCGCGCCAGTCCGGAGTGAGCAGCAGGCGTTCGGCCGTGTAGGCCACAGCCTCCAAGATGGCCTCACGCCGGAGCGAAGGCGTTGTCTCTGTTCGGGCCGCAGTGTCGGCCAAGCCTCCTCCTCCTGGTGGGCTTCCCTGGATTATCGGCACCTAGGAGGCCGGGTGAAGTCCCCGGGACGGCTGGCTCTGTTGCCTTGGAACGGGCTACGACGACTGCGGGACGACCCCTGGGGCCCCCGAGGCCGTGGGGGCCGCGTCGCCCTCGGGCCAGCGCTGGCGGGACTTCGCTGCGAGCTTGAACATCAGCTCCACCGCCTTCGGGTCTTCTGAGGCGGGGCGAGCCTCGATCACACCATCGGCCAGGGCCCGCTGCCAGATCTCGGCGCCTCGTTCCGTTCGGATGATGGTGAGCGTCCAGCCATCGGATTGGCCCAAGCCACCGAACGAGATATCGGCGTGTTCGGCGGCGAAATCCGGGCAGTGGAGGCATCCGGGTCTGGTGAAACGGTGGGCGTCCTTCAGGGGATAGACGTGCTCATCCCCTTGGTCGGTGTAGAAGAGGAGTTTGCCTTTGATGTTCACGCGGACGATCTCATCGAGCTTCAGCCCGAGTTCCTGCTGAGCGATCTGGTTCATCAGCCCGTCGTAAGTGAAGGTCTTGGAGCAGAGCAGGCCGAAGGTCCACGCGATCTTCTTCCGCCATTTGTTCACGCGCCGGGCCTCCATGCTGCCGGTGACGCTCGCCTGGCAGCTCATGCCCACGAGCGCCACCTTGGACAAGCCGAGCTCCGCGGCCTTGATGAGAGCAAGCGGGTTCGCGGAGTAGGTGTAGCGGGATCCGGCGGTGGCGATGACCCCGGCCCGATCCGTGACCACCGTGGGTTCGGCATCCCACGCTCGCTCCTCCGATATCTTCGATGTACACGCCCCGTCGATATCTCCGTTCTCCAGACCCCAGATCAGGAGCGCCGACACGACGCCTCCATCCTGGCCGGCCATCAAGGACTCCGGGGCGCTCGCCCGGGCAAGGACGATGTCCCGGTATTGGCCGATGAGCTCTTCCGGCTTCCTGGTCTGACCGAACAGGGTGGTGTCGATCTCGCCTTCCCAGTCTCGGAACCGCGGGCATGCCCGGGTACAGATGTCGCAGCCCTTGTCACCGTGTGAGCAGCCGGCCGGCCCCTCCTCCTGGAGCTGGACTGGGACATCGTTCTCGTACCCCAGGACATGGAACGGGCAGGCCACGATGCACGCCGTACACCCCGTGCACAGCCCGGTGAGCACGACCTCCTCGTAAAGGTCGGACCACTGGGTCTTCTCGGTGGAGGACATGTGCGCGAAGTATAGGGGGGAGGCTCAAACGGCCGACAACCCAAGTCGGTGTCCCAGCCGTACTACCCTCGTTACCCGTTCGAAGGAGGATGTGCCGTGCGAAGAGTTCTCATCATGGCCGCGGTCGGTGCCCTGTCCCTGGCGGCCTGCAGCAGCAGTTCATCGTCCTCGGCGCCCGCACCCGCGAGCACCGGGGCCGGAGGGGGAGGGGCGGCTGGGAACAGCCTCTCGCTCACCGTCTCGGACTTCAAGTTCGCCCCTGCGGCGTTGACTGCGAGCGCGGGCACCGTAACCATCAAGGTGACGAACGACGGGCCTTCGATCCACAGCTTCACGATGGATGACGACAGCGCCAGTGTGGACATCCCGGCCGGCTCAACGAAAACGGTGACGCTGAATATCACCGGATCCGCCAGCTTCCATTGTCATTTCCACCCTACGATGAAGGGCACGATCACGGTCGGAGGTGCCGCGGTGACCGTTCCTACGTCGTCCTCGACCGGGACGACCCCCCGATACTGAACCTAGATGCTGAAGGACTCACCGCAGGCGCAGCCGTGCACCGCTTGAGGATTGTGCATCTTCAGGCCGCCGCCGATCAAGGCGGTATCGAAGTCGAGGGTCGAGCCCAGGACGATCGGCGCGCTCTTTGGATCGACGAGCACACGAAAACCGTCGGCCGCCGCGACGATGAGGTCATCGGGTGCGGCGGCGTCCTCGAACATCAGCCGGTAGCTGAACCCGGCGCAGCCACCTGCGGTCACCCGAACCCGCAGCATCGCGTCGGGACGGCCTTCCTTGCCGGCCAGGCGCCTGGCGTTGCTGGCGGCGAGGTCCGTCACGGCGATGACGTCGCTGAGCTGCGTGTCCATGGCCTCCAGGATACCGCCGAACCCGCGAACGCCGGGCGGCTCAGGCCGAGCAGAATGCCGCGAACATCCTCGCGTAGATCCGCGCCGCCGCCACGAGTTCGTCTACGGGGGCCCATTCGTTGGCGGTGTGGGCGACAGAGAGCGAGCCAGGACCAAGGATCACGGCGGGGATACGGGCCTGGTTGATGTAGAAGCGGGCGTCGGTGATCCCGGTGAACCCGACGTCCGCGGCAGGCGAGCCGGTCTCCGCCGTGATCGCGGACCTGGCGACGGCCGCGATCGTGCTGTCCGCGGGCGCTTCGGCGGCGTCCGTCCATTCCCGAACCACCACGTCGATGTCAACCTCCGGATGCTCGGCGCGGATGCTTTCGATCAACGCTTCGAACGGTTCACGAACCGCATCCGCGTCGGTCTCACCCGGGATGATCCGACGGTCGATGTCCACCGAACAGCGGTCGGGCACGACGTTGGGCGCACTGCCGCCGGTGATGAGCGCGGCGTTCACGGTCGGGCTGCCCACCAGTGGATGGGAGATGCCGGGGAGCGCCTCCGACAGGCGCAACAAGAAGCGGCTCATGGACGTGATGGCGTTCACTCCGAGATGGGGTTGGGAACCGTGCGCCGCCTTCCCGTGGGCGGTGGCGGTGAGCCACGCGCCGCCGCGTTCGGCCAGTCCGAGCTTGAGTTCGCTCGGCTCCCCGATGACTGCGGCGTCCTGCGTCAGATGCCCGTCCTCCCACAGCACCTTCGTACCGTGGATGCCGGCAAGTTCCTCGTCGGCCGCCAGGTGGAACGTGAGTTCGCCTGCGAGTGTGATCCCCGCTCGTCCCAGGGCGGACGCTGCGGCTAACGCGGCCCCGATCGGCCCTTTCATATCGGCCGCCCCTCGCCCGATCAGCCGGCCGTCTTCCACGACGCCCTCGAACGGAGGATGGGCCCAGGTGTCGGGCGACCCCGCCGGCACCACGTCGAGGTGTCCGTTCCAAGCCAGCGACGGTCCCCGCCCTTCGCCGAGCGTCGCCACGACACTGGGGCGCCCCGCCTCGCCGCGGACGACGGTGACCTTGGCACCCATCCCCGAGAGGATGTCGGCCGCGACCGCTGCCGCTTCGTCCTCCGTACCGCCAGGATTCTCGCTGGGAGCAGCGATCAATGCCTGGGCGAACCCGAGGACTTCATCCTCGGCGACGGCAGCAGCGGCCGAAGCCGCTGCGGCTGACGTGGTGGCCTCATCTACCATGGCGCTCAATGTACCCGGACCTTCCGGCTCGTCTTCGCGCCACCCTCGATCCCGCTCCGAACGTCGATCTCGCCCCCGGCGATCGCCTGGCAGCGGTGTTGCTCCCGCTGGTCCTGGAAACCGAGCCCACGCTGGTGTTCACGATCCGCTCGGAACACCTCTCCCGTCACGCGGGCGAAGTCTCCTTTCCGGGCGGCATGGCCGAACCCCAAGACGCCGATCTTCGGGCGACAGCACTCCGAGAATCGAACGAGGAGATCGGTTTGGATCCCGCATCTGTGGAGATCGTGGGCGGCTTGGCAGCCGTCCACACGTTCGTGAGCGGGATCCTCGTGGTCCCGTTCGTGGGGACCATGTGGGAGGCGCCGACCTTGACGGTGGATGTCGGCGAGATCGCGGGCGTGTTCACCGTGTCGTTGGCCACGCTCGCGTCAGTCGAACGTCCGATCGAGCGCGCTCGTCCGGACGGGAGCATCTGGTCGGGATGGACCTATGACGTGGAAAGCGGAACGATCTGGGGTGCGACCGGTCAGATGGTCCACAGCCTCTTGCGCGCGGTGACGGAGACGGCGGATGAGTGATCCCCGGACGCCGGAGGACCGAGAACTGCGCTCTCTGCTCGGCAGCGCTCGAACGGTGGCGGTGGTCGGACTGAGTTCGAAGCCCAGGCGCCCATCGCTCGAGGTCGCCCGCTACCTCCAGGAGCACGGGTACACGATCATCCCGGTGACCCCACGTGAAAACGCGGTGCTCGGAAAGCGGGCATATCCGTCGCTGCGCGACATCCCGGCTGATATCCACGTCGACGTGGTTGACGTCTTCCGCAGAGCCGAGGAGACGCCGGAGGTGGCTCGCGACGCGGTGGCCATCGGGGCCCGAGTCCTGTGGCTACAGGAAGGGATCGTGAACGATGAGGCCGCCCGGATCGCGAGCGAGGCCGGCCTGGACGTCATCATGGGCGTCTGCATCAAGAAGGTCAGGCAACGATTGGATGGGGAGGACGTATGAAGTGGGAGTACTTCGTGGCGCCGTTGTTGGAGCACAACCCCGGTGAGATCTTGAATACGTTCGGGGAGGACGGCTGGGAACTGGTGGGCGTGCAGCAGGTTCAGAACCCGATGGGCGGGGTTTCGACGGTCGCCTACTTGAAGCGCCCCGTGTCCTAGCCGAGAGCTTGCGCCAGATCCGCGATGAGGTCGTCCGGGTGCTCGATACCCACGCTCAGGCGGATCAGCGTGGGCGGAACCTCCAAGGGCGATCCGGCGACGCTCGCGTGGGTCATCGGCCCCGGGACCTCGATGAGGGACTCGACACCTCCCAATGATTCCGCAAGGAAGAAGAGCCGCGTTCGCTCGACCGTCCGCAGCGCCGCTTCCGCCGTCTTCACTTCAAACGACACCATCCCGCCGAACCCGTCCATCTGTGCGGTGGCGATCTCATGCCCGGGGTGTGAGGCGAGCCCGGGGTAGTAGACGCGCGTGACGGCCGGATGTTCGGAGAGGAACGCCACGATCGCCGCCGCCCCCTCGCCGTGTGCCCGCATCCGCACCGCGAGCGTCTTCAGCCCGCGCAAGGCGAGATAGCTGTCCATCGGACCGGGAACGGCACCTACCGCGTTCGTCAGGAACCCGAGCTGTTCGATGAGTTCTTCCTGGCTGGTGACGATGGCCCCGCCGACGAGGTCGGAGTGTCCCCCGATGTACTTCGTCACCGAGTGCAGCACGACGTCTGCGCCGGATGCGAGCGGACGCTGCAACGCGGGAGTCGCGAAGGTGTTGTCCACCACCACCTTGGCGCCCGCTTCGTGGGCGATCGCGCTGACGGCCGCGATGTCGATGATCCGCAGGAGGGGGTTGGAGGGCGTTTCGACCCACACGAATCGGGTCGCGGGCCCGATGGCCGCGCGCAACGCGTCCTGGTCGGCCAGGTCGACCGTGTCGCAGGTCAATCCCCATCCGGACAATACGTTGGTGAGGAGGCGATACGTGCCCCCGTACACATCGTTGGACAGTAGGACATGGTCACCGGGACGCAGCGTGAGCAGCAACGTCGTGGACGCGCCCAACCCACTGCCGAACGCGAAACAGCGAGTCCCACCTTCCAATGCGGCCAACGCCTGCTGGAAGGCCTCGCGGGTGGGGTTCCCGCCTCTCGCGTAATCCCACGCCTTCGGCTTTCCCACCCCGGGCTGGGCATACGTGGAGGTTTGATAGATCGGCACGTTCACCGCGCCGTAGAGCGCCTCAGGCTCCTGTCCGGCGTGGATGGCCTTCGTTTCGAACCTCAGATCTCGGGGGGAAGTCTCCATCCGCGCCTCACCAACTCCTCTTCCGAGGCCCGCCCGTCGCGAACCTGCTGCCACAGTCTGGACTTCCGTTTCGCGTCATGGCCCGGAGCGAACTCATTGCCAACGGGAACCAGCCGCTCGCAGCCTTCCTCTCCGCACACGCACCAAGCGAACATCTTCGTGGTTCCGCCATCCTGGGTCATCTCGCCGCGGCGGTATCGCGGCGCGAGCGCACGTGTCGGAACCACGATCACCCCTTCCCGGAGATCGCCCAGATAGGAGGCGTGGCCCTGCAGCGCCAGGAGCCCAGTCAGCGCGGCCAGCGCGGCGTCCATCGCATCCATCGTGGCCAGGCTGTCGGTGGCGACCCGCTCGAGCCGAAGGACGCGTTCCCGCCAGACACGCTTCGTGGTCCCCTTCGGCGGCAGGCATCCGGCCAGTACGGCGGCCGTGGCGTGCGGGAACACCTCGATGGCGCGCTTGCGGAAGGTTCCGCCGTTGAACAACGGGTACCCAAGTTCGGTGCATCGATCGAACACGAGCATGCCCTGGCGCATCCAGTCGAACATCGGGTCGGAGCTGTGTTCGGCCGAGGGAGTGGGGAACGCATGGATGTTCAGCCGCGCGAGTTCGCGCTCGGTGAGTCTTGATCGGCCGGTCGCGCCCCATCGGGGTGGGGAGTCAACGGCGACGACCGTCGGTTTCCATTGGGCGATCGCGTTCGTGACCTCCGCAAGCCCGGCTCCCCGCACCACGTCCAGCGGGACCCGCCGTTCGTCCAACACGACCAGGTCCAGACCCCGTTTCGGGCCGCCGACATCGATCCCGAGGATCCGGTCCGCCACTACGGCTGCCGCCGACGATGCGCGAGGAATTCGAGGAGGTCGCTCCGGGTGACCACGCCGAGCACGTGTCCTTCCTTGGACACGAGCGCCGCGGGCGTCTGTTCGAGAACCGAGAACACGACCTCGACGGGATCGTCCCATTCGACGATGGGGACCGGGGGCGCCATGACCTCGGCAACATCTGCCTGGAGGGCGTCGGGATCGCGGAAGATCCGCTCCAGCAGTTCGCGGTCGCGGATGGAACCGACGAAGCGAGAAACGTCCGTCCCGTCGCCCTCGCGAACCACGGGCGCCTGACTGATGCTGTGCTGTTGGAGCGTATCCACCGCCTGGCGAACCTTGTCGTGCGCGTCCACCGTGATCAAGGCGGGGAGGGTCCCTCCCTTGGCACCCAGGACCTCTTCGACGCGGATGACATCGGGCCGGTCGAGCATCCCGTGTTGCAGCATCCACGTGTCCGAATGAACCTTCGACAGGTACCCACGGCCCGAGTCCGGCAGGAGCACGACGATCGTCTTCGACGGATCGTCGAGTTCGCGGGCCACCTGGAGCGCTGCGACCACCGCGGTTCCGCTGGAGCCGCCGACCAAGATGCCCTCCTGCCGTGTTACCGCTCGCGCCATCCGGAAGGATTCCTTGTCGCTGACCTTCACGTATCGGTCCACGACACTCGGATCGAACGTGTCGGGCCAGAAATCCTCGCCGATGCCCTCGACGAGGTAGGGACGCGGTTCGTCTCCCGAGTACACGGAACCCTCCGGGTCCGCGCCGACGATCGTTACATCGGCGCGCTGTTCCTTGAGGTACCGACCCACCCCGCTGATGGTGCCGCCGGTACCGATGCCTGCGACGAACACATCGATGGACCCCTCCGTCTGCTCCCAGATCTCCGGCCCGGTGGTCGCATAGTGCGTGGCGGGGTTCTCCGCGTTGAAGTATTGGTTCGGTTGGAAGGCGCCGGGGATCTCCTCGGAGAGTCGCTCGGCTACCCGGTAGTAGCTCTCGGGGCTCTCGGGTGCCACGGCGGTCGGCGTGATGATGACCTCGGCGCCGTAGGCGCGCAGGAGCGAGATCTTCTCCTGGCTCATCTTGTCGGGCATGACGAAGATGCATCTGTAGCCCCGGCTGGCGGCCGCGATGGCCAAACCGTGACCGGTGTTTCCCGACGTGGGCTCCACGATGGTGCCACCCGGCTTCAGCCGACCATCCCGCTCGGCGGCCTCGATCATCCGGATGCCGATCCGGTCCTTCACGCTACCGCCGGGGTTCAGCATCTCGAGCTTGGCCAGGATGGTCGGGCGAACGCCTCGCGTGACCGTGGAGAGCCGTACCAACGGCGTGTTCCCCATGGCGTCAAGGAAGGTGTCGAGCACGGGCATGGTCCGAACCCCTTTCGCGGTGAGCTGCCCTATCGTGCCACGCTCCGCCCGTCGCCGACCGGGTTTTCACGAGTTGGGTGCGTTACCGGCTTTACCCGCCGCGGTAAGCTGCCGATTCCAGGAGCGGGACGGGTCTGGCCCGGGGGGTTCAGTGACGAGTGAAGAAACGGATGTCGAGGACGGCGCCATAGGCGGAGGCGAGAGCCTGCTCGTCGTGGATGACGATCCCTTCATCGCAAGGCTCCTCGAGATCGAACTGAAAGCCTCCGGCTACGAAGTCCGGGTGGCCAATGACGGTGTTCAGGCCCTCCAGGCAGCCCAGGAGCGGAGCCCAGATCTGGTCCTTGCCGACGTGATGATGCCGAATATGGACGGCTTCGAGCTCACGCGCCGGCTCCGTCAAGACCCTCGAACCGCCGCCGTGAGCGTCATCATGCTGACCGCCCGCGGGCTCTCGGCGGACAAGCTCGAAGGATTCGCCATCGGCGCGGACGATTACATCGTCAAGCCGTTCGATACACCCGAACTCCTCGCCAGGATCCGAGGCGTGCTCCGACGGTCGAAAGAGATGCGGGCGCAGTCGCCACTCACGGGTCTGCCGGGCAACGTGCGGATCGAGGAGGAGATCGACGGCCGCGTCGACCGCGGCGAAGAGTTCGCGATCCTCTACGTGGACCTCGACCATTTCAAGGCGTTCAACGATCACTATGGGTTCATGCGCGGCGATCAGGTCATCCAGTTCACCGCGCAGCTTCTGGAAGAGGTCTCACGCGACGTCAGCGGCGGCCAAGCGTTCGTTGGTCATGTTGGCGGTGACGACTTCGTCGTCGTGGTCGCTCCCGGGGTTGCCGCCGTGGTTGCGCAAGCCATCGTCGAACGCTTCGACCAGGAGGCACCTGCTCGCTACGACGAGGTCGACCGCGCGCAAGGATTCATCGAGGTGACGAACCGCCGCGGAGAGCTGCAGCGGTTCCCGCTCCTGTCGGTGTCCATCGGGATCGCATCGACGGAGATGCGCCGATTCCTCCACTACGCCGAAGCCGTCGCAGTTGCGACCGAGATGAAGTCGTTCACGAAGGCAGCCGCAGGATCGTCGTGGGCGATCGACCGACGCGTCCTCTGATCCGAGATCAGGACAGGGGAGCGGGCTCGGCCAGGAAGTAGCCCTGTCCGTAGATGACGCCGAGTTCACGCAAGGTGTCCAGTTCGGCTTGCGACTCGATGCCCTCGGCGACGATGGTCATCCCCATCTCATCGGCGAACGAGATGAGCGCAGACGCCAGTGCGCGACGGCCGCGATCCGAGTCGATGTCGCGCGTGAGGCTGATATCCACCTTCACGATGTCCGGCGCGAGTTGCAGCGTGTGTCGAAGGCTCGCGAAGCCGGCTCCGGCGTCGTCGATCGCCACCCTGCAACCCAACCCCCGCAAGGTGTCGAGCGAGCGCACCAAGGCCGCGTAATCCTCCACGGCTTCGTGTTCGGTGATCTCCACCACGATCCTGGGTCCGAACGGTTCCAGGACCGCCGGCAGTTCGGGCGACATGGCGGCGTGGTGGGAAGCGTTCACCGAGAGGTAGACGTCGTCTGGGAGGTGGGGGAGGGCGCCGAGCGCTTGTCGGATGGCGGTGAGCTCTAGCTGGATCCCCAATTCGACGCGGACTGCTTCGGCGAACCACTGGTCGGGTGGGCGCATGGGCAGCGAACGGAACCGCGCCAAGCCTTCCATCCCCACGGTTGCCCGGCTGCGGAGGTCAACGATGGGCTGGAACGCCATCGAGAGGCCTTTTCCGTCCAGGAACCGTTGGATGGTGCCGCGACGCGATTCGATCTCCTGCGCTTCGATCTCTTCGCGGCGCAGCTGGGAGCTGAGTTCGTGGACGACTCCCCCGATGACTTCGGAACTGAGACTGGTGCCCCCGCGCGCAACCTTGCCGATCGAGTCGATGATCTCCCCGGCGGCGGTGCCCTTCACCAGGTAGCCGACCGCGCCGGCGCGGAGCATCTCGAGCACCGTCGGCCGGTCCTCGAACGCGCTCAACGCGATCACACGGGTACGTGGTGAGACCCGGATGATCTCGCGGGCAGCGCGGGGTCCGCCTCCGGCCGGCATCTTCACGTCGACGAGCGCAACATCGGGGCGGCGCGAGACGGCCAGCTCGATCGCTTCGTCTGCATCCCCGGCAGTACCCACCAGGACAACGCCTTCATCCTGGGCGAGGAGATCGGACAGTGCCACGCGAAGCGCCGGTTCATCGTCCGCGATCAGGACCCTGATGGGATCGGACGACGTCCCGTTGCCCCTGGCTGAGGAGACGCCGACGGAAGCCACGGCAGGGACGCTACCTGTACGTGGACGTCGGCACAATCACCCAGACGGGGGGTGGGCCGACCGGGGTAGCATCCTTGAGTCGATCGTGGAAGGTGGCGAATGAGCGCTCGTGAGATCCGTGCCCCGCATGGCCCCGAGCTGTCCTGTCGGTCCTGGCCGCAGGAAGCCGCCATGCGGATGCTGATGAACAACCTGGATCCCGATGTGGCCGAATGGCCCGAGGACCTGGTGGTCTACGGCGGGACCGGGCGGGCCGCCCGCTCTTGGGAGGCCTACGACGCCATCGTTCGCACCCTCAAGAGTCTCAAGGACGACGAGACGATGCTCGTGCAATCGGGCAAGCCCGTGGGCGTGTTCCGCACCCACGAGATGGCTCCCCGGGTGCTGATCTCGAACGCCATGCTGGTGCCGAAATGGGCCGACTGGGACACGTTCCGAGATCTGGAAGACGCCGGGCTCACCATGTACGGCCAGATGACGGCGGGATCCTGGATCTATATCGGGTCTCAGGGGATATTGCAGGGCACGTACGAGACGCTCGCCGAGTGCGCAACCCAGCGCTTCGAGGGAAGCCTGGCCGGGACGATCACGCTCACCGGTGGGCTTGGGGGCATGGGCGGCGCCCAACCGCTGGCCGTCACCATGAACGGAGGGGTGGCCCTCTGTGTAGAGGTCGACCCCGTCCGTATCGAGCGGCGTATCAAGACGCGCTACATCGACCGGGAAACGGATTCGCTGGAGCAGGCCGTGGGGTGGGCCGAGACGGCGCGCGCGGATGGGGAAGCCGTATCCATCGGCTTGGTCGGCAACTGTGCCGACGTATTGCCCGACCTTCTGGCGCGCGGGTTCCGTCCGGACATCGTCACCGACCAGACCAGTGCCCACGATCCCTTGGGGGGATACATCCCCTCCGGACTCACTCTCGATGCTGCCGCCGACCTCCGACGAACCGACCCCAAGGGATACCAACGCCGGGCCTACGAGAGCATGGCCGAACATGTTCGGGCTATGGTCGGCTTCTTGCGAGCGGGCTCCGTGACGTTCGACTACGGGAACAATCTTCGGGCGGGCGCTGAGATCGGCGGGATGTCTCGGGAGGAGGCATATAGCTTCCCGGGGTTCGTGCCCGCGTTCGTTCGGCCGATGTTCTGTGAAGGCAAGGGACCGTTCAGATGGGCGGCGCTCTCGGGTGATCCCGAGGACATCGTGAAGACCGACCGAGCCGTCGCGGAGCTGTTCCCCGAGAACCAGCGGCTCCAGCGGTGGTTGGAGCTTGCCGAGGAACGCGTTGCCTACCAAGGGCTTCCGGCCCGCATCTGCTGGCTCGGATACGGCGAGCGCGCGAAGGCCGGACTGAAGTTCAACGAGATGGTGGCGACGGGCGAACTCGCCGCACCCATCGTCATCGGTCGTGACCACTTGGATAGCGGAAGCGTCGCGAGTCCCTATCGCGAGACCGAGTCCATGAAGGATGGGTCGGACGCCATCGCCGATTGGCCGATCCTGAACGCGCTCATCAACACTGCGGCCGGCGCGCATTGGGTCAGCGTGCACCACGGAGGTGGCGTGGGCATCGGCTACTCGATCCACGCCGGCATGGTGGTGGTGGCCGACGGATCGGAGAACGCTCGCGGCCGGTTGGAGCGGGTACTCACGTCCGATCCGGGAACGGGCGTGGCACGCCACGCGGACGCGGGATATGAAGACGCGCTCGCCGTCGCGAAGGAGCGCGGGGTGCGGATCCCGATGTTGGAAGAGGGGGCATGACCGCCGAACGCCACATCGTCGCGATGGGCGGCGGCGGCTTCTTGATGGACGACCCGGTGCTGGACGGGTTCGCGCTCGACCTGGTGGACGCCTCCAGACCGAAGGTGTGTCTCCTTCCCACAGCCGTTGCCGCGGTGCCGGTCGTGGTAACCCGATTCCTCCGCGCATTCCCGGCGTCGAGGTTCGAACCGACGTATCTGGATCTGTTCGAGCGGACCGTGGAGGACATCGGGTCGTTCCTGGGGGGTCAGGACCTTATCTATGTCGGGGGCGGGAACACGGCGAACATGCTCGCAATCTGGCGGGTGCATGGCGTCGACCGTGCCCTCCGCAGCGCCTGGGAGTCGGGCGTTGTCATGGCCGGGATGTCGGCCGGGGCGAACTGCTGGTTCGAAGCGAGCACCACCGACTCGTTCCTCCTTGGAAGAGCCGATCCACTGGTCGATGGGCTCGGGTTCGCCAGAGGAAGCTTCTGCCCGCACTTCGATGGCGAGGACGAGCGCCGCCCGCGGTTCCACCAGTTGGTTGGCTCGGGCGAGTTGCCCGAAGGGGTCGCCTGCGACGACTTCGCAGCGGTACACGTGGTCGGTAGTGAGATCGCGGAGACGGTGGCGTCGGCGCCGAACGCGGGTGTCTACCGGATCAGCGCCGCAAACGGCGCCGCGATCGAGACTCCCCTCGACGTCCGGATGTTGGGTTAGCCGCCGGCTGTCCTTCCCTACGCCCCCGGCTTGAAGACCATCAGGAGCACCAGGATGATGATCGCCACGCCCAGCATCGTGCCACCCATCCGGAGACGGTCGCCCAGATCGCTGACCTCGGCCGATGGCGCCTCACCCGGCGTTGCCGAGGAGAGAAGGCCGAGGAGTTTCTCGGAGTTCGGATTCTGAACGACGATGGCGAAGACCAGGGCGATCGCGTAGACCAGGAGCGAGATCAGCAACCAGGGGTTGTCTTTGAGGCTGAGGTCCTCGGCGAGGATGAGCAGGACCCCAAGGATGCCCGCAGCGATGGCTCCGAGCTTTGTGACCTTGCTCGCGATGGCGTGGATGACCTTCACACCGAATTCCATATGCGCCGGGTCCTTGCGCGCCATCCCCATGATGATCGGGAACACGAACGTGGGTCCGAACGCCACGATGGCGGCCATGATGTGCAGGAAGAGCAGGAAATTCACGAGAGCGGTGTTGTACGCGACCATCCGGAACCCTCCTAGGCAGTGATGTCTCGGGAGTGTCGGGCGCCAACAGGCCCAGGTCAAGCATCGCCACTGCCGGCGTCGGGCGCGGTAGCCTTCGGGCGTGTCCGTTCGGGTGGGGGGATCGCTTTCGCTGGACGATGTCGTCGCTGTAGCCCGCGGCGCGGAGGTGGGATTCCCCGACGAGGCCCGGGCAAAGGTCGACGCGGCTCGCGAGGTCATCGAGAAGGCTGTCGCGTCGGGGGCGACCGTGTACGGGGTGACCACCGGGTTCGGGGCGCTCGCGGACACCCCGATCGACCCGTCCCAGGCCGCACAGCTCCAACACGGGATCGTTCGTTCCCATGCCACGGCGGTGGGACGCCCGCTCTCGCGCCAGGAGGCGCGCGCGATGCTTCTGCTTCGCGCCCACGTGCTGGCGCTCGGCCACTCCGGTGTTCGTCAGACGGTGATCGACCTGATGGTCCAGATGCTGAACAAGGACGTTATCCCGGCTGTCCCCGAACAGGGATCGCTCGGGGCATCGGGAGACCTTGCGCCGCTCGCGAACCTGGCGCTCCCACTCATCGGACTCGGGGACATCCTCCGCGAGGATGACGGTCACACCGTCGAAGCCGCCGCCGACGTCTTCGCGCGCGAGGGGTTGCAGCCGCTCACGCTGGCGGCGAAAGAGGGCCTGGCACTGGTGAACGGAACGCAGGGGATGCTCGCGATCGGGATCCTCGCGGCGGAGCGCGCGCGCGTGCTCGCCCAGACCGCAGACTTGGTGGCAGCCATGACCATCGAGGCGGCACTCGGAACCGACGCCCCGTTCGACGAGCGGCTACAGCAGCTTCGGCCCCACCCCGGCCAGGCATCGAGCGCATCGAACCTGCGCCGGCTCCTGGCGGGCTCACCGATCCTGGCCTCTCATCGCGACAGCACCCATCTGGTGCAGGACGCATATTCGCTGCGGTGCGCGCCGCAGGTTCACGGCGCTGCGCGCGACGTTCTCGGGTACGTGCACGGCGTTCTCACCACCGAGGCGAACGCCGTCAGCGATAACCCGATCGTGTTCCCCGACACGGGGGAGGTGAAGTCGGGTGGGAACTTCCACGGCATGCCCGTTGCCGTCGCGCTCGACGCCCTCTGCGCACCCTTGGTCGGACTGGCCTCGATCAGCGAACGCCGCCTCTACCGGCTTCTCGATCACAAACAATCGAACGGTCTTCCCCCGTTCTTGGTGGACGCGAGTGGGCTCAACAGCGGGTTCATGCTGGTTCAGTACACGGCCGCGTCCTTGGTGAGCGAATGTAAATCGCTCGCCCACCCCGCCTCTGTGGACTCCATCCCCTCCAGTGCCGGGCAGGAGGATCACGTGAGCATGGGTATGACCGCCGCCCGCCACGCACGCGAGATCGTCGCGAACGCCGAGATGGTGCTCGCGTTGGAGGCGCTCGGCGCCTCGCAGGCGCTCGATCTCCGCGCGCCGTTGGTCCCGGGGAACGCCACGCGGGCCGTCCACGATGCCCTTCGGTCGCGGGTGCCCTTCTTCGACCACGACCGCGAGTTCGGCCCGGACATCGCCGCCGGCGTGGCCTTGGTGCGCGATGGGTCGCTCGTCGCGGCCGCCGAGAGCGTCATCGGCCCGCTCGCCTAGATCAGCTCGATGATCCACCGAACGCTCGGCCGGCGACGAACGTCGTCGTCACCGGGTTGTGGCCGGGTCGGTAGGGCACCTGGGCGAACGAGGGTTCCTCCAGCAACAAGACGTCGGCCCGCTTCCCCGGTTCCAGCGTGCCCCGATCGGTGAGGCCGAGCACCCAGGCCGGGTTGGCCGTCGCGGCCGTGAGGGCCTCCAGAGGCGTGAGCCCGTAGAGGGTGGAGGCCATCGCGATGGCCTCTGGCATGGAGCAGATCGGAGACGTCCCCGGATTGAAGTCGGTCGCGAGACCGATGGCGGCTCCACGATCGCGCAGGGCCTCGACCGGCGGCCGTGTGGTTCGAAGGAAGAACGTGGAGGCGGGCAGCAGCATGGCAACCGTGCCCGGGGCCGCCGCGAGGGCCGCAACGCCGACGTCGGAACAGTGATTGAGGTGATCGGCGCTCCGGGCTCCCAGGCCCACCGCAGCTTCGGCGGCACCCGACGGTCCCAGTTGATCGGCATGCACACGCAGCGGCAGGCCCCATCGGACCGCGGCCTCTGCGATCGCGCTCAGATCGTCGAGGGTGAAGGCGATGTCTTCGACATAGACGTCCACCTGGTCCGCCAGCCCCAGCTTCGCGGCTTCCGGGATGAGTTCGTCGCAGGCGGTGCGAACCCAATCGCCTCGCGTCATCCCGACCGGGACCGCGTGGGCCGCGAGCAGGGTCACGCGGGCGGTCTGGGACGACTCTGCCGCCAGCCGGCGGCCCAGCCGCGCCGCGCGGAGTTCGTCCTCTACGGAGAGGCCGTAGCCGGTCTTGAGTTCGACCGAGGTGGTGCCGTGAAGGAGCATCTCGTCAAGGAGGGGTCGGCAGAACGCGACCACCGCATCGTCCGATGCCTCCCGCAGGAGACGTGAGGAACGGAAGATCCCGCCTTCCTGACCGTGGAGGTCGCGGTAGGAAGCGCCGAGCAGGCGCGACTCGAACTCGTCGGCGCGCCATCCGTAGAACGGCAGATGCACGTGTGCGTCGACGAAGCCGGGGATGAGGCACCCGCGCTCGGGACTGCCGACGTCCGGTTCCCATGGCAGCCCGTCTGCGGGCCCGGCATAGACGATGATCCCGTCCTCCCAGGCGACGCCCGCGGGAGCGGGCGTCGCCACCGCGGCGAAGGTGTCACCTCGCGCGGGGGTGGAGCCCATCGCGCTGGCCATGCCACTTGCGATCACCGCCCCGCGCGTCATCCGGTCAGCCTAGCGTGGGCCGGACCTAGACTCACCCGCATGCGTGTATCGCGTTCGGTGGAGATCGCGGCGTCGCCTGCGGTGGTGTGGGCGGTGCTCCTCGACTGGGAGCGTCAACCGGAGTGGATGCGGGACGCAGATCGGGTCGAGGTTCGTTCGACGGCACGAGAGGGCTTGGGTGTCCTCATCGCCGTCAAGACGCGCGTGTTCAACGTGCCCCTGTTCACCGAGCTGTTGGAGGTGGTCGGCTGGGCGCCGCCCACGCTCCTGGTGATGGCTCATCGGAGCGGGATCCGAGGCAGGGGCGAATGGCTCCTCGAGGAAACGGCCGGGGGAACCAGGTTCACGTGGACCGAAGATCTGGGGCTCCCCGTACCGCTGATGGGTGAGGTCGCTCTCATGGTCTATCGGCCGTTCATGCGGTGGTTGATGCGCGGCGCGATGGACGACCTAGCGGACTTCGTTCGGCGCGAGGGCGGCGATCACGGTGCCGTGGAGGCGGTCTGATCCGAGAGGTCCGGTTCGGCCTCAGCTGAGGCTTCCGGGGGCGCTCCCTCCGGGGGTCCCTCCTGGGGCGCGAGGCTCGCGATCGTGACGCGGTTGCGACCGGACTCCTTCGATTCGTAGAGGGCCGTGTCGGCCGCGACGAGCAGTGCCGTGGCGTCGTTGACCAGCTCTCCGTGTCGCGTGACCACTCCGAGGCTTGCAGTGACCTCCAGGGATCCTGCCGACGTGTAGATGGGTGTCTTGCCGATCTCCTGCCGGATCCGTTCGGCCGCATGCTCGGCATCGGCAGGGATGGTTCCGGGCAAGACCACCATGAACTCTTCACCACCGAATCGTCCGACCGAGTCGTAGCTTCGAACCGCTCTCTCCAGGCGTTCGGCGATCTCGCGCAGTACCTCATCACCGACCACGTGTCCGTGACCGTCGTTCACCATCTTGAAGTGGTCGAGGTCGACCATGATGAGACTGACGGTCGAACCCTGCCGGTCCGACCGCGCCATCTCTTCCATGAGGATCTCCAGGATCCGGTTGTGGTTCCAGAGCCCGGTGAGCGGATCGTGGGTTGCGGCTTCTTCAGCGGTCGCCTTCGCGGCCTGTAGTTCGGCTTCGACGGCCTTGCGTTCGGTGATGTCGCGGATCACTCCGACGAAGAACTGCCCTTCGTCCACCTTGGCCTCGCTCACGGAAAGGTCTATGGGGAAGGCCGTGCCGTCCTTGCGTCGGCCTACCGCCTCACGCCCGACACCCAGGATGTGCGCCTCGCCGCTCTCAAGATAGTGACGCAGATAGTCGTTGTGATGTTTCTTGTCGTCCTCACCCATGAGCACCTGCACGTTCTTGCCGATCAGCGCATCCTGTTCCCATCCGAAGATCCGTTCGGTGGACGGGTTCACGCGCAGGATGACGCCACCCTGGTCGATCGTGATGATCGCGTCCACGGCGGTGTTCACGATGGCGGTGGTGCGAGCCTCGTTGGAAGCCAGTTCCTGCGTGCGCTCGCGAACGCGTAGTTCCAGCTCGGCGTTCCGCTGGACGATGGAGCGGCGACTCCGCCGGGCGAAGACGCCCAGGCCGCCGAACACCAATGCCAAGATCCCGAGCACCGCGAAGTTCAGGTGCCGCACGGTGGCCCGCTCGTTCTCTGAGCTGAGCTGAACGTCTCGAGAGAGGCGGTCGGTCAGCCCCACCAGCTCGGTGTACACCCTGTTGAACGGGGCGTCCGAGCGAGCGCTGATCTTCCCGCCGTGGTCGCGATGCAGCCAGCGCGCGGAGGCGTCTGCTTTGAAGGCATCGACGTACTCGCTGAGCAGGCGCAGATCCTTCTGGATCATCGGGTCGGTCGTCGGCAGCACGACGTTGCCCGCCGTATCGAGACCGCCCTGGGATTCCACGCTCAGGAGTCGCTGCGCCTCCGTGAGTGGATCGAAGACGGTCTTGGCGACATCGACCGAGGTGTCCCCACCGAGAGCTTCGATCAGGTAGAGGTGAGATGCGGCGGCTCGGTTCGCCACGCCGTCGGCGATGGGAAGGAGCTCAGACTGGCCCTGCGTGATGTGGGAGGTGATGTATTGCCCATACCCAACCAGCCCCATCGCGAGGATGGCGAACAGCACGATCGCCAAGGACAAGATGTCCTTGCCTCTAGCGCCTCCCTTGCGGCGCACGGTTTCCCAGGTATCTGAAAATGACATGTCTAGCTACGTTCATCGGATTTCCAGAGCGGAACTTGAGATTCGGGCGCCCCGCGAGCTGGCCGTTAGGTGGTTTCTACGGCGCCGGCGGCAGGCGGGGGAGCGACCACCAGGAGCACAACGCTCGGCTCCTCAGAGGCGTTGCGGAGGGTGAGCTCAGCACCGGCGGGCACCGTGGCGCTATCCCATTGCTTCATCCGAGCTCGACCTTTGTCGATCTGCGCAGACACTTCGCCCGCGAGGACGGTGAGGAAGGCGTCCGAGGCCGTATCACCCATCGGGCCAACACCCTGGTTGTCCTGCAGGCACACGATCCGCGTCCAGAGATGCTGGGTCTCGCTCAGCGTGTGCTGGCGGGGCTCGTCATCGTCGAAATGCACCAGATCCCGGATGTCCTGTGTCTTCATGCCCTCCAGCCTAGCGGAGCTAGACTGCGGTTCATCCTCCGCGCGAAGGAGCACCTGTGACCACCTATTCGTTCTCATCCGATCCCGCCGGCAAGGTCCGAACCGGCGTGCTGGTCCTGCCGATGTTCGAAGACGGCGAAGCCGGGCCCGGGGTGACTGGGCCGCTGGCCAAGTCCTACGCGGCCGCACATCTCACCGGCAAGAAAGACGAGAATCTCCTGATCCCCGGAGCCTCCGGAGTTGCGGCCGATGCGATCCTGCTGGTCGGCTGCGGAAGGAAGTCCGAGTTCACCGTCACGGCGATGCGGCGGGCACTGGGTCGCGTGGCCCCTCAGCTCGCACGGTTCGGCTCGGCGGCTACCACCTTCCCGACGGTCTTCGGGGCGAAGGAAGCAGCCGCAGCCGTCGGCGCAGCGGTCGAGGGCTTGATCCTCGGGGCCTATCGCTTCACCGAGTACAAGACGGAGAAGGCGAAGCCGGTCCTGAAGAAGGCCGTGGTGCTGGGTTCGGCTCGATGGGCCGCGAAGGCATCGTCATCGGCGGTGAAGCGGGCGGTGATCATCGCGGAGGCACAATGCTGGGCCCGCGATCTCGTGAACACTCCTGCCGGAGACATGCCGCCTGCGAAGATGGCATCCGAGGCGCAGAAGATGGCGAAGTCCGTCGGCCTCACCTGCAAGGTCTGGAGCGACGCCCAGCTCGTCTCCGGCGGGTTCGGCGGCATCGTGGGCGTCGGCAAGGGCAGCGCGAACCCTCCCCGCATGATCGAACTCACCTACACCGGCGCAGGCAAACAGGCGCCGATCGCCCTCACCGGGAAAGGGATCGCCTTCGACTCGGGCGGCCTCTCCATCAAGGACGCCAAGTCGATGGAGAACATGAAGGACGACATGGGCGGTGCTGCATCGATCCTTGGCACGATGCGTGCGATCGCTCAACTCAAGCCGAAGATCAATGTCATCGCCGTGATGCCGTGCAGCGAGAACATGCCGGGAGGTCACGCGCAACACCCCGGCGATGTGATCCGCCACCGCGGAGGCAAGACGTCCGAGGTGCTCAACACCGACGCGGAGGGCCGGTTGGTCCTCGCCGACTCGCTCGCCTACCTTTCCGAGAAGAAACCGCAACTCATCATCGACACGGCCACGCTTACCGGAGCGTGCATGGTGGCGCTGGGCGCGGATGTCGCGGGCGCGTTCGGCAACGACGACGATCTCACCCGTGAAGTCGTGGATGCGGGCAATGCCGTGGACGAGCCTGTGTGGCACATGCCGCTCTACCGCGACTATCGCAAGCTCATCGATTCCCACGTGGCGGATATCAAGAACATCGGGGAACGCTACGGCGGGGCGATCACGGCTGCGCTGTTCCTGGCCGAATTCGTCGGCGACATCCCTTGGGTGCATATGGACGTCGCCGGCCCGGCGTTCGTGGAGCGCGCAACGCCCCTGGCCCCGCGTGGCGGAACCGGGGTGCCCGTGCGAACGCTGGTGAAGTTCGTCACGGACCGGGCGGCCGATGGAGGTCGGTAGTGCCTGAGGATTCCGAGAGCGCCGCGCCGACTCGAAGCGGTCCGGTGCTTGCCGTCTTCGCCCACCCCGACGACGCCGAGATCTGTGCGGGCGGTGTGCTCGCGAAATGGGCGGCGGGCGGTCGGGAGGTGCACCTCCTCATCCTCACGAACGGCGACCGCGGGTCGGGTGACGCGGCGCGCGACCGGGCCGAACTTGCTGCGACGCGAGCCGATGAGACCGAGGCCGCCGCGAAGCTGCTGGGGCTCGCAACCGCGCGGATCCACGGCATCCACGACGGGGATCTGCAGAACACGCCCGAGACGCAGGAGCCGGTGGTCCGCCGCATCCGCGAAGTAGGCGCAGAGACCGTGGTGTCGTGCGACCCAACGGCGGTCTTCTTCGAGAATCGGTACTACAACCATTCGGACCATCGGATGGCCGGGTGGGTAGCGCTCGATGCCGCGTTCCCCGCCGCAGGGAACCCTCATTTCCTCCCCGAGCACTTGGCGCAGGGACTCGAGATCCAAGACGTTCCCGACGTCTGGCTCGGTTGGACCAACGAGCCGAACCACACCGAAGACATCAGCGGCTTCTTCGCCACGAAGATCGAGGCGCTCGCCGCCCACGACAGCCAGCTCAGCGAAGGCATCAAGTTCTTCGAGGAGTTCCTCGGCAAGGACGCCGTCCGCGAAGGCAAGAAACTTGGCGTCACACACGCCGAATCGTTCCGTGTGCTGGACCTCACCTGACGCCGACGAACCGCCTGCTGCTCCTAGAGCAGGGGCGAAAGCGCGGCGTCGATCTGTCCGGCGGCTGCGACGCCGGGTCCCAGGCGCGAGCGGATCACGCCCTTCGCATCGATGATGATCACCCACGGTTCGTTGACGAACCCCCAGGCCTTGAAGGCCGGGGCCAGGTTGTTCGGGCTGGCGGGCGGCGGTTTGAGGTCGGGTCCGGGCAAGAACTCCTCGACGTGGATGAAGTTGGCCCGATCGGGACCGTAGTTATCGAAGATGAGGATCTGTTCATCGACGGTCGGCCCGCACATCTGCGCTTCGCACAGGAGCGGCGTGGAGAACGAAACGACGGTTGGTTTGCCGTTGTTGAGCGCCTCGTCCAAGGAGATGTAGTGCATGTGGTCCGGCGGGGTCCTGGTGCAGATCTCCGCCAGCCCGTGGCGCGTCGTCGCCACCGGCGTGGGTACCGACGTCGCCTTGCTGCCGAGTGCCGCAACCACGCCCGAATCGACGACGGGAACGACTTGGGTTCCGACCGAGCGGGTCTCCGACGTGACCTCGGCGGCCAAGGTCCAGTTGCCGGCGGACGGGAAGTCCACTTCGGCCGAATACACGCCAACGGCGAGAGGGCTCCGAGGGGAGTGGTCGTGCGTCTTGTCGTAGCCGAGCAGCGGATACCAGGTTGCCGCGAAGGGTCCGGCCGCCTTCGATGTCCTGTCCATCGCCAGCCAGAGCTTCGGCGCAGCCTCGGTCACCAGGCCGCTGTCGGTAGCCAGGAAGAAGCTCATGGTCTGCTTCCCGGGGTTCACCGGATCACCCGCACCGATCATCTGGATCTTCGAGGCGTCCTTCCCGAGATCTTCGAGCGATCCCGCGTTCGGAGGTGGAACCGCACTGGATCTCCCAGTGCATGACGCCGCGATGGTGCCCAGACCAACCACGCCCAGAGCCGCCAGGAGTTCGCGGCGTGTCAGCGCGCTGCTCATCGCCCAGTCCTGCCCACCGAGGCTGTCGGTCATGTCTTCCTCATTCCCGCGTATGGAGATCGCATGGACAGAACGATACCGGGGAGAGCCTCATCAGGTAGTGGAATGGACCTAGACGACGTGATCGTCAGGTTCGCTTGCCGGGCGAACCCGCCGGCGTATCCCATGCACGACCACGGCCGCGGCCAGAGCGATGGAGGTTCCCAGGAGCACGCCGGCGACGGCGTCGGAGAACCAATGCGCCGCAAGATAGGCGCGAGACAGCGCCATCAACATGGAGAAGGCGACCGCCGCGGCTCCCCAACGGTAGCGGAGCCGTCCCTCCGGGAGAAGCGCGATCACGGCAGCGACGACAGTCACGCTTGCAGCGATCGCATGGCCCGAAGGGAACGAGCTGCCGCTGGTGTGGACGAGGGATCCCGGTGGCCTCACCCTCTCGTAGAGCGTCTTCAAGGTCCCGATCGAGATCTCGGAGATCACGATCGCCGAAACGAACGCCGCGAAGTGCCACCATCGCCGCCGTAGGGCCAAGAACCCGGCGATCAGGATCCGGACCGGAAGCGTCACGTAGACGAGGCCGAGAGCATTGAGCACCTTGGCCACGGCGGTCAGCGGGCCGGATCGGATGCCGATCATCCAACGAAGGACCGCGTCGTCGACCCGTTGGATGGGCGCGGCCGTCGCCCGGTAGGCCACCAGGGTGAACGAGGCCGCGGTAGCCAAGACGAGGAGGAGGGTGACGGTTCCGTCGCGTCGCGGCATCCCGAGCAGCGGGTGCTCGGCCCCTTCGGTTCGGTTCATCCGGGACACGGAGCTCCTGCCCCGCAGAGCGCCAGATCTTCTTCCTGTTTCACGAAGCTGACCAAGCTGGCACGGGGGACGAAGCTCACGGCGCTATCCACGTCGAACACCAACGAAGTCGGGGAGCTGGCGCTGAAGCTGAAGTCATACGTCACACACCCGCCCGGGAACAGGTAGGTTCGCCGGTCGTTCAGGGGCTGGACCTGTGTCGGTGCCTCGAAGCGGCGCGTGTCCACCTCGTCCGAAGGGGTCTCCACTGCGCCGCGAACATCGCAGGTCTCCTCAAGCGTGATGACCGCCGCCCCGATGCCCGCCTGGTCGGAGTCCAAGGAGAACTGAGCGTCTCCGCTCCGGAATGCGGCGACACCGAAGGTCCAACCAGACGGAAGTGTGGCGATGCAGGGGAGCGCCGTTGCCGAGGGAACCGCCTGTGCCATCAGGATCATCGTGGCGCCCGTGCCGCATTCGGGAGAACTCACGACGGGTATCACCGTTCCGTTCTGAGAGGGGAGGAATGCGGCGATCCCCGTGGAGACGCAGAGGACGATCGCGAGCAGCATGCCGAGAGCTAGGGCCACGCGACGGACGCTCCAACGCTGAAGGGCGACCGGTCGCCGCGCGGGCGCGAGAGCTCTGAACCGCGCCAAGAGGTCCCGCCCATCCTTCTTCATGAACGCCCGCAATTGGGTCGGGCTCGCGACACCCTTCGTTGCCGCGAACGCCTCCGCGATCTCGTCGGGACTGAAGAACTGCAACGCGTGCTCATAGACACGGTCTGGATCCGACCGGACGGCGAGGACTAACATCATGTTGCCCAGGTCGACCGCCTGACGCCAGGGCGAGGGCCGGACCTGCACGAAGAACACGTCGATCAGCAACACCTTGCCATCGCGAACCATGAGGTTGGCGGGTTTGATATCCCGGTGCGCGACGCCCGCATCCCAGAGCATGCGGATGAGCGCCAGCCCCTCATCGATGACCTGGTCATCGACATCGGCCTCCCCGATCTCCTGCGCACCTTCGTAGAACTGCATGACGATCATGTATTCGCGCTCGGGCGTGATCTCGACGATCCCGTAGGGCTCTGGGACGGGGATCTTCGAGTCGTTCAGCAGGCGGAGCGTGTAGTCCTCGTATTCGACGAACCTTCGGACCGACTGGAACGACGCCTCGTCCTCGAGCTTCCCGTTCAGGATGATCCGCCACAACTTGTACCAACGGTCCGCCCGAACGTGACTCTTCGCATAGAGCTTGGCAAAAAGGTAGGAGTCCGGGTCACCCTGGACCCGAAGGCGGAGTGGGGTCGACCCGGCTGAGCCGGACTCTCCGAACGGCTTGATCTCCAGGACGGTCAACCCCAGCTGGTCGTGGACCGCTTTCTTGATCGCCTCGCCTCGCTGTCCACTGATGTCGAGGTGCGCCGTGTTGCCTCGGCGTCCGTAGGAGATCGGAAAGACCTCGTTCGGCGTGAAGAACCGGAACATCAGGACGGGGATGGCCACGCCCAAAACGACGCCGAAGACCTGGTCCGATACATGTTCGACCCCGAGGTATTGCCGTGAGATGCAGTACACCAGCAACGTGATGCCGATCACCCACTTGGCGGCATTTCGAGGCGGTCCGGGAACCACGATCGTGTAGGCGACCCCCATCAACATGGCGGCAAGCACGCCCACGGGGGCAGATGGCATCGAGAACCCGCTCCAGCCATCGATGATCTGGACACCGTAGGGCCGGGGCCTGGAGAGGACCTCGAGCATGGTGCTGCCGAACTGACCCAGGACGAACAGCGAACCCATGAACACCAACAAATGACGCCAACGCCGCAGCGCGATGAGGCCGATGACCGTTCCCAGGCCGAGCACGGTCAAACCCCATCCGGAGCCGGCCGACTTGATCGCTCGTGTGGAGGTGGTGAGCCACGGGGTGCGCACGTGCGCGAGGAGCGTCAGCCACCAGGTGTCGAGGTGGTCGCCGACCCGCAGGGCGGGCCCAACCTTCACGATGATCACCGTGATGGCGATCAAGGCGGCAAGAAGTCCTATCCAGACGACTCCGCTCACGCCGATCTTCCGGGGCAGTGGCGGGGGGGCGCCTGAGGGACGCCGTTCGCGCCGTCCCCAGCGAACAGTGCCCGGGATGATCACCGGCGCCGAGGCTTCTTCCGTATCGATCCGATCGCCCATCCCTATCCCATCCCTTGGCTCGCGAGCCACCAGCGGGCGACCTCCGAAGGATCCCCGCCTGCGGCTAAGCGAGCATTGAGCGTCGTTACCGATCGGGTCGTCAACTTGGCGGATACCCCGTCGACCACCGCTCCGAGTTCTGAGCCGTAGCGCGTCAGCACCGTTCGCCGGATGACGGGCGTCACGTTTTCCGCTGGCTGAAGTCCTCGGTCATCCGCGAGGACCACGAGGTGCTTCGCCGATATGGAGGGATCCGTAGTGAACAACAGGCCGACATCGATCTCGCCCGAGACGAGTGCCTGGAGCGTGAGGCCACCACCTGTATCGAGCGAAAAGAACCGCTCGAACCTGAGCCCGTAGGTCTCTCGGAGACCCAGGAGGCAGAGCGGTCGGTGCGGGCATTCGCTCGGGCCGCCGAACGTCAGGATGTTCGCGACGTCGGCGAGGTCGCTCACAGCGTGCAAGTCATATCGTTGAGCCGTGGCCCGAGTGACGACGATGGCGTTCGCGTCCTGCGCCGGAGCGGGCGCCATCGGGATCAGGCCGTGGGGCGCCAGCGCCGTGAACAGTGCAGCGTGTGTCCTCCGGATATCGGGGCCGGTATCCACGCTGCCCAAGCCGAAGAACAGCAGCGCCGATCCGGAGTACTCGGGGACGAAGTCCACCAAGCCGCGCGCCATGGCGGGATCCACGATCTCCCGCGGCCCCGCGTCCGTTCGTACCGCCACCGTGTAGCCATGCGCTTTGAGCGCTCCCGCATAGATCTCGGCCAGCAGCACGCTCTCGGGGAAGTTGAAGGACGCCAACACGATGTTCGCGCGAGGGCGTCCGCCTACCGACGGCCCGTGCCCGCCCGCGCAGCTCGAAGCGGCGCCGGCGACCAGGACCAACGACGCGGCCAGCAGCAGAGAGCGGCCGCGACTGCGAGGGCTCACGTGATCACGCCCTTGAGTTCGTCTTCCCGCTCGACGGGCGGTTCGCGGCGCCATCTCTTGTTGCGCCGCCAGATGATGTAGGTGAACCCCCCGAACGGGATCTGGATCCCGTAGGTCAGCAGGCGGAACAACAGGGCGGCAGCGGCGACCTGGGCCTTGAATGCCGCCACCGGGACATCGGTGTGGTTCCGTCCCGCGGCGTACAGCCCTGCGATGAGCGCGAGCTCGACGAACCCGACCCCACCGGGGGTGATCGGGGCCGCGGAAAGGAGCCTGGCGAAGGCGAACACGGCGAGCGCCTGAGCCCAGCTCACCTCGTTCCCACTCACACCCACGAAACGCAGCGAGAGCAAGAGGACCAAGAACAACGCCAGGTGACTCGCGACGGTCGTGAGGGTGAGCGGCAGCCAGCGCTTGGCTACAAGCGTGATCGTGTCCCTCCGGAACTTGACGGCGCCGTCGCCCCACGTCGTGACGGGAGGCTTGCGAACAAGCTTCCGTACCCGTGACCATGCTGCGCCTACGGCGTCGCCGACGCGGCGCGCGACCTCCTTACTCCGAAGCATCAGCGCGAAGAGCAGGATCGCCGCGACCAGGATGACCAACCCCACGAGCGCGGGGATAAGCAACGCGGTTGTGGCCTTGCCGGTGATGGCCAGGATCGCAAGTGCGACGATCGGGAGCCCTAGCTTCAGGAAGCTGTTCCAGATGCCCGTCGTCGACAGCTCGAGCGCGATCTGAGATCCGGTGAAGCCCCACGAACGGAACATCTGCACGACCAACCCGATGGCGATGATGCCCCCGCCCGGAACGATGTTCGAGATGGTGGTGCCCGTCTGATTGTTCACGGCGGCCTGGCCGAGCGTGAGTCCGGGCATGGCCGCCTGCATCTGCCACCAGTACGTGAAGAGGTTGAAGATCATGGCCCCGACCACCGCGGCGAGCTGCCCCGGCGTGAGGCTCGTCAAGGACTCCCAGACCGACGAATAGCTCGCGATCTTCGGGATGATGAGCACGAAGATGGCGATGACCACCACGAGGGAGATCACCCCCCGGATGATGGGCGTGGCGCGGCCACTGTGGTGGCTGGACTCGCTCGTGACGATGGCTGAACCCTAGACCGGGGGCAAAGCTCGTGTCTAGACAGGAGGTCCGTTCGCAGATCGGCCGCGGTCAGCGGCGAGGATCGGTGGCCCGGGCGACCTTCGCATGGCTGCCGGAGCACTTCTCGACGGTCGCGAACCGCTGGTTCTCTATCAGGACCCGATCGATCTCAGGGTTCTCATGGTTCAACGCGATGGCGAACCTGATGGGCACGGACCGGACGTCCTCGTACTCCTGACGCGTCAGATGGATCGGATCGGTGCAGCCGCCGTCGCCGCACTCACACAGATAGGAGTCCATGGGACGATCGGGACCGAGCCGCTCATCGGCTGCTTCTTCGGCCCACTCGTTCATCTCACGGAAGATGGTCTCCGTACTCGCGCCCAGACTGGGATGCTCAGACATCGGCTTCGATGTCGGGCGTCGCGATCCGAGCCGTCCGACGGCCTTGATTCCCGGTGAACTGGTCGAGGACGCCGGCGGCATCTCCATCGTCCAGCAGGAACTCGGTCGAGGTGACTTCGAACAAGCGACGAGTGGCGTGGGTCGCACCGATGAGGATCAGTTTGCGTCCGCTCACCTTTGCGCGGGTATGTGCGGCGAGGAAGATATGGAGCCCTGAGTAGTCGAGGAACGTCAGCTCGCGCAGATCCAGGATGATTCCCCCGATCCCGTTGCTTTCGAAGAGGGCCAGGTGGCGTTCCAGCACCGGAACGGTCGCCACGTCCAGTTCGCCGCTGAGCGTGATGCTTGCGACGCCGTTCCGCGAGTCGATCCGGGTGGTCAACCCCGAGAATCCGGTGGCGACCTCGTCTTCAACGTCGACGAGCTCAACATACTCGAGGCTACTCGCCGGAGTTGGGATGACGGTGTCAACCATGACTCGCCGATCGCCGGATGTCTCGCGATGGCGCAAGTGGAACGTTCGGGCGCAGTGCGCTGACGCCCGGTTGTTCGTCCAGCAGGAACTCCGTGCCGGTGAGTGCGAACAAGCGTCGCGTTCTCAGGCTCGCGCCGGCCAAGGTGAGTCGGTGTCCGTTCGCATCGGCGCGATGGCGTGCCCGGAGCAAGGCGTGCACTCCCGAGTAATCGAGGAACGTGAGGTGGCGCAGGTCCAGCATGATCGACGTGGCGCCGTCACGTTCGGATGTCGCCAGTTGACCTTCTAGGGCGGGAAGCGAAGCCATGTCGAGTTCGCCGGTGAGGGCGATGCCGACGATCCCGTCCCGTGAATCGCTCGTGGCGGAGAACTGCGGTACGAACCCCATGACGGGCTCCCCTTGAAAGGGGTCGGCGCACTCTCGCGCCGCTCCGGTTCGATGACCATGGATTAGGGTCCGAACTGCGCGGGCCGTGAGTTAGGGTCCGGCCAACGCAGCGTACTCCTCTGGGACGGTGATGTATAGGTCGGCAACACGGGGGAAGGCCAGGCGGGGGACAGCAGACCGCCGTCGATTCCCTGTGCCCGACCTGCCTTGCGCTCGTTGTTGAGGAGGAATACCCTTACCCGGCTAGACAGAACGGTCTGACTCCGAGCGAGCGGGTCGTGGCGGAGAAAGACGCGGATCACAGGCGCACACCCAAAGCACGCCGCATCCGTGCCATCTCCTTCGTCCGACGAGATGGGAATGAAGCCGATGGAGAGCGTCTCGCGCCTGCGGGTTCTGGTCGCCGACGGACCCGGGGTACGACTGGATCTGGTCACGCGCACGGTCGCCGCGTTGGGTCACGACGTCGTTGCTAGAGAGTCGTCCTTGCCCGACGTTGCTCAACTCACCGCGGTAGAGCGTCCCGATGTAGCGCTCGTGATCGTGCACGAATCCACGGCGAAGGCGTTGGACCTGATCGACCGGATCGTGCATGAGGCCACCTGTCCGGTCATCGCCGTCCTCGACGTGCAGGATCGTTCGTTCATCAGCGAGGCCGCGAGGCGGGGCATCTTCGCCTACATCGCCGAGGGCCACGATCCGGAGGAGATGCAGAGCGCCATCGACATCGTGCTTCGGCGATTCGCGGAGTATCACGACCTTGAAGGCGCGTTCGGACGGCGGGCCATCACGGAGCGCGCGAAAGGGATCTTGATGGAGCGCCACAACCTCGACGAACACACGGCGTTCGCCATGCTCCGCGACGAGGCGAGACGATCGAATCGCAAGCTCATCGATGTCGCCGATTCGGTGGTAGCGAGCCGTTCGATGCTCCCGGCCCGACCTGAGTCCGAGTCCTCGGATCCGTCGTAACTACTCCTTCGTTCCGACGCAAACAAGCACGTCGCGGAAGTCGTTGAGTGGGTCGGCGAATCGCTCACGGAACACCGCTTTAGCGCGTTCGATGAACGCGTCCCATTCGGGTTCGCCAAGCATCTGTCGCACGAACCGCCCGGTCGCGAATACGGAAAGGCCGTCCACGTAGTCGTCCACGCTGTAGGTCCACCGATACCGCTGCGGTTCGCTCCGCACGTGGCGAAGGCCGGCGTCAAGGAACAGTTCTTCCAGCTCGGTGCGTTTCGCGAATCGTCCGTGTCCGGGGACGGCGCGGCCGTAGGTCGGTTCGAGCATGGCCCTGGGCACGATGGTCTCGACCATCTCGCGCCAGGTGTCGGAGAACGCGTCCCGTCCGTCGGACCACGACGACACCGCGATCCGTCCCCCACGCTTCAGCACGCGGAGCATGTCGTGTAGCGCGGTCTCCGCCTTCGTGAAATGCGCGACCACGAAGTTGGCCGTCACCACATCGAACGTTCCATCGTCGAACGGAAGGTTGACGGCCTCGGCGGCGCAGAGACGAACAGGCCGAACCCTGTGTCCTTCGGCAACCATCTGGAACGACGCGTCTATCCCGGTAGCCCACGCGCCGGCCGCCACGGCACCTTCCAACGCTGCCCCGGTCCCAGTACCGACGTCGAGCACTCGGTCTCCGGCCTTCAGGCCGCTGGACACGAAGAGATCCTTCGCGACCTCGGCCAATCGGGCAGCGTGGATGCGTTCATAGATCGTGGCCACGCCGTCGTACGAGCGCCAATCCTGCATCCGCACAGCCTACCGGCGCGGGTTCCTCTCGACGTGTGCCCGCTAGGCTGTCGCGCGATGCGAGGCGGACGGTGAACGGCTCGGCCGGAGTCATGGCGCTCGTGCTCGCCCAGGTGATGGCGGGCGGCCTCGCGTTCCTCTGGCTCACCCCCGTCTGGGGAGAGGTCAAACGCGGGTTCTTCAAACTTAACGGCGTCCTCTACGCGGTGTTCGCGCTCGGAGCGTGGGCATCGGCGAAGGCAGGAGCTCTCCCGGGGAACAGCTCCGGCACGTGGGCCGTGCGGCTGACTCTCGCAACCCTGGTGCTCGTGGCTCTCTTCACTGTGCTGTTGTTCGTTCGGCAAGCCCTGGCAGCCAGGGTCGTTGGCTGGGTGTCCGTTCTGGCGGCGATAGCCACCCTGGTGGAGATGGCACCGCTCTCACGCCAGGGGTCGGTCCTCGGGTCCCTCCAGCTGGCGGCCGGGGCGGCGTTCCTGGGTGCAGTGGTGGATGGCCTGATGCTCGGCCACTGGTATCTCACCGACCGCGGACTGTCCCGTGCGCCCATCAATCGCTACGCGACCATCCTCTTGGTCGCGGTGGTGCTCGAGGCAGGCGCGGTCATCAGCGGCGGGTTCAGCGGGACGGGGTCATCGCAGTCATTCAATCCGCTGCTGACCGCTGGGGGGCTGGCGCCATGGATCGCTCTCGGCATGGCGGGCACGACCCTCTTGATCGGCGTCATGGTGAAGGCCGCGCTCCGTGGCGAGCGAGGATCCGCCGTCCAGTCGGCCACCGGCTTCTACTACCTTGCCGTGGTGACCGCATTCACGGCCGAGGTCGCGGTGAAGACCCGCTTCTTCGACAGGTAGCCGATGCGAGTCGCGCTGATCGTCGTCCTCGTGTGCGTCGAGATGATCGCGTGGAGGATCGTCGCTCGTCCGGGCACGGCCAACGAATGGAATCTGATGGTCCCTGTGTTCCTCTTGCAGGGCGCGGTTGCGCTCCTTGCATGGCGGGCGGATTGGTTCACGGACTCCACGGCGGGCGCCGCCGTCTCACTCGGTGTTGCCACCGGTGTCGCGCTCTACTGGGCGACGCGTGCGTTCGTCGCTATCGCCGACCGAGTGCCGGTGTTCCGTGCGCACGTGGCCGACCGCTACTCGCGGGCGTCGCGCGTTCCGCTCCCGCTGGGCCTGGTGCTCGCGGTGCTCATCGCCGTGCCGGGCGAAGAGTTGTTCTGGAGAGGGTTGGTGCAGGGGTTGGTCGGCACCCATTCCTCGGAGGCCGTTGGTACGGCGGTGACCTGGATCGGCTATATCGGAACGAAGGCGGTGAGCGGCAGCTTGCCGATGCTTGCCGCCGCAGTGGTCGGAGGACTCGTGTGGGGAGGGTTGGCCCTTCTCACGGGCGGGATCCTTGCGTCGGTGCTGTGTCACGGGCTCTGGACCGGACTCATGCTTGCCTTCCCGCCAAGTTCGGGCCGAGCGGAAGCGGCGTCACGCGAGATGATGCCGCTATGAGCTTCCTCTCTACGGCGGTCCAGACGGTGTTGGACGAGGGTCCGTTCTGCGCGGTGGCGACCATCACGCCGGGAGGCCCGCATTGCACGCCGTTGGTCTTCGCCTATTCGGGGGGGCGCCTGTGGCTCACCACTTCGCGCGGGTCGGTGAAGGCGCGGGCATGGAAAGTCGATCCGGGCGTCTCCGGGATGATCCGCCACGGGGCCGCATCGGTGACGTTCACGGGCACGGTGACCACGTACGACGCACTGGATCGCGCATCCTGGGGCTCGGCCGTGACCGGTGCGGTCTCCCTGACGCGCGCCACAGCGAAGTTCAGCCGGAAGAACGCCCGCTTCTTCGCCGGCTACGCCATGGACGCCCGGCAGGTGCCGCTCGCTTGGATGCCCCCCGGTCGCGTCTTCGTCGCCATCGACCTTGAACGAACCGCCCTGCTCGAGGACGACGGTGTGCAGGAAGGCAAGGGTCGGTGGGGCGGCGAGGTTTCCTCCCACCCGACGTTCCGTGGCGTGAAGAAGGGCAGCGATCCGTTGGCGGCGCTTCCGACCGATCTCCGAGAGGAACTGGGCCGGTCTGGCGAGGGCGCGCTGACCGTGCTTGGAGCGCGTGGTCCCGTCGTGCTGCCGGCGCGTTGGCGCGCCGAGAAGGCGGCGCTGTATGCGGCATTGCCAGCGGAGACCCTCGCTCTGGCCGGCGCCGGACCCGACGCCCCGGTGTCGCTCACGGTGGACAAACCCTCCGCGTGGCGAGCGAAGGACATGGTGGGCGCCATGGTCCAGGGCACCGGATCCAGCTACGTTGGCGAACAGTTGGGCTCGGGTGTGAAGACGGCTCGCGCGCTGGCAGCGGACATGGCGCCCGGGGCAGACGCGCTGGTCCGCGTCAGCCCGTCGCGACTGGTGTGGTGGCAGGGTTGGTCAAGCGGGAGCGCGGTGGTGGAGTGACTACCGTTGAGGTCTCGGTTGAAGTGGAGGCCCCACCAGAGCGGGTGTGGGCGATCGTGAGCGACCCGAAGAATCTGGCGCACTGGGACCGTCACATCGTCAGCGTTCGGCTGCCCCCGGAGGGGTTCGCGCCGGGTGTTCGGTACGACGTCACGATGGGGTTCATGGGGGTACGTTCGGTCGTGAAGGTGCAGATATTGGAATGGGAGCCGCCGTGGCGATCGCGCCTTCGCCTCGAAGGGTTGCTCGAGGCCACGGTGACCACGTCCGTCGCGTCCATGCCGTTCGATAGGAGCGTGTTGCGCCAGCAGGTGGACTACCGCTTCAAGGGGCCGCTCGGTCGCTTCGGTGCCGCGAGCCTGAACGCGGTAGGCGGGGCCCAGCTGGGCCTTCGCCGAGGTGTCCTCGCGCAGAAGCGTCAGATCGAAGCGGGGGTTAGAGGCCGGCGCCCGTGACGCCGCACCGCGGCTCCCGCATGATGGACGGCGTGAAGATGCGAACCGTCCTGTGGGGTGCAGCGCTCGGCGCCGCCGGTGCGGCCGTAGGTCACGCCGCTCTGCGCACCGACGCGGGCCGCGACCTGGACGAACAGCTCTTCAAGACGATCAACGCCGGACACGGCCCTGACATCGATCGATACTTCTTCTCCATCACCGAACTGGGATCCCTCTATGCGGCGGGCGCGGCCGCGGGAGCCATCGCACTCTGTGGCCGGCCGCGTGAGGCCGCGCGCGCCCTCACTGCGGCGGGCACCACCTGGTTCTTGGGCCAGGGCATCAAGAAGACCGTCGACAGACCACGTCCCTTCCAAGCCGACGAACACGGAACCCGACGGATGATCGCGGAACCCCACGGAACCTCGTGGCCGTCCAGCCATCCCGCGGTCCTCACCACGTTCACGCGAGTGGCCTCACGCGAACTCGGGCTGGGTCCGATCGCCGCTGCTGCTCTCACGTCTCTGGACGCAGCCGTCGCCACCTCGCGGGTCTATCTGGGCGTGCATTATCCGAGCGATGTGGTCAGCGGCCTCCTGTTCGGACGGGCGGTGGCGCGCGTCTGGCCCCGCGGCCGCTCTCGTAGCTGACCGCCGCTAGACTCGCGCCCATGTTCGTTCTGGCATCCGTGGGCTGGCCAGTGCTCGATCGCATCCGGATCGGGAGTTGGTTCGCCGTGTCGCCGCACGGGCTGGGGATCGCGATCGGGTTCATGGTGGGCGCCTGGCTGCTGACGAAGCTGGCCCCGAGGCGGGGGATCAGCGAAGAGCACATAAGCACGATGATCTTCTGGGCGCTTATCGGGGCGATCCTTGGCGCCCGCGTCTTCTATGTGATCGCGCATGTGAGCGACTTCTCCGGTCCGCTTGAATGGCTGGAGGTCTGGAAAGGCGGGATCTCGCTGCTGGGCGGCATCGCCGGTGCGGTGTTGATTAACGTCCCGCGCCTGCGCCACTACGGCTACTCGTTCTTCCAGATCATGGATCCCGCGGCCGTCGCCCTGTCGCTCGGGATCGCGATCGGGCGGATCGGGGACCTGGTCATCGGCGACCACCTTGGGAAACCCACCAGTTGGCTCGGCGCGTGGACCTATCACGGCGGGACGCTCGCGCCGCCGTGGGGACAGGCTCCGAATGCGCCCGGAACCTGGACGGCCGAGCTTCAGCACGGCGTCTTCGAACAGATCACTCGAACGGGCACGAAGCTGGTCCAGGTCCTTCCGAACGGCACCAGCAGAATGCTCGCGACCGGGATCGGCGTTCATCAGACAGCGATGTACGACATGGTTCTCGCCGCGATCCTGTTCGCATCGCTTTGGAGGCTGAACAAGAAAGTGCGCCGGCCCGGGATCCTCACGCTGACGTTCGGTCTGTACTACGGGCTGTGCCGCGTGCTGGAGGATTCGCTCCGGATCGACAAACGATTCGGTCCGTTCACCGGCTCGCAATGGACGGCGCTCACGGTGTCGACGATAAGCCTGGTGCTGCTGATCTGGTGGGCCTTCCATCCGAGACCGGGCCAGCCGACCGAAGAAGCTTCTGTTGGCGAGCCGGAGACGGTCGGCAGCGGACCGTAGGGCACCTCCCGGCCGGGTCACGACTCCATCTGGGACAAGGGCGGGCGGCACGGTGGCGTGGCAGCATGAGCGGACGTCGTGGAGGGGACCGGGATGTTCGCGCTGACGTCGTTGCAGGGGGCCAGGATCCAGATGGCCGTCAGCCTGGGGTTCCACATCGTGTTCGCGGCGCTCAGCGTCGGTCTCCCTCCGCTCCTCCTCTACAGCGAGTACAAGGCCAACCGCACTAAGGACAGCGTCTGGATGGCGCTGACGCGCCGCTGGGCGAAGGCGTTGGGGATCTTGGTCGCGGTCGGTGCCGTCAGCGGCACGGTGCTCTCCTTCGCGCTCGGTCTCTTCTGGCCGGGGCTCATGGGTCGATGGGGATCCGTGATCGGGCTGCCGTTCGCGCTGGAGGCGTTCGCCTTCTTCATCGAGGCGATCTTCATCGGGATCTACCTCTACGGGTGGGATCGGATGGGGCCCTGGGCCCATTGGCTGTCGGGCATACCGGTGGTGATCGGTGGCGCGGCCAGCGCGTGGTTCGTTGTGACTGCGAACTCGTGGATGCAATCGCCTGTGGGGTTCCGGCTCTCCGCGAACGGTTCGGTGGTGGACGTGCAACCCATCCGCGCGATGATGAACCCCTCCACCCCGGTCATGACCACCCACATGATGCTCGCGGCATACATGGCCACCGGGTTCGCCGTTGCTTCCGTCTACGCCATCGGGATGTTGAAGGGACGTCGCGATACCTACCACCGCCGCGGGCTGGCCGTGGGTCTGGTGGTCGGGATGGTTGTGGCGCCGGTGCAGATCCTGGTGGGCGACGCCGCCGCCCGCCTCGTCGCCGAACGACAGCCCGTGAAGCTGGCTGCATTGGAAGGGTTGTGGAAGACGCAGGTGGGCGCTCCGCTCACCATCGGTGGGATCCCTCTCCCGTGGCGCGAGGAAACCATCCTGGGCCTCCACATCCCGAAGGGCTTGTCCTGGCTGGCCACGGGCGACGCCGACGCGGTGATCAAGGGGCTGGACGTGGTGCCGCCGGGTGATCGTCCCAACGTCGTCGTGGTGCATCTGGCCTTCCAGCTCATGGTCGCCGTCGGGTTCGCGACCGCGGCGCTCGGCATGTGGGCGCTGGTCGGATGGCTTCGGCGCAAGCGGCGAGCCTTGCCCGACGGCCGATGGTTCTTGCGCGCCGTCCTGATCGCAGGCCCAGCAACGTTCGCAGCCCTGGAGTCGGGGTGGGTCGTTACCGAGGTCGGTCGGCAACCGTGGATCGTGCAAGGTCAGATGCGGACCGCACAGGCCGTCACGACGCGCGGCGGCATCGCGATCTGGGTGGTCCTGACCGTGGGCACCTACGTGTTGTTGGGCGTGGCATGCGGGTGGCTGCTCCTGCGCCTCGCACGTTCGCCACGCGCGAACGTGGAACCGGACGAGATATGACCAGCACGCAACTTGAGGTCATCCTGCTGGGCGCGATGGGCATTGGGCTCACGCTTTACGTCCTCCTAGGCGGCGCCGACTTCGGCGGGGGAGTGTGGGATCTGCTGGCGCGTGGCCCAGGACATCAGGACGAGCGAGACCTCATCTCTCATGCCATCGGCCCCGTATGGGAGGCGAATCACGTGTGGCTCATCTTCGTGGTGACCGCCCTGTTCGCCGCGTTCCCGCAGGCGTTCGCGGATCTCGGGGTGGCGCTCTATCTGCCCTTCGGGATCGCGCTCGCCGGGATCGTGTTCAGGGGCGCTGCGTTCGCGTTCCGCGCGCACGGAGATCCTGGAGCCGCTTGGGGAAAGAGCTGGTCGCGTGTGTTCGGGGTCGCGTCGCTGGTGACGCCAGTGGTGCTCGGGATGTCGGCGGCGGCGATCGCGTCGGGGCGGATCAACGTGGCGGGTGGCGCCGTGACGAACGGACTCCTCGACGCCTGGACGGGACCGCTCTCGTGGGCGGCGGGCGCCCTCGCGCTGGTCATCTGCGCCTACCTCGCCGCGACCTACCTCACGGTCGAGGCCGAGCAACAAGGCGACGAACACCTGCGCGAGCTGTTCCGCTCGCGCGCCATCGCTTCGGGCGTGGCGGCGGGAGTGTTGGCAGGGGTCGGGTTGGTGGCCACGTCCGCGGACGCCCCGCATCTGTGGCACGGCATGCTTCACAGGGCGTGGCCGTTCGTTCTGCTCTCGGGGGTCGGCGGGGTGGTCTCGCTGGCCGCCACCGTCCGACGGCGCCCGAAGCTCGCTCGAGCGGGCGCCGCCCTTGCCGTGGCCTCCGTGGTGGGGGGGTGGGGCGTGGCGCAGTGGCCCTACCTGATCGTTCCCGACGTGAAGGCCTCGGACGTGGCCGCGCCGATCGGTTCACTCCGCGCGATCACCGTCGGGTACACGATCGGTGCGTTGCTGGTTGCCCCTTCCCTGTTCCTGCTCCTCCGCGTGTTCAAGGGCAGCCGTTCCTCTCCGGATCGACCGGCTCCCACAGAGTGAGATGACATCCCACTATGTGGGTCGCGGCTCGCCGACCGTCAGCCAGAACTCCCAGCCGTCCAGCTCCGGAACGTGGAGGCCGAGCGCGCCGAGTGTCGAGCAGATCTGGGTCCGGTGGTCGTTGCCGTGATGGATGGCTTGGAGCAGTAACAAGCCTTCGGCGTGCTCCACCCGCGGGTAGTCGTCTTTCGAATCGATCGTGGCATCTAAGGTGCCGGCTTCCAGCTCGTCCAAGGCCTGTGCCCAACGAGCAGCGTTGCCTTGCATCTCTGTCCGAACGTCCGCCGGCGAACGAGGTGGGCGATCCTCGGCCGAGGGTATCGACGTGGTGCGAAGGCGCAGCAGGTATCGCGAGTCCGCCTCGACCAGGTGGGTCAGCGTGTCGACCATCGAGCCATATGTGCCGGGGATCTCGGCGTCGAGGCGATCGGGGGGAAGTTCCTCCAGCGCGTCGATGAGGACGAGCGTCGCCCAGATGTGATGGTCGAACATCGCCCGCAACGCGCCTTGTGTGTTCGTCACGTCAATGCGAATGGGCGTGTGTCGCGGCATCGGCTGCCGCGGGAGCGGCAGCACCGCCCGGGAACAGGGTGAGCGGCTTCCCGACTTTCGTCTTGGTCGCCCGTGCCACGGCCGTGGCGGCGCCACGCAGTACGACGCTCGCCTCCGCGTCGGGATCGCTCACCACGATCGGGATACCGGAGTCGCCCCCCGCCCGAAGGCTCGGGAGCAACGGAACCTGTCCCATCAGCGGAACGCCCAGCGTCTCGGCGGCCTCCTTGCCGCCACCGGTGCCGAAGATGTCGTCGCGCTCGCCGCAGTGGGGGCAGAGGTAATAGCTCATGTTCTCGATGACACCGATCGGACGGAGGTTCGTTCGTTCCGCCATCTTGCCGGCGCGTTCTGCAACTTTCCGCGCAGCTTCCTGCGGGGTGGTGACCACGAGCATCGAAGCGCCGGGGATGAACGAGGCGAGCGAGATGCTGACGTCGCCGGTCCCGGGTGGGAGGTCGCAGAGGAGGTAGTCCAGGTCGCCCCAGTAGACGTCGCCCAGGAACTGCTCGATGGCCTTGTGGAGCATCGGTCCGCGCCAGATCACCGGCGTCTCCTCAGGGACGAAGAAGCCCATGGAGATGACCTTCACCCCATGTCCCTCAAGGGGCATGATCATGTCGTTGAACCCGACCGGCTTGCCGGAGACGCCGAGCATCCTCGGCACGCTGAACCCCCACACATCTGCATCGAGCACGCCCACGCGGTGGCCCTCGGCCGCCATCGCGGCGGCGAGGTTGACCGTGACGGAAGACTTGCCCACGCCGCCCTTGCCGCTGGCGATGGCGATGATGGCGGTGGATTCGGGGAAGTTGATCTTCTGCGGGCTGGCCGGTGTGGCCGCGGCCGCTCCGGGACCGCGCAACTTGGATACCAGTTCGGCGCGCTGCTCCTGGCTCATCGGGGTGAGCGGAACCTCCACCTTCTCGACGCCCTCCAGCGGTTTAACGGCTGCGGTGACGTCCTGGGTGATCCGGTCCTTCAACGGGCACCCTTCGATGGTGATGAGCACGCCGACACGGACGGTGTTCCCCTGGATGGCGATGCTTTCGAGCATCCCGATGTCTTCGATCGGCCGCCCGATCTCGGGATCCATGACGCTGCGGAGCGCTTCTCGGACCTGTTGTTCGGTGACCATCGGGGAGCCCTCCGGAGTAGAGTCAGATTCGCACGGTGAACGCCGTGGAAATGCATGATAGCCGCCCGACAGGGGAACGATGCCCGAACCTACCCCGCTCGAGGTCCACAAGGCACTGGCCGACGACACCCGGTACCGGTTGTACCGATATCTCCGTCTGTCCGGCCGTTCGGTACCCGTGCGCGAACTCTCCACGCGTCTCTCGTTGCACCCCAACACCCTCCGACCGCACCTTCGCCGGCTCGAAGAGGTCGGACTGGTCTCCAGCGAAACCCGGAAGGGAACCGGGGCTGGACGGCCGCAAACCGTGTACGCGGCGCTGGACTCCGACGATCACGCCGGGCGCGATTACCGGCTCCTGGCGGAGATACTCACCCCGTTGGTCTCGGGCGCGCGCAAACACGAGCGCGCACACGCGCTCGCACGCGAATGGGGTGCCTACCTGGTGGCCCGGAGCGCGCCGAAGCCGGCCGCCCGCCGGACCCCCGGCGCCGACCTCGCCGTGCTCCAGGAGGCGATGGCCGAGGCCGGATTCGACCCGCGGTTCCGCCGCCGGAGCGCCCGCACGGTGGATATCACGCTGCGAGGATGCCCCTTCCGGGAACTCCAGACCGAGCAGGGCGACCTCATCTGTGGCATCCATCGAGGCCTCCTCGAGGGCATCCTGGGAGCCTCTCGCCCTGAGCTCGCCCTCACGGCGTTCGAACCCGAGCCCTCCGGGGCCTGTCGGGCCTCCGCAAGCCTGATCGGGCGCTGACCCCCGAGATTCCTGGGCTGCGAACTGAAGTCCGGCGGCCGGGCCGCCGATGAGACGGGAGACGTCCGGCGGTGGATCACCGCCCCTGGGCTCATCCACGAAGTTGTCGGACCCGAGGGGACCACGCAGATGGACAAATCGCCGATCGTTGCCGAATTCGACGGCTGGTTGGAGCAGTTGGTGGGCGGTGAAGGCTCCGACCTGCACGTCAAGGTTGGTTCGGCCCCCATGATCCGCCTTCCCGACGGCCTGGTGCGTCTGGAGCGCGAGCCCCTCATGCCCGACGAGACACGACTGATCGCCGAAGGCATCATCCCCGAGGATCGCATGCAGAAGTTCAAGGACCTCGGCGAGGTCGACTTCGCCTACTCCCTGCCGGACATCGGGCGGTTCCGCGTGAACGTCTTCCGTCAACGCGGTTCGATCAGCATGGTGCTCAGGAAGCTCCGCTTCGGTGGTCCCTCATTCGAGGAGGTCGGTCTGCCGGAGGCCGTCCGCACCATCGCCGACGAGCACCGCGGTCTCGTCCTGGTGACCGGCCCGACCGGTTCGGGCAAGACGACCACGCTCGCCGCCATGATCGACTACATCAACAAGACGAAGGCCGTGCACATCGTCACGGTCGAAGACCCGATCGAGGTCCTGCACAAGGACCACCTCTCCTCCATCAACCAGCGCGAGATCGGTAACGACACCATGGACTTCCTGGCGGCGCTGCGCGCAGCACTCCGGCAGGACCCCGACGTCATCCTCATCGGTGAGATGCGGGACACCGAGACGGTTCGCGCCGCGATCGCAGCGGCTGAGACCGGCCACCTGGTCATGTCGACGCTCCACACGGTGGACGCGACGGAGACGGTGAACCGCGTGATCGATTTCTTCCCGCCGTACCAGCAGAAGCAGGTTCGGCTGGCGCTCGCCGGAACGCTCCGAGGCATCATCTGCCAGCGTCTGGTCCCGACCGTCGACGGCGGGAGGGTGCCGGGACTGGAGATCCTCATCAACAACGGCCGCGTCGCCGAGCGGATCTCTGATCCCGACAAGACCCACGAGCTGAAGGACGTGATCGCTGAGGGCGGCTACTACGGCATGATCACGTTCGACCAGTCGATGCTCCAGCTGCTCAAGGACGGCAAGATCACGGTCGAGTCGGCGATGAAGGCCGTCAGCAACCAGCACGACTTCCAGCTGGCCATGCAACAGGCCGGCCTGGCGATCCCCGTCTAGGGGCGCCGAGACCGGCCCGCAGCCGCTTCGGTCCTCAGCCCCGGTCGTCCGCCTTGCCGTTCATTCCCGTAACGGCGGTGAACGCGCCGACCAATCCGGAGAGTTCCATCGGGACCACGATCTTCGATGACGCCGAGCCACCGATGGATTTCAATGCCTCTAGGTACTGGAGATTCATCGTCTTCTGATCGATCGTGCTCGCGGTCTCATAGATCTTCGCGAGCGCTAGGGCGAATCCTTCGGCTCGAAGGATCGCCGACTGCCGATCGCCTTCGGCATTGAGGATCGCCGCCTGCTTCGCGCCCTCGGCGTTGAGGACCGCGGCCTGCTTGTTGCCTTCCGCCACGGTGATCGATGCGGACTTCGAACCCTCGGCCTCTGTAACCACGGCGCGGCGGGTGCGCTCCGCGGACATCTGCCGCGTCATCGCCTCCTGAACCGCGGGCGGCGGGATGATCTCGCGGATCTCGACGTTCGTGACCTTCACGCCCCAGCGTTCGGTCACCTCGTCGAGCTTCACGCGCAGGATCTCGTTCATGTTCTCGCGCTTTGCCAGGACGTCGTCCAGGGACATGTCACCCACGACCGAACGCAGGGTTGTCGCCGCGACGTTCTGCGCCGCACCCTCGAAGTTCCCGACGGCCACGACCGATGCCTGGGGGTCGATGACCTTCGTGAACACGATGAAGTCGATAGAGATGGGGGCGTTGTCCTCGGTGATCGCCGTTTGGTGGGGGATCTCCAGGTACCGCTCACGCAGGTCCACCAGCGTGGCCTTGTCGATGAACGGGATGAGGAGGATAAGTCCGGGGCCTTTCGTGCCGAGCAGCCGACCCAACCTGAACACCACGAGCCGTTGATATTCGCGGACGATCCGGATGGCGTTGGCCAGAAAGATGATCACCAACAGGACGATGACCGCGAGAGCGATCAGTACAGGGTTCACACGTTCCTCCCTTCGAGAGCCGGGGGAGCGCCACCGGCTGGGTCGTGCTCGTCGAGAACCGGTTCGACGGTGAGCACGAGCCCGTCGAGCGCGGTGACCTTCACCTTCGAACCGGGGGCGACAGCGCCTACGGCCGTGGCTTTCCATTCCTCGGAGGCCACGCGAACCACGCCGGTGGGCCCCAGGCCTCCCGCGAGGACGACGCCTTCCATCCCCACGACCGACTGACCGGGCGCGAGCGCAGCCGGCATGTGCCGCATAGCCACCAGTCGCGAGATGAGGAAGACGAAGAATGCGCCCACCACGACGGTGACGGCGATGAGCACGACGAGCGACACGCGCACCCCACCCGATCCGTTGTACAGAAGGAGCCCGCCCGCTACGAGGCATGCGAGTCCGACGCCGGTGAGCGCCCCGTGGGTGGGCGTCTTCACCTCGACGATGAGGAAGATGGCCGACGCCACGAGCAATGCGACGCCGATCGATCGGATCGGCAGGAACCCGAACGATGCCACGGAGATGAGGAACAGCACCGTCCCCACCGTGCCGCTGAAGATGTGCCCGGGAACGATGATCTCGATGACGATGAGGATGAGCCCCAGCCAGAAGAAGATGAATGCCAGGTTGGGATCGAACAGGTCGTGGAGCACGCCTACCAACGGCGCCAGATGGCGCTCGGAGATGGTGGCCACGCTCAGGTCCGCGAAGGTCACAGGCCGGCCGTCGGCGAGCGTGACGTCGGTTCCCGACGTGTCGGCCAGGAGCGAGGTCTGCGTGGGTTCGATGCGATCGATGATCTGGCCCTTGAGGGCCGCCTCGGCACTGATGCTCTTGGAATCCGTGACGAAGGTCGCCGCGAGGTCGGCGTTCCGGCCGTAGGTCTCCGCCAGACTCCGGATGGTGGCCGTCGCGTCCTGGACCACTTTGGTGCTTTCGGTTCCACCGCTGAGGCCCACCGGTGTTGAGGCGCCGACGTTGGTCCCCGGAGCCATCGCCGCAACCGGGCACGACAGCAGGATGTAGGCCCCGGCCGATGCCGCGCGTGCACCCGCAGGACCCACGTAGCAGATGACCGGAACATCCGAGGCCAAGATCGCCTCGGTGATCTCCCGCATCGATGTCGAGAGACCGCCCGGCGTGTCGATCGTGAGAAGGACGGCGGCGTCGCCATCGGTGTTCGCCTGCTGGATCCCGCCGCGGATCATGTCGGCGATGAAGGGGTCGACCACGCCGCTGAGGTGCATCGAGAGGATCGTAGGCGTGGGTTCCGTTGCGGCGGAGGCCGTTCGTCCGGCGAGCGCGGCAGCCAGGATCCCCGCGACAAGGGAAATTCCGGCGAGACCGCTGTTTCTCATAACCGAAACCCTATCACCCGGTGTTCGCGTTCGCATCCTGTTCCTGAGCCTACGCTTCATGCGGGATGGCGTGCAGTGCCGCGGCATCGGTGCGACCATCTACGGGTCAGTGATCGGGCAAGCTCAGGCGACCCCGCCCCGCGTATACCGGAGGGAGTACCGAGTGCCAGACGGCCCACTCCTACCGAAAGAAGAACAACAGCTTATGGAAGGCCTCCTCGCCGGCGACGACGCCGCCATCCGAACGTTGTACGCGCGGTTCGGTCGGCCGGTGTTCACCATGGGGATGCGGCTCCTGGGGACGCGCGAAGCCGCGGAGGAGCTGACGCAGGATGTGTTCCTCACCGCGTGGCGGAAAGCGAGCCGGTTCGACCCTGCGCGTGGACGCCTCTCAACCTGGCTCATGACGATCGCGCATAACCTCGCGGTGGACCGGCTCCGCCGCGATACCGGCATCACGCGCCCAACCTTGGTGCTCGTCGACCAGGTGCCCGAACACGAGGCCGTCGACGAAGAGCGGGCGTTCATCGAGCATGACGCGGCGATCCGGGCGCTCACCTCGCTCTCTGAGTCCGAACGCCGTCTCATCATCCGCGCCTACTTCCGCGGCCTCACCGCCCGCGAGATCTCCGAGGAGGACCACATCCCCTTGGGCACTGTGAAGACCCGCCTGCGCACCGCGCTCATCAAGATCCGCAAAGCGAACGAGGGCAAAGAACGGTGACCTGCGCCGAAGTACGCTCCCTGCTGGTCGAACGAAGTCTGGGCATGCTTCCCACCAAGGACGCGGCCGGGGTTGACCGGCATGTCGCGTGGTGCGCCGCGTGTCGCAAGGAGGTCCGGGAGCTCGACGCCGCGGCCGGTTCGCTGGTCTATACGCTCGCGGCCGCCGATCCGCCCCCCGAGCTGGAAGATCATGTGGTGATGGCCGTGCGGCACGCCGCCGCCGCTCACGTACCCGTTGCCCACCGCCGCGGACGGATGATGGTCGCAGCCACGGTTGCGGCGATGATGGCGGTGGCCGGCCTGGGGTTCGGGGCGGTCATGGCAGGACGTGCTGCACGGTTCCACGATCAAGCCATCAGGATCGGGGTCTCGAACAACAGCCGGCTCGAGGCGTTCCGCCAACTCCTTCTGAACGTGGAGTTCAGTCCTAAGAACAGCGTGGAGATGGGTGAGCTTTCACCCGTCGGGAGCGGGGCGGCGAGCGGGCAGGCGTTGACCCTGCTCGCTCCGGATTCCCAGGACATGTCGATCGTGACCGTCTCGGGGCTCCGGGTGGATCCCAGGCGCCTGCCGTTGGAAGTGGCGCTGGCCGGGCCACGTCGCAAGGTCATCATCGGGAGCATCGGGAAGTTGGATTCCGGCGGCGGGGCCACCGTGGCCTCGCAGCTCGATGCCGACCTGTCGTTCTTCGATCACGTTGTGGTTCGTGATTCGCGAGGAACCGTCCTCCTGCGTGGGGGGCTCACGGCGCGCGTCCTTCAGAGCCCGACTCCCTCTCCGTAGCAGGCGCGTCGGTCCGGTTCCGTATCCTTGCCGCATGCGATTCGGTCTGGCCCTGCCGCATTACGGTTTCTCCGCGCCTGCGGGCGAGCAGATGGACTTCGACCTGGTGTCGACGTGGGCGAAGCGCGCGGAGGCGCTCGGGTTCGACTCTGTCTGGGTTTCCGATCACCTCTTCTACTCGTTCGCTCGATACGGGGCGGATCCTGCGCCCATCGCCTCGCTCGAGGCGATGACGCTCCTAGCGGCCGTGGCGGCCACCACCGAACGGGTCCGCGTGGGGACGTTGGTCCTCTGCTCACCGTTCCGCGACCCGGGGATGCTCGCGAAGATGGCCGTGACCGTGGACGCCATCAGCAGCGGCCGCCTCGATCTGGGGGTCGGCGCCGGCTGGAGCCGAGAAGAGTTCGACGCGTTCGGGTTCGAGTTCGGCTCGGTGGGGGAGCGCTTCGAGGCACTCGAGGAGACGTTGCAGGTGCTCCAGGCATTCGGTGGAGCGAGCGGCCCGGTGACGTTCGATGGACCGTCGGTCAAGCTCCGCGACGCCCCGATGCTCCCGCCATCCGTGCAGCGTCCCATCCCGGTGTTCGTCGGAGGGAAGGGCGGGCCGCGCCTCCTGCGCCTCGCGGCCACCTACGCGGCGGGCTGGAACCTGGTGTGGCGGGTCTCACCCGAGACGTACTCGGGCAAGGTGGAAGACGTTCGCGTTGCATGCGAAGCGCTAGGGCGTGATCCCGCGACGTTTCACCTGAGTCTCGGCTTCTATGGATCGATCGGCGCCGACGAGTCGGATGCACGCGCCGCCTTCGAGCGCGGGAAGACCTCGTTCCCCGGCGGGGCTATGGACGGTGAAACCTGGGAGAGCTGGCGGGCGGACACGCTCTCCGGTTCGCCGGATCAGATCATCGAGCGCATCCGCGCGTTCGAGTCGCTCGGCGTCGAGGAGATCGTGCTCTCGCCGTGGGTCCTTCCGTTCGCGGTGGTGGAACCCGAGCAGGTGGAGATGTTCGCGGAACTGGTCGTGGCGCCCTTGCGAAGGGGCGCGTGATGGACTTCCCGCAGGCTGCGCTGGCGGTGCTCGAAGAGGAGCGGTCCCCGCTGCACTGGACGGTGATCCAAGATCTGGCGCTGCGCAGAGGTCATCTCGACCCGTTCACACAGCCGGACATCCGGACCCACCTGCTGGCCGCACTCGGTCAACTCGCCAAGGACGGCCGTGTGGCCAAGCTCCCTAAGGGCGTCTACGCCCTCCCCGACCAGGCATAGACCGCCCGAGTACCGGGGCGATGTCGCCGTTAGGGGTTCGGTACTTCGCCGGCATGCGCGACGGCATCACGCACGATGTGAGCGACATGCGTGTCCGTCAGCTGATAGGCGATCTCACGCCCCCGACGCGTCGTTCGGACCAATCCAGCCCCTCTGAGCACCCGCAGATGCTGGCTCACCAGGGGCTGGGGAACATCGAGCGCGTCCACCAGCTCGTGCACGCAGTACGCGTGATCCGCCAGCAGTTCGATGACCGCGAGTCGGATCGGCGCGGTGAGCGCACGCAGGAGTTGTCCGGCCGCCTCGTAACCGTCTAGGGCGGGGTGCGGTACCGGGAGCACCTCATCACCGTGGAATCCTCGGACTTGCTCCATCCCATCCTCTCGCGCAGATATGCAGACATGCGTCTTAGACAATATCTCTCCCACCCGCTTGCATGGCCCCATGAGAAAACGATGGTTAGCGATGACGCCGGTCCTGTTCGCGACGTTCACCTTGGCCGGTTGCGCGGCTGCAGGTTCCGGGGAGGGGGGCGGAACGCCCGGCGGACCCGTGCGGGTCGTAGCCGCGGAGAATTTCTACGGCGACATCGTGACGCAGATCGGCGGCTCACGTGTCACGGTTACCTCGATCCTTTCGGATCCGAACGCCGATCCGCACCTCTTCGAACCGGGCACAGCGACAGGTGCTGCGGTCGCCGGGTCCGAACTCGCTGTCGAGAACGGTCTCGGCTACGACGCGTTCATGCAGAGGCTCCTCGAGGCTTCCCCCGATCCGAGCAGAACCGTTATCACGGTCGCTGACGTGCTCAACGTCACGTCGGAAGGAGCCAACCCCCACCTCTGGTATGACCTCCCGCGGATCCCGGAGGTCGCCGCAGCGATCGCCGATGGTCTCAGCGCTCTGCGCCCGCTTGATCGCTCGTACTTCCAGACCCGACTCGAGGCCTTCGACGCCTCCTTGAGTCCGCTTGATGTCGCCATCGCGCAGATCAAGAGGAACGATGCAGGGGCACCGGTCGCCTATACGGAGCCGGTCCCCGGGTACCTCTTGGAAGCGACGGGGCTGGCGGTGAGGACTCCGGGATCCTTCGCGCTGGCGATCGAGGCGGGGAGCGAGCCCACGCCCCAAGCGGTCGCCGAGATGGCGGCGCTCCTCACGGGGAAGCAGATCGCGGTGTTCCTCTACAACAGCCAGGCAACTTCGCCGATCACCGAGCACCTCCTCCAGCTCGCGCGCCAGAATGCGATCCCGGTCGTTCCGGTGACGGAGACGCTTCCACCGGGGATGTCGTTCCAGAACTGGCAGCTCGGACAGATCCGAGCCCTCGCGACTGCGCTGGGTCGATGACCAACGACTCACGAAGTGTCGTAGAGATCCGCGGGGGCTCCCTTCGGTACGGCGACCGGACCTTGTGGGAGACGCTCGACCTGTCTGTGGCTCCGGGAGAGTTCCTTGCCGTGCTCGGACCCAACGGGGTCGGCAAGACCTCGCTGCTCCGGGTATTGCTCGGACTCACGAAACTCAGTGAGGGAGTGGTCGAAGTGCTCGGACAACCGCCCCGTCGGGGGAGTTCCGCCGTCGGGTACATCCCTCAACAGCGCGCCTTCGACTCCGGCCTTCCGCTGCGAGGTCGTGACCTCGTCGCCCTCGGCCTGGATGGGCATCGATGGGGTCTGCGGCGCGCTTCCTCCGTGCGGCGGTCGCTGGTCGGATCGATGATCACGACCGTGCGCGCCGAGTCCTACGCGGATAAGCCCCTGGGATTGCTCTCGGGCGGCGAGCGGCAACGGCTCCGGGTCGCTCAGGCCTTGGTCTCAGACCCGGCGATCCTGTTGTGCGACGAACCGCTCCTGTCGCTCGATCTCGGCTATCAGCGCGCTATCGTGACCCTCCTGGACACGCGCCGCGCCGACAGAAGGACGGGGGTCATCTTCGTGACCCACGAGATCAATCCCATCCTTCCGGTCGTTGATCGAGTGCTCTACCTGGCGCCCGACTCATGGGCGGTGGGGACGCCCGACCGGGTGTTGACGACCGAAACGCTTTCGCGCCTCTATGGGACGCCGGTCGATGTCCTTCGCGTCCGCGGTCGGATCATCGTGGTGGGCGCGCCCGACGAACCCGACTCCGCGCTGGGTAGCGCCGGCCACGCCCACGAACATGACCCGTTCAGAACCGGCTCATGAGCTTCTCCGAGCTGCTGGGTCAGCACTTCATCCACACGGCTCTGCTGGCGGGGGTGGTGATCGCTGTGGTGTCCGGCGCTGTGGGGTTCTTCGTCGTAGTACGCGGCATGAGCTTCGCCGTTCATGCGGTCTCAGAGCTCGGGTTCACGGGGGCCGCCGCAGCTCTCGTGCTGGGCGCCAACCCGATCACGGGCCTCCTGGTGGGTTCCCTCGCGGTGGGCGCGATCCTCGGCGTGTTGACCGTTGGGGGCCGGGAACGTGACGCGGCGATCGGCTCGTTCTTGGCGTTCGGCTTGGGGGTCGGTGTATTCCTCCTCTCTATGTACAAGGGGTATGCGACGCAGGCGACCAGTCTGCTCTTCGGCAGCATCGTGGGCGTGAGCGATGCGCAGCTCGAGCTGCTGGTCATCGTGGCGATCGTCGTGCTGGTTTCCCTGTGCCTCATGTACCGGCCGCTGTTGTTCGCAAGCGTCGATCCGGAGGGAGCTGAGGCGCGCGGGGTGTCACTTCGTCTGGTGTCCGTGCTCTTGTTGTTGCTGGTCGCGCTCACCACGGCGGAAGCGATCCAGGTAGTGGGGGTGCTGCTGGTCCTGACGTTGGTCATCACGCCGGCCGCAGCCGCGACACGCTTGACCGCCCGGCCCGCCCTGGCGCTCCTCATGAGCATCGGCATCGCGCTTATCGCCACGGAGGGCGGGATCCTCCTGTCGCTGCTGAAGCCGTACCCCACCAGCTCGTTCATCAGCGGGATCAGTTTCACCATCTACGTGGCTGCCCGGATAGGCGGGCGCGCTAGCGGCGGTAGGCGATGGGGGAAAAGCGTTCGAGCTTCTCGAAGCGGTGTTCGGCCTCGATGTAACGAAGGGTTCCCGAGCGCGAACGCATGACCATCGAGTACGTCGTCGCGCCGTCGGGCCAGTACTTCACTCCGCGGAGCAGGTAACCGCCCGTGATCCCGGAGGCGGCGAAGAACACGTCGTCACCACTCACCAGGTCATCGGTGGTGAGGATCGCGTCGAGGTCGAACCCATCGTCGATGAGGGACTGCCGTTCGGCGTCGTCGCGTGGTGCCAACCGGCCTTGGATCGCCCCGCCCAGGCATTTCAGCGCAGCGGCGGAGATCACGCCTTCGGGCGTTCCGCCGACGCCGATCAACAGGTCGACCTCGGTCCGGGGCATGGCCGCGGCGATCGCCCCGGCCACATCGCCGTCGCGGATCAGGAACACCCGCGCCCCTACGGAACGAACCGCCGTGATGAGCTCCGCGTGCCGGGGACGGTCCAGGATGGTGACCGTGATCTCCTCGGGTTTCACACCCTTGGCCTTCGCGACCCTTCTCACGTTCTCCTCCGGGGGAGCGGTGATGTCGATGGCGTCCACTCCCGCCGGTCCGACGGCGATCTTCTCCATGTAGACGGCAGCGCCCGGGAAGAACATCGTGCCGCGCTCTGCCAGGGCGATCACGCTCAATGCGTTCGCCTGGCCGATGGCGGTGAGTGTTGTCCCGTCGATGGGATCCACGGCAACGTCTGTAGCGGGCCCGTCGCCGTTGCCCACCTCCTCGCCGTTGAAGAGCATCGGCGCTTCGTCCTTCTCACCCTCGCCGATCACCACGACGCCGGCCATGGACACCGAGTCGATCATTAGGCGCATCGCGTCAACCGCCGCGCCGTCCGCGGTGAGCTTGTCCCCGCGCCCAACCCACCGGCCGGACGCGAGTGCGGCGGCCTCGGTCACGCGGACCAGTTCCATAGCCAGGTTCCGGTCGGGGCGGGGTTCGGTGGGCGTGGTCATCTCAGGGGAATGGTACGGGAGCGAGGCCGCGCTCGGCGTACCACTCCAGGGTGCGACGAACGGTCTGGCGGATAGGCGTATAGCGAAGGCCAAGTTCCCGCTCGGCCAGGCTGCCGTCGTAGCGATGCCCGTGGAGCAGCGTGCGAGCGAGTTCGGCGCACAACGGCAGGTCGCGGCCGGTCACCGTCGCGATCGCGCTCCCCGCGGCACCGGCAACGGCGGCGGCTACCCGGGGCAGCCGCACCACATGGCGCGGATGACCGGTCTCGGCTCGGAGCAGATGCACCGCTGATCTTGGGGTAAGGGTGGCGCCGCTCACCACGTATCGATGGCCGGGCACGCCGCGGCTCGCCGCAAGCACGTGCGCTTCGGTGCAGTCGGCGATGTCCACGATGGAGACGTAGGTATCCAGTATGGGAGCCCGGCCGTTCGCTAGGTCCAGCAGCAGGCGCGCCGACCCACCCATCCGGCCGGGCCCTTGCACCGACGACGGATTCACGCAGACCACTTCCACTGCGAGCTCCTCCCCGCGCGAGAGAACCTCGCGTTCGCCCAGGTATTTGGACTTCTCATACGACGACAGGAACGAACCGCGGTGCGGAGTGTCCTCCGTGCCGACCACTCCGCGCGGCTCACCGATGGTCGCTGCGGAGGACGTGTGCACCAGGCGCGCCACCCCTGCGGCCGCGGCAGCCCGAACCATCGCGCCGGCCCCCTCGACATTGGCACGGAACATCGGACTCGGGTCCCGCATGCACATGGCATTCACGCCGGCTACGTGGAAGACCGTCGCGCACCCCTCCATCGCGCGAACCAGCACGTCATGATCGAAGAGATCGCCGTTCACCGGCTCGGCCCCGAGGACACGAACCGCTTCGGCGCCCGCGGGGGTCCGGGCCAATGCCCGAACCTCGCTGCCCTCGGCCACGAGCCTACTCAAGAGCGCGCCGCCGACGAACCCCGTGCCGCCGGTCAGGAACACAGCTTGGGTCACGTGTTCAACGCCGTTCGCGGGTTCTGGAGAGAACCCCTGAGAACCGCGCGATGTAATCGACCGCAGAACCGATGGTGAGGATCCCGGCGAGGAACATCACGTACTGATCGGGGTAGAGCGGACCAACCTTGCCCGACGTCCGCACGATCGCCAGGAAGATCGCGCCGAACTGCACGGCAGCCTTCGTCTTGCCCCAGATCGACGGCTTCATCACGGCGCCGTCGGCGGCGATGGCACCCCGCAGCCCCATGACCAGGATCTCTCGCCCGATGATGAGGAACGCGATCCAGGTGGATGCGCGGTCGACGGCCACCAGCGCCACCAACGCCCCCGATACCAACAGCTTGTCCGCCGTGGTATCGAGGAAGCTCCCCAAGGTTGAGGTCTGTTTCCACCGGCGCGCCAGGCGTCCGTCGAAGAAATCCGTGATCGCTGCGATCGCGAACACGATCCCGCCGATGACGTAGGCGTAACGCAGCCGGTACCCGGCGAGGATGAGCCACATAACGGCCGGCACCAGAACGATCCGCAGGTAGGTGATCCCTGACAGGAATGCGGCGGCCCGACGCTCTGGGGTGCTCACGAGAACGGCATCGTAACAACAGGGACTAGATGAGCCGCTAGGATTCGGCGGTGGCCAACCTGGACCGATACGTCATCGTCGATGATTTCCGCGCCGTCGCGAAGGATCTGCTTCCTGCGGACTTCTTCGACTACGTGGATGGAGGTGCCGGCGACGAATGGACCCTCGCCGAGAACCGGCGCTCGTTCGACCGATGGATGCTCCGGCCACGGTTCCTCCGTGGGGCGGGCCGGCCCGACACATCGACGAGCATCCTGGGCTCACCGCTCGCGTTCCCACTGCTGGTGGCGCCGTGGGCTTTCCAGAGCCTCGCGCACGAAGAGGGCGAGCGCGCCACTGCCCGCGCGGCCGCTCAGGCCGGAACCATCATGGTTGTCTCAAGCACGACGGATACGTTCCTCGAAGAGGTCTCGGCGGCGTCGCCCGGTCCGAAGTGGTGGCAGCTCTATGTCTATGAGGACCACTCCGTCACCGAACCCATCTTGAAGCGGGTGGCGGCGGCGGGGTTCGGCGCCGTCTGTCTCACCGTGGACTTCCCGGTGGGGGGTCTGCGGCACAAGGACGCGCGGAGCGGCGTCACGCTGCCGGTGCCGATCTCCGGCCCCGACATGGAGTACGACCCGTTCTTGGACTGGGACGACCTTGGTTGGATCCGCGCGCTCACGCCAGGACTGCCGTTGGTGCTCAAGGGGATCTTGACGGCGGAGGACGCGACCCTGGCGGTGGGCGCAGGCGTTGACGCCATCGTGGTGTCGAATCACGGCGGCCGACAGCTGGACGGTTCGCCGGCGGGGCTCACGGCGCTCCCCGAGGTGGTGGACGCCGTCGCCGGCAGGATCCCGGTGCTCATGGACGGCGGCATCAGGCGGGGAACCGACATCCTCAAAGCATTGGCGCTGGGCGCCGATGCGGTCCTCACCGCGCGTCCCCTGGCGATGGCGCTGGCAGCCGAGGGAGAAGCGGGCGTCTCGCGTGCCCTGGAGATCCTCTACGACGAGTTCGAGAACGCGATGGCGCTGACGGGGTGTCGCACCGTGGATGAGATCACGCGGGACCTGGTGACTCCGGCGCCGGGCTAGCTCTCGAAACGTGCGTGATCTGCTGCGCGCGCCCGGTACCGCAGGAGCATGAGTCCGAAGATGACCGCCACGAAGCCGGCGAGCGATGCGTACAGCAGGACGTTCTGCTGACCCTGGCTTGAGCTCCCCGAACCCTGGATGTACGTCCCGATCCCAAGAGCGGCCACTCCGACACCGGCCCCGATCACCAGCGCGAGGAAGGCATCGAGTCGCTGGCCCTTGGGTGACAGGAGTCCGACGACCCCGGCACTCGCTCCGCCGGCACCGATGAGGACGATCGAGAACATCACACTGAACGGCATCAGGGCTTGAGCATCGTCGCGGGCGCCGTCGCTGGCAAGCCCTGCCATAGAAACTCCATCGGCGCGTTACACACCCGCGTTGGCGTCAGGCGCCGGCGTTTAGACGCTGACCAGTGTGCCGATCCCATAGGTGACGAGGGCCGCCAGCACCCCGATCATCAGCTGACGGACCGCCGAAAAGACGGGGCCACGTCCCGTGAGCAACGACGTGAGCCCACCCACCGTGAGGAGCGAGACGCCGGCGATGGCGCCGGCGACCACGGCGGCCCCCGTACCTCCACGGAAGAAGAACGGGATCAACGGAAGCAGGGCACCCACGGCGAACATGACGAACGAAGAGATCGCGGCTCCCCACGGCGAGCCGAGGCCTTCGTCCGGATCGATCCCCAGTTCCTCCCGGGCGTGCGTGTCCAGCGCCACCTTCGGATCGCGCATGAGTTCAGTCGCGACACGTTCGGCAAGGTCCGGCGGGAAGCCCTTGCGTTCGTAGATCTCGGCGAGCTCCTGCCGTTCGCCCTCCGGATCGTTGCCGAGCTCGTGGGCTTCCAGGTGGAGCAGTCGTTCCAACACCTCGCGCTGCACACGCATCGAGACGTACTCGCCCGACCCCATGGAGAAGGCCCCTGCGAGCAGGCCGGAGATGCCGGCGAGCACGATGACCGCGCGGCTCTGCGACGCGCCCGCGAACCCCATGATGAGCGACGTGTTCGTGAGCAGGCCGTCGTTGATGCCGAAGATGGCGGCGCGCAAGGCACCGCTCTTCCCCGCCGAGCCTGTGGGTTCTTTGGAATCGCCGCTGCCTGCTTGAGCGCGGCCGCGGTGGGGCAAGAGGTCATTCCCCTTCTGGAGACGCTTGTGCGCATCGAGGATGCGCGGCAGTTCCCGCTTCGTCCGGAGGTCCTCAGGCGGCATCGTGGGATCAGCCATGGTCACGAACCATAGTTGCAGAAGCCGCTACTTCGCGCGCCCCGGGGACCCCGTCCTAGGTGATGGCGGCGGGGCGACGTGACGAGATCGGCCTCGGTCTGCCACCCTTCCGACATGAGCGGCTACGACCTCCACACACACAGCACCTGCTCCGACGGGACCCAGACCATCACCGAGAACGTCGCGATGGCCATCGAGCGCGGCTTGGACGGCATCGCCATCACCGATCACGACACGACGGCCGGCTACACAGAGGCCTACGCCGCAGCCGAGGGAACCGACCTGGAGATCATCCCCGGCATCGAATTCAGCGCTGAATACGACGGCGCCAGTCTCCACGTCCTGGGCTACTTCATCGATCCGGCGAACGTCCCGCTCCAGGAAGAACTCAAGCGTCTCACCGATACTCGTTTCCGCCGCGGCGAGTTGATGATCGAGAAGCTCCAAGAGTTGGGCTTCGACATCTCCTTCGAACGTGTCCGCGAGATCGCCGGAGACGACCTGATCGCGCGTCCCCACATCGCCCAAGCGATGGTCGAGGCAGGGATCGTCGCTCAGGAGAAAGAAGCCTTCGACCGGTTCATCTCCGACGGCGGGGTCGCCTACGTACCCAAGCACGCCTTGGATCCGGTGGACTCGCTGGGGCTCATCAAACAGACCGGTGGCGTCTGCGTGCTCGCGCACCCGGCCATGTGGAAAGGGAACGGTTCGGTTCCCGACAGCTTGATCGAACAGATGGCCGCCGACGGCATGGTCGGCCTGGAGGTCGATCATCCCGACCACAACGCCGAGCAACGCGCGTACTACGGCGCGCTCGCGGATCGCCTGGGACTGATCCGCACCGGCGCCAGCGACTGCCACGGGGCTCGCTACGATTACCGCCTGGGGTGTGACACCACGGATGCCGCCCGCCTAGCCGAACTCAAACGCCTGGCAGGCCGGCCGTAGTCGGCCTCTCGCTACCTTCGCTCTATTGACTGAACTCAGCCGGCCTAGGTACGGTGCTTATCCAAGTCAACCCCCGGAGATCTGACGTGCGCCCTTTCCGTTCCTTAGCCTCTGCCCTCACGCTGGCTGTCGTCGGTTCGATGCTCATCGCGCCCGCCGCGCAGGCAGACGTTGCCAGCGCGCCCTCACCTAGCTGGGTTGTCAATGGGCGCGTGTGGGCGACCCTCGAGGTCGGCACCACCATGTATGTCGGTGGGACCTTCACACAAGTGGCCCCCGGCACGGGAAACGGAGTTTCACTCGCGACGGTCGACGGTTCCACGGACGCCACCATGCCCACCGTACTCGGCGATGTGAACGTCGCAATCGCCGCGCCGGATGGTGGTTGGTACATCGCCGGCGCGTTCACCCATGTGGGGGGCGAACTCCGGAACGGCCTCGCCCGGATCTTGCCCGATGGCTCGGTCAGCTCCTTCTCCTGCAAGATCGTCGGCGGTGTGATCAATGCCATGGCCATCTCGGCTGACGGGGCGCACCTATACCTTGGCGGTACCTTCACGAAACTGAAGCGTTCGGCTCGTGCCGGCTTGGGGGAACTGGACGGCACCACCGGCAACCCGCAGGCTTGGAACCCCGGCACCAACGGAGGCGTACGGACATTGGCGCTCTCCCCCGATGGCTCGGAGCTGTATGCAGGCGGCGACTTCACACAGGTGGGTGGCCTGACCCGGAACCACGCCGCGTCCATCGATCCGGCCAACGGGACTGTCGGCACGTGGAATCCGGATGTCAGCGGGACCGTCAGAGCGTTGGCCGTGACGGGGGATAGCCAACACATCTTCATCGGAGGGAGCTTCGGGAACGTGAACGGGGACCCCGCAGGCGATCTGGCAGCGGTCGATGCTTCCGGGTCCCGGACAGCATGGGGCTCCGACACGAACGGAACCGTCTCTGCGCTCGCGCTCTCCTCGGACGACTCGCGGCTGTTCATCGGAGGGTCATTCTCCTCACTGGACGGAGATCCCCGCTCCAACCTGGGCGCGACGAACACCACCACCGGTGACATCGATCCCGACTGGGCTCCCGACGCTGTGGGTGCGGTGACATCGCTCGCTGCGACACCGGACGGAACCACGGTCTATAGCGGCGGTTCGTTCTCCTCGGTCAGCGGCGAACCGATCCCGCGGCTGGCGGCATTGGACGCCACCACAGGGGCGGCCGATCCCGCCTGGGACCGGACGCCCAACCTGCCTGTCTACAGCTTGGCTCTGTCAGATGACGCCGTACACGTCTACGTGGGTGGCGCGTTCACGGGGATGGGAGGCGAGGTTCAATCCGGGTTGGTGGCGATCGACCTCACGACCGGCGCTGCCGTTTCAGGCTGGGACGCCAACGTGGATGGGAGTGTGTACGCGCTCGCCGCATCTGCGGACGGATCCACCATCTACCTCGGCGGGAAGTTCACCCACGTCGGGGGGAGTTCGAGGGGGAACCTCGCCGCGGTTGACGCCGGCACGGGGGCCCTGAGCTCGGCGCTCACCGCACGGGCGAACGGCATCGTGCGATCGTTGGTGACCTACGGTGACCGGTTGTACGCGGGCGGTCTCTACTCGAAGCTCGCCGGACAGGTCGCGAACGACCTGGGCGCCTTCAAGATGAGCACCGGTCAACTCGATGCCTCGTGGCAGCCGCGCGCCGACGGGCTCATCCGGTCCATCGCGGTCGCCGCAGACGGGTCGTCGGTCTACGTCGCCGGTGACTTCAACACCATCAACACCACCAACCGACCGCATCTCGCGAAGATCGATGCCACCACGGGGAACCTGGTCGGCGCGTTCTTCCCGACGAACAACGGGTACGTGCTCTACAAAACGTTCGCCGTCACGCTCGGCGGGAGCCAAGTGTTCGCCGGTATGGGCGGTCCCGCGGGTGGGCGGATCCGTGCGTTCGACGCGGTCTCCGGACAGGTCAATTGGAACGACAACGCGGACGGCGATGTCCAGGCGTGCGCGTTCGCGAACGGCAGGCTCTACGTCGGCGGCCACTGGGACGACTTCGGGAATACGCCAGTGCACCGGCCCGCGCTCGCATGGCTCGATCCGCTCACAGGTTCCATCAGTTCGTGGTCGCCGGCACCCAACGGCGCCGTCTGGGGGCTCACCGCCTCAGGAGCCCACGTGATGGTCGGTGGCGACTTCACGCGCGTCGCCGGCGACGAGCGGGCCGGCGTAGCCGTCTACCTCGACGCGCCCTAAGCAGCGCCGTCTGCGTACGCTGTGTCGGTGTCCGGATCCCAGCGCGTCTCTGACGCTACCGACCCCCGTCTCAGCGACTTCCTGGATCTGCGCGACGAACAGTTCCGCCGCCGCCATGAGGCAGAGGAAGGCTTGTTCCTGGCCGAAGGTTCGAAGACCATCCGCCGTGCCGTCGCCGCCGGGTTCCCCCTGCGGAAGATCCTCCTGACCGAACGCTGGCTGCACTCCCTCGAAGACATCGCCGGCTCGGCCGACGTGTTGGTGGTCGAGGACCATGTGATGGAAGCAACCGTCGGCTTCCCCGTCCACCGAGGGGCACTCGCCTCGATGGACCGCAAACCCCTGCCGTCGCTGGACGACGTGCTTCGCGGTGCCGCACGGATCGCAGTTCTGGAGGATCTCGTGGACCACACGAACGTCGGAGCGGTGTTCCGAAGCGCGGCTGCGTTGGGGGTGGACGGCGTGGTGCTCACCCCCCGGTGCGGCGACCCGCTCTATCGGCGGGCCGTCCGCACCTCCATGGGTGCCGTGTTCAATGTTCCGTGGACCCGTATCCATTGGCGTGAAGGCCCTGCGGTCCTGAAAGCGGCAGGGTTCACCCTGGCCTCATTGACCCCGGCGGCCGACGCCGTTGAGCTCGGAAGCGTCGAACCGACGGACCATCCCCGTCTGGCGTTGGTGGTAGGCAACGAGGGGCGGGGTTCGTCGTCGCACTGGCTGGAGGCCGCCGATCTCCGCCTGCGGATCCCGATGCGAACGGGGATCGATTCGCTGAACGCCGCCGCTGCCGCAGCGGTCGCGTTCTACGCGCTGGCACCGCACGCGTGAGGGGCCGGTAGGATGCGCCTCGTGGCGGTTGCGATCGAGATGGTGTTCTTCGACATCGGGGGAGTGATGTACTCCGACACCATCTACACCGAAGCTCTCCGCCGTGCGCTCCGAGACATGGGTGCGGAGTTCGCGGATGTCGAGTTCGACGGGGAGTATGCCCTGGCCCGTGCTGCGCAGTCCGGTTCCTTCCGTCGTCGCATGGCTGCGAGATTTTTGGGCCCGGGGGCGGATACGGACGCGCTGCGAGACGCGGCGACACGGTACTGGGCGTATCCGCCCCACGCGTTGGAGCCCGACGTGAAACCGTGTCTCGAGGCCCTGACCGGCCGCTATCGTCTGGGCATCATCGCCAATCAACCGAGTCAGGTGCGCGATGCCATGGCGCGCGACGGGATCGAGGATTTCTTCGAGATCTGGGGAGTGAGCGAAGACATCGGATTGGAGAAACCGGATCCCCGCCTCTACGCGCATGTCCTCTACACGGCGGGAGTCTCGCCCGCGCACGCCGTGATGCTCGGCGACCGACTGGACTACGACGTCATCCCCGCGAAGAGCGCGGGCATGCGGGCGATATGGGTCTTGCGCGGGGAAGCCCCCAACGAACCCACCGCGCTCCAACTCGCGGAGTCGGACGCATCGGTCACGACTCTCCGCGACATCCCTGCGGTCTTGGCCACGCTTTAGCCGATCCGCGGGCCGGAACCTCCGGTCGGTTTGCGCCGGTCGCGTGAGGTGGCTAGGTTTCGCTCTGACGAGGCGGATCGGGGGACGTCATGGCGTTCGACCACGGCAAGGCCGATGCATTCGGCGAGCATCTGCTCGGAGTTCTCAACGGAGCCTTCCTCTCACTGCTCCTCTCGGTCGGGCACCGGTTGGAGTTGTTCGATGCGATGGCGAGCCTCGAACCATCCACGTCCGGTGAGCTGGCGACGGCAGCGGGATACGACGAGCGCTACGTTCGCGAATGGCTCAACGGACTCGTCTCGGCCGGCGTGATCGACTACGACCCCGCGGGGCTGACCTACACGTTGCCGGCCGAACACGCGGCGTTCCTCACGCGGGCCGCGGGGGCCGACAACATGGCGGGGCAGTCGCAGTACGTGGGACTCCTGGCATCGGTCGAGGACGACGTTCTGCGGGTCTTCCAGGAAGGGGGAGGCGTCCCCTACGCGAAGTTCCCCCGCTTCCAGGGGTTGATGGGAGCAGAGTCGCGCGAAGTGGTGGACACCACCCTGGTGCAGACCGTCCTTCCGTCGATCCCGGGCCTCGTGGATCGGCTCGGAGCCGGCATCGACGTAGCCGATGTTGGTTGCGGGCAGGGGCATGCGATCAACGTGATGGCCGAGGCGTTCCCGAAGAGCCGTTTCATCGGCCTGGATATCTCTGAACAAGGGATCGCCGCGGGTCGAGCCGAGGCTGAAGGCAAAGGGTTGGGGAACGCATCCTTCGAGGTGATGGATGCCGTCAACCTTCCAGATAGTTATGACTTCATCACAACGTTCGACGCGATCCACGACCAAGCCAGGCCAGACCTCGCACTCGCGGCGATACATAAGGGCATGCGGCCCGACGGTATCTACCTCATGGTCGACATCGACGCGTCAAGCAACCCGGAAGACAACGTCGGCCATATGCTCGGCCCCTACCTCTACACCTTCTCGCTCTTCCACTGCATGACGGTGTCGCTCGCGGTGCCCGGTGGCCTGGGCGTCGGTGCGGTTTGGGGAACCCAACTCGCGCTGAAGATGCTCGGTGAAGCCGGGTTCACGGACGTCGACCTCCGACGGATCGAGGGTGACGTCGTTAACGCGTACTACGTCTGCAGGTAGCGCGGGCTATGCGCCTTTGCGACGCTGCTTCTGGAGGTCACTCGCGGCTTGCAGCGCCTTGTGGCTGGAGGCGATGTCGGGCATCTCGTGTCCGCCGGCCAGTTCCTCGGCCGCCCATTTCGTGAGGTCACGGATGGAGACGATGCCGACCACCTTGCCGCGATCCACCACGGGGAGGTGCCGGATGTTGCGGCTGACCATGTGCTCGGCGGCGTCGTTGAGATCGGTCTTCGAGTTGATGGTCTCCAGGTCGCGGCGAGTCATCCCGTGCTCGACCTTCACGCTGTGAGGATCACCACCGGCGGCAACGAGGTTCACGATGTCGCGCTCGGTCACGATCCCGGCAAGTTTCTTGCCTTCCAGCACCACTACGGAGGAGATGCCGTTCGTTCGCATGAGCTTCGCGACATCGGCGAAGGTGTCCCCGCTGTCGGCGGTCTTCACGTCCGTGTGCATGACATCTGCGACTTGCATGCGGCCTCCTGGCACTCCGGAGTCAGAAGCCTACCGCGACCGGGCGATCCCGGCCCACTCGCCTAGTGGTCGCTGCGGCCGCTGAAATTGAACTCCTCAATCTTCAGCGCCGGAACCCGGGAAGCGGAGAAGAAGAACTCGCTGGCGAGTTCCGCTTTGCTGCCGATCATGGTGGTCGCCGACAGCGCCGCGAGGATCGACTGGGTGAACCGGAAGTTCATCACCGGCCCCGTCACCTCGCCGTTCTCGATGAGGAACGTTCCATCGCGCGTCATCCCCGTGATCGAGGCCTCCACCGGGTTCACGACGTTCGAATAGTGGAACCGGGTGACCAGCAGGCCGTGCTCGGTGGCCGCGATCATCTGCTCCACATCTGCATCCCCGGTCGCCAGGAACAGGTTGAGCGGGAACGGACCCTCAGGGTTGGGGGAGGGCAGTGCATGACCGGTGGAGGGCACACCGGCCTCCTTCCCGATCCGCCGGTCGTAGACGGCACTGCGGAAAACCCCGTCCTTCACGAGGTCAACGCGGCGATGCGGCTCGCCCTCGAAGTCGAAGGCGAGCCCCAGCGTGTCCGGATGCCCTGGGTCGTCGGTGATGGATACCTGCGACGCCGCGACCTGCTCACCCTCCTTCCCGCTGAAGCATGAGCGGTCTTCGATGTAGTCGCGGCCGCCGAACCCGACCCACGCCAGGAACCCGACCACCGTGGCCACGGCCGCCGGCTCCAACACGACGGGATACACCCCGGGCGCCAATGCCTTCGGGTTCTGAGAGGCCGATGCTTTGCGCGCGGCGGTTCGGCCGATGGCCTCGGCATCCACGTGGTTGGTCGAACCGGCGAACGCCTCGGCGAAGCCACTCCCGGCGTCGCCGCCGCTGACGACGGTCGTCATGGAGGCCTGCGTCTGTGAACCCCAGCACACCTGTCCTTCCGTATTGGCCACACCGATCTCCGAGGCCACGGTTTCGTAGGCTCCGGCCGCGGAGAACCCGGACGGTGCTTGCCCGATCAAGGTCGCCACTGCCTCGGCTCGCGCCTCAGGTGAGGCGTTCGCCGTCGCTTCATCGAACCGCTGAAGCTCGGCCGTGTCGGTCTTCGGGGTCAAACCGGGCCACAGAGGATCGGGCGCCACGATCTCGGCCATCTCACGAGCGCTTTCGGCGGCTTGGCGCGCGCCCTCGGGCGTGCACTCGTTCGTCGCGGACACGCCGACGCGCCCGCGACTTACCACCCGTACGCGCAGCCCGGTATCTTCACGCGCCGTACTCTGGTGGATCTCGGAGTTCGCGAACCGGGTGTTGCCGCCCCATTCGTGCATGAGGAGCACCTCGACGCCGTCCACGCCGGAGAGCTCCAACGCAGCGGATGCCACCGCCTCGAACCCGTCGCGTCCCAGCAGCCCGGGCATCAGCGCACCCCTACCTGAACGTTGCGGAACCGCGCGGGAGCAGCGCCATGCCCGACGCGGCCAACCTGGCCGGGTTGGCCCTTCCCGCAATTCGGCGTGCCCCACACCACCCAGTCTTCGCGCCCAGCCACCGCATCGCACGAACCCCAGAACTCCGGCGTGATACCCGTGTAGTTCGGGTTGCGGTAGAGATCGGTGAGCTGGCCGTTCTTGATCCGTCGCGCCATCTCGCACCCGAACTGGAAGTTGATGCGCTTGTCGTCGATCGACCAGGAGGTGTTGGTCGTCATGAAGATGCCGTCTGCCGTGTCCGCGATGATGTCGGCCAGTGTTCCCTCGCGGGGTTCGATGGAGATGTTGGTCATGCGGATGAGCGGGAGGTGGCTCCACCCGTCCGCGCGCGAGGTCCCGTTGGACGACTCCCCGATGCTGGGGGCGGTCTCCCTGCTGGTCAAGAAGTTCTGGAAGATGCCGTCCACGATGATCGGTGTGGATCGCGCCGGCACCCCTTCGTCGTCCCATGCGAACGTTCCCAGTCCGCCGGGAAGTGAGGCGTCCGCCGTGATGCTGATGAGGGGACTGCCGTACCGGAGCGATCCGCGATCGCTCGGGGTGACGAACGAGCCGCCTGCGTAGGCCTCTTCCATCCCCATCACCCGGTCGAGTTCCACCGGATGACCGATGGATTCGTGGATCTGCAGTTCCATCTGCCCCGAATCCAGGACCAGTGTCGTGACCTCGCTCGGACACTCGGCCGCTCTGAGGAGTTCGACCGCCTCCCGACCGATGCGCTCCGCCTCCTCGATGAGACCCAGCGCGCGGATGTGCTCGTATCCTGCCGCGCGAACATGGCCGCGGAACGAGTTGGGATAGGAGCGACGCTGCACGTCGCCGTCGCCGACGGCAGTGGCCACCGTACCTCCGCCACTGTGCGTGACCTCCTGCTCGGTGGCTGCGCCGTCGGAGGAGGCGTAGAAGGTGCGGCGTCGGAAGAAGTCGAGGCCGCCTTCCGCATAGCTCAACCCGGGAACGTTCCGCATGCGCCGGGTGGCTTCCATGAGGAGCGCGACCTTCTCCTCCAGCGGAACGGTGAAGGGATCTTCGATGCACTGACCGCGCCAGACGCCTTCGGCCGGTTCGACCGGCGAGAGCGTGACGGGTTGGCCGGCCATCCGGCTCGCCGCTCGTGCGATCTGCACGGCCAGCTCTGCGGTACGCGTGATCTCGGCCTCGTCCAAGCGTGATGTCGAGGCGAATCCCCATCGGCCGCCGGCGAGGACCCGCACCCCTATCCCCGTGGAGATGGACCGGTCGATCCCCGTCATCTCCTCATTGCGAACCGTGAGCGACTCGGTCTCATCTGTTCCTGCCCGCACGTCCGCGTAGTCCGCACCGGCCTTGCGCGCCGCCAGCACTGCCATCTTCGCCACGTCCAGCAACTCGCGAACCCCTCTCGTGACTGGTTGGGTCTGCCCCACCGGAACCGGGGAATCCTACCGGGAGGACTCAGACGATGCTTACCCGGTGGGCAAGGAGGGCCATCAGCGGACCGAGTGACGGGTGTAATCGGGCTTACATCATGGAATAGCTACGGGCTCCGGTTCGTTCTTGCAGATGCAAACCTCTAGAACTCAAGAACGGAGCCAGCGTCATGACCGACATCGACACGAGAGCACTTCCCCTCCTGCCCTTGACCACCGGCGTGGTTCTCCCCGGCATGGTCGTCACCCTCACCATCGAATCCGATGAAGCCCGTGCCGCTGTAGGGGCCGCCGCCGGGGGCGAGGTCCTCCTGGTCCCGCGGGTGGATGAGTCCTACGCCCGTGTCGGCACCGTCGCGCAGGTTGAAGAGATGGGCCAGCTCCGCGGCGGGACCGCCGCCGTGGTCATCCGCGGCGTCCACCGAGCCGTGATCGGCGTCGGCGTGCCGGGCACCGGTGAAGCCACGTGGGTACAAGCTGAAACGGTGGAGGAACCGTCGCCATCAGCTCGCGCCAGCGAACTCGCCCGTGAGTACCGCGCCACCATCGAGGCCATCGTCGAGGCTCGCGGCGTGCCGCAGGTCGCCGAGTTCCTCCGTGGGATCTCCGACCCCGGCGCTATCGCTGACACGGCCGGCTATTCGCCCGATCTGTCGGTCGTGCAGAAGATCGAGGTTCTGGAGACCGTCGATGTCGAGACGCGCCTGGAGAAGGTCCTGGGCTGGGCGAAAGATGTCCTGGGCGAGGTCGAACTGAAGGACAAGATCCGTACCGAAGTCAGCGAAGGCATGGAGAAGCGTCAGCGCGAGTACATCCTGCGCGAGCAGATGAGCGCCATCCGTAAGGAGCTGGGTGAGGACGGCGAAGAGAACGTCGTTGAGGAGTACCGCACCAAGATCGCCGAGGCAGGCATGCCCGAAGACGTTCGCAAGGAAGCAGAGCGTGAGCTGGGCCGCCTGGAGCGAACCTCGGAGCAGTCGCCGGAGTACGGCTGGATCCGGACCTACCTGGACTGGATGACCGAACTGCCATGGGATGTGCGAACGGACGACAACCTCGACATCGCCGATGCGCGCGCGGTGTTGGACGCGGATCACGAAGGTCTCGCGGACGTGAAGGATCGGATCCTGGAATACCTGGCCGTGCGCAAGCTGCGGCAGGAACGCGGGCTCGGTGAGGCAACCGGCCGCGGCTCCGGGGCGATCCTGACGCTGGTCGGACCCCCCGGCGTGGGGAAGACCTCGCTGGGCGAATCCGTTGCCCGGGCGCTGGGACGGAAGTTCGTCCGCGTGTCGCTGGGCGGCATCCACGACGAAGCGGACATCCGAGGGCACCGGCGCACGTATGTGGGCGCGCTGCCCGGCCGCCTCGTGCGCGCACTGAAAGACGCCGGTACGAAGAACCCGGTGATGATGCTGGACGAGATCGACAAGGTCGGTGCCGACTGGCGCGGCGATCCTTCGTCCGCGCTGCTCGAAGTGCTGGATCCGGCGCAGAACCACACCTTCCGTGACCACTACCTGGACGTGGATCTCGACCTGTCAGAGGTCCTCTTCATCACGACCGCGAACGTCGCCGAGACCATCCCCGGCCCTTTGTTCGATCGGATGGAAGTGATCCGGATCGACGGCTACACCGAGGACGAGAAGGTCGCTATCGCGACGCACCACCTGGTCGCGCGGCAGCTGGAGCGCAACGGTCTACGAGCCGACGAGGTCGTGCTGACGGATGCCGCCATGCGCGCGGTGGTCGGCGACTACACCCGCGAAGCCGGCGTGCGGAACCTGGAACGCGAGATCGGCAAGGTGTTCCGCAAGGTCGCGACGAAGATCGCGGCGGGCGATGTCACGCCCCCGGTCACCGTCGGGGCCGATGACGTTCGCACCTACCTGGGCCGTCAGAAGTTCTTCTTCGAAGCCGCCGAGCGAACCGCCGTCCCTGGCGTTGCTACAGGCCTTGCCGTGACCGGCGCGGGTGGCGACGTGCTGTTCATCGAAGCGACGCGCGAGGACGGTGGCGAGAGCTCCGACGGGCTCATCCTCACCGGCCAGCTGGGCGACGTCATGAAAGAGTCGGCACAGATCGCCCTGAGCTACATCCGTTCCCACGCGGACGAACTGGGGATCGCAGCCGAGAAGCTGCGCGGACGGTTCCACGTGCATGTGCCCGCGGGCGCGGTGCCGAAGGACGGTCCGAGCGCCGGGGTCACCATGACCACAGCGTTGGTCTCGCTGCTCACCGACACGCCGGTTCGTCCGGTGGTGGGGATGACCGGCGAGGTCACGTTGCAAGGTCGCGTGCTGCCTATCGGTGGCGTCAAGCAGAAGGTGCTCGCGGCCCACCGAGCCGGCCTCACGGAGGTCATCGTGCCGAAGCGGAACGAAGGCGATCTGGACGATGTGCCCGAACAGGTCCGCGAGCAGCTCACCTTTCACATCGCAGAAGACGTGACGGATGTCCTGGAGGTGGCCCTGCGCGTCGACGCTATGGTCGCCTGACGAAGTCCAGAACGAAGGCGGTTCGGTCGTCGACCGACCCTCGGGGCACGGGTACCAGGGTGTACCCCGCTCGTTGGTAGGCGTCGACGAGTGCTTCGTGGAACGCGAGCGTGGGAGCGAACGGCAGCGTCCGCAGGTCGTCGGTCGTGTAGATCTCCTCCCAAGGCTCCAACAACAACACCTCGCGGTTGTAGCGATACCTTTCGGAGGCGAGGGTAGGTGAGGTGACGTCGAGCCCTCTGTGGGCCGCGTACGCGATGCAGTCTGGAACACCTCGGTCGAAGAGCACAGGCCCGTCTCCTGCTTGCGCCGCCTCATGCTTTTCGATCGAGCGCTGAAGTAGCAGTTCGACGAACAGGGATGGAGCGGGATCGTAGGTAGCGCCGTTGATCGCACGCTGCTCCGCGATGATCTCTCTGGCAGGTTCACCGACGCAACGGACACCCGCGCCGATGTTGTACAGGATCGTGGTCTTGCCCACCCCGAACGCGCCTGTGAGGATGTGGAGGTTGGCGGACCTCGGTCCGTTCATGTGTCTAGTGTCCTATCGAGAGTCTCGCGGTACGGAGAGGGTGGGCCGGGAACGACGGGCTCTGTGATGAGCGCAACGTTCGAGCTTCGAGGCAGGAATTCGTCGCCCTGAACGGGGGTCCGGAATTCAACTTCACCGAGCCGTCTCCTTCCTGGTGCGCTGCGAGACGCAAGACGAGGTCGACCTTCTGTGGAAGCAGCTCACGGAGGGTGGCTCCGAGTCGCAGTGCGGCTGCTCAAGGATAAGTTCGGTCTGTCCTGGCAGATCGTTCCGAAGGCCCCGGGCGAGATGCTGGGGGACCCGGACCCGGAGAAGGCGCAGCGGGTCATGCAGGCGATGCTGAAATGAAGGAGCTGGACATCCATATGCTTCAGGAGGCCTACGGCAATCCCAGTTCGTAGATCCGGATAGGGCGACTGATGCCCTTGAGGCTGATCTCGTCGACGATGGTGCCGTCGGCGAAATCATCTACCTTCATCATGGTTCGCTCGGTGACCAGGATCTGACCCGGCTTGGCCCGATCCGCCAGCCGTGAGGCGAGATTGACCTCATTCCCGAGCACCGTGTAGTCGCTGCGCGCGGCCGAGCCGATGTCGCCGACCGTCACCCATCCGGTGGCGATCCCGATGCCGATCTCGAACGTGTCGTGATACTTGCGGAGCCATCGCTCCCGGAGTTCGGTCATCCGCTCGCGCATCTCGAACGCCATCCGCACTGCTCGTTCGGCGTGGTCGTGCTGCGGCACCGGGTCGCCGAAGAAGACCATCACGGCGTCGCCGACGTACTTGTCCAACGTGCCCCCATGCTTGAACACGATGTCGGTCATCTCCGACAGGTAATCATTCAGCTCGTCGACCAACTCCTCCGGCTCCATCTGCTCGGCCGAGGCCGTGAACCCTCGGACATCGGAGAAGAAGACCGTGAGGAACTTCCGGCTCGATCCGAGCTGGATGTCACGTTCACCGCTGATGATCGACTCAGCCAGTGCGGGGGATAGGTAGCGTTTGAGCCGTGACGCGCGCTCGAGCTCCGCCACCTTGGCGTCCACCATCTCTTGCAGGTTGGCGTTCAACGATTCGAGGTCGTTATAGATGGTGGCTAGGTGCTCGGTGGTGCGGTTGAGGTTGGTCGTGAGGTTGCCGAACTCATCCCGGTTCGGCACCTCGATCCGTGTGTCGAAATCCCCACCAGCGATCGACTCGAGGCCTTGGTCCACCTTGCGGACCGGGCGGATCAACGACCACGAGAGGACCGCCCCCAGGAGCAGGGCGCCGAATAGGCTGAGGGCCGAGAATGTCGCCACCGCGAACGTGAGGAACTGACGATCGGACTTGAATGCGGCCGTCTCAACGACGACCCGGTGCTCCGAATCGTCGATGAGCACGTTGAGGGAATCCTCGAGCAGGTGGGAGATGGTGTGTTCCTGCGAGATGTGCGCTGCCAATGCCTCGTCGATCTTGCCGGCGTTGAACAGGGCGGTAACACTCGCGCTCGATGTATCGAAGAGGGCGTTGGTGGCATCGAGCCTCTTGAAGAAGGTGGTGCGATCGGGCTCGGGATAGGCGCGGATCTCGGCCAAGTACCGAGCGAAATCCTCCTTGGCGATCGTGATCTTGTCGTTCCAGCTGCCGTCCTTCGTCACCAGCGCCATGGCTCGATAGTGCATCTGGGCGGTGACCTTGTAGATCATCTCGCGGGCGAGGTCGGTCTGCTGGTTGAGCGCTGTCAGCCGGTCGACCTGACTGTTGACCCGGTTGAGCACGAAGACGCTCAGTATCCCCATCGCGAGGAGGAGCACGGCGATCACCAGGAATCCTGCGAGCAGCTTCGCGTGCACGGTAGCGCGGATCCGGGCGACCCGGTCGACGAGCGGACGTAGGAAACCCGGGAGCGGTCCGAGTTCGGGCTCCGCGTCTCCGGCCTTCGCGTCTCCGGCGTTCGGCGGCGCCTCCGGCGTTAGCCGTTCCTCGACGATGCCCAAGCGCTCCTCCACGGTTGGTTCAGGAAGCTCCTAGGACGGCCGGAGCGCGCACCACACCGCACATCCAACAGCCGGCGCTTCAAGCGGCCCCCTCCAGCGGGCACTCGCTCACGTCCACCTGGTGAACGCCGAGCCCGAACGCTTGTCCCGGCGATCATAGGATCGTGCATCCCGGAAGTCCAATGATGTCTTCGATCAGCGGATCAACAACACCGGGCACGTGGCGTGTTGTACGACCTTGTTGGCGACCCCCCCGAGCATGAGGCTCTTCCATTCGCTCATCCCGCGGGAACCCAACACGATGAGGTCTGCCTCGACCGTTTGAGCAACCTCCACGATCTGCTCAGGGGTGTTGCCCGAACTCACCCGGCGGATCTCGCCCTTCGCCTCGATCCCGTTAGCGTGGAACCTCACGAGCACGTCGTTCACGAGTTCTTCGGCCGGGGTGGGGGGTCCGAGATCGACATCGGATGCCTCGTACCGCTCGTGTTCGCGAACGTGAACGATCGTGACGACCGACTTGTAGCGCCCGGCCATATCCAATGCCGTCAAGATGGTTTTCTCGCTCTTCGATGACCCATCCACGGCCACGAGGATCCGCTCGAACACGGCTACACCTGCCCTTCTGATCGCTCGGAGTCGAGCGTCGCGGCTTGCAGGGCGATGCTTGGATCGTTCATCGACGCGATGGTGGCGGCCACCAGTTTCGGACGCGCCTTCGCGAAGTAGGCCACCCCGACCGGGAAGCCGAGCAGGAATGGCGCGCCGAGCGCCTGCCATCTCAGCCAGCCATCGCGGCGCAGGCCCGCCGCCTCCCACAAGTCTTCCGGATGCGCCGCCCCGTCTACCGCACCCCAGAGCGGGAGGCCCACCACGATGACGGCGAGCAGGATCGCACCGAGGAGACCATTCGGAGCATCCAGGAGTTTGATCGCCGACGCCAAGAGGACGACCACGAGGGCCGGACGGATGACGCCGTCCGGTGCCCTCGACGAAAGTCTCGCCCCCACGTACACGGCAGGGAGCGCTCCGATCAGGATCGACGTGGTGAGGGCGAGTTGGAAATCCCCGACCACGATGTGCGCGAGCGCGGCGGACGTCACCAAGGGCACGGCCTGCACCAGGTCGGTGCCGACCAGTTGTGCGCCTCTGAGCTCGGGGTAGGTGAGCATCAGGCAGACGATGATGATCGACCCCGACCCGACGGACGTGAGCCCGACGAGCATCCCGCCTATCGCCCCGATGAGGATGGTCAATGGCACGCGAACGTGGATCTTGCCTTCTGTGGCCAGGGTGACTCGTCGGCCGGCCCGGGCCTCGGCGCTACGGCGTCCCTGAAGCCACGCCTTGAACACCATGGCGGCCGCCGCAAGGCTGAGCGTGATCCCCAGGAAGATCTTCGTCGTGTTCTGGACGGCCTCGCTGTCGCCGCTCGCATGGAGGAGCAATACGCCCATGAACGCGGTCGGGATCGACCCAACGCACAACCACCGAACCAATTCCCATCGAACCGTTCGACGTCGCACATGGACGCCGCCCCCAACAGGCTTCATCACCATCGCGGCGATGAGGTCGGATGAGACCGCCGCTGTGGGCACGATCCCGAAGAAGATGACGAGGATAGGGGTCATCAGGGCGCCACCGCCCATGCCGGTTAGACCCACCGTGAAACCGACGAGCAGGGACGCGAGCGCGATCGCCCAGTCGATGTGCAACCTATTCTCCCAATCATCGTGCCGCCGCAGGGAGAAGCCTACCTGCGGAACGTCGACTCGCGTAGCCTGAGACGACTGATTCAAGGGAGGCGAGAGGGATGAGGATCGTCGTGTTCGGTGCCACGGGTCGGGTGGGTCGTGCCGTGGTCGAGCAGGGCCTGGCGCGCGGGCACGAAGTGACGGCTTTCGTTCGTTCGCCGGCGAAGTTGGACCGGTCGGAGGCTCCCGGCCTCACGGTTGTCGTGGGGGACGCGTCGGACACTGGATCGGCGGCAGCGGCGATCGCGGGTCAGGACGCCGTCATCTCCGCGCTCGGCGTTCCGACATTGGACCCCACCACCGAGCTCTCGACCATGAACGCCAACGTGGTCGCCGGCGCGAAGACGAACGAAGTGCGGCGGATCGCCACCGTGGTCTCCGTAGCGGTGTTCTCCACGACGGATCGTCCACCGTTCCAGTACGTCAACGAGGAACATCGTCGAGATTTTGCGACCCTCAGCGCCTCGGGCCTGGATTGGGTGGCTGCAGCGCCGGGAACCATCTCCGACGACGACGCCGTGGGTGCCTACCAAGCCGAGCTGGACGCTCGAGCTCCCGAAGGCGAGATCACCCGGTACGACCTCGCGGACTTCCTCCTGGACGCCGTCGAAACAGACGCCTTCGTTGGTCACGCGGTCGGCCTCTCGAACTAGGCGGCTCTGACGAGGAAGGCTGCGGATGGCATGATGCCGCCTCATCTACTCGAGGAGCCGTCATGCCCGTCGAACGCGCCACCGATCATCCGACTTTCGAGGTCGCAGGCAATACCTTCACCAGCTTGGCCGCACCCTCTCGCGGTTCGACAGAGGCCGTGCTGTTCCACGCTGCGGTTCCTGCGGGTGGGGGACTGCCGCGTCACAAGCACGACCACCTGGACGTGTTCTCGGTCTCCAGCGGGTCCGGAACGATGCACATCGGCGACGAGTCATGGGAGATCTCGGCGGGTGATTCCGTGGTGGTGCCTACCGGCGAATGGCATCACATCGAAGGCGGCTCCGAGGGCATCAACATCGTCGTGACGATGCTCGCCGGAACCCTGATGATCCGCGAGGACGGCACCGAAGGCGTCCCGCCCTGGAACGAGTAGCGAGGATGCCGTCCACCTACATCGCCGACGTCACCCTCTTCGACGGCCGAGCCGTCAAGGCGAAGCAGGGGGTTCTGGTCGAGGAGGAGCGGATCACGTGGGTGGGCGCGCATGCGCGGGCTCCCCGACGCGCGCGCGGAACGACGAGAGTGGAGGGCACAGGCAAGACATTGTCTCCCGGACTCATCGACTGCCACGTCCACCTGGCGTTCGATGGGTCGGCGGATTTCGCCGGGGAAGCGGCGCGGATCACCCCTGGTCTCGCGGGCGTGAAGGCAACGGTGAACGTCCGCAAGCACCTCCTCGCAGGCGTGACCACGGTGCGTGATCTGGGCGGGCCCGATGGCGCGTGCATCGACGTCGCACGCGCTATCGAGGACGGGATGATCGTCGGGCCGCGCGTGCTCGCGGCCGGCCACGCGCTCACGATCACCGGTGGCCATGGGCACAACATCGCGTTCGCACGCGAGGTCGATGGCGCTGACGCCATGCGGAAAGCTGTCCGAGAAGAGATCCGTCGGGGAGCGACCGCGATCAAGATCGTGGCGACGGGAGGCGTGTTGACCCCCGGCATCGGAGCCACGTTCACCGCCTATACGGCCGAGGAGTTGGCGGCGGCCGTGGATGAGGCGCACAGGCGGGGGAGACCCGTGGCCGCCCACGCTATCGGTGCCGAGGGTATCCTCGGCGCCGTCACCGCCGGGGTGGATTCCATCGAGCACTGCAACAATGTGACGCCGCAGATCGCCCGGGAGATGAAGGCTCGCCGGACCTACCGTTCCCCGACCCTGTGTGCGATCCGTGGCATCGTGGACAACCCCGCGAACGTGCCCTCCTACGCCGTGGAGAAGGGCCGTGAGATCGAGGCGGCATCGCGCGAATCACACGTGCGCGCGATCAAAGCCGGCGTCCTGCACGTGTGCGGCACGGACGCCGGAACGCCGTTCAACCCGCATGGGAGTGCGCCGAAAGAGCTGGCGTTCATGGTCGAGTGGGGTATGACGCCGCTGGCGGCGATGCGTGCCGGAACCGCGAACGGCGCGGACCTCCTCCGCCTCCCCGACGTAGGCCGGGTGGCGAAAGGCACGGTCGCCGACCTCGTGCTCTACGAGGACAACCCGGTTGAAGACATCGCTGCCCTGGGGACGCCGCTTCGTGTCTGGAGGGCCGGGACGGTGGTCAACCCCTGAACGGGTCAACGACTTCTCAAGCCGGCTGATCGTGAGCGTCGCCGTCGGCCACCTGTTCCATGACGGCCAGAGCCGCGGCGAGGGACTGCAGATCCTCGTGGGAAAGCTGCCCGAGCCTCGCCGACAGCGCGCCCATCCGTTGCTGCCGGCTCCTCGATAGAGCCAGGCGGCCCATCCCGGTCGCTCGAACCTGAACCGATCGACCGTCCTCAGGGTGGGGTTCACGCATCGCCAGGCCGTCGCGTTCTAGACCATCCACCAGCCGGGTCATCGTCGGTGGGCGAACGCCCTGCGTGGCCGCCAGTTCGCTGATCGTGACCGGTCCCGCGAACACGACGACCGAGAGCGCAGAGAGCCGAGGCGCGGACAGCCCCGGCTCTCCATCCCGAACACGCACGCGCCGCAGCAGCTGGATGGCGGCCGAATAGAGCCTGTCGGCCAAGGCATCCATGTCCTGCGGTGGGGAAGTGCCGCTTGACGTGTCCAAGGGAAGATATGTAGTTAGGCTACACATAGATGTTCCCATGATGGCCACCAGCAGTCAAGAACCGCGACGGGGTTATTGGAAAAGGGTGCGGCTTTAGCGGGAGAAGGCGTACTCCTGGGCGGGGGTGTCCTCGCACGGGTTGCCGCGGCCGAAGAGGATCCGGCCCTCGGTGACGTCGGCGACCGACCAGAAGACGGTCTTGCTGTCCGACGCAGACGCCTCGGCGTGACGACAGATGCTGTCGGGACGGCCGGCGTGGTCCGCCAGCAACCCCCGCATCCCGTCCATCGTGATCGAAGCCGGTGACTGGGACTTCAGCAGTTCACGCCCGCGCTTGTACCGGACGGCCGAGCGCTTCGCGTAGTCCGGGTCGCCCTCGAAGTTGATCATCCGGTCGCAGACGTAGTGGTTGGTGTGCACAAGGTGTCCCAACTCGTCGAGGCCGGTTAGTTCCTGGTCCGTGGCGCTGCCCTCGACGTTCACCACACGTCCGTCCGAGCTGGCGAGGACGTTGTTGTAGCTCGACGCCCGATCCGGACGAACCGCGGCCGCGACCATGTCGTCAAGCGATCCGGTCCGCAGCATCTCCAGGACCTGGTGCGAGCGGCTGATGCCGATCTTCTCGTCGTTGGGGCTCAGTTCGTTGCCGGTGAGGGAGAGGCCGGCGCTGTTCCAGCCGACCGAGAGCCACGGCACGCCACCCAGCTGGAAGGTGACGGGGTCGCCGGGGACGTTCTTCTCGATCGCGGTGATGAGGTGCTCGGCGGCGGGACGGAGGTCGTTGGTGTGGCCGACGATGAGATGCCCATCGGCCGTGGCGGCCGGTCCGGCGACCAGGTCGCTGCACTTCCCCTCCGTCTCTTTCGCACGCGGTTCGTACCAGATCTCTTCCATAGAGGCCGCGAAGAACTCGAGTGGGTCGACGCCTGCGCCCTCAGCGACGCCGTCGAACTCCTCGATGAGCCAAGGGAGCCGCGGTTCCGTGAAGTGGCGGTACTCAGCCGCGATCGCGAGTTGCTGCTCGCGTGTTCGTCCGGCGGGGAGTTCGGCGAACGACTCCTTGATCTCTTGGGCGATCTGGTCTGCGCCGATGTCTCCGAGCTGCAGGCCGACCTCTCGATGAGTGCCGGAGACGCGGTAGATCTCGATCAGATGTCCGTCCATCTGTTGGATGCTAGTCCGAACCCGGCGCGTAGGTCATCCCCCCGAAATCGATGCCGCCGGCTCCGAGCTGCTGCCTGTCGCTGTACGTGTCGCCGAACACGGTGCCGATCGCCTTGTTCACCCGGAAAAGGGATATCGCTAGGAGCGTGCCGATCACGATGAAGAGGATCACAACGATGACGGTGATGGTCGCCCGAAGCCCCGAGCCCCTGCCTCTGGAAACGCGGATGTTGCCCGTCGTGCGCGATACATCTGCGTCGTTCGGAGGGATCTCACCGGTGCCGGGAACCAGGAATCCGTTGGCCCCGAGCTGCCCGTAGCGGTAGGCACCGGTCTTCGGGTCGGTCCCCCAGCCGAACCCCAGTCCCCCCAGGCCCAGTTCCGGCGATCCGGGCTCTTCGGTGCCGCCCTCGCTCCCGCCCTGCGCCATCTCGCCCTCGTTGTTCTCAGCCGGTGAGTTCGCGAACCAGGCCGGCGTACGCGTCGACGTAACGCGACACATCGTCCGCGGTAGCAGGGACGCTGCAGGTCGGACCCGCGCCGACGATCGCTTCCCACACCCCTCGATTCGCAAGATAGACCCGGAACGTGAGGATCAACTCCACGTCCTTCGAGATGTAGGCCTCGCGCGCGTCGCGTGGCATCGAAGGGGCGAACGTGGTGCCGCTGCGCGGCCAGAATCGGTGCGCGGTCCAGGGGAGTCCGCTCTCGGAGATGGCCTTCTCGATCCCGTCGGCGAGGCTCGCCCCGAGCTGGTGGGTTCGCGCATAGGCCTCGGAGGTGAGGACATGGCTCATCGTTGCCTTGGCCGCAGCCATGGCGAGTGGGTTGCCGAACAGCGTGCCTCCGATGGCCACCTGTGGGCGTTCGTCGTCGCGGCCCGCTGGACGCTCGATGACCTCCGCCACCTCGGGTGTCATCCCGTAGGCGCCGAGTGGGACCCCGGCGGCGATCGATTTTCCGATCGTGATGATGTCGGGATGCAGATCCCACATCGAGGAGAGGCCGCCGGCACCCACCACCTGGGTGTGGGTCTCGTCGTAGGCCAGCAGCGTGCCCGTGTCTTTCGTGATCGACCGCAGCTGCGCATGCCAATCCTCATCGGGCAGCAGGAGGCCGACGTTGTTCGTGAGGGCGGGTTCGGTGATGACGATCGCGACGTCGCGGGGCTCCAGCGCTGCGGCGAGCGCCTTGGGATCGTTCCACGGGACCACTTTCGTTCGTTCGGTGACGCCCTCGGGGAGACCGGACTCCTCAGGGATCAGGCGACCGTCCTTGTCGGGCTCGACTAGCACGTCGTCGAAGTGGCCGTGATACTTGCCCTCGAAGAAGAGCACGCTGTTCCGGCCCGTCGCGGCCCGCGCGATCCGTATCACTTCGGTGTTCGCGTGAGTGGCCGATGAGGTGAACTGCCACATCGGCAAGCGATAGCGACGGGTGAGTTCCTCGGCGACCCAGATCGACTCCTCCGTGGGCAGGAGGAACTGTCCACCGGCGGCCGCCCGGTCGGCGAGCGCTTCGACAACCGGCTCCGGCCCGTATCCGCCGAACATGCTCATGTCGGCGATGTTGAAGTCGGCGTAGTCGTGGCCGTCCACATCGCGGAAATGGCCCCCGCTTCCCTCGGCGACCCATAGCGGAGGGTGATCGTAGGAGGTCCGGTGCCACGACATCGGGACCCCGTTCGGCATCGACGACTTCGCCTTGGCCCACATCGCCATGGACTTCGGACGAGCTTCGATGAAGGCTGCGTCCTCCCGGGTCTTGATCTCGGCGAGCTTGCGGCGGTCGATCGGTCCTTCGGCGCGTCCGTTCATGTGGCGATGATACGGCCGCTCCATCGGCGTGTCGGAGGCGGGGTCTATGGTCGCCAGGTCACTTCCCTGCAAGGAGGGTTCCATGGAGCAGATCGGGATCGCACTCATCGCGCTGGCGGCCGGCGTGGTGGCGGGAGTAGCGGCGATGCTTCGACGCCCCACCACCCCTGCCTCCGCCAACGGCGAGTCGTTGGGGCTCGTCGAAGCGCGGCTGGAGGCGCAGAGCGCCGAACTGCGTCGCCTGGCGGATTCGGCCCTAGGCCGTGAACTGGCCGGCGAGCAATTGCGCACCGGCCTGGATGGGGCTCGCCGGGTCCTCGAGGCACTCCAGCTCCGCGACGCGGAACGTCAGAGCGTCGACGCGGACCAGCGTGAGGTCATCAAGCGTCTGTCCACGGTGCTTGCGGGCGGAGCCACCAAGGGCCGCGCGGGGGAGAACGTGCTGCGCCAGCACCTGTCGGAACTGCCGCCCGGGATGTTGGTCACCGATTTCCGGGTAGGCGGAAAGGTCGTCGAGTTCGGGCTGCTGCTCCCCGACGGCCGTCGGCTTCCCATCGATTCAAAATGGACCGCCCTCGCCGAACTCGAGGCGTTGGAGCTCGCGGAGTCCCCAGCCGACATCGATGCCTGTACGCGGACGGTCGAGAAGGCCGTGACGATCCGGGCTCGCGAGGTCGCCCAATACCTGGATCCGGCGGTCACGGCGCCGGTCGCCATCGCCGCGGTGCCGGATGCCGTGTACGGGGTGCTACGGCGAGCCCACGCCGATGCCTACGCGAAGGGCGTCGTAGTAGTGCCGTACTCGCACGCGTTGCCGATCGTGCTGTTCCTCTACTCGCTGGTGCAGCGCTTCGGGGACGCCGCGGATGTGCAAGCGAGCCTCGCCGAGGTCGCGGGTGTGCTCACAACCATCGAATCGGTCCTCGAGAACAAGCTGGCCCGCGCGGCGGTCATGCTTTCCAACGGAACTGACGAACTCCGTTCGAGTGTTGGCAAAGCGCGCGGGTCTATAGCTCGAGCGGGGACCGGTGGCCTCACGAGTAGGAGCGGCGAGGAGCCGGGCGTGCTGAGCGTCGTGAACTGACATCTCGCAGCGGGATCAAGCTTGGCACCGCAGGGGGCCGATACTGGTGTGGATGCGACGAGCGGGGATCCTGGCAGGCGTGGCACTGACGTTGTTCGTGCTGGCGCCCCAAACGGCTCTCGCCGCCCAGCACGGACGTGTCCCTCGATCTCCCACGCCCTCGGCCTGCCAGGGATGTTGGCACCCCGCCCTCAACACGAGCTGGCAGTGGCAACTCAGCGGCACAGTGGATACGTCGGTTGACGTGGAGATGTATGACATCGACGGCTTCGAGAACCACGGCGCCGTCGTGGCAGATCTCCACGGGGTCGGACGGGAGGTCGTGTGCTACATCAGCGCCGGGTCGTGGGAGAACTGGCGCCCCGATGCCGGACGGTTCCCCCCGTCGGTGAAGGGCGCGTCGAACGGCTGGCCCGGCGAGAAGTGGCTCGACATCCGCCGGCTCAACGTGCTCGGGCCGATCATCCGTGACCGGGTGCAGATGTGCGCCCAGCGGGGCTACGACGCCGTCGAGTTCGACAACGTCGACGGCTATCAGAACCACACCGGGTTCCCGCTGACGGGCGCCGACCAACTCACCTACGACATCTTCCTCGCGAACCTTGCCCACAAGCACGAGATGTCGGCTGTCCTGAAGAACGACCTCAACCAGATCCCGAAGCTGCTGCCCTATTTCGACATCGCGCTGAACGAACAATGCTTCCAGTACTCGGAGTGCGGCAAACTTCGCGCCTTCGTGAATGCGGGTAAGCCGGTGTTCGGCGTGGAGTACAAGCTGGAGACGACGGACTTCTGCCCCCAAGCGAACTCGATGAACTTCAACTTCCTGAAGAAGAAGCTCAGCCTCGGCCCAGGCCGAACGTCCTGCAGATAGGGCCGTCCGGCAGTTGACACTTCTACCCGGATTCTGCATAACTATGCGGTATGGATGCTTCCCCCCTCCGCATCGCTGTCCTCGGCGCGTCCGGCTACGCCGGAGGTGAACTCATCCGCTTACTGGCTGGTCACCCAGAGGGGCGGGTCACCTTCATGGGCGCCAGAGACTCTGCGGGAAAGACGCTCGCCCAGGTTCACCCCCACCTTGCCTCGCTCGATGTCGGTGCCATGGCATTGGCCCCGGTAGAGGCTGGCGCCGTCACCGCGGCGGCCGACGTCGTGTTCCTGGCCCTGCCGAACGGCACCACCTCTCCGCTGGTGCCCGAGTTCGTCGAGGCGGGGTTGCATGTCATCGACCTCGCGGGCGACTTCCGGCTGCCCGCCGACCGATACCCGGAGTGGTACGGATTCGATCACCCCGCCACGGGCTGGCTCGAGAAGGCCGTATACGGGTTGCCGGAGCTGTTCGCGGAGCGTCTGGTTGGCGCGACCCTGATCGCGAACCCCGGCTGCTACCCGACCCCGGTCATCCTGGGCGTCTCGCCACTGCTCGCTGCGGGGCTGATCGACGCCGCGCCGATCCGGGTCGATGGCAAGACCGGGCTGTCGGGTGCTGGTCGGACCGCGAACGAGTCGACGCTCTTCTCCTCGACCGAGGAGTCCATCCGCCCCTACCGGGTCCCGCGCCATCAGCACACGCCGGAGATGGAGCACGGCATCGAACTCGCCACCGGCGTGGCGGTTCCAGTCGTATTCGTGCCGCATCTGGTCCCCACCGTGCGCGGGGTGCTCACCACCTCGTATGCATCGCTCGCACCCGGCGTCACCACCGAGCAGCTCACCGACGCGCTCATCGCCTCCTACGGCGAGGAGCCGTTCGTTCGCGTGATCCCCGCAGGCGACATGGTCGATTCCAAGCGGACGCGCGGCACCAACATGGTCGAACTCCAAGCCGTCGCCGACCCGCGCACGGGTACCGCCGTGGTGGTTGGCGCTGTAGACAATCTCATCAAAGGCGCTGCGGGGCAGGCCATCCAGAACTTCAACATCGCGAACGGGTTCGATCAAACCATGGCGCTGCCGTCGCTGGCGGTCTATCCATGAGCGTTACCTATCCCGCGGGCTTCACGGCATCGGGCCTCGCGGCCGGATTCAAGGCCAGCGGTCGGTTGGACATGGGGCTGCTGCTCGGAACGCCGGGCACAGTCTGCGCCGGGTTGTTCACGACCAATCGCGTCGCGGCCGCGCCGGTCCGGCTGAGCCGCGTGCGGCTGAGGGCCGGAGCGCCCAGGGCCGTGGTGGTGAACTCCGGCCAAGCCAACGCTGCGACCGGGCCCGCCGGAGATTCAGACGCGCTGACCAGCACGGCGGCGGTATCGGCGGCCCTCCAGCTCGGGGCCGACGACATCCTCCAGTGCTCGACGGGTGTGATCGGGGAGCCGCTGCATCTGGACCTGTTCGGTGATGCGGTTCCGAAGCTCGTCGCCTCGCTCGGGCGCGATGGGGGTGACGCGTTTGCTCACTCGATCATGACGACCGACAAGATCGACAAGCAGGCGATCGCCGACGCACCGGTCGAAGGGTTCCGCGTCGGTGGGTGCGCAAAGGGAGTGGGCATGATCGCCCCGGACCTCGCGACCATGCTCGCCTTCGTGACCACGGACGCGACGCTGTCGGCGGAAGACCTCCACCGGATGGCGAAAGAGCAACTCGGGGCACGGTTCAACTCGCTGACCGTCGATGACTGCACCAGTACCAACGACACTGTCCTGTTCTTCGCATCCGGAGCTGCCCGCAGAGCGCCCGTCACAGTCGGTTCGCCGGCCTGGAAGCATCTGAGCGAGGCAGTCGCCGAGGTAGGGGAGTCGTTGGTCCAACAGCTCGCCCGCGACGCCGAAGGTGGGCAGCACGTGCTCATCGTCGAGATCACGGGGGCCGAAAGCGATCATGACGCGCGCGTGATCGCGAAGGCCGTCGCGAACTCACCGCTGGTCAAGACCGCGGTGTTCGGGGGCGATCCGAACCCCGGCCGCGTTCTGCAGGCCGTCGGTGCCGCCGGCATCGCGGTGGATGCCGACCGGCTGGACGTGTGGTTCGGGGATACGCAAGTCGCGAGCGCTGGCGCGATCTCCCGCGACTACTTCGCGCAAGGGGGCCTGGCCGACGCGGCACGTTCGCACATGCTCGCGCGCGACGTGCACATCCGTGTCACCGTCGGAGACGGCCATGGCAAGAGCCGAGCGCTGGGGTGCGACCTTTCCTACGACTACGTCCGCATCAACGGGGAGTACACGACATGAGTCTGGGTACCAACCTGCCACCACAGATCCGCCAGCGCACCGTGTCCAAGGCGCGAACGCTCCTGGAGGCGCTGCCGTTCATGCGCGAACATCACGGAAAGGCGATCGTCGTGAAGTACGGCGGCGCCGCCATGGAGAAGGCAGGGTTGGCGAAGCCATTCGCCGAAGACATCGCGCTCTTGCGGAGCGTAGGGATCAACCCGGTCGTCGTGCACGGCGGCGGTCCCCAGGTGACGAAGATGTCGGCACAGCTCGGGATCGAGACGCAGTTCGTCGACGGTCTGCGGGTGACAGACGCCCAGACCCTGGATGTTGCCACCATGGTCTTGGCGGGCAAGCTCAACACCGATGTCGTGATGACGCTCAATGCTGAAGGAGTCCCGGCCGTCGGACTCTCCGGCGTGGATGGCCAACTGCTCTTGGCGCGCAAGCAATCCGGACCTGACCTTGGATTCGTCGGAGAGGTGGTGCACGTCGACCCGGGCGTGGTGCACACGTTGTTGAACGAGCGCTACGTGCCGGTGATCGCATCGATCGCGATGGACGGGAGTGGCCAGGCATACAACGTGAACGCCGACGTCGTGGCGAGCGAACTTGCGATGTCACTAGGCGCTGAGAAGCTCGTCTTCATCAACGATGTTCCGGGACTGATCGGTGCCGCCGGCGATCTCCTCAGCGAACTTTCGGCGCAGCAGTGCTTGGATCTTCTGGCGGCCGACGGTGTGGTTGAGGGCGGGATGATCCCGAAGCTCGAGAGTGCTGTGCGGGCATTGAACGCCGGTGTCGGGCGCGTTCACCTGGTGGATGGCCGCGTCGAACACGCCCTGGTGCTCGAACTGTTCACGCCCGAAGGCATAGGGACCATGATCGCCCCGGACTCGGACAAGCAGGACGCCTGATGACGAGCGAGATGTTCGTCATGCCTACCTACGCCCGGTTCCCCGTGACGTTGGTGCGTGGGAGCGGGTCGCTAGTCTGGGATGAGGACGGGGTCGAATATCTGGACTTCACCGGCGGACTGGGAGCGCTTATCTTGGGGCACGCCCACCCGGCGTGGGTGGCGGCCGTCACGCAAGCCGCGGGGACGCTCGGCCTTGTGAGCAACCTGTACACGACCAACCCCCAAGCCGAACTCGCCGAACGGCTCGCCGGTCTTCTGCCCATCCCCGACGCACGAGTCTTCTTCTGCAACTCGGGCGCGGAGGCGAACGAAGCGCTGCTCAAGCTTGTGCGCCGATGGGGGTTACCGCAGGGCAAGACGCAGATCGTGGCCCTTGACGGTTCGTTCCACGGGCGCACGATCGGCGCGCTCGCAGCCACCGGACAACCGAGCAAACGGACCGCCTTCGAGCCGTTGGTCGATTGGTTCCGCTTCGTCGAACCGGGGGATCTCGAGGCGCTCGAGCGCGCACTCACGCCCGGGGATGTTGCCGGGGTCCTGGTTGAACCCGTGATGGGGGAGGGCGGCGTGCATCCGCTTTCGCGCGGATATCTCCGCGGTGTCCGTGCGCTCTGTGACGCCAGCGGCGCGCTCTTCGCCGTGGACGAGGTCCAGTCCGGGATGGGGCGGTGCGGCGCGTGGCTCGCGGTCACCGATGCCGACGTGATCCCCGACATCGCGTCTATAGCCAAGGCATTGGGCGGCGGGTTCCCCATCGGGGCCCTCGTGTCGCGGGCGGATCTGGCCTTCGGCCCGGGCGATCACGCTTCGACGTTCGGTGGCGGACCGCTCGCTGCCTCCGCCGCGCTCGCGGTGATCGATGTTATCGAACAGGACGGGCTCCTGACGCGCGCTGTCGAACTCGGCTCGTATCTGTCGGAGGCCGTGCTCTCTACGGCACCTGCCGGTGCGCTGGCGGCAGTGCGCGGCCGCGGATGTCTCTTGGGGTTCCAGTTGGCGGCCGGCACCGACGCCGGAGCGGTGGCGAGCGCCGCACTCCGCGCCGGTGTCCTGTGCTCCACCGCCGGACCTGAGGTCGTCCGTATGTCGCCCCCGCTCACGGCAACCACCGCAGAGTGTGACCGAGCCGCGCAGGGCCTCACCGCGGCGCTGGAAGCCGTCCGCGGATCCGCCGCCGCGCAGGAGGTCTCAGCGTGAGCAGGACCGGCGGGGCGGTGAAGTCGAAGCGTCAGCAGGCGATCCTCGGTCTCGTCGGCCGCGAACGGCTCTCCAGCCAGGAGGAGATCCGCTCCCGCCTCACCTACTTCGGGATCGAGGCAACCCAATCGACCATCAGCCGGGATGTCGAGGAGCTGGGTCTCGCCCGGGTGCACGACGCCGACGGCGTTCGCTACGTCGTTCCGGGGGAAGGGCAAGCGCTACAACCGCTCACCTTGGTCCGCCGGCTGCTGGACGAGTTCGCGCTGTCCTTCGTTCAGGCGGATTCCGGGTTGATCGTGCGAACCCCGCCCGGCGCTGCCTCGGCGCTCGCCGAGGGGATCGACCGCGCCGGGCTCTCCGGGATCGCCGGCACGCTTGCCGGCGACAACACGATCTTGATCCTGGGTCGCCAGGGCGTCACGCCCGCGCAACTCGAAACCGAACTCACGAAGATCATGGAGGCACGATGAAGAAGGCGGTGCTTGCCTACAGCGGCGGACTGGATACCTCTGTCACCATCCACACGCTGACCGAAGAGGGCTACGAGGTGCATGCCGTGGCGGTCGACGTTGGTCAGACCGAGGATTGGGGCCAGGTTGTCGAGCGGGGCGAGAGGGCCGGCGCCGCGAGCGTCCGTGTCATCGACGCCGTGGACCGCTACGCCACAGAGGTGCTCTCCAAAGCGATCAGAGCGAACGGTCTTTACGAGAACAAGTATCCGATGATCTCCGGCCTCTCCCGTCCGGTCATCGTCGAGGAGGTCGTGAAGGTCGCACGCGAGGTCGGCGCCGAAGCCGTTGGCCACGGATCGACGGGTAAAGGCAACGACCAGGTTCGGTTCGAGGTGTCGTTCTTCGTGCTCGCGCCCGATCTCCAGGTGCTTGCGCCCATCCGCGAGTCCCAGCTCCCGCGCGAGAAGGCCATCGCCCTGGCCGGTGAGTGGGGGATCCCGATCGATTCGGTCGGGACGACCTATTCGATCGACGAGAACCTCTGGGGACGCGCATGCGAATGCGGGCCGCTCGAAGACCCCTGGGTAGCCCCTCCCGAAGATGCCTTCGCGCGGACGGCGTCAGCCGGTTCGCGACCGGCCGACGCCGCGGAGATGGTGGTGACGTTCGAACGAGGGGTGCCGGTGGCGCTCGACGGCCGGGCCTCCGGACTGGCCGACATCATCCGAACGGTGGATGCTCTGGGTGGGTCCTACGGGTTCGGGCGGGTGGACATGGTTGAGAATCGCCGGGTGGGGATCAAGAGCCGCGAGTTGTACGAGGTCTCGGGCGCGCTGGCCCTCATCCGCGCGCATCAAGCCCTGGAGGAGATCACCCTGGAGCGCGACGTGGCGCACCACAAGCCGCTGGTCGAACAACGCTGGACCGAGCTGGTGTACGACGGCCAGTGGTTCGGACCGCTCCGGGATGCGCTGGATGCCTACATCGATGCCACGCAGACCCACGTCTCGGGCGATGTTCGTCTGAGGTTCGAGTCGGGGACGTGCACCGTGGTCGGTCGCCGGAGCGAACACTCGCTCTATGACCTCTCCCTCGCGACGTACGGCGAAGGCGACGCGTTCGACCAGTCCGATGCCGCGGGGTTCGTGCGGCTGTTCGGCCTTCCGCTGAAGGTGTGGTCTGCGAAGCAGAGGGGCAAGTGAGCGACGACGATGCGCCGGACGCGCTGTGGGCGGGCCGGTTCTCTCAGCCCCCGGCGCCCGAGGCCCACGCCTTGGGGCGCTCGGTGTCGTTCGACGTACGGCTCGCATCGCAGGACGTTCAAGCGGGGATCGCACATGTTCGCGCGCTCCAGGACGCGGGGGTACTGACACCCGGAGAGGCGGGGGCGCTGGAAGAGGGACTCGCCGACGTAGGGAAAGAGATCGCGGCCGGCTCGTTCGCGTTCGGAGATGAGGACGAGGACGTGCACATGGCCATCGAACGCGCGCTCACGGCAACGCTGGGTGATCTGGGCGCGAAGCTCCACGCCGGGCGGAGCCGGAACGATCTCGTGGTGACGGACCTGCGGCTGTGGATGCTTGCGGCAGGACGACGGATCGACCGGTTGCTGGCCGCACTGATCCAGGCCCTGGTCTCGCGCGCCCGCGAGCACAGCGAGGCGATCATGCCCGGCACGACGCACGGACGGTTCGCGCAACCGGTCACCCTCGGCCATCACCTGCTCGCGCACGCCTGGGCGCTGGTCCGCGACCTCTCGCGCCTGGACGACTGGGCAGAGCGAACGTCCACGAGCCCTCTCGGCGCCGGCGCTATCGCCACGTCGACGCTGGGTCTCGATCCGGACATGACCGCGGCGCGCCTCGGGTTCCGTCGCCCCTTCACCAACTCGATCGACGCGGTGAGCGACCGTGATTTCGCGCAGGAGTTCCTCGCGGACGCGGCGATCTGCGCGGGGCATGTGTCGCGTCTCGCTGCGGATCTGGCCCGCTGGACCGACGAATCGCTCGGCTGGGCCGAGCTAGATGAGGCCTATTCGACCGGATCGAGCATGATGCCGCAGAAGCGGAATCCGGACACGGTGGAGCTCGCACGCGGGAAAGCTTCTCGCGTGGCGGCCGACTTCGTTGCGCTCACCGCGCTGCTGCAAGGGCTGCCGCTGGGCTACCACCGCGACCTCCAAGAGGACAAAGAGCCGGTGTTCGATGCTGCCGACACCCTCGAACTTGTGCTTCCGGCGATGACGGGCGCTATCGCCACGGTTCGGTTCGATGTCGCGACGATGCGCGCGGCGTGCGACGCCGAAGGGCTCTACGCCACCGATCTCGCAGAGGCTCTCGTGAAGGGTGGCATCCCGTTCCGCGACGCCCATCGGCGAACGGGGGAGCTGCTGAAGCAGCTCGCCGGGGACGGTCGCTCTCTGCGCGACGTGTCTGAAGCGGAGTGGACGGAGTTCGGAGTTCCAGACGGCCCTCGCTACCTCGACGCGGGGCACGCGGTCGCCGCCCGCTCCGGGCCCGGTGGCCCCTCGGCCGAGAGCGTCGTCAACCAAGCCGCAGCGGTCGAGGCGACACTCACCGCCCGCACCCAAACCAGGGCGTAGTCACAGCTCCTACGAGCCGACTCGCCGAAGGCCAGGCGGCCGGCGAGTTGTAGGGTTGCTCTCGTTCCCAAGGGAGGACGTATATGGGCGAACCCACCAACGTCGAGGACTATCTGGCGGCCCTCCCCGACGATCGGCGCGCCGTTCTGGAGAAGCTTCGCAAGACGATCAGGGCCGCGGCTCCCACGGCGACCGAGGCGATCAGTTATCAGATGCCGGCCTTCAAGCTCGATGGTCGATTCCTCGTCTCGTACGCGGCGTTCAAAGACCATTTCAGCCTGTTCCCCGCCAGCTCGAAGGTCATGGAGGAGCTTGGGGACGAGCTGAAGCCTCATCTCTCGGGCAAAGGGACGCTCCGTTTCACCGCAGCCGAACCCATCCCCGCCGCGCTGGTGAGGAGGGTTGTGAAGGCGCGGATCCAGGAGAACGCCAAGCTAGCCCAAGGAACGAAGAAAGCATCCCGGTAGGTCGGCTCCCACCCGGGCATCGCTTCCGAGCTGAGCCGCTAGGCTTTCGCGGTGACTTTCTCTAGCGCGGTCGTCCTGTTCGCCCATCCGGACGACGCCGAGTTCATGTGCGGCGGAACGGTGGCCCGGTGGGTCAACGAGGGGTGCCAGGTTCACTACGTGGTAGCCACCGACGGCTCGGCCGGTTCGAACGAGCCGGGGGCCACCCGGGAGAGTCTTCGTCCGATCCGCGAGCGTGAGCAACGGGCGGCGGCGGAGATCCTCGGCGTCTCGAGCGTGACCTTCCTGGGTGAATTGGACGGACATCTGGAGGTCAACTTGGCGACGCGGAAGAAGGTGTGCCGAGAGATCCGGCGGCTCCGGCCGGAAGTGATCGTTGCCCCCGATCCATCGCGTCTGTGGAGCGGGGAGGGCTACATCAATCACTGGGACCACAAGCAGGCCGGTCTCCTGGCGCTCACGGCGGTCATGCCCGATGCCCCGACCCGCCCGATGTTCTCCGAATTGGAGGACGAGGGGCTCGAGCCGTTCGAGGTGCCGAACCTCTGGCTGGCGATGAACGAAGCCGGGACGTTCGTGGACATCACCGACACGATGGAAACGAAGTTGCGCGCGCTCGCGGCCCACGAGTCCCAGCTGAAGGTCGAAGAGGTCGAGAAATGGGTCCGTGGCAGGGCAGAAGAGCTCGGAAAGGCCTCTGAGCAGGGATTCGCCTACGCTGAGGTATTCAAGGTGTTCCGGTTCGTGGACGACGATTGAGACGATATGGACGAAGAGCGCTTCGAACACGAGGAAGAAGAGGACCGGATCGACCTCACGCCGCAAGAGCGGGAGGACATCTCCGCCGACCTCGAGGATCTTTCCGCCATGCGTGTGGTGTTCCAGCCGCAGGGTGTGAAGGGCGTAGTCATCAGCTGTCAGGACTGCGGCGAGAACCATTTCTACGAATGGGAACTCCTTCGCGACAACCTCGATCACATGCTCCAGACGGGTGAGCCGCGGATGCACGAGCCGGCGTTCAGCTTGGTGGAGGATGAGTACATCCAGTGGGACTACGGCAAGGGCTACATCGACGCGCTGAACGAGACCGGCCTTCAGCCGGATCGGCGGATCGAGGTCACCCAATGTCCGTGGTGCGAGACGGCGTTCCAGCCGGAATTCCACTTCTGCCCCCGCTGCGGCCGATCTCTCGGCGCCGTCCGGCTGTACAAGGAGCTCCTTGACCGCGGGATCGCCGAACGAGACGCTCGGTCGATGCTGGTCCGCGCCGGCTACGAACCCTTCTAGCCGTTCGCCCGGTATCCTTCGGGACCGTGGCGATCCAATGGGCCTTGTGGCTGCACATCGCGTCCGTGCTCGTGTTCCTGGCGGCACACGGCGCATCCATGGTGGTGCTCTACCGGATCCGTCGAGAGCGTGACCGGCAGAAGATCCTGTCGTTCATCACGCTGTCGGGGGAGACCGCACGGCCGATGTACATCGCGCTCGGTGCGATCGTCATCAGCGGCGTCTACCTTGGCTGGCGCCTCGCCTCGTTCCGTCACTGGTGGATCTGGACCGCGATCGCCATCCTGGTGTTGACCAACGTGCTGATGGTCGCGGTGGCCAAGCCCTACTTCGACCGGGTGAAGGGCGCGTGCGCGATGCGGCCTTCCGGCGTCCCGCGCAAATCGGATGAAGAGCTCATCGGCCTGCTCACATCGCCGCGGGCCCACGTCATCACCGCCATCGGTGTGGCTGGACTGGCAGTGATCCTCTACCTCATGGTGTTCCAGCCCGGCCTGCTCTGAGCGGCGAGGGCTAGGCCGGTGGGAGCGGCCGGGCCGCCGGACCGTTCACGACCGAGCCGTCCGGCGCGAACCGCGACCCGTGACAGGGACAGTCGAACGTCCGCTCGCCGGGATTCCAGGCGACCGTACAGCCGAGGTGCGTGCACTTGGCCGATAGCAACCGGAGCTCGCCGTCGGTGTCCATGTACGCCGCGAGCTTCTCACCCTGTTGTTCGACGATCCCGCCTTCGCCGGGTGCGAGTTCCGAGATGGCCTGGCGGATGGTTCGGCAGATCAGCACGTCTCGCTGCGCCCGGCCCACGATGTCCTCGGGCACCGAGGTCGTGATGAATCGCTTGGCTCCGGTCAGTCCTTTGTTCCCGACGACGATCAGATCCGCATCGACCTCCTCGGCCGCGTTGAGGATGTGCGTCGTGGGGCTCCCCGTGAGGATGCGGACATCGGTCGGCACCTCGCCGGCGTAGGTCGCCACCGTGTCGTCGGTGATGAGCGCCCCGGTTGCCGGATGCCCGACGAACGTCATCGTCACGGACGCGCCCACGCTATCTGCCAGGTCGAACCCGCGGCGCGCGGCTCGGTCCGCCGTGGCCGATCCGTCCGTGGCGATCAGGATCCGGCCGTATCGAGGGCCGGCGCGTTCGCGTTCGCTCACCACCAGGAGGTCGCAGGGTGCGTGATGGGACAGGCGTTCGGGCACATCTCCCAACGAGAAGCGCTGTCCTCGTCCGCCTGAAACCACCAGCAGGCCGGCGTCGTGTTGGAGCGCGATCTCGACCAAGACCTTGGCAGGCGCGCCTTCCCGGGCCACGGTCTGGATACGGTTCGCCTTCACGCCCGCCTGCTCGGCGGCAGTGGAAGCTGCCGCCTGCGTCGCCTCGACGCCGGTCCCGCTTCGGTAGGCGGTGGCGATGATGAGCTGAGCTTTGTCGGCCTTCGCGAGAGATGCCGCGATGCTCAACGCTCGCGAGGCAGCCTCGGAGCCATCCACTCCGACCACGATCCGTTTGTATGGCAACGCTCATCTCCTCCCGCGCGGCGCACCCTATCATCGGCGGGCGGTTCGCCCGAAGATCCGGCCGAGCAGGTACCTCAACCCCGTGGTCGCTCCAGCACGCATTCGTCCGGGGTCTTGTCGGGACGCATGCCCTTGAAGCTCGGGGCTCGCATCTTGCCCGTCCCTCTGGTGATCTCCAGGTACTCGACCTCGCAGACTAGGTCGGGTTCGACGAATGTCGCCCCTTTGACCGCGGCGAGTTCTGGGTCATCGATCGGGGGAGTGTCGCGCACCAGGGGCTCCAACGCCTCGCGCAACCGATCCAGCGTCTGCTCGGTGAAGCCGCTGCCAACCTGCCCGACCCACCGCCAGACGCCGCCGTCCAGGGCCGCGACCAGCAGCGCACCGAAGGTTCCCGCGCGCCCTCCCTGACCCGGCGTCCAGCCCACGACGACGCAATCCTGCGTGTTCCGCAGCTTGATCTTCCGCCACGCGTCGGTGCGCTTCCCCGGAAGATAGGTTGAGCCCAACCGCTTGGCCATGACGCCCTCCAAGCCAAGAGCTTCGGCCGCGCCCTTGAACGCCACGCCCTCGCCCTCGGTGTGGGTTACCACCTGCAGTCGCTCGTCCTGTTCGGCGATGAGCTCCAGGAGTTCGCGGCGCTCTTCGAGCTTCAAGCCCGTGGTGTCGTGACCATCCAGCCACAGGAGATCGAACACCGCCAACGACACCGGGATGGACTTCTTCGCACGTTCGATCTCCCTGGGTTTGGCTAGGTTCATCCGCTGCTGGAGGGTCTCGAACGAGTTCCGTCCGTCGGCGTCGAACGCGACGATCTCGCCGTCGATGACCGCGTTCACCTGGTCCACCAGTTCGTGGATCATGTGGAGTTCGGGATATTGGGCGGTGACGTCACGACCGGTCCTGGTCCGCAGCACCGTCTCGCCCGTGGACAGTTCGGCCAGACACCGGATGCCGTCGAGCTTCGGTTCGAACCACCACGCGGGGTCATCGAACGCTTCGTGTCCGCCTTCGGCGAGCATCGGCTGGAGGCGCGGCGGAGAGACGATGAGGGGCTGGGACTGTGCGCTCGCCAGGAATCCGAGCCAATCGGTGCGTGTCTTCACGAAATGGAACTCATGGCCGGGATAGCGTCGGCCGTGGAGCCGGAAGCTGACCTTCGTGTCGGTCCATTCGAGCGGTTCGTACCAGCCGTCGTCGAAGATGCGCACCTCTCCCGCGCCGTAGTGACCCTCGGGGATGGTTCCCTCGAACGTGCCGTACTCAAGTGGGTGATCCTCGGTGCGAACGGCCATGCGCTTGTCGCCCTTCGCGGTGGGCAGCCCCTTCGGCACGGCCCACGACGGCAACGCTCCCTCGCGTTCCAGCCGGACGTCGTAGTGAAGCCGGGTCGCGCGGTGCTTGTGGATGACGAAGGAGTTCCCCTCGGCACCATCGGGGATGTCCCCCGGAGCAGGCTCGGGGGTTCCCTCGAAATCCCGCTTGCGAACGTAGTCCAAGAGTTTCGGGTCTTTCGATGCCGCGACCACCTCCTCCGTCGACCGCACGCGCGTGCTTGCCGACGCCGTCCGAGGCAGCCGCTGCTCCAACACATCCGGCTCGCTCTCGACGACCACGCCCAACGCTTCGAACGCCTGATCCAGATCCATGAACGGACCTTCCCGCACTCCGGCGAACAGATCGCCGGTCCGCGCCCATCGCTCCCAGATGTTGTCCATGCGGAAGTCCTCGGGCTCGAACCCACCCTCGAACACCTCGTCCCAGGTGAGGGGCGTGCTCACGGAGGCGCGCGGCTCTGGCCGGACCGAGTAGGCGGCAGCGATGTTGGCACCCGAACGGTTCATGTTGTGGTCGATGAAGATCTTGCCGTCGCGATCGCTGATCTTCCACGCCATGGTTACCCGATCGGGATCGGCACCAAGGATGAGGCGTCCGCACGCACCGACGAACGCTCGCACCTGGTCGTAGGTGTAGCGGCCGTGTTCGACCGGCATGTAGATCTGCATCCCGGTGGCGCCGGAGGTCTTCGGATACGACGTCAATCCGAACTGATCGAGCAGGACCTTGATGTGTCGCGCGACCGTCAGGACGTCCTCGTAGGTGTACGGCGGGAACGGGTCCAGATCGAAGAAGAGGTAGTCGGGGTGGGCCACGTCTAGGCACCGGGAGTGCAGCGGGTGGAACTCGATGCAGCCGAGGTTGGCCACGTAGAGCAGCGAAGCGGTGTCGTTCACCATGAGGTAATCGATGACGCCACCCTTGGCATCCTCGCTTCGGACCTTGCAACGTTCGATCCATTCGGGGGTGTGGGCGGCCGCCGACTTCTCGTAGAAGAAGGGCCCCGTGATGCCGTCGGGCATCCGTTTCATGGTGAGCGGTCGCCCGGCCAGGTGCGGAACGATGAGGGCGGCCGCGTTGAGGTAATAGGACAGGAGGTCGCCCTTCGTGATCCCCTGCGGCCAATACAGTTTGGTGAGGTTCGAGAGCCTGAGTTCGCGGCCGTCGATCTCGAACCACCAGGCGTCGCCGTCGCGTCGGGCTTCCAGTGGGCGAGGAACGTCAACGGTGAACGCGGGCCCGGCTCGCTTCTTCGTCGGCATGGTGGGATGGTAGCCGGGCTCGGGCCGGAAAGGGCCCGAGACCCCAGTCGCCTAGGTCGGGTCGAGTGCGTCCGGGGGATGCCGACGGATGGCGGCTCGGGAGCGAGCGGAGATCCGGGTGTGCACCATGGCCGCTGCGTGACCGGACCGCGTCCGTCGCGAGTAGTTGAACGACGCGGCGTAGTCGTAAGCCGTGGCGTCCGCCGTGTTGAAGGCAGGAAGTCCGTACGTGTGCTCGGTGAACGCGAGGAGGGACGCGTAACTCGCCCAGTTCGAGTCGGTGAAGCCCGGCCGTGCGAACGGGGACGCGATGATCATGGGCACCCGAACGCCCCAGCCCTGGACGGGTGGCGGCACATGATCGTAAAAGCACCCGCAGTCATCCCAGGAGACGAACACCGCCGTGTTGTCCCAACTGGCCGGGTTGGATCTGATCGCCTTGACCACCGATCCGATCCAGTTGTCGCCTTTGGCCATCGATGTGAGGTTGTGAGAGGACTGCGTCCACGTGGGGGTGACGATCGAGAACTCCGGTAGCCGCCCCGCGGAAGCGTCGCTCAGGATCTGCTTGGCGGCCACCAGATGTTGGCGTTGCGGGGAGCCTGCGCATTCGTAGAACGACGGGCAGATAGACCAGAGCCATCCGCTTCCTCCGGTGATCCCATCGCCGCCGTAGATCCTCCAGCTCCGGCCCGCCGTTTCGAGACTGTCGAAGATCGTCGGGATGTACGGAACCTGCGAGGTTCGGTACGGCCCGCGCCCCAGTTGATCCGGGATGCAGGATGGCTGCTTGATGTAGGTATTCCCGTTCCACCAGTTCGCGTCTTTGAAGCTGTCGCAACCCCATCCGGGCCCGGTCTCAGAGGTGAACTTCGACTGGATCGGGTTGTTCCCGTCGAATCCGTTGAGGGTGGGGTTCACCAGCAGGTTGTGGCCCATCCAACTGGTGGCGATCGCGGCCTCGAAGGTGCGATCCGACACAGCGTAGGAGCGAGCCAACGTCGCGATGTTGGCGATCGATGTCGGTGAGCGCAGCGGATCGAACTGCGTGTAACAGCGGTAGATCGGCGTGAAGGCGGTCGAGCAGCCGTTCATCTGGCTGAATCCGTTCATCAACCCACCGTTCATGGCGATCTTCTGCGCGCCCACGTCATGGCCGACGTTCGGCACGAAATCAGAGGCGGACGATAGTGGGACGGTGGCTCCGGTTCGCAACTCGCCGGTCGTTGCCCCATCACACGCCATATTGGCGCCCTTCCGTTTCAGCAAGCCCGCCTCCACGTCGGCGCAGAACCTGCCAAGGACGTTGTCGAACGAGTGGTTCTCCTCCATCAGGATCACGATGTGATCGATCGGGATCACCTTGAAGCGCGGGCCGGTGGCCTGCCCGTCCGGCGTCGTGACGACGACCGAACCCGTCACCGCCCCGATCGGGACCTTCGTGTTGATCTGCGTGTCGGAGACGACGGTGTAGGGGGCGGCGGTTCCGCCGAAGGAGATGTCGGTGGCTGCCGCAAGATCCGTGCCGGTGATGACCACGCTGACGCCCACGGCGCCGGTGTCGGGCGAGAGCGCACTTACTGTTGGCCCCACCACCAGGAAGTCGGGACCCACGACGGACCCCTCGGGTGCATCCACGCTCACCGGACCCGACACCGCGCCCGCCGGGACGGAGGTCGTGATGGTGGTATCGGATTCAACCGTCTTCTCCGCGGGCGTCCCCGCGAACCGGACGGCGGTCGCGTCCGTGAACCCGGACCCGGTGATGGTCACGCTCGTGCCGACCCGCCCGGAGGTGGGGGACAGGCTGTCTATCGTCGGGGTCGCGGCCGAGGCGATGGCCGGGGTCAGTGCGACCGCGATCACCACCACCAGTCCGAGGAGAAGCCTCCGCGCAGCCATGGCCCATCCTGCGCCGAATAGGGGTTGCTCCGCAAGTAGACGGGTGCGGCGATGTCCGAGCCCTGGGCTAGACTCGCGTTCCTTCACAGGGTAAGACCTGTTCTCAACGTTTCCCCGGGGGGTCGAGATGCCGAGAGCCATGTGGAAAGGCGCCATCAGCTTCGGGCTGGTGACCATCCCCGTGAGCGTGTACCCCGCCACGGAGGAGAAGACGCTTCGTTTCAACCAGCTCCACGCCGAGGACGGCGGCCGCATACGCATGAAGCGCACCTGTTCCATCGATGGGGAAGAGGTTCCCTACGAAGAGATCGTGAAGGGCTACGAATACGAGAAAGACAAGTACGTCATCCTCAGCGACGACGACTTCGACGCGGTACCCGTCGAATCCTCGCGCGCCATCGACATCGTGCAGTTCGTCGAGCTCGAGGAGATCGACCCCATGATGTACAAGAAGTCCTACTACCTGGTGCCCGAGGAGACCGGCGCGAAGGCCTACGCGCTCCTTCGGAACGCACTTCAGGAAGAAGGGAAGGTGGGCGTCGCGAAGGTCAGCTTCCGCGACAAGGAGCACTTGGCCGCGCTCCGGTTCCGCGACGATGCGTTCGTGTTGGAGACCATGTACTGGCCGGATGAGATCCGCGCGATGGACTTCGGCGATGTGGACGTCTCCAAGGTCAAGGTTCGCGAGCAGGAATTGGACATGGCCAAGTCACTCATCGAGTCGCTCACCAGCGCCTGGAGCCCGGAGGAGTTCACCGACGACTACCGCACCGCGATGCTCGAGATCGTCGAGAAGAAGATCCTTGGCGAAGAGATCGAAGTCGTCACGGCCGAACCCACCGCGAAGGTCGTCGACCTGATGGAGGCGTTGAAGGCGAGCGTCGCCGCCGCGAAGAAGAAGGGCGGATCTGACGAGGAGGAGGCGCCGGCGAAGAAGTCGAGCGCGAAGAAGACCGCTGCCAAGAAGCCCGCCGCACGGAAGAAGGCGTCCGGGGAGTGACCTTGCCCGCCGGGTACTCCACCCGGGTCGTGCGGTACCCGGATGACATCGATCTGATATCGGGATTCCTTCAGGAGTGCGACCTGGCGGACGTCGGGTTCGTGGACCCGGTTCGCGATTGGGTTCGCGAGGATCTTCGGGCGCCGCGGTGGGATCGGGAGCACGACCGAAAGCTCGTCCTCACCTCGGATGGGTTCCTGGCCGGGTTCGGGAACTGCACCTGGGACTCCGGTTCATGGGTGGGCACGTTCATCAGGGTGCACCCGGAGCACCGGGGTCGCGGTATCGGGTCGTGGTTCCTGGACTGGGCCGAGGTGCGCGCCGCCGATCACGTCGCGGCGGGAGCGGACCCTCAGCTCCAGGTGTTCTTCCCCGCGCCGGACCTCGCCGCGCGCGACCTCGTCCAGGCGCGGGGCTTCACGAAGGTCCGTACCTCGTGGGACATGCAACGCTCATTGACCGACGTCGAACCGGCTCCACCCGTCCCCGCGGGCATCGAGTTCCGCGTGATGCGCGATCCTGAGGACCTGGAGGCGGTCCATGCCTGCGTGAGCGAGGGCTTCAGCGAGCACTTCGGGTACTGGCAACAGGACTTCGAAGAATGGCGTGACGAATGGCTCGGATCGCCGGCATATGACCGGGACCTGATGCTCCTGGCCTGGGAGGGTGACGCTTTGGTCGGGGCCGCACTATCTCTCGAGCTGGAGGGCGTCGCGTGGATCGGAGATCTGGTGGTGTTGAAGCCGTGGCGGGGTCGGGGGATCGGCGAGGCATTGCTGCGTCAGACCTTCGCCATGTTCGCGCAACGTGGACGGACCGAGATCCGGCTCGGGGTTGACGCCGGCAACGAAACCGGCGCAACCAGGCTGTACGAACGCGCCGGCATGCACATCAGGCGCGAATGGCACGTCTACCGGAAAGCCCTGGCGCCCCGGCTAAGCTCCCAGGCGTGATCAACTGGTTCCGACGGCTCAGCGCGACGTTGCGCGGTTCGCATTGGCATCCTGAGACGCTCGTCTGCTCGCGGCATGGCCATGTCCTTCCGGCCGCGCGCGTCGCCAGCCTCCGCCCGGAAGACCTTGGCGTCGGGGTGGACCTCCCCGACGGACGCCGACTGGCCCGCTGCCTGCGGTGTGATTCGTGGCGAGAGGTGCCCGTCCCCGCGGATCCCAAACGCGAGTATCTCCCCCCGATCGCACAGATCAAGTTGCCGCGCAGGGGAGAGGCGTTGCGCGAGGTCATCGTCCTTCGCGTCATCGCCTTGGATCGCATCGTCCACGTCGTCATCTTCGGGTTGCTGTTCCTGGTGGGCTTGCTGTTCCGCCTGAACATCGTCCCCCTGCACGATCAAGCCCAGCACATCCTCGACGCGCTGAACGCCTCCGGTGCGGACCAGGGGTCCCAAGGCGTCATCGTGAGCGAACTCACGAAACTGGCCGACGTCCACTCGAGGACCTTGACGTTCCTCATGCTGACGGCCGCCGCGTACTTCGTTCTCGAGCTGGTCGAGGCCATCGGCCTTTGGCACGAGAAGCGATGGGCCGAGTACCTCACCGCGGTCGCCACCTCCGGCTTGCTCCCCCTCGAGATCGTCGAACTCGTCCGCAAGGTCACGGTCTTCCGGGTGGGGGCCTTGGTCGTCAATCTCGCGATCGTGATCTGGCTGGTCTATCGCAAGCGACTGTTCGGGATCGCCGGGGGAGCCAGATCCTTGCAGCATGAGGTCGAGGATCCCGCGGTCGTGCTGGCCGCCCCGGTCCTCCGGAACGACCGGGGTTCGGGCTATGGTGTGCCTCCCGGAAGGAGCGTTCGACCGTGAAGCTCGTCACCGCCATCGTGAAACCGCACCGCATCGACGACGTCAAGGAATCCCTGCGAGACATCGGGGTGAACGGGATGACCACCACGGACGTCGAGGGATTCGGACGCCAGCGCGGACATACGGAGGTCTACCGGGGAGCGGAGTACCAGGTGGACTTCGTCCCCAAGGTCAAGATCGAGATCCTGGTGGCCGACGGCGACCTTCCCGGCGTGGTTGATGCCATCGTGAAGGCGGCCCGGACCGGCAAGATCGGGGACGGCAAGCTCTGGGTAACCGAAGCCGAACAGGTCATCCGCATCAGGACCGGCGAGATGGGTCCCGACGCCGTCTAGTTCGTCCGGAGCCGACCTGTGACCGACACGATCTCGACGCTGCACGACGAACTGGCCGCGCTGGATCGCGCCTATTCCCCCGGTCACCACGGCCTGTGGTCCGCGCGCAAGCGGACGGCGCTGGTGGATGCCGCATTGATCGAACTCTTCGAAACCGATGCTCCGGCCGGAACTGCCATCGCCGCGCTGGGTGGGTACGGCCGTGGCCGGCAGCTCCCGTTCTCCGACATCGACCTATTGATCCTGCACCACGGGTCGGACCCGGAAGGGCTCGCACGGCTCACCGACCGCATGCTCTACCCGCTCTGGGACGCCGGGTTCGAGGTGGGTCAAGCCGTCCGAACGCCGTCCGAATGCCTGACGGCGGCGGGGGAGCGCCTGGACGCGCTCACCGCCATGCTGGACGCGCGGTACCTTGCGGGCGATGCCGGTCTCTTCGAAGCGGCGATGGCGCCCGTGGTTCGGCAGGCATCCGACGACATCGCCGTGTTCGCCGCTCGACTTGCCGGTGCGGCCGAAGAACGAACCGAGCGCTACGGCTCCACGGCCCACGGCCTGGAGCCCGATCTCAAAGAGGGAAGCGGCGGCCTGCGCGATATCGCATCGTTCGGATGGCTGGAACGCAGCACGGGAGCGCTCCTTGAGAGTTCGGGCGTGCTTCGCCCGTCGGAACGCGAGCTCATCGACGAGGCCGAGGAGTTCCTGATCCGCGCCCGGAGCGCGGTGCAGCTGGCGGTCGGCAAACGCAGGGACCGGCTGACGTCAGATCTCCAGCCGGGGGTCGCATCGGACATGGGCTTCACGGACGAACCACGCCTGCCCGCCCCCGATGGCTTGATGCGGGCGGTGTTCGAACGGGCCCGGGACGTCGAACACATCCGCGACGAGGTCTTCACGCGCGTCGCCCTGAGAGCGATAACGGACGCCCCGCCGGGCGCTGGTGTTCCTGCGGCCGACCCGCTCGACGCCGAAGGTGTCCTGGCCGCGCTCGACGTCAACGATCAGGGACAGCTCGCGGATCCCCAGCTGCTGGACCGCATCGAGGCTGCGGATATCCCCGACCCGGTGGTCTGGACATCGGGCGTGCGCGAACGATTCCTCACGCTCTTGCGCGCGGGGCGACAGGGTGCGGCGGCGCTGGATACGTTGGATCGTGTGGGATCGCTGGAGCGGTTCCTGCCGGCGTGGTCGGATGTTCGCTGCCGGCCTCAACGCGACCCGTACCACCGCTTCACCGTCGACTCGCATCTCACGTACGCGCTGGCAGGGATGGCCCAGATGCTCCGGGGCGAAGACCTTGACGGCGAGGACCCGTTCGAAGCAGACCTGGTCGGGCTCATCGACGATCAGGATGCGTTGTTGCTCGGCGCCCTCTTCCACGACATCGGCAAGAACGGCGGTGGGAACCACGTGCCGGCGGGCGCGGAGATCTCGATGGATCTCCTGCAGCGGATGGGCGTGCCGACGCCGACGCGAGACCTGGCCGCGTTCATGGCGGCCGAGCACCTCCTCCTGCCTGACACCGCCACTCGCAGGGACCTGAGCGACGAGAACCTCATCCTCGGTGTTGCCGCGCGGATCGCGACACCGAGCCGGCTGGCCGCGCTGTATCTGTTGGCGAAAGCCGATGCCCTCGCCACCGGACCCGCCGCTTGGACACCGTGGCGCCGGACGTTGGTGCGGGAACTCGCTGTTCGTGTTCTCCGCGTCTTCGAGCGCGGACAGATGGGCACTGAACTGGCCGAACGCCTCGCGGACCGCCTGGCGCGGGTACGTGAGCTCCTCGCTTCCGAGCCCGATGTCGCCGTGGAGCGGTTCATGGTGAGGATGCCGCGCGGGTACTTCCTTTCCGTCGAGCCCGCGCAGGCTGCGCGACATTTCTCTGTGATCGCCCCCGATATCGGTGTGCACGAGGTCCGAACCGTGTCCCGTCCCGGTACCCGCGAGGACACCTATGAACTCCTGGTCGTCGCGGCCGACCATCCCGGGCTGCTCTCAGAGATCGCGGGGTCGCTGGCGCTGGCCGGCCTGTCGGTCCTGTCGGCGCAGGTGTTCACCACGGACGATCACGTCGCCGCCGACCTCTTCGAGGTACAGGCGTCCTTCGGCACAACGGTCGAGGAGGATCGCTGGCGGTCATTCCGGAAAGCGCTGCGCCGGGCGGTGGAGGGCCGGACCAGTCTGGCGCACCAGGTCGCGGAGAAGCGTGCGCACTACCCAGCACCGTCGCGGCCGACGCCGGTCACGGTCAGGGTCGACAACGACGCGAGCGATTTCTACACGGTGGTGGAAGTCGGTGCGCCCGACCGGATCGGGCTCCTGTTCGATATCACACAGACCCTTGCCGATCTGGATCTCGACGTCCATGTCGCGAAGGTCGCGACCTATCCGGGACGTGTGATCGACGCGTTCTACGTTCGCCACGTCGATGGGACGAAGGTGACGGATCCCGGTGAGGTGGCGAGGATCGAGGCCGCGTTCCATGTTGCACCGTCGGCACCCTGAATCCGGCTACGCCGGCCGCAAAGGGGTCAGGGTCCGAACTGCGACCAGAAGTCCGAAGGGAAGTCCGGCGGCAGGGGATCGCAGAGTTGCTGCGTCTCAACTCGGCGTCGGGCAAGGACGACCGGTCGGGAAGCCGCGATGTTCGTGAGCTCGTTGGGGTCGGCCTTGAGGTCGTAGAGCTCTTGGAAGCCATCGACGTAGACGGCGTACATCCATCGCGAGGTGCGGACGCCGCAGTAGGACGGGACGTAGCGCAGGGTCGTTGGATCATCCAGGTGTTCCAGGAGGATCGCGCTCCGCGGCGCCCAGGTGCCTCCCGCCCCCAGCAGCGGCGTCAGTGAGACGCCATCGAACGGCAAGGCGTTCGGGACGGCAGGTGTCAGCCCCGTCAGCTGAAGGATGGTTGGCATCAGGTCGGCGTTCATGACGATGTGATGGTCGCCGCGCGGCTGCGTCGGTGCGGCCCCGGCGATGATCAACGGAACCCTGATCGACCGTTCGTAGGGAACGAGCTTGTAGTCGAAGCGATGGTCACCGAAGGTGTAGCCGTTATCCGACATGAAGACGAAGACCGTGTTGGAGAGCTGGGTGGGCGTGAGGGCATCCTCGATCGAGCCGACGTAGCGGTCGATCGAGGCGAGGGTCGCGTATTGGCGGTCCCAATGCCCCTGGAGGTTCGCGATATCGGTCGCTGTATACAGCGGAGCCGACTGGACATACGGCGGCTTGTCCGAAACGTCGGCCTCGTTGAAGCTCGGAGTCTTGAACGGGGTCGGAGCCGTGATCCCTTCGTCGCCGGGTGCCGGGACTTGCGGACCGTGCGGACCGTACGGAGCGAAATAGAGGAAGAACGGCGTGCTCTCGTCCTGTGCGCCCAGCCACGTCACGGCGTCGTCACCCAGCACGTTGGTGGAGTAATCCAGGGAGGGATCATGTTTGTGCGTCTCGAAGACCGGGGGAGCAAGGCCGTCCTTCTGGATGAGTGTGTAGTTGTAGTAGTTGCCGTTCTTGCCGGAGAACGCGTCCCAGGTGTCCCAGCCCGCCGGCACGTAGTCCGCCGGATAGATGGTGGGATCGTCGCCCGGGTAGTTGTTCAGATACTTCCCGAACAGGGCTGTGTTGTAGTTAACCGCTTCCGCGTTGTGCCCATCGAGCACGTAGGGAAGCGATCTCGTCTCGTTACCGTTGGAGGTGAAGGCGTAGAACCCTCCATAGTTGGCGTTGTCGAGCGAGTAGACGCCGTTCTGGTGAGAATAGAGTCCCGTGAAGATCGTGGCGCGGCTCGGGCAGCAGAGCGAGTTCGAGACGAACGCCTGCTTGAACGTGGTCCCACGCCGGGCGAGCGCCCGGACGTTCGGCATGAGCTGCAAGGTGTTGATGACTTGGTCGTCGGTGATGATCATGACGACGTTCGGATGTCCGGCAACCGCGCGAGCCGGAACCTGGCGGGTGCCGACGGTCAACAGGATGAAGACCATGGTTGCCAGGAAGATCGCGGAGCGACGCACGGGGTGCCTCTGATTCGGTCGGGGAGCCCGGAGTGTTGCAGAAGACGGCATCCGACCGCAAGGACCGTTCGGCTACTCGGCGGCCGGCCGGGTCATCCGTAGGAACCGGCGTTCGACCCCGCCGTCGAAGTGACGGGTGTACACATCACCTCGGACGAATCCTGCCCGCTCATACACCTTGATGGCGCGTTGGTTCCAGGGGAACACGTCCAAGGCGAACGTGCGCGGTGCCCACCGCTCCCCTGCGAAGGCGAGACCCGCCTCCACCAGCGAGGCGCCGAGGCCGTGGCCGGTGAGATCGGGCCGAAGTCCGAGGCCGATCTCGATCTCGGCACCGGTGATCACGAACTCGAAGAAACCGGCCAGTTCATCGGTAGCGGGATCCACCACCGCGAACCACCGTTCGCCCGAGGCGATCTCCGTGAGCATCAGTTCTACGTCCCCAGGATCCGAGTCGGAGTCGTAGGTCTGATAGGGCTCCGGGTAACGCCAGGTCCGCATGGCTTGCACGTCGTCTGACCCCATAGGCCTGAAGGCGAAGTTCATCGGGCCCCAGGGTAGCGCCTGGCTACTGCAGGTCTCGCGGCACGGTGCGTTCCCAACGGCGCGTGCGTATCACCTCACCGTTCTCGCTCACTTCGAGTTCGAGGTCGAGGTGCCAGGTTGTCTCGTCGGTTCGCAAGGTGCCCCGCGATGAGGTGGTGACCGTAGTCTCGGGCCAGGTCAGCTCGAACGAGACACCGCCCGACGCCGACGCGATCCCGGGCCGATCCCAGCGCACGCGGACCTCGCCGCCGTAGCGATCTTCGATCTTCACCCCGTCGTTCCCGCCGCCGCCACGGATGCCGCCGTGGTCGATCGACACGGAGCGCTCGCGGGCCAAGAGGTCCTCGTGCACCTGCCAGACCACGTGGCCGGGCTCATGGGCCGTGTCTTCGCCCGGGACGAACGTCGGCGGGTCCAACAACGGTGGGCCGTCCAACACCGGCAGGATCAGCGTGGAGCGCGCACGATCGATCGTGATGGTTCCGCCCTCCGGAGGCGGCCACGACGAGGGGAAGTCCGATCCTGCAAGGTCGAGCCGGAGCTTGTGCCCCGGTTCCCAGACCCAGGATGTCGCATCCAGTTCGATCGTCGCGGTCACCGGTTCGCCGGGTTCCAGAGCCTCGGGCGTTTGATGGGAGTTCCGATGCGTCAGGTTCAGGACACCGCGCGTCACCAGCGCCGACGTTCCGTCGGGGAAGACGTCGCAGACCCTGGCCGAGACGAACGCAACCGGCGTCGAGGATGAGACCGCCAGCTCCACTCGCGGATGACCCATGATCTCGAGCGGTCCATCGAGTGCCGGCCAGTCGTACACGAGCGAGAAGGCCTCGTCGGCGCGCTGGTCCCACGGGGTGCCGAATGGCAGGTCGGCGGCGCACCAGATGGAGCCGGTGATCCCGACATCCCCGCGAACGGTCAACTCGTCCCCGCTCGACGTCTCCGCGCCGCCGCGCGCAGTCTTCGCGCTCGACAGTGGGCGGCGATCCTCCCGTTGGCGGGCCGGTGGCCATTCTGGCTCGGCGCGCCATTCGCCGTTGTAGGCATCCAGGTCCGGCTTGGGGGGAGTCGAGTGACGAACGAACATCGTGACCGGCGCCTCACGTTCGACGCCGTTGTCGTCACCTCGCAACCAGCGGTGCCACCAACGGATCATCTCCGGCACGTGGTCGATGCGCGGGCCGGGCATGGACAGGCGGGGGCTCATGTGGCTCCACGGACCGAACAGGATCCGCTTCGGCCCCTTCAGGGCTTCGAAGGTGCGGAACGCCATGTTGTGATACCCGTCGGCGTGTCCCGCGATGATCATGGTCGCCGCTTCGATGGCGCCGTAGTCGAAGGCGACAGATCCGTGCCGCCAGTAGTCGTCCTCGTTCTGGTGCTCGAACCAGGGGAGTTCCCACGGATCGTTCGCATCGATCCGCCGCAGCCATTCCTCGCGCCATCCTTCGCCGAACACGCTCGGCACCGGCGGAAGGGCGTTCATCGCGGTCATCATGAGCGGATAGTCCAGGAAGTCGATCCCACGTCGGATGCCGCCGCCGAAATGGACGTCGTCGGTATAGCGGCGGTCTGTCGCGAAGATGGGGATGATCGCCTTGAGCGCCGGCGGGCGGAGCGCCGCCATCTGGAGCGAGTTGAACCCTGAGTACGAGGTCCCGTACATCCCCACGTTGCCGTTGGACCAGGTCTGTGTTGAGAGCCAGTCGATCGTCTCCAGGTGGTCCTGCCACTCCCGATCGGTGTATTCGTCCTCAGCGATCCCTTCGGAGGAGCCCGTGCCTCGGACATCGGCGCGACACACGGCGAGATCGCCTTCATCCGCAAGCCGCCGGTAGATCGGCTCCGACCAACTGATGTCGTCCTTGCGGTAGGGCCGCGCCTCGAACACGACGGGCCAGGGCCCCTCGCCGTCCGGCTTGTGCAACGAGATCGCGATCCGGATCCCGTCGGACATCGTCAGGAACATCCGCTCGTCTGGCAACGGTCCTCCTTCATAACTCGAATGCGGTGAGTTCGCGGGTGGCGCCCGCCTTCGTGCCATGGCGCCGTGCGAACCTGGTCAACGTGAACGCTGCGATCCCGATCGCCGCGAGTGAGAACGCCAGCATCAGCGTCGCGAGGGCGTTGAGCGATGGGTTCGGCGCTGAACGGCCCGTGGAGTACAGGAGCATGGGGATGGTCGTGGTGCTGTCCCCGGCCGAGAGGAACTGGCTGGTGACGAAGTCGTCGATCGACAACGCGAACACGATCATGAAGCCGGCGAAGACCGCCGGATAGAGCAGCGGGAGCAGCACGCGGCGCAACGCTTCGATGGGCGAGGAGCCCAGATCCATCGCCGCCTCTTCGTATTCCTTGCCGATCGAGAACAAACGTCCTCGCATCACGACCACGACGTAGGGGATGGACCATGTCACGTGCCCCAAGACCTGCGCAGGTGTACCGAACGGGACCACCGTGAACAGGTGCACGAAGACGAGGAAGAGGCCGGAGGCGAGCACGATCTCGGGCGTCACCAGCGGGAGCAGCATCAGGAGGTTCGACCCGGTGGCGGCACGCCCCCGCCAGCGCGCAAGCCCGAGCGCCATGGCCACGCCGATCGGAGTGGCGATGATCATCGTGAGCGCCGCGAGCTGAAGGCTCTGGACCATCGCGGCCAACAGTCGCGGGTCGTGTAGCACGGAGAGATCGGGATCTCCCACATACCAACGAAGGCTGAGGCCCTGCAAGGTCGACCGCGAACGGCCTGAATTGAACGAGAAGACGATCGCGGATCCAACCGGCCCGACTGCCCATACGACGTAGAGCCACGACCACACCGCGAGGAACCTCGGACGCCGCCACGGGTTCACCACCCAGGTTCGCATCGCGCTCATCGGAGCCTCGCCTCGGATGCCGCGCGTGACGTGCTGACCAGGTAGTAGATCGTGAGGATCGACACGAGCGCCGCCAGGATCATCACGAGCGCGGCTCCGCGCGCCTGCGCGCTGCCGAGGGTGTTCCCCTGGAGGTAGAGCACGATCTGGTTGCCGATCATGCTGGTCTCGGGACGGCCGGACAGGAGGTCGGCCGTGTAGTAGTCACCGAACATCGGCAGCATGATGATCACGGTGCCGGCCAGGATGCCCTGCTTCGAGAGCGGGAGCGTGACGCGCACGAACGACCGCAGCGAGTTTGCTCCCAGATCCCAGGCGGCCTCGAGCACGTGCCGGTCGATCCGCTCAAGCGCGGCGAACAGGGGCAGGATCATGAACGGCATGTAGCCGTAGGCGAGTCCCAGCACGACAGTGACCGGGTTGCCTTCGAGCCACGTGATCGGATGGTCGATCAGGTGGAGAGCTTGCAGGATCCGGTTGACGTAGCCGTCATTCTGAAGCAGGCCAACCCATGCAAGCATCCGCATCAGGTAACTGATCCAGAACGGCAGCACCACGAGAGCGAGCATCAGCGTCTTCGCCCGACCTTGCAGGCGTGATACGTAATACGCGACCGGGTACGCGACGAGCAAGCACAACGCGACCGCAGAGAACACATAGATCGTGGTGCGAACGAACACCACGCGGAAGGGACCGTTCGTCAGCACGAGGTTTCGAAGCACGAACGAGAACGCGTCCGGATGCCACCTGAGCGGGTTCCATTCGGGAGTTGCGGTACCGAAGATCGGGTCGAGCTTTCCCCCAGCGGTCGATAGGGACGCGTAGAAGGGGACAACGAACAGGAGCAACAACCAGAGCAGTCCTGGGAGCGCGAGGGTTCGCCAGAAGCCGCGGGGATACAGCATCTCGATCGATTCGATCGGAGTTCGCCGCGCGCTTCGCCGCTTCACGTCCCCCCCTGGTCGGGTGCCGCATCGTACCGTGCGCTTCCGAACAGCTGGCCGTGAGGGCGCGCGGTGCGCGTGACCATCGGTCACTGCGCATCACGGCTTCACCTTGACACGCCGACCGCACGAGGCGAACGTCTGCACGCTATCGCCGACGCGAACGACTGGGGGCAGAAGATGGGGCAACACCCGATGGAACGTCGGAACCGCGCGATGACACGGCGCGACTTCCTTCGCCGCTCTGCCGCGACCGGTATCGCTCTGCCGGGCATCGCCTCGATCCTCGCGGCCTGCGGTGGCTCGGCGAACCCCGGCGGTTCCGGGGGCAGCAACGCCGGCGGCGTGCAACTCGCCAGACCCGACCATCCGGTGACGCTTCCGCTCTTCGACAGCCTGACGTCGATCGAAGACGGTCTCAAGGCGGAGCCCGGCCCGTTGAGGATCTACAACTGGAACGACTACATCTACAAGAAAGTCTTGAACAAGTTCCAGGATCAGTTCGGCGTCAAGATCGAGTACACGCAGTTCACCGGGATGTCGGAGGCCATCTCGAAGATCCAGAGTGGCGCAGTTGAATTCGACCTCTTCTTCCCCACGATCGAGAACCTGGGCAAGCTTGCCGCCGCGAAGCTCCTGCAGCCGATCAACCACACCTACCTGCCCAACCTCGAAGCGAACATCTGGCCCGAGCTCCAGGACCCGTTCTATGACCAAGGCTCGGCGTACAGCGCGCCTTACCTCACGTGGAAGACCGGCATCGGATACCGCTCGGACTCTGTGCCTGACCCCGGAACCCTCGACAACCCGCTCGACGTGTTCTGGGATCCGAAGTACGCGGGCAAGACGGGCGTTCTGGACGAGTACCGGGAAACGCTGGCGTACGCGATGCTGCATCTTGGATATGACGACCCGTTCAATACGACGGACACGACGATCATCGACGCGGCGAAAGCGGACCTGCTCAAGCTCGTTCCGCTCAAGGTCGACGTCGCCGGCACCGACTACCAGAAGCTCGCCGACGATTCCTCGTGGATCCGTCTGTCGTGGTCGGGCAACATGAACTACACGCGCTGGTTCCTGCCGAAGGGTGTTCCCGTGTCCGTGCTCGGCTACTACTACCCGCCGGACGGCGGCTGGGAGGTCTCGAACGACCTCATGGTTGTCTCGGCGAACGCGAAGAGCCCTGTGCTTGCGCACATGTTCATGAACTTCCTCATGGACGAGGAGAACGGACTCACGAACTTCGGGTACGAGGGGTTCCAGCCCCCCTTCGAGAACGTGACCGAAGGAGAATTCATGAAGGCCGGGTACATCCCCCACAACCTCGCGAACACGTTGGTGAAGCGCGAGGACTTCCAGACGGGGAAGAGGATCCTGGCCATCTCACCGGAGTCCGATCAGCTCTGGCAGGACGCCTGGGCCGAGTTCAAGGCGGGGGCGTGAGGGGGGCGTTCCTACCCGGCGACCCCGCCGCCATCCACCGGGATCGCGGCGCCGGTGATGAACGACGACTCCTCTGAAGCCAGGAACATGACCGTTCGCGCGATCTCCTCGGGCCTGCCCATGCGGCGGAGCGGACGATCCGAGGCCCACTCGACGTAGTAGTCCCAGGTCCACCCTCGGCGTTCGGCCTCGCCCCGTTCCATCGGCGTCATCGTGTCCCCGGGGCAGATGGCGTTCACGCGGATGCCCTGTGGCCCGTGGTCGATCGCCATCGCCTTGGTGAGCACCACGACGCCGCCCTTCGCGGCACAGTAGGCGGCCGCGCGATCTCCCCCGACCAACCCCCAGCCGGAGCTGTTGTTCACGATCACTCCCGAGCCCCGTTCGATCATCGAGGGGAGCGCGAACTTCGACATCAGGAACGTTCCCTTGAGACTGCTGTCGATCTGTTCGTCCCATTCACTCTCGGAGCAGCTGAGCACGTCGTTGGGGAAGAACACGCCGGCGTTGTTGAAGAGCACGTCGACGCGTCCGAACTCCTTCAGGGTCGTCTCGACGGTTCTCCGGCAATCCTCCGCCGAGCGTACATCGGCGGCGATGAACAGGGCACGGCCCCCGGCCGCCTCGATCTCCTTCACGACCTCGGCGCCGCGCTCGTCGTCTCGACCGGTGAACGCCACTGCGGCGCCCGCTTCGGCGAAGGCGGCCGCGGTGGCTCGCCCGATCCCGGAGGTGCCTCCGGTGATCACCGCCACCTGGTCAGTGAACCGCACCGCGTAACCCATCCCGTTGTGCGACGTATCGCTGATTCAGCGTTGCGATCCCCCGCTCCTGACGCGGGTAGATCCCGCTGTCGAAGAAGCGCGAACGCAAGCCTCGCTGGGCCAGCTCACACACGCTCCAGTCCTGGCGCGCGACCAGATCCCGGAAATCGACCACTTCGCTCGGATCGAACCCCTCGGCCGCCATCGTCTCGGGCCGGAAGAGGAATGCGCTCTTCACGATGGTGCGCTCCGGGCCGGCCGGGTGGACCGTCACGGCGTTCACCGTTTCGGAGTGGTAATTGAGGATGAGGTTCGGTGGGAGATAGGCGCCGTAGAACGTGTGCTCGTCCTCGTCCGTCAATCCGGGGAGCCGCGGGAGGGAGGACAGACCGCTCGCCGTGAAGGACGTCAGGCCGTGGCCCATCGAGTTCCCGAGTGTCTGGCCTTCCTCCTCGACCTCGCCGTGGCGGTAGAGGGGAACGATCTTCACGAGCTCGGGGTGCACGACCGGGCAGTGCAGGCACTCATGGTAGTTCTCGATGACGATCTTCCAGTTGGCGGCGACGTCGTACTCGCGGGTCGCTCCGATCCGGAGTTCTCCGATCCCGTACCGAGACAGTTCCACGGGGGAGTCCGGCACGGTCGCGAGCATCTCGGCAAGCGGTGCGGCGGTTCCGTCGAGATTCACGAACACGAAGCCGTCCCATTCCTCGAGCGGGACAGGCCACAGTCCGTACGCCTCACGGTCGAGTCCGTCTTCCGCCTTGACGTTCGGCGATCCGAGCAGCGTTCCGTCGAACCCGTAGGTCCAGGAGTGATAGGGGCAGCGGATCGCGCCCTTGACGGTGCCCGTCCCTTCGAGCAAGAGCGTGCCCCGATGGCGGCATGAGTTGGCGAAGGCCCGCAGCTGCCCATCCTTCCCACGGATCACGATCAACTGCTCACCCGATACCTCCGGGGTGAGGTAGGAGCCGGGCTCGGTGATGGTCTCAGCGCGCCCGACACAGACCCACGACGGGGCGAACACGCGATCCAGATCCGCCGCATAGACATCGGGAGCGTGATAGTCGCGGCCCGGCAACGTGCGCCAAGGGAACGTGTCGGTCTCGGTCAGGTTCTGCATGGAAGCCTCCTTGAATTCGCTGTGCGGATGGTAACGGGCGCAGCCTTATCAGCGTGAATCTCGGTGCCATCCAAGAGCAACTGAACGGCGCCCTACTACGGTATCGGCACTGGGTTGATACGAGCGTGCAGATGTTCGTCGTGCCATCCGTCGGTGAGCAGTTCAGCGCTCCGCGCCGTCCCTTCAAGCGCGAACCCAAGTTTCGACGCGACGTTGCAAGAGGCAACGTTCCCCGCGGCGTGACGGAGTTCCAGTCGATGCAGTTTCAGGTCATCGAAGGCCCAGCGGGAGATCGCCTCAGCCGCCGCGGTCGCGACCCCGCGGCCCCTGGCCGCCTCGACGACCCAGTAGGCGACATGCGCCGATCCGGACTCGAGGTCCACGCTGCGAAGGGCGACGTACCCGTTCAGTTCGCGGGCGGTTGCGCTCGTGACGGCCCAGGAGGCATCGGTCTCGGCGTTCCACAGCTCGCCCCATCGATCTATCCACGCCTCGGCCTCCTCCTCCGAGGAGAACACCCTTGTGTGCCATCGCTGGATGGCTGCGTCGGAGAAGGCAGCGACGAGCGCCGGGGCGTCGGAGCGGATCCACGGACGAAGGATCAGATCGGGACCGGCGTTCAGGATGGGTTGATCGTTCGAGTTCATCCGTCCTGCGGGCACGACGTCCGGCACGGTTCGTGGCATCCATGCATCATCCCGCTTTCACGGGCTGTTCACGATGGGTGTCGCCCGGCGCCTCGGCAGGTCACAATGCGACCTGTGACCGGTTCGCACAGCGACATACGCGAAGAGCGCAGGGTGGTCACCGCCTTGTTCGCCGATCTCGTGGGGTCCACCGCGTTGGGAGAGCGATTGGACGCCGAGGATCTCAAGCTGGTCGTCGACGACGCCGTCGCCCGGATGGTGACCTCCGTCGAGGCCTTCGGTGGCACCGTCAAGGATCTCGCCGGTGACGGCATCCTGGCGTTGTTCGGCGCTCCCGTCGCCCATGAAGACGACCCCGAGCGTGCCATCCGGGCCGGGCTTCGCATCGTGAATGAGATCGATGACTTCGCCGGCGAGGTCGAGCGCGGCTGGGGCATCAAGGGGTTCGGCGTGCGCGTCGGCATCGACACCGGTCTGGTGGTGGCGGGTGCGGTCGGGGCCGGGGGAAAGGTGGAGTATTCGGCGCTCGGAGACGCGGTGAACACGGCCGCGCGGCTCCAATCACACGCCGCACCGGGCGCGGTGTTGGTCGGAGAGGAGACCCATCGGCTGGCGAAACCGATGTTCCGATGGGAGTCACCCGTCTCTTTGGATCTCAAGGGAAAAGCCGGACCGGTGCTCGCGCGAGCCGTTTCTAATGAACTCGCTTCCGCACCGACCACACGATCCAGGGGTCTGGAGGGTGTGCAGACGCAGATGATCGGCCGCGAGCGCGAGCTCGCCACGGGGCGTCGGGCGCTTGAGGCGGTGCGCGACGGGCGTGGCGGGATCCTCTATCTCGTGGGCGATCCGGGCATCGGCAAGACGCGATTGCTCGCCGAACTCCGCACGACCTTCGAGGGCGCCGGGGCGCCTCATGGCCTTCCGTTGTGGATCGAAGGACGCTGCGTCTCCTACGGGGAGTCGATGCCCTACTGGCCGTTCCGTGACCTGCTTCGCGGGTGGTTGGGCGCCGCGATCGATGAGCCCGAACTCCGGCTGCGCGTGGCTCTTCGCCGGAATGTCGACAGGCTGTTCGGAGCTCGATCACGTGAGATCGAGCCCTATCTCGGGCAACTCTTGGGGCTCACGCTCGAACCGGAGGCCGCGGCTCGCTTGGCGGAGCTTTCGCCCGAAGCGTTGCAGTACCGAACGTTCGAGGTCGTGCGGACACTGCTCAGCCGGCTCGCCGAGGACGGCCCCGTGGTCATCGCGCTCGAGGACCTGCATTGGGCCGACGCCACCTCGCTCCAGCTCCTCGAGCGACTGCTCGCCGACACGGAGGCGGCGGCGCTGCTCCTGGTGCTCACCATGCGCCCGGAGCGCGACCATCCGTCCTGGCGGGTGAAGGAGGCAGCGGCCCGCGACCTGCCGCATCGTGCGAGTGAGATCTCGCTCGAAGCCCTGTCGGGCGATGCTGGTCGCGAACTCCTGTACGCCCTGATCGGCCCCGGCACGCTGCCTCCCGCGATGGAACAACGGATCCTCGAACCCGCCGAGGGGAACCCGTTCTTCCTGGAGGAGCTCGTGCGGTCGTTCGCCGACGCCGGCGCGCTCGTGCACGAGGATCCGGGCTGGCGGTTCGATCACGCCGTCCTTCTCGAGATCCCCCCGACCGTCGAGAAGGTGATCCTGTCACGGATCGATCGTCTCTCCGGCCCGGCGCACCTGGCGCTGATGGCCGCCTCGGTGCTCGGCCGGCAATTCGGGCTGCCGCTCCTGGAAGCACTGACGCTCGATGGCGACGGCGAGGTCGGCTCGGCGCTCATCGAACTCCAGCGGTTGGACCTCTTGCGCGAGGGCCGCCGGTGGCCCGAACCCGAGTATCGGTTCAAGCACGTGCTGATCCAGGAAGCGGCCTACCGCACCCTGGTCAAGGACGATCGACAGCGGATGCACCGGATGGCCGCCGAGTGGCTCGAGCAGCGCAACGCCGGCCGTGAGGACGAGGTGGCGGGCCTGCTCGCCTACCACTGGCTCGGTGCGGCGGACGAGGAACAGGCCGTCGCCTACCTCACGAAGGCGGGGGACCGGGCGCGGCAGGAGTACGCGCTGGACGAGGCCATCGGCCATTACCAACAGCTACTGCCGATCCTGGAGCGTCGAGGCGAACGCCAGGTGATGGCCCTCGTCCTGTTCAAGCTCGCCCTCGCGCTGCACATGTCCTTGCGCTTCGCCGAAGCCAACGAGACCTACCAGCGCGCCTTCGGGTTCTGGACACCACCGCTTCCATCGTCCCAACCGGCGACATCGGTGCTCCGCGTCTCATCCAGTTTCCTGCCGAACGACCCCGACCCCCGCTCCGCGATCGCATGGCCCAACATCCAACTCTGCATGCAGCTGTTCGACCGGCTGGTGGAACAATGGCCCGAACGCACGATCGTGCCGAACTTGGCCGAACGTTGGGAAATCGCAGACGACGGTCTCCGTTACGTCTTCCACTTGCGCGAGGGAGTGACGTGGTCCGACGGAACGCCACTCACGGCGCACGACGTCGAGTTCGGGATCAAGCGATCGCTGGATCCGGACGCACCGGGCTCTAGCGTCGCGATCTACTTCATGCTGGAGAACGGACAGGACTATTACCTGCGACGGGAGCTTGACCCCGATCGGATCGGCGTTCGCGCTCTGGACGAGCGGACCATCGAATTCCGCCTGGTCGCCCCCGCCCCGTACTTCATGAGCGTGATGAACCGTCCCGACGGCGGCCCCCAGCCCCGTCACGCCATCACCGCGGCGGGAGACGCGTGGACGGAGCCGGGGCGCCAGGTGGTGAGCGGACCGTTCCAGGTCGCCGAGCGTGCAGAAGGCAGCTTTGTGCTCGAACGCCGGCCCGATTACATGGGGCCGCGGGTGGGAAACGTGCGGCGCGTCGAGATCGTGCAGAGCCAGCTGCCCGAGGCCATCGAGCGATACGGCCGGGACGAGTTGGACCTCGTCACCGTCCGCTACACGCCCCGGATCGCGGACCTCGTAGAGGATGATGTAGCCGACGCGATCGTCGGGGCCGCGGGCTGGTCGGGGTACCTCGCGTTCGATCACACGGACCCTGCGTTGGCCGATCTCGACCTGCGGATCGCCCTCGCGAGAGCGATCGACCGTGACGCGCTGGGAGCGGTGATGCCGGCAAACCTGGTGCTCGCGACCGGTGGGGTCGTTCCGCCGGCGCTCCAAGGCCATACGCCCGATATCGCCCTTCGCTTCGATCCCGACCGCGCCCGGGAGCACTTCGCGCGAAGCGGCTTCGAGGGGTCCGTGGCAGTCGCTTCGCTCCAGCAAGACCGCGGCTTGATCGAACCCGTGGCCGCGAGCTGGCGCGAGGTCTTGGGAGTGGCCGTCGAGGTCCGATCCTGGACCTTGGACATGCTCCCGTCGATGGGTGATCCACGCGAGGTCGGACCCATCATCTTCACCGGGTGGTTGCCGGGCTACGCGGACCCCGAGTACTTCCTCCGACTCTTGTTCCAGAGCGACAGCAAAACGAACGAAGGACGGTTCTCCTGGCCACCGTTCGACGAGCTGATCGAACGGGCTCGGCAGGAACGCAGTGACCGCGGCCGGCTCGAACTGTTCCACGAAGCGGACCGGATGGTGGTGACGGAGCGCGTCGCGTGCATCCCGCTCGTGTACGGCCGCAGCATGGCCATCGTCAAGCCGTACGTGCACGGGTGGCGCGAGTTCGGCAAGACGTCCGCCAACTTCGCCGACCTGGTGGTGGACGAGGCGTAGTCGCGCATCGGTCGGGCATATCGACGACCCGACCTCTCTCGATGGTGATCCTGTGACGACGGTTCTCCCGGGCAGCGTTCTGTGCTCCCATGCATCGTATGTACGATCAACAGCTCTCAGGTATGTGGGCCGTGGGCTGCGGACTTCTCGGTCTGGTGCTCCTCTTCGCAGGAGCTCGCGCAGCCGGGGCCGCGTTAGCGGGCGCAGTGGTCGGCGCCATCGTTGGTGTGCAAGTGACGTCGACCTTCGACCTGCTACCGACGAGTACCGTCGTGGGAAGCACCGCGGGTGTAGTGCTGTTCGGACTGATCGGGCTCACATGGCGACCGCGGCTGTCTGCCTCCGCGCTCAAGGCCCTAGGGGTGGCCACCCTACTGGTCGCGGGAGCGGTGATCCTCAGCTTCGGCGTCGCAGCCGAAGTGCACTGCCATCACCACGGTTGGCGCCTCGAAGGAGCACCGTGTGTGTATCTGTGGGCCACCCCGCCGGTCGTGGCCATGCTGGCCCTCAACACCCTGTTCGTCGCGTTCATGTTCATCGCCCAGGTGCCCCGAGCGGCTGCTGCCAGCGGGAACGCGCCACAAGACACTTCAGCCTAAACGATCAACGTTTCAAGTTTGTCACGACGATTGTGTTGCCCAGAACGTTGCCTGATCTGGAAAATAGACCGGCCCCCCGAGGGCCGGTGTCGTCTGACGGCGCCATCGAGACCTGCTGCGCGAGGGCGACCAGTACCGAGAACCCGGACGGCGCAAAGTTCTGTAACGGGTGCGGGACGCTCCTCGGCGCGTCCGCCTCGTCCGGTGAGGTGCGCAAGATCATCTCCGCCCTGTTCTGCGATCTGGTGGGGTCCACGTCCCTGGGGGAACAGCACGACCCCGAGGTGCTCCGGCCGATCCTCGACGGCTACTCCACCGAGATGCGTTCGGCCGTCGAGCGCCATGGGGGACGAGTGATAGGAGGCGCGCTCGTTGCCCAAATCGTTGGACCCGTGGAAGGTCACATCTGCCTCATTCTTAGGAGCGCAAGATGTCTTCCAACCGCTTCGCCATCTTCAGACTCGCACCCTCGTCCTCGTGCTCGAAGTGATCGCGTTATGGTCCAGATACATTGCAGCACAACGGTACTCTAGCAATGGGTACTGCTCCGTATCAAGCCTCCAAAGACCAGCAGTTTCACATGTCTCTGGTTGTTGATGTTGGCCAAGGTGTTGCCTGATTGCCTTAGTTCGCGCTTCCCTTAACGACCGCCGTGTCGTCGAACGTCAGCTCAAGACCCGATAGAGACGCCAGTGGTCCGGAACACCCTTCAGCTCGTGCTCACCGGCGTCCTCGAACGTGAGGCCGGAACCGGCGACGAGATCCTTGACCGTCTGCGAGATCAATACCTGGGAGGGGCCGGCTTTCGCGGCAACCCGCGCCCCGATCGACACCGTGAGTCCGCTGATCTTGCCGTCCATCAGTTCGCACTCGCCGGTGTGCACGCCCGCCCGGATCTCGATGCCGAGGTCGATGACGCGATGCGCGACCTCCATCGCACACCGGATCGCGCGGGCGGGTCCATCGAAGGTTGCATAGAAGCCGTCGCCTGCGGTGGAAGACTCGAGACCGCGCCAGCGTTCGAGGGCATCGCGGACGATCGCGTGATGCTGTTCGATCAACCCCTTGTACCGTCGGTCCCCCAGTTCAGCTTGCTTCGACGTAGATCCGACGACGTCCGTGAACAAGACCGTCGACAGGATGGTGTCCAGTTCGGGCGCGGCAGGAGAGATGCCCACGAACTCTCGGATGGCGTCGAGCACCGCGGGCTGCTCGTCGACCTTCAACTCGTCCGCACCGGGGAAGAGTTGTATCCGCGGTTGACGCAAGAGCGTGGCGAGGTACGCGAGCGCGTCGCGGTCGTTCTCGCGAGCCAACAGGAGCACGGGCGCGGCGATAGACGGCATGGCGCCCCGGACGTCGGTCTCGTTGTAGATCCGGTCCATCTCGACGGCAACGTCGGGCGTGGCGGTCTGCCGGCTGAGCCAGCCCCACGGGATGGATCCGCCCCCCGGCTCTGCCGCCGTATAGGCCGCATACCCATAGGCGTCCGTACCCCAATGATCCACGGTGGCCTGCGTGGATCGCGCCACGATGTCCGAGCTCGCACCGAAGGGGTAGTCGGGCGCCGAGGTCGTTCGCGGCGCCGGGTACCACCAGAAGAGGGAGTGGACGCGCTCGGGGAACGTGGCGGCGAACAAGACGTTGGGCGCGCCGGCTTCGAATTGCCCGCCGAGGACCGGCCGCTCGGAGCCGACTGCCTCCAGCACGGCGGACAGGTCCGCCACGCGGGTCTCGAGGTTGGGGGGGTCGACGTTGCGACTCGATACTCCCGTTCCGCGACGGTCGTGCAGGATCAGCCGAGAGAACGTGGCGAGCCCGTGGAACCACTCCGCGTAGGGTCGGTACTCCCAGATGGTGTCGACGTTGCCCAACCAATCGAACTGCCAGACGATGTCGATGGGGCCGTGGCCCACCGTTTGGTAGGCGATGTAAACGCCGTCGCGGGTCTTCGCGTATCGGGTCTGCGGGGTCTCCATGGCTCAGCTCGCCACCGGGAGAGGCGCCAGGCGGTCTTGGACGCCTGCGGCATCGCCGTCCCGGGAGTGCCGCACGCGGGGGTTCTTCACGTCCCCAGTCTCGTTCGCGCTGGACGCCCGACGCAAGCTGTTGCCCAAACCGTTGCCCAGTCGGCGACCCCACCAAGGGGTCGCGTCAGCCTCATCCCTTGGAGCGCAAGATGTCTTCGAGACGCTTCGCCATCTGGGGACTCGCACCCTCGTCCTCATGCTTGAAATAACAGAAGATCGAGGAGCCTGATTCGAGTGCGGGCTTGATCTTCGCGGCCCATCCATGGAGTTCTTCGTCGGTGTATTCACTCTTGCGCAAACGGAGATACCCGGCGGGCTCCCAGCTGAGATCTGCCGGTTTCGGGTCCTTGTCGTCCGTCTGCGCCACGCACCACGCGACCCCTTGGGACAACAACAATTCTCTCGCCTCGGCCCACGAGTCGTGGCGGAATTCCATGGCGAACGTCGGTGTTCCCGGCCCCGGCGGTGGCAGGTACCCGACGAACCCTTCGATGAGTGCCCGGTCGTACTTCAGGTTGGGCGGACATTGGAACAGGACGCATCCCAGCCGGTCGCCCAGCAGCTTCGCGCGGTCGAGGAAGGCCCGGACATCGTCGTCGGCGTCGGCCAGCCGCTTCCAGTGCGTGATCTTCTGACTCGCTTTCAGCGTGAACACGAAACCGTCCTGGGCTTGTTCGCGCCAGGTCGTGAGCGTTTTCTCGCTGGGGAACCGCCGGAAGGTGTAGTTGATCTCGACCGAACTCAGCTTCCCCGAGTAGTAGGAGAGCAGCTCGCGATCCTTCGTGCCCTCGGGATAGAAGACGTCGTGCTTCCATTCGGGGAACGCGAATCCCGAAGTGCCCAGGTAGAACCTTCCGCTCATGGCGTGCATCATGGCACGGCATGAGCGGACCTGAAGAACGACTCACCGTGTCCACGCCATCCGGCGATGTCAGCGCCGCCTACCTCCGTCCGGCCAAGGCGTGGGCCTCCATCGTCATCGCCCACGGAGCGGGCGCCGGGATGGATCACCCGTTCCTGGCCGGATTCGCCCGCGCCATCGCAGACGAAGGCGTCGCGGCCCTGCGGGTCAACTTCCCTTACATGGAGGCCGGGCGGCGGTCGCCGGATCGCCCGCCGGTGGCGGTTGCCGCGCTGGTCGCTGCGTTCGGGGTGGCCAAGGAGCGCGCGAAACCGCGGGAGCCCATCTGGATGGGTGGCAAATCGTTCGGGGGGAGGATGGCCTCGGTGGCGGTAGCGGAGGGACTTCTCGCGGCCGGGTTGGTCTTCTTGGGATACCCCTTGCATCCACCGGGTAAGCCCGATCGCGTCCGGGACGAGCATCTCTACGCGATCGAGGCTCCCATGCTGTTCATCGAAGGGACCAGCGACCCGTTCGCGACCCCCGCAGTTTTGAAGCCCGTGCTGAAGCGACTCGGGAAGCGCGCGACGCTTCACCCGATCGAGGGCGGCGGGCATTCGTTCGAGGTTCGCGGTGCCAAGCGCGATGCACGCGAGACAGGCGCAGCCCTGGCGCCGGTGGCCGCGGCCTTCATGCGCGCGCATGCGGGACACTGAGGAGATGCCACGGAAGAACCGCCGCGATCCTCAGTTCTTCGAGAAGCCCGAGGCGCCACCCGCGCGCTCGGATGCACCGTCGTGGGCGTCAGCTCCTGGCTATGAGGTTCGACACGTCGGGGGACAGAAGGAATATCGGTGTCCCGGCTGCGACCATGTGGTCCGGGCGGGCGTGTGGCACTTGGTGGTCGTGCCCACGAGCGATGTCGACTCGCGCCGCCACTGGCACACGGAATGCTGGAAGCGGGAACTGAAGCGCCTCGGGATCTTCCGGCCGTCGTTCGGGGGTTGAGCCCCCGCGTCAGACCCCGGGTCTAGGATGGCGACCATGGAACAGGCGGTGACCGATATCGGGACCGAGCGCACCGATTGCATCGTGGTCAGCGAGTCCAAACGGCTGCCGTGCGACCTCTGCGGCCATCCCATGGAGCCCGAACACGCCCACTACCGCTGCCCCAACTGCCACTACATCCTGCCCTGCTGCGGCTGGTGACCGAGCCCCGCGAACAGGGAGACAGCGTCATACGCGGCGGGATAGCATCGGCGCATGGATCAGCCGGTGCGAGCACGCGTCTGGGCAACCGGCGGACGCTGGTACGCCCACATCCTGGACGCTCCCGCCTATATCGAGGTCACCGGCACCTCGCAGGCGTCCTGCGTCCGGGAGCTTCGGAAGATCGTCGGTGACGACGCGACGCTGACTCTGGAGGTGATCCCACAGGTCGTGGGAGTGTCGGAGGCCGCCGAGATCCTGGGGTGGGATAAGCGCCGGGTGGTCACCTACATCGACCGGGGTTCGTTCCCCGAGCCGCTGACCGCTCTGGCGTCGGGGCGCATCTGGCTCCGCGAGGACGTCGAGAGCTACGCCGCCGAATGGCACGCTCGCCGGGCCGCGAAGGCGTCCAAGTAACATTCCTTGCGCATGAGCGATCGGCGCGAGCGGCGGCTCTATCTCATCCGTCACGGCAGGGCATCCCACAGTTCGACGGGCGAACTCGAGACGCCGAGAGGGCTCGTGGCCGATCCCCCGCTCGATCAGGTCGGGGTCGAGCAAGCCGAGATCCTCACGCGCCGGCTCCTGAAGATGCCGCGTCCCGCCGGTCTCTACGTCTCACCGCTCGCTCGCGCCCGCCAGACGGTTGCTCCTTATGAGCGGGAGACGGGACTGAAGGCCACGGTGGTCGACGATGTCGCGGAGTGGTTCGGTGGCGACTGGGAGTTCAAGGAGTTCGAGGAGCTGATCGGCGAGCACCCCGAGATGCCGAGCCGCGTCCTCATGCAGGACCCGGTGTTCGAACTGGCGCCGGGGGCAGAGAGCAAGGTCGGATTCCAGGGGCGTGTCGTGCCGGCGGTGGAGGCGGTGTTGGACGCCCACCCTGACGGTGACGTGTGGATCGTGTGCCACGGCGGCGTCATCAACGTCTACCTGAGTCAAGTCCTGGGGTTGCATCCCCAGCAGGAGTTGTTCTTCCTTCCACCGAACACGTCCTTGAACACCCTCCGGGTGGTCGGCGACCAACGGTTCGTGTGGTTCATCGCCGACGACACCCACATCACGCAGCCCGAGCTCTACGCTGACCGCTAGACTTCGGGAACTGCCAACCCAAGGAGCGAACACCCATGGCCGTGAAGTTCCTCTCGACGGAATGGGCCGAAGCCGTGAAGGCCGCCCTGAACACCAGTCCCGACTTCAAGCAAGCCGCCGCGAACCAGAAGGCCACGATCCAGCAGGTCATCACCGGGGACAGCGAGACCAAGTATTGGATCATCATCGCCGACGGCACCATCGACATGGGCGTCGGCGACGCCCCCTCCCCGGACGCGACGATCAGCCAGAGCTACGACACCGCGGTGGGCCTGGCGAAGGGCAGCGTCTCGCCGGTCACCGCGTTCATGACGGGCAAGATCAAGGTCGCGGGCAACATGGGGATGCTCTTGGGCCTCCAAGGCGCCTTGAGTCAGCTCCCCGTGGCCATGGCCACGATCGACGTGGAGTACTAAGCCCAGGGTTCGGCAACCGAGATCGTCGCGTCGGCGGTGGCGATGAGCGCGCCGTCCGCCAGCGAGATCTCTGCCGTGGCGAACGCGAGCGTTCGTCCCACCTTCGTCGTTCGACCGTTCGCGATGAGGGAACCTTGTTCGGAGGTCACCGGACGCAGGTACCGGATCCCCAGCTGAACCGTCACGTGCGGGCGACCGGGAGGCAGCTCGGTGCGGACCGCCAGCCCCATCGCGGTGTCGGCGAGCAACGCCAGCATGCCTCCATGCACCAAGCCTTGGATGTTCCTATGCACCGGTCCGGGGTTGAACGATAGGGCCACCAGCCCCGGTTCGGCGCCCTCGAGCGAGATCCCCGTTTGCACGTAGAGCGGGGTGTCCGCGAGCACGTGCTCGAGGTCGTCCGTCAGGGGGTTCACGGGGGCATCCTAGCCCGGCGCTTGTCATCCATGGTCGAACCCTGTCACGATGTGCCGGACATGGAACGCACCTACCGCTACTGGTTCTTCTACTTCGGGCCTGGCCCGGCGTAGTCACCTGTAGCCACCGCACACAGGGACCCCGGGCCGAAGCACCCGGGGTTTTCGTTTCCCCGGGCACCTCTGCCAGGGAAACAGGAGGTCAGCGATGGTCGTCGTGATGACGCAACAGGCCACAGAGGCCGACATAGAGCAGGTTTGCGACAAGGTGCGCGCCGCGGGCGGCGAGGCGTTCGTGAGCCGGGGCACCGTCCACACGGTCGTGGGCCTTGTGGGAGACACGGCCAGGTTCCAGGCCATCCCGTTCACTCAACTCCCCGGTGTCGACCACGTCATCCAGATCGGCAAGCCCTACAAGATGGTCAGCCGCGATCTGCACCCGGCCGCGACCACCGTGAAGGTCGGCCCCACGCCGGTCGGGCGCGACACCTTCACCATCATCGCCGGACCGTGCGCGGTGGAGTCTGAAGAGCAGGCAATGATCTGCACGAAGGCTGCGAAGGATGCCGGCGCCACCATCCTCCGCGGCGACGTCTACAAGCCGCGGACCTCGCCGTACTCGTTCCAGGGTCTCGGGGAACGGGGACTCGAGATCCTGACCGAGTGCCGCCGCGAGACCGGACTCCCGATCATCGTCGAGATCGTCGATGTGTCGCAGGTGGCCCATGTCGCCGAGGTCGCCGACTGCATCCGCATCGGCACGCGCAACTCCCAGAACTTCGAGCTGTTGAAAGAGGTCGGTCTGACGGCCAAGCCCGTGATGCTCAAGCGCGGCCTCGCGATGACTATCGATGAGTGGCTCCAAGCTGCCGAATACATCGCGCAGCGGGGAAATTCCGAGATCATCCTGTGCGAACGCGGCATCCGAACGTTCGAACCCTCCACGCGGAACACCCTGGACCTGGCGGGGATGGCCGTCGCTCAGCACGAGTCTCACCTTCCGGTGATCGTCGACCCCAGCCATGCGGTGGGCAAGCGCCACCTGGTGGCGCCTATGGCTCTGGCTGCCGTGGCTGCTGGTGCCGACGCGGTGATGATCGACGTGCACAACGATCCGGAGACGGCCCTCTGCGATGGTCCGCAGGCGCTCCTACCCAGCGAGATGGCCGACCTCGGCCGGCAGATCGCAGCGGTGGCCGGAGCACTCGGCCGCGAGATGAATACCTAAGCGGAGACGCTCGGGGTCAGTTCGACGATGGAACAGCTGTTCCGCCATCGTGCGATGGCATCTCCCGGCGGCCCGTTGCGGCTCCGGCGACGGTCGGCCAGAGCGGCGGCCGCGGCCTCCCACTCGGCCCCTTCCAACACCCGTTGTGATGCAACGAACTCCTGGAGGGACGTGTCTCGGAGCTTCCGCCTGGTGATCACGATCAGTTCGGCCGCGTCGGGAACACCCGGGATGGTCTGTTCCTCGGGGCCGGGCTCTTTCTGCGAGACCAACAGGATCTTCCCGTTCTTGTAGGTGAACCACGCAGGGACCGTCTTGCGCCGGCCACCCGTCTCCGTGCCCACCCAAACCACGTCGGACTTCTTGAGCCCCTCCTCGGTGTCCTTGCCCAGCTTCTGCGGAGCCACTTGCACCGCAACTGGGACCTCGATCTCACCGACGATCTCCCCGTCCATGACGAACGACACCACGTAGGTCCCGGTCTCGTCGAAGACGGTTGCCTCCACGCCGTCGATCTCGGTGGTGAGGTCCATCGACCCCACCATCCGGCGGACCTCCGGCCCCCATCGGTAGACCAATCGTCCGGAAGGTCCGTAGAAGCGGACCTCTTCATTCACGAACCCGGTCGGTACCTTCCACGCCCGATAGATGACGAACGCCATGGCCGGGCCGGGTTGACCCACCAGGTAGATGCCGTCAGCGGAATCCTGTCCGTAGGCCTCCCACACACGCGCGTCAACAACCGCTGCGGCGACGAGTTCTCCTACGCTCTCCATCGGGCGCAAGGATAGCTAACTCTCTGAACGGCAGACGCCTCCCCGCGGACCCCTGGATCCGGATCTCCCTAGACGGTTCGGGAGAGCCAGAGGACGGGTTCGCCGATCTCCGGAAGCGAAGGCATGGCGTCCGTCGAGCCCCACATCTTTGCGAGCGTGGTTTCGTCGGTCTGGGCGGCGACCGTGTCGCAGAACGCCCTCCCGGCCGCGTACTGGTCGCGGTGCATCTCAACGCCGAGGAGACGTTCGAACACCGGATCGCCTGACTCGCCCTCGCGGTAGCGCCGCATCGCTTCCTGGATGCGGTCGTAGGTCGCAAGGAGTTCGCTGCCGACGGCGTGGGTCACGTGGTCGCCGTATCCCTCGGCCGCGGCCATGAAGGCTTGGATCCGCGCAAGCTTCAGTCGTTGCTCGTCGTCCATGACCGGGCCGAACAGGGCGTCGCCGCCCAATGCCTTCTCCACGGAGCCTGGATCGCTTGGGTCAAGCGAGGCCAGACGGGCCTGCACGTCTTCCAGGTCGATGGTCATCCCGGACAAGTAGTCGTCCATGAGCCTGGCGAAGCGTTCGGTCGTCCACGGTCGTGCGAACTCGAAACGGTGGGTGACTTCGTGGATGGCGAGGAACGTCCGGAACTCCGTGGGCTCCAGCGACCAATCCTTCTCGAACTTGGCGATGTTGGCGGTGACGAACAAGAGCGCCCCGTCGCCACCGCGGGGCACCGCGATGTCGTACTGGCCCATCACGTGCTGCGCCAGCGATCCGAGCACGGAGCCGATCTGCGTCCCCTGGAGGATCGGACCCATCTGGGCGAGCATCCCGCCGAGTGCCGCGGTCTCGGATCCTTCATCACCGATGATCGCGCTCTCGCCTGCGCGACCCAGCGCGTCCGACATCCGCTGAGCTGCCGGTTCCATCACCGGACGCAGGCTCTCGGTGTTCGCGTTCACCCACTCGGCCCGGCGAACGGGCTTCACGTCGACCAGATCCGTCGGAGGTTCGAGTCCGGTGAACCGGGCGACATGCAGCTCCGCCACCCGGACGGCCTCCTCGAGCGTGTGCCGCTCCGTCGGTCCGGGCTCCGGATCCTCACCCGCCTCGACCACGGCGGCCACCCCCGCCTGTCTCGCCAGCTCCCAGTTCACGGGGCCGGAGGAGGACTGCATGATCCGCTGAAGCTCCCGGAACAGGGGGGCGTCCTTGAACGCGTCCGGGTCTCCGCCGGGAGGAAAGAGGTTGTCCACGTCAGCCATGCTACGACCGGGGCCCACGTTAGGATGGCGCGCGTGTCCGACACGCTCACCCGCGTCACTCTCGAAGCCCTCTCCGTTGACGAAGCGCTCGCCTTCGTGGCCGACCCGGCTGCGGGAGGGACCTGCGTGTTCGTCGGAACCGTGCGTGACCATTCCGCCGCAGGCGATGTCACGGGTCTCCGTTACGAGGCCTGGGACGAGATGGCCGACCGCCGCCTGAAAGACCTCGCGGCCGAACTCACCGCCGGCTGGGATCTCCGGAAGGTCGCCATCCTCCACCGGACCGGCGACCTCTCGGTCGGTGAGGCGAGCGTGGTAATCGCCGTCAGTGCCCCACACCGGCGCGAGGCCTTCGAGGCATGCCGCCACGCCATCGAACGCCTGAAGGAAGACGTCCCGATCTGGAAGAAAGAGGAGCTCACCTCCGGTGAGGCGCATTGGGTGATGGGCAGTTGAACCATGGGGCGTGACCTGGCGATCGATCTCGGGACGGCAACCATCCTGGTCTACCGCCAAGGTGACGGGGTGGTGTTCGAGGAGCCGAGCGTCGTCGCGGTCCACGCGGGAACGGGCCGCGTTGAGGCGATGGGTGAGGCGGCCTGGGCTCGCATCGGCGGCGACAGCGGGAACGTGCTCGCCATCCGCCCGCTCCGCCACGGCGCCATGACGGAGTTCGACATGACGCAGGCGATGTTGGAAGTCGTCGTTCGGAAGTCCAGGGCGGGACCGTTCCCGAAACCCCGCGTGTTGGTGTGTGTCGCGTCGATGGCGTCCGAGGTGGAGAAGCGCGCCATCGAGGAGGCCGTGCGGTTCGCCGGGGGCAAGGGCGTGACCCTGGTGGAGGAGCCACTCGCGGCCGCGATCGGGGCGGGTCTGCCGGTGCACGAACCCATCGGGAACCTCATCGTGGACATCGGCGGCGGGCGTTCGGAGATGGCGGTCGTCTCGATGGGAGGCGTGGTGAGCGGCCATTCGGTCGCGCTCGGCGGGTTCGATATCGACGCTGCCATCGCCGACCACATCCGGACAACCTACGGGGTGGCCATCGGCGAGAAGGCCGCCGAGGAGCTGAAGATCGCCATCGGCTCGGCGTTCCCCGGCCCGGGTGGCAAGGCTGCGATCGTCATCGGCCGCGAACTCTCCACCGGCAACACCGTCGAGGTCAAACTCACCGAAGACGAGATCCGCCAGGCGATGTCGACGCCGGTGAAAGGGATCGTCGATGCCGCCCGCCGAACCCTGTCCGAAGCCCCGCCCGAACTCACCCACGATGTCTTGGAAACGGGCATGTTCCTCACCGGCGGGGGGAGCCTCCTCCGCGGGCTGGATATGCTGCTCGCCCAGGAGTGCGAGGTCCCCGTGCATCTGGTGCAAGACCCCCTTCGCACTGTGGTGACCGGCGCGGGCCACATGCTCGAGCATCTCAGCGAATACGAATCGGCGTTCCAGTTGGTGCGAAGGAGGTAGTTCGTGACGTTCTCGATCGTGGCTGCGGATCTGGAGAAAGGCGACTGGGGTGTGGCGGTGGCCTCGAAGTTCCCGGCTGTGGGTGCGGTCGTGCCGTATGCGCGGGCGGGGATCGGCGCCGTGGCCACCCAATCGTGGGCGAACACCACCTATGGCCCCGACGGGCTCGCGCTCATGGACAGCGGTGTGACGGCCCAGGAGGCGCTTGATCGCCTGGTGAACGCTGACGAACACATGGCCGACCGGCAGGCCGGGTTCGTGGACTCCCACGGACGCCCCGCGACCTTCACCGGGGAGACCTGCATGGATTGGGCCGGTGGTGTGACGGGGGAGGGGTTCGCCGCGCAGGGCAACATCTTGGCCGGAGCGGCTGTCGTCGACCAGATGGCCGGCGCCTTCACCGTGTCGGAGGGCGATCTGTGCGATCGCCTGTTGGCGGCCCTGGTTGCCGGGGACCAGGCGGGTGGCGATCGCCGAGGCAGGCAGAGCGCGGCACTGTTGGTGGTCCGCGAGGGTGGGGGATATGAAGGCGGCAACGATCGTTACGTCGACCTCCGGGTGGACGACCACCCCGACGCGGTGACGGAGATGGTTCGGTTGTTCGCCGTGTGGGACGACACGATGCTGGTTCGCAACGACCCACTGCTCGAAGCCACCACGGAACTCGTGTCCGATCTTCAGCGACGCCTGTCCGCGCTCGGGAAGTTCCACGACGAGCCGTCCGGCGTTCTTGATGCGCCCACGCGCGAAGCCCTGGAGGACTTCGCCGGGACCTCCAACCTGGAGGGCCGGCTACGGGACGACGAGCTGCTCAGCCAGCTGTTGGTGCGTGAGATCCGCGACCTGACGCCCGAGCTGAACGACTGAGATCGGCTCAGCGCTTCAGCTCGTCTGGATCTTGTGGATGATCACCCTGACGAGGATCGCCCCGACTTTGTAGAGCGCGACACCGATGGCCGAGGCGCACACCATGATCATCGCCACGAGACCCAACAGGCTGATCGACCGCGTTTGCCAGGGGATGGGACCGGACCTGCCGACCGGCAGGTAGGTGACGTCGGAGGCCCGAACGGATGCTGCAACCGCTTCTCCCGGGGACGGGGGGTCGAACGAACCGGAGTCGGGCTGGGTCGAGCGGCGCACGACGCTCATGTAGACGACCGCGCCTACCAGCAGCGCCGCCGCCACCACGATCATGTACGCCATCCCGAACCTCCCAGCTCCGTTGCAGCGTACCCCTAGTCCGTGCGTTCCGTGACTTCCTCCGTAGGATGACGACCACGATGAGGCGGTATCTCTCGATGTTCGCGATCGCGGTGCTGTTCGTCGCGGCGTTCTTGTCGGGGATCGTCCAACTGCCCTACTACTCGGTGGGCCCCGGGCCTGCTCGCGAGGTCACCCCCCTCATCACCGTGACGGGACATACCGTCTACCCATCCAGCGGGAAGCTCGTGATGACGACGGTGCGGTTCTACAAGCTGACGCCGCTATCGGCGATCGGCGCCTGGCTCGATCCGAACAAGACGGTCGTGCGCGAAGACGTGCTCTATCCCTCGGGTCAGAGCGAGGAACAGGAACAGACACGGGCGATCTCCCAGATGGATCAGAGCAAGATCGACGCCGCCTTCGTCGCCCTGCACACCCTGTCCGGCTATCCGAAGGACCACGGCACCGGCGCTCTCGTCGAGTCCACCGTCTCGGGTTGTGCGGCCGACGGCAAGCTCTTCTCCGGCGACGTCGTCAACCAGATCAACGGTACGCCTATATCGTCACAGGCGCGGGCCGCTCAGGTGCTTGATCGACAGAAGGTTGGGGCGCCTCTCGACTTCCGGGTGACGGCCGCGGGCCAGACCGAACACGTGACCCTCAGTCGGGCCGTCTGCGGTGGATCGAAGGATCCGTTGATCGGGGTCAGGCTGATCGACCCGTTCCCGTTCGGCGTCCAGATCTCCAGCGGCGAGGTCGGTGGTCCATCAGCCGGACTGATGTGGTCGCTCGGCCTCTACGACGAACTCACACCCGGTGACCTCACCGGAGGCGCCACCATCGCCGGAACGGGGACCATCGATCTTGCCGGCACGGTCGGCCCCATCGGAGGGATCACCGACAAAGTGGTGGCCGCCGAGGGTGTGGGCGCGACGGTCTTCCTGGTTCCGCAAGCAAACATGAAGGAACTGACGGGGGTGGACACGAAGGGCATGCGGTTGATCCCCGTGGCCACGTTCGGGGATGCCTTGACCGCGCTCGAGAAGGTCGGGGGCACGCTCGGCGGGGCGGTTCCCGCCCCCACACCTTCCGGGGCAGCCTGAGCTACATTGACCACTTGAACGAGCGGAAGAACTGATGTCTCGGGTCGGCTATCTACCCCGTCAGCGGCGCTGGCCGTTCTATGTGGCGGGCGCGGTCATCCTCCTGCTCATCCTGTTCACCATCTCGTCCGGGTTCGTCGTCAACCTGCTCTGGTACCGCGAAGTTCATCTCTCCCAGGTGTTCTGGAGCGTTCTCAAGACGAAGCTTTTGCTGGGGTTCGCGTTTGGCATCCTGTTCTTCGTCGGGTTGTTCCTGAACCTGTGGATCGTCCGGAAGATCACGCCCGATACGCGCGTGCTCACCCCCGACCAAGAGGTCATCGAGCACATCCGCCAGCTCGCCGATCCTTACCTCCGGTGGCTGATACCGGCCGGGTGCGCCTTCCTTGCCATCATCGTGGGACTTGCCGCCTCGAAGCAGTGGCAGCCCTTCCTGTTGTGGCGGAACAGCGGCGGAGTGAGCTTCGGAACCCCCGAACCGTTGTTCCACCGAGATCCTGCCTTCTACATCTTCACGTTGCCGTGGTGGAAGTTCGTGCAGGGCTGGGTGTTCTCGGCGTTGGTCGGGATCACGTTCCTGACGATCGTCACGCATGTCCTGTGGGGCGGGATCCGTCCGCAGGCGCCGAGGTTCGCGGACAAGGTGGCCCCGCAGGTTCGAGCACATCTCTCCGTGCTCCTCGGGCTCATCATGGTCGCGAAAGCTGTCGGGTATTGGCTGGGGCGGTTCAACCTGCTCCGTTCCCCGCGGGGGATCGTGCAAGGCGCGTCCTACACCGATGTCCATGCGCAGTTGCCGGCGCTCTACGTCCTGGCGATCGCCGCGCTCATCTCCGCCGTACTGTTCTTCCTGAACGCGCGGGTGAAACTCTGGAGCCTGCCGATCATCTCGGTGGTGCTCCTGGTGCTGGTATCGGTCGTGGTCGGCACGGCCATCCCGGCGTTCGTCCAGCAGTTCAGTGTGAAGCCGCAGGAGTCGCAGCGTGAACAGCCGTATATCAAGGACAACATCGCCGGCACCCGCGCCGCGTTCGGGCTGGACCAGGTGCAGTTGACCCAACAGCCCGTTCAGACGCAGGTGACGGCGAAGGACGTTGCCGGTAACGAACCCACCGTCTCGAACATCCGTCTGTGGCGCCCGAAGGTTCTGGAGCAGGACTTCCAGTCGCTCCAGCGCATCCGCAACTACTACGCGTTCAACGACGTGGACGTGGACCGATATCCGGTCGACGGTCAGCCCCGGGTCCTGATGATCTCCGCTCGCGAACTTTCGTCGGCGGGGATCCCGCAGACGGGTGGTGCATGGCAGAACGAACACCTCGCGTACACCCACGGCATCGGCGTGGTGGGCGCGCAGGTCAACACCGCAACGCTGGAGGGATCGCCGCAGCTTACGCTCCAAGACATCCCCGTCGTCGGCCAGCCGACGATCGACCAGCCGCGCATCTACTACGGGGAATTCCGTGACGCGGCCGGCACGCTCGAGCCGGTTCCGTTCGTGGTTACGAACAGCGGGACGCCCGAGGTCGACTTCCCCGGAGCCACTCCTGCGGACGAGACCACGTTCGCCTACGACGGCGCGGGCGGCATCCCGATAGGAAACATCTTCCAGCGCGCGATGTTCGCCTGGCAGTACAAGGATGTGAACCTCTTGATCTCCGGCCAGATCCACTCGGACAGCAAGATCCTGATCAATCGGGACCTTCAGACGCGGGTGCAGACCGCCGCTCCGTTCCTGACGTTCGACAAAGACCCGTACCTCACCGTCGTGGACGGGAAGCTGCAATGGATCTGGGACGCCTACACCACCACCTCGCAGTACCCCTACTCGCAATCGGTGGACCTCGCGACTGCAACCGATCAGGGCATCCCTAGCGGTTCGGCCAACTACATCCGGAATTCGGTGAAGGTGGTGGTGGATGCCTACACGGGGATCATGCACTACTACGTCGCCGACACCACCGATCCCATCATCCAGGTCTGGGAGCGCGCCTTCCCGGCGATGTTCACGCCGATCACCGATGCGTCGACGGAACTTCAAGCCCATTTCCGCTATCCGGAGAATCTCTTCCAGATCCAGACCACGCAGTTCGCGCGCTATCACGTGACGGACCCCACCACGTTCTTCCGGGGAACCGACGCTTGGCAGATCCCGAGCGATCCCACGTTCTGCGCAGATGTCGCCAACGCCAGCGACGGCGCCTGTATCGCCAAGCCGACGAGAGAGGCGCCGAAGATCGCTCCGTACTACCAACTGCTGAGGCTCCCGGGGGAGAGCACCGAGCAGTTCCAGTTGGTGACTCCTTTCACGCCGCTCGGCCGCCCGACCATGGTCGCCTGGATGGCGGCGAACTCCGACCCCGGCGGGTACGGCACGCTGACCGCGTTCCAGTTCCCATCGGATCAGACGGTGGATGGACCCTCCACCGTGTTCGCGCAGATCAACGCGGACCCGACCTTCTCGGCGGAACGGAGCCTCCTGAGCCAAGGTGGTTCCAAGGTCCAGTTCGGTGATTTCCTGGTGATCCCGCTCGGCTCGTCCATCCTCTACGTCGAGCCCGTCTACGTCAGTTCCGATCAGACGAACTCCGTGCCGTTGCTGAAGCGCGTCATCGTCGTCAACGGAAACACCGTCGCCGTGGCGACCACGCTGCAGGACGCACTCTCCCAAGCAGTGTCCGGTGTTCCGTCAGAGCCGGGCGGTGGGACGGGCACTCCCACTGGAACCCCGGAGGCAAAGATCGCATCACTCCTTGCGGAAGCCGTGCAGCATTTCAAGGCCGCCCAGGACGCTCTGGATGCCGGCGAACTCGGTACGTATCAGACCGAGCTGAAGACCGCGCAAGCCCTGGTAGAGCAGGCGAACGAACTGGCACAGAAACTCGATGCCTCCGCAGGTTCCACTCCGAGCGACGTGCCCTCGGTCACTCCGAGCCCGACTGCTTCTGCCTCGCCGTAAGTCAGTCCGGTAGCCGGAACCCTGGATCCGCCTCGACGTCGGCCACGTCCATCTGCGCCTTCTGCAGCCGGCCTGAGTAGTCCCAGTTCACCGCTTGCCACCGGGTGAACTGGTCGAGCACCCAGATGCCGGACTGTCTGGAGCCGTTCCCGCTCTTCGCGTTCCCGCCGAACGGGAGGTGGGCCTCCGCGCCGCTCGTTGAGTTGTTCACGCTGACCATCCCCGCACTGATCTGCTCGCGGAAGCGGAACACGTTGAGCGGATCGCGCGTGTAGATGCTCGCGGAGAGCCCGTAGCCGTGGCCGTTCGCCAGCCGCATGCCCTCCGCGAAGTCGGCGAACCGCGCCACCCCGACGATGGGGCCGAACGTCTCGGTGCGATAGAGATCGTCGTCAGGCCTGACGCCATCCACGATGCTTGGGTGGAAGAACAGTCCGGTAGCGGGGTCGCCGATGAATCCCGCCCGTGGGTTCTCGAGGGTTATCCGTCCAACGCCCGAGGACCCGAGGACGTGGTGGTGCGGCTGGATCAGCTTGAGCCATTCCCCGAATCGATCAGCGAACCGTTCGTTGATCATCGGTCCGTAGAGGACGTCTTCGGTCGGGTCGCCGATCGGCGCGGCTCGCGCGGCCTGATCGAACCGGGCCAGGAAGTCGCCGTGCACGTCGTCGTGCACGATCACCGTGCCGAGCGACGTGCAGCGCTGTCCCGCAGTTCCGAACCCGCTGAAGAGTGCGCCTTCCACGGCGAGGTCCAGGTCGGCGTCGGGCATGACCACCAGCGGGTTCTTCCCGCCGAGCTCCAGACACGGCGATTGCAGGTTGCGGCCGCACAGCTCGCCGATCCTGCGGCCGACTTCGGTCGAACCGGTGAACCCGACCTTGTCCACGATCCCCTGTTCCACGCAGCGCGTCAGCCCGTCGAAGGTCTCGCCGCCCGCGGTGAGCACCAACTGGAAAATGCCGGGGGGAAGTCCCGCATGCAGCAACAATTGGGCGAACGCATCCGCGGTGGCGGGCGTGTATTCCGCGGGCTTCCACACAACGGTGTTGCCGCAGAGGAGGGCCGGCACCAGGTACCACGAGGGGACGGCGACCGGGAAGTTCCCGGCGGTGATGATGGCGGCGACGCCCACCGGTGCCCGGAACGTGAAGAGCTGTTTGTCTGGGAGTTCGCTGGGGACGGTCTGGCCGTAGAGACGCCTTCCCTCGGATGCGAAGAAGGTGCACGTATCGATCACCTCCTGCACCTCGCCCCGGGATTCACGGATCGGCTTCCCGATCTCCCGAGTGATCAGGCGGGCGAGCGCCTCCAGGTTGTCTTCAACCAATCGTCCGAACTGCTGGATGGCACGCCCGCGTACCGGCGCGGGAACGCCAGCCCACGCCGCTTGGGCTGCGCGCGCCGCCGTGGCGGCCTCGACAAAGGTGTCCGCATCGCCGAGCTGTGCCTCCGCGACGATGTCGGACAGCTTGGCAGGGTTCGTGATCGTGAGGCGCTCCCCAGCTCCGGCTGGCACCTTCCGGCCGTCGATGAGCGAGGCGATAGTTCGCGTCATGACGGGGATGGTACGGCGGGGGAGAACTGGTCCGCTTGGCGCTCGTCGGCACTCCCGGTAGCATCTTCGTGCGGGGTGGAGCAGTCCGGTAGCTCGCTGGGCTCATAACCCAGAGGTCCTAGGTTCAAATCCTAGCCCCGCGACGAACGCAGCAGGTAGAGGCGGCTCTTCGGGGCCGCCTCTCTCGTTCCACCGCGTTCTGCGTCGTGGTGCGGCGTCGGTAGCCCGTTAGGCGGCCCTCACCTGCCCTAGCGCGCGCCGCGCGCCGCCGGGACAATCGCCCGGCCGTCAGGCCCGTACCATCTTCGTCGAGGGCGCTCCCTGGTGATCGGGTGCGTTGATCCTCGCACGCAGAATGGAGGCCGGAGCCGTGGGTGAGATCGTAGGAATCGCTCGATTCAAGTTCCACGAGGGCAAGGTAAAGGAGTACAAACGCTTGTCCGCTGGGGCCCTGGAGATCGTGCGGACCAAGGACAGCGGAACGCTGCAGTTCGACACGTACCTCAACGACGATGAGTCCGAGTGCATGGTCATCGAGCGGTACAGGGACTCCGCAGCAGCCATCGAGCACTGGGAAAACCTTCGCGACCTATCCGAAACCATCCTCGCAATGGTCTCCGTTGTTCACGGCGAGCTCCTCGGCGATGCGAGTGCAGAGTTGCGAGCGAACCTGGCGGACGGCCCGGTCCAACTCTTCACGCCGTATCAGTCGATGTAGCTACCGAGAACCGGGCCTTGGCGACGGTGCTCGGAGCGATCCCGAGCCGAAAGAGAAGCGGTCCAGATGGCCCCCGAGCGAGGGGCCGGTTACCTCTCTTGGCGCGGGTTCGGTCGGCTACGTTTTGAGTATCGAAAAGAGGTGACGGTCGATGACCAGTCTCACGCCGACGGCTCCATCCACGATCACTCACGCCTCACGCCCCAGGATCGGAATCGCTACCGTCGCGCTTGCCGCCTCTGCTCTTGGGTTCGCTCTCTTCTACCGCCCCTGGCAGCTCCGGTGGGGAGCCACGGACGAGGAGGTCGCCAGGGAGATGGCCGGGGACGAGGTAGTCGTCCGCCCAACCTTCAACGGCACGAGGGCAGTCACTATCGATGCGCAGCCCGAGGACGTCTGGCCGTGGCTCGTTCAGATCGGCTTCGGGCGTGCCGGGTGGTACTCCTACGACATCTTGGACAACCTCGGTCGCCACAGTGCCGAGCGAATCATCCCGGACCTCCAACATGTCGATGTTGGAGATCTCATCCCGATGGGGCCCGGTGAAGAAACCGGGATGTGGGTGAAGGAGTCCCTCCCCGACCGGTCGACCCTTTGGTGGGATAGGAAGAACCAACTGACGACGTGGGTCTGGGTCCTAGATCCGATGCCAGAAGGGATGACGCGGCTGGTGACGCGCGTGCGTTCCCGTTCATCGTCGCGCCGCCCTATGAGTGTGTTCTGGCTACTGATGGTCGAGGTGGCGGACTTCCCCATGATGCGCAAGTGCCTGCTCGGCATCAAGCGGCGGGCGGAGGCACTCGCCGCGGGGCGCAGGGTGTCCGCATGACCACACGCGGCGTCGCGAACGCTGAGATTGGCGGGACGCCCAGAGCGCTGTCCCGACTCGTCGGCGTGACGACGCTTGCGTTCTCAGCCCTCTACTTCCTTTCCGACCTGATCGAACTCGTGCAAGGGAGATTCTCGACCCCACAACTTGCGCTTACCTACGCGGCGGAGGCGGCGATCCCCTTCTTCGTCATGGGGTTGTACGTGGCCCAGCGCCCGCGGATCAGGCTGCTCGGACTCATCGGGGCTCTCGGCTACGCCTACAGCTTCGTGTTCTTCACCGGTACGGTGCTGTTCGCGATGGTGACCGGCACGAACGACTGGGCAGCCCTCTCGGATCGACTGGGTCCCTGGGTCCTCGTCCACGGCGCCTTGATGGTGTTTGCAGGCTTGGCCTTCGGGCTGGCGGTCATCCACGCGAACGTCCTGCCGCCATGGACCGGCAAAGCCCTGATCGTCGGTGTTGTTTTGGTGGCTGCGTCGTCTGGGCTTCCCGAGGTCGCGCAGACGATGGCGGCCGGTGTTCGCGATCTGGCCTTTGCCGGGATGGGAGCCTCGCTGCTCCTCGCGCATCGTGCGTCCACAACCCCGGCACATCCAAGTAGCGAGTTCATGGCGGTGGCGAGATGATCACGGCGCCATCAAGCACGTCAGTTCGGTCGTCCGTTGACCTCTACTGGTTGCCCCTCGGTGCCGGGGACGTCTCCCGTTGCGTGCGCTGGAACGGTCGGTTCTACGAGGCGATCGCGGCGCTCTTCGCGCACCGCGAGGCGCGCAACCTCTACCACTCTGCCCTAGAAGTACACCTCGGCCTAGATCGATTCGTGATCGAAATGACACCGGTGTGGGGCAACGGGGACGGTGATCGAGGGGTGGTCTCGGGCGGTGCTGTTGGCCTCCCGTGGTTGGGATACTCGCGGTTGTTTCGGTACGAGATTCGACGGTGGCGAAACGGCTGTATCCCGGACGTCGATGAAGCCGTTGATAGTCCAGTTCGATTGAGTTCGGATCCCGGTCACGCGCAGCGGCTATTGAAACTGGTCCCCGACTTCCCCGCGCTCACCTGGGGACGTGATGAACTCCATACGGGAGACATGTGGAACTCCAACTCTCTCGTCGCGTGGTTGCTCGCCACGAGTGGTCACGACGTTGAGCTACTCGAACCACCTGCCCATGGCCGCGCGCCGGGTTGGGCCGCGGGCTTGGCCGCCGCAACAAGACAGCGGGGTGGCCATCCGATAGGGGAGCACGGCGTCACGACGCGGGTGTGATCTCCACGACCCGGCCCGCCTGCATGCCGTAGTTGAGGACATCGATGCGCGGCGGTTCCACGTCGAGCGCCGTGAGCGCGGTACAGACCTGGCTCCGGTGATCTGTCCCGTGTTGCAGCACTGCTGCGAGCTCGATGCCCATCGCGATGGTCCTCGTGTACCCGTCATCGTCGTCGACCTCTGAGAGAATGACATCCGGATCGAGGTCCTGTGCCAGAAGCCGCAACCAACCGGGGCCGTTGCGTTCCATCGCGGCCCGGAGCTCCGACAATTGCATATCGTTCTCGTCGATGATGGATGCGCGGTCACCGGTCGCGACGAACAGATCCCAGGCGTCGCTCCCGATGCAGTGGCGCAGCGTCTGGATGATCGAGCCGTAGGTCCCCGGGACGGTTGTCTCCAGCTGGTCCGGGCTGAGCGCGAGGCACGTATCCACCAGTCTGAGCGTCGCCCACACGTGATGGGCGAACGCGTCCTCCATAAGGGACTTGCTCATGCGGCAACTCTACCAATGCCCCGATGCTCGCTAGAACTTCAGTGCGTGGGCGAAGTCTTCCTGCAGCGGTCTCAGCACCGCAGCGTCCCGGACGCGTTGACTCGGCCTTCGCCGCCGGGCGCGAGTTAGCCACCCGCGACCCTTCCTGTCCCGGTCGACCGATCGGGTGAGCGACTCGCGGCTTGCCTCCGCGATGCGTCGCTGCAGGTTCAGGTCTCAGACGACGTGTGTCACAACCGGCTGCACGAACATCGACTCGCCTCCTCGGGCGGCACCTTGCCGATCGAGCTTAGCCCTGTTTGCAGCGAACAAGGGGTGTGGGGTTGGCCCGCACGGGGTATTGGTACGCCGTGAGATTCAATCGCCGGGCCAAACTGGACGCGTCTCAGATCCAGGACCGCCGCGGCATGAGCGGTGGCCGTGGCATCGCCGTCGGCGGTGGGGGCCTGGGACTCGTGGTCGCGGTCATCTTGGTGATCGCCAACGCAGTGGGCGGCGGCAATTCCTCCACGCTCCAAAACACGTTGCAGGACCTTGCCGGAACGAGTGCGGGCGGCGGGACCACCACGGCGAACCTCGCGAACTGCCAGACAGGCGTGGACGCGCAGACCACGGAGGATTGCCGGATCGTCGCGTTCGTTAACAGCATCCAGGAGTATTGGTCGGGACAGATCAAGGGCTACCGCCTGTCGCCCACCGTCTTCTTCACCGATCGGACCGCGACCGCCTGCGGCCCGGCGACGACGGCCGTCGGACCCTTCTACTGCCCGGGCGACGCGAAGGTCTACATCGACTTGGGCTTCTATCAGGAACTCACCACGAAGCTCGGTGCGACGGGAGGACCGCTCGCCGAGGCCTACGTCCTGGCCCACGAATACGGCCATCACGTGCAGGATCTCCTCGGCGTATTCGATCGAACCTCGGGTAACACCGAGGGCGCCAACAGCACCTCCGTTCGGATCGAACTGCAAGCCGATTGTTATGCCGGAGTGTGGGTGGATCACGCCGTTCGCACGGGGTACATCACGCGCATCACACCGGCAGACATCGCTGCGGCGCTGGATGCCGCCGGGGCCGTCGGCGACGATCGACTGCAGCAAGAGTTCCAAGGCCACGTCAACCCGGAGACGTGGACACATGGGTCTTCGGCCGAACGAGAGGCGTGGTTCAACACAGGTCTTCACACCGGGGACCCGAACGCCTGCGACACCTTCTCTGGTCCACTCGCGTAGTTCCGCGCCGCGCGCAGACGCGGCGTAGACTCGAAGAGATGTCACGGAAGCCCCCACTCCTGACGGCTCTGCTCGCTGTGCTCCTCGTCGCTTCGGCGGCCCCGCCGGTGTCCGCGGCCATCACCCGCGCGCCGGCTAACGCGAGCTACCGCGTGCACCTGACGTCCGATCGGCAGGGCCATACTTGGACGGGGACGGAGTCGATCACCTTCACCAACACGACGAGCGGCCCGATGCGAACCGTCTGGTTGCACCTCTGGTCGAACGGGGTGAAGGGGTGTCGCGCGCATGCGATCACGGTGTCGCATCTCACGGGTGGCACTGCAGGACGTCCGATCCTGAGATGCACGTCGCTGCCGATCCACCTTACGAAGCCATTGGATGCGCACCGTGCCAGAACGATATCGATGCACCTTCGTATCCAGCTCTTCCATCGCGACGATCGGTTCGGCTTCGACGGCGGGATCTCGTTCGTCGGGACGGCGCTTCCCACGCTCGCTGTTCACGACGATCACGGGTGGAACCTCAACCCCTTCACGGACATCGGCGAGAGTTTCTATTCCGTCGTGTCGAACTACCGCGTCACGCTCGATACGCCGAGCTGGTTGCAGACGCCTGCGACCGGGGTCTTGCAGTCTTCCGCCAACCACGGCGGTCGAGTCACCAGAACGTACGGAGCACACCAGGTTCGCGATTTCGAATGGGCCGCAGCCCGATTCCACCGGCTGGTCGGACTTGCGGGCGCCACGCGGGTTCGGGTGTGGTATCTCCCGAGTCTCACGACCGCATCGGTCGCCAAGCAGGCTCGCGCCGACGCCATCCGATCGATGAACACGTTCGCCCGTGACTTCGGGCCCTACCCCTATCCGGAGGTCGACGTCGTGTTGGGTGCGGGGCGCGGGTTCGCAGGGATGGAGTATCCGACCATCGTCTTCGCCGAGCCTCAGCAGACGACGATCGCGCACGAACTCGGGCACCAGTGGTTCTATGGCATCATCGGCGACGATCAGTACCGCGAACCGTGGCTCGACGAGTCTTTCGCCTCGTGGGGGAGCGCACTGCCGTTCGGAGACCCCCAGGATTGCGCCTCCTATGCCTGGCCCAACCCCAAGGTCCAACTGGACTCCTCCATGGCCTACTTCCGGCGCGTTCCCGAGGCATACGGGGTGGTGTATTCCGGGGGGTCATGCATGTTGTCCCAGCTCAGCCACCGCTTCGGCCCCCGGACCTTCTTCTCCGTCCTCCGGGACTACGTGGCTGCTCACCGGCTGGGGATCGCGCGGACCCGGGACTTCAGGCACGTCGTGACGAGTGCCGCCAGGGCGCAGCTCCCAGGGTTCGACATCGCGGGGTTCTGGCACACATGGCGGCTGGACGGGCCTTGAGGCGCTCGGGGTAGGATGACCCAACTGAGCGGGGAGACGTGATGGCGAAGAACACAGATCTGCTGAAGAAGGTCCCGTTGTTCTCGGATTGCTCGACCAAGGAGATCACCCAGATCGCGGCGGCGAGCAAGCCGGTCGCGCACAAGGCCGGCACGGTCATCGCTCGCGAAGGTGAGCCCGGCATCGGGCTCTTCGTGATCGCTAAGGGCACGGCGGAGGTCACCATCGGGGGCATGAAGCGCGCCACCCTTGGCGCCGGAGACTTCTTCGGCGAGGTTGCGCTCCTCGACGGGGGACCCAGGACCGCCACGGTGACTGCCGCCGACGATGTCGAGCTGCTCGGGATCACGGAATGGGTTTTTCGAGGACTGATGCACGAGCACCCGTCGATCGCGCTGAAAACGTTGCAGGCCGTTGCCGGGCGACTGCGGGACGCCACCAAAGCTTCGACCGCCTAGCGCCATCGCACCCTCCGGGCCGAAGGGGGACCCATGCCCGAAGCTCCTCAGGAGGTCAGGGAACTCGCCTCAGCCCGTGCGGTCGCGCGAGCCAACAGAGACTTCGCGCTCGCCGACCGACTCCGCGACCAGATCTCCGACGCCGGGTGGACGGTGGCCGACGTCCCCGACGGCTTCTCGCTGGAACCCTCCGAAGCACTCGAGATCGAGTCGGCGGAGAACACCAGACGGAGAGCGGCAGACATCGTGTCCGTTCTGGATGACGAGCCGACGGCGGATGTCTCCGTGCAATGGGTCGTGGAGGGCTGGCCGGAGGATGTGGTTCGCGCGATCGCCGGCTTCCGCGCGAACCAAGGAGATCGCAGAGTCCAGTACGTCGTGGCCGACGTGACCGATGCGGATCCCGATACCTACGGCGCGGATGTCGAGGTCGTGCGGCTCGAAGAGGGAACGGGATGGGCGGCCGCTCGCAACGCCGGTCTCAAACGCTCGACCGGCGGGATCGTGTTCGTCATGGACGGCTCGGTTGAACCCGCCGGCGACGTGTTCGGCCCGCTGGAGGACGCCCTCGCCGACCCCGCGGTGGGGGTCGCCGGTCCGTTCGGCATCGTCACCGCGGATCTGCGGGAGTTCGACGAGGCACCGGCGGCGGGGGACTGCGACGCCATCGAGGGGTACTTCATGGCGTTCAAGCGGGAGATGCTTGCCCGCGCCGGGCTCTTCGACGAGAAGTTCAAGTGGTACCGAACCGCCGACATCGAGTACTCGTTCCGAGTGAAGGACACGGGTGCCCGCGCCGTGGTGGTGCCCGTTCCGGCGAGCAAGCACGAGCATCGGATGTGGTTCAACACCTCGCCGGAAGAGCGCGCCCGTCTGTCCAAACGGAACTACTACCGGTTCCTAGATCGTTGGCGCGACCGCTGGGACCTGTGTGTGAACCCGAAACCTCCGGAGCCGCACGATCACGGCCCCGATCACCACCACTAACCAGGGATCGGTCTCAGGCGGGCATGGGAGGGGTCGGCGGGATGATCTGCCGGTTCCCGTGATGTTCCGGTGAAGGCATCGCCGGGCGCGCCACCGCTGCCGCAGCCGCATCCTTCGCGTTCCGCGCCACCACCTCGGGATCGGGGATCGGTTTGGTGCCGTCGGCGTAGGCCTTGAGGTCGTCCCCGTCGATGGTCTCCGTCACCAGCAGGAGGGCCGAGAGCCGGTCCAGCAGGGAAAGGTGTTCCTTCAGGATGCCCTCGGCCTGGGTGTGAGCCTCGGCGAGGAGTCGCGAGACCTCTTCGTCGATCGTCTGGGCAGTGGCGCCGGACATCTTGCCGTTCGAACCCCCGAAGAACGCGTTCGGATCCTCATGCCCGAACGACAGCGGACCGACCTTCTCGCTCATGCCGTATTCGGCCACCATGGCTCGGGCGATCTGCGTCGCGCGTTCCAGGTCGTTCTGGGCTCCGGTGGACACCTCGTCGTAGACGATCTCCTCGGCCACGCGTCCGCCCATGGCGAACGCGAGCATGTCCTTCAGCTCTGGCTCGGTGGCCAGGTAGCGGTCCTCGAGCGGTCGGGTCATCGTGAGGCCGAGCGCCGCGGTGCCGCGGGGGATGATGGTGATCCGGTGCACTGGGTCCAGGTTCTCGCAGTAGTGGGCGACCAGCGCGTGGCCCATCTCGTGCGAGGCGACGCGCGTCTTCTCCTTCGGGCTCATCACCCGCGACTTTCGCTCCAGCCCCATCGACGAACGGTCGATCGCCTCTTCGAGTTCGTGCTCGGTGACGGAGTTCTTCTCGCGCCGGGCCGCGAGCAGCGCGGCCTCGTTGACCACGTTCTCCAGGTCCGCGCCCGTGAAGCCGGGGGTTCGTGCGGCGACGGTTCTCAGGTCGACGCTGGGGTCCAGCGCAACGCCCCGTGCGTGGACGCGGAGGATCTCTTCCCGCCCGTTGAGGTCGGGCCGGTCCACGACCACCTGTCGGTCGAACCGCCCGGGCCTGACCAGCGCCGGGTCGAGCACATCGGGCCGGTTGGTGGCGGCCATGATGATCACGCCCTTGCTGGCGTCGAAGCCGTCCATCTCTACCAATAGCTGGTTCAGGGTCTGCTCACGCTCATCGTGGGCGCCGAACCCGGCGCCACTCACGCCCGCCCGGCCTTTGCCGATGGTGTCGATCTCGTCCAGGAAGATCAGCGCAGGTGCCTTCTCCTTGGCCTGCTGGAACAGCTCGCGCACCCGCGCGGCCCCCAACCCGACGAACATCTCGACGAACTCCGACCCGCTCATGAAGAAGAACGGGACGTTGGCCTCGCCGGCTACAGCCCGCGCAAGCAGGGTCTTGCCGCATCCGGGAGGCCCGAGGAGCAGCACGCCCTTCGGGATGCGGCCGCCCAGGCGCTGGTACTTCTTGGGGTTGCGCAGGAACTCGACGATCTCCTTGAGTTCGTCCTTGGCTTCATCAACGCCGGCTACGTCGTTGAACGTGGTCTTCATCTCTTTGCGGTCATAGATCTTGACCTTGTTCTTGCCCATGTTGAGCGCCCCGCCCGCGCCCCCGGCCATCCGCTTGATCACGAAGAAGTAGAGGCCAACCATGAGCAGGATCGGGAACCCGAGATTGACCAGGAGTCCCAGCCACGGTGTCGACGGCGCGAGCGTGTAGCTGACCCCGTTCTGATCAAGGAACGCGAAATATGTCTGATCGACCTGGACGTTGGGCGACAAAGGCGTGGAGAACTGAACATCTTCACCCTGCGCGTCCTTGTACTTCCCGGTGATGCCCGTTTCCGAGATCGTGATGTCGCCGTCGAAATCGTTGTTCTGCACGTGGGTCAGGAACTCCGAGTAGCTGATCCTGTCGGTGCTCGCCGTTCCGAAGAAACGGCTGAACATGAGTAGCGCGATCACGACCACGACGATGAGGATCACCGGATTCATCCGTGGGCGGGGCGTACCGCCTGTGCCGGGAGCGGCATTCGGATTGGGCCAGCGGGACTTTCGGTCGTTCTTGTCGGTATCAGGCATCGTCCACCCATCTTCCCACCGGCTTTGGGATATGGCAGCCAGGCCACCATGACGGTCTTGTAATGGTTCGGGCGTACCGTTGCACTCATGGACGTGGACCGAGATCAGCGAACCGCCGGATCCGTCGCCGCGTTGACCGGCGCCGGGGTTGCCTTGGTCGTGTGTGGCGTCCTGACCACGGTCTGGTCATCGTTCCCGTTCCCGCCGATCGTCGTGGCGGAGGGGATCGCGAGCGTGACCCCGGGCCGCATCGCCGCGTTCTTCATCGACGCGCTCCAACACACCGCGCTGCCGCTCACCGTGGTGGGAACCGGGCTGGTTCTCGCCTTCGCCGCCTGGGAACTGGGACGCCTGATCCCCTGGCTGCACACTCGCCTTCGCGGAAGCACCGCCATCGCTGCGGGGCTCGCTGCCGCACCGCTGTTGCTCGTCTCGGTCACGGCTTTCAGGCCCAACACGACGACCGTTGGCAGAGTGGCGTTCGCTGCGGGCGTCGTGGTGGCCTTCGCGGTGGGCGCTTTCGTTGCCGGCCGTGTCTTCGGCCGCCTCTCTGATGTTGCCTCAGCCCCCGCCGGCGGTTCGGAGGCCGACCTCGCCCGCCGATCCGTGCTGCAGGCGTTCGGGCTCACGGCGGGCGGCATGATCCTGGGTGCGGCCCACCTCAGTCGGTTCGTCCATCCGGCGCCTGACCCGGGCGCCCAGGCGCTGCATGCGCGGGACGTCACGCCGGCGAAGACGCCATCGAGCGCACCGGGCGATTCGGCCTTCGCACATATCGCCGGCCTCAGCCCCCGCGTGACGCCGACTGCCGAGCACTACGTGGTGGATGAGGAACTCTTCGATCCCCAGATCGACCAGAAGACCTGGCGCCTCCGCGTCTTCGGCTTGGTCGATCGCGAGCTCAGCCTCACCTACGAGCAACTGCTGGCGATGCCCGCGGTGGAGCAGTACTTCACCCTCGAGTGCATCTCGAACCAGGTGGGCGGCGATCTCATGTCCACGGCCAGGTGGACCGGGGTTCCTATGCATCTCATCCTGGAACGGGCCGGTGTGAAGAGCGGCGCCCTTGAAGTTGTATCGCGGGCGGTGGGTGGCTACTCCGATTCCCTGCCCATGTCCGACGCGCTCCGACCCGGCACGCTGGTCGCGGTCGGGATGAACGGCAACGCGCTTCCTCGCGCGCACGGGTTCCCGGCACGGATCCTGGCTCCCGGCCACTACGGCATGAAGCAACCCAAATGGTTGGAGTCGCTTGAGGTCGTGGATCAGCCGTATCAGGGATACTGGGAACATCGGGGTTGGTCCAAGACCGCGATCGTGAAGACGACGGCGAGAACGGACACCACCGGCGCGAACGCAGCCCCCTACCTGTTGGCGGGGGTGGCGTTCGCAGGGGACCGCGGGATCTCGAAGGTCGAGGTGTCGGTCGACAAGGGCAGCACGTGGAAGGAGGCGGACTTGGAATCGGAGCTTTCCGCCTTCACGTGGCGCCGCTGGCGGCTTCCCTTGCCCGCGGGGCCCGGGACCGTCTCCGCCCTTGTTCGCGCGACCGACGGAGCCGGCAACCTGCAGCCGACGGTCGTCGCCGACACGTATCCGTCGGGAGCCAGCGGGCTCCAGGAGATCAGTTTCGATGTCTAAGGCCGAGACCGCGCTCGACGAGGATGCCCTCCGGGAACGGTTCGAACGCGATGTGTTGCCGCTCCTGCCGAGCCTCTACGGGGCGGCGCTCCGCATGACACGGAATCCGAGCGATGCCGAGGACTTGGTGCAGGACACCTATCTCCGCGCGTTCCGCGGATTCGGCGGGTTCCAAGAAGGGACCAACCTCAAGGCGTGGCTCTACCGGATCCTCACGAACAACTTCATCAATACCTATCGGAAGAAGCAGCGCCAGCCACAGATCGTCGACGGCCCCGACGACATCGACGAGTGGTATCTGTTCGACAAGCTGGGCGCCCAGAGCGTGCAGGAGTCTGCGGAGGATCAGGTCCTGGATCGCCTTCCCGACACCGATGTGAAGCAGGCACTGGAATCGCTCCCCGAGAACTTCCGGATCCCGGTCCTCCTGGCGGATGTTGAGGGATTCAGCTACAAAGAGATCGCCGACATCATGGAAACGCCCATCGGGACCGTGATGTCGCGCTTGCACCGGGGAAGAAAGGCGCTGGAGAAGGCGTTGTGGGAAACAGCCCGCCAACGAGGACTGGTCGAATCCGAATGATCAACTGCGGACCCGAATGCGAACAGACCTTGCGCGAGATCGAGCGATGGCTCGACGGTGAGTGCGATGCCAGCGTGAAGGTGGATGTCCAGAGCCACCTGAGCGGCTGCAATCCGTGTATGCAGCGGGTCGAGTTCCGGCGGCGACTCAAGGTGGTCATCCAGACCAAATGCACCGGTGATGCGATCCCGGTGGACCTCCAGGACAAGCTCAAGGGACTGATCCGCTCCCTGGATACCGCCCCCGAGTAGGACCAGCTTCAACCACCCCTCACCGGAACAGCTGAACCGCGGCAGTCCTCGCGTCGAATCCCTATCCAACGCGAGGAGGACCGACATGCGGGAGAACGAACAGATGCTGGGCAGCCGACCCGGGAATCTCCCTCCGGCATCCCCGACCCACAGCAAGGGTCGTGTGTGCGAGGCGCCGGCATGCGACACGAAACTCTCGGTGTACAACGCGTCGAAACACTGCTGGCAGCACGCCGAAGTGAAGTTCCCCAACTACCGCGGAAAGAGCCTTTGGCCCGGGACGGCGTGACCATCTAGGATTGCCCCCGAAAGGGGGCTGGGATGGAAGGGTTCGACGGCACGGTGCTCGGGGTCTGGGCACACCCGGACGACGAGGCCTACCTCTCCGCAGGACTCATGGCCGAAGCCGCCCGTGAAGGACGCCGGGTGATGTGTGTCACCGCCACCCGTGGTGAGGGCGGCTCCATGGATGAGGAACGATGGCCCCCGGAAACGATGGGCGAGGTCCGTGAGAAGGAACTTCTGCGAAGTTTCGATGTCCTCGGCGTCACCGAGCACGAATTCCTGGGTCTTCCTGATATCGACATGGACACGGCCTTGCCCGAGTCCGGTGCCGAACGGGTTCTGGAGGTGATGCGGGAGGTCCAGCCGCAGGCGGTCCTGACGTTCGGCCCCGACGGCATGACCGGTCACGTGGCCCACATGTCGGTATCGCGTTGGGCCACGGACGCCTTCCACGAAGCCGCGCCCGCGGGCGCCCGGCTCTTCTATGCGGTCTACACGCAGGAGTGGGCCGACGAGTTCGTGCCGGAGATGAACCGCTTCGACGTGTTCCGGCCGGGGACGCCTCCGGTGGTTGCCCGGGAGGAACTCGCGATCGCTTATCGGCTGCCCCGTGATCTCCTGGATCTGAAGCTCCGTGCCCTCCAGGAACACGAGAGTCAGGTCGGGGCCATGGCTGCCGCCTTCGGGGAGGACTTCTTGGGGCGCGCGATGGCCGAAGAAAGTTTCCGGCTGGCGGCGGAGAAGTGATGCAGCGGCCCGAACCCGTCCGCGATCTGGCGTGGGACGCCGAGCGTGGCCGGGAGTTCGCCGATCGAGCGGTCGAACTCTGGCAGGAGTTTTTGAAGGCGTTGCCCGACCTTCCCGTGGGCCGTCTCCTTCCATCCGAGAAGGTCCGCGAGGCGGTCGCCATCCCCGTGCCCGGCGCACCGATGGCCGACGACGAACTGTTCGCCTACCTCCGGTCGGTGGTGTTCGACTGGTCGATGTATCCGGGACATCCGGGGTTCATGGCCTACGTGTCGGGGCCGGGGACCGTTCCGGGAGCGGCGGCCGATCTCCTGGCGGCCGGCTTGAATCAGAACGTAGGCGGATGGGTGCTGAGCCCCGCCGCCTCGGAGATCGAACTGGCCCTCACGCGGTTCTTCGCCGAGGAGATGTTCGGCCTCCCGGAGGGTTCCGGCGGCATCATCACCTCGGGCGGATCGATGGCGAACTTCGTCGGCTTGAAGGCCGCGCGCGATCACAAGGCCGGATGGAACGTGCGAGCTCAGGGCGTGGCCGGCGGGCCTCGACTGACGATGTACATGTCGGACGAAACCCACATCGTCAGCGAACGCGCGGCCGACATGCTGGGCGTGGGAACCGAGCAACTCCGCAAGATCCCGGTCGACGGGCGGTTCCGTGTCCGCATGGATCTGCTTCGCGAGGCTATCGCCGCCGACCGCGCGGCGGGGATGCAGCCATTCGCCGTGGTGGGATCCGCCGGAACCGTGGCAACAGGTGCGGTGGACCCGATGCACGAGTTGGCCGACCTCTGCGCCGAAGAAGGTCTCTGGTTCCATGTCGACGGCGCATACGGTGGACCGGCCGTCCTGGCCCCCGATCTCCGTCCCCTGTTCGACGGGATCGAGCGCGCGGATTCCATCGCGTTCGACCCGCACAAGTGGCTCTACACACCGCATTCCGGAGGGTGCGTCCTGGTTCGGAACATGGCGCACCTGGCGGAATCCTTCGAGGGCGACGCGTCCTACGTGCACCAGGACAAGGAGTACACGCAGCGAGGGCTTGACCTTGGGCGCCACGGTCCGCAGTTCTCCCGGAGTTTCTGGGCGTTGAAGGTATGGGTGAGCTTGCTCGCTCACGGTCGCGACGCGTACGCGCGACGGATCTCCCACGACGCGGAGCTCGCCCGCTACCTGGCCGCCTCCGCGGACGCACACCCTTCGTTCGAACTCATCTCGCCGGCGGTCCTATCCATCTGCTGTTTCCGCTACGTGCCCCAGGATCTGGAGGGCCGTGCCGACGCTGAGGCCCGCGACCGATACCTCGACCTGCTCAACGAACGGCTGGTGGCCGATATCCAGCTCGACGGCCGGGTCTTCCCCTCGAACGCCGTCCTGGGCGAGCGGCACGCCATCCGCGTCTGCATCGTGAACTTCCGGACGGAGGCCGACCAGATGGACCTGTTATTGGCGGTCGCCGAGGAGCTCGGCCAGAAGGCCGACGCCGAGCTGAGACCCGAAGAGCTGCGATGAAGCTGTTCGCGCTGCTCGGGTCGGGTGAATTCCAACCGTGGTCGGGCGTGGTCGACCGGTGGCTGCTGGAGCGCGCAAGCGGCGACGGACGGGTGCTGGTGATCCCCACTGCGTCCGCCGCGGAAGGGGACGACGTCTTCTCGATGTGGGCGGCCAAGGGCTTGTCCCACTACGAAGGGCTGGGTGTCGCCGCCGAAGTGGTTCCGCTGCGGACACGGGCCGACGCGGACAAAGCCGAGGTGGTGGACATGCTCGCCGGTGCATCCGTGGCGTACTTCTCCGGCGGCAATCCCGCCTACCTCTCGGCGGTGCTCCGGGATTCCGCGTTCTGGAACGCCATGACCGAGGAACGCGAACGCGGCTTGGCGTACGCGGGCTGCAGCGCCGGCGTCGCATGCCTGGGGAACCGGGCTCCCGACAGCGCCTCGGGGGAGTTCGATCCTTCGGTGTGGAAGTCCGGTCTGGGCGTGTTCCCCGGGGTGTGGTTCGGACCGCACTGGGATGCCCTCGACACGTTCGCGCCGGGACTCACCGATTTCTTCGTCGCGAGCGTGCCGGCCGGCGAGATGCTCGTCGGGATCGATGAGGACACGGCACTCTTGGGTCAGGACGACGCCTGGACCGTGATCGGCGCGGGCGGAGCGCACCTCTATCGCGACGGCGAGTGGTTGCATCATGGCCCGGGCGAGAGCGTCTCTCTCCGGTAGATCCGTTCGGTCCCGCTAGGATGGCCCGCCAGGAGGACCGAGTGTTGGATCGCGATTCCCCCATCGGCGAACGAGCGCCCGTACTGATCGAGCGTCTCAGCCAGGCGTACCCTGACGCGCACGTAGCGCTCAACTTCACCAGCCCGCTGGAATGCCTCATCGCGACGATCCTGTCGGCGCAGTGCACCGATGTACGGGTGAACATGGTGACGAAACACCTCTTCAAGAAGTACCGATCCCCGGAGGATTATCTGAAGGTCCCCGAAGATGAGTTCAAGGAAGACATCCGTTCCACGGGGTTCTTCAACCAGAAGACGAAGTCCATCCGCGGGACATGCACGCGCATCGTCGAGGCCTACGACGGCAAGGTTCCCGACACCATGGAGGACCTCATCACGCTCCCCGGCGTTGCGCGCAAAACCGCGAACATCGTGATGGGCAATGCGTTCGGGAAGGTGTCGGGGATCGCGGTGGACACGCATGTCGGTCGGGTGGCGAAGCGGCTGGGCTTCAGCGACAAGAAGAACGCGGATCAGATCGAGCAGGACCTCATGGCGAACATCCCGGAGGAACGGTGGTTCGACTTCACCTACGTGATCATCGACCACGGCCGAACCATCTGCCATTCGCGGAAGCCGGAGTGCGCCGAGTGCCCGGTGAACGATCTGTGCCCCGCGAGCCTGGTGTGAACCGCCGTACGCGCGCCCCCTGGGCCGTTCAGCCCGCCATCGAGGCGAACGAGTCGTCGGGACAGGCCGAGACAGCGGCGGCAGCGGCAGCCCGGCGACGGGCGCGGCGGATCTCCCGCCGCTCCTCTTCGCCCATCGCACCCCAGACCCCGGCGTCCTGGGCCGTCTTGAGCGACCATTCCAGGCACGCGTCTACTACCGGGCACACGAGGCAGATCTTCTTGGCCAACTCGGTTTGCTCGATGGCGGGTCCGGTGATCCCGACTGGAAAGAACAGCTCGGGGTCCTCACCGATGCAGCGCGCCCCCTCGATCCAGGCCATCTCTTTGGGGTCTCGCTTGAACTTGGATTCAATCATTTGCCCGTTCCTGACACGCACTGATGGAGTTGGATCCGGCACCGAGGGAGCGTATTGCTTGAACGGCCGTTCAGTCAATAGGTGCCTCGGATGATCGTGGCCCATCGGGGCGCCTCGGCCACGGAGGCCGAAAACACCCTGCCCGCATTCGAGGCCGCCATCCGAGCGGGAGCCGATGCCGTGGAGTTCGACGTCAGGACGACGGCGGATGGGCACGCGGTGGTGATGCATGACGCCGACGTCTCCCGGACCACTGACGGCTCCGGGCTGGTCCGGTCCATGACGCTTCAGGAGGTGCGGGCGCTGCGGATCCGAACGGCGGACGGCGATGAGACGAACGTTCCGACCCTGGACGAGACGCTCACCTTCCTGTCGGGGCAGACGTTCGTGGATATCGAGATCAAGAACATCCCCGGTGAACCCGACTTCGATCCCGACGGTGAAGCCGCCGTGGAGGCCGCCCTGGCGTCGCTCGAACGAACCGGGTTTTCCGGCGGCGTCCTGCTCACCAGCTTCAACCCGCTCTCGTTGGCGCGATCGCGCACGTTGGCTCCCGACATTCCCACCGGGTTGCTCACGGCGCCCGAGGTCGACGGATTCGTCGGTCTCGGCTACGCCCGAGCCGAAGGGCACCCATGGTTGTTGCCCTACAAGGCAGATGCGCTGGCCGCTGGCGCCGATCTCGTGCGCGAGGCGCACACGTTCGGTATGCGGATCGGCGCGTGGCTGACGGACGATCCATCGGAGGCCGCTCGGCTGTTCGACATGGGCGTCGACGCGGTTGCTACCAACGACCCTGCGGTGTTGATCGACGTCCGAAGGGCGACGAGTTGATGTGGAAGAGGAAGCGATTGCCCGCCGCCCTGCTTCCGGTACGCGACGGATTCATGGCCACGCTCGCGGAGGTCGAGGCGGGGAAGGAGGCCTTGGCCGGGGTCATGCCGACCACGCGTCTGCCGGGCAGGCCGCTGCCCGACGCACTCCTTGAGTTCGAGGACCGATCGGCGCGGGCGGCGGAGCTGATGGCTTCATGGCACGCTCCGGCCGTCGAGGCGGAGTGGACGGCGTGCGATCGCGGTCTTGCCGAGGCGCGCGATCGCGCGAAGCGGTTCCGAGAAGATGGGCCCGACCTCGGTGGGTTCGAGGGGCTGATCTGGGCCGTCGAGCAGCTCATGTCGCCCTTGGAGTCGTTCGAAGCAGCAGCACTTCGGTTCCGCTCCCTACGCACTGGCTGAGATTGCTCGAGCGGGGCAAGATCTGGCCCGACGGGCGTTGAGGCCAGCCTTTTTCGTTGCCAGTCACGTGCCAAACAGCCGATGCGGGAACCCGGCCCGGGCGGTAGCCTTCTCGCCAACATCCATCGCGTGCAGGAGGATCCCGTGTCGACCATCCAGATGCGAACCGAACTTCCGGGGCCGCGTTCGCGTGCCCTCATCGAGCGCAAGGAGCGGGTGGTCTGCGACCCCATCGACCTCCACGTGAACGCGGTCATCGATCACGCGGAGGGCGCCGTCATCACGGATGTCGACGGCAACCGGATGATCGACTTCTCGAGCGGTCTGGGCTGTCATCTGGTCGGGTTCTCTCACCCTCGCGTCGTGGAGGCGGTGCAGGCCCAGGCCGCGCGGTTCACTCACACGGACTTCTCCGTCGTTCCCTACGAGTCCTACATCGAGCTCAGCGAACGGCTGGTCGCCAAGGTCGGCGGCGAGCGCAAGGTCGCGCTCTTCAACTCGGGCGCAGAAGCGGTGGAGAACGCCGTCAAGTTCGCCCGGTCGGCCACGGGTCGGCCGGCCATCATCAGCTTCGAGGGCGCCTTCCACGGCCGAACCCTCATGACGATGTCGCTCACCTCGCGCAACCGCCCCTACAAGACGGGCTTCGGGCCGTTCGCGCCGGAGATCTACAAGGTGCCGTTCAGCTATCCGTATCGGTCTGCCGATCCGGAGCGCAGCGGGGCGGATGCGCTCGAGTCCCTGAAGCGTGCGTTCACCACGGTGGTGGATCCGAGTAGCGTCGCGGCGATCATGTTCGAGCCCCAGCAAGGTGAGGGCGGATTCATCGTCCCATCCCCGGACTTCCTGCCGGGGGTGCAGAGGCTCGCACGCGAACACGGCATCCTCACCATCGCCGATGAGATCCAGTCCGGATGTGGACGCACGGGCCGCTTCCTGGCGGGCGAACACTTCGGGCTCGATCCGGACATCGTCGTGCTCGGGAAGGCGCTCGGCGGGGGATTCCCATTGTCCGCGGTGGTCGGGCGGAGCGACGTCATGGACGCGCCGGGGCCGAGCGCGATCGGCGGCACGTACGTTGGCAACCCCGTGGCCTGCGCAGCCGCCAACGCGGTCCTGCAGATCATCGACGACGAGGGCCTCATCGAACGAGCGGACGGAGTCGGCAAGACCATCCGGGCGCGGTGGGAAGAACTCTCCGTTCAGATCCCGGAGGTGGGGGACATCCGCGGGCTTGGTGCCATGATCGGCGTAGAGATGGTCAAGGACCGGGCAACGAAGGAACCTGATGGCGCCTTCGTCGGCCGGCTGATGAGCCAGACGCAAGCGCGCGGTCTCATCACGGTCGGATGCGGGATCTATCACAACGTGCTGCGGCACTTGGTCCCATTGGTCATCACCGACGAGCAACTGGATGAATCGTTGGACGTGCTAGCGGAGTCCGCGGTGGCGGCTCACGCCTGACGTGTCCGCGCTCGAGCAGATCGAGCGCGACGTCGTCGACTGCCGCGCGTGCCCCCGGTTGGTGGCGTGGCGCGAACAGACCGCGACGGAGAAGGTGGCGAGGTTCGCCGATCAGGAGTATTGGGCGAAGCCCGTACCTGGATTCGGCGATCCTGCCGCCCGAGTGTTGCTCCTAGGGCTCGCCCCCGCGGCACATGGCGGGAACAGGACCGGCCGCATCTTCACCGGAGACCGCAGTGGGGACTTCCTCTACGCGAGCCTGTATCGGACCGGTTTGGCCAACCAACCGACATCGGTTTCGCGCGACGACGGCCTGGCGCTGACCGGCGCCTTCGTCACTGCCGTGAACCGGTGCGCGCCTCCCGGCAACAAGCCCACCCCTGCCGAACGCGATACCTGTCTCCCGTTCCTCGCCCAGGAGATGGAAGCGCTTCGGGAACTTCGGGTGGTGGTGGCCCTCGGCGCGTTCGCCTGGGACGGCGCGCTCCGCGCGCTCCCGGCGTCTGCGGCTTCGGCGGCTGTGCGGCCGAAACCTCGATTCGGGCACGGAGCGCAGGCGCAGGTGGGCACGATCACGCTCCTGGGCTGCTTCCATCCGAGCCAACAGAACACGTTCACCGGCAAGCTCACCGAACCGATGCTCGACGCCGTGCTCAGCCAGGCGGCGAGGCTGGCGGACCTGACGATGTCGGCTCGGCGTCCTCGGGCGGCGCCGAGCCCCGGTGTCCGGCAGCCCAGTCGTGGAGCCGGCGCATCACCGGGATCCGATCGAACTCCAGGATGAGGAACACCAGAGCTGACGCGAGCGCCCCCAAGACGTAGAGACCGAGGCCGGCCATCAAGCCGACCGCGGCCACCGTCCACATGGCTGCCGCCGTGGTGAGTCCGTGGGCGTGACCCATATCGCCGCGCCAGATGATCCCAACGCCCAAGAATCCGATCCCCGCGGCGACGCCGGACAGGACCTGTCCTCCGGTACCCGGGAAGATCTCCATGGCGAACGACCCGAACGCGGCCGCAGCGATGGCCACGAGCGCGAACGTTCGCTCTCCCGCCGACTTCCCCCGAGCCTCCCGCTCCAGCCCGATGACGAACCCGAACACCGCCGCCAGCGCGACGCGTCCGAACATGGCCAGCTGGATCCCGGTGTGGTGCATGACGCTCCCAACTCCTGCCTGGTGGACCGCGACACCCGACCCTAACGCGAACCCCCCGTATCCTTGCGCACATGGGAAGACACGGCATGTTCGCGGTGCGCCCCGAACAGGAGCAGCGCCAGATCAAGCCGCAGACCGTGCGGCGGGTGGTTGCGACCTTCAAGCCCTACAAAGCGAAGGTTGCCGTGGTTGGCGTCGCGATCGTCATCACGTCGGCCCTTGGTGTCGTCAACCCGCTCCTCATCGTCAAGGTGTTCAACAACGCGCTGTTCGCTGCCAACCACAACTGCGCAGGACTCCCTTGCCCGAACCTCCCGCTTCTGTACAAGTACGTCGCCCTGATGATCGCGATCCCGATCGTCACGAGCATCATCGGGATCGGGCAGACCTACCTCGCGAACCTGGTCGGGCTGCGGGTGATGCAGGATCTTCGCAACTCCCTCTACCGGCATCTTCAGTTCATGCCGCTGCGCTTCTTCACGACGACGCGCACCGGCGAGATCCAGTCGCGCCTTGCCAACGACGTCGGTGGCGTCCAGAGCGTGGTCACCGACACTGCCTCCAACGTTCTCGCGAACATCGTCGTGATCGCTTCGACGTTGGTCGCCATGCTCATCCTCTCCGTGCCGCTGACCTTGCTCTCGCTCTGTCTGACCCCTCTGTTCCTTTGGCTCACCGTCCGGGTGGGGAAGGCTCGTCGTCAGGTGGCGACCCTCACACAGGTCACGATGGCCGATATGTCGGCCATCACTGAAGAGACACTCAGCGTTTCGGGCATCCTGCTCTCGAAGTCTTTCGGTCGTCAGCGCCACGAGATCGGGCGATTCCAAGAGGAGAACGACCGGCTGACCGGCCTTCAGATCCGCCAAACGATGATCGGGCGGTCCTTCTTCGCCGTCGTGAGCACGTTCTTCTCGATAACGCCGGCGCTCGTCTACCTCGTGGCGGGATGGGTGAACAACGGGCATCCACCGGATCCCATCACGTCCGGTGTTCTCGTCGGGTTCACGACGTTGCAGTCCCGCCTCTTCTTCCCGATCGGTTCCATGCTCCAGGTCTCCACCGACGTTCAAGCCTCCCTGGCGTTGTTCGACCGAGTTTTCGAATATCTCGACATGGACCACGAGATCGAGGACAAGCCGGGAGCGCTGACCCTCACGCCCGACAATGTCCGGGGCGATGTGGTGCTCGACCACGTTCGGTTCCACTACGAGGCGCCCGTCGCTGCTGCCGAGCCGGCAATCGACGATGAAGACTGGGCCGTTCTGAGCCTGGCGAGTGACGATGACGAGGCGCAGCACGCTCGCAGATGGACGCTCGACGACGTGAGCCTTCACATCGAACCTGGCCAGCTCGCGGCGTTGGTGGGGCCGAGTGGTGCCGGCAAGACCACGATCACCTACCTGGTGCCTCGCCTCTACGACGTCCAGGAGGGATCGGTTCGTATCGACGGTAACGACGTTCGCGATGTCGCGCTGGAATCGATCGGCAACGTGATCGGTGTCGTAACGCAGGAGACCTACCTGTTCCACACCACCATCCGTAGGAATCTGCTGTACGGGAAACCCGACGGCAGCCAGGAGGAGTTGGAGGCCGCTGCGCGCTCCGCCTACATCCATGACCGGATCGCCAAACTTCCCGAGGGCTACGACACCGTCGTGGGGGAGCGGGGCTACAAACTCTCAGGCGGTGAGAAGCAGCGGCTCGCCATCGCGCGAGTGATCCTCAAGGACCCGCGCATCCTCATCCTCGACGAGGCCACGTCCTCGCTGGACACGACGTCCGAACGGCTGGTGCAGGCGGCGTTGGAGCCGCTCATGCACGGCCGGACGACGATCGCGATCGCGCACCGCCTCTCCACCATCCTGGCCGCGGACGTGATCTTCGTCGTGGACCAGGGCCGCATCACCGAACAGGGTTCCCACGACGAACTGTTGGCGCGCGGCGGCACGTACGCCCGCCTCTACGAACAGCAGTTCTCCAAGGAGCAGGTCTAGAGCTGCTTCTCGTAGGACAGCAACACGATGCCGTCGGATTGGGGTTCATCTTCGAGTCGCGCGTAGCCCAGGTCTTCGTACATGGCCTTCGCGGCGGCCATGAGTTCGATGGTGTTGAGGGTCAGCACGGTCTTGCCGGCCTCGCGGGCTCGCGCCTCGCAACCGGCCATGAGCGCCTTCGCCGCGCCTCGTCCGCGCGCATCGGGGTGCACGCCGAGCATCCGGATGTGTGCCTCGTGCGGCGCCAGCGGCGCGTCATCCAGACGCGCTCGGGCGTCCAGCTCCAGGGTCGCACTGCCGATGATCCGCTGCCCATCGTCGACCGCCACCAAGATCTCCGTTCGTTCCGCACGATCCTCCACATCGGCGATGTCACGGATGTAGGCCGCCCACTTGCTTCCTTCCAAGAACTCTCGGTACGCGTCGGCCGTGACGGTGCCGGCAACCGCGTACTCATCCGGACGCGCGGGACGAACCGAGATCGTCATAGGGCCAGCGTATCGCGCCGAAACCCCCCGGGGGAAAGAACGGTCAATGCCGTTGACCATCGCGCCGCAGGAGGGTCAGGATTGCAGCATGACCGAACCGGACATCGGGCGGCTTCTCCTCGAGGCCCATCGCGCGCTTGCTGCCGAGCTCGCCGCCGCCATGGAGGAGCGCGGATCGTCGGACGTGCGCGCGGGTCACGCCGCAGTGTTCCTGCACATCGATCGTCGTGGCGGCACGCGACTCACCGAGCTCGCGCGGCGCGCGAGGATCTCCAAGCAGGGGATGATGCTCGTGGTCGACGAACTCGAAAGCCGCGGTTACGTCCGTCGCGCCTCGGACCCCGCGGATGCGCGAGCCAAGGTGGTGAAACTCACCGCCAGGGGAAGAACCGTCGCCACGGAATGCCGTCGAGCGGTGCAGGCATTGGAGACGCGAACCAGGCGAGCTCTGGGCGAGCGTCGCTACGATGGACTCCGCGACGCACTGGCCGATCTGATCGGTGAGGATCCCGATTAGTGGCAGGATGGGTGGATGCCGGAAGAGGCGATAGGCAAGACCGGGGTCCCCTCGGAGAAGCGGAACAAGCCCGAACGCCCTCGGGACACCTTGGGCCGTCCCCAACCCTGGGAGACGTCGAACCAACTCGAGATGCCCAACTTCGACGCACTCTCCATGGAGGAGAACCACGAGTTGGCCCGCACCTTTGTTCGGGAGGGCCGATGGTTCCCCGCGCACGAGGCGTGGGAGACCTCGTGGAAGCAGTCCAAGGGCACGGGCGACGAAGAGCTGTTCAAGGGCTTGTCCCAAATGGGCGCGGGGTACGTGCACCTGTTGCGAGGGAACGCACACGGGGCGGTCACACTCCTGGCCCGGGCCGCGCGGCGGGTGTCTGCATACCCTCCGGGTTCTCACGGGGTAGCGACCACGGAACTCGCATCACGCTTGGAAGCAGACATCGCCCGTATCGAAGCCGGGGATCTGGTGCCGGGCTCCGATGCGGCGGTGACTCCGCTCACCGTGTAATCTTGCGCGGCAGCGATGCTGCGCGCCGGCGAGGGTGGCCGACGCACGGGAACATGGCAGGGAGCCGATATGAGTCAAGCCGCCAGCGAGGTCACGTGGAAAGGCCGCACGGGGCCTTTCACCCTCCAGGTCGCGCCAGGCGTCTTCAGTCCTACCCACACCAGCCGGACGCTGGCCGACGTGCTCGAGATCGGCCCCGATGACACCGTCATCGATGTCGGCTGCGGAAGCGGGGTCCTGGCGTTCGTTGCCGCGCGGCTAGGTGCGAAGAAGGTCTATGGCTGCGATCTTTCCGAGGCGGCCGTTCGAGCTGCCCGTCGGAATGCGGAGATCCTTGGTCTCTCCGATATCTGTGAATTCCGAACCGGCGATCTCTTGGACCCGGTCCGCGACGTCAGGGCCACGGTCCTCATCGGCGATGTGAGCGGGATCCCCGACGAACTCGCCGCGGTCTCCGGCTGGTTCGAGAAGGTTCCCTCCGGTGGACCAACGGGAGCCGAGCTCCCCCGGAAGATGCTCGAGACCATGGGCGACACGCTGCTCCCAGGAGGACGGCTCTACCTCCCCACCGGCACCATCCAGGACGAGAACGCCATCCTGGCCGCAGCCCGGAAGATCTTCGGTTCGAACATGACCCCCATCGTGGAGCGCGAGTTCCCGCTTCCCGACCTGGTGGGCAAGTCCGTCGCCGCCGCACGGATGATGAAAGAGGGACTCGTCAATCTCCACAAACGGGGAAGCCGGTTCCTCTGGCGCCTGCAGATCTGGCGCTGCGTCCGCGCCGACTGAACGTTTCAGCCGTTCGGACGCAAGGACGCCACCGTCGCTACCCGATACCCCGCGTTCCGCAGCGTGTCGGCGCCGCCCCGATCCAGGGCGAGGATGATGATCTCGACACTCACTCCTTGAGCTTCGAGCACCTTGGCCGCACGCAAGACCTGATGTCCGGTGGTGACCACGTCTTCCACGAGCGCCACCCGGGCACCCGCAGGTGCATAGCCCTCGACCTGCGCCTTGGTGCCGTACTCCTTTGGCTGCTTGCGGACGACGGCTGTGGGCAGGCCCGACTCGAGCGACACGGCTGCCACCAATAACATCGCCGCTCCCTCGGGCGACGCCAGGTGATCCACTCCTTCGGGGATGAGGCTCGTGACCTCTTTCGCAACGTCTCGCAGCAGGTCGGGGCGGGTAAGGAAGAGGAACTTGTCGAAGTACACGGTCGAGGTCGCTCCGGAACTGAGCACGAACTCCCCGTGCTGCTCGGACACCTCGATCATCCGTTGGACCAGGTCCTGGTTCATGGCCAGGTAGCATAGGTGTTCGATGGGTTGGTACTCGGCCGTCGGCCGCCGCGTGTTCTTCGCTCTGCCTCCGGAAAGTGCCCATCGCGTTGCCGGACTGGCGCTCTCCCTTCCGCTCCCGTGGTCGCGGATCGGCGGAGCCTCCACCGATCCCTCGCTCGCCGTCACGCTCGCCGGACTTCCGTTGCGCAATCCCATCGGGTTGGCGGGCGGGTTCGACAAGACCGGGGCACACGTGGAGGCGCTCGGAGCGCTGGGATTCGGTTACGTGGTCGCCGGAACGTTCACGTGGGAGCCCCGTCGGGGCAACCCGCATCCGCGGATCGCCCGGTTCCCTCGCCGGCGTTCCATGGTCAATGCCATGGGTCTGCCGAACCCGGGTGCCGTGGTAGCGGCGATGACGCTGTCCTCTGGTTCCCGGCCGGCACCGGTCGTCGTGAGCATCGCCGACCAATCGCGCGATGCGGCGATCGCCACCCTGGACCTCCTCTCGCCCCACGCCGATGCCATCGAACTCAACGCGAGTTGTCCGAACGTGGAGTGGGGCCGGGATCGCGACGACGAATCCCACCTCGCCGAACTGGTCGGGGCGATGGCCACGCGCACAGCCCGCCCGCTCTTCGTGAAGCTCCCGCCGTTCCTGACGGATGCATCGCGCGAAGGGGTGCTGGCTCTGGCACGCGTCGCCCAGGACGCAGGAGCCTCCGGGATCACCTGTTCGAACACGCACCCCGTGCTCACCGACCGGGTGGCCGCGGGCAAAGGTGGCCTCTCTGGCCGCGCCCTATGGCCGCATACGCCGAAGATCGTGGCATCCGTCGTGGAGGCGACCGAGGGGGCCCTCCCGGTGAACGCCTGCGGGGGCATCTTCACTCCTGAGGACGTCCGGGAATGCCTGGACGCCGGGGCCACGACGGTGCAGATCTATACCTCGTTCGTCTATGAGGGTCCCGGCATCATCGGGGCACTAACGCGCGGACTCGAGCGCTCTCGCTGAGTGCTGTTGCCGCGAGGGCTGTTCCCGTTCAAGATGTGCGCATCCACCGAGGGGGAGCTCGTGATTGGCTGAACCCGCAGCGCAGATGACCCATGCCGAGGAGCCAGCGGCGGGCATCGCCGTCCGGTTGGAAGGCGTGATCAAGCGATTCGGGGATTTCACCGCCGTTGCGGGCGTTGACCTGGACGTTCGCGAGGGAGAGTTCTTCTCCATGCTCGGACCCTCGGGCTCTGGAAAGACGACGTGCCTGCGGATGATCGCGGGATTCGAACGCCCGACCGAGGGACGCATCCTGCTCCAGGGCGTCGATGTGTCCGGCCTGGCGCCCTATCAGCGGGACGTCAATACCGTCTTCCAGGACTACGCGCTGTTCCCGCACATGACCGTGATGGAGAACGTCGAGTACGGCCTTCGGGTCAAGAAGGTCCCTCGACAGGAGCGGGGGGACCGCGCCGCCGAGGCGCTCGCCATGGTGCAGCTCTCGCAGTTCGGCCATCGCAAGCCCGCCGAACTCTCCGGTGGCCAGCGTCAGCGCGTAGCGTTGGCTCGCGCGTTGGTGAACCGGCCCCGCGTCCTGCTGTTGGACGAGCCCCTCGGCGCCCTTGACCTGAAGCTTCGGCAAGCCATGCAGCTCGAACTCAAAGAGATTCAGCAGCAGGTCGGTCTCACGTTCATCTATGTGACCCACGATCAAGAGGAGGCGCTCACCATGAGCGACCGCCTGGCCGTCTTCAGCCACGGCAGGATCGAGCAGGTGGGAACGCCGTCGGCGGTCTACGAGGAGCCGGCCACCGGATTCGTCGCGGGTTTCGTGGGGGTATCCAATGTGCTGGAGGGCGATGCGGCCGAGGCGATCTCCGGCGAGCGCCAGCCGATCACCATCAGGCCGGAGAAGATCGCGATGGTCGACCCGGGCTCTCCTGTTGGGCCCGAACGATGCTCGGCATCCGGATTGGTGCGGGAGGTCGTATACCTGGGTGCCGTGACGCGCTACCGCGTCGGATTGGATGTAGGCGCGGAACTCGTTGTGATGCAGCAGAATCTGGACACCAGCTCGATGGAGGCATTGCAAGTGAAAGGCAAGAAGGTCCTGCTGGTGTGGGATCGCAGGTATAACCGACCGGTGCAAGAACCAGCCGGAGCGGCCCAAGGGTCGATGGATCAAGAGGAGGGGCAAGCATGAAGCAAGCCAATAAGCTGCTCGCGCTGCTGGGGGTGCTCGCGTTCGTCGGCGCCGCCTGTAGTAACAACAGCAGTAGCAGCGGCGGATCCGCGGGCGGTGGTGGGATCACACCGGCCAAGACCTACTCCACGATAGGAACACCTGAGACGCAGCTGAACCTCATCGCGTGGAACGGCTATACGGAAGACGGATCGAATGACCCCAGCTACGACTGGGTCACTCCGTTCGAGGATCAGACAGGATGCAAGGTCAGCGTCAAGTATGCGGACACCTCCGACGAGATGGTGACGCTGATGCGCCAGGGGGGCGGTTCGCAGTACGACGGCGTCTCGGCGTCGGGCGACGCATCGAACCGCCTCATCGCTGGGGGAGACGTCGGCGCCGTAGACCCATCGCTGTTCCCGTCGCTCTCCGACGTCATCGCGCCGTTGAGCCCCACCACAGGGACCAACAACTCGCATTACGTGGTGGATGGGAACGTCTACGGCGTTCCCTACATGTACGGCCCCAACTTCCTCATGTACAACACGAAGATCGTGAAGCCCGCCCCGACCAGCTGGGACGTCACCTTCGAGCCGACCATCAACGGTCAGCCGAACCCCTACGCCGGCAAGGTCACGGCCTACGGCGGAGCGATCTTCATGGCCGATGCCGCCATGTACCTCAAGGTGCACGACCCGAGTTTGGGGATCACCGATCCGTACGAGCTCACCTCGGCGCAACTCGATGCCGTCGTGAACCTGCTGAAGGCGCAGAAGCCCCTCGTGGGCAAGTACTGGTCCGCCTACACCGATGAGATCGACGGGTTCGTCGACGGGTCGATGGTGGTCGGGACCGCCTGGCCGGTCAACCTCACCTACGCGAAGGCCGACGCTCCCGTCGCGGCGGTCATCCCCAGCGAAGGCGTCACGGGGTGGGCCGATACCTGGATGATCTCGGCGAATGCCCCGCACCCCAACTGCATGTTGAAGTGGATGGAGTACACGCTCCAGCCCGAAGTGCAGGCCTCCGTGGGCCTTTGGTACGGCGCCGCAGGGAGCAACGCGAACTCCTGCAAGCTCATCGCCAAGGGGTACGGGCAAGGGGGAGCCAAGATCGTGGACACGGTGGAGTACTCGTTCTGCGGGAACGCCGATTTCCTGAACTCGATCTACCTGTGGAAGACCCCGACGACCGATTGCGGGGACAGCCGCGGCCAGACATGCGAGGACTACTCGGTCTGGCAGCAGAAGTGGACCGAGATCACAGGCGCATAACCAAGCGAACGAACCTCCGGGGCCGGCGTACGGCCCCGGAGGTTCGTCGTCGAGAGGGGGGTCGGTGGCGGACGGATCGGCGCGGGCACGGACGACCCGTCTCTCCGCGTTCTTCTACCGGCACCGAGGGCTCAAGCTCGCCGGGTTCCTGGGCGGTCCGATGCTCTGGCTTGTCGTCGTCTACCTGGGTTCGCTGGGCATCATGCTGGTCTCGGCGTTCTGGCGGGTGGACGTGTTCACCGGCGACGTTGTCCGGCAATGGGGGACGCAGAACTTCGTCACGCTCTGGACCATCCCCGTCTATCGAACGATCGCGATCCGGACCATCGGTCTGGCCGTGGCGGTGTCGCTGACCGACGTCTTGCTCGCGTTCCCCTTGGCCTACTACGCCGCGCGGATGGCGACGCCCAGGCGCCGGAACGCCGTGCTCATCGCGATCGTCGTACCGCTCTGGGCGAACTACCTGGTGCGCGTGTTCGCGTGGCGACTCATCCTGTCCTCGGGAGGCTTCCTGACAGCGATGACCCAGAAGGTGGGGTTCCACCTGGACCTGGGGAACAGCGCCTGGGCGATCTGGCTCGCGTTCTCCTACCTCTGGCTGCCGTTCGTGTTGCTGCCGATCTATGGGGCGCTCGAACGAGTGCCACTCTCCTACCTGGAAGCGTCGGGCGATCTCGGCGCCAAAGGGTGGCTGACCTTCCGACGCGTCGTGTTGCCGCTGGTGGTTCCGGGGATCGTGGCGGGAACCATCTTCTCCTTCTCGCTCACGCTGGGTGACTACATCGTTCCGCAGCTCGTCGGGAACACAAAGTTCATCGGCAACGTGATCTACGACTCCTTCGGCATCGCCGGGAACGTGCCGTTCGCTGCCGCATTCGCCCTGGTGCCCGTCGCGGTGATGGCGGTCTACCTTTTCCTGGCCAAGCGCGTCGGCGCGTTCGAGGCGCTCTAAGCCATGGAATCCCGAGCGGCGAGGATCCTCATCAGGGCCGGGGCGGGCGTCGCCATGCTGTTCCTCTATGTGCCGTTGGTCGTCGTTGTCCTCTACGCGTTCAACAACAGCGTGGGGCAGAAGTGGCCCATCACCAGCTACACGACGAAGTATTTCGGGCTCGCGTGGAGGAATCCGCTCCTGCGAACGGCGTTGTGGAACTCGGTGAGGATCGGTCTCGCGGCCACGGCCATCGCGTTGGTCTTGGGATCGCTGGCGGCCTTCGCGGTGCACCGGTTCCAGTTCTTCGGCCGGAACTCGGTGTCGTTCCTGTTGATCCTGCCCGTCGCGTTGCCGGGCATCGTTACCGCGATCGCCTTGAGTTCGACCGTCACCGCGTTCGGGGCGTCGTTCGGCTTGTTCGTCACCATGGTGGGCCACGCGACGTTCTGCATCGTGGTGGTTTACAACAACGTGCTCGCCCGCTTGCGCCGAACGCCCGGCTCGCTGGTGGAGGCATCCATGGACTTGGGTGCCGACGGCTGGACCACGTTCCGGTTGGTGACGTTCCCGGCCGTCCGAGCGGCGCTCGTAGCGGGCGCGCTTCTCTCGTTCGCGCTCTCGTTCGACGAGATCATCGTGACGAACTTCCTGGCCGGCACCGAGATGACGGTGCCGAAGTTCATCTTCAACAACATCCGTCAGCCGCGGAACCGCCCGATCGTGAACGTGGTCGCCGTGGCCGCGATGCTGGTGACGTTGATCCCCGTGATCTTGGCCCAACGGTTGGCCGGCGGCGCTTCGAATCCGACCGCGGCCGGGGCGGTGGGCCAGGCGGGGCAAGCAGCGGTTTAGAGGTACTGGCCTCGAGGCCCCGGCGGTTCCTGCGGCGCCTCCTGTTGTCCGCCCGGAAGGCCGCGTCTGCGTAGCTCATCGAACTGTGCGCGCGCCGCTGCCTGCTGGGCGAACATCGCCGCCTGGATCCCGTGGAACAGACCCTCCAGCCAGCCCACCAGCTGCGCCTGTGCCACGCGGATCTCCGATTCCGAGGGAACGCCGTCGAGTGGTGGCGCAAGGTCCTTGAGTTCCTCCTGGAGGTCGCCGGAGAGCACCTCTGACAGTTCGGAGACCGCGCGGTGATAGATGTCGGCGAGGCGCTTGCGGCCGGCCTCGTCAAGCGACGCTTGGCGGGTCTCGTCCAGGAGCTCCCGAACCATGCTCGCGATCCTCAGGAGCTTCGCGGGTTGGGTGATCGATCCGTCGGGAGCCTCGGCCCCCGGCTCGCTCTCCGGGGTGGCCTCGACGATCTCCGGCGTGACGGCGCGGTCTGCGGGTTCATTCATGCGCCTCAACCTAGCAGTGGCGGGCGGAAAGGCGCGGCCCGGGCCTAGGCACCGACGCCCATGTTCTGCAGGAACAACGCTTCGGTCAGCGCCATGGTTTCGAGTTCGAACAGACTGACGGACTCATCCGTCGAATGGATGTTGGAGCGTTCGTCCATGGCGCCCCACATGAGGATCGAGATGCCCGGGAAGGTCTGGGCGAGCAGCGGAACCAGCGGGATCGAACCTCCCGAACCGGTATCGATGCCGTCCCGGCCGTAGGCCTCGGCCAGTGCGGCATGCGCCGCCTTGTAGGCCGGGTTGTCCGTGTCGACGATGTAGCCGTGCCCGGCTTCGAACCCACCGCCGTGCTCGATGGTGACCTGCACGCCCCACGGGGCGTGGGCCTCCAGGTGCGCGACGAGCTTGTCGTTAGCGGCGACCGGATCGTCGCCCGGGGCGACACGAAGGCTCACGCGCGCCCGCGCGAACGGGACGATCTGGTTGGAGGAGCCGTGGATGGTGGGCGCGTCGACACCCAGCACCGCTACGGCCGGTCCGGTCCACAGCTGCGACGCGATCGGGCCGTCGCCGATGAGTTCGACGCCGGGAACCGTGCCGACCTCATCCCGAAGTTCGTCTTCCGGAACCGCCATGCCGGTCCAGTCGAACCGCAACAGACCGTCGATAGCCACGTTGCCGCGATCGTCGTGGAGCGAGGCGATGATCCGGGCCAGGGCCGAGAGCGCGTCAGGCACCGGGCCGCCGAACGATCCGCTGTGCTGGGCCTGTTCAAGCACGCGGACCTCGACGACGCAATCGGTGACGCCGCGGATGCTCGTCGTGATGGTCGGAACCCCTTCGCGGTAGTTGCCGGAATCGCCGATGACGGCGACATCCGCGCGCAGGAGATCCGCGTTGCCCTGGACCAGCTCTGGAAGATGCTCGGTACTGCATTCCTCCTCGCCCTCGACCAGGATCTTCACCGTGACAGGGGGAGTGGTGCCCTCGTGGACCCCGAGGCCGCGAAGGGCCGCCGCGTGGATGGCGACTCCGCTCTTGTCGTCGGCGGCGCCGCGTCCGAAGAGCCGTCCGTCCCGCAGCGTCGGTTCGAACGGTGGCGTGGTCCATCCGTCCGATGGACCTTCGGGCTGAACGTCGTGGTGGGCGTACAGGAGCACGGTGGGCGCACCGGCCGGTCCGTCGACCTGTCCGAAGACGGCCGGATGTCCACCCTTCAGTTCCAGGAGGCGGGCGTTGCCGACACCCGCGGCCATGAGGATCTCGCGCGTGGCCTCTGCCGAGGCGCGCACATCCGCCGGGTCATAGCCGGGATAGCCTCGAGAAGGGATCTTCACGAGGCGCGAGAGTTCGTCCATGGTCTGGGGCATGCCGTGCGCGATGCGGGCTTTGATGTCAGAGGTTTCCATGGCGGAGGAGCCTATCGGAGCGGCGGTCCAGCTCACCACGGCTCAAGGGGCCAGGCGTTCGATCGTCCAGATGTTGTCGCTTCGGAGGTAGCGGAACCGGTCATGCAGCCGATGCAGCCGTCCCTGCCAGAACTCGAACTCCGTGGGGATGACCCGATATCCACCCCATCTGGGTGGACGGGGCACAGGACTTCCGGCGAAGCGTTCCTCGAACTCCCGAACGCGCTCCTCCAGGACATCGCGCCCCGAGATGACTTCGCTCTGTTGGGACGCCCACGCGCCGATCTGCGCCTCACGAGGACGCTGGGTGAAGTAGCGATCCGACTCGACGTCCAAGACGTCCTCGACCGATCCCACGATGCTCACCTGCCGGTCGAGCGCCTTCCACACGAAGGAGAGCGCCGCCCGGGGGTTCTCGGCCAACTGTCGTCCCTTCCGGCTGTCCTTGTGCGTGTTGAAGACGAACCCTACGTCCACACCCCGAAGAAGCACGTGACGCAATCGGGGCTGGCCGTCGTCGCCGGTGGTCGCGAGGGCCATCGCGTTGGGGAGCGGAACCCCGGCAGCCTCCGCATCGGCGAGCCACACCCTGAACTGGGCGAACGGATCCGGGTTAAGCTGCGCCCGATCGAGCCCCACGTCGGTATGGAACCCGGTGGGTGCCTGCATATCGCGCGGATCGGTCACGGTTCCTCCTGTGGTGCCCCCGGCAGGACTCGAACCTGCGCTTCCGGCTCCGGAGGCCGACGCTCTATCCGCTGAGCTACGGGGGCGTGTGCGTCCGGAGTCTAACAATGCTCCTCGCCGAGCCTTCCCGGGCCTAAGGGGTGCCGACGGTATCCTCACGTTATGGGACCCCGGATCCTCGTCGTCGACGACGACCCCGTGATCGTGCGCCTCCTGGAGGTGAACTTTCGCTTGGATGGGTTCGATGTGGCGACGGCCGGACGAGGGGAGGATGCCCTGGTGCTCGCCCAGGAGACGGTGCCGGACATCATCCTCCTCGACGTCATGATGCCCGGGCTGGACGGCTACGAGGTCTACCGGCGACTGCGCGAGATCCCGGAGCTCGAGAAGGTCCCCGTGCTGTTCCTCTCCGCGCGGGCTAAAGACGACGACCGGTCGCGTGGCCTGGCGTCGGGGGTCCTGGACTACGTCACGAAGCCGTTCGATCCCTCCGACCTGGTGGCGACCGTTCGCAGGCGTCTCGAAGGCCCGCTCGCGTGATCCAGGAACGCCTGATCGGGCTCATCGCGGATGCGGCGGCCCGGGCGGCCGGCGAACTCGGCATCGAGGGAGATGTCCCGGCGCCCGAGCTCAGTGCCCCGAAACAGGCCGCGCACGGAGACTTCACGTCCAATGTCGCCCTGGGCCTCGCCGCGCGCGCGAATCTGCCGCCCAGGGAGGTCGCGCAGGCGATCGTCGATGCGATGGAACCGGTGTCGTTCGTCGAACGCACCGAGGTGGCCGGTCCGGGCTTCATCAATGTCTTCCTCACCAACGACTGGCTCTACGACGCGCTCACACGCGTCATCGACGAGGGTCAGGGCTACGGCCGCTCCGACTCCAACGGCCTGCGCGCCCAGGTGGAGTTCGTGAGCGCGAATCCCACGGGGCCGTTGCATGTCGGGCATGCGCGCAACGCGGTCCTTGGCGACGCGCTCGCCCGGTTGTTGGAGGCTGCGGGCTGGACCGTCGAACGCGAGTACTACTTCAACGATGCCGGTCGTCAGATGGATCAGTTCGGTCTGAGCTTGGAGGCTCGATATCTGGAGGTGCTGGGTCGCGCGTCGGAGATGCCAGAGGACGGCTATCTCGGTTCCTACGTCAGCGACCTCGCAAAGGAGATCGTGCAAGAGCACGGGGACGCGTTCGCTTATCTCGACCCGGCCGACCGGCTGAGGAAGGTCATGGCCGAGGGTGCGAGGCGGGTGCTCGACCAGATCCGCGCGACCCTGGACCGGTTCGGGGTGCGGTTCGACGTTTTCTTCAGCGAGGCGGAGCTTGCACGCAAAGGGGAGATAGCGGCAGCCGTGCAACGGCTCCGCGAAAACGGGTTCGCCTACGACGCCGAGGGCGCGGTGTGGTTCCGTTCGACGGCGTTCGGCGACGACAAAGACCGGGTGATCGTGCGTTCCAACGGCGCACACACGTACTTCGGAGCTGATTGCGCGTATCTGGTGGACAAGTTCTCCCGAGGGTTCGACCGGATGGTCTACGTCTGGGGCGCGGACCATCATGGAGACGTGACTCGCGTGAAAGGTGCGGCCGAGGCGCTGGGGCTCGATCCCGGCGCGGTCGAGATCGTCCTCTACCAATTCGTGGCGTTCCTCCGCGGCGGGGAGCCGGTGAAGATGAGCAAGCGGGCCGGCAGGTTTATCTCGCTTGACGAACTCATCGACGAGGTCGGAGCGGATGCGGCTAGGTTCACGCTGTTGCAGTTCTCCAACGACTCGGCGATGAACTTCGATATCGACGTCGTGAAGCGCCAGACGATGGACAACCCGGTGTACTACGTGCAGTACGGGCATGCCCGTATCGCGTCCATCTTGCGCAAGGCCGAAGCGGCAGGGATGCGGATGGGGTCCCTTGCCGATGCCGATCTCTCGCTGCTGACGGCCCAACCCGAACTCGACCTCCTGCGGGCGCTGGCTGATATCCCCGACGTGATCGCGAACGCCGCGCAGCAGCGCGCTCCCCACCGGCTGACGCATGCCGCGGTCGATCTCGCGGCCACGTTCCACCGCTTCTACACGGAGTGCCGTGTTGTGGATGCAGAGCAACCGGCGCTTTCACGTTCGCGTCTGTGGCTCTGCGCCGGCACGAAACAGGTCATCGCGAACCTGTTGACGATCATCGGCGTGTCCGCTCCCGAGTCCATGGAGCGCGCCTATGGATGATCTGAAGATGTCCGCCAGATCCGTCGGGCCCGAGCACATCGGCGGGATCGTTCGCCGTCCCGGGCCGCCGTGGCCCGAGAAGGCGGAGTTCGGTGCGCAGGGTCTTCTGATCGGCGGCGTTTCCGCTGAAGCACTTGCCGAGCGGTACGGGACCCCGCTCTTCGTGGTGGACGAAGACGAACTCCTGGCGCGGAGCCGCATGATTTCCTCCCTCTTCCCGAAGGCGTTCTACGCCGTGAAGGCGTTCACGGCGCACGCTGTGCTGCGGATCGCTACCGACGCGGGCATGGATGTGCTCGCCGCCACCGGTGGCGAGGCGGAGGCCTGCCTTCGCGCCGGGGTGGCGCCGTCCCGAGTGGCGTTGCACGGCAACAACAAATCCGACGACGAACTCGAGCTTGCCGTTCGGGCTCGCCTGGGATTGGTCATCGCGGACGGCCTCGACGAACTCACCCGGTTGAGCGGTGTCGGGCAGGCCGCGGGGATCCGCCAACGAACCCTGCTTCGCGTGGTCCCCGGTATCGCCGTTGAGACCCACGAGGCCATCGCAACCGGACACGATGGGACGAAGTTCGGTACCTCCTCCGCCGACGTGCCGGCCACCGTGCGCGCCGCCGCCTACCTTCCCGGCATCCAACTGGTCGGTCTGCACGCCCACCTGGGCTCCCAGATACTCGACATCGAGCCCTACCTCCTGGAACTGGACGTTCTGGTCGGTCTCTTGGATGAACTCCGGCGGGATCTCGCCGCGGAGATCCTCGACGTCGGCGGGGGGTTCGGTATCAGCTACACCGACGAGCGAGGGCTTCCGTTGGCGGAGGTCGCCTCCGCGATGATCGAACGGCTGGCCATCCGCTGCGTGGCCGCCGGTCTCCCCGTTCCCACCCTCGCTGTCGAACCCGGCCGTGCCTTGGTTGGTCCGGCCGGCGTCACCCTCTACCGGGTTGGCGGACGGAAGTCAACGGCGGACACCTCCATCGTGGCGGTGGACGGCGGCATGTCCGACAACATCAGACCCATGCTCTACGGCGCGGCGTACACGGTAGCCTTCGCCGGTCCGCCCCGCCCCGGCCCCAGCGAGCGTTACACCGTGGTCGGGCGGCATTGCGAGACCGGCGACACGTTGGCAACGGGAGCGACCCTGCCCACCGACATCGAACGGGGCGACCTCGTGGCGTTCGCCGCAACGGGGGCCTACACGTATTCGCTCGCCAACGCGTACAACCGCGTAGGACGGCCCGCGGTGGTTGCCGTTCGAGACGGGGTTAGCCGGGAGTGGCTGCGGCGGGAAGACGCCGGAGACCTCGACCGACTGGAGACTGCGGCGCATCGATGGGATCCGGACGCACCGACGCCTCCCGGCGTGACCATCCGGCCGGCGCGGCCTCGGGACGCGCGATCGTTCATCGAGTTCTGGCGGGCGATCGTCGCCGAGGGCCGCTACATCCGCAGTGAACGCGTCGCCCATCCGGTCCGGGTCTACCGGCGTCGGTTCCGCCAACCATGGCACGACCGGTCCGCGCAGATCGTCGCCATCCGCGACGAGGAGGTCGTGGGCCATCTCTACATCCAGCGCGAAGGGCATCCGGTGACGCGCCACGTTGCGACGCTCGGGATCAGCGTTGCTTCGACGGAACGCGGTAAAGGGGTGGGCACCGCCCTGATGGCCGAATCGATCCGCTGGGCACGGAGTGTCGGCGTGGAGAAGATCGTTCTCAGCGTGTACCCGCACAACGCCGCCGCCGTCGCGCTCTACCGGAAGTTCGGGTTCGTCGACGAAGGGAGGCTCCAGCGGCATTCGCGGAAGTCGTCCGGGTACGAGGACGAGATACTCATGGCCACCTGGATCGGAGGCGAGGGGTCGTGAACGAACGCGTAGTGCGCATCGGGCTCCTGGGCTGCGGCACCGTCGGCACGGCGGTTGTGGCGATGCTCGACGAGCACGCCGCGGACATCGCGATGCGGACCGGCTGTCGCCTCCAGATCACCCGTGTCGCGGTGCGCGACATCGATCGGAACCGCGGCGTGAATCTGCCCGCCGACATCTTCACGACCAACCCTGCCGACGTCGTGGAGGCCGGCGACGTGGACATCGTGTGCGAACTCATCGGCGGGATCGAACCAGCGCGGGACCTGATCCTCCGCGCCCTGGCCGCGGGCAAGCCCGTCGTCACCGCGAACAAGGAGCTCCTGGCCACCGACGGGAAGTCCATCTTCGATGCCGCCGACGCCGCGGCGCTCGACCTGGCGTTCGAGGCCTCGGTCGCCGGCGGTATCCCATTGATCCGCCCGCTCAAGGAGTCCCTGGCCGGGGAACGCGTGAGCCGCCTCATGGGGATCGTTAACGGAACAACGAACTACATCCTCACGCAGATGTCCGATCACGGGTCGGGGTTCGCCGAGGCCTTGGCCGCTGCGCAGCAGCTCGGATACGCCGAAGCCGATCCGACCGCCGACGTGGACGGGTTCGACGCTGCCGCGAAATGCGCCATCTTGGCGTCGATCGCCTTCAACAGCCGCGTGGTGGCCTCCGACGTCTTCCGTGAGGGCATCTCCGGCGTGACCGCCCAAGACATCGCCGACGCCGCGCGGATGGGCTACGTGGTGAAGCTCCTGGCCATCGCCGAGCTCGACGAGGATGCCGTGAGCGCCCGAGTGCACCCGGCCATGATCCCCGCGACGCATCCGCTCGCCTCCGTCCGCGATGCGTTCAACGCGGTGTTCGTTGAAGGGGAGAAGGTGGGTCAGCTCATGTTCTACGGGCGAGGGGCAGGAGGCGATCCAACGGCGACATCGGTCGTGGGCGACCTCATCAACGTGGCTCGTCACGTCGTCGAAGGTGGACGGGCCATGGGGTGCACCTGCGTCTTGGACCGCCGCATCCGCTCCATGGGCGACACGCGTGGCCAGTATTACCTCAACCTCCACGTGGAGGATCGGCCCGGTGTGCTCGCCGAGGTTGCCGATCACTTCGGTCGAAACGGGGTGAGCATCGAGCGCGTCTGGCAGGAAGGGCGCGACGACGAGGCGACCTTGGTCTTCATCACGCACCGGGCACAGGAGGGCGCGTTCCAGAAGACCGTCGATCAGCTCCGCGAACTCCCGAGTATCCGAGCCGTCGCGAGCGTCATCCGCGTGGAGGGCGAGGAGTGAGCGGCTCCGGCAACACGATGTCGACCGGCCGCCCGCCGGGGGCGCACCAGTGGCGCGGCATCATCGAGGAGTATCGGAGCCGTCTGCCGGTCGAGGAGTCCACCCCGGTGATCTCCCTGTGTGAAGGCGGAACCCCACTCGCGTTCTCCGCTCCGCTCTCCGATGAGACCGGCTGCGAGGTGTGGTTGAAGTACGAGGGCGCGAACCCAACCGGCTCGTTCAAGGACCGTGGGATGACGTTGGCCATCAGCAAGGCCGTGGAAGAGGGGTCGAAGGCCGTCGTCTGTGCCTCGACCGGCAATACATCGGCGTCCGCCGCCGCCTACGCTGCCAAAGCCGGCATCACGTGCGCGGTGCTGTTGCCGAAGGGAAAGGTCGCCCTGGGGAAGATGGCGGCAACCCTGGTGCACGGCGCCCGCATGCTCGAGGTCCTGGGCAACTTCGACGAATCGCTGGAGCTGGCCAAGGACCTGAGTGAGCGATACCCCGTCACACTGGTCAACTCGGTGAACCCATACCGGTTGCAGGGACAGAAGACTGCGGCCTTCGAGATCTGCGACGCGCTGGGTCGGGCTCCCGACGTGCATTGCGTGCCAGTGGGCAACGCAGGCAACATCGCCAGCCACTGGCTCGGCTACTCCGAATATCTGGCCGATGGCATGATCGCCGAACCTCCGCAGCTCTACGGCTTCCAAGCCAGCGGCGCCGCGCCCATCGTGAACGGGGCACCGGTGAAGGATCCCCAAACCATCGCCACGGCGATCCGGATCGGGAACCCGGCCTCGTGGGACAAGGCGGTCGCGGCAGCAACGGAGTCCGAGGGAGGGATCGAGTCGGTGACCGACCGAGAGATCCTCTCCGCCTACCGCCGTGTCGCGCACGAAGGTCTCTTCGCCGAACCCGCGTCCGCAGCTTCGGTCGCGGGCCTGTTGCGGCTTCACGCCGCTGGAACCCTCCGCAAGGGCTCGACGGTTGTCTGCATCCTCACTGGCCACGGGTTGAAGGATGCGGAGTGGGCCATCAGCGGGGCCGCACATCCGATCTCGGTTCCACCGGACGCCGCGGTCGTCGCCGGCGAACTCGGACTATGACGTTCCGCGCCATCGTGCCGGCAACCTCGGCGAACCTCGGTCCCGGGTTCGATTGCTTCGGACTTGCACTCGAGCTCTGCAACGAGGTCATCCTGGACGTCGAGGCGGTCCCGGGGGTGACGTTCGAGGGCGAGGGTGCGACCGAACTTCCCACCGACGGGTCGGACATGATCAGCCGCTCGTTCGGGCATGTCGCCCGTGCTGCCGGCGTACCGCCGCCGGCGTTCGCCCTCCATGGCGTGAACCGCATCCCGCTCGAACGCGGTCTCGGGTCTTCGGCCGCGGCGACGGTTGCGGGGATCCTGCTCGCCGACAGCGTCCTGCACCTTGGCTTCGGATCCGACGATGTCTTGGACCTCGCGATCGAACTGGAGGGCCATCCCGACAACGCAGCCGCCGCGATCGTGGGCGGGTTCACGTTGGCGTTCGGCGACGGGGTCCTGCGACTGGATGCGGCACCCGAGCTCCGGCCGGTCGCGCTGATCCCCCAGGTCACGCTGCCAACGGCCGAGGCCCGGGCGGCGCTGCCGCAGATGGTTCGCTTGGCGGACGCGGTCTATAACGCCTCGCATGCCGCCGCTGCGGTGGTGGCGATCACGTCGCAACCTGCGATGCTCCCCGACGTGCTCGGGGACCGGCTCCATCAGGACGCGCGGCTCGCGCTGATCCCATCCGTGAAGACCGTGTTCGACGAACTTCGAGCAGCGGACATCCCGGTCTGTGTCAGCGGCGCGGGCCCCACGCTCCTGGCGTTCGATCTCCCGGGGCTCGACGTGCCGGATCCGGGCGAGGGATGGCACGTCATGCGCCTGCCCGTCCGAACCTCCGGCGCCCAGGTAGAGGAGGAGGACTGACGGTGGGGGATCTCGACGGCAAGCTAGCGCTGATCACGGGGGGTACCTCGGGGTTGGGACTCGCGATGGCCCATGCCTTCGGCTGGGAGGGCGCCCGCGTGATCATCACGGGCCGGAACCCCAAGCTCGGCAATGAGGCGCAGGCCGAGCTTCGCGCCGCAGGCCGTGACGCTTCGTTCCTTGCCGCCGACGCAGCAGACGCCGAGCAGATCCGGGAGAGCGTCGCCCAAGCGGTGCTCCAGCTAGGCGGCCTCGACATCCTCGTGAACAACGCGGGGATCGGCGTTGCGGCCAGCGCCCTGGATACGCCGTTGGAAGACTTCGACCGAACCATGGGCGTCAACGTCCGTGGCGCGTTCGTCTACGCACAGGAGTGCTTCCCGCACCTCGCGGAACGGCGAGGGAACATGATACATATCGCTTCTGATGCAGGGATTACGGCGGAGGTCGAGATCGGCATCTACTCGGTCACCAAGGCCGCCTTGATCATGCTCAGCAACACGCTGGCCATCGAATGCGGCCGTCGCGGTGGCGTTCGCTCGAACACGCTCTGCCCCGGGGACACGAAACCGGGGATGCGCCACATGGGCCCCCCGGGAGAACCCGATCGTCCTGAAGACGATCCGTCCGAGTGGCCACTACCCCCGATCGGACGCGTCGGCGAGGCCATGGACGTGGCGGAGGCGGCGGTATTCCTCGCGTCGGACAAGGCCTCGTTCATCACGGGCGTGGCGCTGCTCGTGGACGGGGGCATGCGAGCGGGGGCTCGAACCAGCACGTGGCCCGACGGTACCGTCACCTGATACGCAGCTAGACTGAGACACGTGGTCACCATCGCCCACATCTCCGATCCGCACGTTGGCTCGCCCTACTTCGTCCCGAACCTCATGAACCGGGTCATCACGGAGTTGAACGAGCTTGCGCCCGACGTCGTCGTTTGCAGCGGCGACCTCACCAACGAGGGATATCGGCAGGAGTTCAAGAGCTGGGTGGCCTACGTCGACCGCATCGAATCGCCGATCCTGACGGTTCCCGGCAACCACGATTCCCGCAACGTCGGCTACCTGCATTTCGAAGATCTCATCGGTCCCCGGATGTGGTCGAAGGATGTCGGCGGTGTCCGGATCGTCGGCGTGGACTCCAGCGAGCCGGATCTGAACGAAGGCAAGGTCGGCCGGGTCCACTACGACTGGATCAAGCGCGAGTTCGCCGGAGCAGCTGATCTGAAGGTGTTCGTGCTGCACCATCACCTGCTGCCGATCCCGGGCACGGGCCGCGAGCGCAGCACCGTGATGGATGCGGGGGATCTCCTCGAGGTGCTCACCAACGCCGAGGTCAACGTCGTGCTCTCCGGACACAAACATGTGCCCTACGTGTGGCGCCTGGAGAATATGTACGTCGCGAACGCCGGTACCGTGTCGTCGCTCCGGGTGCGCGGGTACACCAAGCCTTGCTACAACGTGTTGGAGTTCGACGGGGGAGAAGTGAAGATCCACCGGAAGTTCCCGTTCGGCGAGGACACCGTCATGGCGCACTTCTCGCTGACCGCCGGCCAGGTCTACCGTGAACAGGAACGGCCGGTGCAGGAACGGGCCTCGGCCACCGACCAGCGATAACGATCCTGGCGACCACAAGAGGGGACCAGCCCATGCGGACGCTCGTCCTCGTGGACGGCGAACACTATCCACCCGTCAGCCGTTGGGCCATCGAGGTGGCGCGCGAACGCGGCTATGACGTCGTCGCGGCGCTGTTGGTCGGGGGGAGCGAGAAGCTCGGCCCGGGCGAGACACCCGATCTCGGAGTGGACGTTCGGGTCGGGGGTACCGACCGGATGCGCTCGCTCCGCGAGGCGATCGAGGCCACGAAGCCCGCCGCCATCTTGGACCTGTCCGACGAGCCGGTCCTTGGCTACCGCGAACGGATGGAGCTGATAGCTGTTTCGCTGGTCGCCGGGATCCCGTACATAGGGCCGGACTTCCGGTTCGAGCCGCCGGACACGGGACCCCCGTTGCGGGTTCCGACGCTCGCCGTGATCGGGACCGGCAAAAGAACGGGTAAGACGGCGATCGCCGGCGAGGTCGCGCGCGTGGCCGACGGGATGGGGCTATCTCCCGTCGTGGTGGCGATGGGCAGAGGAGGACCGGCCGAACCGCAGGTGGCCGAACCGGGATCGGTCGATCTGGAACGCCTGCTCGAACTGCTCGGCCAGGGCGAACACGCGTCGTCGGACTATCTGGAAGACGCCCTCACCACCGGCGTCGCAACCGTCGGTGCCCGCAGAGCGGGAGGCGGTCTGGCGGGTGCGCCATTCGCCTCGACCGTCCGCGAGGCGGCAGAGTTGGCGGCCGAACGCCCCACCGGACTGGTCATCCTGGAAGGGAGCGGTGCGGCGGTCCCTCCGGTGCCGTGGGATGCCGCGGTGCTCGTGATCCCCGCGGCCGCACCCCCGGAATACGTCGGCGGGTACCTGGGTCCGTACCGGCTGTTGCGTTCGGACCTTGCCGTTGTTACTATGTCGAGCGGTCCATCCGGGCCAGAGCATCTCTCCTCGCTCCGCTCCCACGTCAGGCGATTCCTCGACGACGAGCGGTATCTCGTTACCGATTTCGTCCCGAAGCCGTTGGCGGACGTAGCGGGCAGGCGGGTGTTCTTCACCACGACCGCGCCGGAAGCGGTGGCAGCCGACCAGGCCAGCCATCTGGCCAAGAACCACGGGTGCGAAATCGTGGGATGGAGTTCCAGGCTGGCCGATCGGGCCGGGCTGACGGAGGATCTCCAGCGCGCCGGAAGATTTGAGGTTCTGCTCACGGAACTGAAAGCCGCCGCAGTAGACATCGCATGCGGCACGGCCCTCAGTCTCGGTGCAGAAGTGGTGTTCGTTGATAACCGCGCGGTGGTCCGGGAGGGGAAAGACCTCTCGACCGCCCTGCGGGAACTCATCCAACTGGCGCGCGAACGAGCGAGCAGGCGTTGACCGACAAAACACCCCACATCGTCATCTCCGACAACGAAGCCGGGCTCCCATTCTCCAAGGGGCTCATGGCGGCCGAAGTCATGGTCACCGGGCTGTCCCCATACCGGGCTTACGAGGTGGCCGAGGAGATCGAAACTCGCCTACGAGCGGAAGGCCGTGACTCCATCACCGGAGAAGAATTGAATGCGGTGGCGCTGGACGCCCTCCGACGACTGGCCGGAGAGCGCTATGCCACGAACCTGGTCCGTTGGTGGGAGGTCCAACGGCTCGACGTGCCGCTGGTGATCCTCATCGGCGGCGCCACCGGGGTCGGTAAGTCCACGATCGCCACGCAGCTCGCGGCGCGCCTTGGGATCGTTCGCGTCGAGGCCACCGACGCCATCCGGGAGGTCATGCGTTCGATGCTCTCGCCTCAGCTCATGCCCACCCTTCACACATCTTCGTTCGGCGCCGATACGGCGCTTCGGGAACCGCCGACGCGCGCTTCCGATGCGCTGGTCCTGGGCTTCCGTGAGCAGACGGCCTCGGTGAGCGTCGGCATCAACGCGCTCATCGAGCGAGCGGCAGTCGAGGGCACCAGTATCATCATCGAAGGAGCCCACGTGGTTCCCGGGTTCTTCGAGGTGGAGGCGTACGCGGACCGGATCCTGGCGGTGCCGTTCGTCATCGCGGTGGAGGACGAGGACCGTCATCGGACGCACTTCGCTGCTCGAGAGGATGCGGTCGCCTCGCGTCCGGCCCGCCGGTACGAGGCAGGCTTCGACAACATCCGCCGGCTCCAGCGCTACGTGAAGAGTCAGGCACTCTCACACGGTGTTCCCGTCATCCCGAACTATGGGTTCGATCAATCGATCGCCACGGTGATCGATCTGGTCATGGAACGCGCAACGGCTCGGGCCGAACAGGCCGTGCCGTCGCACACGACAGAGAAAGGCAGGACAGCATGAGGCTCTTCCTCGATACCGCGAGCATCGAAGAGATACGCGAGATCAACCGGTGGGGTGTCCTCAAAGGGGTGACCACCAACCCGTCGCTCATCGCGAAAGAGCATGGCGACCCCGACGCTATCTGGCAGGAGATCCTGACCACGGTGGACGGTGACATCTCCCTTGAGGTGACGGACCTCTCCAGCGCCGACGCGATGGAAGCCGAGGGCCGTAAACTCGCGGAGAAAGCCGAGAACGTGGTGGTCAAGCTGCCGATGACTCCCGACGGACTCTCGGCCGGCAAGCGACTCACCAAGGCCGGCATCCGGCTGAACGTCACATTGGTGTTCTCTCCGGCGCAAGCGATCCTGGCAGCCGAGATCGGTGCCTACATCGTGTCGCCGTTCTTGGGTAGGCTAGACGACGCTGGCTCGGATGGAATGGCCATGCTCCGGCAGATCACCGAGATCTACGCGGTGCAGGCCTACGAGACCCAGGTTCTGGCAGCGTCGCTCCGCCACCCGATGCACATCATCGAATGCGCTGAGGCGGGCGCCGACATCGCCACCATGCCGTACGACGTCTTCGAGAAGCTCGTGAAACACCCACTTACCGACATCGGTCTGAAGAAGTTCGAGGCCGACTGGAACACGCTCCAGACCGAACTGAAGGGAAGGGCTTAGCCACATGGACACCATCACGGATCGCAGCACCCTTGAAGGGAAGCTGCTCCCGGAGCTGCAGCAGATCGCGCAGACATTGGGCATCGAAGGCGGTGCCCGCTTGCGCAAGGCCGGGCTCATCGACGCCATCGTCGACCGCTCCTCGGGCGACGGAACATCGAACGGCGGACCTGATGCGTCCCCGTCCACCGGCTCTCCCGCAGCCGCCACGATCACGAGGGCGGACGAAGAAGCGAGCGCCGAGATGGTCGAGGAAGGCAGCCCTGTCGTCCCAACGGCCGAGCAGGACGGCGAGATGGTGACCGAGGGATCCCGAGTTGCCGCCGAACCAGGCAACGGGCGCGACACCCGGGAGGGCCGGGACCGCAACCAGCGCGAAGATCGACCCGACCGCGATCGCAACGACCGGAGCCGTGGTGACCGTGGTCGCGGCGACGCCGGGCGCTCAGACGGAGCCCGCTCAGACGGAGCCCGCTCAGACGCCGGCCGCTCACGCGAACGCGAGCAGGCGACCTCGTCACAACCGCCTCAGGGCGACCAGTCTCAAGGCGGGCAATCGCGCGACCAAGGTGGAGACGCGGATGCGCGGAGCCGCAGGCAGCGTCCATCCCGTGAGGACCGTCGCCGCGCGCGCGAAGAGCGTCGTGTCCGCGAGGAGCAAGAGCGTGCGGAGGAGATGCTCAACGCCCCGACCGCCACAGGACTCCTGGATATCCTTCCCGAGGGTTACGGGTTCCTGCGGACCTCCGGCTACCTGCCGGGGCCCGAGGACATCTACGTATCCCTCAGCCAGGTTCGCAAGTATTCCTTGCGTAAGGGCGATGTCGTGGTCGGCAAGGTGCGCCGCCCGCGCGACAACGAGAAGTACTGGGCCCTCCTCGAGGTCGACACGGTCAGCGATCTCGATCCCGAAGCGGCGAAGGGCCGTCCGAACTTCGACAAGCTGACCCCGCTGTTCCCCGAACAGCGGTTCCGGCTGGAACACGAGGGTTCGGCTATCACCGAGCGGATCGTGGACATGGTCGCGCCCATCGGGAAGGGTCAGCGCGGCATGGTGGTCTCGCCGCCGAAAGCCGGGAAGACCACGGTCCTGAAGCAGATCGCCAACGGCATCCTGAACTCGAGTCCCGACACCCACGTCATGGTTCTCCTCGTGGATGAACGGCCCGAGGAAGTCACCGACTGGCAGCGAACGGTGGGCGCGGCTGAGGTCGTCTACTCGACGTTCGACAAGCCTGCGGACCAGCACATCCAGGTCACCGAACTGGTGTTGGAGCGAGCTCGACGGCTGGCTGAGACCGGTCGCGACGTCGCCATCCTGCTGGACTCCATCACCAGGCTGGCCCGTGCCTACAACCTCGCGGCGCCCGCGAGCGGGAAGATCCTCTCCGGCGGTGTCGATTCGACGGCGCTCTACCCGCCGAAGCGTTTCTTCGGTGCCGCCAGGAACATCGAGGAGGGCGGCTCGCTCACGATCATCGCGAGCGCCCTGGTCGAGACCGGGTCGCGCATGGACGAGGTCATCTTCGAGGAGTTCAAGGGCACCGGGAATATGGAGCTGCGCCTGGATCGTTCATTGGCGGAGAAACGATTGTTCCCGGCGATCAACGTGGATGCCTCCGGAACCCGGAAGGAAGAGCTCCTGCTCCCGCCCGAGGAGCTCGTGTTGGTGATCAAGCTCCGCCGTGTCCTCCACGCTCTGGAGCCCGGCGCCGCACTGGAACTCCTCACGGACAAGATCCGCGCCACCAAGTCGAACGAGCAGTTCCTGAAGGAGATCTCGAAGGCTCCGTCCGGTAGCTGATCTGCCGGACGGTACCCTTCAAGCAGCCATCATGAGGAGACCACGATGAAGCAAGACACCCATCCCGATTACCAGATCGCGAACGTCCATTGTTCGTGCGGGAATACGTTCCAGACCCGGAGCACGGTGAGCGAGATCCGAGCAGACATCTGCTCGAACTGCCATCCCTTCTACACCGGCAAGCAGAAGCTCCTTGACACGGGTGGCCGCGTCGAGCGGTATCAGCGGCGCATCGCGAAGACGCAGGCCGCCCAGCAAGCCGCGAAGCAGTAGTGGGGGAGGCCGGCGCCTCGCCACCGCGGAGCGATCACCTCTACGGAGGGCAGGCGGTTCCCGAGGGCGTCATGATGCGCGGCGCCGATGTCTGGGCCGTCGCCGTTCGCAAGCCCTCTGGCGACATCCACGTCGAGTCCTTCCCGATCGAATCGGTGACCAAGCGATATCCGGTTCTGCGTAAGCCCTTCCTTCGCGGCGTCATCGTGCTGGGGCAATCGCTCGCCATCGGCGTCCGAGCCCTCCTCATCGCCTCGAACGAATCGACGGAATCCGACACCAAGCTCTCCTCACGACAGATGGGGATCACACTTGCCGTCGCGATGGTCCTCTTCGTAGGGATCTTCATCGTCGGACCTGCGGCGCTCTTCGGCTGGGTGCAGCACCGTCTAGGCGGCGGCGTTTGGACGAACGTCCTGGAAGGTGTCTTCCGCGTCGTGCTGTTCGTCGGCTACCTCTGGGTGATCGGTCGAACGAAGGAGGTCCATCGCGTGTTCGAGTATCACGGGGCTGAACACAAGACCATCGCCGCGTATGAGCACGCCGTTCCGCTCGAGCCCACCGTCATCGATCGGTTCCCCAAGGAGCACGTTCGCTGTGGGACGAACTTCTTGATCATCGTGATGCTGGTCACGGTTGTCGTGTTCTCCGTGATGCCGACACCGGGGATCCTGTGGCGCTTGGCCTCGAGGGTTATCGCGGTTCCCATCATCGCGGGGTTGTCTTACGAGGCACTGCGTCTGGGTGCCAGATTCGAGAAGTCTGCCGTCATGCGCGCCCTCATGGCCCCCGGGATCTGGTTGCAGCACATCACCACGCAGGAACCCGACGCCGACCAACTAGAAGTGGCGATCCGCTCGTTCGAAGAAGTCCTGGAACGGGAGTCGCAAGCAGGAGCAGCGTCTTCCTGATGCCCTCGCCGGCCGGGGTCGTTGACGCGAGCCTTTAGGACACGCACCATAGGCCGATACGTTCTTCGTACTTCATCGTTGTAGGAAGGAGCGCAGTCATGCGTCTACAGGCTTGGAAACTGCGGGTTGCCACAGGAGCTCTGATACTCGGCGGCCTAGCGGTGCCGGCTCTGGGTTTGACCCACGCGGGGGCGAACACCGATCCCTGCGCAGGGGGAGGCCCTGGGGTGTTCCAGGGCTCGGGTGCCGACGACGTGATGGTGACCGGCAACGGCAACGACAAGATCTGCTCGTACGGAGGCAACGACATCGTCCGCTCGCGAGGCGGAGCAGACTTCGTGGACTCCGGCTGGGGGAATGACCTGGTCAACGCCGGCGGTGGCGGCGACACCGTCCATGCCTCCAATGGCAACGACACCGTCAACTCCGGCGGAGGGTCCGACTGGATCACGGGCGGGGCAGGAAATGACGACATCAGCGCCGGCGCAGGCCCCGACACCGTCGACGGCGGTTTCGGTTCGGACAACATCGACGCCGGCTCCGACCAGGCCAGCGATAACATCGATGGCGGCAACGGCATCGACAACTGCACCGGTACCGGTGGGAACGACACCGTGACCGACTGCAACGCGCCGTAGCCCGAATAGATCGAACGTACGAACGGTGGGTCCATCGGGCCCGCCGTTCGTCGTTTTCCCCCAGGTCGTTGCATCGGCCCCTCCTCCGGTCGAAGATTCGGGTCTACCCCAACCGCAGGAGGCCTTCCCCAATGTCCTCTACCGACCTGGACCTTCCTTTGCTACCCAGCGCGGAGCAGATCCGCCGTCGCGAGTTCGCGACCATCCGCCGTGGCTATGACCCCGAGCAAGTGCGCGAGTACCTGGCGCAGGTCTCCACCCAGGTGGAGACCCTTGAGAAGGAGCTTCGAGAGGCGCGACTGTCCAGCGAGAAAGGACCGGCGATCGCCTCCGAGCCCGCCCAGCCCCAGATCGACCCCTACGAACAATTCGCCAAGCGGATGGCGGGACTCCTCGCCACGGCCGATCGCGAGGCGCAGCGGTTGGTCGAAGAGGCGGGCAGCGAATCCGGACGGATGATCGGCGAAGCCCGCACGGAGGCCGATCGTATCCGCGTGGACGCGCAGTCGCGGGCCGAGGAGGCACGCCAGGAGGGTTCGGAATTCCTTCAACACGCGCAGGAAGAAGCCGACCGGGTGCTGTCCACGTTGTCCTCCCGACGCGAGACGTTGGTCGATCAGCTGCAGCAGATGCAGTCACATCTGTTGGGTGTAGCCAACGAGCTGGAGGCGGTGATCGTTCCGGCGGCCTCCGGTGACGCAGACGCCATCGAAGCGGCAGCGAGAGCGAGCTCGCCGGCAGACCCTCGGTACGAAGAGCTGTGGGTCGCCACCGCGTTCAGCGACTTGCCACCTATCGAATTCGATCTCGATGTCGAGCCGGGTGACTCCGGCCTCGACTGACGAACGTTCCCCCGGCAGATCTCGGTGTTCTAGCCCCCGGCGAGGCCGCTGCGCGTCCTGGGCTGGATAATCGATAGCGATGGAACCTGCAACCGAGGCGAAGCTGGCGGAGATCGAGACCCGGCACGAGGAAGTGGCCGGCCAGATGGCCATTGCCGGTTCCGACCAGGACAAACTCCGAACGCTGGGCAAGATGTATTCGGAGTTGGATGAGATCGTCGTCCCCTGGCGGGCGTACAAAGAGGTCAGCGCCCAGGCCGAAGATGCCCGGGAGCTCTCCAAGGCCGAGGCCGATCCGGAGATGGCCGCCTACTTCGCCGATGAAGCCGAAAAGGCCGAAGGCAAGGCAGATGCCCTTCGCGCCCAGCTCGAATTCCTCCTGGTTCCGAAGGATCCGAACGACGGCAAAGACCTGATCGTGGAGATCAGGTCTGGCGCGGGGGGCGAGGAGGCGGCGCTCTGGGCCGGGGAGCTGTTCGAGATGTACGCGAAACTCGCCGGCCGTCATCGCTGGAAGACCGAGGTCATCTCGTCCTCGCCGAGCGACCTCGGTGGATTCAAGGACGTGATGTTGGAGGTCCGAGGCAAAGACGCGTATACGCGCCTGAAGCATGAGTCCGGGGTTCATCGCGTGCAGCGGGTGCCCGTCACCGAGGCGCAGGGACGCATCCACACATCGACGGCAACCATCGCCGTGCTCCCGGAGGCCGAAGAGGTCGAGGTGGAACTTCGACCCGAGGATCTTAAGATCGAGGTCTACCGTTCCTCTGGGCCTGGTGGCCAATCGGTCAACACCACGGACTCTGCGGTGCGCATCATGCATCTCCCCACTGGCATCAAGATCGAATGTCAGGAAGAGCGTTCGCAGCTCCAGAACAAGGAGAAGGCCATGCGCTACCTGCGGGCGCGGCTGCTCCAGAAAGCGCAAGACGAAGCGCACGCCAAAGAGGCCGCGACCCGCAAGGCGCAGCTCGGAACCGGGGAGCGCTCCGAGAAGATCCGCACCTACAACTTCCCTGAGGGCCGGGTCACCGACCATCGGATCAAGTACACCTCACACCAGCTCCAGAACGTCCTTGAGGGCGGCGAGGATCTCGACGGTGTCATCGACCGGCTCCAGGCAGCGGAGCGCGCGGCACAGCTCGCGGACGGCTGACGTGCAACCGTCCGACGTCCTTCGCCGCGCCGCCGCGTATCTAGACCGCCACGAAGTCGAGAGTCCGCTCGCGAACGCCGAGCTCCTCCTTGGAAGCGTCCTCGGTCTCGACCGCTCCGGCCTCTACCGACGCAAGGAAGGCCTCTCGACCGCCGAGGCCAAACTCTTCGGACGGGCTCTGTGCCGCCGGTGTGTTGGCACGCCGTTGCAACACATCACGGGAGAGCAGGGGTTCAGACGACTCACGCTCGAGGTTCGTCCCGGCGTGTTCGTCCCGCGCCCGGAGACGGAAACGGTGGTTGAGGTCGGCCTCGCCACCATCCGCGATGTTGACGCCCCGACGGTCGTGGACCTCGGGACCGGTTCGGGGGCGATCGCCTTGGCCATCGCGGACGAACACCCCGGCGCCAAGGTGATCGCCGTCGACCGCTCGCCCGAAGCCATCCGGCTCGCCCGGGCGAACGCAGAACGTCTGGGGCTTGTGATCGCGACGATCGAGGGTGACCTTTGGCACGCCGTTCCTTCCGAACTCAAGGCGTCCATCGACCTGGCGATCGCCAACCCGCCCTACCTCGAGCCCTCCGCCCACGAAGGCCTTCCACCGGACGTTCGTGCCGATCCCCACGCTGCCTTGATCGGCGGGATGGCCGTGCTTCGCCCGCTGGTCATGGAAGCACCCCATTGGCTCCGTTCCGGTGGCGCGCTCGTGACGGAGATCGGCGACTCGCAGGGGCCGGAGGCAGCCGCGCTGGCGGAGGAGGCGGGCTTCGTCGACGTGGTGGTCCATCAGGACCTGACGGGCCGTGATCGAGCCGTCTCGGGGCGGAACTCGTGACGGACCCGATCACCGAGGCAGCCGAGGCGCTCGCACGCGGAGATCTCGTCGTGTTCCCCACGGACACCGTGTACGGGCTTGCAGCTCGCCCCGACGATGCCGCAGCCACGAAGAAGGTCTTCGCTGTCAAACAGCGTCAAGAGGGGCTCGCCCTACCGATCCTTGCCGGATCGTTCGACGATGCGCACCAGGTGGCCGAGTTCGACGAACGGGCCGAGCTGTTGGCTGTTGCTTGGCCCGGTCCCCTCACGCTGGTGCTGCCGCGGGCCGCGAGAGCCATGGGTTGGAACCTCGGAGGAGAAGCCGGCACGGTTGGGGTGCGCATCCCGAGGCACCCACTCGCCCTGGCGATCCTCGCCCGAACCGGTCCACTCGCGGTGACCAGCGCCAATCGATCCGGCGAGCCCCCGCTCCAAGACGCAGGATCGCTCGCCGCCGCGTTCGGCGACGCCGTGGCCGTCTACTTGTGTCAGGAGGCGATGCTCTCAGGTGCTGCGTCCACGGTCGTGGACCTGACCGGCGCCGAACCGAGGATCCTGCGGAGCGGCGAGCTCTCGGAGGCAGACATCGCTCGATTTCTGGCGGGCGAGGGGCCACTGCTAGACTCGCGGCCCTCGCTATGACCTCCATCCTCGTCGTCTGCACGGGAAACATCTGCCGTTCCCCACTCGCGGAAGGGTTCCTTCGCAGCATCCTGGTTCGGCGGTTCGCGGAGGCCGCACCGAGGGTCTCCTCGGCGGGAACCGCGGGAGGGGAGGGCTCGCCGGCGATGGCCGAGTCGGTACAGGCCGCGAGCGAGCGCGACGTCGACATCTCCGGTCACCTGGCTCGGAAGCTGGGCCCACACATGGTGGAGCACGCCGACTTGGTGCTCTGCATGGCGAGAGAGCATCGCGATGCCATCATCCGCGCCAACCCAGCCGCCGAGCCTCGCGTGTTCACGCTGAAAGAGTTGGTGCGCCTCCTCGAGGCGCTACCGCCTCCGGCGAACGGTGCGCCAGAGGCGCTCGTGGATCGCGTGGCGCAGGCGAGCGCCGAGCGTGAGGCCGGATTCAAGGGGAACCCTCTGGACGAGGACATCGCCGATCCGCTGAGCCAGCCACTGGAGGCCTACCGGGGGATCGCCTGGGAACTCGACACCTGGAGCCTTCGCTTGGCCGAGGGACTGTTCGGCAAAGCCGAGGTTCCCACCAGCATCTTCGGGGAGGCGGGCCGATGACGCGAGTATCCGCGCCGCCGGTGAGGGCGGCTCGATGGACACCGACGGATCGGATGGAAAGGGCAGAACGATGAGGGAATACGCAGCGGATTGGGAAGCACTCAAAGCGTCCGACCCCGAGGTTGCGGACGCGATCGCCGGGGAGCTCGACCGCGAGCGGACGAACCTGCGACTGATCGCCTCGGAGAACTACGCGAGTCCGGCCGTCCTGGCCGCCGTCGGCTCCTCGATGAACAACAAGTACGCGGAAGGCTATCCCGGCCGCAGGTACTACGGGGGCTGTGAGTTCGTCGACATCACCGAACAGCTCGCGATCGATCGTGCCAAGGCGCTCTTCGGTGCCGACCATGCGAACGTCCAACCGCACGCCGGCGCGCAGGCGAATATGGCCGTGTTCGGTGCGTTCCTCGAGCCGCGGAGCGATGACACCGTGCTGGGCATGGTGCTCGCGCACGGAGGGCACCTCACCCACGGATCACCCGTGAACGTGTCGGGCATGTGGTTCAACTTCGTTGGGTACGAGGTGGATCGCGAGACCGAACAGCTGGACATGGACCGGGTTCGGGACCTCGCCAAGGAGCATCGGCCGAAGATCATCCTCTCCGGGTACACGGCCTATCCTCGTTCGATCGACTTCGCGGCGTTCCGCGAGATCGCCGACGAGGTCGGGGCGCTCCTGTGGGTGGACGCGTCGCACTTCATCGGCCTGGTCGCAGGGGGCGCCTATCCGAACCCGGTTCCCCACGCGGACGTGGTCACCTTCACCACGCACAAGGCTCTGCGAGGACCGCGTGGCGCCATGATCGTGTGCAAGGAAGAGCACGCGAAAGCCATCGACAAAGCCGTGTTCCCCATGATGCAGGGCGGGCCTCTCGAGCACTGCATCGCCGGGAAGGCGGTTGCTTTGAAGGAAGCGAGCACCCCGGAGTTCAAGGACTACGCCGCGCGGACGGTACGGGATGCTCGCGGCCTCGCGGCCGCGCTCGGCGAGGAGGGGTTCAGGATCGTCTCCGGCGGCACGGACTCGCACCTGATGCTCGTGGACACGCGGCCGGTCGGGATCAGCGGCAAGGACGCCGAACGCGTGTGCGACGAGGTCGGGATCGCGCTGAACAAGAACCAGATCCCCTACGACCCCAACCCACCGTCGGCGCCTTCGGGTATCCGGATCGGCACGCCGGGCGTGTCCACCCTCGGCATGGACGAACCACAGATGCGCGAGATCGCGAGCATCATCGGGACGGCGCTCAAGAACCCAGATGACACCGGGGTGAAGCAGAAGGCGCGCGCTCAGGTTCGCGATCTCATGGAGCGCTACCCGGTGTACGCGTAGTCACCCGGGGGCCGAGCCTGGTCCCCACGTTCAGCGGGCCTGGTTGCCGTCAGGCAACCGGGCCCGCACACTTCCCCCAGAGTGATCGCCTATCTGATCGTGTTCTCCGCGGCCGCGGCCACGACCTTCGTGGTCACTCCGGTCATCCGCCACCTCGCCATCCGCTTCGGCGCGGTGGATCAGCCCTCCGACCGCAAGGTGCACCCGGTCGCTACACCCACGATGGGCGGTCTGGCCATGTATGTCGGGTTCGTCGTGGCGTTGGGAGTCTCGCGACTTCTTCCTTTCTTCGGATTGATGAATGACGGAACGTCCGAACCGCTGGCGGCCCTCGTCACATGCACGCTGATGGTCGGGCTGGGCGTTGTGGACGACAGGCGCGGGATCAATTGGCTGACGAAGCTGACCGCACAGATCTTCATCGGGGGAGCTCTCATCCTGGTCGGTGTCCAGGTCATCTACACGTACCTGCCGGGGAGCGCCGGGATCGTGAACGTGAGCCCCGACCTGGCTGTTCCGCTCACTATCGCCTGGGTCGTGGTGGTCTGCAACGCGGTGAACCTCGTGGACGGGTTGGACGGGCTTGCGGCGGGGATGGTGGGGATCGCCGCGACCGCCTTCTTCGTGTACCAGGTTCGGTCGCCGGGAACCTTCGGACTGGCCTCTTCGGCCGGCTTGCTGTCCGCGATAGCGGCCGGGATATGCCTGGGGTTCCTCCCGTGGAACTTCCACCCAGCCAAGATCTTCATGGGCGATACGGGAGCCATGTTGCTGGGGATGCTCCTCGCGATCGCGACCATCTCAGGCGCCGCTCGCCGCGAACTGCCCCCCTCCCCGGGCGATCTGGCCGTCCTCCTGATCCCCATCCTGACGCCGCTGCTCGTGCTGTTCGTCCCGTTCCTGGACGTTGGCCTCGCCATCATTCGCCGTGTGCGGCGTGGGCAGGGGATCGGACACGCCGATAAGGAGCATCTGCATCACCGATTGATGGACATCGGCCATTCGCACCGGCAGGCCGTCCTGCTTATGTACGTTTGGACGGGCCTGATCGCCGTGAGCGGCCTGGCTGTGGGCTTCATCAACGGGCGTCTGGTCGTGGGGCTGGTGCTGGTGGGCGCCGTGACGTTATTCCTGGTCACAGCCCTGCCTCGGCTGACGGAGCGGCGGAGGGCGGAACCTCCCTCGACGGGCGGCGGTGGGGACCCCGGGGCCGGCGCCTAGCTTCCTGCGCTCACGTCAGGCCTTGGCCCTTGTCCGTTCCGTACAAGTAGTGAAAGATGAGTATCCAGTCTCGGGGGTTCGCCCCCGGGGGCGGCGAGTGATAATCGCCGCCGCCGTGTGGCATCATGCCGCCGCAGGCGAGCTAAGGGGTGAGAGTGCCGGAAGTTGACGTGCGTCTTGACCGCGTTTCCAAGTTGTTCGCAGATGTAGCCGCGGTGGACGACCTTTCCCTCGACATCCGAGAGGGTGAGTTCTTTTCGATGCTTGGCCCCTCGGGCTGTGGGAAAACCACGACCCTGCGGATGATCGGCGGGTTCGAAGAGCCGACGTTCGGCACGGTCTACCTCGGCGGAAAGGACGTTACGGACCTCCCGCCGTACAAGCGCGATGTCAACACGGTGTTCCAGTCCTACGCCCTGTTCCCGCACCTGGACGTCTATGAGAATGTCGCGTTCGGGTTGCGGCGGAAGAAGGTCGCGAAGGACGAAGTGGACAAGCGTGTGCGCGACTGCATGAAGCTCGTCGACCTCGTCGGATTCGAGCGACGCAAGCCACCGCAGATGTCCGGTGGGCAGCAGCAGCGGGTCGCGTTGGCTCGGGCGCTCGTGAACAGCCCCAAGGTGCTGTTGTTGGACGAGCCGCTCGGCGCCCTCGACCTCAAGCTTCGCAAGCAGATGCAGCTGGAACTCAAGCGCATCCAGCAAGAGGTCGGGATCACCTTCATCTACGTGACGCACGACCAGGAGGAGGCCATGACGATGTCGGATCGGTTCGCCGTCATGCGTCACGGCAAGATCGAGCAGATCGGCGGCCCCGAAGAGGTGTACGAGAGTCCGGCCACGGAGTTCGTGGCAGGGTTCCTGGGTGCGTCGAACATGCTGGACGGAGAGATCAAGGAGGCGCAGAACGGCCTCACCTCGATCCTCCTGGACACCGGCGGCCTGACGTATGCGACCACATCGCGCATCGCACCCGGCATCGGTCCCACCGTACGAGTGGGGGTTCGCCCGGAGAAGATCACCATCGTCGATGACGACGGGACTCCGCCCTCGGATAAGAACTCCGTGACCGGGGTCCTGCGGATGTCCACCTATATCGGTGTGAACTATCAGTACAAAGTGGACGGCCCCGGAGGGGTGTCACTGACCGTCTACGAGCAGAACCTGGGAACCGCGGCCACGCGTCCCCACCCGGGGGAGAAGGTTCGGTTGGAGTGGCTACCTGAGCACACGTTCGTGGTGGAGCCGTCGGCTTCTCCGCTGTCGCAGGAGGAGGAAGAAGAATGACCGATCGTAACGACGACCTGTTGAATGACCCGTCCTTCGTCCGGGGGATGACGATGAAGCGCCTCTCCCGGCGTGATGTCTTCAAGTACGCCGGTATCGGGGCCGGAGCGCTGTCGATGTCGTCGATCCTCGCGGCGTGCGGCAGCAGCAGTAGCTCGACCAACACCGGAACCGGTGGAAGCGCCGGCGGTGACATGTTCTCCGGAAGCCCCAACAAGATCGTGAACTTCGCCAACTGGCCCTACTACATCGACAAGGCCAAGGACGCGAGCGGTCAGATCATCCACCCTTCGCTCGAGCAGTTCACGCAGGACACGGGCATCCAGGTCAACTACAAGGAAGTCATCCAGGCGAACTCATCGTTCTTCGGCAAGATCCAGCCACAGCTCGCTTCCGGACAGCCCACCGGCTGGGACATCATCGTCATCACGAACGGTGAGACGCTGACGAAACTCACGCAGTCCAACTACCTGGTGCCGCTGCCCACGGACATGCGTCCGAACTTCGACGCCAATGCCAGCGACGCCGTGAAGGATCCGTCCTACGACCCCGGCAACAAGTTCACCATGGCGTGGCAGTCGGGCCTCACGGGCATAGGCTGGGATCCCAAGCAGGTGGCCTCCCTTCGTCCGGCCAAGCCCACCATCGATTCCATCGAAGACCTGTTCGACCCGGCGTTCGCAGGCAAGGTCGGCATGTTCGGTGACAACCAGGACCTCCCGAACTTCGTGTTGCTTGCTCTGGGCGTGAATCCGGAGGATTCGACACCCGACGACTGGCAGAAGGCTGCGGACAAGCTCACCGCGCAGAAGCCGAACGTCCGTTCCTACTACGAGCAGAACTACATCAACGCGCTCAACAACGGCGACGTGGCGGTCACCATGGCCTGGTCGGGGGACATATTCCAGTCCAACCTCTCCGGTGCCGCCAGCGGCCTCCAGTTCACCGTGCCCACGGAAGGCGCGATCATCTGGACGGACAACATGTGCATCCCGATCGGCGTGCAGAACCCGGTGGACGCCATCACGATGATGGACTACGTCTACAAGCCGGACATCCAGGCACTCATCGAGGAGTACAACGGCTATATCTGCCCGGTCCCGGCTTCAAAAGACATCATCGCGAAGCAGGACGAGAACACCGCGAAGAGCCCCCTGGTGTTCCCGACGCCCGAGCTCATGGCGCGGCTCCACACCTACCGCGTCCTTTCGGACGACGACCAACTGGCGTGGAACGCGCTGTTCGAGCCCATCTACCAGGGTTGATCGGCCCCGGTACGGAAGAGGTGGAATGAGCGACACCGGCGTCCCCAACATCGATCAGATCCTGAAAGCCAGCTTCGACTACGGGAACTCGGGGACGCCGGTCCGTCGCAAAACGAATCGTCGGAAAGCGTCGGTTCCCTATTTCCTGGCCGGCCCCGCGGTGGTCTGGCTCCTGATCTTCTTCCTGTTGCCGACCATCTATATGTTCACCGTGTCTCTCTACACGGGCACGCTGGGCCCCTCCATGAAGTTTGCCTGGAAGTGGAATAACTACTCCACGATGCTCAGCATCTACGGGCCACAGCTGATCCGATCGGTCGAGTACGCGCTGGCCGCGACCATCATCACGCTGCTCATCGGCTACCCAGTGGCGTACTGGATCTCGTTCTACGGCGGCAAGCGGAAGAACGTGTTCCTGTTGCTGCTCTTGGTGCCGTTCTTCGTGTCCTTCGTCCTGCGGACGTTCCAATGGGCGTTCCTGCTGTCCGATCAGGGGATCGTCGTTGGAACGTTGCACCGGTGGGGGCTGGTGAGCGATAGGTTCCACATCCTCGGGACGGGGTACGCGGTGATCTTCGGCATCGCCTACAACTTCCTTCCATTCACGGTGCTACCGCTCTACGTGGCGTTGGAGCGCATCGAACCGCGCTTGCTGGAGGCGGGGCGTGACCTCTATGCGGACCGAGCCACAACCTTCCGCAAGGTGGTGTGGCCTCTTGCGCTCCCGGGGGTCTTCGCGGCCTTCCTGCTGACATTCGTCCCCGCGGTTGGTGACTTCATCAACTACGAATACCTCGGGGGTCCGGGCAACACGATGATCGGCCACATCATCCAGACCGAGTACCTGACGAACTTCGACTATCCCCACGGCGCGGCGCTGTCGTTCGTCCTCATGGCCATCCTGCTCGTAAGCGCGAGTCTTTATGCCAGAGCGCTGGGTACTGATGCCGTCATGGAAGCGACGGCCGCATGAGCGCGACGGTCACGAACCCCGTGGTGGTGGCGACCCCCGAAGAACCACCGCGGCGAGGCCACGGTCGCAAGTGGACCAGCTACATCCTGCCGGCGTTCACCGCAGCGGTGGTCCTCTATCTGATCATCCCGATCGTGGTGATGATCCTGTTCGCGTTCAACAATCCTCCCGGCCGCATCAACGTGCGATGGGTCGGCTTCAGCACCGAGGCCTTCACGAACATCTTCGCCAACCAACAGCTCATCTCGGCGATCAAGCTCTCGTTGGGCGTCGCGGTCATCTCGTCGGCGATCTCCACCATCATCGGCTCGCTGCTGGGTCTCGCGCTCGGGCGGTACCGGTTCCGCGGGTCCGGCGCCGTGAACTACCTGGTGTTCCTGGCGATCGCCTCGCCCGAGATCGTGTTGGGCACGTCGCTGCTGACCATGTTCGCGACCGTGTTCAAGTTCATCCCTATCGGCGCCACGACCATCGTCATCTCGCACGTGATGTTCTCGATCTCGTTCGTGGCGGTCACGGTCCGCGCCCGGGTCCTGGGCTTGAACCCGCAGCTCGAGGAGGCGGGGCAGGACCTCTTCGCCAACCCCTTGACGACGTTCCGCAAGATCACGTTCCCGCTCCTCCTGCCTGCGCTCCTGGCGGGCTTCCTGCTGTCTTTCGCACTGTCCGTGGACGACTTCGTGATCACCTATTTCGTGTCGGGGTCCGTAACGACGTTCCCGCTGCTGATCAACGGATCGGCCAAGACGGGATTGGGCCCGGACTTCAACGTCATCGGAACCTTCCTCTTCACGGGTGGGGTGCTCATCGCGGTGATCGGCTCCCTTATTCCCATCTACACGGCGAAGCGAGACGCCAAGCGACTCGCGCAGGACAAGGCGATCGCCGAACGAGCCAAGGCCTCCGACGCCGCAAGCGCGCAGCCTGCCTGACCGCGCGGTATTCGTGAAAGTTTTCACAAGCGCACGAAAAAACAGGCCCTGACCTGCGGAAACGTGTGTTCTGAAACGTTGACGGCCCGAAGCAGCCACGGCTATACTGCCGCTCCCATGCCGCCGGACCAGCAACGCAAGGATGCGTGGTCCGGCATGGGGATCGGGTGGGCGATCACAGCCACGATGATTGGCGGGATCCTAGTTTGGGGCGGCGTGGGATTCCTTGCGGATCACCTGTTGGGCACAGTGCACGTTTTCACCGCGATCGGGATGGTGCTCGGAGAGGCAGGGGCGATCTACCTCGTCTACCTGCGATACGGCAAGGGAGAAGATGGCGGCGGAACTTGAGCGGGTCCTGATCAGGCGGGCCCTGCCCTTCATGCTTCCTGCCGTGATCGTTGCCTTCCTTATCGGCGCGCTCACCGGAGGTCAACCCGTGGGGTGGTCCGCGGCGATCGGCGTGATGATCGTCGAAGCGAACTTCGTCGCTCACGGTCTCTCTCTAGCCTGGGCTTCGCAAATCTCCCTCGTCGTTCTCTTCGCTGTAGGCATGGGTGGATTCGTGATTCGACTAGGCGTCATCGTCTTGATCATGTTCGGCCTAAATCAATTCTCCTGGTTCTCGCCCGTAGCGTTCGGCCTTGCACTTGTGCCGGGTACCGTCGTGCTCCTTGTCTTCGAGATGAAACAGCTCTCCGGTCGGATGCAAGCCGACCTCTGGACCTTCGAGAAGGGGCATCTGGCGCAGTGATCGCACTCCTCGCGACATTCATCAAGCCGACGACGAAAGACTTCGTCTGGAGTTGCTGGGGTCCCCAGATCCACGTTGCGGGCGTGCCCTTTTGCATGAACTTCATCTTCTTCCTGCTCCTCCTTGTGATGGTCCTGTTCATCGGCTCGTTCTTTCTGGCTTTCCGCAAACCGAAGGTGGTGCCTGGCAAGTTCCAGGCGCTGATGGAGATGGGGCTTGAGTTCGTGCGCGAGCAGATCGTTGTGCAGATGATCGGACCGGAGGGGCTGCCGTTCTTCGGGCTGATCGCCACGTTCTTCTTCATGATCTTCTTCGGGAACATCCTTGAGGTCATCCCCGGCATCAACTTCTCACCGAACAGCAGGATCGCGTTCCCGATCGTGTTGGCCGTCGTGTCATGGGTCACCTTCAATGTCGTGGGCATCCGCCGGCACGGATTCTTCGGATACATGAAGATGGTTTTGTTCCCCCCAGGTGCACCAAAGGCTCTCTATATCCTGCTCACGCCGATCGAGTTCATCTCGACGATCCTGGTGCGCCCGCTCACGCTGTCTGTCCGACTCTTCGCGAACCTCGTGGCAGGCCATTTCCTGCTGGCGGTCTTCTTCCTGGGAACGATCGCGCTCCTTCAGAGCGGCGTTCTGGCCATCGCGGGAGTCTTCTCGGGCGTCCTGGCCATCGTGCTGGTCGGCTTCGAAATCTTCGTGTCATTGTTGCAAGCGTTCATCTTCAGCGTGCTATCGGCGTCGTACATCGCAGGTGCGATGGCGGACGAGCACTAACCAAGGAGGTTCTTTGATGGTGGGAATGGTGCTCCACGCGCTCGTCGGTGTCATTACCGATGATGGATTCAAGACGATAGGTAAGGGTCTCGTGTACGGCCTTGCCGCGATCGGCCCCGGCATCGGGATCGGCGTTCTGATGGGCAAGTCTGTCGAAGCCATGGCGCGGCAGCCCGAATATGCGGGACAGGTCCGCGGCATCATGTTCATCGGTATCGGTCTGATCGAGGCGCTGGCCCTCTTCGGATTCGTCCTGTCGTTCATCATCTAGGGAGGTAGCCGTGCTCGCATTGTTCGGCGTCCTCGCCGAGGTCCAACCCGTCAGCGACAAGAAAGACATCTACCCGCACTTGAACGAATTGATCGTGGGGGCTATCGCCTTCGCCATCCTCCTGGCGTTCATGATGAAGTTCGTCGTGCCTCGCGTGAACACGCTCTTGGAGGAGCGACGCCTGAAGATCCAGGGAGAGATGGAGAAGGCTGAGTCAACTCGCCTTGAGGCCGACCACATCCTCGAGGAGTACCGCCAGAACCTGGCCGGGGCGCGGGACGAAGCGAACCGGATCATCGAGGAAGCCCGCAAGACCGCGGACCAGCTTCGCCGTGACATCCAGGCCAAGGCCGAACAGGAGTCCGAAGGCATCGTCGCGCACGCGCAGGAGGAGATCCGTGCCGAGCGCGATCGCGTCTTCGCCGAGCTCCGCAGCCAGGTCGGCGACATCGCCGTCGAGCTCGCCGGTCGCGTCGTGGGCGAATCCCTCGACAAGTCTGCGCACGAACGCCTGATCGACGAGTACATCGACCAGGTCGCCTCCAAGCGGGAACGGGAGCTGAGTTGACCAAGGAGTCGCTGGTCGCCGGGTACGCCGAAGCGGTGCTCTGCGTCGCCGACGCCGAGGGTGCCCTGGGCAAGGTCGAGGACGAGCTGTTCGCGTTCGCCCGGGCGCTTGAGGCCAGCGGCGAACTCCGCGAGGCGCTCACCGACGCCGCATTGCCGGCCGAGAACCGCAAGGCCGTCATCCGTGACCTCTTGAACGATCGCGCCCACCCGGTCACGATGAACCTCATCGGATTCCTGGTGGAGTCGGGACACGCGCGCGAGCTCGGCGCGATCGCAGACGCAGTGGCCGCGCTTGCCGCCGAGCGCCGCCGCCACGTAGTCGCGGAGGTGCGGACCGCGGTGGAACTCACCGACGCCCAGCGAGATCGGATCGCGGCAGCGCTCGCCCAGGCGACGGGCCACGACATCGAGGTCAAGATCATCGTCGATCCCACGGTGGTCGGCGGTCTGGTCGCCCGTGTGGGTAACGAAGTCTTCGACGGCTCGGTCGCGAGCCGCCTCACGAACGCCAAACAGCAATTAGGGAGCTAACGCGATGGCATCGAACCTGATCGACCCTGCAAGCATCGCCGAAGCCCTGCGGAAGAACGTCGAGAGCTACACACCGTCGATCGACCGCGAGGAGGTCGGCCGCGTCATCGAGACGGGTGACGGCATCGCGCGCGTGTCGGGTCTTCCTCAGGCGATGGCGAACGAGCTGCTCGAGTTCCCGAGCGGGATCCTCGGCGTGGCATTCAACCTGGACGAATTCGAGATCGGTTGCATCATCTTGGGTGACGCCTCCCACATCGAGGAGGGTGACCCGGTCAAGCAGACGGGGCGCATCCTCTCGATCCCGGTCGGTGACGGGTTCCTGGGCCGCGTGGTCGATGCCCTGGGACGTCCGATCGACGGGAAGGGCTCTATCGCCTCAACCGAGTCGCGGAACCTGGAGGTCCAGGCCGCCAACGTGGTCAGTCGACAGCCGGTGAAAGAACCGCTCTACACCGGCATCACCGCGATCGACGCCATGACCGCCATCGGCCGCGGCCAGCGCCAGCTCATCATCGGTGACCGCCAGACCGGCAAGACCGCGGTGGCGATCGATGCGATCATCGCGCAGCGCGAACTGTGGGGCACGGACCGGCAGGTCAAATGTATCTATGTGGCCATCGGTCAGAAGGCGTCTACGGTCGCCGAGGTCGTCGAGACACTGCGTGAGAATGGAGCACTGGAGTACACCACCGTCGTGAACGCGGCGGCGTCCTCACCGGTGCCCTTCCAATACCTGGCTCCGTATGCCGGCGCGGCGCTCGGCGCGTACTGGATGTACAACGGCGAGGCGTCGTTGATCGTGTACGACGACCTCTCCAAGCAAGCCACCGCGTACCGAACCCTTTCTCTGCTCCTGCGCCGTCCTCCGGGCCGCGAGGCGTATCCCGGTGACGTGTTCTACCTGCACTCTCGCCTACTGGAGCGGGCCGCCAAGCTGAACGACGAGCTGGGTGGCGGTTCCCTCACTGCCTTGCCGATCATCGAGACCAAAGGCGGCGACATCTCCGCCTACATCCCGACGAACGTCATCTCGATCACGGACGGCCAGATCTTCCTGGAGCCCGAACTCTTCTTCTCCGGGGTCCGTCCCGCGATCAACGTCGGCGTGTCCGTGAGCCGTGTCGGTGGCGCGGCACAGATCAAGGCGATGAAGAAGGTCGCCGGCCGGCTGCGGATCGACCTGGCGCAGTACCGCGCGCTGGAGGCCTTCGCGCAGTTCGGTTCGGAATTGGATAAGGCGTCCCAGCAGCAGCTCGCTCGTGGCGCCCGCGTGATCGAGGTGCTCAAGCAGCCTCAGTACGCACCCGCCCCGGTTCAGAAGCAGGTCGTGTTCATCTATGCGGCCACGGGTGGGTACCTCGACGAGTACCCGGTTGAGGACGCCAAGAGGTTCGTGGTGGGCTTGGGGGAGTTCCTCGAAACACGCCAGCCGGAGATCCTCGAAACCATCCGCACCAGCGGCGACATGTCGGCCGAGACCGAAGCAGCGCTGAAGTCGGCCATCGAGTCATTCGCGACCACGTTCAGGCCCACGGAGACCGGGCCGGGCTCGGGTGCGGCGCTGGGAGAGACCACGCCTCCGGACCAGGTGAAGGCCGACGTCGGCTGGGATCGCATGTCCTCGGCCCCCGACGACGAGCCGGTCGCCGCGACGTCCGAAGCAGCGGAGGCGAAGGCGGAGCCCGCCGGGGACGCCGACGCGTCCGCGCCGGGATAGCTAGATGGGAGCCAAACTCCGGGTCGTTCGCAGACGCATCAAGTCCGTCCAGTCGACGATGAAGATCACGCGGGCCATGGAGCTCATCGCGTCCTCACGGATCGTGCGCGCCCAGGCCCGCGTAGAGGCCTCCCGCCCTTACGCGGCTCAGCTCACCAGCGCCATGGAGGACCTGGCGCGTCAATCCGGCTCGTTGAACCACCCGCTGCTCGAGGCGCGCGAACACCCCACGAAGGTGGGTGTCTTCGTGTCGACCTCCGACCGCGGGCTCGCGGGTTCCTACAACTCGAACGTGATGAAGATCGCCGAGACCTCCATCGCCTCGGTACGGGCACGTGGTCTGGAGCCGGTCGTCTACGTCTGCGGGAAGAAGGGCGTCGGCTACTTCCGATTCCGTGGGGTTCCCATGCGCGAAGAATGGCAGGGCTTCAGCGAGGTCCCGCCCTACGACAAGGCGGAGGAGATCGGCCGCCGCCTCATCGAAGACTTCGCGAACGGCGAGATCGACGAGCTCTATTGCGCCTACACGGACTTCCGTTCCGCCTTCACGGCGCGGGCCACGGAGAAGCGCTTCCTCCCGATCGCCCCAGAAGAGGTCGGAGGTACGGGCACGAAGGCCGTCCATGCGGAGTACCTGTTCGAACCGGCGCCTGCGGAGATCCTGGACCATCTGCTGCCGCAGTACCTCATCACGAAGGTCTACGCGGCCTTGCTCGAATCGGCCGCGTCCGAGAACGCAGCGCGGCGTCGGGCGATGAAGGCCGCAACCGAGAACGCTGAAGAGATCATCAAGGTGCTGACCCGGCAGGCGAACCGCGCCCGCCAGGATGAGATCACGACGGAGATCATGGAGATCGTCGGCGGGGCCGAGGCCCTGTCCGGCGCATCAAAGGAGTAACCCATGCCAGCTGAACACGAGAACGTCAACGGGAAGGTCGTCCGGGTCATCGGCCCGGTCATCGACGTGGAATTCCCGCCGTCCGAACTGCCCGAGATCAACACGGCCCTGAAGGTCGACGTGACCCTCGAAGGACAGACCACCACGATCACGTGCGAGGTCGCGCAGCACATCGGTGACAGCCAGGTTCGTGCGGTCGCGCTGAAGCCGACCGACGGGATGGTCCGCGGCGCGCCCGTGTTGAACACGGGTTCGCCCATCACGGTGCCTGTGGGTGAAGGCGTTCTGGGACACGTCTACAACGTGCTCGGTGAGCCGCTGGACACGACCATGGACAAGATCACCGCGGCCGACTACTGGCCCATCCACCGCGACAGCCCGCCGTTCGACGAGCTGGAGCCGAAGTCCGTGATGCTGGAGACAGGGATCAAGGTCATCGACCTCCTGGAGCCCTACGTCCAGGGCGGGAAGATCGGGATGTTCGGCGGTGCCGGTGTGGGCAAGACCGTCATCATCCAGGAGATGATCCGCCGTCAAGCCGAGCAGCACGGTGGTGTCTCGGTGTTCGCCGGCGTCGGGGAACGGACCCGTGAGGGGAACGACCTCTTCCTGGAGATGCAGGAATCCGGTGTGCTGGAGAAGACCGCGCTCGTGTTCGGTCAGATGGACGAACCGCCGGGCGTGCGGCTTCGCGTGGCGCTCTCCGCGCTCACCATGGCGGAGTACTTCCGCGACGTGGAGCGCAAGGACGTGCTCCTGTTCGTGGACAACATCTTCCGGTTCACGCAGGCGGGCTCGGAGGTTTCCACGTTGCTCGGACGGATGCCGAGCGCCGTGGGCTACCAGCCCACACTCGCCGACGAGATGGGCGTGCTCCAAGAGCGGATCACCTCCACGAAGGGTCGCTCGATCACGTCGCTGCAGGCGATCTACGTACCTGCGGACGACATCACCGACCCGGCGCCCCACACGGCGTTCGCCCACCTGGACGCGACCACGGTCCTCAGCCGCGACATCGCGTCGCTGGGGATCTACCCGGCGGTGGACCCGCTGGACTCGACCTCACGGATCTTGGATGCGCGCTACGTCGGACAGGCGCATTACGACGTCGCGCGCCGCGTGCAGGAGATCTTGCAGCGCAACAAAGACCTGCAAGACATCATCGCCATCCTCGGTGTGGACGAGCTCTCCGAGGAAGACAAGGTCATCGTTTCCCGCGCGCGACGCATCCAGCTCTTCCTGTCCCAGCCGTTCTTCGTGGCGGAGCAGTTCACCGGGATCGCTGGCAAGTATGTGCCGGTGGACGAGACGATCGCGTCCTTCAAGGGATTGTGCGAGGGCGACTACGATCATCTGCCCGAGCAGGCATTCCTGTTGGTCGGCGGCATCGAGGAAGCCGTCGAGAACGCGAAGAAGATGGAAGCAGCCTAGTGCCGGTCGAGGTCCACATCGTCACGCCTGAACGCGAGGTGTGGGCGGGCGAGGGCACCCTCCTGGTCGCTCGTGGGGTCGACGGCATGGTCGGGATCCTGGGAGAGCACATGCCGATGCTGGTCCAGCTCGCCGTCGCGCCGATGAAGATCACCCGTGAGACCGGTGACGACGTCGTAGCGATCGTCGACGGCGGGTTCCTCCACGTGTCCACCGAAGATGGGGTAACCCGCGCCGATGTCTTGGCCTCCGGTGCCGAGTTGGTCGGCGATATCGACGTCGACGCCGCGCGGAACAGGCTGGAGGAACTTCGAGCAGCGGACGATGGATCCGATCCTGAGGTCAAGCGCGCGATCGACAAGGCTGCGGCCAGGGTGGCCCTCGGGGACTGAGCCTAGACCGGCTCTTCATCGGAACTCCACGAGCGGCTGCGAGCTCCGGGCGTTCCATTCCCTAGAATCGAGACCCATGGACCGACTGCTCGTGACTGGGGGTGCCCGGCTCTCCGGTTCGATCCCCATCTCCGGCGCGAAGAACGCTGCCCTCAAGCTCATGGCGGCTTCCCTCTTGGCGCCCGGAGAGAGCGTCCTCACCAATGTTCCGCACATCCTGGATTGCCGGCTCATGGGCGAGGTGTTGGAACACCTTGGAGCCATCGTCTCGTGGAACGGCGCGTCTGTCTCGATCGACGCCACATCCCTCGCATCCGAAGAAGCCCCCTACGAACTCGTCCGTCAGATGCGTGCTTCGATCGTCGTCCTGGGACCACTCCTCGCCAGGCGTGGCCGCGCGCAGGTGGCGATGCCGGGCGGCGACGCCATCGGTTCCCGTCCGATCGACCTGCACATCCGTGGTCTGCAGAAGATGGGTGCGGAGATCCACGGTGAGCACGGGTTCCTGCTGGCGACAGCGACGGAACTTCGCGGCGCAACGATCACCCTGGACTACCCGAGCGTCGGTGCCACCGAGAACCTCCTGATGGCCGCCGTCGCAGCTCGCGGCACCACCGTCATCGACAACGCCGCCCGTGAGCCCGAGATCGCCGACCTCGCGGTCTTCCTGACACAGATGGGGGCCCGTATCGGAGGAGCCGGCAGCAGCACCATCGAGATCCACGGGGTGGACACCTTCGTCCCCGCGAGCCATACGGTAGTCGCGGACCGCATCGAGACGGGAACCTGGGCGATGGCGGCGGTCGCCACCCGTGGTGACATCGAACTGCTCGGTGGCCGGCAGGATCACCTCGAGATCCCCTTGACGAAGCTCGGCGACGCGGGTGCATCCATCGAGGTGACCGACGGCGGCCTGCGGATCCGACAGGAGGACCGCCCGCGAGCGGTCGATTTCGTCACGCTCCCGTATCCGGGCCTGGCGACCGACTTCCAACCCATCCTCATGTCCGCACTCGCTACGGCGGGCGGGACCAGCATCGCCACGGAGAACGTCTTCGAGAGTCGTTTCCTCTACGTCGACGAGCTCCGCCGCATGGGCGCGGATATCCGAACCGAAGGGCACCACGCGGTCATCCGCGGCGTGGACCGGCTCTCTGCGGCTCCCGTTCGTGCCCTCGACATCCGGGCGGGAGCTGCCATGGTGATCGCGGCTCTCTGCGCAGAAGGTGTCACAGAGATCTCGGACATGCACCACGTGGACCGGGGGTACGAGGACTTCGAGGCGAAGCTCGCGACCCTGGGAGCGACCGCGGTACGCGAGCATTCCTCATCCGTGCTCCCGTGAGGGTTCGCCGGTGGATGGCCGGACCCTTCTTCCTGGGGCTGGTCGCCGGTTTCGGGACGGGGTCGCCCGCGGAGGCGGCAGCATCCGGTACGGCGACCGTGATCGTGGTGACGTTCTCAGACGCTGGATTCAACGACGTGTTCGCAGGGGATCCTCGCGCCTATGCCCTGGCCTCGCTGGGCGGCGCGGCGCTGGTGAGCCAGCGGCTCTCTCTTGCGACAACGCTCCAGGGGGTGTTCGGCGGGGGCAACCCACCGTATCGGCACGTTGACGGTGGCTCGATGACGGGGGCGGATGGAAACGTCGACGGCGCCCATCTGGGGGCACTGTTCGACAAGGAAGCGGCGGTGGCGGTCAACCTGTTCCCGGCGGGCCAGCCCGGCACGCTGATCTTCATTTCGACGGCTCCTTCCCCGGGGGATGTGCAAGCGGGCGATGAACTCGGCGTCCTGATCGTCGCGAGCGGAACTGCCGATCAGATCCGGGCCGCGATGCAGCGGTCACCCGCACCGACCACCTTCCCCTCGCTCACCTCGGATTCAACCCGCCGGGTCGGGGCGGTCACGACCTCGGATATCGCAGTCTCGATCGCCCACCTGGTCGGCGCTCCCGTGCCGTCGGGGACGATCGGCGCCGAGATCCGCGCGTCGGACGCGCCGGGGCCGTTCGCGCTGTATCAGCGCTACCGCGACCAGCGACGGCTGACCGTCCCGATCGGTGTGGCCGCAGGCGTGTACACGGCGCTGGTCGCCCTCTTCGCGCTTGTGGTCGGGTTGCGAGGTCCGCAGGTATCGGATCGGCTCCGGACGTCCGCGGCGTGGGCAGGGATCTCCATCGTTCCGCTGGGGCTGGCGTTGTTGGAGGTCGGCCGGCTCCCTCGGCTCACCTACGCGGGAGTGATCCCGTTCTTGATCGGTGTCACGGCGATGCTGACGACCGCGATCGTCGTGATCGGGCGGCGCAAGGGGGCCGTCCCCGCCGTGGTGGCTCTCGGCACCGTGGTGCTCTGCGTGCTCGCAGTCGAAGCAGCGATGGACTGGCCCGGGGCGGTAACCCCGTTGTTGGGCGGATCCCAGTTGGACGGCGGCCGGTTCTTCGGCCTCCCGAACGCGTTCCTCGGGCTGGTGCTGGGCTCGGCGGTATCCGTGGCGCTCGGACTCCGGCATGTCTGGGCGGGCGCGGCGCTGTTGTTCGCCGTTGGGATCGTGGTCGGCTCGCCGTGGTTCGGGTCAGACCTGGGGGGAGCGATCACGCTCTGCGCGGTTGCGGGATCGTGGTGGGGCGTACGATCGCGCGCGTCCGTGGTCCGAACCGTCCTCACCGCGGGAGCTTCGGCGTTGGTGGGAACCGTGCTGGTGGTTCTGACGCAGCGCTACTTGGCGTCTTCGGCAACGCACATCACCCACTTCGCCGAGGGGTCGGACAACGCTGGTGGGTTCGTCGCAACGGTGGCGGAACGGCTCCGGATCGGTTTGAAGCTGCTGGTCACGCACCCATTCGCAGTGCTGCCGGTTGCCGGAGTCCCGTTGGCTCTGTGGGCGGTGTTGAGCCCCCGGCCCGGCCTGCGGGGGATCCTCGAACGGGAGCCGGCTTTCAAGGCAGCCGTGATCACCATCCTGTGGGGGAGCGTCATCGCCTACGGCGCGAACGACACGGGCGCTTCTGCCCTGGGGCTCGCATTCGCCTGGGCGGTGGTCGCGTTGCTGTTCGTTCGGTTGATCGCTCGGCGCGAGACCATGGTGGCTGCATGAGCCTGCCGATCCCACCTCGCGCGGACATCGACCTGGACCCCGGGTCAGCTGATGGGCGGCCGATGGCGACCTGGACCGTCTTCCATTCCGTCGGCATCTTCGTCCTTGGCAATGTCGTCGTGGGAGGGATGCTCGGCCTCATCGTCCTGGCCCTGTACGGGGGCAGCACGATCCAGACCGACGGCGCAACCACCCCACTGTTGATGGCGACCGTCTTCGTGGATCTCGGGATGGTGGGGACCATCCTGGTGTGGCTGAGGAGGCGCCATGAGCCCATCGTCGCGCTCCTGGGGATCCCGGCACCCGGCCGCTGGCTCCGGGAGATCGCCATCGGCGTTGCCGCCGGCGCCATCCTCTACCTCGTCGTGGCGTTCGGTGTGGGAAGTGCGGTGTCGTGGCTCTTGGAGCGGTTGTTCAACGAGCCCATCGTGACGCCCGATCAGATCTCTCCGTATCTCTCGACCGCTGGGCAGGTCTTGGCCGCGTTCCTGGCTGTCGTCGTGGTCCCGCCGGCAGAAGAGCTGTTCTTCCGGGGTGTGCTGTTCCGAGGACTCCGCGATCGACAGGGATTCGCGGTCGCGGCGACCGTCTCGGCGTGTGCGTTCGGGCTCGCACACTGGACGGGGGAGTGGCACGGGGCGCTGGTCCTGGTGGTCAGCATGGTGGTGACGGGGTTCGCCCTGGCGCTGCTCTACGATCGCCGGAAGAACCTGGTGACGAACATCGCCGCCCACTGCACGTTCAACATCATCGGGGTGATCCTTATCTTCTGGTTCCCCAGGGTTGGGAGCTAGTTCCTCCGTATGCTTGCCGTCTAGAAGGAGGATCGGATGCCGCAATTCCCCACCGACGAGTGGTTCCAGGACTTCATCCTGCGGATCAACGGGTCGGCCGCGTACGAGAAGGCGGCGGAGGCGTGGGAGGGAGACATCGCGTTCCTGATCGAGGCGGAACCGGACAAGGGGATGCCCGAGGATGTTTGGGGATACCTCGATCTCTGGCATGGATCGTGTCGCGGCGGCGGCGTGGTGCCGGTCGAACGAGGCGACGCGTCCGCCTACGTTATCCGCGCCCCGTATTCGCGGTGGAAGGACGTGCTTCGGGGGGATCTCGATCCGATCCGCGGGATGGTGCAGGGGAAGCTTCGGGTTCGCGGAGATCTCCCAACCATCATCCGCTACGTCAACGCCGCCAACGAACTCGTCCACCTCACCGGTGAAGTGGACACGGTGTTCCCGGACGAGTGATGCGAGCCGTCGTGTTCGAGGGTCCGGGGCTGGTGGCGGTGACCGATGTCGCCGAACCGGTGCTCCTCGGTCCCGACGATGCTGTCCTGCGCGTGAGGCTCTCCGCGATCTGCGGGTCCGATCTGCATTTCTTCCACGGGAAAGCGCCGATGGATGTCGGCGATGTCCTGGGCCACGAGGCCGTGGGTGTCGTCGAGGCAGTGGGCGATGCGGTCACCCGCGTGCGACCCGGGGATCGCGCGGTGATCGCGTTCGACATCGCGTGTGGGGATTGCTGGTACTGCACCAGGGGGATGTCGGCGCTGTGCGACGACGCGCAGATGTTCGGTGGAGGCCCGTTCACCGGCTCGGTTCCCGGCGCGCAGGCCGAACGCGTCCGCGTGCCGCGCGCCGATGTGAATCTCCAACCGATCCCGGACTCACTCGATGACGAACGTGCCTTGTTCCTTGGCGACATCCTGACCACCGGGTTCTACGCCGCCTCGCTCGGCGGTATCGCCGCGGGGGACACCGTCGCCGTGGTGGGGGCGGGCCCGTTGGGGTTCTTCTGCGCCCAGGCAGCCTCGGCGTTGGGTGCGGCGCACGTCTTCGTGATCGATCCGGAGCCTTCACGGCTGCGCCTGGCGGCGTCGGTCGGCCTGACGCCGGTCGATCCCGCAGAACGGCATCCCGAGATGGCCCTGGCAGAGGTGACCGGCGGCCGTGGCGCGGACGTGGTCCTCGAGGCGGTAGGGAACGCCGCAGCCTTCGACCTCGCCGCCACGCTGGGGCGACCCGGGGGTACCGTCGTGATCGCAGGCGTATACGCGGGGGAGACCTCGGAGATCCAGCTGGGCGTCTACTGGAACCGCGCGATGACGGTCCGCTTCAGCGGGCTGTGCCCCGTCCACGCATGGTGGGGGCTCGCCCTGGACGCGGTCCTCGATGGCAGGATCGATCCCTCGCCCCTCATCTCCCACCGGCTCCCGCTGGAGGAAGCGGCGGCCGGCTACGAACTCTTCGATCGCCGCGAAGCCACGAAGGTGGTCCTCCGCCCGTGAGCGCCCCTCGACCCCTGGTGGTGTACGCGGACCCATCGCCGAGTGGCCTCGCCGCCATGCTGGGCGGCTTGATCGACCAGAACCTCGCCCGTCAACCCGGCCGTCTCCGGCTCCTGACGCCATCCGTTTTCGCGATCGAAGCACCGGACGCCGATGTGGCCGTGACGCTCCACGTAGGCCGACAGGGGGTTCGGGTGGCGGACGGCATCGACCCGTCCGCGCAGGTGCGAGTGCGCGCCGATTCGGCACGACTCCTGGCGATGGCGGGGGCGCCGCTTCGGTTCGGCCTCCCCGATGTCCTGAGCGCGCAGGGTCGGGATGTGATCGCCGACATCGCGCGCGGGCGGGTGCGGATCACCGGGTTGGTCTTGCACCCCGTGCGGGTGGCACGCCTTACGACCCTGCTCTCGGCGCGCTGATGGCCACCACGATCCGCCCCCCGCGGCCCGACGAGAAACGGACGCTCCAGCGGCGCGAACGTCGCTGGCTCCCGGTGCTCTTCGTCCTTGCGACCCTTCTCGCCGTCGTCGGAGGCGGCTACGTCACCGCCGCAGCGCTCTCCGAACCGGCCGGAGCCCCCATCACCGTGTCGGATGTTGTCCGGATCCGGCCGCTCTCTGGTTGGGCGTTCGCCGGCTGGGGACGTCTGAGCAGCGGCGAGGAGTTCGCACGACTGTCGCGGGGCGTGGGGAGCGTCGACGTCATCGCCTTCCCGCGCAGAGGCGGGACCGCCGAGGCGCTGGCGGTGGCGTACACGCGACAACTTGACCTGGAGGTCACGAGGCTCTCCGTCTCCTCGCAACTCGCGCCCGTCCGCACGGCGAGCGGTTCGCAAGGCGTCCGGTTTTCCTACACCGGCGTCGACCCGGACACGAGCGCCTCCATCGACGGCGAGGTAACCGTCATCCTTGGGCCCAGCGGGAGCGGTGCCGTGTTCAATGGCTGGACCCCCGCGGGGCTGCTGCCCTACGCATCTCACGACATCGGATTCATGGTCGACAAGGCGATCGTGGCATGAGCACCGCAGTGAGGTCCCGCCCACCGATCCGGCTCACGCACCGATCGTTCGTCCGGGTCGACAGCCCCGCCTTCTGGCTGTTCGTCGTGCTGCTGGTCACCACCGGGTTCGTGACGTGGAGCGAGCAACGGGTGTTCCAGCAACTGTCCCCGTCGGGATGGGCCTTGTCCTGGGGCCTGGTCCTCCTCTATGCCATGCCCGTCTGCGCGCTGGTCTACGTGCTGGACCTCTACGAGCGGGAGCCGGCCTCGGTGCTACTCGCCGCGGTGCTGTGGGGCGGGGTGATCGCGACGACCCTGGCCGGCTACGCGAACGAAGGCTGGGGTTCGGTGGTGAGCCGGGTGGGCGGACCCGCGTTCGCCGCGCGCTGGACCGCAGCCCTGACAGCTCCGATCGTCGAAGAGACGCTGAAAGGTCTCGGTGTCGTCGTGATCTTCCTGGTGGTTCGTGAGGAGATCGACGATGCGATGGACGGGTTCGTCTACGGGGCGCTGGTAGGTCTCGGGTTCGCGGTGGTAGAAGACGTGTTCTATTTCATGGCGGTCTTCGGAGGGAAGCCCGCCGGCGTTCTCCAGGGGTTCTTCCTCCGTGTCGTCGCGGGCGGGTTGTACAGCCACGTCCTCTACACCGGGCTCATCGGCGTGGGCATGGGATATGCCGTGGAACGACGGGACGCTGCGTCGCGGAGGCGGAGGGCGGCCGTCCTGGCCGGATTGGCCGCTGTCGCGGCGCTCGCGCATTTCATCTGGAACTCGCCCTTCCTCGATCTCTTCCCGGCAGAACCATGGCACGGTGCTGACTGGCTCCAGGTCGTCGTGGCAACGAGCGTCAAGGGCCTCCCCTTCTTGGGGTTCCTGATCCTGGCCGTTCGTCTGGCACGTCGGCGCGAACGTCGATGGTTGACGGGTGTCCTGGCCGAGGAGGTGGCCGACGAAGGGATCTCGCCGTGGGAAGTCGAGATCCTGCTCAGTCCAGGCCGGCGCCGACAGGCTCGCCGCGACATGCGCCGCAGGGGCGGCGCGCGCGCGGCCTCGGTGCTACATCGCCTCCAGCGAGAACAGGTCAATCTCGGGATGATCCGGGCCAGGGTCGCCGACGAAGAAGACCCCGCTTTGCTTCAACAGCGCGCCCTCTGCAGTTCTCTCCGGATGGCGCTCGAAGCGATGCCCGGCGCCGCTTCGGCCAGAACCGGCCGTCCCGCGGGGTAGGCTCCGTGCCGTGGATACCGAGGAACTGATCACCGGCGTTCTGGCAGGCGAACGGCGGGCCGTCGCGCGCGCGATCTCGCTGGTCGAGGATGGCGACCCCGGCCTCGAAGGACTCTCGGCGGGCATCTACGCGGCGACGGGCACGGCCGGCACCATCGGCCTCACCGGCGCACCGGGCGTCGGGAAGTCCACCCTCGCGACCGAACTCGTCCGTGCCGCACGCGACCAGGATCTCCGGGTCGCCGTGCTTGCCGTGGACCCGACGTCTCCTTACACGGGTGGTGCCCTGCTCGGTGATCGCGTGCGGATGCAGGAGCACGCCACGGACCCCGACGTGTTCATCCGATCGATGGCGACGCGCGGGCATCTGGGCGGGATGGCCCTCGCCGCGCCGGAGGCCGTCCGCATCCTGGACGCCGCCGGATATGCGCGCGTCATCGTGGAAACCGTCGGTGTCGGGCAGGCCGAGGTCGACGTCGCGGCGGCAACCGACACCGCCGTGGTGGTGCTGGCGCCGGGTTTCGGTGACGCCGTCCAGATGGCCAAGGCCGGGATCCTCGAGATCGCCGACATCTTCGTGGTGAACAAGGCCGACCGCGAAGGCGCCGCTGATGTGGTCCGCGAACTGCGACAGATGCTTCGACTCGGCGGTGCCCGGGAGTGGGATCCGCCGGTCCTGGAAACCACGGCGTCCGATCACGTCGGTGTCGATGAACTATGGGAGGCCATCCAGGGACACCGAGCCTATCTATCGAGTTCCGGCGCGTTGTCCGCAAAACGCCTCGCGCGGCTCCTCCGAGAGGTGGAGGCGCTGGCCGCGGAGCGATTCCGATCCAACGCGGCCGCACGCCTGGCGGCGGAGCCGGAACTGACGGCCGATCTCGAGGCGCGTCGGATCGACCCGTACGCGGTCGCGGCTATGCTGGTCCGCAAGGCCACCGACTCCTAGGCGGCGGCCCGGCGAAGGGACCAGCCCGTGGTCGAAGCGCGCGAACGTCAGCCGGACCCTCCCGCGGTCGAACGCAGTCACACGACCTTGTCGGGAGAGCCGATCCCGCCGATCGTTCGGCCCGAGGATCTGGCCGGATGGGATCCGTCCGAGCGGCTCGGCGACCCGGGCGCCTATCCCTTCACCCGAGGCGTCTACTCCTCCATGTATCGGGGACGTCTGTGGACGATGCGGCAGTTCGCGGGCTTCGGCACGCCGGAGGAGACCAACAGCCGATACCGCTTCCTGCTTGAACGAGGACAGACCGGCCTCTCGGTCGCGTTCGATATGCCCACGCTGATGGGTCTCGACTCCGACGATCCGCGGTCGGAGGGCGAGGTGGGCCGGTGCGGTGTCGCTGTGGATTCGCTCGACGACATGCGGGTCCTCTTCGACCACATCCCGTTGGACCAGATCACCACCTCGATGACCATCAGCGGTCCCGCGACGGTCGCGTTCGCGTTCTTCCTGGCCGCAGCGGAGGAGCAGGGCGCGGAGTGGAAGGGTCTTGGCGGCACGTTGCAGACCGACATCCTGAAGGAGTACATCGCACAGAAGGAGTGGATCTTCCCGCCAAGGCCGCACCTCAGACTGATCGGCGACCTCATGCAGTTCTGCGCCGAGCACGTCCCGAAGTTCCACCCGGTGAGTGTCAGCGGATATCACATCCGCGAGGCCGGAGCGACCGCGGTGCAAGAGCTCGCGTTCACCTTGGCCGATGGGTTCGCGTACGTGGAGCTGGGGCTGGAGCGCAGGCTCGAACTCAACGGGTTCGCGTCGGGGTTGAGCTTCTTCTTCAATTCGCACATCGATCTGTTCGAGGAGCTGGCGAAGTTCCGTGCGGCGCGACGTATCTGGGCCAGGTGGTTGCGGGATCGGTACGGCGCGACCGACCCCGCAGCGGTCCGTCTGCGCTTCCACACACAGACCGCGGGGGTATCCAATACGGCGCAGCAACCCATGAACAATGTGGTTCGCACGGCGCTCGAAGCGCTGACCGCCGTCCTCGGAGGAACACAGAGCTTGCACACGAACGCCCTGGACGAGGTATTGGCCCTTCCCACCGAGGAGGCAGCCAAGATCGCCTTGCGGACCCAGCAGATCATCGCGCACGAGAGCGGCGTTGCCGACGTGATCGACCCACTCGGAGGCTCTTACTTCTTGGAGTCGATGACCGATCGCATGGAGGAGCAGGCCGAGGAGGTCTTCGCCCACATCGATTCGATGGGTCATGGGTCGATGCTCGAAGGGGTGTTGGAAGGCATCGAACGCGGGTGGTTCCAACAGGAGATCGCCGAATCCGCGTTCCTGGAGCAGCGTCGGTACGAGGCGGGCGATCTGATCAGGGTCGGCGTCGACGCGTTCGTGGATCCCAACGACCCCGGAGTGGACACGCTGGTCATCGGCCACGAAGCGGAGCAGCTCCAACGCGATCGCATCTCACGCACCCGGACGGAACGCGACGAGGGTCGGGCGGCAACCACGCTCGGGGTGCTGGCGGCGATGGCAGCGACGGACGCCAACCTGATGGAACCGCTCATCGACTGCGCGAAAGCGCGATGCACGGAAGGCGAGATCGTCGGTGCGCTCACCGAGGTATTCGGTGACTATCGGGAAACCCCGTGGTTCTGACTCCTCCCCCAGTTGCATCCTGTCCCTGTTGCAACATGTTGCAGGAAGCCGGTATCCTTCGCCCGTAAGCCGGTTGTGAGCCGTCGGGCTCCGTGGGGCGAACGAGGAGGGATGGTCCGTGCGCAGGTTCGTAGTCTTGGCCGTCGTCTCCGTGGCGACGGCCGGTGCATGTAGCGCTTCGGGACCGGGGAGCACCAGCGGCAAGCTGCAGGTCGTGGCGTCGGTGTCGCCCCTCGTCGACATCGTCCGGAACGTGGCCGGCGAGGCGGCCGATGTACAGGGACTGATCCCCGAGGGCGTCGACTCCCACACGTTCGAACCGACCCCGGATACGGCCCGCGCTCTGGCGGAAGCGGACGTGATCTTCCTGAACGGGCTGGATCTGGAGGATCCGACGCTGGCGCTCGCCCAGGCGAACAAGAAGGATGGCGCCGTGATCTTCCTCCTGGGGGAGCACGCGATCGATCCCAGCCAGTACCTCTACGACTTCTCGTTCCCGAAGGCCGGGGGGCATCCCAACCCCCACCTGTGGATGGACGTCGCCAACGCGATCTCGTACACGAAGCTCGTACAGCAGCAACTGGACGGAGCCGACCCCGCGAACAAGACCACCTACGACGCGAACGCGAAGACCTATCTCGCGACCCTCGACACGCTGAACCACGCCGTGAAAGCCGCCGTGGATACGGTCCCGCCTGCGCAGAGGAAACTGCTGACCTACCACGACTCCTTCGCCTATTTCGCGGCGCACTACGGGATGACGGTGATCGGTGCGATCCAACCGGTCGATTTCGCGGAGCCGAGCGGGCAGGAAGTGGCGGCGCTCATCGATCAGATCAAGGCACAGCACATCCCGGCTATCTTCGGATCCGAGGTGTTCCCGAGTCCGGTGCTCGCCCAGATCGCCGAGGACACGGGCGCGAAATACGAGGATTCGCTGCGCGACGACGATCTGCCCGGAGCTCCGGGAGATCCCGAACATTCCTACGTGGGGCTGATGCTCTACGACGTGCGAACGATCGTGACGGACCTCGGGGGAGACCCGTCCGCCCTCGACACCGTTCCCGACACGAACCCCTACGATTAGCCGATGCATCATCCAGTCCTGGAGCTCACCGGTGTCTCGTTCACCTACGGCGAGGGAGCCGTGCTGCGGGATATCGACCTGGTCATCCCCGAGGGCGCGTTCTGCGGCATCGTCGGCCCGAGCGGGGCGGGGAAGTCGACGCTGCTTCGTCTGATGGATGGTTCGTTGAAGCCGAGCGCCGGAAGCGTCACGCGCGGTGTCGGCCCCGACGGCGCGCGTCTGCGTCTGGGGATCGTGCCGCAGCTCGAGGCCATCGACTGGAACTTCCCGATCACGGTGGAGCAGGTGGTGATGCTCGGGACCGCGGGCGACGGCCGCAGACTCCCCTGGTCGACGGCGCTGATGCGCAGGCGTGCAGGTGACCTGTTGGATCAGCTCGGCATCGGCGAACTCGCCGATCGGCACATCCGAGCCCTCTCGGGTGGGCAACAGCAGCGGGCGTTCATCGCACGGGCTCTCATCCGGAGCCCCGACCTCCTGGTCCTAGACGAACCCACGAGCGGCGTCGATGTCCGAACGCGCCACGACATCCTCCACCTGCTCCACGAACTGAACCACCAGGGGATCTCCATCGTGATGACCACGCACGACCTCAACGCGGTTGCCGCACACCTACCGAGCCTGGTCTGTGTGAACGGCAGGATCCTTGCCCAGGGGACGCCGATGGAGGTGCTCCGTCCCGACGTCCTGCACGAGTTGTACGGAGCGGAGATGATCGTGGTGCAACGCGATGGGATGTTGCTGGTGGGCGACGCCTTCGGCGCGACAGTGGATGCCCACGATCCGCAGACGCATCCGGAGGCCACCCCGTCCGCGCACTTCGGCCGGCCCGCTCCGCCGCACAGTCACGGCCCCAGCGCCGGGCACGATCACGGCGCCTCGAGACCGGCGAGAGGCGCTTGATGCACTGGCTCACCGATCCGTTCGCCTACGGCTTCTTCAAGATGGGGTTGCGGGCCGGACTTCTGGGCGGCGCGCTGTGTGGGTTCCTGGGCGTCTACGTGGTGCTTCGCAGCATGTCCTACATCGGCCACGGTCTGTCGCACGCGATCTTCGGCGGCGCCGCCGTTTCCCTGGCCCTCGGTTGGAACTTCTACCTGGGAGCCGGTGCGTGGGGGATCCTCGCGGCACTGATCATCAACGGCGTGGCACGGCGGCGGAAGATCGGCGCCGATGCCGCGATCGGCGTCGTTACGACGGCTTCATTCGCGCTGGGCGTGGCGTTGATCAGCGCGGTACATCTCGGCGTGAGTCTGGACGCCCTGCTCTTCGGCAATATCCTCGGCGTCACGTGGTCCCAGCTCTGGGTGCTGGTGGGAGTGAGCCTCTGCTGCGTCGGCATCGTGTTCGTGAAGTACCGGCAGTTGCTCTTCGCGACGTTCGATCCCGAAGCCGCCGACGCCTACGGCGTCAGTTCACGTTGGGTGGACGCGCTCTTCGCGCTCATGCTGGCGGCCACCATCGTGGCGACGATGAAGGCGCTCGGCGTCACCTTGATCGCGGCGATGATCGTGGTGCCCGCTGCGATCGCTCGTTTGTTGACCGATTCGTTCGCGGAGATGCTGCTGTTCTCGACGCTGATCGGCGCGGCGGCAGGCGCCGCGGGGATGTACGTGTCGTTCCACCTGAACGTTCCGCCGAGTTCGGCGATCGTGCTGATCCTGGCCGGGGTTTTCGCGGCGGTGTACGTGGTGACCGGCGTGACGTCTCGCCGTCGTTTGCAGGTCCTTGGCGGGCTCGACGGGCACACCGATCTCGCGCCCGGCGCGGTGGACTTCGACTAAGCGCCGATGGCGCTCGCGGCGGCGGTAGCTTCGGCGCACTGCGCGCAGAGGCCGGTGATGGCGAAGTGCGTCAGGTCCGCAGCGAACCCGTGATGGCGGGCGATGAGATCGGCGAGGGAATCGGCCTCTCCTAGCGAGAGCTCATCATCGCGGCCGCACCTGGCGCACGTGAGGTGGATGTGCTGCGCCTCCTCGGAACGGTGATATTCGGCCCCCGTCTCCAGGTGCGAGTGCTGCAGGACCCCGACCTCCTCCAACAAGGTGAGTGTGCGATACACGGTCGAGGCGTTCACGCCGGGCATCTCGCCCTGCACCTTCCGGGCGATGCTGGTGGGGGAGATATGCCCCTGCGTCCGCATGACCTCGGCGACGATCGCACGCCGCTGCGGTGTCATGCGCAACCCCTGACTGCGTAGGAGTTCCATGACATTGCCGAAGTCGTGAATGGTCGATTCCATGGGGCAGGAGTCTAACAGCGAGTTGCAGGTGCAAGTCCATTGCGCTTTCAGGCACCTCTTGGCCGACCGGTAGCATCCTTCCCATGACGGTTCTGGTCACGGGGGCCTCCGGGCTGATCGGACGGGCGCTGGTCCCGCTCCTGGCGGCGCGCGACGAGGTCCGGGCGTGCGTTCGGGATCCACGTTCGTCCAACGCGTTGCAGGCACTCGGCGCGAAGGTGACGCTCGGGCGTCTGGAGGATGCGGACGCCCTGTCCGACGTCTGCGGTGGCGTGTTCACGATGTTCCACCTGGTCGGAGGACTCCAACAGCCCGATGACCACGCAGTCTTCCACGCCAATCACGGCTCGGTGATGGTGGCGCTCCAGGCAGCCAAGGCCGCCGGCGTCCGCCGGTTCGTCCTGATCTCGGCGGCCGGCGCCGACCTCGCGTCGCCGAACGTCTACCTTCGTGCGAAGGGGTTCGCCGAAGAAGCGGTGGTGGAGTCCGGGATGGAGTTCGCGGTGATCCGTTGCGCACACGCATACGGTTTGGGAGGGCTGTGGTTCGCCTCGGTGGTGCAGGGGGCAGCCGGCGAGCCGCCGTTCGTGCCCGGGGATGGGCGGCAGGAAGTGGCTCCGGTATTCGCCGATGATCTGGCGGAGGTGCTCCTTGCCGTCGATGACGCCCCCCAGCTCAGCTCGGGGATCTACGTATTGGAGGGACCCGACGTGCTGTCTGCCGACGGGCTCGCGGCCGCGCTCCGGGGCGAAGATCTGGTTCCCGAGCACGCGACCGGTGAAGTCGCGCGGGAGCGCCTCTCCGAACTCTTAGAGGTGCCGGTGACGCCGGCGGCCGCGGATCTCTTCGAGCGCCCCAGCCGAGTTCCTGCGACGTCCGAGGTTCCGGACGCGGCGGCGGTATTCGGTGTTGAACGCACCCAGCTCGTGGCGGGCATCAGACGAACCCTCGAACGCGCCTCGGTCTCGGGGAGCGGGTAGCATCCGCCGGTGATGGAGTTCGTGTCGCTGGAGGTATCGGAGGGCGTCGCGGTGGTCCGGTTGGACCGGCCGCCGGCCAACGCGATCGACCTCCAGATGGGGCTCGAACTGCAGGTGGCGTTCGCGGAGGCCGGCGAACGCGATGACGTCGGCGCCATCGTTATCACCGGTGGGCGCAAGCTCTTCGCCGCCGGGGCGGACATCAAGGCGATGGCGACCTTCGGACCGGTAGAGATCGCTCCTGTGGTGAGTGCGTTGGGGGATGCGGCCGATCTGCTTGAGTCCCTGCCGAAGATCTCGATCGCGGCCGTGAACGGCTATGCCCTGGGCGGCGGGTTCGAACTCGCGCTGGCCGCAGATCTTCGGTATCTCGCGAGCGATGCGACCGTCGGACAACCCGAGGTCAACTTGGGCGTCATCCCGGGTGCCGGCGGAACGCAGCGGATCGTGCACCTGGCGGGCGCGGGAGTGGCCCGTGATCTCGTGTTCAGTGGACGCATGGTCGCCGCTGAGGAGGCCCACCAGCTTCGGCTGGCGGAACGGGTCATGGAACCAGACGCCGTGCTGGAAGGGGCGCTGGCAGACGCGCGGCGGTTCGCGGCCGGTCCCAGGCGGGCACTGGCGGCGGCGAAAGCCGCCATCCGGGCGGCCGTCCTTTCCCCGGGCGCCGACGGGCTCGCCACGGAGAAAGCCCTGTTCACGGCGCTGTTCGGCGGCGCGGAGCAGCGCGAGGGGATGGCGGCGTTCCTGGAGAAGCGCTCCCCAGAGTTCCGCGCCTGAGCCATCCCGACCAGCGAGAACCCCCCGATGTCGCCCGGGTCATCCGCGGTTGGAATGAACCCGGGGTGCCGTTCGTTCGAACACGTAGACGAAGGGGTCGGGTACCTGCCCGACGCCGATCCCCTCGAAAGGATGTGAACGACGTGAGCGAACAGGGGTACAAGGGGGCCGCGATCCGCTCGCTGCCACGACCCACGAAGAAGTACACGACAGGCCGTGTCTGCGGCCAACCCGGATGCGAGACGAAACTCTCCGTCTACAACAAATGGGAATTCTGCTGGCAGCACGAACCCGTCCACAGCTACGTGCCGCGAGGCAAGCGAAAGAGCCGCAAGGCGGCTGCGTAGCGGGGGCCGTTCGGCCTCCGCCCTTCGGCCGTAGGTGCGTTCGACGGGTCAAGGCCTCCTGGGGGTCCGCCGATGGTGTAGGGACCGCTCCCCCCGAGAGGCGACAACCGAAGATGCCCAAACCGACGGCCGAACCTCCCGCTATGCGGGAGGGCGAGTGTCCATTCTGTGAGCGCACCGTGTTGGTCTACGAAGAACCACCTCGGTGCCCACTCTGCGCATGTCCGCTGGACGAGACGCGGATGCGTCCGTTCGTCTTCCCTTCGGAGCGCCAGGCGGAGATGGACTAGCGGAGTTCGGCCGGCCGGCGCCCTCGCGTGGAGCTGATGAGTTCGATGGCCTCTGCGCTGCGGAGTTCCTCCACGGTGATGACTCGTTCCTCCAGTGCCCCGGCGGCCAGCAGCGCGGCACGTCCGGTCCCCGGCAGCAACCCGCTCGAGAGCGGCGGCGTGTACCAGGAGCCGTCGATCCGAACCGCCAGGTTCGCGATGGTGGATTCGGTGACTTCGGCTCTGTCGTTGACGAGGATCACGTCTTCCACCGCTGGGTGACGCGCCAACGCTTCCTCGTATCGGCCTCGCAGGCTCGTCTTGTGGAAGAGGAACGGATCCGAACGATCGACGGGGACGTCGTCGATCTCGAGCCTCACCACAGATCCCTCCGACGTATCCAGATGGCTCACCACGATCTCGAAGCGCCCGTCGCGCGGCAGTCGCACCCGAACGCGGACGGGCCGTGTCGCGCCGGCTCCCGCGGCGTCTAGCGCCGTCCGCAATGCATCGACGTCGAGCCGGAACCCGAAATACTCCGCGGATCCGGTCAGGCGCTCCAGGTGTTCGGCCAGTTCGTGGATCGGGGTACCGGGATCGCGCCGCATGGTCTCCAACAGATCGAACGGCGGACGGTGGGAGGCCAGGACGCGGGCCTTCGCGACCGTTTCCTCGTATTCGGCGCCGGCGACGGAGTCCCAGGTGATCCCTCCGCCCACCCCGTACTCAGCGGTACCGGTCTCCGAGTCCAGGAGCACGGTTCGGATGGCGACGTTGAAGGACGCGCGTGGACCGTCGGCGCCTGCGGGGGCGAGGTAACCCACGGCCCCGCAGTAGACACCCCGGGGAGCATCCTCGAGTTCACTGATGAGTTCCATACTGCGAACCTTCGGTGCCCCGGTGATGGAGCCGCTGGGAAAGAGCGCCGAGAAGATCTCCGGTATCCCGGTGCCATCGGCGACCTCGGCGCTAACGGTCGAGGTGAGCTGCCACACCGTCTCGTAGCGCTCCGGCGCGAACACCTCGGCCCAGCGAACCGCCCCCGTGCGGGCGACCCGGCCCAGGTCGTTACGGAGGAGGTCGACGATCATCGCGTTCTCCGCGCGATCCTTCACGGATGCGACCAGCCGCTCACGCTGCTCGCGATCCTCGGCGGCCCACCGTCCGCGAGGCGCCGTTCCTTTCATCGGGCGGGTAGTGATGCTCGAGCCGTCCAGCCGGAAGAAGAGTTCCGGTGACGCCGAGCAGATCCGGTAGCGGCCCAGGTTCAGGTACCCGGCGTGGGCTCCGCGCTGGGCGAAACAGAGATCGCGGTAGAGCCCACGTTCGTTGCCTTCGATCTGCGAACGGAGCCGGAGCGTGTAGTTGATCTGGTAGGTCTCGCCCCCGGCGATGTGCTCCCGGATCCGCGCGATCGCGCGGTCATACGTGGCGCGGTCCACGGAGGGCCGCCACGCCTCGGCCGATCCCCCCGTTCCGTTCCGCGGTTCCGGCAGGCTCGACTCCTCGCGCCGCTCGAACATCGCGAACCACGCGAGTGGGAGCCTTGCGAAGGGGTCGGTTGCGGCTCGACTACGCACCACCAGCGAGGGATCGAAACCCGGCGCCGCCTCGTACGCGACGAACCCCGCCACCCAGAGGCCCCTGGCGGCCGCCGCCTCGGCGGCGGCGAGAGCAGGAAGTACTTCGTCGGGGTGCATCGCCTCGACGACGCCGATGGGTTCGCTCAGTCTGAATGATGGGGATGCGCCGGTGAGGTCGTCGAACCGGGCCTCGATCATCGGGTCGGCCCCCCTCCCGTGGTGTTACCCCCGCCGCTTCACGAGTTCTTGGATGAGGGCGGGAACAACGACCAACGCGTCGCCGACGACTCCCAGGTCGGCCACTCGAAAGATCGGAGCTTCCGGGTCCTTGTTGATCGCGATGACGAACTTCGAACCCTTCATGCCCACCAGATGTTGGAGCGCTCCGCTGATCCCCACCGCCATATACACGTCGGGCTTCACCGTCTTGCCCGTCTGCCCCACTTGGTGGCTGTAGGGGATCCAGCCGGCGTCCACGATGGCACGCGTCGCGCCCACCGCCGCGCCCCCGACGGCATCGGCGAGCTGTTGCAGGAGCGTGATGTTGGAAGGGTCTTGGAGACCCCGCCCACCCGAGACCACCACCCGTGCCTCTTCCAGCTTGGGTCCGCTGGCGGGTTCGTCATGTTGTTCGATCCGGCGAACCCGCGTGTAGTACTCGGGGATCTCGACCTCGACGGGCACGATCTCCGCGGTGCCACCCACTTCCTGCGCAACGAACGCCTTCGGGCTCACGATGATCAAACGAGGGCTCGGACCCTCAAGCACCACGTCCACGAACAAAGTTCCACCGGCTATCTGGGTTCTCGCTGCGTCGGCGCCGGTGATCTCGATGACGTTGGCCATGAGCGTCGAGCCGAGCTTCGCTTGGAGACGTCCCGCGACGTCGCGGGCGCCGTAGGTGGCCGGGAAGAGGATGAGATCCGGCCCGTGCGTCTCGATCAGCGTCTTCACGGCGTGGGCAGCCGGTTGGGCCAGATGATCCGCGTAGACCGGGTCGTCCGAGGCATACACGGTGCGCGCACCGTGGGCTCCGAGCGTCGGGGCCGCCGACGTGGCGCCCGGCCCCAGCGCGAGCGCTTCGGCATCGCCGAGTTCGTGCGCCTTGGCCAGGAGTTCGAGTGTGGCCGGCGTCGGTCCACCGGGAGTGAGTTCTGCGAACACCCAGACCTTCATCAGATCACCTTCGCTTGGTCGAGTGCATCGGCGATCCGGACGGCGGCGTCGTCGCCCGCCTCGATCACGACGCCGCCGGACTTGGCGGGTGCCGGTGTGACGTGGCTCACACGCTGCGTGGCCGCGACGGCCGCCGCATCCAGCCCAAGATCGGCGAGCGTCCGGCTCTCGAGCGTCTTGGACTTGGAGGCCATGATTCCTTTCAAGGTGGGATAGCGAGGTTCCGTGGAGCCGGCGGTGACGGTGATCACGGCCGGCAGGGGGCATTCGATCACGTCGTACCCGCTCTCGGTCTGCCGTTCGATCCGTGCGACCCCGTCGGCAACCGACACCTTTCGGGCGAACGTCGCGCTCGGGACATCCAGGAACTCGGCCACTGCGACGGCGAGCGTCCCGGTGTAACCGTCTGTCGATTCCACGCCCGCGAGCACCAGATCGAACCCCGCTTGGGCGATCGCCGCGGCGAGCACGCGCGCGGTGGCAAGGGTGTCAGCGCCGCGCAGGAGCGGATCGGTGACGAGCACCCCGGCGTCGACCCCCATCGCGAACGCGCGTCGAACGGCCGCGCCCGCGCCGTCGGGACCCATCGAGAGCGCCGTCACGGTCCCCCCGCTCTCGGCGGTCAGCTGGAGCGCGGCCTCCACGCCGAACTCGTCGGTAGGGTCGAGCGTTCCTTCGGCGGACCGATCCATCAGGAAGTCCGGACCGAGGCGCGGTTGCCCGCTAGGGTCGATCACAGACTTCACGAGTACCACGACGTTCATAACGAGCCTCCAGGAAGAGCGTGGGCGGTTCTGTTGAGGGGGAGGATACCCAGCTCACTGCGGTAGCCTCGTCCCGTGGGTCACTCAGTGTTGGTCGCCATGTCGGGAGGTGTTGATTCCTCCGTCGCCGCCTGCCTCCTGAAGGAGCAGGGCTTCGATGTGCTGGGCTCCCATATGGACCTCGTCCACATGGGTGGCGTCGAGCACGGGTGCTGCGGACCCCGCGCCCGAGCGGACGCCGCCGAGGTGGCGAGGATCGGCGGGTTCCCCTTCGAGATCTGCGATCTCTCCCAGGAGTTCGAAGACACGGTGATGGCCGACTTCCTCGCCGAACACGCCGCCGGCCGAACGCCCAACCCGTGCGCCCGCTGCAACGGCGAGATCAAGTTCGGAGCGTTCCTGCGCCGGGCGGACCAGCTGGGGATGGACTTCGTGGCCACCGGTCACTATGTCCGCAACGTCCGTGGCGACGATGGCGACTACCACCTGCGGCGCGGCGTCGATCGTGCGAAGGACCAGACGTACATGCTCCATATGCTCGGCCAGCACGAGCTTTCGCGATCGATCTTCCCGGTCGGGGAGATGCCGAAGGCCGAGACCCGTAAGCACGCCGAGCGTTTGGCTCTGCCGGTTGCGGGCAAGCCGGATTCCCAGGAGCTCTGCTTCGCGCCGGCCGGTGACGCCGGGGCGTTCGTTCGCGATCGGGCCGGCGACATGATCCGGCCCGGGGGAACCGTGGTCGATCCCGACGGCAACGTTCTCGCCGAACACGATGGGACGTTCGCGTTCACGGTAGGACAGCGCCGGGGGCTCGGGGTGGCGGTCGGCGCACCGGCATACGTGGTGGAGATCGACCGCCCCACGAACCGCGTGGTCGTGGGCCCGGAGGAGTTGTTGGCGAGCCGGGGCCTGGAGGCAGACCGGGCCGGCTGGGTGGCGGGAGATGCTCCCCGCGGGCCCTTCGAAGCCGATGTCCGGATCCGGTACAAGGGTGAGGACGCCCCTGCCGTCATCGAGGTCACGGAGGCGGGACGGCGGTTCTCCGTCACCTTCCGTTCTCCGCAGCGCGCCGTCGCGCCCGGTCAGAGCGCCGTCATCTATCGAGGCGACGAACTTCTGGGCGGCGGGCGCATCGTGCGCTCGGTTCGCTGAAGGCCGGTCGCTACTTCGGGTTCGCTGAACGGGGGCGTCGGTGGGCTCGACTATCATCGGGCTCCCCAAAGCCGAAGAGGGATCCGCGTGAAGCGACTGCGCCGCAGACCCAAGAGCTTCGACATCCAGGTGCAGGACCTGACCCTGCACATCACGGCCTCCGACGACTTCGCCGAGGAGTCGCGCGCGGCCGCCCTGGGCTTCTGGGAGCAGCTCCAGTCCTACGGTCTCCGGTTCCCCGAATTCCGCCAGAGCAAGCGTCCCCTCACTCAGGTGGCGGCAGACGCCCCCGACATCGTGAAGGAGATGTTGGGGAGTGCGGCCGACGCCGGGGTTGGGCCGATGTTCACCTTCCGTGGCGCCGTTGTCGATCAGGTCGGGCGCTTCCTCAGTCAATCCATGTCAGAAGTTACGGTCGCCTGTGACGGTGACTACTTCCTCCTCGCGAGGAAGCGGCTCCGCCTCGCGGTGAAGCGCCACGGCGGTCGCCCCATCACGGTCGCCATCGAACCGGACCCCCACGGCATCGGCGTGTCGACGACGCTCGGGCGTGGGCGCGGAGGAGAGGGACCGGACGGACTGGCTGTCATCGCGCAGACCTGCATGCTCGCCGATGCCGCCGCCGCGGGGGTGCAGGCCGTGCTCCCGAAGTCGGGCGGGTTCGACCTAGCGTTGCGCTATCTCCAGCAGGTCCGCGGGGTGCAAGGCGGGGTCATCGTGGTCGGCGACCGCATCGGCGTGGCCGGAGCGGTGGAGATCGCCGAGTGAGCACCGATCGTGAGCTGGCCGCCGCGAAGAACCGAGTGGACGAACTGCGTTCGCTTATCGAACACCATCGCTATCGCTACCACGTGCTCGACGACCCCGATGTGGCCGACGCCGAGTACGACGCGCTCATGCGCGAACTCCAAGAGCTGGAAGACCGGTTCCCCGAACTCCTGACCGCCGACTCACCCACACAGACCGTTGGGGGCTCGCCCGCGGACCTGTTCGCCCCGGTCACCCACCGGGCCCCCATGCTTTCGCTCGACAACGCTTTCAGCTTCGACGAACTCGACGCGTGGGCTGATCGCATCATCCGAGGTGGCGCGGACGACGCGCAGTTCGCCTGCGAGTTGAAGATCGACGGCGTCGCCTGCGCGCTGACGTATGAACGGGGAGTGCTGGTCCAGGCCGCGACGCGAGGAGACGGGCGGGTCGGCGAAGACATCACCGCCAACGTCCGGACCGTGCACGGCATCCCGCGTACGTTGACGCTCAACGAGCCACCACCCCTTATCGAGGTTCGTGGCGAGATCTATTTCCCCGTCACGGCCTTCGACGACTTGAACCGTCAGCTCACGGAGGGGGGCGGCAGGGCGTTCGCGAATCCGCGGAACGCAGCCGCGGGCTCCCTACGCCAGAAGGATCCGAAGGTGACCGCGTCCAGACCGCTCCGGTTGTGGGTGCACTCCTTCGGCTTCGCCGAAGGAGTGCGGTTCGAGTCGCACCTCGGGTTCCTCGATTGGGCTTCCGAGGCCGGGCTCCCCGTCCCGCCCACCACGGAGGGACGTGACTCCCTGGATGGTGTGAAGGCGTTCCTCACGCACTGGGAAGAGCACCGCCACAGCGTCGACTGGGAGATCGACGGCACGGTGATCAAGGTCGACCAAACGGCGTTGCAGCGCGAACTCGGCTCGACGTCGAAGGCGCCGCGATGGGCCATCGCCTACAAGTTCCCGCCCGAGGAACGCACGACGCTGTTGAAGAGTATCGAAGTCCACACGGGACGAACGGGGAAGATCACGCCGTTCGCCGTGCTCGAACCCGTCGTCGTGGGCGGTGTCACCGTGACGTTCGCGACGCTGCACAACGAGTCGGAGGTTCGGCGCAAGGATGTGCGCAAGGGAGACACGGTGATCGTTCGCCGTGCGGGGGACGTCATCCCCGAGATCGTCGGCCCGGTTTCCGCTATGCGCAAACGGGGTGCCAAGCGATGGTCGATGCCGGCCGTGTGCCCATCGTGCGGCACGCCGCTGGTCCGGGCCGAGGGTGAGGCGGACTATCGATGCCCGAACAAACGGGGCTGTCCCGACCAGGGCATCGAATGGCTGTTCCATTTCGCCGGTCGCGGTGCCATGGATATCGAACACCTCGGGTACAAGACGGTGATGTTGCTGCTCGAACGCGGCTTCATCGAGGATCCGGCGGATATCTATGCCTTAACGGCCGAAAAGCTCGCCGAGCTCCCCGGCTTCAAGGACAAATCCATCACGAACATCCTGGAGCAGGTAGAACGGTCCAAGAACCAGCCGTTGTGGCGGTTGCTCGTCGGTCTGAACATCCGCCATGTCGGAAGTCACGTCGCGCAGGTGCTCGCCGACGCGTTCGGTTCGATCGACGCGCTCATGTCCGCGACGGAGGACGAGATCGATGCCGTGCCCGAGATCGGTCCCGAGATCGCCGCGACCGTCGCCGAATGGTTCTCCGAGGATGAGAACCGCGCCCTCATCGAACGTTTGCGCGCGGCGGGTGTCCGGTTGGAAGATGAGGCCCGCCCGGACGCCGGGCCCAAGCCGTTGGAGGGCAAGACCATCGTGCTCACCGGGAGCCTCCCGACCCTCTCTCGCGACGAGGCGACGGCCGTGGCGCAGGCGGCCGGTGCCCGCGTTGCCTCCAGTGTGTCGAAGAAGACCGATTTCGTGGTGGCGGGGGAGAGCGCCGGGTCGAAGCTGGACAAGGCCACATCCTTGGGCGTCGAGATCATCGATGAAGCGGCATTCCTCCGCAGGGCAGACCGATGAGCACGGTCGTCGGTGGCAAGGTGCGCGTCTATAGGTCGACCGAGTCATTAGGGCGATGGTTGCGGGGGCTCCTCATCTACAGCGTGAGTGTGGGCGCGATCACCGTGGTGCTGGACCTGCGGAGCGCGGCCAAGCTCCACGGGTTGGAGCGGATCACTCCCACACTCCCCATCACCCTGATCCCCCCGGTGGCTCCACCGTGGTTCACCCTCCTGGGGATGGTTGGCACCGCGACCACGATCGTGTGGCTCGTCTGGCAACACCGAAGCCAAACCGATCTGTTCGCGGCCGGGGTTCAGGGTTTGGAGTTCACGCCGGGCTGGACAGTTGGATGGTGGTTCATCCCGTTCGCGAACTTCGTGATGCCGTATCGAACGATGCGCGAGCTATGGCGCCGGAGCGGTGCTGCCGAGGCAGAAGGCCCGGGCTCCGAACGGCCTCTCCGGATCTGGTGGGGACTCTATGCGAGCGCCCTCGCCCTGATTCTCGTCGCGGAGATCGTGCTGCTCTTCACGGGGACCTCATTCAGCGGCGCTGTGATAACCCGTCAGGTGTCGAGCGTGGTCATGGAACGCGTCATCATCGCCATCGCGGCATGTATGCAGGCGGCAGCAGGTGTGGTCGCCATCAAGATCATCTCCGGGATCGATCGGGCGGTCGCCCTGCTAGGTACCGTGGTTCTGCCTGCGTCGCAGCCGCCGGGCCCCGGTTTCGCACCACCCCGCCCGGACCTCGGCGCGCCCCCCGGCTAGACTGCCCGCCATGCCGGTTGAGATCGATATCGATCATGTCGCCAAGCTCGCTCGCCTCGCCTTGACGGAAGAAGAGAAGGGGCAGATGCGGACCCAACTCGGATTGATCCTCGAGCATGCGGCCAAGGTCGGCGAGGTCGCCGCCGACGATGTCGAGCCGACCGCCTACGCCATCCCGCGCTCCAATGTCCTGCGACCCGACGTGCCCGAGCCCTCCATCCCGCACGAGGCGGCCATGCAGAACGCTCCCGAGGCCGAGGGTGGGCGGTTCAAGGTGGTCCGCATCGTGGACAGCGACGCATGACGGACTTGTGCGACCGGACTGGGATCGAGCTCGCCGGCATGCTTGCGGCGGGGGAGATCACCGCGGTTGAATTGGCGGAGTCCTCGCTCGCCCGAGTGGAGGCGGTCGACGATCGGGTGGGCGCGTTCCTCACGAAGACTCCACAAGTCGCGTTGGAGCGAGCCGCCGAACTCGATGCCTATCTCTCCACCGGCGCTCCGCAGTCAAGCGTTGCCGGCATCCCACTCGCGTTGAAAGACGTGCTCACCACCAACGGGATCAGGACCACGGCGGGTTCCAAGATGCTCGAGACCTACGTTCCTCCTTATGACTGCACCGCGTGGACGCGGCTTTCCGGAGCCGGCAGCGTCCTCATCGGCAAGACCAACTGCGACGAGTTCGCCATGGGTTCATCGAACGAGAACTCGGCGTTCGGGCCCGTACACAACCCGTGGGATCTGGATGCGGTGCCCGGTGGCTCGTCGGGTGGCAGCGCGGCCGCGGTGGCTGCCGGGGAGGCCGTCTGGGCGCTCGGAACCGACACCGGAGGTTCGGTCCGCCAGCCTGCGGCCCTCTGCGGAGTGGTGGGTCTCAAGCCAACCTACGGCCTGATCAGCCGCTACGGACTCATCGCGTTCGCATCATCGCTCGACACCGTCGGCACGTTCACTCGCAGTACGCGCGATGCGGCCGCCCTGCTGTCCGTGCTGGCCGGCAAGGATCACCGTGATGCCACCAGCGTCGACACCGAGCCGCGCGACTTCACCGAGGGGATCGACGCCGGAGTGCAGGGTCTGCGCGTCGGTGTCGTGTCGGAGGGGTACGGCGAAGGAGTGCACCCGGATGTCGCCGGATCCGTCCGCGCGGCCGTTGAGCGCCTGAGTGGGCTGGGGGCCCATGTCGGCGAGGTGAGTCTCCCGCACACCGACTACGCGCTCAGCGCCTACTACTTGATCGCGCCGTCCGAGGCGTCCTCGAACCTCGCTCGCTACGACGGCGTTCGGTTCGGGTATCGGGCGGAAGGCGGCACCGACGTCGAGGACATGATGTCCCGAACCAGGGGAGCGGGCTTCGGCCCGGAGGTCAAGCGGCGCATCATGCTCGGGACCTACTCGCTGTCGGCGGGCTATTACGACGCCTACTACGGCCAGGCGCAGAAGGTTCGGACGCTCATCATCGGCGACTACGAAGCCGCGTTCGCGAACTACGACGTGTTGGTCTCGCCCACCTCACCCACGACGGCGTTCAAGATCGGCGAACGCGCCGACGATCTGATGGCCATGTACCTCTCCGACGTCTTCACCATCCCCGCGAACCTGGCGGGCGTGCCGGCTATCAGCATCCCGAGCGGGTTCGACGGCACCGGGTTACCGATCGGGTTGCAGTTCACTGCCCCCGTGCTGGGCGAATCCACCCTGTTCCGAGCGGCGCACGCACTCGAAACGGACCTCGGGTTGGACCTTCGTCCACCGTTGCTCGCAGGCGTTTGACACGCAGGGCGCGTTCGGGCGGCCCGCGAGACCCCGTCCGGTAGGCTAGGCCGCGTATGGCCGAGTGGGAAACCGTTATCGGGCTCGAGTGTCATGTCGAGCTCAATACGCAGACGAAGATGTTCTGCGGGTGCCGTGTCGGGTTCGGCGCGCAGCCCAACACGGATGTCTGCCCGGTGTGCCTGGGCCACCCCGGCTCGCTGCCCGTACCCAACGAGGAGGCCATCCGGCGCATCGTCATCATCGGCTTGGCGCTCGATTGCACGATCGCCCCGCATTCGCTCTTCCACCGGAAGAACTACTTCTATCCCGACATGCCGAAGAACTTCCAGATCAGTCAGTACGACCTCCCGATCTGCGTGGGCGGCCACCTTGACGTGGACCTGCCCGACGGCACGACGAAACGGGTCGGCATCACGCGCGTGCACATGGAGGAGGACACCGGCAAGACGACGCACGGCAGCGCGAGCGGTCGCATCCACGACGCGGACTCCGCGCTCATCGACTACAACCGAGCCGGAACCCCGCTCGTGGAGTGCGTGAGCGAGCCGGATATCCGTTCGCCGGAGGAGGCGGGCGCCTACATCCGCGAACTCCGGGCCACATTGGAGTCCCTCGACGTGAGTGACGTGCGGATGGAGGAGGGCTCCCTACGCTGCGACGCGAACATCTCGCTCCGCCCCGCCGGCACCGAACCGTTCGGAACGAAGGTTGAGATCAAGAACATGAACTCGATCCGTTCACTGGAGCGCGCGTTGACGTACGAGATGTCTCGGCAGCAGAAGGCGCTCGAGAACGGTGACGCCATCGTTCAGGAGACACGCCACTGGGACGAAGACGCCGGCGCCACCAAGTCCATGCGATCCAAGGAGGAGGCGTTCGACTACCGGTATTTCCCCGAGCCGGACATCCCGCCGCTGGATCCGGACGCCGCGTGGGTGGGGGACCTTCGTGCGGACCTGCCGGAGCGTCCCCGCGCACGGCGGGACCGTTACGTTCGGGAGTTCGGATTGAAGCCTGTGGTGGCCGACGTCCTGGTCGGGGACCGGGTCTCGAGCGTCCTCTTCGAGGAGGCCTTGGGGTTGGGCGCCGACGCCAGGTTGGCGGCGAACTGGGTCACGCAGGATCTCGCGGGCTTGCGGAACAAAGGGGCCACCGAGCCGAACCTCGTGACGGCGCGACACGTGGCCGACCTGGTCGCGCTCGTCGCCGCGGAAACGGTCAGCGGGCAGGGCGCGAAACAGGCCCTCGAAGACGCCTTCACAACCGGCGACCCCATCGCTGAGATCGTCGAGCGCCGTGGCCTCACGCAGGTCTCGGACACCGGTGCTCTCGGGGCCATCATCGATCAGGTCCTGACCGAGAACCCCGAGGGCGTGGAGCAGTTCCGTTCGGGCAAGGAAGGAGTCATCGGGTTCCTGGTCGGCCAGGTCATGAAGGGATCGGGCGGCTCGGCGAACCCGAAGCTCGCGCAGGAACTCCTGCGCGAGCGGCTGAACGGGTAGCGGCCGGAGAACCGGTGCGCGTCAAGAGCGAGCGCCCACCCTCGCGCTACCCGTGGTGGCAACTGCTCCTCCTCGGCGCTGCCGGAGCGATCGAAGCCACGGTCTGGCCCCTGCGCCGCATGTGGCGTTCGTCAGAGCCGATCGATCGATACGGGCTCTGTCACCTCACCAGCGCGGCGGGTGACGCTCTCCTTGCGATCTCGCTCGCGGACTCGGTCTTCTTCTCGCTCCCCACGGGCGAGGCGAAGGTGAAGGTCGCGCTCTATCTGGGGATCACGATGCTCCCGCTCGCGCTCGCGGGTCCGCTGCTGGTCCCCTTGCTGGATCGAGCCGGTCCACGCAGGGCCATCTCGTTCGCCTCGGCGATCGGCCGTGCCGCGGTGGCCCTCTACGCCGTGCCCCGGATGGGAACGTTCGCGTTGTTCCCATGTGCGCTGGCCATCCTGGTCCTGTCCAAGGTGCACACGATCACCAAGAACGGCTTGACCATGGCCTACGCCCCGCCGGGGGAGGGTCTCATGCGCTCGAACGCCCGGCTGGGCCGGATCGCTGCGATCGGTGCCGTGGTGGCGGCGCCGTTCGGCTACGCGGCGCTGAAGCTGTACGGCTCGGAAGGCCCGATCGCGCTCGCGGCCGGTGTCTACGCGGTCTCGTCCCTCATGAATCTCCGGCTGCCACACCCACGTTCGAAGGGGACCACCGCGAAGGCGGTGGGACGGCGGGGCCATATCCCGGCATTGACCGGCGCATCCATCGGCGCGGTGGGCATGCGCGCCGCGAACGGCTTCCTCCTGTTCCTGCTGGCCTTCGACCTCCGACGGGGAGGGCAACCGCTGTGGTGGTTCGGCGTTCTCGCGGCGTGCGGTGTCGCCGGGGGGTTCCTGGCGGATGTGATCGCGCCCGGGCTCCCGACCGTAGCCCGCGAAGAAGCGGTGGTGATCGCGGGTGTCACAGCCGGTGGGCTTGCCGCTCTCCTCGCGTTCGAGCTGTTCGGGCTGCCCCTGCTTGCGTTCTTCAGCGTCGTCGTCGGGGCCACGACCGAGTTGGGACGTCTGGCGTTCCAGAGCCTCATGCAGCGCCTGGCACCAGAGGGTGCGCTCGGGCGGGTGTTCGTTCGCTACGAAGTCTTGTTCCAGGTCTCGTGGGTCGCCGGCGCCTTCCTCCCGGCGCTGCTGCCGATCTCGTTCCGCTGGGGCATCCTCGTCCTCGCGGCGTTCTATCTGATGCTCGCCGGGATCTACGTTGCGCGCGCCCGCGCCGATCGAGCAGTTCCCCTCGCTTAAGCTTGGGCGTCGTTCCGATGAAAGGACATGGTTCATGGGTGAGTTCGTGACGGTGGGGCAGGCCGACGAGGTCGTTGAGGGACAGGCCACGCAGTACGGAGTCGGTGGGCAGGAGATCGCCGTTGCCAGGATCCAGGGGAAGCTCATGGCGTTCAGCGATATCTGCACGCATCGCGGCTGCAATCTGGCTGGTGGCGGCGAGATCGACGGCACCACCATCGAATGTGAATGTCACGGCAGCGTCTTCGACATGGCGACGGGTGCCGTGGTCGAATCGCCGGCCGTCGATCCATTGCCCGTCTTCGCCGTCCGTGAGCAGGACGGCGTCTTACAGATCGAGGTGTAGTCGGCGACCATGTCCGCGGACCGGCGAACCTTCACCATCGTCGGGGCCTCGCTCGCCGGTGTCACGGCGGCGGCCACCTTGCGCGAGGAAGGATTCGACGGGCGGATCATCCTCATCGGCGACGAGCCGCTTCCGCCGTACGAACGCCCCGGCCTCTCGAAGTCCTACCTGCGGGAAGAGGTACCCCGCGACAGCCTCTTCGTCCGGGGCCAAGGGTGGTTCGACGAACAGCAGATCGAGACCCGGTTCGGCGAGCGGGTGCTGTCGGTGGACGGCGCCGCACGGACCGTGAGGTTGGCCGACGGTGCGGAGTTGCGATACGACGCGGCTCTCATCGCGACCGGTGCCCGTAACCGCCGGCTGGAGGTGCCCGGTGCCGATGTCCCCGGCGTCTTCGGGCTCCGAACGCTCGCCGATGCCGATCAGATCCGCCAGGCCGCTGCCGGGACAACTCACGCGATCGTGGTGGGGATGGGATTCATCGGGGCAGAGGTCGCCGCCTCGCTTCGCGGGCTGGGGCTTGAGGTCAGCGTTCTGGAGGCGTTCCCCGGTCCGCTCCATCAGGTGCTGGGGCCGGAGATCAGTGCGGCGGTCCGCTCCCTCCACGAGGACAACGGCGTTCACCTGCGCTTCGACGATCCGGTGGCCAGGTTCGAGGGGAGCGACCACCTGCGGAACGTTGTCACGAGAAGCGGTCATCGCGTGGCCGGACCCTTCGCCGTCGTCGGGGTCGGCACCGTGCCGAACGCGGAGCTGATGGGCGGGACCGGCATCGCGGCGAACGGCGGGATCGCGGTCGGGCCTGCGCTCGAAACGCCGTTCCCGGGTCTCTTTGCTGCGGGAGACGTGGCAACGCACGATCATCGTGTGTTCGGCCCCATCCGGGTCGAGCACTACGACAACGCCATCAAGATGGGCTACACCGCCGCGCGGAACATGCTCGGTGCCGGGTCGGTTTTCGACGACCCGCACTGGTTCTGGTCGGATCAGTACGACACGAACATCCAGATGGCGGGATTCGCGCCGACCTGGGCGAAGATGGTGGTGCGCGGATCGATCCCCGATCGCTCCTTCTGCGCATTCCAGCTGGACGAACACGGTGTCGTGATCGGCGCCGTGAGCATGGACTGGCCGAGAGACGTTCGTCGCTCGTTCCGCCTCATCACCGAACAGTTGGCTCCTCCGATCGGAGCCCTGGAGGATCCCGATGTCGACATCCGCGAACTCCTCCCCCCGGACTGAACGCCGCGCAGGGCAGATCGCGGTCCGCGCGGGCCTGACCGCGCTGTTCATCGAGGCGGCGCTCTGGTCCGCCATCAGGTTGCTCTCGATGGTCTACGTGCTCGCGGGGGAGGCGGACCTGAGCGCGAAGCACCAGCTTCCCGGGTGGACACGGCTCGCGTATCTGGGCGTGAGCGTCGCGGTCGCTGCGGTCCTGTTCCTGGCCGGGGCCGGTCTGCGCAACGGTGCGGGACCGGCCGCCCGGCTCGCGCAGGTGTTGGCGATCGGGGTCAACGTCGTCGTCTCCGCCCGCGGCGCCACGTCGGTGGTGCGACCCTCAGGCGCTCAGGCCGCAGTGGTTGCGGCCTTCGTGGTCGGCCTGGCGGTAGCGAGCCTCGCGGGGCTCGTGGTCGATCTCGGCGCCGCGATCGCCGATCGCCGCCGCCGCGCTTCGACGGGTGGCGCGTAACCGGCTGCTAGGCTGAGGTTTCGAGCCGCAGGACCTGGCCGGCTCGCGTGCCACGCGGCCGGCCCCCGAGAAGGAGCTGATACCCGTGGATAGGCCGGAGATCATCCTGGCGCCGGGACCCACGCCCATCCCCCCCGAAGTGCTGTTGGCCCAGGGCAGCCCGCTCGTTTATCACCGCGGGCCCGGCTTCGGGAACATCATGCGGGAGGTCACCGACCGGCTGAAGGAGCTGTACCGAACCGACAGCGCCGATGTCCTCCTTATGACGTCCAGCGGAACCGGAGCGTTGGAGTCCGCGATCCAGAACTGCTTCTCGCCGGGAGACGAGGTCCTGGTCCCGGTCGCCGGATTCTTCGCGCAGCGCTGGGCCTCACTCGCCGAGGCGTACAACCTCACGGTCCACACGGTCGACTTCGAGTGGGGCCAGAGGATCGACCCGGCGAAGGTTGCCGGATCCCTCGCCGATCATCCGGGGACGAAGGCGGTGCTGCTCACCCAGTCGGAGACCAGCACCGGTGTGATCCAACCCATCGAGGCCCTGGCGAAGGTCGGGACCACGGCCGGCGTCCTGGTTGTGGCCGACGTCGTCAGCAGTCTCGGTGCCGTCCCGTTCGAGTTCGATGCGTGGGGGGTCGATGTGGCGCTGGGCGGCAGCCAGAAGGCTTTGTCGGCGAGTCCTGGTATCGCGTTCGCGGCGATCAGTCCGCGAGCATGGGAGGCGAGCAAGAACGCCACGAACCCGCGGTTCTATTTCGATTGGGCGACGTATGCGAAGTTCGCGGCGTTGAAGGATCCGGAGAACCCGTGGACCCCGGCCATCAGCGTCATGCAGGGACTCCAGGCCGCCCTCCGCCTCTATTTCCAGGACGGCGTGGACGCGGCGATGGCGCGTCACCAGACCCTGAGCACCGCCGTCAAGGAAGGGGCGAAAGCGCTCGGCCTGGATCTGTTCGGCGAAGGGCTGGATCAGAACTGGACCGTCACGGCGATCCGGGCTCCCGAGGCGGCCGATGCCGACGTCATCTGCGACACCATCCGCCGCGACCACGGGTGCGTGCTCGCCCCCGGCCAGGGTCCGCTCAAAGGGAAGGTCTTCAGGATCGGCCACTTCGGCTACTTCAGCGAACTCGACATCATCCGAGGCCTGGCCGCGCTGGAGATGACCCTCGAATCGCTCGGACACCCCGTGAAGCGAGGGGCAGGTGTCGCCGCAGCCGAAACCGTCTTCATGGAGCGCAGGTAACGTGCGGGTTCTGGTCACCGAGACACTCTCCGAGCAGGGGCTCGACCTGCTCCGGACCGACTTCCAAGTCGATGTCCGCCCGGATCTCGCGAACGCAGATCTTGCGGCTGAGATCGCGCCCTACGACGCGCTGGTGATCCGCAGCGCCACCCAGGTGGGTGCCGATGTGCTTGAGGCGGCGACCGCTCTCAAGGTTGTCGCGCGTGCGGGGATAGGACTGGACAACGTCGATGTGGAAGCCGCGACGCGCCGCGGTGTCATGGTCGTCAACGCCCCCCAGTCCAACATCATCAGTGCGGCCGAGCAGGCGATGGCACTCCTCCTCAGCCAGGCGAGGAACATCCCGCAAGCCTCTACCGCCCTAAGGGCAGGGTCCTGGGAGCGCTCCAGGTGGGAGGGCGTCGAGCTCGCCGGCAAGACCATCGGATTGGTGGGACTGGGACGTGTCGGGGGATTGGTCGCCACGCGCGCGGGCGCCTTCGGCATGCGGGTTATCGCGTTCGATCCCTTCGTGTCCAACGACCGGGCCAAGGAGATGGGTGTCGACGTCATGCCGACCCTCGAAGCACTCCTCGTGCAGTCCGACTTCGTCAGCATCCATCTGCCCCGCAGTCCGGACACCGAGAACCTCATCGACGAACACGAACTCAGCCTGATGAAGCCGGGGGCGCGGCTGATCAACACCGCGCGCGGGGGGATCGTGAACGAGGACGCGCTCGCCAAAGCGCTTGAAGCCGGACACCTCGGCGGCGCGGCGCTCGACGTCTTCGCGGTCGAACCGACGACGGACTCGCCGCTGTTCGGCTACGACAACGTGGTGGTGACACCGCACCTCGGTGCCTCCACCAGGGAAGCGCAGGACAAGGCGGGGATCACCGTGGCCGAGATGGTTCGGCTCGCGCTGAAGGGTGAGTTCGTGCCGTACGCCGTCAACGTCTCCGCCGGTGCGGAGGTCACGGAGGTGGTCAGGCCGTTCGTCCCGCTCTCGGAGAAGCTCGGCGCGCTCATCGCCGGCCTCGCCGAGGGCGGGGTGCGCTCGATCGTGGCCAGCTACACGGGCCGGGTGGCCGAGCACGACACCCGGGTCCTCACCCTCGCCATCCTCAAGGGGATCTTGGGTCGCAGTGTGCACGAGCCGGTCTCGTTCGTGAATGCGCCGATGCTGGCGAAGGAACGGGGGCTCACCGTGAGCGAGATGCGTTCGACCGTGAGCACCGACTACGTGAGCCTGGTGACGCTGCGCGCCGACACCGATGGCGGACCGGTGAGCTTGGCGGGCACCATCATGGGCCGGAGCCATGAGCGCCTGATGCAGGTCAACGACTTCGACATCGAGGTCGCGCCAGCGTCAAACATGATCTTCTTTCAGTACGAGGACCGGCCGGGCATCATCGGGAAGGTCGGCACGCTCCTGGGGGACCATCAGGTGAACATCGCCACGATGGACGTGGGGAGAAAGGCCGAGGGCGGCGACGCGCTGATGGTGCTCACCGTGGACACGCTGGTGGCACCCGACATCCTCGAGAGCGTCGCCGCGGCGATCGAAGCGCACCAGCTCCGATCTATCTCCCTCCCGGGCTGAAGGCTACGGGCGGCGGTGGGGGTCTTCGTGCTAGGGTTTCTGGCGTGATGAAGCGGACCCTCATGACGATCCGGAGCGCTCAGGCGTTCTGACGCGTACGCCAGCGTCACGCCCCAGCCGGTCGTCAGCCCGCACCGCCCGCACCGCCACCTCGAGGAGTCCGCACCGTGACCCATCAGCAATCCGTCCGCTCCGCCGTCTATCGGCTTGCCATCGCCCGCGGTATCTCCATCGCGGGCGGGGCCGCGGCGTTCACGGCCCTCATGTTCGCCGTGTACGAGAAGACGCACCACAGTTCCATCTGGCTGAGCGCCACCCTGATCCTCACCTTCGGGATGAACGGCGTGCTCGGGTGGTTCGCGGGCAGCCTGGGGGACCGGTTCGACCGCCGCACGGTGATGATCGTGTCCGAGGTCTGCGGAGCCGGGGTATTCGCGGTAGCCGCGTTCGTACACGCGCCGGTGCTCCTCATCACCTGCGGCTTCGTGGCGGCGATCGCCGAATCCCCGTTCTGGTCGGCATCGGGCGCCGCGATCCCGGCCCTGGTCGATGACCCGAAAGAGATTGAGCACGCCAACAGCCTGGTCTCGATCGGCGTGAATAGCGGCATCTTCCTGGGACCGGCCATCGGCGGGGTGTTGGTGGGCCACATCGGCCCGAACTGGATCTTCGCCGCGAACTCGGTGTCCTTCCTCTTCTCCGCGGTCTTGATCTGGAGCGTCCGGCGTTCGTTCCACGAACACGTGACGGACGAAGATCACGCCGCGCACGAAGGCATCTGGGCCGGGATGCGGTTCATCAGAGCGGACGACGTGCTCCGTCGCATCCTCGTGGCGTTCACGATCATGGTCCTGTTCATCGGGTTCGTGATGGTGTCGGATCTTCCGCTGGTTGGCACCTACTTCAACGCGAAGGCGGACATCGGGCGCGGCTACGGTCTGATCATCGCGGCGTGGGGCATCGGCTCGGTCACCGGCTCGTTCGCGGGCCGCCGGCTCACACCGGCGGTGGAAACGAGATGGCTGGTGATCATGAACGGCGGGTTCGCCCTGACCATGGGGTTGGTCGGTGTGGCGCCGCTATTCAACCTGGTGTTGGCGCTGGTGTTCCTCAACGGAACCTTCGACGCGGTGAGCCTGGTGGCGCTCCGAAGCATCCAGGTCCGCCGGGCGCCGGACGTGGTCAGGAGCCGGGTGGTCGCGGCCATGGACGGAGCCCAGAACGCCAGCCTCGCCATCGGCTACGGCCTCGCGGGCGTGCTGGTCAGACTGTTCGGACCCAAGCTGGTTTACGTCATGGCCGGCGTTGGGGCCTTGTTCGGGACGGCGGTGTTGTGGCCGCTCCGACACCGCGCGATCCACGGCACGACGCACAAGGAGGTGCAAGCATGACCGACTCACCCAGAGCGAACATCCGCCGGCTGGCGCTCGGTCGCTGCATCTCCGTGACCGGCGGAGCCAGCGCCTACACGGCGCTCGCATTCACCGTCTGGCAGCGAACCCACAGCCCGCTGATGCAGGCGCTCTCGTTCATGCTCACGTTCGGTGTGAGTGGCCTGGTCGGGCCGTTCGCCGGGGCGCTCGGCGACCATTTCGATCGCCGGAAGGTGATGATCTGGTCGGAGACCATCGCGGCGCTGTTCTTCTTCGTCATGGCGTTCGCCGTCCATTCGCCCCTGATGCTGATCATGTTCGCCTTCGGTTCCGCGATCGCGGAGACACCGTTCTGGGCGGCGAGCCGCGCCGCGACGCCGAACCTGGCGGAGACGCCGGAGGAGATCGCGTGGGCGAACAGCCTCATCGGGATCGGGTGGAGTTCGGGCGTCGCGATCGGACCGGTGCTGGGTGGTGTCATCGTGGCGGCCGGTGGTCCCAGCTGGGTCTTCGCGATCAACGGGGTCTCGTTCATGGTGTCGGTGCTGCTGACCGTCTCGGTTCGTGGGAACTACGCCGATCGACGAACACAGGCCGAGGTCGACGAACATCGGGGTATCACTGCCGGCGTGCGGTTCCTGTTCAAGGAGCCCGTGCTGCGACGGATGTGCGCGGCGTGGTTCGTGTTCGTCTTGGGTCTTGGGATGGGGATGGTGGCCGACGCCGCGCTGGCCGAGTCCTTCGGAGTAGGTGCTGTCGGTTTCGGCGCGATCGTCACCTGCTGGGGCGTGGGAGCCGTGATGGGGAACGCCGCGGGTCGATGGTTGAACCCGCGCCGGGAGCTGCGGTGGATCGTGTGGGGCTCGGGCGGGATCGGGGTCGCCGCGCTCGGGGTCGGCTTCAGTCCGGTGTTCCTTCTGGTCTTGGTGTCCCTCATCGTGTTCGGCACCTGTGACGGGTTGTCGATCGTGGCGGAGAACGGCGTGATCCAGCGACGGACGCCCGACGCCGTGAGGAGCCGGGCGATCGCGGCGTTCGAAGCACTGCTATCCATCGGCCTCGCGATCGCCTACATGGCCGCGGGACCGATGTTGAAGGTATTCGGCCCCAGGGTCCTCTACCGCATCACCGGCATCGCGGCAGTCGGCGCGTTCATCCTGCTGTTCCCTCTGTTGGGCGTCGCGAAGGGATTGCCGGGGTCAGACGATGCCGGGGAGGTCTCGCCGGAGCCGGTGGGCCTTGCCTCCGACCCGCTCGCGTCCTGATCGCCATTCAACCTGAATGGCCGCTCAGCGGCTGTTGACCGTGCTGGCCTGCCCCGATTCCTGTTGGCCGTTCAGGATAAGCCGAGTTGGACTGAATAGCCATTCAGGAGTAGGATGCTGCACGGCGGCCCGATGTCGGGTCAGACGGGAAGGCGATCGTGTCCGGGCAGCACTACGACGCCATCGTTGTCGGAGGGGGACACAACGGGCTGGTTGCGGGTGCCTATCTCGCGAAGTCCGGTGCACGAACCCTGGTTCTGGAAGCTCGCCACAAGACGGGCGGCGCGGCCGACACCATGTCCCCGTGGCCTGAGGCCCCGGAGTTCAAGGTCACGACACTCAGCTACGTGATGAGCCTCATGCCCGACACGATCCTTCGGGACCTGGAGCTCTCGAGGCACGGCTACAAGGTGTTCCCGGTCGGTCCGTACTTCCTGCCGTTCCCGGATGGGCGTTACATCGCGCAATACGACGGGGACCCCAAGGCGAATTACGACGAGTTCGCGAAGTTCTCCACGCGCGACGCCGACGCCATCGAGCAGTGGGACGCGTGGATCGGCGGACTGGCCGCGGTGCTCGGTCCGCTCCTCATGAGCACGCCCCCGAAGATGGGGTCGACCAGCATGAGGGATCTGAAGGATCAGCTCGCTATCGCATGGCGGTATCGAGGATTGAAGGTCCGGGGCGTCGCGGACGTCACCCGCCTCATGACGATGTCCATCGTCGATCTATTGGATCGGTTCTTCGAGTCGGATCAGGTCAAGACGGTGATGGCGCTCAACGGCCTCATCGGCACCTGGGCAGGTCCCCACGAGCCCGGCACGGGCTACGTCATGGCGCACCATTCGATCGGCGACGTGGGTGACGGGCACCTCGGGGCCTGGGCGGTTCCCGAGGGTGGGATGGGCGCGGTGGCGGCGGCGCTGGAAAAGAGCGCGCGGGCGTTCGGGGCGGAAATCCGGTGCAACGCTCGCGTGGCGAAGATCGAGACGTCGGGAGGAAGAGCCACCGGTGTGATCCTGGAAGGCGGCGAAGAGATCGCCGCGCCGTTGATCGTCACCGCCGTGCACCCGAAGATCACGTTCCTCCAGCAGCTGGATGCGGCAGACCTACCGGCCGATTTCGTTCAGGACATCACGAACTGGAAGACCCGGAGCGGGACCGTGAAAGTGAACTGCGCGCTCTCACAAGCGCCCGTCTTCACGTCGAACCCCGAGATGACGGACTTTTCGGGTGGGGTAGAGCTGGCACATTCGATCGCCTATCTGGAGACGGCGTTCGAGGAGGCTCGGGCGGGACGCCCTGCCACCGCGCCCTTCAGCGATGGCGTCATGCCTACCGTCTACGACAAGACCCTCAGTCCCGAAGGCACGCACATCGTGTCGCTGTTCACACAGTGGGTGCCCTCGGAGTGGAGCGAGAAACCGCACACCGAGGAGCTGGAGGCCTACGCCGACCGGGTGATCGCCGGTTACGACGACCTTGCGCCGGGATTCAAGGACAGCATCCTGCACCGGCAGGTGATCGGTCCGTTCGAGATGGAGCAGGAGTGGGGACTGATCGGCGGGAACATCTTCCACGGCGAACTATCCGCCGAGCAGCTGTTCCACATGCGCCCTGCGCCCGGATACGCCGATTACCGAACGCCGATCCGGGGGCTCTATCAGTGTTCATCGGCCACCCACGCGGGCGGCGGTGTCTGCGGGATCCCCGCCTACAACATGGTCAGAGAGATCAAGCGCGATCGCAAGATCGCAAGGAGGTAACCCCCCGATGACAGTGCTCAACAACTCGTTCCCGTTCTTCCACGCCACGTACTACAAGAAGTCCCCGTACTACCAGCGCACGGTCGAGGCCGGCTGCACCAGCTGGGATCTCTACAACCACATGCTGATCCCGACGCTCTACGACGACGACGTGAAGGAGTACTGGCACCTGGTCGAGAAGGTCACGCTCTGGGATGTCGCCGTCGAGCGCCAGGTGGAGATCACCGGTCCCGACGCGAACCGGTTCACGCAGCTGCTGACCCCGCGCGACCTGTCCGCCACGCAGCCCGAACAGTGTAAGTACGTACTGATCTGTGCCCCCGACGGCGGTATCGTCAACGACCCCATCCTGTTGAAGCTGGCCGAGAACCATTTCTGGCTCTCGCTCGCGGACTCGGACACCCTCCTCTATGCCAAGGGAGTCCAAGCGTTCGCGAACATGGACGTCGAGATCGGCGAACCCGATGTGAGCCCGCTGCAGATCCAGGGACCGCTCTCCAAGCCGTTGGTCCGCAAGCTCTTCGGTGATGGCGTGGCGGACCAGCGGTACTACTGGCACAAGCAGACCGAAGTCAAGGGGATCCCCGTGGTGGTCTCGCGCACCGGGTGGACGGCGGAACTCGGCTACGAGGTGTACCTGCGCGACTCGAGCCGCGGCACCGATCTCTGGGACGCCATCGTCGACGCCGGGGAGGAGTTCGAGCTTCGTCCTACCGCGCCGAGCGATCAACGCCGGCTGGAAGCGGGCATCTTCAACTACGGCAACGACATGGACATCACGAACAACCCCTTCGAGATCACCGGTCTCGAGCGGCTCGTCGAACTCGACAACGACAACGAGTTCGTCTCGCGGGAGGCGCTCGAGAAGATCCGAGCCGACGGGGTCGGGCGGAAACTGGTCGGCGTGACCATCGACGGTCCGCCGCTCGGCATGTGGCTTGAGGATTACTGGCCGGTCCGGATCGGCGGCGAGACGGTCGGACGACTCACTTCGGCTGGGCATTCGCCGCGGATGGACATCAACATGGGCTATGCCTGGGTGCCGATCGAGCACGCCGGCATCGGAACACATATCGAGATCGAGTCGCCGGAAGGGACGATGACGGGCACCGTGACGCCGCTGCCTTTCCTCGACCCGAAGAAGGAGATCCCGGCCAAGAGCTAGGATGCGCGGATGGGTGCCGCGACGGTAGTGGACCTGCTCGGACGCACGTCGCTGCAACGTGCCGGCGCCCCGTTCGGAAGCTCGTGCGGGTTGCCGGCGGCGGCCTATACATCGACCGAGGTCCTCTCGTGGGAACGCGCGCACTTCTTCGCACCGTCGTGGTCCTGCGCGGGACGCGCGGGCAGGCGGAAGCGATCTCCCCGCCAGCAGGAGGCCGGTGGATGGGCGTTCGTCCAGACCGACGAGGGCGGCATCGCGTTCGACGAACAATGCGGGAACCTCTGGGAGATCCTCGCGCCGTATGAGCCGGAGCGCCAGGTGGTCGCGGCACGTCACGGCTACGAGGTCCGTGCGAACTGGAAGTTCATCCACGAGAACTATCAGGAGTGTTACCACTGTTCGGAGATCCACCCGGAGCTGTGTCGCGTGACGCCGCCGGACAGCGGCTACAGCTACGACATGAAGGGGCTCTTCGTTGCAGGTCCGATGGATCTTCGCCCGGATGCCGAGACCATGTCGCTGGACGGTCGCTCGCACAGCTCCCCGCTGAGAGGCTTGGTCGGCCGGCAGCTCCGCGAGGTCGGCTACATCGGCGTCTTCCCGGATCTGCTGATCAGTCCGCACCCCGACTACATCCTCACGCACCGGCTCCAGCCCCTCACACCCGACTCCACCTACGTGGAATGCGAATGGCTGTTCCCCCCCGAGGCCGTTCACGAGCCGGGGTTCTCGCCCGACTACGCCGTGGAGTTCTGGGACATCACCAACCGCGAGGATTGGGAAGCGGTGGAATCCCTGCAGCGGAGCGCGGCTGGACGGGGCTACCGACCGGGACCGCTGAGCGTGTCGTGGGAGGCCGGGCCGTACATGTGGGTGAAGATGCTCGCGGACGGGTACCTCGAGGGAGCGGTGAAGCGGCCGCCGCCCGTGCCGGGGATCGCGCACGTCCCCAGGTACGAAACCTTCGGCGCCAACTCGGCACGGTAAGCGCCCGGTGGACGCACGCTCCGTCTCTTACGACCGCATCGCGGAGCGGTATGACGCCACGCGCGGTTACAGCCCGGCGGGAACAGCACGCATCGCGCAACTCCTTGCGTCCGAGTTCGAAGGGCGCGGGAAGGTGTTGGAGATCGGTGTAGGAACGGGGCAGCTTGCGCTCTCGCTGCACACGAACCGCGTGGACGTCACGGGAGTGGACCGCTCGGTGCCGATGATCTCCAAGGTGGGCGAGAAGGCTGGCGGCAGGTCGCCCTTCCCGTTGGTGGTCGGCGACGCCACCGTGATGCCGTTCAGGGATCGTGCCTTCGGTGCCGCCTACTTCCGATGGATCCTGCACCTCATCCGTGATTGGCGGGACGTGATGGCCGAGGCGGTCCGCGTGGTCGGACCTGGCGGCGTCATCGCGGGAGAGATCGGCGGGTTCGCAGGCACGAAGAACGAGGTGCAACGACACTACGAGGAGCTGGCGGGGGTGGCCTCGGTCCCCATCGGGCTGGCATGGTCGGACTGGCCGACGCTGGATGCCTACATGGTGTCGCTGGGATGCCGCGTTCGCTCGTTGCCCTCCTTCGAGGATCCCGATCGGCAATCCCTGGCGGCGTTCATCCAGGCGACCGAGGACAACATCCATTCGTGGACATGGAAGCTGGACCCTGATGCCCGGATCCGCTACGCACAGGAAACGCGAGCCTGGGCCGAGGAGCGCTTCGGGGATCTGGAGGCCCTCCACCACGACGTCGACGTTGAATGGCATGCCTACGACGTGGACGCCGAGTCTTGACGCTCTCGTCGCCCGAGGGCTGACCTCGGTATCCTGTGCTACCGCTGCGGAGCACCCCGCGCCCGACACCAGGAGGTTCCGGTGCCGATCACCGAGGTCGAGAAGATCTGGATGGATGGCGAGCTGGTGGACTGGCGCAACGCCACGATCCACGTGCTCAGCCACGCCTTGCATTACGGAAGCGGCGTGTTCGAGGGGATCCGGGCCTACGAGACGTCTCGCGGGGCGGCGGTGTGGCACCTGGACGAGCATCTGCGCCGCCTCGAACGCAGCGCGAAGCTTTATCACATGGATCTGCCGTATTCGCACGAGGCCCTGGTCGAGGGGACGAAGGACGTCATCCGGGCGAACGCACTGAAGGCGTGCTACATCCGGCCGCTCGCGTTCAGGGGCTACGGTGAGATGGGTGTGAACCCGCTCAACGCTCCCGTCAACGTGACCATCGCCGTCTGGCCCTGGGGCGCCTACCTCGGCGAGGACGCGCTGGAGCAGGGCGTGCGGATCAAGATCAGCAGCTGGCGGCGGAATTCGCAGAACTCCCTGCCCGCAGGAGCGAAGGCCACCGGTCAGTACATCAACTCGGTCCTGGCCAAAGTGGAGTCGCTCAAAGCCGGCTACGACGAAGCGATCATGCTGAACGAGGCGGGGACCATCACGGACGGATCGGGGGAGAACGTGTTCGTCGTTCGCGACGGCATCCTGATCACGCCGCCGACGGCCGCCGGCTGCCTGGACGGGATCACCCGCAGCACGGTGATCACCCTCGCTGGCGATCTGGGTTACACCGTCAAGGAAGAGAACCTGGTTCGCACGGACCTCTATAACGCGGACGAGTGCTTCTTCACGGGCACGGCGGCCGAACTCACGCCGATCCGCGAGGTCGATGACCGCGTGGTGGGGGAGGGGCACCGGGGACCGGTGACGAAGGAACTCCAGGGCGCCTTCTTCGCTGCGACCAAGGGCGAGAACCCGCGCTACCCCGACTGGCTCACCTACGTGGAATGAAGAGGAGCGGCATGCCTGAGGACTCGGAGGCCCGGTACCGACTTCCCCGTTCGGTGATCCCTCAGCACTACGCGATGACGGTGGAACCGGACCTGGACGCCGCGTCCTTCTCCGGCACGCAGGAGGTTCGCATCCAGGTGCTCGAGCCGATCACGGAGATCGTGCTGAACGCCCTGGGGCTGGACCTGCAGGACGGATCGCTCACCGCGGCCGACGGAACCCAGGTCGAGATCGCGAAGATCCGGATGGACCCGGAGGCTGAACGAGCCCATCTGGAACTCCAGTCTGCGGCCGCAGCGGGCGACTGGACCTTGAGCGTGCGGTTCGAAGGTGAGTTCAACCGGCAACTCACCGGGTTCTACCTCTCGACCTACCGTGACAGTGCGGGGGTGGAGCAGCGGATCGGTACCACGCACTTCGAGGCCACCGACGCCCGCCGCGCCTTCCCCTGTTGGGACGAACCCGACCTCAAAGCCCCGTGGGGGATCACGTTGGTTGTCGCCCAAGGGCTGACAGCGATCTCCAACGGCCCGGAGGTGTCCCGAGAAGGGTCCGGCGACGGACGCGTACGGATCCGGTTCGCCGACACGATGCCGATGTCGTCCTACTTGGTGGCCTTCGTGGTGGGACCGCTCGAGCTGACGCAGTCCTCGGACGCGAACGGCACCCCCGTGCGGATCGCCCACGTCCCGGGAAAGGGAGCCCTGACACGGTTCTCGCAGGACGTCGGCGTCAGATCGCTGAACTTCTTCGGCGACTACTACGGCATCCCGTATCCGGACGCCAAGGTCGATCACATCGCTCTCCCGGATTTCGCGCAGGGCGCGATGGAGAATCTCGGATGTATCACCTATCGCGAGACCTACCTGCTCATCGATCCCGAAACGGCCACACAGCAAGAACTCATGGACGCCGCGGAGACCGTCGCGCACGAACTCGCCCACATGTGGTTCGGAGACCTCGTCACCATGCGATGGTGGAACGGCATCTGGCTCAACGAAGCGTTCGCCACGTTCATGTCGATGCTGGCCGTCGACGACATGTACCCGGAATGGGAGATCTGGACCTTGTTCGCGCGCCAGCGGGTCAACGCGCTCGAGGTCGACGCCCTGGAATCGACCCGGCCCATCGAGTATCCGGTCCATTCGCCGGACGATGCGAGTGGCATGTTCGACACCCTTACGTACACGAAGGGTGGAGCAGTGCTGCGGATGCTGGAGCAGTACCTGGGTCGCGATCGGTTCCGTGACGGTATCCGTCGGTACCTCCGCACGCATGCGCACGCGAACACAGAAACGCACGATCTGTGGGACGCCCTCGAAGAGGAGACGGGGGAGCCGGTTCGCCGGATCATGGACGCCTGGATCTTCCAGGGCGGCTACCCCCAGGTCACGGTGACGCAGTCCGGCGGTGTCGCTCAGCTGACGCAGGCCCGCTATCGCGCCGACGGTCTCTCCTCGGAGACCACCTGGCCGCTGCCCCTCGCGGTTCGCCAGGGGACCGATGTCCGATGGATCCTTCTGGAAGCCGAAGGTGCCGAGGTTCCGCTCACGGGAGACGGCCCGCTCGTAATCAATGCGGACGGAGCCAGCTTCGCGCGCGTCTGGTACGCCGACGCAGAACTCCGCGAACGCCTCGCCTCCTCCGCGATGACCGAACTGTCGCCGATCGAACGCCAAGGCTTCGTGGACGACGCGTGGGCGGCGGTGGTGGGTGGTCTCGCGAGTGCCGTCGATTTCATCGAGCTGGTGCAGGGGTTCAAGGACGAGACCGAGCTCACCGTATGGCAGGCCATCATCACGGGCCTTGGATGGTGCGATCGATTCATGGATGGCGCGGCGCGCGATCGATTCCGCGACACCGTCCGTGAGCTGGTTCGCCCGGCCGTGGAGCGTCTCGGCTGGGAACCCGCGGAAGGCGAATCCGACCTGACCCGAACCTTGCGAGGAACACTTATCCAGACCCTCGCCATCACCGGCGACGACCCCGAGGCGCAGGCGCAGGCTCGGGAGTTGGAGCACGAGGCGCGTGCGGGTGAGCGCGTTGACGCGGCGCTCGCCGCGGCGGCGGTGGAGATCGTGGCGGCGACCGGAGGTCCCGAAGACTACGCGACGTACCGTTCGATGGCGAACGAGGCGTCGACGCCGCAGGAGCAACAGCGATATCTGAGCGCGCTCGCGCGCTTCCGCGATGACGCCCTCATGGACCGGACCTTGTCCTCCTCACTCACCGAGGAGGTGCGGTCACAGGACGGACCGTTCATCCTGGGCAGGGCGATCACGAACCGCGACCAAGGCCACCGCGTGTGGCGCTTCCTCGCCGGGCACTGGGACGATGCCAAGGAACGGTTCGCCGCCTCGAACATGATCTATCTCGCGAGCGGCGTGCGATATATCACCGACCCGGATCTCGCCGAGGAGATCCAGGCGTTCTTCGAAGCGCACCCGATCCCGCAAGCGGCGCTAACCCTGCAGCAGATCCTGGAGCGTCAGCGGATCGCCGTGGCGCTGCGGGTTCGCGCGGGGGCCGAACTCGCCGCACGCTTCGGCGCCTAGCCGCGCCCTCTTGTACCTCGATCGGGTTCGTCTCCGACCGGTCTTGCAGCCGGCACGAACAACCGGGCGAACGACCACACGATCGCCGCGATCCCCATGCCGGCCAACCACACGATGAGCTTCGGTACTTGGAGCGAGAAGAAGTCCTGGGTCGGAGGAAGCACCATGACCACGAGGAAGAGTCCCGTCATGGCACCGACCAGGCCCAAGCGCCACCCCTTCAACGGCGTGGCGACGATCGACAGAACCAGCAGTCCAACCCACGTGAGCACCATGACGGCCGTGGTTCTGGCGCCCGAGAGCGAAACACCGGGCTCGGCGTTCGCGAGGGCGTAGGCGAGGAACGTCGCCAGGGCCGCAAGCGTGCCCGTCGGGACGGCGAATCGAACCACTCGCCGAAGGAACCCGGAGTGGAACCGCCGCTCGTTGGGTGCGAGCGCCAGGAAGAAGGAAGGGATGCCGATGGTGACCGCACCGACGAGTGTCAGATGTCGGGGCAAGAACGGGAACACGAAGCCGGCGACGCCGACGGCCAGTGAGATAAGCATCGCGTAGACCGTCTTCGTCAGGTAAAGGCCGGACGTGCGTTCGATGTTCGCGAGGACCCGGCGGCCCTCTGCCACTACTGACGGCAAGGTCGCGAACCGGGAATCGAGGAGCACCAACTGCGCAACCGCCCTGGTGGCGTCCGAACCCGACCCCATGGCGATCCCGATGTCCGCGTGCTTGAGTGCCAAGGCATCGTTCACCCCGTCCCCGGTCATCGCAACGGTATGTCCCGCGGCCTGAAGGGCCTGAACCATGTCTCGCTTGCGATGGGGAGTCACCCGCCCGAACACGTTCGTCTGCTCCAAGGCAGCCGTCAATGCTGACGGCTGGTCCGGCAGTTCGCGGGCATCGACGGGGTTCGTGGATCCGGGCAGTTCCAAGGCCGCCGCGATGGCACCCACCGTCCGTGGATCGTCACCCGAGAGCACCATCACCCGCACGTTCTGACGGGCGAAATAGGCGAGGGTCTCTCCGGCATCCGAACGGATGGCGTCTCCGAGCGCGATGAGCGCGAGTGGGTTCATCGGCGGGAGCGGAGCCTCGACATCCGGCAACCCTCCCGACGTCTCAGCGAGAACCAGGATCCGATCTCCTCCTTCGGTGCGTCGTTCCGCGATGTCCCGGGCGGCTCCGTCGAGGCCGGGTATCACATCGGCTCCTCCCAAGACGACGGCCCGGCCGTCAGCGAACGCCACGGCACTCCACTTGCGGGCGGAGGAGAACGGGACGGTCGCCGCGACCGCGGGACTTGAGGCGGGCTCGCCGGCGTGGAGGGCAATCGCCCGCATCGTCGGGTTCGGAGCCGGATCCGCCGCCGCGAAGGCAGCAAGGAGGTCCGTCAGATCGGCCTGGGGGTCGAGTGGCTCGATCGACTTCACCGTGAGCTTCCCCTCGGTGAGCGTGCCGGTCTTGTCGATGCAGAGCACGTCGACGCGGGCCAGTCCCTCGACCGCAGGGAGTTCCTGGACCAGCACCCGCGAACGTGACAGTCGCAGCACGGACATCGCGAACGCCACGCTGGTGAGGAGCACCAGGCCTTCGGGAACCATGGCGACGGTGCCCGCCACAGCCCCGGTCACCGCCGCACGCCAATCGGCGTGGTGGCGCAGCTGGCTCACGAACAGCAGAACCGCGGTCGGCACGATCGCCCACGTGACCCAGGTGAGGATCCGGTCGATCGACGAACGAAGTTCCGACGATGTCAACGAGAACCGTTTGGCCTCCGACGCGAGTTGCGCGGCGTAGGCGAGTTCGCCGACCTTCGTCGCCCGAACCTTGCCCGTCCCCGCAGCCACGAATGACCCCGACAGCACCTGGTCTCCGGCGGCCTTCAGCACCGCGTCCGATTCTCCACTCAGGAGCGATTCGTCCAACTCCAGGCCCTCGGAGGCCGCCACCACCCCATCCACCACCACCTGCGAACCGGGGGAAACCAGCAGGAGGTCATCCTGCACCACCTGTTCGACCGGGAGTTCGCTCTCTGCTCCGTCTCGGAGCACGCGCGCCTTCGGTGCCGACAGGAGGGTCAGCCGATCCAGGGTTCGCTTCGCCCGGACCTCCTGGACGATGCCGATGAGTGCGTTCGCCACCAGAACCAGCCCGAAGAGGCCGTCGCGCAGGTGCCCGGTCGCAAGGATCAGCACGAACATCGCGCCCAGGAGCGCGTTGAATCGGGTCAAAACGTTCGCACGGATGATGGCGCCGGTGGTTCGAGTCTGTGCATCGGGAAGCTCGTTGGTACGGCCGTCCGCCACGCGGGCCGTGACCTCCGCGGCGGTGAGCCCGCGCTCGTCGTCCATCACCTCAGCCTACCGGCGCGGCCCAGCTCGCCTGCGGTAGCCTCGGTCGCCATGAAGCTCCTTCGGTTCCATCATCGCGACCGCATCGCCACCGGCATCATCGAACCGGGATCGGACGTCATCCGGGTACTGGCGGGAACCTTCTTCGAAGATCCGTTGCCGACGGGGGAGGAGATCCTGACCGACGACGTTCGGCTGCTCGCCCCCGTCCTGCCCAGCAAGGTGGTGTGCGTCGGGAAGAATTACGAGGCGCACGCTGCGGAATTCGGCGGAGATGTCCCCGAGGAGCCGCTCTTGTTCCTCAAGCCGTCGACGGCCGTGATCGGTCCGAATGATCCGATCCAACTCCTGCCCATCAGCCGCCGCATCGACTACGAAGGCGAGATGGCCGTGGTCATGGGGCGCCTTGCCCGACGGGTGCGAGCCGAGGACGCCTCCCGCTACATCCTGGGGTTCACCTGTGCGAACGATGTGACGCTCCGCACCCTGCAGAAGACCGACGGCCAATGGACCCGTGCGAAGGGATTCGACGGATCGTGCCCGCTGGGGCCATGGATCGACACCACGGTGGATCCGATCGACGCCACCATCGAGACCCGGCTGAACGGTGACGTGGTCCAGCGCGCCAGCACCGCGGATATGGTGTTCGGCGTCGGCACGCTGATCGAATACATCACCACATTCATGACCCTGCTCCCGGGCGACGTGATCCTGACCGGTACGCCCGAAGGCGTGGGCAAGATCGTGAACGGCGACGTCGTCGAGGTGGAGGTCGACGGCGTCGGAGCGTTGTCCAACCCGGTGGTGGGACCGTGACCACGGTTCGTTGCCGGTTCGCGCCCGCCCCCTCGGGATCGCTTCACGTCGGCAACGTCAGGAGCGCGCTCTTCAGCTGGCTCTGGGCCCGGCGGAACGGTGGAGCATTCGTGCTGCGGGTCGAGGACACCGATACCAGCCGTGTGACCGAGGAGGCATTCCAGGGGGTGCTGGCAGATCTCCGGTGGCTCGGACTCGACTGGGACGAAGGCCCGGAAGTGGGCGGCCCGCACGGCCCGTATCGTCAGTCCGAACGCCTGGAGATCTACGCGGCGAAGGCCGCCGCGCTCATCGACTCCGGGGACGCCTACCGCTGCTACTGCACGCCCGAGGAGCTGGAGGAACGCAAGCAGGCGCAGATGGCGCGTGGCGAAGCCCCCGGGTACGACGGTCGCTGCCGCGCGTTGACGGACCAGGAACGTACGGCATTCGAGACCGAAGGTCGCTCCAGCGTGATCCGCTTCCACATGCCCGAGCGTGAATGGGCCATCCAGGACCTCGTGAAAGGCGAGGTTCGTTGGCCCTCCGGCCAACTCAAGGATTTCGTCCTCGTGCGGTCGGACGGCTCACCCGTGTTCCTTCTCGCCGTGGCTGTGGACGACATGCTCATGGACGTCACACACGTGGTCCGCGGCGACGACCTGCTCACTGCTGCGCCCCGGAACATCGCCGTGATCGAGGCGCTCGGTGGCACTGCCCCCACCTACGCCCATCTGCCCCAGGTCCTCGGTCCCGATCGCAAGCCACTCTCCAAGCGCCACGGATCCACCAGCGTCGAATCCTTCCGCGAACAGGGCTATCTCGCGGAGGCGCTGATCAACTACCTGGCGCTCCTCGGTTGGTCCGCCGACGCAGAAACCACCTTCTTCTCTCGCGTAGAGCTGGTCCAGAAGTTCGACCTGGCGCGCGTGTCGTCCAATCCGGCCGCCTTCGATACCGACAAGCTCACGTTCATGAACAACCACTACATCCAACAGCTCAGCCCTGAGGAGCTGGCCGCACGGTGCATGCACTTCCTCACGGCATCGGGGCTCTCGGTGGACCCCGAGCTCCTGACGAAGGCCATGCCGATGGTCCGGGAACGGATGAAGACACTCACCGAGGCGCCCGAACTCCTTCGGTTCCTCTTCACCGATGACATCGTGCCGAACGAGAAAGCCGCGAGCCTTATCGCGAAAGCCCCCGAGGGCTATCTGGGCCGGGTCGCCGACGCTCTGGCCGACGTTCAGCCATGGTCTACCGAGCAGATCCAGGCCGCGTTGGACGCCCTCGCCGAGTCAGAGGGCCTCAACCGAACGAAAGCGTTCCAGCCCGTCCGGGCCGCGGTCACCGGTTCGAACGTGTCGCCACCCCTTCCGGAGTCGTTGGAACTCCTAACCAAGGAACGTACCTTGGCCCGGCTCCGTTCCGGGTAGGGAACGGGCTTGGCGCGCGAGCGGCAGTAGGCTAGGTGCATGTCGAGATCGCCACGCGTCTTCATCGCGACCCTTGTCTGCGTCAGTCTGATCGGTCTCTCTAACGTCGCCATCGCGCGCGACCAGGCAGCCGGCACGCGACCGCGCACGACGGCTGCCGACCTCAAGCCGCACATCGTGCAGAAGTTCATCCCGTTCGGACAGAAACGCAAAGATCAGATGGCGGCGTATTCCAAACGTCATTACGGCGTGAGGACGTACCACCTGACCCATCCGCACGTGATCGTCGAGCACTACACGGACGGCACCTCCTGGCAGAGCGCATGGAACTACTTCGCTGCGAACGTGCCGGACCTCGGCGAACTTCCAGGGGTGTGTTCGCAATTCATCATCGGCAAGGACGGCACCATCCGGCAGACGATCCCGCTGGGCATCCGGTGCCGTCACACCGTGGGGCTCAACTACACCGCGTTCGGCATCGAGCACGTCGGCACGAGCGACAAGCAGGTGCTGAACAACGCGGCGCAGATGCGTTCGTCCCTGCAGCTCACGCTATGGCTCATGGCGAAGTACGACATCCAGGTTCGCGATGTGATCGGCCATAACGAGAACCGCAACAGCCCCTACCACCACGAGCTCTATCCGAGCTGGCGCTGCCAGACCCACAGCGACTTCATCCGCCGTGACATGCAGACCTACCGAACCCTGCTGAAGGACAAGGCGAGGGCCGCTGGAGTCCCTATCGGCCCGAAGCCCCAGTGGGTCACGATCAACTGTTGAAGCGCGCGGAACCGTCTCGCGACGTGGGTAGAATCCCCCGGATGATGACGACGGAAGGGGACGGATGAGCGGGCCAGGGATCGAGACGCAGGCTCTCGCGAGCATGCCGTTCTTCTCGAAGCTCTCCCCCGAAGACCTCGAGGGGATCCTCGGGGTCGGACAAGAAGCGTCGTTCGCCGCCGGCTCCGCCATCGTCGAGGAAGGGGACGTGGGCGACGGGATGTACATCGTCCTTGAGGGCGTGGCGCGCGTTGAAGTGGGCGGGCGCTACCACGACCTGAAGGCCGGGGGGTTCTTCGGTGAGATGGCCCTGATCACCGACAGCCGCAGGATGGCGACGGTGAAGGCCCACGAGGACGTCCGAGCGCTCAAGATCCCTGCGGAGGACTTCCAATCCTTCTTGCTGCAGCACCCGACCGTCGCCGTGGCGATGCTCAAGGCCGCGATCGGCCGCCTCCGCGAGGTGGAACAGCGCATCGACGCGTGGATGGCCAGCTAGACGAACGGCCCGGGGTTTCATCCCAGGGAGTTGTCTTCGGAGGGTAGTGGCCGTAACGTGGTGGAAGAGGCGTCCCCAGCAGACGGCCGTCTTGGTCAAAGCCCCCAGCCATTCGGGCGACGGATTCCGTGCACGTAGCGCTCCGTACGATGCCGCGATCTGAGGGGCACAACGATGGCCAGCGACCGAGAACTTTCCAGCGTTCTGAGTGAATTTGCCCGAACCTTGGGCACCGATTTCCCGATCCAATCCATCCTGGACCACCTGGTGAAGCGGATCGTCGAGATCATGCCGATCAGCGGCGCCGGGGTGACGCTCATTACCGAGGGAACCCAGCCCCGATATGTTGCCGCCTCGAACGCGTCCGCGTTGATCTACGAGAAGCTGCAGACCGAAGTCGACGAGGGGCCGTGCTTGGCGGCGTTCAATACCGGTGGTTCCGTCAGCGTTCCGGACCTCCGGGACGACCGGATGTTCCCGAGGTTCTCGCCCCGGGCCGAGCGGATGGGGCTCAAAGCGGTGTTCACGTTCCCGCTCCACCAAGGCAACGCCCGACTCGGAGCGCTTGACCTCTACCGTGACGAGCCGGGTGCCCTGGATGAGCCCACGATGGCAGTCGCGCAGACGCTCGCGGACGTTGCGGCCGCGTACGTAGTGAACGCGCAGTCGCGCGCCGACCTGCGCGAGTCGGCCGATCGCTTCAGGGAGAGCGCCCTGCACGATGCGCTGACCGGGTTGCCCAACCGAGTGCTGTTGGTGCAGCGCCTCGACCACGCGGTGCTGCGGGCGGGCCGTTCCGGCAAGAAGGTGGCGATCCTGTTCGTTGACATGGATCGGTTCAAGGAGGTGAACGACACCTTCGGGCACCAGGTGGGGGATCGGCTGCTCAAGGCGGTTGCGATCCGACTCAGTGGCTTGGTTCGGCCGGGGGACACCCTGGCGCGGATGTCGGGCGATGAGTTCGTCATGTTGTGTGAGGACCTGGACGAGGCCGACATCGTCGAAGTGCTCGCCTCGCGCATCGACACGTCTATGAGCGCGCCGTTCAATATGTCCGGCCAAGAGGTACGGATCTCCGCGAGCGTCGGGATCGCGTTCTCGGGGCCCGGCGTCGACGTGCCGGAGCGGATCCTCCAAGACGCGGACGCCGCGATGTACCAGGCCAAGGGCGACGGTGGGGGCCGCCATCAGATCATCGACCTGCGCGCGCAGGACGCGACCCAGCGTCGCGTCAGCCTGCAGCAAGAACTCCGTGGCGCGTTGGCCCGCCACGAGCTTCGGAACGAATATCAGCCGATCGTCGGGACGACCGACGGCCGGGTGACCGGTGTTGAAGCCCTCCTTCGATGGGACCACCCGACCCGCGGACTGGTGTCGCCGGAGACGATCGTGCCGCTGGCCGAGCAATCCGGACTCATCGACGAGATCGGGCGCTGGGTGCTGGAACAGGCTTGCTGGGACAGGCACCAGTGGCACGATGTGCGCCGCGAGGAACTGATGCTCTCCGTCAATGTCTCCCCTCATCAACTGATGTCGGAGGACTTCCCGGGAGTCGTTGCCGGGGTCCTTTCCGAGACCGATACCGATCCGCGTGTTCTGACGCTCGAGGTGACAGAGAGCGTCTTCCTCCAAGACCCGAATCGCGCGCTGATGGTCCTCGGTGATCTGCGAGGGCTCGGCGTCTCCGTGGCACTGGACGATTTCGGTACCGGCTACTCATGGTTCAAGCGGCTCCGGCGCTTCCCCGTGGATGTCGTGAAGATCGACCAGGGGTTCATCGCCGACCTCGGGAATCCAACGGCCTCTGCGATCGTGTCGGCGGTGGTGAACCTCACGCACGTGCTCGGCATGACCGTCGTGGCAGAGGGCGTGGAGACGGCGGAACAACACGGGGAGGTCGCTGCACTTGGGTGCGAGTCGTGCCAGGGATTCTTCTTCGCGCACCCGATGTCCGCCCAGCGGCTCCACGCCCTGATGCAGGAAGAGGCCGCGGACGGCGCTCTCCGGCTCCCCGTGTCCGTCACCGTGTGACCTTGCGCGGGTGGTAGTCCCAACGGGATTCGAACCCGTGTCTCCACCTTGAGAGGGTGGTGTCCTAGGCCCCTAGACGATGGGACCGCGCCGGGCGTGGGCGGCCGGGAGAGTGTAGCAAGGCGGCCTCGTTGCCCCAGCTCAGAGGTCCTTCGCCAACTGTCGCGCGGTCTCACGGTATCCGGCCGAACCGTAGAGCGATCTTGCGATCTCGTTGTCGGCGAACACGTTGAGTTCGATGCGGTGCAGGCCCATCTCCTTCGCGTGGATCTCTGCCTGCGCCATCAGCGCACGTCCGTACCCATTCCCGCGCAGAGCTTCGTTCACCACGATGTCGTAGATCCACGCGACCGTTCCCGCGTCCGAATCCCGTTCGGCGATCCAGAGCCAGCCGATACGTTCGCCGGTCGCGACGTCCTCGGCCACCAGGAGCCGGTGTCCCTGGGTGCCGGACCCTTGAGGAAGCAACGCGTCGAATTCCCGCTCGCTCTGCGCCATGAGCTCCTCGGTCGTGCGGCCGGCGTTGCGTGCCATCTCGGCCGCGTATTCGACGATCTGGGGCATCCGCCACAGGTCGAACTCCTGCGCTGTCATGGGCCGCGTCTTCACCTGCACCATCGCGCTCTCCCCGCATACTCTGACCGTGCTCGAGATCCCGGCGAACGCCGGACTCTGCGTCGACTGCCGTCACGCGAAGTCGAACCGAACCAAGCGCGGCAGCGTCTTCCTGCGATGTCTCCGCGCGGAGTGGGATCCACGGATGGTGCGATACCCCAGACTCCCTGTTCTCAGGTGCGTTGGGTTCGAACGCCCGCCCTCAGAGACGTCTGACTGAGCGATCAGACGCAGCTGGCCCGCCTGGATTCGAACCAAGACTAAGTGATCCAGAATCACTCGTGCTACCGTTACACCACGGGCCAATGGAGCGAGGTCGATGCTACCAAGTCGCCTCTCGCCCGAGCTCGAACCAGAGCGCGACGTGGGTTTGACCCGGCTCCCAACATGCGGCTACGTTGGTCGTACGGGACGGCAACGAAAGGGAGCTTCGATGAACAAGGGTGGTTTGGCCGCAGAGGTTTCCAAGCGCACCGGCTTGAGCAAAGCCGACGCCGCGCGAGCCGTCGACGCGGCGATCGACACGGTCCGCGACACGGTGGTCAAGGGCGAGCGCGTGACCCTTGCGGATTTCGGAACGTTCGAGAAGAAGCATCGGAACCAGCGTGTCGCTCGCAATCCGCGTCAGCCCGATGTGCCGATCGTGGTGCCGCCTCGGGATCTGCCGTCGTTCACACCGGGCAAGGAGTTCCGCGCGGCGGTGCTCGGCGGGAAGAAGCGACGCTAGCTACTCGAACGTCACCAAGCGGAGCCGGCGAGCGACCTTCCGTCCCGACTCGTCCCCGAGGTCGAAGATAACCCGCTGCCCCAGCCGCAACAGCCGGATGCCCTGCCCCTCCGTCGATGTTGGATCGATGCCGACCTCAGTGCGGTCGTCCATGAGCAGCGAGCCGGTTCGTCCGGATTCGTCGTAGTGCTTCACGGTTCCTTGAGCCACGGTTCTCCTCAGGCTTTGACGGCGATGCGCGAACGCAGGTCCATATCCTCGCAGACTTCGCGGGTGCGTCCACTCCGCGGGGCGTCCAGGACGGTGAGGATATCGCCGGGCAGGTCCAGGTCGAAGCCGATCTCGGGAAGCTCGACCACCGAGGTCGGGATCTCCGCCTCAGCGGCCCCCTGAAGGTGCCGGCGGTAGGAATCGGGACCGAAGCGAGCCGGTAGAACGCTCGGGGGCCGGCGGACCAGAAGATTGGTCCCGGCACCATCCGTCGCCGGGCCCAGGACGATCGGACCGAGCGTGTGCAGTGCCCGGGTCAACGCCGACGCCGTGACGAACGGGGTGTCGGGAAGCAGCACCGCGAGGGAGTCGAGCCCTCGGCCGATCGCTTCCTCGTCGACCTGCGCCATCGCGGCCTGTAACGAGGGAGACTCCTCTACGATCGGTGCAGCGCCGCGGCGGACGGCGATCTCGAGCACGGCCTCGTCCGGGGAGATGATCCACGTGTCCCAGCCGGCCAACGCCTGCGTGGCGTCCAGCACGTCTTCGAGCATCGCGAGCGTGAGCACGCCGCGCTCGAGTGGCGTGAGGAGCGGCTCCAAGCGGCTCTTGGCCTCGGAGAGCGATTTCACGGGCAGGACGATGGCGCGCACGGGTGCACAAGCCTAGCCGAGCGGCGCGGTAAGCTCACGGCTCGCCGGCGCCGAACCGCCTGCGAACCGCCTGAAGGAGGCCGATACCTGTGTCCACACTTGCACTCACGCTCGCCCCACCGAGATCCCGAACGTCCGCTCGGCTCGCCTTCCAGGTTGCCTGCGCGGTGGTGGGGAGCGCCCTCCTCGCAGGCTTGGCGCAGATATCTCTGCACCTCGGGTTCAGCCCCGTGCCGATCACCGGACAGACGCTGGGAGTGTTGTTGGTCGGCGCGGCGTACGGCCCGGGGCTCGGCACGGCCACGGTCCTCCTCTATCTCTTGGAGGGTGTCATCGGCCTGCCGGTCTTCGCGACGAACTCGAACGGGGGACACGACACCGGGCTCAAGGTCATCCAACTCGTCGGCACGACCGGGGGCTACCTCTGGGGTTTCGTGCTGGCTGGCGCGTTGACCGGCTGGCTGGCCCGGCGCGGCTGGGATCGCAGCTTCCGAAGCGCCATCGGCGCGATGCTGCTCGGCGAGGTGGTCATCTATGCGATCGGCGTGCCGTGGTTGCATCACGCGCTGCCTGCACTCATGGGCAAGCCGGTCAGCTGGGAAACGACCTACGAACTCGGGCTGTATCCGTACGTCATCGGGGACTTCATGAAACTCCTGGCAGCCGCCGGCCTGCTTCCGGGCGCGTGGTGGCTCATGAAACAGGTCAGGCCTCGCGACGCTGGCGCCTAAGCAGACGCGATGACCCGAGCGCGGTTCGAGCCCTGGTATCAGCTCTGCACCACACTCGCGCTGCCGCCCATCCGCCTCTGGTTCCGTCTCCGGGTCCAGGACGTGGAGCGCATCCCGAAGGACGGCCCCGCGATCCTCGCCTGCAACCATCTTTCCTACCTCGACCCGCTCACGAATGGCTGCGCCGTCATCGACGCGGGACGTCGGCCGCGATACCTCGCCAAGCAGGAGCTCTTCGATGTGTTCCTGTTGGGACGGGCGATGAGGGGAGCGGGACAGATCCCCGTGTCGCGAGGTACCCGCGATGTGACGCCGTTGCTCAAAGCCAAGGAGGCGCTGGACCGCGGCGAGGTGGTGGTCATCTACCCGGAGGGCACCGTGACCACGCGGGGAGACCATCTTCCGATGGAGGGCAGGACCGGTACGGTTCGTTTGAGCCTGATGTCGGGTGTTCCGATCACCCCCATGGCCAGTTGGGGGTCGCAAGCGGTGTGGCAGAAGTCGGGGAAGGGTTCGCTGAAGTTCGGGAGGCCCGTCTGGACGGCGGTGGGCGAGCCGTTGGACTTCTCTTCGCGCGCGGGTGAGATCGACGATCGCGCAGCCGTGAAAGAGATGACAACCCAGCTCATGCAGCGGCTCACCGACCTGGTGGAGGATCTCCGCGAACGATATCCACGGCAGTGGTCGTAGGCTTGCGACCATGACCCGGGAACCCGGTTTCTCCACGCGCGCCGTTCACGGCGAGGCGAACGCGATGGATCAAGAAACCCCTAGCGTCCCCATCTTCCAGACCTCGACGTTCCGATTCGCGTCCTCGGAGGACTACGCGCGAACCATCGCGTTCGAACGACCGGGCCACACCTATACGCGCGGATACGGGAACCCGACCCTCGATGCCTTCGAATCCCAGATGGCAGCATTGGAGCGGACCGAGGCTGCGATGTCGTTCGCCAGTGGCATGGCGGCGCTGCATACGCTGTTCACAGCGCTCGCCGCATCGGGTGAGCGGGCCGTGGCCTCGACGGCGCTCTACGGTGGGACGTACGCCCTCTTCACGAAAGTTCTGCCGCGGTACGGCATCGGCGTGGATCTGGTGGATGCAGACGATCTCGACGCCGTGGCGAAGGCGTTGCCGGGCGCGGCCTTCTTCCATGTGGAGTCCATCGCGAATCCCACGATGTCGGTTGCCGATCTCCCGGCGCTCGGCTCCCTCTGCCGGGAGCACCACGTCCCGGCGATCGTGGACAACACGTTCGCTTCGCCGTACTTGGTGAACCCGTCGACGTACGGCTTCGACTATGTGGTCCATTCGGCCACGAAATACATCGGCGGCCATCACGACCTGATCGGCGGGGTGGTCTGCACATCCGGAGCCGGGCGAACCCTGCTCCGCGACACCGTGATCGAGACCGGTGGCACGCTCGCCCCCTTCGAGGCGTGGCTCTGTCTGCGCGGTCTGATGACCCTCTCGCTTCGGATCGAGCGACACTCATCGAACGCCGCGGCTCTGGCCGGCTTCCTGCGTACCCATCCGAAGGTCGACGGTGTCTGGTACCCCGGCCTCGACTCCCACCCACAGCACGACGTGGCCGCGGCGATGTTCGGCGGACGCGGGTTCGGCGGGATGCTTGCGGTCGAGATCGCGGGTGGTGTGGACGGGGGTATGGCCTTCTGCGATGCCTTGGGGATCGCGTGGATCGCCACGTCGCTCGGGGGCACGCACACACTGGTCAGCCACGCGGCCAGCACCACGCACCGTCAATATGCGCCGGAGGCTCGCAGGGCGGCCGGCATCGGTGATGGGCTGGTTCGGATCAGTGCCGGCATCGAAGACATCGACGACCTCCTTGCAGACGTCGAGCAGGCGTTGGAGAAGGTATGAGCGCGAAGCGTCGCGTCGCGGTGTTGTTCGGCGGACGCTCGGCCGAACACGAGATCAGCTGTATCTCCGCCCATTCGGTGGTGGATGCGCTCGATCCCGACCGCAACGAGATCATCCTCATCGGCATCACCAAGGAGGGTCGTTGGCATCGCCTGCCCGCGCCTCCCGCACTGCCGGAGGAGACCGGTGTCATGCCGGTCATCACCGACGCCGCGGCCAACCCGGTCGAGCTATCCAGCGAGTCCGGCTCGCAGGAACTCGTGATGAAGGATGGATCGCGCGAGCCTGTGGACGTGGTGTTCCCGGTCCTTCATGGGCCCATGGGGGAGGACGGTGCGGTGCAAGGCTTCCTGGAACTCGCCGGAACGCCCTACGTGGGAGCGGGCATCCTTGGCTCGGCCGTCGGGATGGACAAGGCGGTCCAGAAAGTGCTTTTCGCCGCGGCAGGTCTCGCCGTCGGGCCCTACGAGGTCGTCCGGGAGCCGGAGTGGAAGGAGGATCCCGAAGGCGTGACCGCGCGCATCTCCGCACTCGGCTATCCGGTATTCGCGAAGCCCTCGACCTTGGGATCCTCGGTGGGGATCAGCAAGGTGCACGATGCCGAGGAACTGGACCGCGCGATGGAGACGGCGTTCGGGTTCGCGAGGAAGGCCGTCGTAGAGAAAGGGTTCGAGGGCGTGCGCGAGATCGAGTGCGCCGTGTTGGGCAACGACGACCCGGTGGCGTCCCTCTGCGGTGAGGTCTCTCCGCGCGGTCACGAGTTCTACGACTACGCGGCGAAATACCTCGACGCGGACGGTGCCGACCTGATCATCCCCGCCGATCTCGAGCCCGAGACGCTCTCCTCCATCCAGAGGATGGCGGTGATCGCGTTCCAGGCCGTCGAATGCTGGGGCATGGCGCGGGTGGACTTCTTCATGACGGCGGAGGGCCAGCTGCTCATCAACGAGATCAACACGATCCCCGGGTTCACGTCGATCTCCATGTATCCGAAACTCTGGGAGGCATCGGGCCTGCCCTATGCCGATCTCATCGACCGGCTGCTCGACCTCGCCCAGGAACGGCACCGGGCGGAACGAACGAAGGGCAACCTCGCAGCCGAACGCGAGTCCTGAAGACCCGACTCCTCAGCACCCGTGCGTGATGTCCCTGGCGTCCACGAGGCAGCGGTTGGTTCCGAGACTTCCGAACACCGTGTCGGCTCCCGAGCCATCCATGACCATCAAGGTGTCGTTGCCGTCGCCACCGTTCAGGGTGTCCGCACCGATACCGGGCCCGCCGGTCAGGATGTCGTTGCCGAGTTCGCCGAAGATCGAGTCATCGCCGCTCCCGCCGGTCTCCACGTCGTTGCCCGGCCCACCGTGGAGCACATCGTTCCCCCGCCCGCCGATGATGAGGTCGCTGCCCTCGCCACCATCGATCGAGTTATCCACGAGGTCGCTGCAGTTCATCGGGATCTGCCCCGGCGCCCATCGGCAGGTCGACGCCCATGACGGGTATTCGTCGAGCCCCGCGGTCGAGGTGATCTGCAGCACTGCACTGCCGTCCGGGTTCGAGGTGTAGAGATCGTAGGACCCGGCCCGGTTCGAACTGAAGGCGATCCTGGTTCCGTCCGGTGCCCATGTCGGATCGAACTCCTGCGACGTCGTTGCCGTGATCCTTGTCTGCGCGGAGCCGTTCACGGCCATCGTGTAGAGGTTCATCTGACCGCCCGTCTGGCGCATGAAGACGATCGAACGCCCGTCCGAGGACCACGCCGGCTCGAAGTTCGACTCGGCGCTGTTCGTGAGGTGGTGGGCACCGCTGCCGTCGAGGTTCATCACCCAGATCTGGGGTTTGCCCGAGCGCGCGCTCTGGAATACGACCCTGCTCCCATCCGGCGAGACATCCGGGTACAGATCATCGGTGCTCGAGTGCGTGAGACGAGTCACGTTCGTACCGTTGGCCGAGGCTCGGTAGATCTCGAAGTTCCCGGCGCGATAGCTGACGAAAGTGAGCATCCGTCCGTCGGGGGTCCATGACGGCATGCCGTCGAACGCTCGGTTGTCAGTCACGCGTTTCAGACCCGAGCCGGCCGCGGCCCCGGTGAACACCTCGTAGTTCCCCGTTCGGTTGGAGGAGAACGCGATCCGATCGCCGGTCGGGGAGAAGTCCGCGTCGTAGTCATCGGCCTTGTTGGCGACCACGCGCATAACGTCGGACCCGTTGGCCGCCGAGGTGAAGATGTCGAGCGGCTTCGAAGAACTGGGTCCCCGGTCGAACACGAGCCGGCCGTTCCCCGGATCGACCGCGGTCAGCGTGTCCGCGAACGACGACCCAACCAGGTTCTCCACCTCTCGAACACTGACCGTCCCGTCTCCCACCGCTCGGTCAAGCGCCAGTTCGGCCGTCACCGACGTGGTCTGATCGGCGAAGCTGAGCGTGTCGGAGCCGGTCCCTCCCAGCACGACATCACTCCCGGTCCCAAGGCCGGTGATGGTGTCATCACCGCCGAACCCGCAGACAACGTCGTTGCCGGCGGTGCCGCTCAGCGGGTCATCCCCGGATGTCCCGCTCACGGTGCATAGCAGCGGTTGCCAGTCGGGCGCGGAGCCGAGGATCCCCAGATCGGCCTGGCGGGTCCCGTCGGGATCCATCACGTGCAGCCCCCCGTCGACGACGAACGCGATCTGAGATCCGTCCGGGGCCCAGGTGGGGTTGGCGTCGTCGGTCCCGGAGTTCGTGAGGTCCGTCTCGGCGCTGCCGTCGACCGCCGACATCACGAAGATCTCACCGACCTCGGCTTCGTCCTGCTCGTACACGATCTGTGTCCCGTCGGGGGACCAGTTGGGATGGACATCGTCGTGGTTCGGTTCGTCGGTCAAGTTCGTGACGCCTCCGCCGCCGGCCGCGTGCATCGTGTAGATCTCCTTGTCACCGTCGCGGTTGGTGGTGAACGCGATCGAAGCACCGTCCGGCGAGTAGGTCGGGGAGAGCTCGTTGCTCGAGGCCGCCGACGAGAGGTTGGCCTGTGCAGAACCGTCCGAGGCACTCATCGTCCAGATCTCATCGTCCCCGGTCCGGTCCGAGACGAATGCGATGGACCCGTCGGGGCTCCAGGCGGGCTGGAAGTCGTCGGCGGGGTTCGTGGTGAGTTGTGTCAGGGCCGTGCCGTCGGCGTTGATGGCGTAGATGTCCCGCGAGCCGGTGGGCCCCCTGGAGAAGGCGATCTTCGTTCCATCGGGAGACCATGCGGGGAAGTGGTCGTTCCCGCCGGTCACGATCAGAGCGTCACGCCCGTCGGGGTTCACGGCCGCGATGCCCGCTCCGTCGTAAGCGATCCGACCGTTGGCTGGCGCAGGTGCCGTCGCAGCCGCCGGCGCGATCGAGAACGAGACCGAAGCGGCGGCCACGGCGGCGACAGACAGAATGAAGGCTGTGCGACGGCTGCGCTTCACGAGGACAAGGATACGGGCGGGGCTGTGCTCAGAGGTGAACGACGGGACAGGTGAGCGTACGGGTGATGCCTTCCACGGACTGGATACGAGCCACGACCAGCTTGCCCAGCTCGTCGACGGTCTGTGCCTCTGCGCGCACGATGACGTCATAGGGGCCGGTCACGTCCTCGGCCTCTGCCACGCCGGGCACCGCCCGAACCGCGTCCGCCACCGCAGCTGCCTTCCCCACTTCCGTTTGGATGAGGATGTATGCGTTCACCATCGCTTGTGGCCTCCCTGTCTGTAGGGGCGCAATGCTAGCCTCGTCGAGCGAGGAGGCGCAACGCGCGAGGGAGGCCCTGCCGCTTGAGATGGCTGGAATACGCGATGGTCGCCTTCGGCGTGGCCATGGGCATCAGGTCGGTCGTCCACTGGGTGCGGAAACCGTTCGAGGGCGACCGGACGGCACTGCGCGATCAGGTGTGGTTCGCGGTGTTCGTGACCGCCCGGGCTGGATTCTGGTTCGCCGTGTCGGGTGCGTTCTTGATCTACGCCTCCATCGATGTGAAGGGACAGGCGTTCATCGACGAAGCACGCGACCACGCGGGATATCTGTTGGTGTTGCTCGCGCTCCCCGTCGTGCAGTTCGTCGCTGCGTTCTTCTTGAGCCAGGGGAAGGCGCCAGAGTAGGTCAGCCGACCGCTTTGATGATCTCCTCGGAGAGCTGCGGGAACTCCTGGAGGCGTGCGACCCGCTCCGTCCTCAGTCTCTCGACGATGGATTCGTACTCGTCGGCGCGGCCCTGATCTTCGTAGAGCTTGCGGGGTTGCAGCAACTGGATGTCGTCGATCTCCGGAACGGAGGACGCCACCTGATACCGGAAGTCCGGGTCTTCCTCGAACACGATGGTCTGTTCGGCGATCCCTTTGACACAGGCCGAGGTGTGCGGGATCTTCAGCTTCTTCGAACGGTCGTCGCCATCCTTGCCGCCCACGCGCCCGGTATTCAGGAGGTACGTCTCGATCGGGTGACTGGCCAGGAGCTCCAGCATGCGATTGCCTTGGAGTCCGTGGGGGAGCGGGAAGAACGGGTTCGTACCCGGCACACGCAGGAACTTCCCCTCTTCGGCGGCGCCCCCGGCTGCCGTTCCGGTGGTCTCGCCGAGCATGAAGTAGGCGGCCGCCTGCTCCTGGGACAACTTCGCCACGGCGGGGATGATGTTCTCGTTGCGGTTGAGGATGAGCAGATAGTCGACTGTTCCGACGTTCCTCGCGTCCTCGTAGCTGAGGAGGTCGCGCATCTCGAAGACCGCCCGCCCGTTCTTCGTGTAGTTCTCGTTGAAGAAGTCGACCGTTCCGTCCTCGTCCATGTAGACGTTCTCGAGGTAGGCGTTCGGCTTCGTCACGGCTCCGTGGATCGACGGTTCGAAATCAGGATCGAGCGCGAACGTTTTCGCGAAGCACCCGTTCTCCGTGCCGTAGGCATGACCGCCCGGCATGAGACCGACGAAGTCGTCCTGGATGGGCTTCGAGCCGTTCTGCGTGGTGAACGTGGTGGTGGTCTTCCCCGTCCCGCTGAGGCCGATGATCATGAAGACCTTGTCCCCATCGTTCGTCGGGATGACCTTGAGCCCTGCGTGCAGCGCCAGACCGCCCTTGTCGTAGACGATGTTGTTCCACATCCGCAGACCGCCCTTCTTCGACTCACCGAAGTAGTCGGAGTTGAGGACGCGGGTGACGTTGTTCTCGAGGTCGACGGCGATGCAGCGCTCGTCCGGGTATCCGGCCGCCGCGAGGCCCGGGGTATAGATGACCTCGACCGTCGGCTCCGCGCCGTCGGTCCGTTCGAAATAGAGCTTCTGCTGCATCCCGGCGATGTTGGCGAACGCCTTCTCGATGGTGAGCCGTGCAGCCGTTCGCATCTCCGTGTCGTTGCCGATGTAGCCGTCGATGGCGAGCATGTCCTGTTCGGCGATGTAGGCGTCCTGAAGGGCCGAGATCTTGTCGAATTCCTCGCGGGTCATCGTCTTGCCGGAGGAGGGTCCGCCGACGACGTAGGTGCTGGCAGCGCTACGAGACAAGACCTTGGTGGTGGTGTTCGTGTTGCCGAGGGTGGTGATCCTGGTGGTAGGCATCTCCTCAGTGAACTGACGGAGCTGTTCAGGGGTTGGATTAACGAACATCTGGGGCAACGTGGAGCCTCCTTGCGGCGACGGCGTCGGTGGAAACCGCGTTTGGACACGCTGGATAAGGCCTAGAGTCTACCGAACACATCGATGCCCCCCGGGGCCACGCGGCAGCGGATGTGAACCCCTCAGGTTGGACGGAACGGACAACGGCATGGACATCGGCGAACAGGAACTGCTCACCGCGATCGGCAAGGTCCTCTCGGGTGCCGGACCCGAGGTCTTGGTCGGACCCGGGGACGATGCCGCGGTGGTTCGCCCGGGTCCGGGCGACCTGGTCATCACCACCGACGCGATGGTCGAAGGCACCCACTTCGACCGGGCCCTCACGTCCGCACGGGACCTGGGCTACAAGGCGATCGTGGTGAACGTTTCGGATATCGCTGCGATGGGTGCCTCACCCCGAACCGCCGTTTGTGCGCTTACCTTGAGCGACGCCGTCGATGCGGCCTGGACGATGGAACTGTTCGGCGGCATGCGCGAGGCGTGTGATGAACACGCGCTCTGGCTGGTCGGTGGCAACCTCGCGCGGGGCCATGACGTCACCGCCGCCGTGACGGTCATCGGCGAAGTGGCGAGCGGTCGCGCGGTCACCAGGTCGGGCGCCCACGCCGGCGATGCCGTCGTGGTCACCGGTTCCCTGGGTGGATCGGCCGCAGGCCGTCGGATCGGGTCGGGAAGCGTGACGTCCTTGTCTGCGGACGAACGCGATGCCCTCGACCGGCATTTCCGACCGCTCGCTCGGGTCGGCGAGGGACAAGCGCTCGCCCAGGCCGGCGGGAGTGCCATGATCGACATCTCCGACGGATTGGCGCTGGATCTCTCGCGGCTCTGCAGTGCGAGCAAGGTGGCGGCCACCGTCCGGGCGTCGGCGATCCCTGTGCACCCCGCCGCCACCCTGGAGGAGGCCCTCACCGGCGGCGAAGACTACGAGCTTCTCGCCACGGTTCCCGGGGTCGCTCTTGAGGAGCTGACGGCGGACCTCGCGGACCGGTTCGGCACTCCTCTTTCGTTGATCGGGCACATCGCGACCGGACAAGGCGTGACGATCGAGGACGCGAACGGCACGCGCGTATTGGATCCGACCGGGTGGGATCATTTCGCATGAACGGCCGCCTGCCACGAGCGCTCTCCATCGCCGGCAGCGATTCCGCCGGCGGTGCCGGCATCCAGGCCGACATCAAGACGTTCGGCGCGCTCGGCGTCTTCGGCATGACCGCCATCACGGCCGTCACGGTCCAGAACACGCAGGGTGTTTCGGCGGTTCAGGCGCTGCAGCCGTCCATCGTCGCCGCGCAGATCACCTCCGTCGCCTCGGACATCGGTGTCGACGCAGCGAAGACCGGCATGCTCGCGAACGCCGGGATCGTGCACGCCGTCGTCGAGGCGGTCCAGCACGCCGAGATCGAGAAGCTCGTCGTGGATCCGGTGGCGGTGTCGAAACACGGCGATCTGCTCCTGGAAGGTTCGGCCGTCGACGTGCTCCGGGCCGAACTGCTCCCCGTGGCGATGCTCGTCACGCCCAACCTTTCGGAGGCCGAAGCCCTGAGCGGTCTCGAGGTCCGCACGCGAGAAGACATGCGTCGAGCCGGCGACGCCATCCGAGCCAGCGGAGTCAAGGCCGTGTTGGTCAAGGGAGGACACCTGGACGGAGGGATGGCGGCGGACCTCCTGGTGGACGGGGACGGCGAGGAATGGCTGGAAGCCGAACGCATCCAAACCCGGCATACCCACGGGACCGGATGCACGTTGAGCGCATCCATCACTGCCTACCTCGCCACCGGTTCGGATCTGCGGAGTTCTGTGCGGGCGGGCAAGGTCTTCGTCACGAAGGCCATCGAACATGCCATCGACCTCGGTCGAGGGATCGGTCCCGTTGATCCGCTCTGGATGTGGTCTGCGCCCGAGGAGTCCGACTAGCTGGTCGACACCCAGCCGGTGTCAGGCGCGCGATCGTGTCCGCACATGGTCGCGCAGGAATTCGCGAACAGGTAGAGCTGCTGGTAGCCCGTCAGGTTCCACGGCGCGCCGTGGACGAGCCGGACCCGCACGGTCCTGGGACGGGGATGGGTCACCTTGATGAGGGGGAACGGCGATGAGCCTCCCAGGTCATACATCTTCATCCGAAGGGCGTGTACCCCGGCGTGCCACCGGATCACGCCTTTGAAATCCGCGCCTCCGTCGTTGTTCACGTCGAAGAAGACCGCGATCTCATCGGGCGCCACCGGAACGCCGTTCACCAGCGGGGAATACAAGCCGATGGTCAGATACATATCGGCGCTGGGACTGGTCTTCACCGCGGCGAAGAAGCGGACATCCATGGGGCCCGTGGAGTCGGCCGGGTCGCTCACCCGTCCGGCGAACGCGCTCTGTGGAAGCAGGAACGCCGCGGTTACGGCCAACGCGATAACGGCGGAGCAGCGGTGGATCCGCATGGTGCCTCCTTAGGTCGCAAGCCAGAGGTGCGAGATGTCCAGGAGCCCGGGAGAGTCGTTCGGGTCCGCGACGTCGCCACTTGGCTGGCGCGCGGTGGCGACACCGGGAATCACCAGCAGAGCTGCCAGGGCAAAGACGACGGCACGGAACGGTTTCGTGGGACTACCTCCAGCGCGAGCGGGGATGCAACGACCGTACCCACGGTGCGGGAGAAGCGCAAACGGCGTGGTGAGGAGGTTCGCCGGCCGGTCAGGCGTGGGGGATGCGGGTGATCTTGCCGGCCTTGATGCACGACGTGCAGGCGTTGACCCGCCTCGGGGTGCCATTGACAAGCGCGCGAACGCGCTGGATGTTCGGATCCCACCGGCGGTTGTTCCGCTTGTGCGAGAACGTCACCGACTTGCCGAACCACGGCTTCTTTCCACATACGTCGCATACGGCTGCCATAGTCGGTCGAGGCTACCAGACGGTTCAGGCCGCGATCTTCGCGAGGTCGTCGTTGAGGTCCTTCAGTCCCAAGGGGCCGGACACCGTCGCTTGTAAGACACCACCGGCATCGTAGAACAGCGTGTGAGGCTGGCCCAGCAGACCGAGGCTGTCGCGGATGTCCCCGGTCGGGTTGAAGACGCTGGGGTAGGAGATCGCGTACTTCTGGATGAAGCCCGCAGCGCCATCCTTCGTATCCAGGATGTCGACGCCGAGGAATTGCATGTCCGGATGGTCGGCCGCCGCTTGGTGAAGCACCGGTGCCTCGGTGATGCAGGGCCCGCACCACGATGCCCAGACGTTCACGACCACCGGCGTGCCGTGGAGCTGGGCCAAGAGCTGCTTGTAGCCGGCGGCGTTCATCAGGGGCAAGGCCTCAGGTGAGGCCGGCAGGGTGATGTGGACCGGCCTTGGCGCGGGCGAGCCGGTACACGCCACCAGGGCCGCCGATATGGCGAGCGCTGCCTTCACCAGCCGTCGATGTGTCACTCCAGCATGGTAGAACCGAACGGACCGGACGGTGAGGACCCCATTGCCGCTGACGCTCGATTCCCCCATCACCAGCATCGACGCGAAGATCGCCGCCCGCCGCACGGGGTCCAGAACCCGCGGCGACGAGGCCTGGGTCGTGCTCGAGAATGCGCTGGGCATCACCTCGGTGGGCCAGCTCATCCACCACTATCCGCGCCGCTACATCGACCGTTCGCGGGTGTCCGCGATCCGGGACCTCCCCATCGGGAAGTACGTCACCGTCATCGCCCACGTGAAGAAGGTGGCCAAGCGCCTGACCCGCCGCCACCAGACGATGGTCGTGGTGACGCTGTACGACGGCACCGGATACCTCGACCTGACCTTCTTCAATCAGCCGTGGGCGGCGAACATGTATCGCGAAGGGGTGGAGGTCGCGGTCAGCGGGGTCGGCACGCTCTACAAAGGACGCCGCCAACTCGCCAACCAGGAGGTCGAGGTGCTGGCGGGCGATGACGCAGACCAGGTACACACAGGCCGCATCACGCCCGTGCACCCCGCAAGCGAGGGCATCTCCACCCGCACCATCCGCGAACTCGTGTGGAAGGCGATCGACCAGCTGCCGACCGTCGGCGATCCGGTCCCGGAGGCCATCGTGGCTGCCGAAGACCTCGGTTCCTACGACTGGGCGCTTCGTCACATCCACTTCCCGGAGGATCAGGGACAGCTCCATCGGGCGAAGGAACGGTTGAAATTCGACGAGCTGTTCTCGTTGGAGTTGGGCGTGGCGTTCAGGAAGCACCGTGTCGCCGCCGAGGCGGCGGGCGTCTCGCACACCGCCGAGGGGGAACTCACCGACAGGTTGATCGCCGGGCTCCCGTTCGAACCCACCGCGGCGCAACGCCGCACGATGGACGAGGTAGACGGGTACATGTCGTCCTCCCGCCCGATGAACCTGCTCCTTCAAGGTGACGTGGGGTCGGGCAAGACGCTTGTCGCGGTACACGCCGGACTGGTTGCGATCCAGTCCGGGCATCAAGCAGCGATCATGGCCCCCACCGAGGTGCTTGCCGCGCAACACGCCCGTTCGGTCGCGATGTTGCTCGAAGGGGTCGGCGCCCTGCCCTATCTCGACATCCTGTCGGCCACCTCCCGCGACGATGCCCAAACGTCTCTCCTGGATCCAGAGCTGGGAACCGATGCTGTCTCGGAACCGGCCGTCTCCTACGCCCTCCTCACCGGCGCCGTGACGGGCAAGGATCGTCAACGGATCATCGACGGCGTCGCCGTGGGGGATGTTGACCTGGTGATCGGTACGCATGCGTTGGTACAGGAGGCCGTGACGTTCGCAGACCTCACGCTTGCCGTCATCGACGAACAGCATCGGTTCGGCCTGCATCAGCGGATGGCGCTCAAAGGCAAGGGTGGGGATGCCGACGTGCTCATCATGACGGCGACGCCCATCCCGCGGACCTTGGCGCTCACCTACTACGGCGATCTGGACGTCGCGGTCTTGGACGAACTCCCGAAAGGGCGTCAGCCCATCGAGACTCGGGCAGTCCGGAGCGAAGCGGATAGAACCTTGGCCGAGGAGTTGGTCCGCAGCGAAGTCGCAGCCGGCCGTCAGGCGTTCGTGGTGTGCGCCGCTATCGACGAGGGCAACCGCACCCAAGTGAAGGCAGCGGAGAGCGAGGCTGTCCATCTGGCGACCGATGTCTTCCCCGAACTGAAGGTCGAGCTCCTCCACGGCCGCATGCGGCCCAGGGACAAGGAAGAGATCATGGAGCGCTTCCGGACGGGGGCATCCGATCTCTTGATCTCGACCACAGTCATCGAGGTCGGTGTCGACGTCCCGAACGCTACCGTGATGATGGTCGAGAACGCCGAGCGTTTCGGGTTGGCTCAGCTCCACCAGCTCCGCGGCCGGATCGGTCGCGGAGCCCATCGCAGTTATTGCGTCCTCTTCGACGACTCGGACGAACAGAACCTCGATGCGAAGGCCCGCGTCGATGCCATGGTTCGAACCACGGACGGCTTCGAACTTGCGGATGAAGACCTCAAGCTTCGCGGCGAGGGCACGCTCTTCGACACGAAGCAGTCGGGGATGCCCGATCTCAAGCTCGCCCGTCTGGCCGATGATATGGATCTGGTGAAGCGAGCCAGGGCGCGAGCGTTCGCGCTCATCGATGAGGACCCGACGTTGATCGATCACCCCGACGTCCTTGCCGAGCTGAGAGCGAGGTTCGAACGCTCCATCGAGTGGCTGTTCCAGTCCTAGGCGGCCGCTGCGGGCACGGATAGGCTTCGCGGATGCGCATCATCGGTGGAAGCGCGAAGGGGGTTCGGCTCGGAGCGGTGCCGCCGGGGACGCGCCCGGTGTCCGACCGGGCGCGGGAAGGTCTCTTCTCGAGCCTGGGCGATCGCGTCGTGGGAGCGGTGGTGCTGGACCTGTTCGCGGGCACAGGGGCCCTCGGGATCGAGGCCCTCTCCCGGGGAGCCCTGGAGGCCGTCTTCGTGGATCATGCGCGTCCCAGTTCGAAGGCTATCCGGGAGAATCTCGCGCGAACCCCCTTTGCCGCTAGAGGGAGGGTAGTTACCTCCGATGTCCTCACCTACCTGCGGAAACCTCCTCCCTCGCGCGTCGACATCGCCTTCGCCGACCCCCCGTACGACGTCGAGAGCGAGCGCATACAGCCCTTGTTGCGGGAGCTGGCAACCGCGCACGTCGCGGAGGGGTTCACGGTGGCGCTCACGAGGGGCAAAGGGAGTTCGGCCCCCTCCGTTCCGCTACACTGGGCCGTTGCGAGGCAACTGCACTACGGCGACAGTCTCGTCTTCTTGTATCGGGAGGTTGGATGGGCTTGACCGCCTTGTGTCCGGGCACGTTCGACCCTGTGACGAACGGCCACCTCGACATCATCGGCCGAACCAGTCAGTCCTTCGACAGTGTGATCGTGGGTGTACTGGAGAACCCTTCCAAACAGCCGCTGTTCGGGCTGGAGGAGCGGGTGACGATGCTGCGGGAGGCCTGCGCCGACCTGCCCAACGTCCGGGTTGATTCGTTCACGGGCCTGCTGGTCGAGTACGCCCAGGTCCAGGGCGCCCACGTCATCGTCAAAGGCCTTCGAGCCGTCAGCGACTACGAATTCGAGATCCAGATGGCACAGATGAACCACCGGCTGGCTGCCGTCGAGACCCTCTTCATGCCGACCAACCCGAAATGGTCGTTCCTCTCGTCCTCGCTGGTCAAAGAGGTCGGAAAACTCGGGGGCGACGTCACCGGGTTGGTTCCGGACGCCGTTCGTGACCGGCTGCGTGACCGTCTTGGGGTGTCGGCATGACGGATCTGGCCACGCGACTCGCCGAGCTCGAGGAGATCGTTCGCGAGGCGAAGTCCATGCCCCTTTCGTCCTCCGCCCTGCTCAACCGGGACGAGGTGCTCGAGATGCTTCAGCAGATGCAGGAGGAGTTGCCCGAGGAGATCAAGCAGGCCCGCTGGGTCGTGAAGGACCGTGAAGACCTGCTGGCCAAAGCACGCGCAGAGGCCGAACGGATCGTGGCGGAGGCGCGCGAGGATCAGCTCAAGATGGCCCGGCGTGAAGAGGTGGTCGAGCGGGCGCGGGAGGAAGGTGAACGGATCCTCGACGAGGCTGAGGATCGCTCCCGCCAGATCCGTAAGGAGGCTGAGGATTACGTGGACGCGAAGCTCGCGCAGTTCGAGATCGCGCTGCGGAAGATCCTTGAAGATTCGCAGGTGGCGACCAAGGGCCTGGCCCGCACGCTGGACACCGTCGAGGTGGGCCGCGATCGGTTGCGGAACCCCGCGACCACGGCCGAGCAGGAGTTGGGCGCCATAGAACCCGGCGACGCGGCGGCGAGCGATCCCGCCGCCACGACCGAGCTGTTCGATCTGGAGTCCGAATGACCCTGGAGCTGATCGATGTCCGCGACCTGGTCGGCCACCCGGGAGCCTCGAAGACCCAGAGTCTGATGGGCACGATGGAAGCCCTCGGAACCGAGCTGGCCCGGGTGCCCGAAGACCTCCCCATCGGCGGCGACCTGCTCCTGGAGTCGGTCGTGGAGGGCATCTTGGTATCCGGTGCCGTGGAGGGCATCCTCCAGCTGCTCTGTGCTCGCTGCTTGAAGGAGTTCGAGCAGCCCTTCAGCGTCCCCGTCTACGAACGGTTCGTCAGCGAGCCCGACCCGGACGCCGACGATTACCCTTTGGACCCCGACGGCGAACTGAACCCTGAGCAGATGGTTCGGGATGCCGTGGGGGTCGAACTCCCGTTCTCCCCGCTCTGCAAGCCGGACTGCCTCGGCCTCTGCGCGACATGCGGCGGAGATAAGAACCTGGGCGAATGCCCCGGCCACAAGCGGGTCGACCCTCGCTGGGACGGTCTGGAGCAGCTGCTCGAGCAGATGGATCAGTAGGAAGGGAAACGGAGAACGATGGCGGTCCCCAAGAAGAAGCAGAGCAAGACCCGCGGCGACAAGCGCGCCGCCAACTGGAAGGCCAAGGCTCCCGCGTACGCGGACTGTCCGCAGTGCCGCCAGCCCAAGCTCCCGCACAAGGTCTGCGGGAACTGCGGGTACTACGCGGGCCGACAGGCCGTCGAGGTCGAGTAACGGCGGTGACTCCCGCTCCCGTGGAGGCGTCCCTCGAGGCTCTTGACCGAGCTCTCGGTGTCGCGTTCGAAGACCCGGCGCTTCGCCGTGCCGCGCTCACGCACCGCTCCTACGCGTTCGAGAACTCGCTCAGCGTCACGAATGAGCGCCTCGAGTTCCTGGGGGACTCGGTGTTGGGCGTTGTCGTGACGGACATGGCGTACCGGTCCTACCCCGACATGAGTGAAGGGATGCTGGCCAAACTCCGCGCGGCGATCGTGAACATGATCGCGCTGGCGGATGTGGCGAGGTCCCTGGAACTCGGCGCGATCGTGCTCCTGGGCAAGGGTGAGGAGCAATCGGGCGGCCGGGACAAGTCCAGCATCCTCGCCGACGCATTGGAGGCGGTCTTCGGGGCCATCTATCTGGATCGTGGACTCGGCGTCGCCTCCGACCTCATCGAGCGGTTGTTCCGCCCGCGGATGGAGGCCTATGTTCGCGGCGAGGGCGACCGCGATTACAAAACGATCCTGCAGGAACTCGCGTCCCAGTCGCTTCGCTCCATGCCCGACTACCGCATCGAGGAAGAGGGACCCGACCACCAGAAGGAGTTCACCGCAACGGTCTTCCTGGGTGGAGAGCCTCACGGGAGTGGAACCGGACGATCGAAGAAGGAAGCTGAGCAACAGGCGGCCCGTGAGGCGTACCTGCGCCTTCAGGCCGCTCCGTCGGAGGGCTGAGGGGGGATAGGGTGGAGTTGCCTGAAGTCGAAGTGATGCGGCGCGACCTCGAGAAAGACGTGGTCGGCAGGCGGATCAAGACCGCAGAGGTCAAGACCTCGAAGAACGCGATGCGAGCCATCCGCCGGCACGCCAAGCGCAAGGACTTCACCTCCCGTCTCGAAGGCACGAAGATCGCGAAGGTCGAACGTCGCGGCAAGTATCTGCTCTTGTATCTGGACTCCTCCGACGTGCTCGTGGTGCATTTCGGGATGAGCGGGCAGTTCCAGCGAGGCACTGGCCGGACCCCGCTGCCACCCCACACGCACGTGGTCCTCACGTTCCAGCAGGGCGGCGATCTTCGATTCGTCGACCCCCGCACGTTCGGGGAGATGTTCGTGTCGACCGCCGACGAACTGGGGAAGGTGAAGGAGCTCCAACACATCGCGATCGACCCTCTGGACCAGGTCTTCACCTGGCCGACGTTCCAATATCTGCTCGCGCAGCGCGCCGCCAAGATGAAGTCGATCCTGATGGATCAGAAGTTCATCTCGGGCCTTGGCAACATCTATTCCGACGAGGTGCTGTTCACGGCTGGGCTGCGCTACGACCGCCTCTCCGACACGCTCAGCTCTCAAGAGGTGCGACGTCTCTATCGTGCGATCCAGGAGACCATCCAGGAGGCGATCAAGCTGCGCGGCACTACGCTCGAGGACGAAGCCTATGTGGACCTCTTCGCGCAGCCCGGTGAATATCAGAACGAACTCAAGGTCTTCGGCCGGGCCGGCCTTCCCTGCCGCAGGTGTCGCACGCCCATCCAGTCGGTGAAGATCAGCCAGCGCAACGCCTACTTCTGCCCACAGTGCCAGTCCTGACCAGGCGTTTCGCGCGCGTTAGGCCCCGCGTCCTCGCCTGCGAATCACAAGCCTGTTAGCATCCGCCCGATGTTCCTCCGCTCGATCACGATCCGTGGTTTCAAGAGCTTCGCGGACAAAACGGTCCTGGAGTTCGTCCCCGGCGTCTCCGTGATCGTCGGTCCCAACGGATCGGGGAAATCCAACCTGGTCGACGCCATCAGTTGGGCGCTGGGCGAGCAGGGAGCGCGGGCGCTCCGCGGCGGCAACATGGCCGATGTGATCTTCGCCGGAACCCCGTCCCGCCCAGCACTCGGCATGGCCGAGGTGAAACTGGTCATCGACAACAGCGCCGGCAAGATCCCGGTCCCCATGACCGAGATCGAGGTCAGTCGCACGATATTCCGGAGCGGAGAGTCCGAGTACCGGATCGGCGGTCAGGTGGTCCGGCTGCTCGACGTCCAGGAACTCCTCGCTGAGACCGGCATCGGACGGGCGTTGCACACCGTGGTCGGGCAGGGGCAGCTCGACGAGGTCCTCACGTCGCGACCCGAGGAACGCCGGAAGTACATCGAGGAGGCGGCGGGGATCGCGAAGCACCGGCGTCGCAAAGAGCGGGCCGAGCGCAAGCTCACCGGACTCGATCACGATCTTCTTCGCTTGCAGGACGTGTTAACGGAGCTGCGCCGGCAGTTGAAGCCCCTCCAACAGCAGGCCGAGATGGCCACGAAGCACGAGGCGCTCACCTCACAGGCGGAGGAACTCTCGTGGAAGCTCGCGGCCGCGCGCCTGCGCGCCTTATTGCACGAGAAGGACCGGCGCAAGGGAGGATGGGACGAAGGCCTCGCCGCCCGCGAAGGAGCGCGCGCGGATCTCGACGTGCTGGACGGGGAGGTGCTCGCCGCCGCCGATTCGCGCGCGCAGGCATCTCGAGCGTTGGCCGATGCGGAGCAGGTCTTCCGGCAGACGCAATCCGAACGATCCAGAGCCGAACAAGGCTTCCGCGATGCCGTCCAGTCGGAGACCGCTGCCCGTCAAGAGCTTGCAGCGCAGGCGTCTCGGACCGCCCGGATGGACACGCTCGGAGATGAACTCACGCGGGTGGAAGCCGAACTCTCGCAGGTGCTTTCCGATCTCGCCACTGAAGAGCAGGAACTGGATGCGGCCGAAGCCGAGTATCACGCCGCGGAGGAACGCCGCCGCGAGGCCGAAGAACGCCGGCGGCGGATCGGCGAAGAGGCCGCGGGTCGCCGTGGGGAGATGGAGACGCTCCAGCGTTCCCTCGCCGCCGCCCAGCGCGAGCGAGAACGCCTGACCGAGAACCTTTCGGGGATCGCCACACGGATCGGCGAGATGCAGGTCGAGCGCGACGGTCTGGAGACCGAGATCGAACAGCTCGACGGTCAGACCGCCCCGCTCGCGCAGCGCCGCACACAGCTTGAGCAGGATCGCCGTGGCATCGTCGAGAAGATCGAAGAGCTCGAGGAGGCACGCCGCCGGATGGAGTCGCGGCGTGACCTGCTCGACGCCCGGCGCCAGGACATCGAGGAGACCGCAGGTTCGCGCTTCCTGAAGAGTCACAAGGGCCGCGCGATCGGTCTCCTGAAGGACCTGGTTCGGGTCGAGTCCGGACTCGAACGTGCTCTGGTGGCCGCACTCGGCCCCCTCGCGGACGCCGTGGTCTATGAAGACACGGCCAGGGCGCTGGCCGACGCGCCGTCCGGCGACGGCGCTATCCTGGCGATCGCGGCCGGCGGCCCGGTGCCGATGGGCCTAAGGGACGAGCGCAAGCTGCTCTCGGCGGTGGAGGCAGAAGCTGCCGCCCGTGGGATCGTAAGCACGGTTCTGCGCGATGTGTATCTGGCCGGCTCGGTTCAAGAAGCCTCGGACAAGCAATCCGCACACCCCACCGCGTCGTTCGTTACGCCGGAGGGCGTGTTGGTGGGCCCCGCGGTCATCCACACCGCGCGGGAAGCCGACGTCCGGTTGCGAGAGATCCGCGCCGAACTCCAGGTGCTCGAACACGACCTGGCCGCAACGCGCAACAGCTTGAAACCAAAGCGTGAACGACTCGACGAGATCGGCAACGAGGTCACGTTCCTCCAAGAGCAGATCCAGGCGGCAGACAGTGACATCACGACCGCGGCCGAACGCTCCTCCGGTATCGATCGGGAACTCCACGCGCTGCGTAAGGAAGAGGAAGTGCTCGGACAGCGACTCTCGGCCCTCGATCAGGAGGCGGCCGGATGGCGCGAGCGCCTCGCCGCCATCGAGCCGCTGGCGCAGGATCTGCCTGAGATGCCCCCGGTGCCGCAACAACCGGTCTCCGCGCGGGTCGCGGTGGAGACCCTCCGCAGGGATCGCTCCCGTCACGACCAACGGATCGCGGATCTTCGTGCCGAGCGCGACGTGCTGGCGGCGCACGACCCGGTGCGCCTGCGCGAGGCAGTCGCCTCGACCGAATCGGCCCGTGCGCAGGCCGAGGAGGGCGTTCGCCGGATCGAGGCAGAGGCCGAGGAAGCGGCGCAGCGCCGCGAACAGGCGGCCCTGGCCGAACGCGCCGCAGCCCAGAAAGAGGCGGCGGTCAATAAGTCCTGGCGCGATGCGTCCACCCATCTGGACGAGCTTCGCCAGCGCTACGAGAGCGAAGACCGTCTGCGCGGGGACATCGAGCGCCGTATCAAGGAAGCCGAGCGCTTGTTGGAAGAGGGACACCAGCGCGATCCCAGCACCGCGCTAGGCGAACTCTCAGACGACGACGACGTTCAGGGCCTCGAGAAGCGAGCCGAACTCGTCCAGCGGCGCCTCGCCCTCCTGGGCCGGGTCAACCTGCTCGCTACCGGGGAACTCGAATCCATGCAGGAGCGGCACGACTTCATGCAACGCGAACTCGAGGACGTCCGCAAGGCGCGGCGCGACCTCCTCGAGGTCATCGGTCAGGTCGATCGCGAGATCACCGAGACGTTCGATCTCGCCTTCAAGGATGTAGCCGTGCAGTTCGAACGGCTTATCAAGGAGCTGTTCCCCGGCGGGGAGGGGCGGCTGGTGCTCACCGACCCCGCCAACCCGCTCGAGGCCGGGATCGAGATCGAGGCCAGTCCGGGTCGCAAGCGCGTGAAACGGATCAGCCTGCTGTCAGGTGGAGAGCGCTCGCTCACCGCCATGGCGTTCCTCTTCGCGATCTTCACCGCCCGGCCATCGCCGTTCTACCTCATGGATGAGGTCGAACCGGCGCTCGACGATGTGAACCTGCACCGGTTCCTGCGCTTGGTGGAAGGGTTCGCGTCGCAGTCGCAGGTGCTCATCGTCACCCACCAGAAACGCACGATGGAGATCGCCGGGATGCTGTACGGGATCTCGCTCAACAAGGACGGCACCACGAAAGTGGTCTGCCAGACGCTCGAACACCCTGAGACCACCCTCACGGCGGAAGCGCGGGAGGCGGCGGCCGTGGAAGCCTCGCGTGAAGAGGAGACGGCAGCGGCAGCGGCCATCGAAGTGCCGGAAGGTGAGCCGGTCCACTAGCCTTGGCGCCCGATGTCCCCCTTGCTGATCGCCTCCGTCGCATCACTCGTGCTGGTGATCCTGGCCGTCCTGGTGATCCGCCGCCGGCCATCTTCGCGAGTCCCGTCTGACGCTCCTGCGGCCAAGGCTCCCGAGGTCAAGGCTCCGTCCGTCGCGAAGGTCGACGGACTTGGCTCCAAGGTCCGGATGCTGTTCGGCAAAGGGGTCTCCGATTCGACGTGGAAGGAACTGGAGGACCTGTTGGTCCGGGCGGACCTGGGGCCGACGGCCGCGGCCGATCTCGTGGCGCGCGTGAGGCGAGACTTCAAGAACGGGCAAGATCCGGTACAACTTCTGCAAGCCGATGTAGTGGCGGTCTTGGGCGAAGATCCTCCGCTGCATCTCACGGAGGGGGAGTTGTCGGTCGTGCTCGTGGTCGGGGTCAACGGCGCCGGGAAGACGACGACGATCGGCAAGCTTGCGCGGCGATTGTCCCGAGAGGGCAAGAAGGTGTCCCTCGCAGCTTCCGACACGTTCCGCGCCGCCGCCGGCGAGCAGCTCGAGGTCTGGGCTGACCGGGCCGGGGCGCATCTCGTCTCGCAAAATCGTGGCGCCGATCCCGGGGCGGTCGCCTTCGACGCGGTGAAGGCGTCCCAAGCACGGGGATCCGATGTCCTCATCGTGGATACGGCCGGCAGATTGCACACGAAAACCCCGCTCATGGACGAACTCAAGAAGGTGAAGCGGGTGATCGAGAAGGCCGGTGCCAAGATCGGTGAGACGCTCCTCGTGCTGGACGCGCAAACGGGGCAGAATGGGATCGCTCAGGCCCGGGCGTTCACCGAGGCGGTCGATGTGACCGGCGTGATCCTGACGAAGATGGACGGTTCGGCCAAAGGGGGCATCGTCGTGGCGGTGCGGGAGGAGCTCGGGGTGCCCATACGGTTCGTCGGAGTCGGAGAAGGTCTTGACGACCTCACCCTGTTCGATCCGATCGCCTTCGCCGAACGGCTGCTGGCATGAACGGGGCGAAGATCCTCATCGTCGAAGATCACCAGACGATGCGTGAAGCCATGCGATTGGTGCTCGAACCCGAAGGGTTCGACATCAGCGAAGCCGCCGACGGACCAGGCGCGCTCGCCGCCATCCGGAAGGAGCCCCCGGATCTCGTGTTCCTCGATCTCAACATCCCGGGTTCGAGCGGGGCCGAGGTCTTGCAGGAGCTGAAGTCCGACCCGTCCACCGCGGGGGTTCGGGTCATCATCGTGACGGCCACCGGCGAAGAGGCGAGGAAGCGCGTCCTGGGCTTGGGGGCAGACGGCTACTTCACGAAACCGTTCAGCCCTATCGCGCTGCTCCGGACGGTTGAACAGGTGCTTGCCGAGCCACCGGCGCAGCTACCGGGATCGTGACCCTGAAGGTCGATCCGGCCCCGACCTCGGAAGACAGCGTGATCGAGCCACCCATCGCGTTGGCCAGCTCGCGGGTGATGTAGAGACCCAGCCCCACGCCGTGCGTGTTGCGCGTCGCCGCGGAGTCGGCTTGCTCGAACCGCTCGAAGATCTTCTCTTGTTCGCTCTCGGGGATGCCGGGTCCGTGATCGCGAACACTGAACATGAGTTCCGCGTCCCCGGACGGCTCCACGCCGAGTTCCACCCGCGCTCCGGGCGGGGAGAACTTCAGCGCGTTCCCCACGAGATTCGTAAGGACCTGACCGAGCCTCTGGGGGTCGGCCACGATGGTTCCGGGGCACCCGGGAGCCTCGTATGGATCGATCCGTGACCCGGTTTCGCCCATCCCGGTGATGCATCCACTGAGGATGTCGCCGACGGCCACCTCCTGCCACTCGAGCGTGAGGCGCCCTGCCTCCAGGCGCGAGACGTCCAACAGATCCTCCACCAGCCGAACCAAGCGGTCGGATTGGTCGTGGATGATGTCCAGGAACTCTCGAACCTCATCCTCGGTGAGTTCCCCTCGCCGGCGTCGAAGCGTGTCGACGAATCCCCGAACCGCCGCAACGGGCGTGCGGAGTTCATGGCTCGTGATGGCGATGAAGTCTGATTTCAGGTCGTCGAGTTCTTGCAGGCGCGCCCTTGCCGCCGCTTCGCGTGCCGCGGAAGTTTCGGCCTCTCTGGCGCGCTCGTTCGCACGTTCGGTCTGGAGGTGGAGCGAACGACTGAAGGTACCCGCCGTCAGCGCGATCACGAACGCCATCGCGCATCGGAACTCTACGGCTTTCAACGAGAATCCGTACGGTGGGAACTGCGCGACGAGGTAGTGCTCTCGGAGGAACGCCGAGCCGGTGAAGGCCAATGCCGCTGCAAGGGCTCCCATCCGGCCGTAGCGAGCCGCTCCTTCGAGTGGAAGCACGTATGCGATCAGCCACACGACATCCTGCGGTCCCGTGGTGAACGCCCACGTCATGGCCAGCACGACGACGACGTCCAGAACGAAGGCCACCGCTCCGATCACCGCGAGCTGCCGTCGGTCCTGGGCCCGCCGAGCCGCGGACCAGATGGCGATGTTCGAGATCGCGAGTCCCGCCGTCAACACGAAGGCGAGGGGAACGACCACCGAGGGAACCTTTGCCACGTCCCGGACGGCCAGGCTGGTCTGGACGGCGCCGTAGAGCACGGCGAGCCATCTGAACGCGACGAACTCCAGCTCGGTTCTTCGCGCGTCGGCAAGGTCCTTGGCCATCGGTAGCTACAATCCTTCACGAGCCCGCACGGTGCGAGCACCCTCAGGACATGTTCGACACGCTGACCGACAATCTCAATGGTGTATTCAAGAAGCTTCGTTCGCGTGGGAAGCTTCATCCCAAGCAGGTCGACAATGCGCTGGCAGACATCAGGAAGGCCCTCCTGGACGCGGACGTAGCCGTGGAGGTGGCCGATGACCTCCTGGCACGCGTACGGACCAGGGCGCTGGGTGAGGAGGTCATGCGAAGTGTGACCCCGGGTCAGCAGATCGTCAAAGTGGTGGATCAGGAGCTGACGGTCACGCTCGGAGGCGAGCACGTGGCGTTCGATCTGGGGTCCGGGAGGCCGGCGATCATCATGATGGCCGGCGTCCAGGGTTCGGGGAAAACGACCGCGTGCGCCAAGCTCGCGAAGACCCTGAAAGGCAAGGGGAAGCGGCCGCTCCTGGTGGCGGCAGACCTGGAACGACCCGCTGCCATCGAGCAGCTGCGGACCTTGGGGAGAGAGATCGGCGTCCCCGTCGTATCGGACGGGAGAGACCCTGTCAAGGTTGCGAAGAACGCGGTGAAAGAGGCGGAACGGCAGAACGCGGACGTGGTCATCATCGACACCGCCGGCCGCCTGCACGTCGACGCGGAGATGATGAAACAGGCGAGGAAGATCAAGGAGGCCACCAAGCCGCATCACGTCCTGATGGCGTGCGACTCGATGACGGGTCAGGACGCCGTGGTGCAGGCCCGAGAGTTCATGCGGGAGGTGGACACCACCGGCTTCATCCTGACCAAGCTCGACGGGGACGCACGAGGCGGGGCGGCGCTCTCCATCACGGCGGTCACCGGAAGACCGGTCTATTTCGTAGGGATGGGGGAGAAGCCCGAAGACCTGGAGCCCTTCTACCCCGATCGGATGGCGGGCCGGATCCTGGGCATGGGCGACGTGGTGACCCTGGTCGAGAAGGCGCAGGAGACCATGGATCAGGACTCCGCTCGTGCCGCGGCCGAGAAGATGATGAAGAACCAGTTCACGCTGGAAGACTTCCTCGGTCAGCTTCGCGAGATGCGCAAGATGGGACCGATCGGAGATCTGCTCAAGATGCTCCCCGGCGTTCCCGGTGGGAAGAACGCGATGAAGGACCTCGCGGGGGCCATCGACGACGGCGAGTTGAATCGCGCCGAAGCCATCATCCTGTCCATGACCAGGGAGGAACGCGGGAATCCCGGTATCATCTCCGGGTCGCGCCGCCTTCGGATCGCCAACGGGTCCGGAACCACGACCGCCGACGTCAACGGGCTCCTGAAGGATTTCGATGGCGCGCGGAAGATGATGCGGACGATGATGGGCGGCAAGCGCATCCCCGGCATGATGAAGATGCCTTCGGGACCGCAACGATAGACCAGACGTAGGCAGCACCGATAGCAAAGGACGAAGGCATGGCAACGAGGATCCGGCTCCGGCGGATGGGCGCGAACAAGCGGCCCTTCTACCGCGTCGTCGTGGCCGATCAGCGGAGCCCCCGCGACGGTCGGTTCATCGAGAACATCGGCAAGTACCACCCGCTCGAGGACCCTTCCCTGATCGAGATCGACGAAGCGCGTGCGCTGCACTGGCTCCTGGTCGGTGCTCAGCCTTCGGACCAGGTGCGCAACCTGATGGTCAAGATCGGGATCTGGGACAAGTTCGTTGCCGAGCGTCCCGAAGCCGCGAAGCTCGTGAAGCAACGCGCGGCCGCCGACGACACACCGAAGCTCTCGAAGAAGGCCGCCGCCAAAGCCGCCGAAGCCAAGGCAGAAGCCGCGAAGCCCGCTCCTGAGCCCGAGCCGGTCGTCGAGACCGCGGAGCCCGAGGCCCCGGCCGCAGAGGTCGAAGCCCCGGTCGAAGAGGCCGCGGAGACGGCGCCCGCAGCTGAGGAGAACACCGAAGCGTGAAAGACCTTGTCGAGTTCCTGGCGCAAGAACTCGTCGATGACCCGGACGCCGTTGTCGTGACCGAATCCGTCGACGACAGAGGCCCTCGCTTCACGGTTCAGGTCGGCGAGGGCGACATGGGCAAGGTGATCGGCAAAGGCGGCCGGACCGCCAAGGCCATCAGGACCGTCGTTCGCGCAGCGGCCGCTCGCCATGATGCCGGCGCCATCGTCGATTTCGTCGACTGAGGCCGCTCCGTGGACGAGCCGGCAATCGTCGTCGGCGCTATCACCAAGGCGCACGGCCTCAAGGGTGAGGTCGTGGTGGTCAACCGTTCCGACAATCCCGACCGCTGGTCGCCGGGCAACATCGTGTTCCTGGGCATCCGCGAGCTGGAGATCACGGCCTCACGACCACACGGAGCACGCCTCCTGGTCTCGTTCCGAGGAGTCACGGACCGAACCACCGCCGACGAACTCAGAGGCGAACTCACGGTGCGGCCCGACCAGCTCCCGCAGCTTCCGGAAGGCGAGTATTGGCCACATCAACTCGAAGGCTGCGACGTCGTGACCGACGCGGGCCGGGCGCTCGGCCACATCACCGACGTCATCCCGAATCCCGCGAACGACCTCTGGGTCGCCGTAGACGATGCCGGCACGGAAACGTTGATCCCGGCGCTCGCGGACGTCCTCCTGAAGGTCGACCTCGACAGCCGGCAGGTGCTGGTTCGAGACATCCCGGGTCTGACTGCTCCGGATGCGCCCGACTCGTCGAACTGAGGCTGCTGCTAGCCTCGCGTCCGTGCGTGTCGACATCTTCACGATCTTCCCGGGGATCATCGCCGGACCCTTGGGTGAGAGCCTCCTTGGCAAAGCGATCACGGACGGCCTGGTCGATGTTCGGGTCCACGATCTCCGTGAGTGGGCCACCGACAAACACCACAGCGTGGACGACGAGTCGTTCGGTGGTGGTCCGGGGATGGTGATGAAGCCGGAACCGGTCTTCGCCGCCGTCGGATCCTTGGATCCAGAGCGCGGCCGAGTGCTGTTGCTCTCGCCGGCCGGCAGGCGCCTGGACCGGAGCCTGGTGAACGAGCTCGCCGCGGAACCACACCTCACGTTGCTGTGCGGTCGCTACGAGGGTATCGACGAACGCGTCGTAGAAGGACTCCCCGCCGAGGAGCTCTCGATCGGCGACTACGTGCTTTCGGGCGGTGAACTGCCGGCCCTCGTTGTGCTGGAGGCAGTCACGCGGCTGCTCCCCGGTGTCATCGGAAAGGAGGAGTCGCACGAGCAGGACTCCTTCGAACACGGCATCCTCGATCATCCTCACTACACGCGACCGCGCGACTTCCGGGGCATGGAAGTTCCCGAGGTGCTCGTTTCAGGCGATCATGCTCGCATCGAACGGTGGCGCCGGGAGGCCGCTGAGGAGAAGACCCGCCGGAACAGGCCCGATCTCCTGAGTTAGGAGCATCCCCCGAAGCCGGCGAGCTGGAGTCTCTCCGATGCCACCGCCCGTCCGTAGTTCCAGGAGGCGATGGAACCCGATCGGACCCCCGATGCCGTTGCCTCGCAGCCAAATGTGGCGGCCAGGATGGTTCGGTCCGCCGCTCGCAACGTCGGCATCACCTGAAGGATCAGCGGCGTCGCGTCCGGCGACATGTGCGCGAGTTCGTCGATATCGAGGTTCCCGGTGGCGTGGAAACGCGCGATGTTGTGTTCGGCAATGAACCGATCCGGGTTCATGACGTTCAAACCGACGAGCATGATCACGCCGGTGCCGATGGCTGCCGAAGGGAGCCAACGTCCGCGCCGGAGCGCGATCGCGACCAACGCACAAGCCAGGAGCACCGCGAGGAAGATGATCGTTAGATGAACCTCGAGGCGTGGCCACGTCCACCCGAAGGCAGTTTCGTACGCCGTCAGTCGCCGGAACGATGAGGCGAGCACGACCAGCGACAAGATGAGAAGGGTGCCCGCAAGGAACACGAACGTTCGGTCGTGCAAGGCTTCCTTCTTCGCGCCGACGAACCACACGGCGCTGATCAACGCCCCGGTGAGGAGAACGGCGACGATCAACTGAGCGAAGCCCGATCGTGCGTACTGTGCGAACGTGAGGCCCTGCTGCGTGATGACACGCGAAGGCCCACCGAAGAGATAGGCGAACTGGACCGCGACGAATCCCGCAAAGAGCAGATCCACCGTGGATAGGACGATCACCCAATCTGCCCGACGGAATCGTTCCTTAGGTTGGAGAGGTAACGGCTGCGGGCGCGGAGTCGTCCGGGCTCCCGCCAGAAGCGTGGCCAGAACGATGGCGCCACACCCGGTAGCGAAGACGTGACGAGAAAGGCCGGCGAAGGAAGGCAGCGCTGATAACGGTGCGCTGAGGTAGTGAGCGAAGACCGCATCCGCTGATGCCAGCAAGAGGACGAACACCGCGACGATCGGAAGACTGACCACCGCCAGCCTCGGCATGATCCGGATCCCGCCGCGCCTCGTGGCGATCGCTCGCGCCGCAGGGCCAACCAGCATCGCGCATCCCTGTGGGGCCGCTCCCAGCACGTCGGTGGCGCGGAGCGCGTATGCACGAACGCCCGGAATCATCGAGGATCGCTCAGCCGCCGATCCTGCGCCCAGCGTCAGCAGGATCACCGCGGTGCCGACATCGAGGAACAGAAGGGTCGAGTTGGCCCGCACCGCCACGAACCCGGCGACCACCACGCCCGCGCCGAGGAAGAGGACCGGAACGACTCCCGGTTTGGCGATCAGGACGAAGACGATGGCGCCTATCAGGACCGCGCCGGCCAATCCGAGTCCCAGGGGCCATCGGACTACGAGATCCGCCGCAACCCCGAAGAGGGAAACGACGACCGCCGCCCGCCACGATGTGCCGTCCCACCATCGCCTGGTGGGTTTGTCCGGTCGCATCGGTAGCCGGGAGCGTTCATCGGGGATCCTTTCCACGCCGGCATCTTGCTTCCGGCGCGCCACACGCTCAATGGCAGGATGCACAACCGCACGACTTCGCCCTTGCTTCGCAACATCCTCGCGATGAGGTGAACGGAGGGCAACTGGCGGCGCTGGTAGCATCTACAACCGTTGCCATGAACAAGACCGATCTGATCGAGAAGCCCTATCTCCGCACGGACATCCCCGACTTTCGGCCGGGGGACACCGTGAAGGTGCATGTCCGCGTGACCGAAGGCAGCCGGGAGCGTGTGCAGGTCTTCCAAGGCGTGGTTATCCGCCGGCAGAACGGTGGCCTGCGGGAGACGTTCACCGTTCGCAAGATCTCGTTCGGGGTTGGCGTGGAGCGGACGTTCCCGGTCCATTCGCCTTCGATCGCCAGGCTCGAGCTCGTGAGTCGCGGCGCGGTTCGTCGAGCGAAGCTCTACTACCTGCGGGAACTGCGGGGGAAGAAGGCTCGCATCAAGGAGCGTCGCATCGACGACACGAAGCTTGCCGCGATGGAAGCGGCAGCAGAAGAGGCTCGCGCAGCGGCCGCCGCCGACGCAGCGGAAGCCGAAGAAGCCGAAGAAGCCGACGCAGCCGAGGTGGAAGCAGTAGACGCTGACACCACCGAGGCCGACACCACCGAGGCTGACACCCCCGACGTCTCCGAGGTCATGGATGAGGCGTCTCAGGACGCCGAGGAGAAGGCCGAGGCCTAGTTCCGTGGCCGACCGGCCCGACGCAGAACCTGGCGAGCCGGAACGAAAGAGCGGCTGGCGCGAGATACCGATCCTCATCGCGGTGGCGTTCGTCATCGTCATCGTCCTCAAGACCTTCGTCGTCCAGGCATTCTGGATCCCGTCGAGATCCATGGTCCCGACCCTGCAACCCGGCGATCGCATCTTGGTCTGCCGCTTCTGCTACTGGTTCGACGACATCTCCCGTGGCGACATCGTCGTTTTCTCCGACCCACATCCAACAGCGACCCCTTCCCGTGGGCTTGTCGGTGGGGTCGTCCATTGGCTCGGGCAGGGGACGGGACTGGGGTCGGGCGGGCAGACGGACTATGTGAAGCGAGTGATCGGCACGCCCGGCGACGTGGTTGAGATCAGGTCAGGCACCCTCTACGTCAACGGCCACCTGGTTCCAGAGCCCTACTTGAACCCCGTCGACCCCGATACGCGGTCTTACGGTCCGGTTACCGTGCCTCCCGACGATCTCTTCGTCATGGGGGACAATCGGTCGCATTCGGGAGACTCGCGGTTCCCACCCCCCGAGGGGCTGGGATGGGTCCCCGAACGAGCGATCATCGGACAGGTGTTCGTGCGGATCTGGCCGCTTTCACGGGCGGGAGGCGTCGGCTGAACCTCGATCGATACGAACGGCTCCTGCGCGATCAGGGATTCGCGCGCGTCGCGGGCACCGACGAAGCGGGGAGGGGTGCGCTTGCCGGCCCGATGGTCGCGGCGGCGGTCATCCTTCCTGAAGACTTCGATCTGGACGGCATCCGCGACTCGAAACTCCTCTCGCCCAATGCCCGAGAGGAGGCGTTCGTCCGGATCGTGGCCGGGGCGACGGTGGCAGTGGTGAAGGCCGAACCCGCGGTGATCGACAGCAGGGGACTCCATCGATGCAACATCGCGCTGCTCCGACGCGCGGTCAACGCGTTGGATCCCGTTCCCGACTACGCCCTCACCGACGGATTCCCTGTCCCCCGGATGCCCTGCCCCTCGCTCGCCATCAAGAAGGGCGACGCGGTTGCGGCGTCCGTTGCTGCGGCCTCCATCATGGCGAAGGTGACCAGGGACCGGATCATGGTGAAGCTGCATCGACGCTATCCGGAGTTCGGGTTCGATCAGCACAAGGGGTACGGCACCTCCGAGCACCTGGAAGTCATCGATCGGCTCGGTCCTACCAAGGTGCACAGGTTGTCATTCGCCGGTGTTGGGCAGGCGGCCCTGCCCGGATTCGGTCCGGTATCCGTCCTGCACGCCCCGGAGCTCTCGGAGGCATCCACGGACTCCCGTGAGAGGATTGACCTGTGATGAATGAAGACGACATCGAACGTTTCGAAGAGGAACGGGAACTGGAGCTCTACCGCGAATATCGCGACGTGCTCCCGATGTTCCAGTTCGTGATCGAAACCGAACGTCGGTTCTATCTGGCCAATCAGGTCGAGGTGACGCACAAACCCGACGGCTGGGTGCAGGTGGATCTGATCGACGCGTGGGTCTGGGACATGTTCCGCCCGGCCAGGTTCGTTGCGAGCGTCACCGTCTCAACCCGCCGCGACGTGAATGTTGAAGTCCTGCGCCGCGACAACGACACCACCACCATCCCGGAGGGTCCGGCCGAGGTCTGAGTTCCGCGTGTCGTACCCCTCGCATATCGTCGGGTGATGGAGACGGATCCTCGTACCCGAACGGGCTCCATCGGCGAGGACGCCGCACTACGAACATATGAGGGAGCCGGCTACCGGCTGGTCGCGCGCAACTGGCGGTGCCGGATCGGCGAACTCGATCTGATCCTCACGCGCGGTCAACAGCTCATCTTCTGTGAGGTGAAATCCCGGCGTGGTGATGCCTTCGGCGGTGGCTGGGAAGCGGTCACACCACGGAAGCAAGCGAAGATCCGTTCTCTTGCGCAGGTATTTCTGATCTCGAGCGGACTGCAACCTGAGGCCGTCCGATTCGACGTGGCGAGCGTCGTTGTCGGGAGACACTCCGGCAAGGCAAGTGTGGAACTGTTCCGCGATGCGTTCTAGTCCGACCCGCTGGTCCGACCCCGCTAGACCGACGCCGCCCCGTCGATCCACGCCGCATCGGAGAGCGCGCGGAGCGCCTCGAGCATCGCGTCGACATTCGCCTCCGTTGCCAGATAGTTCACGAAACCGGCGCGCAGGTAGGTTCGCCCGCGCAGCATGGTCGTGCTGACCCACGCGGTTCCGTCAACCTCGAGCGCGCGCTGGAGGCGAGTTTGATAGGAGTTCAGTGCGGGGTCGCCAGGGTCCACACCGTTGGGGAGGTGTCGGAAGCACACCACCGACAACTCGGGTACCTCGGGCACGACCTCGAAGTCGTTCGATCCACGACAGCGTTCCGCGAGGTGGGCTGCAAGCCGGACATCGTGCTCGATCAGCCTGGCGAACCCCTCTGTCCCGATGTGTTTCCAGCTCATCCACAACTTCAGCGCCCGGAACCGGCGGGTTCCCTCGATCGAGTAGTGGTACCAATTCAACGGGGTGGCATCGGGATCGTTGGTGCGGTAATACTCGGGCTCGCGGTGGAAGGTGGCACGCAGATCCTCGCGACGACGGACCAGCAACCCACCGATGTCGTACCCCTGGTAGAACCATTTGTGCGGGTCCACGGTCACCGAGTCCGCACGTTCCAAGCCCTGGACGCGCCCGGCGGTGTTCGGTGAGAGTTTCGCCGCTCCTCCGTAGGCAGCGTCGACGTGGAACCACAGGCCTTCGCGTTCGGCGAGGTCGGCCAGACCCACGACGTCGTCGACAGAGCCCGTATTCGTCGAGCCGGCGACCGCAGAGATCGCGAACGGCGTGAGGCCGACCTTCCGGTCCTCTGCGATCGCCCGAGCGACGTCGTCCGCGTGCAGTCGGAACCGTTCGTCCGAGGGGACCACGTGCAGCGTTTCGTCGGGGAAACCGAGAACGCTGATGCCGCGCGCGACCGAGAAATGTGTCTGGTCGCTTGCGTAGATCCGCACGCCGTCCAGCCGCCCACCGCGTGGAGGGGAATCCGGCTCGCCCTGGATCCGGGCCAGGTGGATATCGCGCGCGACGGTGAGCGCCATGAGGTTCGCCATGACACCGCCTGAGGTCAGGACCCCCCAACTTCCGTCTGGCATCCCCATCAGCTCACGGAGCCACGCCACCACCTCTTCCTCCACGAGCGCCCCGACGGGTCCCGCGTGCCAGACGTCGACGCCCTGGTGGATCCACTGACCGAGCACCTCTCCGGCGATCGACATCGGCAACGGCGGAGGGGTGAAGTAGCTGAACGAACCCGGGTGCTGCGCGTTATAGGTGGCGGGAGCGATGCGCGTTCGGAAGGCGTCGAATACATCTCGCCACGGCGAGGGACTGGCGGGTGCGGCGGAGGGCGCGCCCGAGGGTCCGAAGAACGAGAGTCGGTCTTCGGGATAGGTGCCGTGCGAGCCCATCGGCCGATCTGCCGCGCGGTCGTACAGCCAATCCAACGCTTCCTTCCACGTCGCGTCCCCGAACGTTTCGAGCGCCGCACGAGAGCGCGATGGATCCATGAAATGGAGGAGTTCGTCTTCGGGTTGTAACGGTTCGGCGGTCATGGGTGCGGATGCTAGCAGCGACCTCGAACGCGGCGTGCGGCCGTGATGTCAGACCCTCGGCGTAACGTGCGGCTGCATGTACGGGAGGGTAACGGGCGTCACGGTGCTCGGGGTCGGCGGGCACCTGGTGACGGTAGAAGCGTTCGTCGGCCGGGGACTACCGTCGTTGACATTCACCGGGCTGCCCGGCGCTGCGGTCAACGATGCGCGCGACCGGATCCGGCCCGCGGTCGAGAACTCGGGGCTCGAGTGGCCGCTTCGCCGAGTGGTCGTGAACCTTGCGCCCGGCAATCTCCGCAAGGAGGGCGCAGGGATGGACCTTCCCATCGCCGTGAGCGTGCTCGGTGCCACTACGCAGGTCCCGTCGCGAACACTTGCCAACGTCGCCTTCTCGGGCGAGCTATCGCTCAAGGGCGAACTCCTTCCGACACCCGGGATCCTCTCGGTCGCCATCGCTGCCGCGCGCGCCGGCCTCGGCACCGTCGTCGTTCCCTCGGCGAACGCGATGGAGGCGGCCCAGGTGGAGGATCTCGCGGTCGTGGGAGCCGGTTCTCTGGAAGAGGTTGCCGGGTTCCTCCGCGGAACGTGGAAACCCCCGGCCATCGCGCAGCATCGCGCCTCCTCCATTCCGGCGGATGTGCTGGATCTCGCCGAGATGCGTGGCCAGCATCAGGCTCGGCGCGCGCTCGAAGTGGCGGCTGCCGGCGGCCACAACCTGTTCATGGTCGGCGCACCGGGTGCGGGCAAGACCATGCTCGCCCGGCGACTGTCGACCATCTTGCCGCAACTGTCCAGGGACGAAGCCCTTGAGGTGACGCAGATCCACTCGGTCGCCGGCCTCCTGCGGGGAGAGGGATTGCTTCGGCAGCGACCGTTCCGCGCGCCGCATCACTCGGTGTCGATCGCCGGGCTGCTCGGCGGCGGTGCCGCGGTGCTCCGTCCCGGCGAGGTGAGCTTGGCCGAGCCCAGGGTTCGTTAATGTACCCAGACAGTCTTATTCGAGGGGGGGCTCGCTAGCCGGGTCGTCATCGGTCTCATCGATGCCTAGCTCCTTGAAGACACGCTCGAGAACGTCATCGATGTTGAGCGCGTTCCGCCTCGCCGCGAAGAACAGGTCTTCGAGAGTCTGCGTCCAAGGCGACCGCTTGTATGAGGTGCCTTGTTGTTCGTACTGCTCGAGTGTGTCGACCTCTTCACCTTCGATTGTTTGTAAGACCAAGCGGAAGGGGGCCTGACCGTCTTGATCCTTGGCTTCCACCACAATCCGGGCGGAGTTTGTGGCGAAGCTGAAGGTACCCCCCTCGGCGTCCTCGATCTTCCAGGCAATTCGGTGGTCCAGAGTGCGTTGGAGAAGAGTCTCGGCCAAACGACCGAGTTGCTTTTGGGAGTAAGAATCAGCCGTCATGTTGGTCACCACTTTCTGTCCGTAGCCGTCCGGCGAGTTCGCCCATTCTTTCGCAGACACCTTCTATGGCGGTTCGTGCACTTTCCGTGTCCTTTACCAGATCGATGGAGCCGGAAAGGAGTGCACCCTTCGTGGCTGCAGCCACCTTGGTTGAGTTCGCGAGCTTCTTGAGTAGCTGCTCATCGCCCCAATCCATGCCTTTCAGCAGCCCCCTAACCTGACTCGCCTCCGTGTGCCAGGAGACCAAGGCCAGGCGGGCCTTGGAAAGGTCCTTGTCTGAAATGGCGGCATCCAGGTCCCTGGCAAGCGCAAGCAGCGCCGGCAGAGTGAGTAAAAGTTGATTAGCCGCGATGTGCCTGGTGGCGCGGTCGACGGCGGCCTGTGTCTCTCGCCCGATGTCGACCGCTGTCTTGGCACTCTCAGCCGCCGCTTTCGCCTGATCGTAGGCGAGTTTAACGCCCCAGGCGGTGCCGAGTAGAGCGATCACAGTGACGATCACACCGAAAACCGCAACCTCGTCCCACCATTGCATCAGGCCCCGCAGTCTACGTGCCCCTTCCTCGCTGCTGGGCGGGCCGCCCCGCAGGGGTGCCCGCGCTCAGGCCCGAGGCGCAGGGGGCCCGCGTGGCGTGAACTTCGCCGCGTGGGGGCGCCGGCCCAGCGGCGAGGAAACCAGGCGGGAGGGGTCAACTGAAAGCGCATGGGCCCCGGACCTCGCACTGCTTCTATTTGTGTGCGAGCAACCCGCTGTGGGTGGCCGAAGAGGACCAGCCGTTGCCAGATGGCCTTGTACTGTCTAGTGTGGCAGTAGGAGGGCACGAGTTGGACGACTTCAGATCCGACAAGATGGAAACCCGGGAAGGCCGGAATCTGGCGCGGCACGCCTGGGAGGCATATTCCCGGGGCGTGAATGCCGCACTCCTGCCCCTGATGGGGCCCGCCCTCAAGAGATACTCGGTTAACAAAGTGGTGGATCTACTTGGCTTCTGGGTGGCTTGGCAGATGCATGGTGGGTTCGACGGATTGCGCTCGCTCGGCATGAGCGAACGGACGATTTACCGCCAGATTGCCTTCTTTCGTACGGCCTACGGCCAGCACCCGGACACGTTCGAGTTCCCAGGGTTGGTGCTCGACAGGCAGGCCTACTTCGCTGCGGGGTACAAGCGGCCGCCGAGGGGACTGAAGTAGGAGATCGAGATGGTCACGGGGCGAAGCAGTCATAATGAACTAGTGCCAAAAGTGGCACTTACTTCACTTGACTCTGCAACGAAAATCGTTCGGTCGGGGAGCGGCTACTGGCGCCTCGCCATTTACCCAACGGCAGGCGAGGCCGGCGGGTCTGTCCGCTTCGCGGGGAAGTCCGGGGCAAGTGCGGGGAACTACGAAAGCATGGAAGGCCGCGCCAGCGCGGAGGCGGCCCGTCGAGCACGCGGGAAGATCCGGCGATACGGGGTGGCTAACGGGCTCAATCGACTGGGAACGCTTACATATCGAGGGTCCGGGTGCTTCGATCCACCTGCATTCAGACGTCACATGGGTCTCTTCTTCCGGAAGCTGAAGGCGGAGATTGGGGGCGAGGCTCTTCCCTACGTGTGGGTTCCCGAGTGGCATCCCGGAGGGCACGGGCTCCACGCGCACTTCGCGGTCGGCCGCTATGTGAAGAGGAGCAGAATCGAGGGTGCGTGGGGACGAGGTTTGGTACACATCACGCTCATCGGGAATCTGCCGGTGGGATCGGGACGGTTCGAGGAGGCGCGTCGAGCGTCCCGCTATTTAGCCAAGTACGTCGGCAAGGATTTCGATAGTGAGCGAGCTAAGGGCTTGCATCGGTATGACGTCGCCCGAGGTTACGAACCAGCCGTCCTTCAGGTCGTCGGATTCTCGGTACAGGACGTTATTGGTCAGGCCAGCGGAATCATGGGCGCAGTCCCCTCCAAGCTTTGGCATTCGGATAGCAACCCTGAGTGGCGTGGACCGCCGGCGGTGTGGGCGTCGTGGTCGGGTTGAGAGCCTCGGAGATACAGGAGGCGGCCCAGGCCTGGGTGGAGGCGACGTGCAAGGAACAGGGCCTACCTTCAAAAGTTACGGATGACATCACGATTGGGGACGTGGCGGTGTTGTTGGCGACGACAGCGGAGGAGGTCAACGTTTCCAAGTCGGCGTGAAGCGTGTGGGGTCGAAAGTGTTGCGGCCCCGCACCCCCGGTCCAACAGTGATGTAGTCGACGAGGGCTCGAACGATGGCCTGTTGACGTGACAGGTCAAGATCCGCCCACTGGCGTCGGAGGGTGGCGCTGTGCCCGACGTAATTAGCCAATGCGGTTGTTCTTGTGGCTCGCGAAAGCGTTTTCTTCAGGGCCTCGACGCGGTCTTCAATGGGCTGCCGAGCAAGGCGCCATTCCCGCATCGATATGTCCCTGTTGGCGTAGGCGAGAGCGAGCTCGTCCGCCTGAGCGAGCGCGGCGTCTAGATCTCCTTGCGCCGAGCGGGCCGCTGCGTCGGCCTTGACTTCACCGCGGAGTGCGGTCTGAAGTTCGGATGTGTCGAGACGGTAGAGCACAGCCTCGACGACGAACAGTTCGAGGTCGCGGGCGAGGATGAAGGTGCCATTGCAGCCCGCCAATCCCGGACCCTTCGCGCAAACGTATCTCCGCGCACCGTCTTCCCGGGGTCGAGAGACCATCGTGGCACCGCACCTGGAGCAGCGAAGCAATCGCGACAGAAGGTAGCGGCGAGGCGTCCGCGGCGCTCGGCGGCCCTGGCCGGCGAGACCGCGGAGCTTCGCCGTCTGTTCTGGCGTGATGATTGCGGGCCAGGTGGCGATGGCGACAATCTCGCCGCGGTGTTCACGTTGTCCACTAATGCGTGCAGAGAGGAGCATCCGCGTGACGACTTGCGGACTCCATGGTTTGCCGGTCACCGTTGGGATGGCCTTCTCGTTCAAGAATCGGCACAGAGATCGAATGCTTTCGCCCGCAAGTCTGCGCTTGACGAGGTTGCGGATGATTCGAGCCTCAGTTTGACGGATCGTCTTCCGATCTTCCTCGAACCCAAACGGGCGGGTGCCGCCGCCGGTCACTTCGCCAGCCTCAGCGATTTCCTGGTGCTTGCGGCGGATGCGCCGGCTCTTGTCGTTGCTCTCTTTCTGGGCGAGCGCCCCGAGGATGCGAGCGATAACTCGATGGTCGTCGTTGCTGAGATCCAAGTCGCCCGAGACTGAGGCGAGTTGAGTGACACCCGCGGCATCGCATATGTCGAAGAACTCCTCCAACTCGCGGGGTTGGCGAACCAGTCTGTCCTGGTGGTAGACGATGACGCCATCCCTCGTTCCCTCCTTCAGGTCGCGAAGCATTCGGCGGTACTCGGGTCGGGGCTTGCCGCTATAGGCACTTACGTCGTTGTCGACGTACAGCTCGGCGACGGTCCATCCTCTTTGGGCGGCTACCGCCAGGCAATCTTCGCGCTGTCGGCCCACTCCGAGTTGTCGACCTTCCCGGTCGTCGGAGATGCGGCAGTAGACGGCAGCGGCTTGAGCCATGCCCAACAGGTTATCGTTCTAGGTACATCTATGCACGCTCTGAGACCACGGCGTACTCTTCCTCGACGAATTCAACGAGTTCCGGCGCGACGCCATCGAGGGCCTTCGCCAGCCCCTGGAGGACGGCCGCGTCGTCGTGACGCGGGCGGTGGGCTCGGTCGAATTCCCCGCGCGCTTCACCTTGATCGCGGCGGCGAATCCATGCCCCTGTGGCTACGACGGCGACGCGCGTCGGCAATGCACGTGCCGACCGGACAGGATCCAGTCCTACCGCGCCAAGCTGTCCGGTCCGCTCCTAGACCGGATAGACCTGCGTCTGCGGATCCCTCGACTCACCAAAGACGAACTGCTCGGTTCCGAACCCGGGGAGGCATCCGCCATCGTTCGTGCTCGGGTGCAGGCAGCGCGCGAACGACAGCGCACGCGCCTTGCCGCTCTCGGCGTGAACTGCAACGCCGCGCTGCCGGGGCCACTGGCCCGGCGTGAGGCCCGTCTCGATGCCGCGGCCGAGCGCCTGTTGGAGCGAGCCGTCGAATCTCGATGGCGCTCAGCGGCCGCGGGTTCGACCGCGGGCTGAAGGTGGCCCGCACCGTCGCGGACCTCGAGGGTGCCGACGCCGTGTCGGAGGCTCACCTGGCGGAAGCGTTGTCGTATCGCATCGGCTTCGGCGAACAGGAGGGGCTCGCACGTGCAGGCTGACACCTCATCCCAGCGCGAGGATCAACACGTCGCGCCTCCCGGCTATCCACCGGGATTCGGCGTCGGGGAGCACGAGCGCGCAGCATTGCTGACGCTCTCCACGCTGCGCGGGATCACACCTCGGAAATTGCACTCCCTTGCGTGGCAGGTCGGGAGCGCAGCCGGTTGTGTTGGCGCGGTCCGGTCCGGCCGTGCCGGGAGCGCGGCCGATCAGCGATGGATCGATATGTCCGACCCGGCGGAGATCCAGCGAGCGCTCAGCCGCTGCAACGGGAGATTGGTCGGTCCACACGATCAGGGATACCCGGATGCATTCTCAGATCTTCTGCACGATCCGCCGGCGTGGCTCTACCTCCGCGGCAACCCCATCCAGGATGGCATTGACCGCGTCTCCGTGGTCGGCGCGCGGCGGTGTTCGGCGCTCGGGCGGGAAGTCGCCCACGACATCGGCCGACGCCTCGCGGGCATCGGGATCCAGGTGGTTTCCGGCGGCGCGTTCGGTATCGACGCGGCGGCGCACCGGGAGCGCTGGCCGCAGACGGTGTCACCATCGCGGTGTTGGGGTCCGGCGTCGACGTGCTCTATCCGCGATCAAGCGCCGAACTGTTCCTCGAGATCATGGAGCGGGGAGCGCTCGTGTCGGAGTATCCGCCGGGGCAACGCGCGGAGCCGCACCATTTCCCCGCCCGCAACCGACTGGTGGTCGCGCTCACACGCGCCGTCGTCGTGGTTGAAGGCGCCGGACGCAGTGGCTCGCGGATCTCGGTCGACCACGCTCTGGACTTGGGTCGGGATGTGTTCGCCGTACCGGGGCCCGTCACCAGCCCCTTGTCGGAAACCCCGCACGAGATCATCCGCGAAGGAGCTACGCTCATCCGAGGCGCCGACGAATTCCTGGCGGACCTCGGGTACACCCGGGCGCGTGCCGACGACGCGCTCCCGCCGGCCGGTCTTTCCGACATCGAACTCACCATCTGGCGCGCCCTGGCCACGGTCTCCCTTCCGGACGGTGTCGCGCGTGCGGTGGGTCTCTCCATCCCCGAAGCGGTGACGTATCTCATCAGGCTCGAGCTTCGAGGGTTGGTTCGCGGGGTGGGGGGCCGCTACGAGCGCACACTCGCGGGGGTATCCGAGGGGACCGGCGCTTGAACAGACGCCGACCGGCTGCTACACAGGGGAGCGCTGACCGCTCGCCGGACAGCCAGGAAGGATCCAGTGGAAGCACTTCCTCTCCCGCAAACCCAACTCATCCAGCGCTTCACCGAGCACCTCCGGCTTGAGCGGCGCCTCTCGCCCAACACGGTGGCCGCCTACCGGCGTGACCTGACGCAGCTGGCCGTCTTCCTCCAGCGGGATGCGTGCCCGCTCGAGGCGGCAACGCATCCGTTGTTGCGGCGATTCCTGGCGCAACAACACACCATGGGCTACGCACGGGCTTCCGTGGCTCGACGTGTGGGCGCGATCCACACGTTCTATCGGTGGGCCGCCCTCAACGAGATCGTCGCCCACGATCCCGCCGAATTGCTCGGCCGCCCGAAAGTAGTCAACCGGCTTCCCACCGTCCTTCGACAGCGCGAGGCCGCTGAGCTGGCCGAGTCGCCACAGGCGCCTTCACCGCCCGACACCACCCCGCTCGAGATCGCGGTGGCTCTTCGCGATCGTGCGGTGCTCGAACTCCTCTACGGGTCCGGCCTTCGGGTGGGCGAGGTTGCAGGTCTCACCGTCGAACGGGTCGATCTGCAGCGAGGCAGGGTCCTGGTGCTGGGGAAAGGACAGAAGGAGCGCGAAGTACCCATGTCTGACTACGCGACACAGGCCATTGGTCTGTACCTCGCTCGGGGGAGGGCCACGATGTCGGGGGAGGACACAAGTCGGCTCTTCTTCAATCGTCGGAAGAATGCCTTTTCAGAGCGCGACATCCGCGCGATGGTGGGACAATACGCACGGCGTTTGCTGCCGGGACGGCGGGTCACCCCGCACACCTTGCGGCATTCGTTCGCTACGCATCTCTTGGAAGGAGGAGCCGACATCAGAGCCGTGCAGGAATTGTTGGGACACGCAAGCGTCGCAACCACACAACGCTATACGCATGTGTCGCGGACCCGGCTCTTCGAAGCCTATGGGCAAGCACACCCGAGGGCCTAGCCGTGGCGACAACGAAGAAACCGACGGCGACCAAGTCGAAGGCTACGCCCAAGGGCGCGCCGAAGGTCGTCAGGGTTCCCCTTCCCGTCGATGACGAACTCGTCCAGCTGTGGACGGATTGGAAGGGGACGGCGTCGCCCGACGCGCGCGAGAAGTTGATCCTCCACTACGCGCCGTTGGTGAAGTACGTCGCCTCCCGAGTTGCCACCGGTCTGCCGGCAAGCGTCGAACAGGCAGACCTCGTCAGCTACGGCATGTTCGGCTTGATCGACGCGCTCGGGAAATTCGAACCGGTGCGCGGCAATAAGTTCGAGACGTATGCAATACCGCGGATCAAGGGCGCGATCATCGACGAACTCCGCGCGATGGACTGGGTGCCCCGGTCGGTTCGCTTCAAGGCGCGCGAGATCGACAAGGCCCACACCGATCTCGAATCCATGTTGAAGCGCGCCCCGTCCGAACAGGAGATGGCCGAACGCCTAGGCATCACGAAGCGCGAACTACACGACGTCGTCAGTCAGATCTCGTTCGTCTCGGTGCTCGCCTTGGACGAGATGGTGAGCGTCGGAAGCGACAGAGGCGAACAGGTCTCGCTGCTGGACACGCTCGCCGACAAGGGTATCGACCCGACATCCAACGTGGACGCGCAGGAAACCCGCGGACTGCTTGCGGCGGCCATCAACTCATTGTCCGAACGCGAGAAGATCGTGGTCACGCTCTACTACTTCGAGGGCCTCACCCTGGCGGAGATCGGGGAGATCCTCGGGGTTACGGAGTCACGCGTCTGTCAGATCCACACCAAGGCCGTCGGTGGACTCCGCGGTCAGCTCACCGAGGTCGAGTAGCCGACCCGACGCGCAGGTTCAACAGGTTTCCTCCGAGCGTGACGCACGTCACTGAACGAACCGCCGACCCCCGATAGCCTCGCCCCATGGTTCCTCGTCGCCTTGTCACCGCCGTCGTCCTCGCCTCTTCTCTCATCGTGTGCGCGACACCCTCCGCGTCGGCGGTCGGTCAGTGGCGGTGGCCGATCGAGGGCCCCATCCTTCGGGGCTACGATCCGCCAGATTCGCCGTACGGGTCGGGGCACCGCGGTATCGACATCGGCGCCCCCATCGACACGCCCGTGCGGGCACCGGAGGCGGGCAAGGTTACGTTCGCCGGCAAGGTGGGCGGACATCTGTTCGTGACCATCGATCACGGCGGCGGGGTCGCCTCTACCTATTCATGGCTCACGTCGATCGCCGTGCGCAAAGGCAACGTCGTGACGCGGGGGGACGTGATCGCCCGCTCGGGGTCTGGACACCCGGGCGACACGCAACCCAGCCTGCATATGGGCGTGAAACTCAACGGGGCCTACGTCGACCCGCTCGACTATCTGGGACCGATCGACATCGATGGGTTCATCCGGCTGGCGCCCTTGGGGGCAGCGCAAGCACTGCCGGCGTTTGGGCCCCGACCGCCTCCGTTCTCGCTCTGGGGCTTCGGCGGCTCGTTCCCCTAGACTGTCGCGGCCTTGACCCACCCCACGTCCATCTCAGCAGTTCGCCGTCTTGCGGCGTGCGCCGGAACCATCCTCGCCCTCACGGTGGCGGGCCCTGCCACGTCGGCTGGTTGGGCGCTCGGACAGACAGCGCCAGCGGGCTGGACCCAGTACCAAGGAGGGGCCGCCCACCCCGGGTCGGTCGCCGATGGGCCGGCCGCACCCTTCGCCGTTGACCACGTCACCACGTTCAGCGACCTCCCCGGGGGATCCTCAGAAACCCTCGGCCTGTCCGCACCGATCGTGACCGGCGAGACCGCCGTCGTTGTGGGCCCGCTCACCGTTCAAGCGGTGAGCCTCGGCGACGGGGGAGTGGAGTGGTCGGCGCCCAGGGTGTTCGGGCCATCCGTTCCAGCGGCCATCTACGATCCCGCAACCGACGTTCAGTCGGGCGGGACCACCTGCAAGCCATGTGATCCGGTCGTCGTCTATACGGAAGGTTGGGGAACCGGGCCAGGCGGCGCCACGTCCAGCTCCAGCCCAACCACCAGCGTCCGCCCGGGACCGAGCGGTGAGGCGTCCTCATCGGAAGCCTCTCCAACGCCGAGCCCGGCCGGTGCGCAAGGGTCCAGCAGCCCTTCTGCGACGGATCCCTCGGCGACAGCCGTTGCCAGCGATGTGATGGCTCGGAACCTCGCCGATGGCTCGAGGGCATGGGACACCCAGCTGCAACTCAACGCCACGAGCCGAACTGGCGTGACGATGGACGCGAGCACCGCGTTCGTCGGCGACATCCGGGGCAACGTCTACGCCATCGACGCCTCCACCGGGAAGGTTCGATGGACCCGGAACGTCGGTGGGTTCTTGGATTCGCCCCTCGCGGCGGCCGATGGGCAGGTGCTCGTGAGCGTAGATGCGTACTCCGCCGAGAGCGCCAAACTCGTTGCGCTCGACGAGTCCACCGGCAAGGTGGACTGGGTCTACGACACCACCCATCCCGGATACCTCACGTCTCCGTCGATCGCCGAAGGCCGCGCATTCATCGGTGTTACCTCTGGAGGTACCGTCGGATTGGTCTCCTCGCTGGCATCGGTGGATCTCACGAACGGGACCGTCGAGTGGGAATCGCTGCTGTCTGCGCCGGTGACGTTCGCGACGGCCCCGCCGATCTCGGGGGACCGCGTATTCATCGAGGACACGTCCGGCGATGTCTTCGCATTCGACCGGGCATCCGGCGACCGCGCCTGGCTGTTCGCGACGAATAAGAGCTTCGTGCACGGGGCGCCCCTGGTGGTCGGCGAACAGATCCTCATCCCGAACTCGGGCGCCACGCTCATCGTGCTCGACGCGGCATCGGGACATCAGGTGTTCGGATCTGCTGATGTTGGCGGGCCGCTCCGATATCCCGCCCCCGTCGGCACCGATCGCGTGATCTTCATCCGCGGCGGATCGGAGCCCGGCATCGTCACCTTCATCACCGACCCGAACGGCGCGGCTCTCACCGACGTCCCGTCACCGACCACGGCCGACTACGGCAAGATCCTCAGCAACTTCGCGCTGGCCGCGGTGGGCTTGACGCTGCTGAGCCTTGTCGTGTTCCGTCCTGTGGCCAGGCGCATGGGTCCCGCGTTCTTCGTTGAAGGCGACGAAGCGGCCGAACTGACCGCAGGGGAGGACCTATGAGCGACGGCCCCGGCTACCGGAACGCACCGTCCTCGCAAGCTCCCGCGCGCAAGGGGTTCCTCGATTCCGTGCTCGGATATCGTCCACCCGGCGATGCACCGATCCCGAAGATCAGGACGGCCTTCGCCCGAGGTGTTGTGGCCGTGTGTTCCACGCCGTGGCTCCTCGTCGCATCGCTGCTAGCTGTTGTCGTCGTGTGGCTCGGTGTCGTCGTCTCCGGTTTCCCCGGTCCGTTCGGAGTATTCGCCGGGTTCCTTGCGGTCCCACCCGTCTCCACGAACATGGATGTGACGCTGCCGACGATCCTCCTGCCTACGAAGGTAGCGTTGCTCGGCGGCCTGGTTTCGGTGGTGCCACGGGGCATCTTCCTGGCGCTCACCACCGGGATGATCGTCGACGTGCTCGACGGGAAGCCGGTCACCGGCGGGAGTCTGCGCCGGGGCATCCGTGCGCTCCCGACCGCCATCGGTGTGTGCATCGTGAGCATCGGGTTCTGGATCTTCACCCTTCTCGCGTCCCAGATGCTCGGACCAGGCATCGGGATCTTGGTCCAGGTGGGGTTGCCCGCACTCGGGATCTATCTCTTCGGCTTCGCCGTAACCATCTCGGTGAGCGAACGCCGAGGGATGGCGGAGTCACTGTCGAAGTCCGTCCGCGCGGCCCGGATCCCGGGGTCGAACGGGCTGGTGCTTGCGCTGCTGTATGTCTTCGGCTCAGCCGCCGCCCAGGTGGCGCTGACCACCGGCTCCGTTCAGCACGCCGTGAACCCGGCCGTCACGGCATGGGCATGGGTTCTCGTGGTGAACGTCTTCCACGTATGCATGTATGCGACCCTGGCTTTCCGATATCTCTATATGGCCGAAGCCGTTCCCGACGCCCCGCCGCGCCGACTACGCGGCACCGCACCCGTCAAGAAGAGCGTGTCTGCCAAGACTGGATCCCCGAAACCCCAGGTCAAGAGCCAGAAGGGCTCGTCCCCATCGGGATCGGCGAAGAAACGGCGCTGAGCGTCATGCCGCGCAGACAGGCCGGGGCGCGCTCGGGACCTCGCTGCTAAACTCCCCCCGCCGGCGAGAGCCGAGCACACACGCCCGAGGACCGTTCGCCACCGGGGTCCCCATCGCGGAAGCGCAGGGGCCGGGGCCGGGAAGATCCGGGCGGAGGAAAAACCGAAAGGAGCACCATCGTGCCTGTCGTTACGCGACGGGAACTGCTTGAGGCTGGGGTCCATTTCGGACACCAGACCCGACGGTGGAACCCGAAGATGCACCGCTACCTCTACGGCGAGCGGGCCGGCATCTACATCATCGACCTCGAGAAGAGCCTGGCCGGCATCGAGGAGACCCACGAGTTCGTCTTGGGCCTCGGCCGTCGTCGAGGCATCATCCTGTTCATCGGGACGAAGAAGCAGGCCCAGGAAGTTGTCTCCGAGCACGCCACGCGGGTAGGCATGCCCTACGTCAACCATCGCTGGCTGGGAGGCATGCTGACCAACTTCGCCACCATCTCCAAACGACTGATCCGCTTGCGCGAACTGGGCGAGATGGAGACGACCGGCGCTCTGGATTACCTGCCCAAGAAGGAAGCGATCCGTCTCCGCCACGAGCGCGAGAAGCTCGAACGCAACCTGGGCGGCCTCAAGGGCCTTGAGCGTCTCCCCGACGCCGTCTTCGTGGTCGACACGAAGAAGGAGCACATCGCCGTCACCGAGGCCCGGAAGCTCGGCATCCCGGTCATCGCGATCGTGGACACCAACTGCGACCCCGACGAGGTGGACTTCGTCATCCCGGGGAACGACGACGCGATCCGTGCGGTCACGTTGGTCGCCCGCATGGTGGCCGACGCGCTACAGGAGGGCTACGGCATGGCCAAGGACGAGGCCGTGGAGCGCGCCACCGGAACTCCCGGCCGCCCCGGCGTGAAGTCCCAAGCAGCGCCGGCTGAGGTCGACGAGGTGCCCTCACCCGAGGACGCCGCCGCGATCGCCGCCAGCACGGTCTTCGAACCAGATGCTCCGGCGTCACCGACCGCGATCGAAGACGCCGAGGACCCAACGAAGCCCGACGAGGCTGAGGTGTCGGTCGAGCCCCCGGTGGCTGCCGAGGTCGCTGCGGCAGCACCGTCACAGGAGGGCTGATGGCCGACATCACGGCCGAGCAGGTCAAGGCGCTGCGTCAGGCCACGGGTGCCGGCATGATGGATTGCAAGAAGGCGCTCCAGGAGGCAGACGGTGACATGCAGCGCGCCACCGAGATCCTCCGGGAGAAAGGCCTCGCATCCGCAGCCAAGCGCGCGGGCCGGTCCGCCAACCAGGGACGCGTGGACAGCTACATCCACTTCAACAACACCGTGGGCGTCCTCATCGAGGTCAACTGCGAGACCGACTTCGTGGCGAACACCGATCAGTTCAAAGGGCTCGTGAAAGACCTGGCTCTGCACATCGCCAGTCCTGCCTCACCGATCTACTTGGACCGCGACCAGGTCCCCCAAGACATCATCGAGCAAGAGACGAAGATCGCGGAGACGCAGGCCCGCGAAGCCGGCAAACCCGACAACGTCGTGCCGAAGATCGTCGAGGGCAAGGTCGCCAGCTACTACAAGGACACCGTTCTGCTCGAACAGCCGTTCGTGAAGGATGATTCCAAGACGGTGCAGCAGTTGCTCGACGAAACCAGTGCCGCGGTCGGAGAGAAAGTTGCGGTTCGGCGGTTCGTCCGGTACAAGCTAGGCGAAGAAGGGGACTAGGAGCGCATATGGCCGATGGGGATGCGAACGGGCGGCCGACCTATGGTCGGGTCCTCCTGAAGCTCTCCGGTGAGGCCTTTGCTCCCGGGAACCAACAGAGTGGCATCAACGCCGAGGCCACCGCGCTCGTGGCCCGTCAGCTTGCTGAGATCGTTGACCTCGGCGTGCAGACCGCGATCGTCGTGGGCGGCGGCAACATCTGGCGCGGCCGTCAGGCCGCCGGCATCGATCGCAACCGGGCCGACTACATGGGGATGCTCGCCACCGTCATGAACGCCTTGGCGCTCCAGGATGCCCTGGAGAAGATCCACGTGAGTACCCGCGTACAGACCGCGATCAGTATGGCGCAGGTCGCGGAGCCGTTCGTCCCGCTGCGGGCCAGGCGGCATCTGGAGAAGGGTCGTGTCGTGGTGTTCGCCGCCGGGCTCGGGGTGCCCTACTTCTCCACGGACACCTGCGCAGCGCAACGGGCCCTCGAGATCGGCGCGGACGCGCTCCTCAAAGGGACGAAGGTGGATGGCGTGTACACGGCCGACCCCAACGTCGATCCCACCGCCAGCCGGTTCGATCAGTTGCAGTACACGGACATGTTGCGCGAGGGCTACGAGGTCATGGATGCAACCGCTGTGTCGCTCTGCCGGGAGAACTCGCTGCCTATCATCGTGTTCGACCTCCGCCAGGAGGGGAACATCCGCCGGGTGGTCACCGGCGAACCCATCGGCACGCTCGTGCACGGGGGCGTGTGAATGACCGTAGACCAGAGCCTGAAAGACGGCGCGGAGAAGATGGAGAAAGCCGTCACGCATCTCAAGGAAGATCTCGCCGGTATCCGCACGGGACGCGCTTCGGCAACGGTCCTCAACCGCGTCACCGTCGAGTACTACGGGACTCCCGTCCCGCTCAATCAACTCGCGTCCATCAACGTGCCCGAACCTCGCACCCTCATGGTGCACCCGTTCGACAAGACATCGCTCGGGGCCATCGAGAAGGCCATCCAGACCAGTGACCTGGGGATCACTCCGTCCAACGACGGAAATGTCATCCGCTTGGGCTTCCCGCCGCTCACGCAGGAACGTCGGAAAGAGCTGGTCAAACAGCTGCACGGCAGGGCAGAAGACGGCCGGGTTGCCGTTCGGAACGTCCGCCGCCACGCCAAGGAGCAGATGGAGAAGCTTGAGAAGGACTCCGCCATCTCCCAAGATGAGCTGGCACGCGGTGAGAAGGAACTGCAGAAGCTAACCGACCGCTTCGTGGCTGAGATCGATGAGATCCAACGCCATAAGGAGCAGGAGCTGATGGAGGTCTAGTGGCCGACGACAAGCGCGAGGGCGACGATCTATTCGAAGACCTGGACAAGTTCTTCGCGCCGATCAAAGACGTTGACTGGGACGAACCCGCCGAGACCGGCGTCGGCGCGTCACCCAGCGAGGAGCATGTCTCCGTGCACGGCACGACGTCCGCCCCCGACGAGCCGGCCCAGACGCCGCCGCCTCCCCTGATCGGTGAACTCCCTGAGAGCGAGACCGACGAGCCCGATGCCGCCTGGTACGACACCTCTGTCATGGCGCCGATCGATGATCTGCTCGGTGAAGGGGAAGAGGACATCGACGAAACAACGGTCCCTGCCGGATTGGATGCGGAGCTTCGCGGCGGTCAGGCCGATCTCTTCGATCCCTCGGCCGGAGAGGAAGGGGCAGACCTGATGTATCTGCCCGACGATGAGCCGGACGTTCGCGTCTCGCGCGAGACGCAGCCCATGCCGGCCTTCCTCAACGAACCCTCCGATGCCGAGGTTCGCGAAGCCGTCGAACACTTCGGTGGCACGCTAGAGCGCGATCCACGCACCGAGGCCGTCGTTCCCTTCGAGGACGGCGAGGATGACGATGTGGTGATCGGCGGATCAGACCCTGAGGCCGGCGACGATCTGCTCGCCGAACCCGGTGCCGTCGCCGTCGAGGACGACATCCTCGCGGATATGGACGAAGCCGACGGCGCCCCGCGTACGGTCATCGTCGGAGCGGACGAAGGGCTCGGTGGCCCCAGCTGGCAGGAGCCCACGTCGGTTGAGGTCGGAGCCGAACTCGACCGCCGAGGCGGCGCGGGTGGTGAGCGCGACGTGCCGGCGGCCTTCATGACGGGCCTCGTGCTCGCCGGTCTCTCCCTGGGGAGCCTGCTCATCGGGACGGGAGCATTTTGGATCCTCGCAACGGTGATCGTGCTCGTTGCCCAGGGCGAACTCTTCGGGGTGATGGTCAAGCACAAGTATCAACCGGCAACGGCGGTCGGATTGGTCTCGGGTGTCCTGATGATGGCGGGCGCGTATTACCACGGCGAACCGGGCCTCCTCGCGATGTTCGCGCTGGGAACGATCGCCACGTTCCTCTGGTTCATGACGGTCCCTCCGGCACACCGCTCACATCTGTTGCAGAACATCGGCCTGACGATCTTCAACATGGCGTGGATCCCATTGTTGGCGGGCTACCTCGTGGCCCTGCTGCACGTGGGGAACGTGACGGAGAGCAAGAAGCTCGTGTTCTCGGTGATCGCCCTTACCTTCATCTATGACACCTTCGCTTTCTTGATCGGGTCGGTCTGGGGCGGTACTTGGGTCGAACGGCCACTCGCCCCGAACACGAGCCCGAAGAAATCATGGGAAGGCTTCATCGGCGCCCTCGTGGTCACGCTCATCGTGGCGATGGTCCTCATGCCGTCGCTCGTGTCGGTCTTCACCGATCACAAGCTGGACGCAGCCCTGTTAGGCATCGTCGTCGGGCTTGCGGCGACATTCGGGGATCTGGCCGAGTCGTTGGTGAAGCGCGATATGGGGATCAAGGACATGGGCAGCATCCTGCCGGGTCACGGGGGGATCTTGGACCGGATCGATTCCCTCCTGTTCGTGGCGCCCGCGGCATTCCTGGTCATCCGGATCGTGTTCGGCTGATCTGCAGGTTTTCGCCCGACCCGGGGTAGGCTGGGGGACATGAGACAGCTCACGATCCTGGGTTCGACGGGATCCGTCGGCACCCAGGCGCTGGACGTCGTTCGTCGGAACCCCGAGCGCTTCAAAGTGGTCGGGCTGTCCGCAGGGGGCAGCAACATCGAACTGCTCCTCGGGCAGATCCGGGAGTTCCTGCCGCCGCTGGTCGGGATCGCCGACGAGAGCGCCGCCGGGACCATCAAGGAGAAGCTCGGTGGTCTTCCCGGTGTCGAACTCATCGTGGGGCCTGAATCGGCAGAGACGCTGGCTCGGGAGACCGGCGCGGACATGGTGCTCAACGCCCTGGTCGGCTCCGCCGGCCTCAGTCCGACGTTGGCGGCGCTGCAGAGTGGCAAGACCCTGGCGCTCGCGAACAAGGAATCCCTCGTGGTCGGCGGTGAGCTCGTCATGGACCTCGTGAAGGGCGAACCCGAACGGCTGCTTCCCGTCGACTCAGAGCACGCGGCTCTCGCGATGGCGATCCGCCACGAGCGCCGCGAGGATCTCAAGCGCGTCGTCATCACGGGGAGCGGTGGACCCTTCCGAGGATGGACCCATCGGGAACTGCAGCGCGCCTCGGTCAAGGAGGCCCTCCAGCATCCAGTCTGGGCGATGGGCCCGAAGATCACCATCGACTCCGCGACGCTGATGAACAAGGGCCTCGAGGTCATCGAGGCCCACTACCTCTTCGATCTTGAGTACTCGCAGATCCACGTGGTCATCCACCCCGAAGGCCTGGTGCATGCGATGGCTGAGTTCCACGACGGCTCCATGCGTGCGGAGATGGCGGTCCCCGACATGCGCCTGCCCATCCAGCTCGCCCTTGCGTGGCCCGAGCGGCTCCACCACGGAGTCGACTCGGTCCCGCTCACGGATCGCCCGCTCAACTTCGAGCCACTCGACCGCGAGGCGTTCCCCGCGGTGGACCTCGCCTACCGAGTGGGTGGACTCGGCTCCACGTTCCCCGCGGTGATGAATGCAGCGAACGAGGTCGCCGTGATGGCGTTTTTGGAAAGCAAGATCCCGCTCACCCGTATCGTCGAACTGGTGCAGACGGTCGTCGACGAGCACGAGCCTGCATCGGTCGTTTCCATCGTGAACATCGAACGCGCCGACACCTGGGCCCGCCAGCGCGCGGCCGAACTCGCCGAGGAGCGGTAGCCCGGGCATGCAATTCGCCCTTGGGTTCCTTCTCCTGCTCGGCTACCTCACCATCCTCGTATCTCTCCACGAACTCGGGCACCTCTTGGTCGCGAAGAAGTTCGGGTTCAAGATCCAGGAGTACTTCATCGGCTTCGGACCCAAGCTCTGGTCGACGAAACGGGGGGAGATCGAATACGGGGTGAAGGCCATCCCTGGCGGGGGGTACGTGAAGATCGCCGGGATGAACCCCTACGAGGAGGTGGCGGAGGCGGATCGCCCTCGCGCCTACGGCTCCAAGCCCATCTGGCAACGGGCGCTGGTCATCTTCTGCGGACCGGGCGTGCATTTCCTCATCGCGGTCCTCATCTTCGGTTCCTGGGTCTTCTTCTTCGGTGATCCGGCAACTACCCAGCCGGTCGTCGGTTCGATCGCGCAGACCTTGAACGGAACGACGTCGCCCGCGAAACTCGCCGGCCTGCAACCGGGGGACGTCATCGTCGGGGTCGGGGACCTGAGCGACCCAACGCCCGAACAGCTCTCGACCTATGTGACCGCACATGTCGGGGAGCCGGTCGACTACAGAATCGAGCGCGGTGGCACGCGGCTGACGGTGACCATGACCCCGCAGCCCGTGAAGAACGGGTTCGGCAAGGTGGTGAGAGGTCGTATCGGGATCTTCCTGGGTCGTTCCCACCCGGGCGTGCTGAAGTCCGTTACCCAAGGCGGTTGGTGGCTGTGGTGGTCGGCCGACTTCACGGTCGATTCGGTGGGCCATGTATTCGGTCCCTCTGGCGTGTCGCACCTGTATGACAGCCTGGTCCATGGGACCGCACGCGATCCGAAAGGGGGTCAAAGCCTGGTCGGAGTCGGGCAGCAGACGGGGGTCCTGGTCTCGCACGGTGCCTGGGGGAATCTCCTTCAGCTCCTCGGCCTGATCACCGTCTTCATCGGGCTGGTGAACCTGGTCCCGCTTCCCCCGTTCGACGGCGGGCATCTGGCGCTCCTTGCCATCGAGAAGGTCCGGGGGAAGGCGGTGGACTACCGACGAGTGATCCCCGTCGCGGCGGTCGTCATCGGATTCCTGGTCATCTTCGTGCTCGCGACGGCCGTGCTGGACGTCGTGCAGCCGATGACCAACCGGTAGCGTCGCCTCGCGAGTTTCTGTACGTCGCAACACTTTCTCCATATCCGCAGGACAGGGCCAACACGCTGCCCCGCTACCATGGGCGCATGCCCGAACAGACCGTGCTCGTCGTCGATGACGAGGAAGCCATCGCCGAAGCCGTCCGAGCCCGGCTCGAATCCGAGGGCTACCGTGTGATCGTGGCGTTCGACGGCCCTCAAGCCATCGCGGCGCACGCCGAACACAAGCCCGACATGGTCGTTCTCGACCTCATGCTCCCCGGCATGGACGGTCTAGAGGTCTGTAAGGAGATCCAACGCCACTCCTGGACGCCGGTGCTGATGCTCACAGCCAAGACGGAGGAGACCGACAAGGTCGCGGGGTTCGCGGTGGGGGCGGACGACTACCTCACCAAACCGTTCAGCCTCCGCGAGCTCGCGGCACGGGTGAAGGCGATCCTGCGTCGCATGGAGCGCATGCAGGCCCAGCGAAGCGACGGCCCGCTCGAACATGACGGGCTGCTCATCGATCCGGACCGGCGCAGGGTGACCGTCGATGACGAGGAGATCGGTCTCACGCCGCTCGAGTTCGAGATCCTCCTGTCGTTGGCTCGTGACCCCGGGGTGGTGCTCAGTCGCGAACAACTCATGGACCGCGTGTGGGGCTATCGCGACTACGCCGGAGGGCGCGTGGTGGATTCGCACGTTGCGCGCATCCGCCGCAAGCTCGGCGAGGATGGCAACGAGCCTCGGTTCATCAGAACCGTCCACGGTGTGGGATACGCCTTCAAGGGGAATGGGTAGGTGGGTCAAGATGCGAACCCGCCCCCTGGAGAAACTTCCCACCATCCGAGCGAAGCTCGGCTCCACCATCGTGTTCGCGGTAGGGATGACCGTGCTGCTGGTCGTTCTCATGCTCGGCTACGCCCTGCGGGAAAGTTCGCACGATTCCGACCGACTCCACCTGCTCACCGTCGCGCGTCGCGCGGCGAACGGCCTCATCACGGCCCCAGCAGTGGGTGGGATCACGGTCGTCTCCATCTTGCCGGACGGCACGCTCCTCAGCGGCGTGAAGCCTCCGGACTTCCCGATCTTCACGGATGCACTGGTCCATGTCGGGATCAGCGGCTCGCTCGAATACGCGGTCGTACCGGTCCTCGTAGGCGACCAGGTCGATCACATGGTCTACGCCCTGCAGCCGGCTCCCTCGCGGGGATTCTTCGGCCGAGTCGGCACGACCTTCCGTTTCCTGGGGAAGTTCTGGTGGCAGTTCCTCCTCACCGGAACGGTGGCCTCGTTCGTGGCGCTCCTCATGGCGAGGCTCCTTGCGCGCGGGATGACGCAGCCGCTGCGAGACATGGCCGACGCTGCGACCAGGATGCAGACCGGTGACTATTCCGTCCGCGTCGAGACGAAGAGCCGGGACGAGGTCGGGCGGCTCGCGGTGGCGTTCAATCGGATGAGTTCTGAGTTGGAGCATCTGGAGCAGTCCCGGCGGGACCTTGTCGCGAATGTCTCGCATGAGCTCAAAACACCGATCACGGCCATCAGGGCGCACCTGGAAAACCTGCTGGACGGCGTGGAACAACCGGATCCGGAGACCCTCCAGGTGATGCTCACCCAGTCCGAGAGACTCGGCCGGTTGGTGGAGCAACTCCTCGACCTCTCCAGGTTGGAATCGGGAGAGGTGCCCCTACATACCGAGGACGTGCCCCTCCCATCCCTGGTTGCCCAGGTCATCTCCGAGATCGGCGTGGCCCGTCCCGAGCGCCGGGTGGCCGTGGGTGCGGAACTCCCCGAGGACCTGCCGGCGGTTGCGGCAGATAGGGAGCGTGTGCATCAGGTGTTGTTCAACCTGGTGGACAACGCGATGCGGTTCACGCCGGATGGGGGGGCGGTCACTGTCTCCGCAGACCGGCACAATGGGTCTGTGGAGATCAAGGTCGCAGACACGGGCGCCGGCATCGCTCCGGAGCACCTTCCCCGGCTCTTCGAGCGCTTCTACCGGGTCGACCCCTCGCGGTCCCGAGAAGACGGCGGAACGGGGATCGGTCTTGCCATCGCCCGGTCGGTGGTCGAGGCACACGGCGGACACATCGAGGCGAAGAGCGAACTCGGACACGGTAGCGTCTTCACATTCGATCTACCGGTCGCACCGGCAGGCCCGGCGACCAGGAACAGGAGGGACCCTTGAAGTCGAGCACGACTACCGTCACGGTCGCGGCCCAGGAGCGCTACGCGTTCGTGGATCTCACCGATGACCTGAAACGAGCCATCAAGGACTCCGGCGTGACCGACGGCGCGGCCATCGCGTTCTGCGGCCACACCACATGTGCCCTCCTCATCAACGAGTGGGAGGACGGCGCCCAAGCGGATTTCCGTCGCCACCTCACCGAGCTCGTTCCCGATGACGGCGTCTACTACCAACACGACGACTTCGAGGTTCGAACCCAGAACCTCAACCCGGGCGAACGCCAGAACGGCCACGCCCACGTCAAGGCGATGTTGCTCTCGGCGACCAGCCATGCCATCCCGGTCATCGCCGGCGAGCCCGGGTTCGGAACCTGGCAGCGCCTCATCTTCTTCGAGATGGACGAACCGAAGGATCGCACCATCACCTTCCACGTCTTCGGAGGTTGACGTCCGCGCCGCGCGGACGGGCTTCGATCAGCGCACACCTACACTGGACATGAGATGACCGAACGCAGGAAGACGCGGCAGATCCACCTGGGCTCGGTCGCCATCGGCGGCGATGCCCCGGTGTCGATCCAGTCGATGACCACCACCAAAACCGCCGACATCAACGCGACGCTCCAACAGATCGCGTCGTTGGTGGCGGCCGGTGTGGACATCGTCCGTGTAGCGGTCCCGCATTGGGAGGATGCTGAGGCGCTGGCGGCCATCGCATCCAAGTCGACCGTGCCGGTCGTGGCCGACATCCATTTCCAATGGAAGTACGCCATGGCGGCGCTCGAGGCCGGCATCCAGGGGCTCCGTCTCAACCCCGGCAACATCAAGTATGTCGACAAGGTCCGGCTCATCGCTCGCGAGGCGAAGGCCCGCGGCGTCCCGATCCGGATCGGCGTGAACGCGGGGAGTCTCGAGAAGGACCTCCTCGAGAAGTACGGCTCGCCGAAGCCAGAGGCGCTCGTCGAGTCCGCCCTGAATGAGGCTCGCATCCTCGAGGACGAAGACTTCTTCGACATCAAGATCAGCGTCAAGCACTCGAACCCCCGCACCATGATCGAGGCGTATCGGCAGCTTTCGGAGAAGTGTGACTACCCGCTCCACCTGGGGGTTACCGAGGCAGGCCCGATGCCCCTGGGTGGCGTGAAGAGCGCCGTCGGCATCGGAGCGCTGCTGGCCGAAGGCATCGGCGACACGATCCGGGTGTCGCTCACCGATGACCCGGTGGAGGAAGTGAAGATCGGCAACGCCATCCTCCAATCGCTCGGTCTGCGTAAACGCGGTCTGGACCTGGTCGCCTGCCCGTCGTGTGGCCGCGCGGAGGTCAACGTGCTGGAACTCACCCGCAAGGTGCAAGGCGCGATCGAGGCCGAGAAGTTCACCGTCCCGATGCGGGTGGCGGTCATGGGCTGCGTGGTCAACGGTCCCGGCGAGGCTCGTGAGGCAGACGTCGGGATCGCCAGCGGCAATGGTCTCGGGTTCATCATCGTCAAGGGCGAGGTCGTTGCGAAGGTCCCCGAGGAGGAGTTGGTCGTCGCGCTCCTCACCGAGGCGCGCAAGGTGGCGGCCGAGAAGGTCGCGGCAGGAGACAGAGGAGACTGAACCCGTTCGCCACCTCGCTCAATGTCTGAGGACCGATATGCCGATACCCTCGAGAACGAGGGGAGCCGGCGTGCGAAGCACGTTCACAGCAGCGGTGGTGGTCGCGTTCGGCATGGTGGGTTCGGTTGTTCAAGCCGCCCCCGTTCCGGTGCCTGCGTCGGTCCCCGGCACGTCGTGCAGCGTGTTCCCGGCCGACAACGTGTGGAACATGAACATCTCGGCCTTGCCGGTCAACGCCAAGAGCAAGATGTGGAAGCGTTCCGCCCATGCGGGGACCACGTTCCTCCACCCTGACTTCGGCCCTCCGAACTACGGGATCCCCCACGACGTCGTCGACGGTTCGACCCATCCGTTCACCGCGGTGAAGTTCCAGTACAAGGGGGAAAGCGATCCCGGCCCCTACCCCTTCGATGCCGCGACGCACGTCGAGGGCGGGAGCGATCGCCACGCCCTCATGATCGACTCGAACGATTGCATGCTCTACGAGCTGTACCACGCGCAGTGGAACGGGGGCGCACCGACAGCCGGCAGCGGAGCGGTGTTCGATCTGACGTCCAACTCGCTGCGTCCTGCAGGATGGACGAGCGCCGATGCCGCGGGGCTGCCGATCTTCCCGGGGCTTGTCCGGTGGGATGAGGTCCAGGCGGGTCACATCGACCACGCGATCCGATTCACGGTCGGCTGCACCACGACGTCTTACATCTGGCCGGCCCGTCACCAGGCGGGCGTGTCCAACATCCGCTGCCCTCCGATGGGCGCCCGGTTCCGTTTGCGGGCGGGCTTCGACTTGAGCGGGTTCAGCGCGGACGCTCGGGTGATCCTGGTCGCCATGCAGCACTACGGGTTGATCGTTGCCGACAACGGAAGCGACTGGTACTTCCAGGGAACCGTCGATCCCGGCTGGACCAACGGTTTTCTCGATCAGCTCAAGACCGTTCGTGCGAAAGCCTTCGTCGCGGTGAATGAATCCGGCTGTCAGGTCGGAGCGAACTCGGGAGCCTTCGCGTACGGCGTCGGGTGTCCCGGTCCCCCTTAAACGAACTCAGCTCGCGAGCTTGAGGAAGTTCTTCACGATGGTCGGGCCTTCGGGCGTGAGGATGCTCTCGGGATGGAACTGCACGCCGAACCGAGGGAGATCGCGATGTTGGGTGGCCATGACCAACCCTTCCTCCGTCCAGGCGGTCAGTTCGAGTTCGTCCGGGAGGTCGTCGCGGGTGACCACCAGGGAGTGATAGCGCCCGGCTTCGAACGGATTCGTCACGTTCTCCAGGATCCCTTGGCCTTGATGGATGACGAGTGACGCCTTCCCATGGACGGGGGCCGTCCGTTCGATGTGGCCGCCGGCGACGAGGCCGAGCGCTTGATGTCCCAGGCACACCCCGAGCACGGGCGTTCCTTCAGGGAGTGCTTCCAGGATGCTCGTGAAGATCCCGGCGTCCTCAGGACGGCCCGGCCCCGGCGACAAGATGACGGCCTCGGGCGAGCGCGCGACCGAAGCTTCAGCCGATTCCTCGTCGGACTTGATCACTTGCGTCGGGTGACCGAGCGACTCCACCAACTGAACCAGGTTGTAGGTGAAGCTGTCGTAGTGGTCGACGACCAGGATCATCCGTTGGCTCCTTCCGTGCGGGTCAGGCTATCGGCCGCCGGTGCGACCGCGGGGAGGAGGGCCTCCGCCTTGGCCTTCGTTTCGGCGAGTTCGCGTTCAGGATCGGAGTCGGCGACGATCCCTGCCCCAGACTGGACATAGGCCCGTCCACCCGTTACCACCGCGGTTCGGATAGTGAGACAGAAATCCAGATCCCCGGCGAACGTGAGGTAGCCGACCGCGCCGGCGTACGGGCCACGGGCGGTTGGTTCGTGCGCGGCGATGAGTTCCATCGCTCGCCGCTTGGGAGCCCCGGTGACGGTCCCCGCGGGGAAGGTCACAGCCAACGCATCGAGCGGTGTATACCCATCGGCGAGTTCGCCTTCCACCGTGGAGACGATGTGCATGACCTTCGAGAACCGTTCGACCATCATGAGTTCGGTGGGTTCGACGCTCCCGGCCGTGCATACCCGCCCGATGTCGTTGCGCGCCAGGTCGACGAGCATCGCGTGCTCGGCACGTTCTTTGGGGTCGGCCAGGAGTTCGTGTTCCATCAAGCGGTCGCGAGCGTCCGTCTCGCCGCGAGCGCGGGTTCCGGCGATCGGTCGCGTGGACACCCGGCGGCCTTCGACGCGGACCACGGGTTCGGGGGAAGAACCCGCGAGTTCCATCCCCATCATGCGGACGAAGAACATGTAAGGGGCGGGGTTCGTGACCCGCAACCGCCGATAGATGGGATACCCGCCGTCCTTGGCAGCGAAGCTGACCCGGCGCGACGGCACGCCTTGGAAGATGTCGCCGGCCAGGATGTGTTCCTTGAAAGCCTCGACGATCTCCCCGTAGCGCGCGTCTTCCATATTCGGTTCGCCCACGTCTTGTGTGCCGGGCTCCGTGTCCACGATCGGGGCGAGTGATGGAGGGACCGCTCCGCTCACCCGTTCGCGCATGTCCTCGAGCGCGCGAACGGCGTCGGCATATCCACCCGCCGCCGCGTGCGCGACCAGGATGAGTCGCTGTCTCCAATGGTCGAACACCACGGCGCGATCGATGACCAGGAGCCCGATCGGTGGGCACGGCGCCTGGTCCGCGTGAGGGACCGGGTGTCCGTCCAGGAGTTCGGCGGCTTCATAGGACAGGCAGCCCATGAGCCCGCCGGTGAGCGATGGAAGGCCGTTCTCGCGCGGAGCCTTCAGCTGGGCAGCGACCGCCGCCAGCGCCTGCCGGGGCGCCATGCCTTCAGGCACGTCGAGCCGGAACCCCGGACGAACCGGTCCCTCCAGGCGCACGCCGTTCCGATCTGCGATGACCGTCGCAGCCGGGTCCCCCGCGACGAAGGAGTAACGGCCCCAGCGTTCGGAGCGTTCGACCGATTCGAAGAGGACGCCGGGACCATCTCCGACCAGGGAGGGGAAGAGCCCGACAGGTGTGGAGACATCGGCCAGCAGTTCGGCCCACACGGGAACGAGGGGCCAGGAGGCGGCCTGGGACTCGAACTCGGTTTCCGTGGGGCGGATCTGCAGCTGCGGTTCCATCTGGCTACCTTTCCTGGCGCACGACCGTCTCCTGGATACGACGAACCCCGGGCTCCGAGGGCCCGGGGCTTCGCGCGGTTCGGCTGTTCGTTAGGCGCGCGGCGACACCGGGCTCCAGGAGCCCTGGCGCCAGAACCAACGGTTGCCGAGCGACGTCATGACGGGGATTCTCCCCGCTCCGGTGTTCGTTCGTCAATCGCATCGGGGAGGCGGCCGCCATCGCGCGAGGGCGGTCCGTTATCCTGACGCCTCCATGAGGCTCTCCAAGCTGTTCGCGCGCACCCTCCGAGAGGACCCGGCCGAGGCCGAGGCCCCCAGCCACAAGCTCCTGCTCCGCGCGGCGTTCATCCGCAAGCTCATGGCCGGGGTGTACACCACGATGCCGCTCGGGTTGCGCACCATGCGGAATATCGAGGCCATCGTGCGCGAGGAGATGGAGGCCTCAGGTGCCCAGGAGCTTCGGATGCCGATCGCCATCCCCGCAGAGCCCTGGCAGCAGACCGGACGGTGGGAAGCCTACGGCGACGAGCTCTTCCGCCTGCGCGACCGGCACGGCCGCGATCTGCTGCTCGGCCCCACCCTGGAGGAGGTCGTGACGCCGCTCGTTGCCACCGAGTTCCCCAGCTACAAGGATCTGCCGGTCAACGTCTACCAGATCGAATGGAAGTACCGGGACGAACTCCGCCCCCGCTACGGTCTCCTCCGCGGCCGCGAGTTCTACATGAAGGACGCGTACTCGTTCGATCGGGACCAGGCCGGGCTGGCGGCGTCGTATCAGGCCATGTACGACGCCTACGTCCGGGTCTTCGACCGCTGCGGCCTCGACTACGTCATCGTGGAGGCCGACGCCGGAACCATCGGTGGCGACATCAACCACGAATTCATGGCGCTCGCCGATGTCGGAGAGGACCTCTTCGTGCGGTGCGAGAACGGCGACTACTCGGCCGATCTCGAAGCCGCCAGCGCCAAGCTCCCCGATGCAGCTCCGCTCGGCGAACTGGCACCACTTGCCGAGATCGATACGCCCGGGGCCGCGACGATCGATCTCGTCGCCGCGGCCCTGGACGTCTCGCCCGCGCAGACCTTGAAGACGATGCTGTTCAAGGCCGGTGAGGGGTCGGTGGCGGTCCTTGTTCCCGGCGACCGTGAGGTCAATGAGCAGAAGCTCAGCAGCCTCTATTTCCCCGTACCGATCGAGAAGTTCGAAGATGCCGACTTCGCAGCTGGTGGGTATGCGAAGGGGTTCGTGGGGCCTCAGGGCATGCCGAACGAGATCACGGTGCTCGCCGATCACTCCGTGCGAGCGGGCAAAGATTGGGTCACGGGGGCCAACCGCCCCGACACCCACGTCACGGGCGCGAACGCGGATCGGGACTTCCGCGTGGACCGCTACGAAGACCTGGTCGAGATCCATGAAGGCGATCGCTGCCCCAACGACGGCGGTGAACTTCACATCGGCCGCTCGATCGTCGTCGGTCACATCTTCCAATTGGGGACGATGTATTCCGAACCACTCGCCTCCACGTTCTTGGACGAGGACGGCACGGCCAAGTTCTACGAGATGGGCTGCTACGGCATCGGCATCACACGGATCATGGCTGCGGCCGTCGAACAGTGCCACGACGAACACGGGATCGTCTGGCCCAAAGCCATCGCCCCGTTCCAGGTCGCCGTCATCCTCGCGAACCAAGATGTTCCCGACGTCACCGTCCACGCCGAACGCGTCTACGCCGAGCTCACCGCACACGGTGTGGAAGCCGTCCTAGACGATCGAGACGAGCGCGCCGGAGCGAAGTTCGCTGACGCGGATCTCATCGGCTACCCCGTGCAGGTGACCGTCGGCAAGAAGGGGATCGCCGCCGGAACCGTCGACCTGAAACTGCGGGCAACGGGGGAGCGCTCCAGCGCACCGCTCGCCGACGCAACGGACGCGGTTCGTGCCCTCCTGGCGACGGCCCCATGACCGGCGCGCTCCCAGCCGGACTGTACGAGTTCGCGAAGTTCCACCCCGAAGCGGAAGGCATCATCCAGCACGTCGGCCGCGAGACCTGGGACCTGATCCTGGTCGATCACACGGGCGTGTGGGTGCGCGGCGAGTTCTCTGATGCCGAGGCGGCCCGGGCGGCCTGCGATCGGCTCAAGCTCCGGATCGCCGAGGGTTGGGGTGACCCTCGGATGGCCCGCTGGATGAACGCCAAAGACCACTGGAACAGTCCCGAGGGCCAGCGCCGGGCCCTCTGACCGGCCACGACGCCCCCTGCTGTTCCAAGCGCCGCGCTATACTGGCCTCTGCAGGGGAACCGGAGGCAGGTCAGAAGTGGGCTCGCGCCCACTTTTCTTTTCGAAAGGGGTGGTCGGCATGATGGACGTGGAAGTGCTGGTCACGCCCGTTATCGAAGGAGCCGGCTTCGAACTCGTCGAGGTGACCTTCGGTCGGGAATCGGGCACGAGGGTCCTGCGGATCACGGTCGATCGGCCCGGGAGCGCCCTCGACCTGGACGCCATCGCCGAACTGGCCGAGAAGGTCTCACGCAGGCTCGACCTGGAGGGGTTCGCCCCCGGCCCGTATCGGTTGGAGGTCTCGAGTCCCGGGATCGAACGCCCGTTGAAGCGACGCGAGGAGTTCGAACGGTTCCTGGGCGCGCATGTGAAGGTGAAGTCACACGGGTTGATCGACAACGTTCGGAATCACTCCGGCGAATTGGTCTCGGCCGATGCGGAGGCGATCGTCATCGCCACCGACGGCGGAGAGCGGCGCGTCGGCTACCCGGAGATCGCATCGGCGCGCACGGTTGCCGATTGGGATGCCGAATTGAAGAGGAGCAACGCATGAACGCCGAGATGATCGCAGCCCTTCGCGAACTGGAGCGCGAGAAGGGCATCGCATTCGAAACGATCCTCCAGGGGCTGGAAGAGGCTATGGCCTCTGCCTACAAGACGTGGTGGAAGCAGGAGAACCCCACCGCCGATGACGAGTTCGCGGGGTTCCGCGCGGTCATCGACCCCGAGAGCGGCGAGATGCGCATCTGGCAGCAGGAGCTGGACGAGGTCGACGCCGAGGACGGCGAGAGCTTGATCATGGAGGTCAAGTCGGAGGCCGAGGTCACGGTCACGGACGACTTCCTGGGCCGGATCGGGGCGCAGACCGCGAAACAGGTCATCTTCCAGAAGCTCCGCGACGCCGAACGCGAGATGACCTATGAAGAGTTCGCCGGACGCGAGGGTGACATCGTCACGGGGATCGTGCAGCAACAGGAGCGTCGCTACACGCTGCTCGATCTGGGCAAGGTCGAGGCCCTGCTGCCGCAGGCCGAGCAGGTGCCCTCCGAGCCCTACCGTCACGGCGAGCGGCTCAAGGCCTACATCACCGAGGTTCGCAAGGGGACGAAGGGCCCGCAGATCGTCGTGTCCCGGAGCCACCCAGGGTTGCTCAAGGCGTTGTTCGCACTCGAGGTCCCCGAGATCGAAGAGGGGATCGTCGAGATCAAGGCCGTGAGCCGCGAACCCGGACATCGTTCGAAGATCGCCGTGAGTTCGAACGAGCCCGGTGTGGATCCGGTCGGCGCCTGCGTCGGACCGAAGGGTTCGCGCGTTCGGATGGTCGTCAACGAGCTTCGCGGCGAGAAGATCGACGTGGTGCCGTGGTCGGCAGATCCGGGCGAACTGGTCGCGAACGCGTTGCAGCCGGCCAAGGTCAAAGAGGTACGGATCGACCCGGAAACGCAAACGGCGCTGGTCGTGGTGCCCGACTACCAACTCAGTCTCGCGATCGGGAAGGAAGGGCAGAACGCCCGGCTCGCGGCCCGGTTGACCGGCTGGCGCATCGACATCAAGTCGGAGTCTCAGGCGAACGGGGACGCCGTCTCGGCCCGCCAGGCGCCCGCCGCGCCCGCGCCCGCGGCGGTTGCATCGCCGTCCGCGCCAGAGGCCACGCCGGAAGGTGCGGCACCCAGGGATGATGCGGTCGAGGAAGCGGCCATCGCCCAGGACGAGGCAGAGACCGCGACTGAGGCGATCGAGGAGATAGCGTTGGAAGAGGCTGCCGTGGTGGCCATCGACGAGGCGGTCGCCGAGGAGTCGGAGGCACCGGTCGGAGAATGACCGGGCGGCCCGAACGAACCTGTGTCGGGTGCCGGGAGGTCGGCGACAAGTCGGTGTTGCTGCGCGTGAGGCGGTCTCCCGACGGTGAGGTTGCGTTCGACGCGTCCGGCACGGCTCCGGGCAGAGGCGCCTACGTTCATCCGACGGCGAGATGCATCGAGGCCGCGACCCATAAGGGTGCGCTGGCCAAGGCACTTCGGACGGGCATCGGCCCGGACGAACTAGGTAGGCTAGGGGACACGATGAGTCAAGGAGCGCTGTGAGGGTTCACGAACTGGCGAAGGAACTCGGGGTGACCAGCAAGGAATTGCTGGGGACCCTGGAGCAGATGGGCGCGACCGGACGGTCCGCCAGTTCCAGCGTGCCCGATGAACTCGTTCCCCGGCTACGCGCGTCCGGCGGCAAGGTAACGGAGGCGCCCAAGCGCCGCGAAGTTCTGGAGCCGCCCCCCACTCCGCGCAAGCCCAAGCCGAAGGCAGCGCCCAAGCCGAAGGCTGAGCCGAAGCTCGCCGAGGCGAAGCCGGCGGCGCCTGCCATCGCGGCCGTACCCGCCGCCGCTCCGGCAGCAGCGGTAGCCCTTGCGCCGGAACCCACCGCGCCGGCGGCAGCGGTGCCCGAGCCCCGGATGATCACCACTCGGACCGGACAGCGGCGGCCCGAACGCCGTGCCATCGAAGCGGCGAAGCCGTCGAACGTGCTCCAGATCGTGCGCGGATCCACTCCCCAGACGATCGCCGAGAAGCTGTCGAGAGCGCCGGGCGAGATCGTGAAGATCCTCTTCATGGCAGGGGAGATGGTCACTGCCACCACGTCTCTGTCGGATGACGCCATCGAGCTGATCGCCACAGACCTGGGGTACGAGGCGGAGATCGTCGGCCTCGAAGACGAACTCCAAGCCGAGGACGGCGCCGAGGACGTGGATCCCAAGGAGCTCGTTGCGCGGGCGCCGGTCGTGACGATCATGGGCCACGTGGACCACGGGAAGACCAAGCTCCTGGACGCCATCAGGGAAACCGACGTCGTGGCCGGTGAGTTCGGCGGGATCACGCAGCACATCGGCGCCTACCAGGCCCACGCGGGCGGGCGCGAGATCACCTTCATCGACACGCCCGGTCACGAGGCGTTCACCGCCATGCGCGCCCGAGGCGCCGAGATCACGGACATCGCCGTCCTCGTGGTCGCGGCCGATGACGGCGTCATGCCGCAAACCATCGAAGCGTTGGACCACGCGAAGGCCGCGCAGGTCCCGATCATCGTCGCCGTCAACAAGGTGGACAAGGAAGAGGCCGACCCCAACCGGGTTCGCCAGCAGATGACCGAGCAGGGCGTGGTCCCCAGCGAGTGGGGTGGTGAGTTCGAGTTCGTGGATGTGTCTGCCAAGGCAAAGATGAACCTGGACCAACTGCTGGACACCATCCTGGTCGTTGCCGATCTGGAGGAGTTGCAGGGCGATCCCACGGGACGCGCTCGCGGCACCGTCATCGAGGCGCACCTGGACAAGGGCCGCGGGCCCGTGGCGACCGTGCTGGTGCAGAAGGGGACCTTGTCCGTCGGCGACGCGCTGGTGTGCGGTACGGCCTACGCAAAGATCCGCGCCATGCACGACGAACACGGCATCACGGTCCAGAAGGCCGGTCCGTCCAAACCCGTCCAGATCCTTGGGTGGAGCCACGTGCCCGCTTCCGGAGACGAGTTCCGCGGGGTCGACGACGAACGGGAAGCCCGCCACATCGCCTCAGAACGGGAAGCCCGGGCCCGGGCCGCCGAACTCATCACCACGCGGCCTCCCACGCTGTCCGACCTCATGCGTCAGCAGGAGCGCTCGGAGATCCCAGAGCTCACACTCATCGTGAAGGCAGACGTGCAGGGGTCGCTGGGTGCGCTCACGGACTCGTTCCTCAAGCTTCCGCAGGACGAAGTGCGGGTCAACATCGTGCACAGCGCCGCAGGTGCGATCACGGAGAACGACATCTCGCTCGCGCTGGCGTCCGGCGCCATCGTCATCGGATTCAATGTGCGACCGGACAAGGCCGCACGTGACCTCGCCGACAAGGAGAAGGTCGACGTTCGGCTGTATCGCGTGATCTACGACGCGATCGATGATGTGAAGGTCGCGCTTTCGGGGATGCTCGCGCCCGAGCGGCAGGAGCACCCCTTGGGCTCGGCCGAGGTGCGGGCACTGTTCCGCGTGCCGAAGCTGGGCGTCGTCGCCGGGTCGATGGTCACCGCCGGAACCATCAAACGCGAGAACCAGGCGCGTCTGGTTCGAAACGGCATCGTCATCTACGAGGGCAAGATCAGCTCGCTCCGCCGGTTCAAGGACGACGTGCGGGAGGTCACCATCGGGTACGAGTGCGGGATCGGCATCGAGGGCTATCAGGACATCAAGGAGGGCGACGTGATCGAGGCCTTCGAGGTCCGGGAAGTCGCCCGCTCCATCTAACCGTTGTGACCCGTCAAGGCCGGTAGGCTGGATACATGCCTCAAGGCGTCCGTACCGAACGCGTCGGTGAAGAGTTCCGAGAGGTGCTCGCCGAGGCCATCCAGAAGCTGAAGGACCCTCGCGTGGGGTTCGTGACCGTGACCGGCGTGAAGGTGAGCCCCGATCTCAGACGCGCCTGGGTCTACTACACCGCACTCGGCGAGGAGAAGGAGCGGGCCGGGACCCGGGCGGGGTTGCGGAGCGCCGCTCCCCACCTGCGGAGAACACTGGGTCACCAGGTTCGGCTGAAGTTCTTGCCGGATCTCGAGTTCCAGGAGGACACGTCGGGCAAGGAAGGCGCTCGTATCGAGGCGCTCTTGGCCGAACTGAACCGGAAGGAACGAGGCTGATGGATTTCGATCGAGCAGGAGAGGTGCTGTCGTCCGGCGCTGCCGTGGCGATCGCCTGCCACGTGAACCCCGATGCCGATGCGCTGGGTTCGATGCTCGGGCTTGCGTCCGTGCTGCGCGCCCGCGGTGTCGACGTCACGACGTCGGTGCCGAACGATCCTTTCTCTGCCCCCCGGTGGCTGGCCCTCCTTCCCGGTGGCGACCGACTCACGCCCGCGCGCGATTTCCCTTCGCATCCCGATGTCATGGTGACGTGCGATTGCGCCTCCTCCGACCGTCTCCAGCAGCTCCTGCCTCGGGCGAAGGCCGCGAAGGAACTCATCTGGATCGATCACCACCGTTCGAACGACGGACTGGGAACCATCCCGTTGGTGGATCCGGATGCTTCGTCCACGTGCGAGATGGTGCACCGACTGGTGACCGCGATGGGAGCCGAACTGACCGATGATGCGGCCCTGTGCCTGTACGCCGGACTGGTGACGGATACGGGACGCTTCCAGTACCAGGCGACTACGCCGGAGACGCTGCGCGTGGCGGCGGCACTCCGGGAGCACCCGTTCGACCATGCCCGGTTGGTGCAGGCGCTGTACGAGGACAACGGCCGCGAGTACCTGGCGGTGGTGAGCGCTGCACTCGGCCGGCTGCAATTCGTGCCGGAAGCCGACCTCGTGTGGACGTATCTCACGCAGGCCGATCTCTCCGAGGCGGGTGTCCATCCGAATGAAACCGACGACCTCATAGACGTCATCCGAACGGACCGCGAATCCGATGTCGCTGTTCTGGTGAAGCAGCAGGCCGATGGCGCCTTCAAGGTGAGTGCCCGCTCACGGGGCGCGCACGATCTCAGTGTGATCGCCCAGCGGTTCGGGGGAGGCGGCCACCGGTTGGCGGCCGGCTATACCAGTGCCGTCGGTCCGGCCGAGACCATCGAGCTGCTGGTGGAGGCGCTCGGCGTCTCGTGACCGCCGCCCCGCCCGAAGGGCTGCTGCTCATCGACAAGCCGTCCGGCATCACGTCCCACGATGCGGTTGCCCGGGTTCGCCGGGCGCTGGGGACCAAGAAGGTGGGGCATGCCGGAACGCTCGACCCCATGGCCACGGGCTTGCTGGTGATCGGCGTGGGTCGTGCGACGCGCCTCTTACGATTCCTGGGCGAGCTCCCGAAGACCTACGAGGGCACGTTCCTATTGGGGGTGGAGACTGACACGCTTGACGCCGAAGGCACGGAGGTCCGGCGAACATCCACCGAGGGCGTGACCCTGCGAGCCGTCGCCGACGCCGCGGCGGCGTTGCTGGGGGAGTCTCTGCAGCGGCCACCCGCGTACTCGGCGGTGAAGGTTGGCGGTCAGAAGCTTTACGATGCAGCACGGGAGGGACAGGACCTACAAGCCGAGCCGCGTGAGGTCCGCGTCGATCGGTTCGACGTGACGGCGGGTGCGATCGGTCTGCCCGAGGTTGACTTCGTCGTCGTCTGTTCGGGTGGGACCTACGTGCGCGTCCTGGCGGCCGACGTTGGGACCGCGATCGGATGCGGCGCGCATCTCATCCGGTTGCGACGAACCGCGATCGGTCTGCTAACGGTGGCCGACGCGACACCGCCGGAGGACCCCGGCGCCCTGCTGCCTGTCGAGAACGCCGTGCGCCATCTCCCGCGGATCGAGCTCGATCCCGAGGAGGCCGTGGCGGCGGGGCACGGACGGATCCTCGGCCCGGCGGGCATCGAGGGGCCCTACGGCGCGTATGCGCCGGACGGCCGGCTCGTCGGCATCTACCGTGACGACCTGACGAAAGCGATCCCCGAGATGATCCTCGCTCCCGCAGCCGAACCCAGTGACGCTGCCGATCTCAGTGGCCCCACGGACGTTCGGTAGGCTCCCGCCGTGCAGATCCTCCGCGGACTCGTCGAACTCCCGTTGCCCGACCAGCCATGCGTGGTCACGGTCGGGTTCTTCGACGGGGTGCATCGGGGGCACCAGGCTGTGTTGGCGCGAACGGTCGAGGAGGCGCGGTTGCGCGGGGTTCCGAGCGTGGCCGTCACCTTCGACCGGCACCCGCGCGAGATCCTGAACCCGGGTGCAGAGCCCCGCCTCCTCACTACCGTAGAACGTCGGGCCCAGCTGATCGAACGGACCGGCATCGACACGCTCGTCGTCCTGGCGTTCGACAGGGACTTCTCGCTCGTACCGGCGCAAGACTTCGTCGCCGACGTACTCGTCGGTGGCCTCCACGCGGTCCACGCCGTGGTCGGGGCCAACTTCACGTTCGGGTTCAAGGCTCTGGGAAACGTCGAGAATCTGGCCTCGCTCGGCGCGCCGCACGGGCTGAGCGCCGAAGGTGTGCCGCTCCTGGAGATCGACGGACGAACCGTCTCCTCCACATCCGTCCGTGAAGCGCTCTCGGCGGGGGATCTGGACTGGCCGGAGAAGGCGCTCGGCGGCCGTTTCATCCTGGACGGGGAGGTCGTGACCGGCCACGGCCGAGGCCGTGGCCTCGGCTATCCGACCGCGAACCTACGGACGTGGCCGCGCCTCTTGCTCCCCGGCCAGGGTATCTACGCCGGCGTTGCCGAACACGGGGGCCGCCGCTACCGGGCCGCGATCGACGTCGGCACCAATCCGACGTTCGGATCCGAGCCGCTCCACGTCGAATCGTTCCTGCTGGACTACGAGGGGAACGATCTTCCCGGGGAGCCTCTTTCCATCGGATTCTGGGCCCGGCTTCGGGATGAGGTCCGCTATGACACAGTAGAGGAGCTGGTCTCCGCGATCGCCGCCGACGTAGTCCGAACCGTGGAGCTGGTCCCGGGGGATGCCCTCGCGTGACGGGGGGTCGGAGGCCGAACGGCCCTGGTAGCCTTGCTATCCGTATGACGCTTACCAAAGACGACAGGACCCAGATCATCACCGAGTACGCCCGTTCGGCGGGCGACACGGGTTCGGCCGACGTTCAGATCGCGGTTCTCACGAAGCGCATCGTCGACCTCACCGAACACCTCAAGACGCACAAGCACGACCACCACTCCAGGCGCGGCCTGTTGAAGATGGTGGGGCGTCGCCGGCGTCTCCTCGAGTACCTCAAGAATGAGGACATCGAGCGCTACCGCGAGCTCATCGCTCGCCTCGGCCTCCGCCGGTAGCACCGACCACCGCAGCGCCCAGCAGGGCGCTTGCCGCAAGGAGTGATGCGAACGGCCCACTGATCCGAACCGAAGGTGGGACCCCCATGTCGGTTGTCAGTCGCGAGCTCCCGGAACCCGCTGCCACGGCAGCCACACCGGTGGCCCACCACTGAGAACCGGCCGGATCCCACCTCTTCACCGCGATAGCGCCACGAGGGCGCGTCGCCTAGTACAGAGGAGGATCGGCCTCATGGCCATCACCAACATCTCCCGCCCATTCGGGGACCGGGATATCACGTTCGAAACAGGCCGAATGGCCAAGCTCGCCCACGGAGCCGTCCTGGCTAGCTACGGCGAAACCCAGGTGCTTTCCACCTGCGTCCGCAGCAAGCCCCGCGAGGGCATCGACTTCTTCCCGCTGACCATCGACGTGGAAGAGCGCATGTACGCGGCGGGGAAGATCCCCGGCTCGTTCTTCCGGCGTGAGGGACGTCCGTCAGAGACGGCGATCCTCACCTGCCGGCTGATCGATCGTCCACTCCGTCCGACGTTTAAAGAAGGGTTCCGCGACGAGGTGCAGGTCGTCAACACGATCCTTGGCGTCGACGGAGAGAACCCCTACGACGTCATCGCGATGAACGCGGCCTCACTCGCGACCAGCTTGGCGGGACTGCCGTTCGACGGTCCGGTCGGGTCCGTTCGGATGGGACTCATCGATGGCGAATGGGTGGTCAACCCGACGTTCCAGGAGATCGAGGACGCCACATTCGACATCGTGGTGGCCGGGCGCAGGAACGATACCGGGGAGATCGACGTCCTCATGATCGAGGGGGAGGCGCCCGACAACACCTGGCCGCTGCTCGCCTCCGGTGCGACCGCGCCGACCGAGGAAGTCGTGGCCGAAGGGCTCGAGGCCGCCAAGCGCGCGATCTCGACGATCCTGGATATCCAGAACGAAGTCATCGCCGCTGCCGGCGTAACCGAGCAGACGTGGGAAGCCCGCCCGCTGTTCGGACAGGACATCTACGACATCGTCGCCGCGTTCGCGAAGGATCGCCTCGGCGAGGCCATCGTCCCCGAAAAGGCCGAGCGCGAAGCCAAGCTCGACGCTCTGAAGGCCGAGACCAAGGAGCACACGGCGGTACAGCTCGGCGAGGACGCCGACGCCCGCATGGGTGAGTTCGGCGCCGCGTGGAAGCAGCTCCAGAAGAAGGTGATGCGCAAGCGCGTCATCGACGAGGGCATCCGGCTGGACGGCCGTACGCCGACCGACATCCGGCCACTTTCAGCCGAGGTCGGCGTTCTGAAGCGGGGCCACGGTTCGGCGCTGTTCAGTCGCGGAGACACGCAGGTCCTGAACATCACGACGCTAGGGATGCTCCGTATGACCCAGATGATCGACACGCTCGATCTCGAGGACAGCAAGCGGTACATGCACCACTACAACTTCCCGCCGTACTCCACCGGCGAGACGGGTCGTGTTGGGTCGCCCAAGCGCCGCGAGATCGGACACGGTGCGCTCGCCGAGCGGGCCTTGATCCCGGTGGTGCCGAACGAGGAAGAATTCCCCTACGCATTGCGTCTGGTGAGCGACGTCCTGAGTTCGAACGGGTCGACCTCGATGGCGTCGGTGTGTGGTTCAACGCTCTCCATGATGGACGCCGGAGTGCCGATCAAGGCGCCGGTTGCCGGGATCGCGATGGGCATGATCGCCGACGACGGGAAGTTCGTGACGCTCACGGACATCCTGGGTGCAGAGGACGCGCTGGGCGACATGGACTTCAAGGTTGCCGGGACGCGTGAGTTCGTCACGGCGATCCAACTGGACATGAAGGTCACCGGCCTTCCCGGCGAGGTCCTTGCCGGCGCGTTGAAGCAGGCACGTGAGGCCCGCTTCAAGATCCTCGACGTGATGGAGGCGACCATCGCGCTCCCGCGCGAAGAGGTCAGCGCCAAGGCTCCGCGGATCATCAGCATCCAGATCCCGGTGGACAAGATCGGCGAGGTCATCGGACCCAAGGGCAAGCGGATCAACGAGATCATCGCGGTCACGGGAGCCGACATCGACATCCAGGACGACGGGACCGTTCACATCGGTTCGGTCGAGGGTGGCGAGGGCGCTGACCTTGCGGCCAGCATGATCAACGACATCGCGAACCCACGGCCGGTCCTGGTCGGCGAGCAGTACGACGGCTCGGTTGTGAAGACCACGACGTTCGGTGCGTTCGTGAACCTGGTGCCTGGACGCGACGGGTTGGTCCACATCTCCAAGCTGGGGAAGGGCAAGCGTCTTTCCAGCGTCGAGGAGGCCATCCGCGAAGGCGACAAGATCACCGTGCTCGTCGAAGACATCGACGCGCAGGGGAAGATCAGCTTGAAGCCGGTCGGTGAAGAGTGGGCCGTCCCCGAGGGTCAGGCCGACGAGTCCGGTGGCGGCCGCCCCCGAGGCGACCGCGACCGTGGCGGCGACCGTGGAGGTTCACGCGGCGGAGGCGGCGGAGACCGCGATCGCTCCGGAAGCCGGTTCCGTGACCGTGACAAGCCTGCCGGCGACGCATAGATGATCGAACGCACCGAGTTCAACTCGGGGCTGCGGGTCGTGACGGAACGGATGCCCGGCGTCCGTTCCGTCTCGATCGGTATCTGGGTCCTCGCCGGTTCGCGAGATGAGGCACCCAAGATCAGCGGCTCCAGTCACTTCTTGGAGCACCTGCTCTTCAAAGGCACGAAGACCAGGAGTGCCCTGAACATCGCGGAGGCCTTCGATACGGTTGGTGGAGACCTCAACGCGTTCACGTCCAAGGAGTTCACGTGCTACTACGCACGGGTGTTGGACCGCGATGTGGAGATGGCGGTCGACCACTTGGCCGACATGCTCCAGCACTCGGTCATCCGCCAGACGGACCTGGATGCGGAGCGCCAGGTCATCCTCGAAGAGATCAACATGCACGAGGATGCGCCCGACGATGTGGTCCACGATCTCTTCACCGAAACGCTGTGGCCCCATCACCCGTTGGGGCGCCCCATCCTGGGGACGGTGGAGACCATCACCGATGCCACCAGGACACGGGTTGCCGGCTACTACCGTCGCCACTACGTGCCGCGCAATTTCGTCGTCGCGGTCGCCGGAAACGTGAAGCACGAGCAGGTAGTGAAGCTCTTCAAGGATCGGATGGAGACGGGGCGCGCGCTCAAGCCCGGCCAGGCGTCCACGTGGAACCTGCGTCGCGGCGGCAAGCCTCCCTCACCCTCGGGCGAGAACCTCACGAAACGCCGGAAGACCGAGCAGGCGCACATCTGCCTGGGCACGAACGGTTTGGCCCGGATGGACCCGGATCGGTTCGCCTTCCTCATCGTGAACACGGCGCTCGGCGGCGGGATGAGCAGCAGACTCTTCCAGGAGATCCGCGAGAAGCGCGGCCTCGCCTACAGCACCTACAGCTATCACGGGCAGTTCGCCGAGGCGGGCATCTTCACCGCCTACGCGGGCACCACCCCCACCCGGGCGCAGGAGACCGTGGCACTCCTTCGGACGGAACTCACCGCCATGGCAGGGGATGGCCTGACCCAGAGCGAGTTCGAGCGCGCGAAGAGTCATGTGAAAGGTTCCATCGTGCTTTCATTGGAGGACCCCGGCAGCAGGATGAACCGATTGGGGAAGTCCGAGATCGCCCAGGGGGAGATCCTCACCCTGGATCAAACGCTCAAACGCTTGGACAACGTCACGTTGGAAGATGCGAACGTCGTCGCGCACCGGGTACTGTCGCAACCGATGACGCTGACCGTGTTGGGGCCGTTCGGTAAGTCGGCCTTCAAGGACTCTGCTCCGTGATCCGCGTCGGCGTGCTCGGCGCACGTGGGCGCATGGGAAGAACGGTGTGCGCATCGGTCGCGTCGGACCCCGAGTGCGAACTCGTCGCCGCCGTTGACACGGGATCCGGCGAGACCATCGAAGGTGTAGAGGTGTCGGACGCTCCGGACGCCTTGGTTGCCGCCGAGGCCGAGGTAGCCGTTGATTTCACGCACCCATCGGCCGTGATGGGAAATATCCGTTGGTGTCTGGCGCAAGGGATCCACACCGTTGTCGGCACCACCGGCCTCTCTCCCGAGGACCTCGACGAAGTTCGTAGTCTGGTTGAGGCGGGACCGGCGAACGCCGTGGTGGCCCCGAATTTCGCGGTGGGGGCTGTGCTGGCGCTGCGATTCGCCGAGCAGGCCGCCGTGTGGTTCCCCAACGCCGAGGTCATCGAGCTCCATCATGACGGGAAGGACGACGCGCCCAGCGGCACGGCGCTCACCACGGCTCGTCGCATCTCCGCCGCGCGCGACCACGCGCCGGTGGTACCCGCAGGTGACGGCCGGCACCCGGGAGCACGTGGAGCCGATGTCGACGGGGTGAGGGTTCACTCGGTACGGCTTCCGGGACTCCTGGCGCATGAGGAGATCCTGTTCGGAGGCCCGGGACAACTCCTGACCATCCGTCATGATTCGACCGACCGGGCATCGTTCATGCCGGGGGTCCTGTTGGCCATCAAGGCCGTGGTCTCCAGGTCGGGACTGACCGAGGGCCTCGAGGCTCTGCTTGGGCGCTGAGGTGGGGCGAACCTTGGTCGTCGTCCTTGCCCATCCCGACGACGACACCTTCGGCGTAGGCGGAAGCATCGCCCTGCACGCCGAAGATCCCGATCTGCGGTTCGTGCTGGTGCTCGCGACCAGCGGCGACGCAGGCGAGATCTCCGATCCGGCGCTCGCCACGCGCGAGAACCTCGCCGCCGTTCGGGAGGAGGAGGATCGTTCCTCGTGGCGAGCCCTGGGGCGCGAACCCGATCGGCTGGAGTTCTTACGGTTCAAGGACGGGACGCTAGCCACTATGGATCGAGAAACGCTGATCCGTTCGGTGGCCGCGATCTTGGAGGAGGAGCAGCCGGACCTGGTGATCACCTTTGGGCCTGAAGGGGTGACCGCGCACGTGGATCACATCTCCATCGGTCGCGCGACGATGGAGGCGTTCCATCAGGTCCGGCTCGCCGGGCCCGGTGCGTTCCGGAGGCTCCTTCAGATCTGTATCCCCGAGTCGCTGCTGGCCGTATTCAACGAACGGCTCATCGCGGCTGGTGAGGAACCAATCGATCCCACCAAGCCGTTCCAACCCAGAGGGGTCCCGGACCAGATGGTGGCGGTAGAGGTCGACACCAGCTCGGTTTGGCGTCGCACGTTGGCTGCGCTCAAGGAACACCGGACGCAGTCGGAAACCGGGATGCCCGAGGAGATGGCAGAGCAGGTCCTCTCCGCGGAGTTCTTCAGTCAACCGTTCCCGGGCAGGCCACCCGGCGCCCCTCGCCTCACGGACATCTTCGAAGGTCTCTAGCTCGACCGATGACGGCGGGCGCCCCGTTGTAGCGTGCGCGTATGGCATCGAGCATCCGGCGACTGCGCAGCGAGGAGTACGAGGCCTACTGTCGCGTGGTCGCGGCTGCCTTCGGCGGCACTGTCACGGCAGATGATCTCGAACGCGAGTCCATCGTTTCCGAACCTGACCGCGTGTTCGGAGCCTTCGATGGCAAGCGGCTGGTCGGCGGGAACGGGGCGCTAACTCTCAGGTTGGCGGTTCCGGGCGCGGCGACGGTCCCGGTCGCAGGGATCACCGGTGTCGGCATCCTGCCGAGCCACCGGCGCCGAGGTCTCAACCGAGAGCTCATGCGACGCCAGTTGGACGACGCCCATGAGCGGGGTGAGGTGGCTGCCGCACTGTTCGCCTCGGAGGGTGGCATCTACGGGCGGTTCGGCTTCGGGATCGCCACGTGGGACCTGATGCTCGAGGCTGAGGCGCATCGAACGAACTTCGCCCGAGGGCATCGCCCTGTCGGCGCGATCGAGCTGCTTCCGCGGATCGAAGCCATCCCCATCATGCACGCCGTTTACCTTCAGGATGCGGCAAGCCGTCCCGGCATGATCCTGGTCGATGAACGGACACTCGGGTGGCACCACTGGGAGAAGAAGGACGAGGAAACGCCGAAGTGGTTCGCCGTCCACCGGGACGGGGGTACCGGCCGAGCTGATGGCTACGCCGTCTACCGGGTGCACACGAAGTGGGAGGGCGGCATGGCGAAGCACGAGGTATCGGTGCACGCAGCACACGCCCTCACGCCGGGTGCCTACGCGGACATCTGGAGATACCTCTTCGACATCGATCTGGTCGAGACGGTCCGCGCCGTCCTCCGTCCCTCGGACGAACCGCTCATGCACCTGACCGAAGAACCGAACCGCCTCCACAGCAGCCTGGTACACGGTCTTTGGCTCCGGATCATCGATGTGCCGGCAGCTCTGCAGGCCCGGGCGTACGCGGCTCCGGTGTCCCTCGTGATCGAGGTAGATGACGTGTTCTGTCCCTGGAACGCCGGACGCCATCGGCTCATCGTCGACGCGACGGGTGCGGCGACGGTGGATCCGACCGACGATTCCGCCGATCTCTCGTGTTCCGCAGGTGACCTGGGCGCCGTATTCCTGGGCGGGACGCCATTCCGCCGACTCCGGCGGGCAGGCCAGGTTGCGGAGCACACGCCGGGTTCGCTCGCCGCTGCCGATGCCGCGTTCGGCTGGGATCCGGCGCCGTGGTCCTCGATCCTCTTCTGACCGTCAGGTATCGCGGCGGAGCTCTGTCACCGTCACCGGGCCGCCGGCGTCGAGTCGAACGAGGATCCCTTCGCCCGGTGCGAACGCGTCTACCTCCGCCCCCGTGAGACCGAAGGCAGCTCGTTCCACGAACGGTGTGTGGCTGATGGCGAGCGCCCGCTCCCCATCCGAGATCTGATCCAGGAGCGCCTTGACCCCGGCCGCCATACCTTCAGGGCTCCCTCCCGTCGCATCCTGACCGGCCAGCCCGGGGATCACCGAGTGCTCGGGAAGTTGCCCGCCGGCCCCGCGGAGGATCCACGCGGCCGTCTCGGCCGCACGCTGCGCGGGAGAGACGAACACGGCGGCGAAGGCGTGTCCGCCGGATCGACCGATGTCTTCGGCCAGCGCCCGCCCCTCTTCCGAGAGCCGATCGGCGCTCGGATCACGGGTGGCGTGGCGCCGGAGTTCGAGGGTTCGCATGGTGTTTCCTCCTGTGGGGCAGGGGTCAGTGGTTCGCGTATGATGCCGCATCCGTGAAGTCCCTACATCGAACCCTCGCGCTATTCGCCTTCCTCGCGGCGGCCACGGCGTGCACCGGCAGCTCCTCTGTGCCCAGCGACACGCCGACCGGCGCAACGACGGCGACGCCGACGCAAAGCGCCCCCTTCGAACCGGGGCATTTCGCCTACGACTTCGCGGGCGTGAAGGCGACGTTCGTGATGGACGGGCACACCGCGACGTTGACCGTCGACAACAGCGCCGGGACCCAGATCGGACCGCCGCGGATCGTGGTCATCGACCAGAAGAACCAGCACGTCCAGGGCACCATCGACGGGTCGAAACCGATCGCCGATGGAGGGAAGGGCACGTTCACCGTCACGTTTCCCGACAGCATCGATCAGACGTCCGTCGGGCTGATCCAGATCTCGTTCGGCGATGTCAGCTACGGACTCCTCAAGCCCGCCTGAGCATCATCTGCTTGCCGGCTCGCTTTCGCCGGCGGCCCACCGCGCCAGGACGAACAGCAGATCGCTGAGCCGGTTCAGATAGAGGCGCACGTCATGGTTCACCGTGCGTTCAGCGCGTTCCAAGCCGACCACATGGCGTTCGGCCCGGCGAACGACGCTCCGCGCGAGGTCCAGGGCCGCGGAGCACGGGTTGGCGCCGGGAACGATGAAGACCTGGGGGAGTGGACGTTCGGCGACCATCTGATCGATCCGGGCCTCGAGCCGTTCGACCATGTCCGGCGTGACCAGGGACACTCCCGGGGCCAGTTTGTCCCGCTCTTGTGGGTTCGTGGCCAGATCTGCGCCCACCACGAAGAGCTCACGCTGGAGCTGGAGGATCTCCTCGACGAGGTCGGGATCGGCGCAATGCGCCCTGGCCAGGCCCAACGCCGAGACCGCCTCGTCGGCGGTTCCATAGGCCTCCGTGGCGGGGTCATCCTTGGGTATCCGCCCTCCGAACAAGAGCCCGGTGGTGCCGTCGTCCCCCGTTTTCGTGTAGATCCGTGGCATGGGGAGCTAGCATAGGCCAACCACCGACCGCGACCCCGGCGGCGGAGGGGAGAGGAGGTTCCACATGGCCGGGAGGTTCGGCTCGCTCGTCACCGCCATGGTGACGCCGTTCCGCGACGATCACGCGGTCGACCACGACGGTGCCCAGCGGCTCGCGTCCCACCTGGTGGACAACGGCTCGGACGCGATCGTTGTGGCCGGATCCACGGGTGAATCGCCGACCCTGACCTACAAGGAGAAGGCCGACCTCTTCAAGTCCGTGGGAGATGCCATCCGAGGACGCGCCAAGCTCATCTGCGGAACCGGCACGTACTCCACCGCCGAGACCCTCGAGCTGACACAAGCCGCCGAGGACGCGGGCGCCGACGGCCTCCTGGTGGTCACGCCCTACTACAACAAGCCACCCCAGCGCGGGTTGATCGCACACTTCGAGCGGGTCGCCGACGCCACCGACCTTCCGATCATCGCCTACAACATCCCTGGACGAACAGCGACGCGGATCGAACACGACACTTTGCTGCAACTCTCACGCAAGCCCAACATCGTGGCGGTCAAGGATTCGACCGGTGACTTCCGAGGTGTCTCGCGTCTCATCGCCGAGATCCCCGATTTCGAGGTCTACTCCGGCGACGACTGGGCGACGTTCGGATACGTCTGCCTGGGCGCCGTGGGGATCGTCAGTGTCGCGAGCCACCTGGTCGGCCCACAGATCCGTCAGATGATCGACCTCATCGAGACGGGTGATATCGCGGCGGCACGGAAGATCCACGAAGCGCTGAGTCCCCTGTACAACGCCCTCTTCATCACGTCGAACCCGATCCCGGTGAAGGCGGCGCTCGAGATGCTCGGCCTGCCCGCCGGCGTCCCTCGTCTCCCGTTGGTCCCGGCCACGGCAGAAGAGCGCGATCGTGTTCGCAAGGCGCTGGAGGATGCCGGTCTCCTCTGACGCGAACATCCGGGTCGTCTTCCTCGGTGGCGTCGGGGAGGTTGGTCGCAACATGGCGTGCGTCGAACTCGACGATCGCATCCTCATCATCGATGTCGGCCTCAGTTTCCCCAGCGGCGATATGCCCGGTATCGACCTGGTGCTCCCGGACTTCGACTACATCCGCAATAACGCCGATCGTGTCGAAGCCATCGTCCTCACGCACGGGCACGAGGATCACATCGGAGCCCTGCCCTACCTCCTGCGGGAGATCCGAGACATCCCGGTCTTCGGGACGGCGTTCACCCTTGAACTCCTGAAGGGCAAGCTCGAGGAACACAATGTCGAAGATCGGTGCGAGCTCCACCTCGCCGTCCCAGGAGAAGGCGCAACGGTCGGGCCGTTCGTCATGCGGTTCCTCCGGGTGACGCATTCCATCCCCGACGGGATGGCGGTAGTCGTGGACACTCCACATGGCGCGATCCTGCACACCGGCGATTTCAAGATCGACCAGACGCCCATGGACGGCAAAGGAACCGATCTCCACGGACTGGCCGAGGAGGCGAGCGGCGCCGGTGTTCACCTCCTGATGTCGGACTCCACCAACGCGGAGGAAGCCGGCTACAGCCTGAGCGAACGCAGTGTCGGACCCGCGATCCGCGAGATCGTTGAGAACGCACCCGGGATCGTCGTCGCTGCCTGTTTTTCCAGTCACATCCACCGGATCCAGCAGATCGTGAACGCTGCGCGCGTCAACGAACGTGTCGTCGCCTTCCTCGGACGGTCGATGCACAACAGCGTGGGCGCTGCCCGCCGGCTGGGGATCCTGGACCTCGACGATCGCGATGTTGTCCTCATCGAAGAGGTCGACAACCTGGATCCCGGGCGAGTGGTTGTCATCTGCACCGGCTCCCAAGGCGAACCGTATTCCGCGCTGAGCCTCATGGCCGCTCGACAACACAAATGGGTGAAGCTCGGCGAGGGAGACACCGTCGTCCTGTCCAGCAGCCTCATCCCCGGGAACGAGCCTGCCATCCACAGGGTCGTCGACGCGCTCTACCGGAGCGGTGCCGAGGTGTTCCACATGCCCGCCGATGCCGTGCACGCGTCGGGCCACGCCGGTCAGGAGGAGCTCCGGCTCATGCTGAGCCTGGTGAGGCCGCGATGGTTCATCCCGGTACACGGTGAACGGCGGCACCTCCAGCATCACGCTCGCCTGGCCACCGAGGTCGGCATCCCATCGGACCACGTCCTCATCTGCGAGGACGGCGACGTGGTGGAGGTGGGCAAGCGACTGAAGAAGGGTGAGCGCGTGCAGGCGGGCATGACGTTCGTGGATGGTCTGGGGATCGGCGATGTCGGCGGCGAGGTTCTGCGCGACCGGAGGAAGCTTGCGGGAGATGGGGTGGTCGTCGTCGTCGTCACGGTGGATGCGCACACCGGCGAGGTGGTCGCAGGTCCCGACATCGTGAACCGCGGGTTCGTCTATGACGAAACCTCCGGCGACATCCTTGAAGAGGCCCGTAACCGCGTCATGATGTCCCTCGAAGACAGTGCGGATGCCCAGGTGATCGACCAGTCCGCGCTGCAGCAGAACGTCCGCCGGGTCCTCGGCCGATATTTCTACGAGGTGACCCAGCGCAAACCGGTCATCCTTCCGGTGATCATGGAGGTGTAGGTGGCGCAGAAGACTTCCCCGTCGCGGCGAACACCGGCGCGAGCGCCTGCGAAGAAGAGCCCCGCGAAGCGGACACCGGCCAAGAAGACGGCGGCGAAAACGCCCCCTCGTCCACAGGTTCGGGCCGTCCTCTCGCCGTGGGCGCGCGATGCCATCGGGATCGCCTTGGTGGTGTTCGGACTGCTCTCGGTGCTCTCGGTCTGGTTCCACGCCGCCGGCCCAGCGGGCCACGCAATCGCGTGGCTCCTGCGAGGGCTGTTCGGTGTAGGGGCCATGACCTTCCCCGTGGTGGGCGTCTATTGGGGTGTGCTGCTCCTGCGAGGTACCGCCGCCGAGGAGCGTGTGCGGATGTTCATCGGGTTCTGCGTGCTCACGCTCGGGCTGTTGGGGCTCACCTCGCTCTTCCGCGGGAACCCCGGCGTATCGAGCGGGTACCAGGGCGTCCACGGGGCGGGCGGTGTGATCGGTGCGATCGCGGCGGCTCCGCTGTCGACCGTGCTCTTCACGATCGGTACCGCCATCGTGTGTCTGGGCGTCGCTGTGCTGGGCGCGCTCATCTTTACCGGCACCTCGTTCTCCGCCGTTCGCGAGAAGCTGGCCGAGCTCCGCGAAGCCCGTGACGAACGCGACCCGGTAGCGGTCACCGCACGGGAAACCTTCGAGCGGGAGCCGCGTGGAGCGAACCTGCGGGCCTCATTCGGCCTGGACGAAGAGGCAGCCGAGACCGAACCGGTGGTGGTCCTTCCACCATCGGACCAGCTCTCGGAAGGAGAGGACCTTCTCGAAGAGACGCCGGAGGTTGCCCCGCGAAGTGCTCACGGCAAGACCATCAGCACGCAGGACGGGCCCTACCAACTCCCACCGATCGATCTCTTGCGAACCGCCCCACCGTCCACGGCCGACGGCTCCGACGAGCAGACGGTAATGGAAGCCCTGGGGCGAACGCTCCTGACGTTCGGCGTGGATGCGCACGTCAAGGCGGCGCACCGGGGGCCCACGGTCACGATGTACGAGGTCGAGGTCGCAGCGGGCACGAAGGTGAACAAGGTCGTCAGTCTCGGCAACGACATCGCATACGCGCTCGCAACGCCGGACGTTCGGATCATCGCCCCCATCCCGGGGAAGTCGGCGATCGGGATCGAGGTGCCGAACAAGCATCGGGACTTCGTGATGCTCGGCGACATCCTGCGATCCAAGGCCGCGCGCGAAGCAACGCACCCCCTCGCGGTGGCGCTCGGCAAGGATGTGCACGGCCGCAGCCAGATGGTGAACCTGGCCACGATGCCCCACGTCCTCATCGCGGGGGCGACGGGCGCCGGTAAGTCCAGCCTGGTCAACAGCTTCATCACGTCGATCCTCATGCGAGCCACGCCCGACGATGTGCGGCTCATCCTGGTCGACCCGAAGCGGGTGGAGCTGAGTCACTTCGCTGAGGTACCCCACCTGTTGAGTCCCGTCATCGTGCATCCGAAGCGTGCCGCCGAGGCGCTGCAATGGATCGTTCGCGAGATGGAGCTCCGGTACGAGATCCTCGCAACCGTCGGTGTCCGTGACATCGACGGGTACGAGGAGGGGCTGCGCGAAGGCACGCTTCGCCTGCCGGTCGGCCACGAGGACAAGTACGAGCACCTGCCGTACATCGTGGTGGTCATCGACGAACTTGCCGATCTGATGATGGTGGCGCCCCGCGACGTCGAGGACGCCATCTGCCGCATCGCACAGATGGCCCGTGCCGTCGGCATCCACCTGGTCGTGGCCACGCAGCGTCCATCGGTTGATGTGGTGACGGGTCTCATCAAAGCCAACATCCCCTCGCGCATCGCGCTCATGACCTCGTCCCAGGCCGATTCACGCGTCGTGCTTGATCAGAACGGCGCGGAGAAGTTGGTCGGGCACGGCGACATGCTCTTCGCCCCCGCAAACGCGAACAAACCCGCCCGTCTTCAGGCGGCCTGGGTGACCCAACAGGAGATCCATTCGATCACCGGCTTCATCCGAACCCAGCGCGAAGTCGTCTACGAGAACACGGTGGAGGGCCTTGGGCTGCCGCCGGGTGCGGGAACCGATGGCGCAGGCGATCACGGCTTGGGGGGCGACGACGAACTCCTCGAGCAGGCCGCCGAGTTGGTCATCCGTTCCGCGCTCGGTTCGACGTCGATGCTGCAACGCAAGCTGAAGGTCGGGTTCGCGCGCGCGGGACGGCTCATGGACCTCCTGGAAGAGAAGGGGATCGTGGGGCCGGGCCAAGGGTCGAAAGCCCGCGACGTGCTGGTGACGTGGGAAGAGTGGGAAGAGCGCCGTTCGGCCTGACGCCCTGAACCGCCGGAGTTAGAGGGCGCCGATACGGCGGGCGACGTGGAACAACGTGTCCGCGTGCTGCTGAGGGTCGATCATCACGCCGCTGCTGGCTCCGACCTGACGCTGCCAGTACGCGTAGATGGATTCAGCTTTCCACCCGCGTTGGAGCGCGCTTCGATAGGACCGAACCATCTCGCTGCCGCTCCAGATCGCCTCGGGCGCAACGATGAATCCGCCGCGCTCGCCGTCGATCGACAGCCAGAACGCCCCGATGAGCCCCCAACGGCTCTCATCCAAGTGGCCCGACACCAAGAGGAACTTCACCGGGCCTTCCGACAAGCTGTCGGGAACGATCACGGGCTCGTGGACGGCGGACAGAGGCGATTCCTGCCATGTGGTGTGTTCGGCGTGTGTCATCGTCGTGATGGTAGTCAGGTGGCCTCGGCCGCGGCACCGGACGGAAGGCTGTTTCTCAGGCTCTCGGCACGCCCTCGGCCCTAGGCCCTCCGCGGTTCAAGGGCGAGGATCCTCGGCGAGGATCGCCCACTGCTCATGGTCCCGCCAGGCGCCGTCGATCTTGAGATAGCGTCGCGAGAACCCTTCTTTCGTGAACCCGCCACCTCGCACAAGCGCGATCGAGGGGGCATTCTCCGGTTGGACGTTCGCCTGCAGCCGGTGAAGCTTGCGCGCCTCGAACGCGAACTCCGTCACCAGCGCTAGCCCCTCCCGCATGTAGCCCTGCCCGGAAAACGGAACGAATCCGTAGTAGCCGAGATAGGCGCTGCAGAACGGACCGTAGAAGATCTGCGAGATCCCGAACTGTCCGACGATGGCGCCATCGTCGTTCCTGCACACCAGCAGCCGTTCCTCCGAGCGCTGCCGTCCCTTGCGAACCAGGAGATCGAACTCCTCTGGCGTGTCCGGGGGCGCCGACCACGGATGGTGCAGCTCCCTGCTGGCCCGCACCCGCTCCAGGAACTCATCCCGGTCGGTGGAACGGAGCCTGCGAAGGTGGACGCGCTCGCCCGCGACGAGCGAACCGCGGGGACTCACGCGTCCGCAGGTCCCGGTGCCGCGCGTTCGCGTGCCTCCTCGATGACCCGCAGCGCGCTGGCCCGATCCTCGTAGCCGTCGGTCGCCACCTTGTGGCCTTCCAGATCCTTGTAGACCTGGAAGAAATGCTCGATCTCGTTCAGGAGCGGGAGCGGCAGGCCGCCGAGGTCTCCGACATGTGACCACGACGGGTCCCGCAGCGGGACGCAGAGGATCTTCTCATCCTCACCCTTCTCGTCGGTCATCCGGAATAACCCGACGGCACGGACGCGGATCCGGCATCCCGGGAACGTGGGTTCGCCGACGAAGACCAACGCATCCAGCGGGTCGCCGTCGTTGCCGAGTGTTCCGGTGATGTAGCCGTAGTCGGCGGGGTATTGCATGGACGTGAACAGCATGCGATCCAGGAAGATCTCTTCGGTCTCGTGATCCATCTCGTATTTGTTCCGCGAACCCTTCGGGATCTCCACCACGACGGTCAGCGTCTCTTCCATGGCCGGAGTCTACCGGCCGGCGGTATGGCGGTTATCCTTTCGCCACCCATGGCCAGCTCGTCCGATCCGCTCATCGGTGTCGGCCCTGCCCTGCGCAAGGCCCGCGAGCGTCGCGGCATCACCATCGAAGAAGTCAGTCGCGACACGAAGCTCGCGGCCGATCAACTCCGGGCTCTTGAAGACGAATCGTTCGATGAGTTGCTGGGCGAGGCGCATGTTCGAGGGGCGTTGGGTACCTACGCGCGATACCTGGGGCTCGACCCCGACAAGGTCGCCCGTGCCTACTCGGACAACGCGGACGATCTCGAACCACCGCCACCGCCCGCCAAGATGGGAGCGGTCGAGCGCGCCATCGCGGCGTCCCGTATCCGCGACAACCAACGCTTCCTTCAACTCGCCGCCCTCGCGATCATCGTCATCGCCATCGTGTTCGGACTCCTGTCCAGATCGCACGGAACGAGGACGCCACCCGTCTTGGGAAGTGTCACCCCTTCGGCCGTGCCGCTGAACCAACAGGTTCAAGCCGTGGTGGTCGCATCGGCGAAGCTCCAGGTGACGGTGATCGCCGACGGGATCACGGCCGTGTGGCACATGGCGAAAGGGGAGTCCCGTACCGCGACCGCCCAGCAAACGCTCGTCCTCGAGCTCGCCGCGGGAGGGATCGCGCACCTCACGGTGAACGGACGAGATCTGGGCACTCCGGGACGGCCCGGCTCGCCGTGGCACCGGAGCTTCGACGCGGCGACCACGCCGTGGGTGACCCCGTCGCCTTCCGCTTCCCCGAGCGGGTCGGGGTCACCCGGCGCCTCGGAGAGCGCATCGCCTTCCAACGGGGGGAGCAAGTCGCCGTGAGAGCCGAGATCGTCGGGATTGGCACCGAGCTCCTTCTCGGGCAGATCGCGAACACGAACGCGAGATGGATCGGCGAACACCTGTCGGAGATCGGCGTCGATGTGCTGTACCACCAGGCCGTCGGTGACAACATGGACCGGATCGTCGAGGTCCTCCGCCTCGCGGCGTCCCGGGTCGACGTCGTGATCGTGACGGGGGGCTTAGGCCCGACCCAGGACGACATCACGCGCGATGCTTTGGCCCTCTATCTGGGCGTAGACATGGAGCGCCATCCCGAGATCGAGGCATGGCTGCGAGAACGGTTCGCCGGGTTCGGTCGAGAGCCCATGCCCCAGAACAACCTTCGACAGGCGGATGTGCCGGTGGGGGCCCGCTACATCCAGCCCATCCGAGGCAGCGCGCCCGGCCTCATCGCCGAACTCGACGACGGTGTTCGCATCTATGCCGTTCCGGGGGTCCCGCTCGAGATGGTGGAGATGATGGAAGGGACCATCCTGACCGAGCTCCGTGCGTTGGCCGGGCCGGCCGTGATCCGGTCCACGACCCTTCGCTCCACGGGGATCGGCGAGTCGCGCGTTGCCGAGATCGTCGCGGACCTGTTCGAAGGAAGCACCAACCCGAGCCTGGCCTACCTCGCATCGAACGGAGAGGTGAAGATCCGGATCACCGCGAAGGCGGCAACCGAGCGCGAGGCCCTGGCTCTCGTCGAACCGATGGTGGCGGAGGTCGAACGGCGGTTGGGCGACGTCGTGTTCACTCGGAACGATGAAACGCTGGAAGAGGCGGTGGGCCGCTTGCTCCGGGATTCGGGCAGGACGGTGGCGCTCGCAGAGTCACTGACCGGTGGGAGCGTGGGCGCGCGGCTCACGTCCGTCCCCGGCGCCTCGGCGTATCTCATCGGCGACGCCGTCGTTTACTCGCCGGGGGCGAAACGGTCGGTCCTGGGGGTCCGGCAGGAGACGCTCGACGGGCCGGGGGTGGTGAGCAAGGAGTGCGCGCTGGAGATGGCGGAGGGCGTCCGCGGGTTGTTCTCGGCCGACATCGGCCTGTCGCTCACCGGTGCGGCGGGTCCCGAGCCACACGGAGGAGCCGAGCCGGGCACCGTGTGGATCGGCTTGCATGCCGAGGATGTGGTGCATGCCCGTGGGTACGTGTCCCCCGGGGAGCGCGACCGTGTCCGCGCCTGGGCGGAGCAGGCATCGCTCGATCTGCTGCGCCGCTACCTGGAGAGCAGGCCGTTGCCCGACGGCGACCGCCTGATCTGACGTGAGCCGTTCGGATGGGATGCGGCTCTTCGTCGCCCTGGAAGTTCCCTCCGATGTGCGGGTGATGCTCGCCCGTTGTGTGGACCCATTCCGAGGTGCGCCATCCGTGAGATGGGTACCCGAGGCGAACTACCACCTCACGCTGGGGTTCGTGGGCCAGGTGCCGGGAGGGGAGGTGGACGGCCTCAGTACAGCGCTCTCGGACGTTGCCCGGGGAGCCGTGCATTTCCGAACGGCGATAGCGAGGCTCGGCTCGTTCCCCGTCGGCGCACAGCGAGCCCGGGTCCTGGTGGCCGGGGTTGACGATAAGCAGGGGCGGATCGCGGACATCGAGGCGCTGGTCCGCGCGTCCTTTTCGGCATGGTTGCCGCAACGACAAGGTCCCTACGTCCCCCATGTCACGCTCGGCCGATGTGTTCCCCCCACTCGGTCCCGCCGGGGTGGTCCTCGGCCCTCCTTACCGGAACGACCTTTCCCATCAGCTCGGTCACCCTGTTCCGAAGCTACCTCCGATCCGAGGGTGCGATCTATGAACCGCTGCTCCGGTCTGCCTTCGGCCCGTAGTTGCTTGCGTTCGAACACCTGTTCGGGTAAGGTTCGCGGATCGACCCGTCTAATGACAGGGGTGTAAGTTATGTCAGACCAGTCCAGTAGCGTGCTCGCAGAGATGGAAGACGTGCTCGCCCGGCCTCTCCCCGGGAAGCGTCAACGGAAGAAGGAGGACCGCGTGGACCGGGACAAGATGCTGGACGTGACGCTCCAGCAGATCGAGAAGCAGTTCGGCAAGGGCGCCGTCATGAAGCTCGGTGAGCACCCGATGAACGTCGAGATGGGCGTGATCCCTACGGGGTCGATGTCTCTCGACCTCGCGCTCGGCATCGGGGGCATCCCGCGCGGCCGCATCGTTGAGGTGTTCGGCCCGGAGGGATCCGGGAAGACCACGGTGTGTCTCCACATCATCGCGGAGGCCCAGCGGGCCGGAGGTATCGCCGCGTTCATCGATGCCGAACACGCACTCGACCCCACCTACGCGCGTGCCCTCGGCGTGAATATCGACGAACTCCTCGTCTCTCAGCCCGACTCCGGGGAGCAGGCGCTCGAGATCGCCGACATGCTCGTTCGATCCGCAGCCCTGGCGGTCGTGGTCGTTGACTCCGTCGCCGCCCTCACCCCTCGAGCGGAGATCGAAGGGGAGATGGGCGACACGCACGTAGGTCTGCAGGCCCGACTCATGTCCCAGGCCATGCGGAAGCTGAACGGATCCCTCAGCCGGTTCGACACCACGGCCATCTTCATCAACCAGCTCCGCGAGAAGATCGGCGTCATGTTCGGCAGCCCGGAAACCACGCCGGGTGGACGGGCATTGAAGTTCTACTCGTCCGTCCGTCTTGACGTTCGCAAGATCGAGAACCTGAAGGACGGCCAGGAAGTCGTCGGTTCCCGCACCCGGGTGAAGGTCGTGAAGAACAAGGTCGCGCCGCCGTTCCGTCAGTGCGAGTTCGACATCATGTACGGCAAGGGCATCTCGAAGGAGGGCGCGCTTATCGACGTGGGTGTCGACCTCGAGATCGTGAAGAAGGCGGGAGCCTGGTTCACCTACGAAGGCGAACAGCTCGGCCAAGGCCGGGAGAACGCGCGCCAGTTCTTGGGTGAACATCTGGAGATCCGAGACGAGATCGAGCGCAAGATCCGTGAAGCCGTCGGACTCACGTCATTCGGCGAAGACGCCGACAAGCCCATCGAGATCATCCCGGATGCCGTCCTGGAAGACGCCGCCCCGCCCAGCGGGAGAGCGAAGGCGAAAGCCGACGCCGAGGCCTGATCGGCCGTGCCTCGGGGCCAGGCCAAGAATCCCAAGGATTGCCGCGAGCGCGCGCTCGGGCTCCTGGCGGTGCGCCCACGCAGCCGTCAGGAGCTCGAACGACGCCTCTCCGCCGCCGGCTTCGAACGCCGAGAGGTGGCGGATGTGCTCGGCCGGCTTGAGGGCGTCGGCCTCATCGACGATCTCTCGTTCGCCCAGCAACTCGCCGCTCATCATCTGGAAAATAGGAAGTCCGGTTCTCGTGCGGTGGCGAGCGCCCTGGCCGCCAAGGGTGTCTCTCGCTCCGTGGCGGACGAGGTGCTCGAAGGGGTGGCCGTGGATGACGAGGAGCGTGCATTCGAGCTCGCTGCGTCGAAAGCCGTGCGGATGGGGGCGCTCCCCCCGGAGAAGGCCTACGCGCGGCTGGTGGGACTCCTGGCCCGACGGGGATACGGGCCCCAGATCGCACGCAGCGCCGCTCGCAGGGCACTTGACCTGCAGGGAGCCGATCAGGAGCCGTGATCTGCGCCTGTTGCGTCTTGCCGGACGGGTTCGGCGGCCGTAGCATCGCAGGCCACGAGAGAACCACTTACCTAACCGACGCCAGAGGCCCTGTGACCGGAACTGACACCTACACGTTCGACAGAACGGAGCTCGCGATAGTCCGCGGCGCCCCGTAGTTCCCGAACCCCGCCATCGCGCCGGCCCGGAAGGGTCCTCTCCCCATAGGGATAAGGGGAGACACCATGCCTCAAGTCGTCATCGCCATCGGCGCCCTCGCGGTGGGCGCCGTCGCCGGATTCCTTTACCGCAAGACCATCGCCGCCTCCAACGCCCACAGCATCGAATCCCAAGCGCAGAAGGCGCTGCTTGAAGCCCAACAGGAAGCCGCGCAGAGCCTCAAACAGGCAGTGGACGGCGCCAAGCAGGAAGCCACCGCGATCCGTCGGGAGGCTGAGGAGGACGTCCGGGCCCGGCGCGACGAGATCGCGCGGATCGAGCGCCGGATCACGGACTCGGAGGAGGACATCCGTTCCAAGAACGCCGCCGTCGCCACGCGCGTAGCAGAACTCGACGAGCGGGAAGAGCGGCTGACCTACGTCCGCGAGCAATTGGAACGGGCCACCGATCTCCACAGGGCCCAGTTGGAGAAGATCGCGGGGATGACCTCGAGCGAGGGTCGCGAGGTCCTCATGGCACAGATCCTGGAGGATGCGAAACGCCACGCGATGAGCCAGGTCCGGGAGATCGAGCAACGTGCCCGGGAAGAGGGTGAGGAGCGAGCGCGAAAGATCGTGACCATCGCCATCCAGCGCGTCGCCTCGGAACAGACCGCGGAATCCACCGTGAGCGTGTTCGCCCTGCCCAGTGAGGACATGAAGGGTCGCATCATCGGCCGGGAAGGGCGCAACATCCGCGCCTTCGAGGCAACCACGGGGGTCAACATCATCATCGACGACACGCCCGAAGCCGTCGTTCTCAGCTCGTTCGACCCGGTTCGACGCGAGGCGGCCCGCATGACGTTGGAGAAGCTCGTCGCAGACGGGCGGATCCATCCCGCCCGCATCGAAGAACTGCACGAACGCTCGATGCGGGATATCGAGGATCGGATCAGGCGGGCGGGCGAGGATGCGGTGGCCGAAGTCGGTATCCCCGACATCCACCCCGACATCATCAAGCTCTTGGGACAACTCCAGTATCGGACCTCCTACGGTCAGAACGTGCTCCGGCACCTGGTCGAGTCGGCCCACATCGCGAGCGCCATCGCCGCCGAGATCGGACTGGACGCAACGATCGCCAAACGTGGAGCCTTCCTTCACGACATCGGGAAAGCCGTCACGCACGAGGTCGAGGGCTCTCACGCGATCATCGGGGCAGAGATCGCGCGCCGGTTGGGAGAGAGCCCCGAGGTCGTCCACTGCATCGAGTCTCACCACGGTGAGGTCGAGCAGCACTCCGTCGACGCGGTGCTTGCCCAGATCGCCGATGGGATCAGCGGTGGCCGCCCGGGAGCACGACGGGAATCGCTGGAGACCTACGTGAAGCGGTTGGAGCGCCTGGAGGAGATCTGCACGGCGCAACCAGGCGTCGAGAAGGTCTTCGCGATGCAGGCGGGCCGAGAGGTGCGCGTCATGGTGCTGCCGCAGGAGGTCGACGACATGCAGGCGCAGGTCATCGCCCGTGACATCGCCAAGCAGGTGGAGGAGGAACTGCAGTATCCCGGCCAGATCCGGATCACCGTGGTAAGGGAATCACGGGCCATCGAGTACGCGAAGTAACGCATCCACGCAGGTAGTAGCCTCGACGCCATGGAGCCGAAGTACCTGATCCGCACCTTCGGGTGCCAGATGAATGAGCACGATTCCGAGCGCATCGCCGGCGTCCTCGTGGCCGAGGGGATGGCGCCGACGCGGGATGCCTCGCAGGCACAGGTCATCGTGTTGAACACGTGCGCCATCCGCGAGAACGCGGACAACAAGCTCTACGGCAACCTGGGGCATCTCAAGCCGCTCAAGGAAGAGAACCCCTCGCTGCGGATCGTCGTCGCCGGTTGTCTCGCGCAGAAGGATCAAGGTCTGATCCAGGAACGGGCGCCGTGGGTAGACGTCGTGATCGGGACCCACGCGCTGCCCCGCCTCATGGACCTCCTTAGAGCAGCGGAAGAGGACGGTCCACAGATGGACGTGAGGGACTACACGGAACTGTTCCCCAGTGCCCTGCCGGCGGTTCGGCAGGATAGCTTCAGAGCTTGGGTATCCATCGCGCCGGGTTGTGACAACGCCTGCACGTTCTGCATCGTGCCGTTCGTCCGAGGTCCGCAGCGGTCACGGGGCATCGGGGACATCTTGGCCGAGGTGCAGGGGCTCGTTTCCAAGGGCGTCGTCGAGGTGACCCTGCTGGGTCAGAACGTCAACACGTTCGGCCGAGATGTGACCGTCCCCGACTCGCCCAACAAGCCCCTGTTCGCCACGCTGCTGCGGGAGGTCAACAACGTCGAGGGGATCCGAAGGATCAGGTTCACGAGTCCGCACCCGCACGACTTCACACCAGATGTGATCGACGCCATGGCGGGATGCGAGAACGTCTGTGAACACATCCATTTCCCGCTTCAGTCGGGGTCGGATCGCGTCCTCAAGGCCATGCAACGGTCCTACCGACGCGAGCGGTACCTGGGCTGGCTCGATGCCATCCGCGCGGCCATTCCCCACGTCGCCGTCTCAACCGATGTCATCGTGGGATTCCCGGGGGAGACCGAGGCCGACTTCGCCGAGACCTTGGAGACCGTCCGAACAGCCCGGTTCGACAGTGCCTTCATGTTCCAATACTCCCCACGCCCCGGCACGCGGGCCGCCAACTTCGACGACCAGATCCCCAAGGAGATCGTTCAGGAGCGGTTCGACCGTCTCCTGGAACTTCAGACCGCGATCTCGGAGGAGGCGTCCGCAGCGCAGCTCGGATCCATCGTCGAGGTGCTGGTCGAGGGAGGAGACCGCAAGGGTCTATCGACGCAATCGCGGACGCGCACCAACCGCATCGTGCATCTTCCGGAGCCGCTGGATCCTGGGACGTTCGTCTGGGCGGAGGTCGTTGATACGGCGGCACATCACTTGCGCGGCCGCGTGGTCCCTGCTCCCGCCGCGGTCTTCGCCTAGGGAGACCCGTGCCCGGCGATGCGTTCCCTATGCTGGCGCTGGTCGGTCCGACCGCGTCGGGGAAGACCGAGGCTGGGATCCAGATCGCGGAGACGTTCGGCGCGGAGATCGTCTCCGTCGACTCGATGCTCATCTACCGCGGGATGGATATCGGAACAGCAAAGCCCTCTGCGGCTCAGCGCAACCGGATCGCCCATCACCTGATAGATCTGGCCGAGCCGAGCGAACCGTTCAGCGTCGCCGCCTATCAGGAGGCGTCACGGACCACGTTCGCCGACCTTGAGCTCCGCGGTGTCACGCCGTTTCTGGTCGGGGGTTCCGGCCTCTATTTCCGCGCGTGCGTCGACGATCTCGTCTTTCCGGCGACGGACCCCGGAACGCGCGCGGACCTGGAGCGGCAGGCCGAAGCACTGGGCTCCTCGCGCCTCTATGCCCGCTTGCAGGACCTGGACCCCGTCGCCGCCGCGAAGATAGAACCGGGGAACGTCAGACGAACGATCCGCGCGCTGGAGGTTGCAGGGATCACCGGTAGGCCCTTCAGTTCGTTCGCGGAGGCGTGGGAGAGGTATCCGGCCGACCGGGCAATCGTGGCCGGCGTCGACATCGATCGCACGGTCCTCAACGAACGGATCGTGCGACGGGTAGACGCGATGATCAACGGAGGTTGGCTCCAGGAGGTCGCTCGGTTGGTTGACGCCGGGTTCGGGGGCTGGCTCACTGCTACGCAAGCCATCGGCTACGCTGAACTTTCCCGCCATCTGGAGGGAGGATGCTCGCTCGAGGAGGCCGAAGCCCTGACCGTCAAGCGAACCAAACAGCTCGCACGTCGGCAACTCGCGTGGTTCCGCCGAGACCCGCGGGTCCAGTGGTTCCGGGCTGGTGAGAGCGGAGCGATGGACGCCATGGACGACATCGTTCAGTTCCTCGGGGCCGGCCGATGACAGTGACCTTCTCCAAGTTCGAAGCGACGGGCAACGACTTCATCCTCATCCTGGATCTCGACGACGAACTCGACCTCACGGGCGAGCCTGCTCGGGTCTTGTGCGATCGGTGGGTTGGGGTAGGCGGGGACGGCGTCATCCGCGTCACCGGCGGAAGTGGCGAGGCTCCGTTCGCGATGCGCCTCATCAATGCCGACGGGACCCCGGCGCAGATGTCGGGGAACGGCATCCGCTGTACGGCGGCCTTCCTTGCGGCCCGAGGTCTCTTGCCGGAAAGCGAGTCAGAGGTCAAGGTCTGGACGGCGTCGGGAGTGAAACTCGTGAGCATCGAGCGAGGGGGTGGCGCCGTGATCTGTGCCACCGTGTCGATGGGGGAGCCGGCGTTCGCACGGGCTGCCATCCCCATGCACGGACCCGCATGGGAGACCTTCTTGGACCAACCGTTCGACATCGGCGGCACCACGGTTCCCGCCGGCGGGGTGAGCATGGGAAACCCACACCTGGTCCTGTTCGTCGACGACGATCCCGAGCTATACCACGTGGCGCATACGGCGTCGGCGCTGGAGCACCACGAACTCTTTCCCGAGCGGACCAACGTTGAGTTCGCTCGAGTCCGGCCGGGTGGAGAGGAGATCGACGTGCGCGTGTGGGAGCGGGGCGTCGGCGAGACACTGTCGTGCGGCACGGGCGCGTGCGCGGTAGCGGTCCTGGCGAACGAGTCGGGCCGCTCCCCGTCTCAGGTGACCATCCACTATCCGGGAGGCGACCTCCGCGTTACGCGGCAACCCGACGGGCAGGTGTTGCTGAGCGGTGGCGTCTCGCACGTCTTCGACGGGACCGTGGATCTTCCTGCGCTCCTGAGCTGATGGCCGTGGGGGCGAGCGGTGATCAGCGAGAACGGATAGGCCACCTTCTCCAGGCGCTGGTCGACATCCCGAGTGTTTCCCTGGATGAAGAAGCGGTGCTCGCCCGTATCACCGAAGAGATGCCGCCAGACCGCCACGCCCTGATAGACGCAGTGGATGGGGTTCGGTGCTTCCTCCCCGCTGATCGCCGACCCGAGGCACCGCTCCTGCTCCTTGCTGGACACGCCGACACCGTTCCGCTGACGAACGCCGTGTGGCCCTCAACGCGCCACGGGAACACCATCGAGGGAAGAGGGGCCGCGGACATGAAGGCCGGCCTCGCCGTCATGCTCGCCCTCGCGCAGGACATCGATCCGCACGCGGCTGATCTTGACGTGGGCTACCTCTTCTTCGGGCGTGAGGAACTCCCGATCACGCAGAGCGCGCTCCTCCCGCTCTTCGAACGATGCGCGGCACTCCGAGGTGTCGCACTCGCGATCGTGTTGGAACCGACCGCCAACGCCGTGGAGGTCGGGTGTCTTGGGAACCTGAACGCGACCGTCACCGTTCGTGGTCGGGCCGCGCATTCCGCACGCCCCTGGCTTGGTCGAAACGCCATCCACACCGCGATGGAAGCGCTAGCCCCGGTCGCGGGTCTCCCGGTCCACGACGTGCAGATCGACGGCTTGACCTTTCGCGAGACGGTGAACGTGACGACCATCGACGGGGGAGTGGCCGCCAACGTCATCCCCGATGGTGTCCGGGCCACGGTGAACGTGAGGTACGCACCCGGCCGGACCGCAGCTGAGGCCGAGGCCTGGTTACGCGGGTCCCTGACCCATCCGGGTCTCGAGATCGAGATCGACGGTAACGCTCCTCCCGGACCGGTGGTCCTGGCCAACCCGTTGGTGGAGCGTCTGCTGGACGGAGGTCGGCTGCCGGTGCGGCCCAAGCAGGCCTGGACCCCCGTGGCCGAGTTCGCGATGGCGGGGATCGACGCCATCAATCTAGGCCCCGGGGACCCGCGGTACGCTCACACCGACGAGGAGCAGGTCGAACTCCCTGCCCTCGTCGAGTGCTACGACATCATCCGGGCGTTCCTGCGAGCCCCGGTGGAAGGATGAACGTGCAGCTGTCACCCGGTATCAGGTTCGTGGAGCCGTACCCCTTCGAAGCGCTGGACCGCCGCAAGACGGAGGCGGTGGCGCAGGGACGTCAGCTCATCGACTTCGGCGTGGGCGATCCCCGTGAGGTGACCGCGCCCTTCATCCGTGACGCGCTCGTGAAGGCAGTGAAGCCGGTGAGTTCGTATCCTCGCGCGGCGGGCCTCCCCGAACTGCGGGAGGCCATCGCGGGTTGGACCGCCCGCCGGTTCGGTACGAACCTGGACCCAGAGACGAACATCCTGCCCATCCTCGGGTCCAAGGAGTTGGTGTTCTCGCTCGCCCAGAGCGTGTTCGACCCGGGGGCGGGAAAAGATCTTGCCCTGGTGACGTCGCCCGGCTATCCCATCCCCGCACGCGGAGCGCGGTTCGCGGGAGGCGACGCCGTCTCGCTTCCGTTGACGGAAGATCGCGGATTCCTGGCCGATCTCGAGGCCGTCCCACAGAACACGTGGGAGCGAGCCGCGATCCTTTGGCTCAACTATCCGAACAACCCGACCGGTGCCGTGGCACCGCTCGACTATCTCCGCCATGCTGCAGACCTCTGTCGGGCCAACGGCGTGCTGCTGGCCTCCGACGAGGCCTACAGCGAGCTCTATTTCGACGACGTTGCACCGGCCAGCGCGCTGCAGGTCGAGGATCTCAGCGGCGTCGTGGTCATCAACACGCTCAGCAAGCGCTCGTCGATGACCGGGTACCGCAGCGGCTTCGTGGCCGGCGATCCGACGCTCATCGCCGCGCTCAAGCGTCTGCGCCCAAGCGTAGGGGTCACTCCGCAGGAATTCGTGCAGCGGGCGTCGGTCGCTGCGTGGGGTGACGAAGCGCATGTCTCCGAGAACAGAGCCCGTTACGCTGCGAAGCGACGGGTGTTCCTGGAGCTGTTCGCCAGGCGCGGCGTGAAGGTGGCGGCAAGCGTCGCCACGTTCTACCTGTGGCTCGAGGCGCCGGGCGGTCGCTCCTCGGAAGCGTGGGCCGGCGAACTCTTGGATCAGTGCGATGTCATCGTGGCCCCGGGGTCGTTCTTCGGGACCGAAGGGGAGGGATACGTTCGGATGGCGATGGTGCCAGAACAGGCCGAGTGCGAACGCGCCGCCGCCCGCCTGGACGCCTACTTCGGTGAATCGTCGTGATGACGTACGAAGGGTTGGCGACGCGCATCGAGTCGTCGTTCGAGCCGGGCGCAGACATCGACCGGGCAGCCGTAGAGGAGGCGATCGCACTCCTGGATGCCGGCAAGATTCGCGTCGCCGAACCCGATGAGTCCTCCGATACGGGCTGGCGAACGAACACGTGGGCGAAGATGGCGGTTCTGCTGTACTTCCGGGTGCGCGGGATGGAGACCACGTCGGTCGGGCCCTTCGAATATCACGACAAGCTCCCGCTCAAGACCGGGTACGAGGAGGCGGGCGTACGTGTGGTCCCACCGGCGACCGCGCGGTTCGGCGCGTACCTGTCACCGGGCGTGATCCTCATGCCAAGTTACGTGAACATCGGCGCGTGGGTGGGTCCCGGTTCGATGGTGGATACGTGGGCGACCGTGGGGTCGTGTGCGCAGATCGGAGCGGACGTCCACCTTGCGGGCGGCGTGGGGATCGGCGGCGTTCTGGAGCCGGCACAGGCGGCTCCCGTCATCATCGAAGACGGGGCGTTCATCGGATCGAGGTGCATCGTCACTGAGGGCGTTCGGGTCTGTCGGGAAGCGGTACTGGGCGCCGGCGTGGTCCTGACAGGCAGCACCCCGATCATCGACGTCACCGGCTCCGAGCCTGTGGAGCATCGTGGGGTGGTCCCGGCGCGGGCCATCGTGATCCCGGGCTCCCGGGCACGAGCATTCCCCGCGGGTTCCTACGGGTTGCCCTGCGGTCTGGTCATCGGGTACCGGACGGAGGCCACCGACGACAAGGTGCGGCTGAACGACGTGCTCCGTTCCTTCGGCTCCTCTCTGAGCTGATGCCAGATCGCCGGCGTCCCTCGAGCGAACGGACGGCCGGACGTGGCGAGCACGACACTGCCGGTGTCCTGGAGTCCCCGCTCTCGGCCACTTGGAAACCTGCCGTCCGTGAACGAGCCGTGTTGGTCGGCGTCGGCCCCGGCATGACCGAAGGCGACCTCGACGAACTTGCCGCTCTTGCCGACTCCGCAGGGGCGGAGCCGGTGGCGCGTCTCGTCCAGAACAGGCCCGAGCCCGACCCCGCCACGTTCGTCGGACGCGGGAAGCTCGACGAGCTTCACGACGTCGTTCGCGCAGAGCGGGCCGCAGCGGTGATCCTGGACCGCGAGCTCAACCCCGGTCAGCTCCGGTCGCTGGAGGAGCGCCTCGGCGTGAAGCTCATCGACAGAACCGCGCTGATCCTCGACATCTTCGCCCTCCACGCTCGTTCGCGCGAAGGCAAAGCGCAGGTCGAGCTCGCCCAGTTGAACTACCTGCTTCCACGCCTGCGAGGCTGGGGCGAAGCGATGAGTCGTCTGGGCGCAGGTATCGGAACCCGCGGCCCCGGCGAAACGAAGATGGAGGTCGACCGCCAGCACATCCGCCGGAGGATCACGAAGCTCCGTCGTGACATCAAGGATCTGGAGCGCACGCGCGACGTCAAGCGCGCGTCGCGCCGGCGTTCGCAGGTTCCACAGATCGCCGTGGCCGGCTACACGAACGCAGGGAAGTCCACGATGCTCAACCGGCTCACTGGCTCCGATGTCGTGGTCGCCGACCAGCTCTTCGCCACCCTCGATCCCACGACTCGCCGCCTGACGCTCCCCGCCGGACGCCGAGCGATCGCCAGCGACACGGTGGGGTTCGTGAGCAAGCTTCCCCACGACCTGGTGGAGGCGTTCCGTTCGACCTTGGAGGAGGTGAACGAGGCGGACGTCATCCTGCATGTAGCCGATGCTGCGACATCCGATCTGGACGGTCAGATCACCGCGGTCCGAACGGTTCTTCACGACATCGGGGCCTCGGGGATCCCGGAGGTGTTGGCGCTCAACAAGATCGACCGGATCGAGGGCTCCGAGCGAGCCAGACTGGCGCGCCGCTTCCCGGGTTCGTCGCAGGTGTCCGCCATCACGGGAGAAGGAGCCGACGGGCTGCTCGAGGCGGTCGAGGCGGCGATCCCGCGACCTCCGGTCGACGTGACGCTGTTGATCCCGTACGGACGAGAGGACATCACCGCGGGCCTCTACCGGGAGGCTGAGGTCCTATCGACGGAGCTCGAGGACGACGGCACCCGCGTGCACGCCCGGGTGGGCCTTCGTCAGCTCGCGCGCGTCCGCCCCTTCATCCGGACGAACTAGCCGGGCGCGCCCAGGCGCCAGAGCGCCTCGTCCTTCCACGCCCCCGTGATGACGGTGTCGGGATCGTGTCCCCCCGCAGACGCCATCGTGCTCGCCGCGAGTTCGAGCCGAACCATCAGAGGGATCTGGGCGAGGACGGGGGAAAGCGGCGCGGGTTCGTTCAGACTGCTCGTCTTGATACCGGCCGCTGCGGAGGCACCGGCCACGGCCTCCACCATGCCGCCAGGGTCGGGCGTGGTGAGCGCCACCAGCGCGTCCCGGCCATCCAGCGGCACTGCGTTGCCGTGCAGCAATGTCTCGACATCGAACCCTTCCGCCGGAACGCGTGCCGCCTCCCGGAACAGAAGCGCGGCAGCGCGGGCGGTGACCGAGGCAGGGCCGGCTCCTGTGAAGACCAACAATCGAGCCGGTTCCTCCAGCGTGAGGGGTGCGGCGTCGAGCGCGGCCTTGACGGCTTGCGGCACCCGCGAAAGGTCTTCGCTTCCATACTCCTCGGCCCCCAACTGCCCGGCGAGCATCGCGATGGCCATAACGGCTGTCGTATAGCTCACGGACGCGGTTTCGCTGGGTTCCTTGGAAATGGGTTCGATGGCGTTGGGTAACCCGCTGCCTTCGCGGGTAACCATGAATGCCTCTAGCCCCGCATTGAACGCCTGAGACCGGGCCGAGAGCGCGTAGGCGGTCGTCCCGGAGTGAGAGATCACCAGGACCCCGTCCTGCGACCCCACCACAGGCGACCATTCCACGAAGTGCATCGACGACACGGCCTGCGCTGCTCTGCCCGCCTCACCCAGCATCGCCGCACCGAGTTCCGCCGCGTGCAGGGAGGCGCCAGTTCCTACGAGCCAGATGCGATGGACTCGGTGAAGGCCTTCGGCCGCGGCGTGGATCTGGGCGCGCAGCGACGATGAATCCAGAACGCGTTGGAGCGCATCGGCTTGAGAACGTACCTGGTCTGCGAAGCGGTGCTGGCCCTGGGGCTCCATCGGCTACTCCCGGACGTCTGGTCGGAGCAGCCTAGCCGGTTTCAGAGCTTCCTGAGAACCGCCACCAGCTTGCCCAAGATCCGCCCGTCGTTCATCTCGAACGGAGACAGGGCAGGGTTCTCAGGGATGAGCATGACGCGGTCCCCGTCGTGACCGAGTCGTTTCACTGTCGCCTCTTCCTCGGCGGGGCCAGGGAGCAATGCCGCGACGATGTCGCCGTCCTCCGCGGAGTCCTGCTGGCGGATAACCACCATGTCGCCGTCGAAGATGCCCGCCCCGATCATCGAATCGCCCGCGACCGTGAGTGCGAAATGGTCGCGATCATCGGCGAATCCGTCGGGAACCGCCACGTACTCCTCGATCTGTTCCGCAGCCAGGACGGGCGAGCCGGCGGCGATCCGGCCAACCAAAGGGACGGCCACGCTGTTCGGCCGGTGGTCGTCGGCGGACAGGGCCATGGCTCGCGGCTTGGTGGCGTCTTTCCGCAAGAGGCCCATCCGCTCAAGGTTGGCCAGTTGGGCGTGGACGCTGGACGAGGAGGTGAGGCCGACAGCTTCTCCGATCTCCCGAACGGTTGGGGGGTAACCGCGATCACGGACTGCGTCGGCGATGACGTCGAGGATCCGCTGCTGCCGGGTAGTGATGTCAGACATGGTCTCTAGCCTCCTATTCGCAGGATCGGACGCTAGCACGCACCTATACGGGAGGCAAACATATGTTCGAGCAAACACTTGACGTCGAACGCTCGTTCGGGCACCATCGTCCCATGCATCGAACACATGTTCGCCGGCGCCGCCTAACGGTTCTCATCGGGGCGAGCATCTTCGTCGGCATGATGACAGGACCTGTGGCGCATGCTTTCTCGGGCCCGGAACGACCCCAGGTCCATCACTACGTGGTGCAGCGCGGAGACAGCCTCTGGAGCATCGCCCGAACGGTTCAGCCAGACGCGGATCCCCGGCTCGTGATCGAGGAGATCCAGCGCGCCAACGGCCTCCCGGCTCCGACCGTGGTGCCGGGAGAGCGTCTGTCCGTCCCGGCCTCGGCCTGAGCCCGGCGGGAAGGCCCAGATGTCGGGTGCACCGCACGCGTCGACACAAGATATTGTGGCTGGCGATGCGATGCCCTTGGTGCAATGCCGACGACGACCGGGTCGTGGATTCCCGCCCCGCGGACAACGGCCTGGCCATCCGCCGACGGCGGGAGTGCGCCGGCTGTACGCGCCGGTACACCACGTTCGAGCGCGTCGAGGACGTCGGGCTGGTCGTCGTGAAACGGGACGGCTCGAAGGATGTCTTCGACCGGGACAAGATCATCGGGAGCGTGATGAAGGCCATCAAGAACCGCCCCGTCACGGTGGATCGGGTCCACGTCCTGGTGGACCGGGTGGAGGAGCGGGTGCGGCGCAAGGGGCCCGAGGTCTCTTCGGAGCAGATCGGCGTCGAGGTCCTCGCCGGCCTGGCCAAGCTCGACCAGGTCGCCTACATGCGGTTCGCGAGCGTCTACAAGGACTTCCAGGAGATCACCGACTTCGAACGCGAACTCGGTGTGCTCCAGAAGAAGATCCCGGCGAAGCGCCGCGGCCGCTGACCACGCCCTGGGAACGTCGTTTCGGTAGCTCCATCGAGCCATTTCGCTCATATGGCTGCCGAGGTGAGATACTACCTGTAGTGGTTGACAAACTTTCCTGCCACGACATCTTGACCTCGGGGCTCCGGAGGGACACAATCCCGGAGCTTGCGAATGACACGGTTGTAAGTCATCCACAGGCTATCCACAGGTCATCCACAACTGCACGGATCGGAAGGGGGCGCGGTACATGGCGAACAAGGGGGATGTGGAGGTCATCCGGGAGGGATTGACCTTCAAGCGGTACTTCACCAGCGAGGGACACCACCCGTTCGAGGATGTCGAATGGGAGACCCGCGACGCGGTCATCCCGAACTTCAAGGAGGGTGGCAACGCGTTCGAACAGCGGGATGTCGAATTCCCGAAGAGCTGGTCACAGAACGCGACGAACATCGTCGCGCAGAAGTATTTCCGCGGAACCCTGGGCACGCCGCAGCGCGAAACCTCCGTTCGTCAGCTCGCCGGCAGGGTCGTCGACACGATCCGGGGCTGGGGGGAGAAGAACGGGTACTTCGCCACTAAGGACGACGCGCAGATCTTCGCCGACGAACTGACCCACCTCATCGTCACGCAGAAGGCTGCGTTCAACTCTCCGGTCTGGTTCAACGTCGGCGTCCCCGACACCCCGCAGCAGTGCTCAGCGTGCTTCATCTTGGCGGTCGACGACCACATGAGCTCGATCCTGAACTGGTACGTGGAAGAAGGCACCATCTTCAAGGGCGGCTCGGGTTCGGGGATCAACCTGTCGAAGATCCGTTCGTCCAAGGAGACGCTGGCCGGGGGCGGAACCGCCTCGGGTCCAGTGAGCTTCATGCGCGGGGCCGACGCCTCCGCCGGGACCATCAAGTCCGGCGGCAAGACACGGCGCGCCGCGAAGATGGTCATCCTCAACGTCGATCACCCCGACGTCGAGGACTTCATCTGGTGCAAATCCAACGAAGAGCAGAAGGCCCGCGCCCTGCGCGACGCCGGGTTCGACATGGACCTCGACGGCAAAGACAGCGCCTCCATCCAGTATCAGAACGCGAACAACTCCGTTCGCGTGACGGATGCGTTCATGCAGGCGTACGAGCAGGATCAGGATTGGAAGCTCAAGGCCATCACCACCGACGAGACCGTGCACACCGTCCGCGCACGGAACCTCATGCGGCAGATCTCCGAGGCCGCGTGGCAGTGCGCCGACCCCGGCATGCAGTACGACACCACCATCAACGAATGGCATACGTGCCCGGCCAGCGGACGGATCAACGGTTCCAACCCGTGCTCGGAGTACATGCACCTGGATAACAGCGCGTGCAACCTGGCATCGCTGAACCTCATGAAGTTCCTGGACGACGAGGGCAACTTCGACGTGGCCAGCTTCAAGCACGCGGTCCAGGTCGTCTTCACCGCGCAGGAGATCCTGGTGGGTGAGTCCAGCTACCCCACCGAGAAGATCGGTGAGAACGCACGGGCCTACCGCCAGCTCGGCCTCGGATACGCGAACCTCGGCGCCCTCCTCATGGCGCGGGGGCTCGCGTATGACTCCGACGGTGGGCGCGCGTGGGCCGGAGCCATCACCGCGCTCATGACCGGCCACGCGTACCGAACCAGCGCGAAGATCGCCGACGCCATGGGTCCGTTCCAGGGCTACCGACCGAATGCCGACGCCATGCTCCGCGTCATCCGCAAGCACCGCGCGGCCGTGGACACGATCGACGGCGACATCGTGCCAGAGGCGCTCCTGTCCTCAGCCAAGAACGCGTGGGACGAGGCCATCAGCCTGGGCGAGAAGCACGGCTACCGCAACGCACAGGCCAGCGTGCTGGCGCCCACGGGCACCATCGGCCTGATGATGGATTGCGACACCACGGGCATCGAGCCCGAACTGGCGCTCGTGAAGACGAAGAAGCTGGTCGGCGGTGGCACCATGCAGTTCGTCAATCAGACGGTGCCGCGGGCGCTGGACAAGCTCGGCTACGACGCTGGGCAGATCGACGACGTCGTCGGGTACATCGCCGAACACAACTCGGTTGTCGATGCGCCGCACCTGAAGTCCGAGCACTACTCCGTGTTCGATACGGCGATGGGAGCGGAGCCCATCCACTACATGGGGCACGTTCGGATGATGGCTGTGGCACAGCCGTTCATCTCGGGTGCCATCTCCAAGACGGTGAACATGCCGGAGTCGGCGACCGTGGAAGAGGTGGAGCAGCTCTTCATCGAATCCTGGAAGCTCGGGCTGAAAGCGGTCGCCATCTACCGCGACAACTGCAAGGTTGCACAGCCGCTGTCGGCCGACAAGAAGAAGTCGGCCACCGCGGATGCGGGCGAGCCCGCAACGCTAGCCACCCCGGTCCGCAAGCGCCTGCCGATGTCGCGCCCCAGCCGAACCACGTCGTTCGCGGTGGGGGATGCCGAAGGCTACATCACGGCCGGTAGTTACCCCGACGATGGCCTGGGAGAGATCTTCCTCAAGACGTCCAAGCAGGGTTCGACGCTCGCGGGAGTGATGGATGCGTTCTCGATCGCCATCTCCATCGGGCTGCAGTACGGGGTGCCACTGGAGACCTTCGTGTCGAAGTTCATCAACATGAAGTTCGAACCGTCGGGGATGACCAACGACCCGGACATCCGGTTCGCCTCATCGCTCCTGGACTACACGTTCCGGCGTCTCGCCCTCGATCATTTGAGCGAGGAGACCCGGGAGGGACTCGGGATCCGCTCGATCTCTGAGCGGAAAGAGACGGCCCTGGCCGAGGCTGCCCAGAAGCTCGGCGAACTCCAAGCCGGCGAGTCCGAGGATCTGTTGCAGGCGCCTGAGCCACCGAAGATGTCCCAACCCATCGAGATCACCGAGCGGCAGTCGGCGAGGATCCTGGACGCTCCGCTCTGCTACTCGTGCGGTTCCAAGATGCAGCCGGCGGGATCGTGCTACGTCTGCTCCAGTTGTGGTTCTACGAGCGGCTGCTCGTAGAATCTCCCCATCCGGTAAGACAGCGAACGGGCCGGGTCCCCCGGCCCGTTCTGCGTTGAGGGGAAGGAACGCACGATGGAGGGGCAACTCGAGAGCCTGCACCATGTGCAGCTCGCGATGCCGCCCGGCGAGGAGGCCGCCGCGGTGAAGTTCTACGCGGACGTCCTGGGTCTGAGCCAGGTGGAGAAGCCGCCCCAGCTTGCTCCCCGAGGTGGCGTGTGGTTCCGCCGCGGTGGCCTTGAGGTCCACCTGGGCGTCGAGGAGCAGTTCCAGCCGGCGCACAAGGCCCACCCTGCCTTCCTGGTCGACGGACTAGAGAGCCTGCGGGCACGGATCGATGAGGCGGGCTACCGCGTGGTGGATTCCGTCCAGCTCGAGAACTACCGCCGCTGCTACGTTCGCGATCCGTTCGGCAACCGCATCGAACTCGTCGAACCGGTCTAACCGTGGACCTTCCGTTCCGTCGACTGACCGAAGGGGCCGCGCTGCCCCAGGCCCAGCACCCCGGCGACGCCGGGCTAGATTTGCGATCGACGATCGCCCTCACCATCGCGCCGGGGGAGCGCGCGATGGTCCCTACCGGCGTGGCTGTCGCGATCCCCGACGGGCATGCGGGGCTGGTGCTTCCCAGATCGGGGTTGGCCTCGAAACACGGCCTCACCGTGGCCAACACTCCGGGGTTGATCGATGCGGGCTACCGCGGCGAGGTGATGTGCGCGATGGTGAACCTGGATCGATCGACGCCCGTGGAGATCGCGGTGGGGGACCGTATCGCGCAGCTGGTGCTGGTTGCCGTGCCGGTCGTGGCGCCGGTGTGGGTGAAGGATCTGCCGGAGAGCGCGCGTGGAGAGGGCGGATTCGGCTCCACCGGCTCCTCGTAGGTCTGTGGTTGAAGCCTTCGTGCCCGTCCAACTACCATGGGGCGCACAGCGCGGACGTGGCTCAGTGGTAGAGCACCACCTTGCCAAGGTGGGGGTCGCGGGTTCGAATCCCGTCGTCCGCTCCAGATCTCAGCGCAGGTGCAAAGACCTTCCGGTGAGATCCAGGGTATCCAGCGCGGACGATCCTGAGATCTGGCTGCCCCCGGGGAGACGGGCGAGGTTCCGCGCCGCACCGCTCCAGAATTGCCCACCGCGTCCGTGCCTGTCTTGGCGTTCTCTCTCGAGCATCGCGGCGCGGAGTTCGACGTCGATCTCCATCGGACGAGGGGCTGGCGTGGCCTGCTCCGACAGACGGGCTCGCAGGCCGCTGCGGTCGCGGTGCTGCAAGATGTAGATGCGCTCCGGTGCCGCTTCCGTCGTGGGGGCCATCAGGGGGATCCTTCCGTTCGTGGGGTGTGCCAAGGTAGCGGGGCACTCCTCTGGGCGCATCGGTCAAGCGGTACACGGTTTACCTTCCGAATGGATGCGGCTGTGGCTTAGGTCCGCTGCCGCGATGTCCCCCGAGTCGTTCGCGTGTCCTTCGATAGACTGGCCCGCGCACACCCGGCGGGGTGGCCGAGTGGTTAGGCAGAGGCCTGCAAAGCCTCGCACACCGGTTCGATTCCGGTCCCCGCCTCTGCACCACACGGCCTTCAGGCTGTACCCTCGATACGCCGCACGGGCGATTAGCTCAGGGGGAGAGCGCTTCCTTGACATGGAAGAGGTCGGAGGTTCAAATCCTCCATCGCCCACCACGCGAAACGACGACCCGGTGCGACACCGTCCGCTTTAAGCCGTAGCACGGGGACACGCAGGCGTTTCGAGGGTTCGAGGACGCTAGCGGCCACCCTGGCCGCGGCGACGATGCTCTCGTCCGCGTGTCACTCGCCCGCGAGTCGGTCGGACACCGATCCGGGGCGGCCGCAGATTCCTGTCGTGAGATGCCCGTTGGGCCCCGAGACCCGAGCCACAACCTCGGCCCCGCCTCCTTTGGCGCCGCCTGCGGCATCGAACGCCGCCCTCGCGCAGCTCTCGTTGTTCAGCGACGGGTTCCAGAGCGTCTTGGCGCCAAGCGAGTGGACGATCTGCCAAGGTGATGTCGGTGGCGATGGTTCCCTCTACCTCAGCGTCTGGTCGCCCGGCATGCGAGAGGGGATCGTGACGGTTACGGAGGATCACGCGTCCATGGGATCGGCGGTGTGTTCGCTCTTCTCGATCCACCTCCCTCGTGGCTATTGCAGATACCTCGCCACGAAACCTGTCAAGGGCGAGCTCGTCTCGCATCCGAGTCCCACGGTCGCCGTGTTCGTGGACCCGCCAGGCGTATTCGGTACGGGTGACCCCTCCGGGGGACCGGAGACGACGATCGGGGTCGTTGCGGTCACCAACCAGCCCACCGAATCCAACACCAAACTCACGTGTGCGATCCCCGGCCCCAACCATGGCCTCTGCCTGGCCATCATCAGCAACTACTTCCGCTGGGAGACGCCGCCCACACTTCCAGCTGCATGGCAGGGTTCCTCGGGTCCCCTCCGAGGCGAATGATTAGTACTCGCCTCGTCGACGGGGGAGGTCTTCAGGATCAGGGCGCTACGAACACCAAGCCGTGCATCCCGTAGGCGTAGTGCCCCGGTAGGTGGCAGGCGAAGATCAGTTGGGTGGGCGCGGTGGGGAATGTGTACGTCGTAACCCGCGCGGTGCCTGCCGGGATGGTCATCTCGCCGGGCTTCGGCGGATGATGTGCCTCCGTCCCGTTCTCATGGATGTCTTGGACGTACTGGTCGCCCAGGATGAACTCGTGATCGATGGGATCGGTGTTCTCCACCACGAATCGCACGGTCTCTCCAGGAGCGACGGTCAGATCGCTCAATGAGAACTGCGAATAGTGGATGGTGATCGTGACGCTTCGGATCCCCGGAGTCGCTGACGCCCGGACACACGCCGGGGCCGCGACGATCAGTGCCATAACCGCCCGGAGCGTGGGGCGCCGCATCATCGCGCCGAAAGGTGCCTGCGTCGTCGCGACTCGAAGAGGACTGCGCCAACGGAGAGCATCGCGAGTGTCACGATGATGCTGGGCGTCGCCGAGGTCGAGGCGAGCCGTTCGGGAGCCGCGTAGCCGGCAGCGATCGGATCGGGCCGCCCGTAACCGCTGGCGTCGATGGACAGGTCATGGGTGACGTCGGCGGCCCTCGCGTTGACATCGATGAACGTGAGCCACATCTCGCGAGGGACCCAGGACATGCGGTCGTCCCGCCGCAGATCGTTCAGGAGCGATGCAGACGCCGGTTCGCTCACGCGCTGGATCAGACCCTCCTGGCCGGTGCCGCGTGACGGTGCGATCGTCTGCGGCAGCATCGAGGGCCGACGGTCGGTCAGCAGGAACACGTCCGCTTGTACCAGCGCGTCTGGATCCTGGCCCAGGGTGAGGATGCGGAGCGGCACCCACGGATGCGGGGTGGGGATCACGACATCGACCGGGGTTCCCTCGCCTTGGTTCACACCTTGGGCGGCGGCGCGTTCCGCGTTGAACTTCACCGCCATGAAGATGGGACTGCGCTGCGCGTAGAAGTCCAGAACCGCCGGCGCGTCGGGTGGCAGGAAGAATCCGTGATCGCGTGCCCACGTCCCGACGTCGATTGCGCCACCCTTCAATACGGTGATGTCCAGGGAGTCGACGGTGGTCCGAAGGATCACCTCGGCGCCGGCAGTGCTCGCGGCCACGGCAGCACCTGCGAACGGCGCAGGTGGATGCACTTCGAGCTCCAGGCGCTGAAGGGTCCAGTCTCCGCCCTTGATGACGTCGGTGGGAACACCGGGAAGCGGAACGATCGAGCCCACATCACCCGCGGCATCGCCCGCGTAGGTGAACGACGTGATGTAGTGCTCGATGCCGTCGTGGTAGGCGGCGAGCGTCGTCGTGCGGGTGAGGCTGATCGTGCCGTTGGGAGCGATCAGCCCCCCACACGCGAGTGCGCCGCCCGCCGAGCCGATGATGAGAACCGTCGTCGCGATGGCCATTCCCGCCGCACGAGAGCCGAGTCGTGTCCGCATGGAGCACCCTCCTTGGCTGAAAGATGGGGATGCGACGTACCATCGGCGCGGGATGGTTCCCCTAGGTTGGAACTGAACCCATCTGCGCGAGGAAGTATCTCGACGACCGGAGGATCCGAGTGTCCGTCGAAACGCCGACGTTTCGTGCAGGGAGCGACGATGAGCGACGGAGCTGGCTCGCCATCCGGCGACGACGGCGCGCCTGGAGGTTGGTTGGTGTCGTGGCCTCGGCCGCGCTCGCCGTAGCGTTGCTGTTCGCGGGCGAGGCTATCGTTCCCGTTCGGGGACGAAGGCATGAGCCCCACAGAGGGACAGGGCGAGCGTTCCTCGTGGTTGGGCGCAGCGTTGGGGTACCGCGGATGCGGCAGATCGACCTCGAGACTCCCGCGTCGTTCGGCCGGATCCCCCGTTCGATCGGGTGGGTGGCGGGCAACGCGTGGGTGCAGAAGGACTCGTTCGTCTGGATGCCCGGCACACATGGGCGGTACATCGGGGCGAAGGAGTTCGGTATCCCCGTGCGTGACCTCAAGGAGGTCTCGTTCACTGGCGTGAGCAACCGATGGACGGGCGTGGTGCTCCGGGGCGAAGACGGTTGGGAAGCATGGCTCTTATTCCGGGAGCCCTACGCAAAACTCATGGATACGCTGGTTCGCCAGTTCGCTTCTTCCGACACGACGCAGCAGACCCGGTAGCGTCGATCAGGGAACGCGAGCGCCGTACTGAACGACCAGGGACCCCCGATCGAGCGTGACGATGGCGCCCGTCGGCGACCTCCAGGCGATGTTCACGGTGTAGCGGCCCGCCGCCAGGCCAGAGACCCACGTGAAGGAAACGGATTGCGTGCCGGTCCCCGGATCGAAATGGGCCGAGCCGGGGGGAAGGTTGTGGATCGCGAACCCGTTGTTCACGTCCTCGGTGAAGATCCTGAACTCCACCGGGGCGCCGCTGACGGTGACGCTTAGGGTCGCAGCCAGGCCGGCACGGGCGTCGATGGTCATCCCGTCCGACAGACCCCAGCCACCCAGGTCTTTGAACGATGTCGAGTGGGTGGTGCGCGGCGGCCCTTTGATGACGCCGAGGTTCTGACGGTTCAGAGGCCGCGCTACGTACTGGCTCACCGTCCCGTAGGTCGCGGCTGCCGTGGCGATCACCAGCAACAGGGCGCCCGCGATCATCGTGACCGTTCTCCTGCTCCGCAAGTCCCTCACCTCCGCGGACGCGATCGCGCGTCCCTCGGCCACCGTACACCCGGTGTTCCAGAGGCCGATAGGAGGCAAAGGCCTCTTGGGCGGGGGAGTGTTCGGCGTCCAGTTCCCGCTTGCTCGCGCCGCGTGACCCGTGCCAGACTAGTCAGCGCGCACTACCTCAAACGTCTGAGTCTCAGCGACTCGGACCGACGGCGGCACGACGCGGGCACGTGCCGCCGTCACCTTGTTCGAACTCGGTGACGCTGCGTTCGTTGGTATCGTGAGAGGGCTCCCGGGCGCGTAGCTCAGCGGGAGAGCGCTCGCCTCACACGCGAGAGGTCGCAGGTTCAAAACCTGCCGCGCCCACCACGATGAACGGCCGATGATCAGCGGATTGACTAGTCCTTTCTGGTGGAGCGGCAGCTGTTGAAGCCACCAAAAAATGACCCCTGCAGATGCTGGGAAGCGCGGCGAACGGTGACAGGCTGTAGGCATGTTCTTCGCGATCTTCATCGCAGTCGCGCTGATCGTCGTCGTGGCAACCTGGGGAGCCACGACGAACGCCGATTCGGCCGACGTCCTGCATCTGAGCCCGAGCCTCCGACACGTAGCCTGACCACACGGACTGCGGTCGATCCTCCCGCTGGTTTCGACGCGCGCCGCTCAGTCTCTCCTCGCCATCTCGCGTAGCCTCTTTCGAAACGTGAGCGGAAGGGATCGTGATCATGACCAGCCAAGCAGTCGCCCGCGCCGTCGGACTATCGAAGGTGTACGGGGTCGGCGACGCTGCCGTCACGGCGCTCGATGCTATCGACGCAATGTTCGGGCAGGGCGAGTTCACCGCGATCATGGGTCCCTCCGGTTCCGGCAAGTCGACCCTCCTGCATTGCCTGGCCGGTCTCGACACTCCGACGTTCGGTCAGGTCTTTATCGGCGATGTTGACCTCACCTCGCTCAACGACAAGCAGCTCACCCAGCTGCGTCGCGACAAGGTGGGGTTCGTGTTCCAGGCCTTCAACTTGATCCCGACGCTGACGGCCGCGGAGAACATCACGCTTCCGCTGGACATCGCCGGACGGACGGTGGACCCGGCGAGATTCGATGAGGTGGTGAATGCGGTCGGGCTGCGGGACCGGCTCAAGCACCGGCCCAGCGAACTCTCGGGAGGACAACAGCAGCGGGTGGCGGGCGCCCGCGCGCTCCTCAGTACACCCGAGATCGTGTTCGCCGACGAACCGACGGGAAACCTGGACTCGAAAGCGAGTGCCGAACTCCTCACGTTCCTGCGAGCCGCGGTGAAGGACCACGGGCAAAGCATCGTCATGGTCACCCACGACGCGGGAGCCGCGAGCTACGCCGACCGGATCGTGTTCCTCGCGGATGGAAGAGCCGTTGACGAGATGCTGGAGCCAACCGCGGACCGCGTCCTGGACCGGTTGAAGTCGCTGGAGGCCTGACGGCATGTGGCGCGCCACCGTCAAGAGCCTGTTGGCCCGGAAGCTCCGCCTGGCGCTGACGGCGGTCGCGGTCGTGCTCGGCGTCGGTTTCATGGCCGGCACGCTCATCATCACCGACACCGCGCTCGACAGCTTCGACGGTCTCTTCGGCGACGTGTACAAGGGAACCGACGTGGTGGTCCAAGCAAAAACCGCCTTCACGCCGGATCAGGGAGGTCCCGGCGGCGGGGGAGGTCAGCTTGGCGACCCGATCCCTGCCGACGTCCTCAGCAAGGTCGAAGCTGTGCCCGGCGTTCGAGCAGTCAACGGCGATGTATCCGGTCTGGCCGAGATCACCGACCCCGTCACCGGCGATTCGATCCACAATGGTGGAGCGCCGACCATCGGGAACTCGTGGGATCCCGCGGTCACGAGTCTGATCGTGGCACAGGGGAGTGCACCGTCGGGTTCGACCGAGGTCCTCATCGACGCCGGGACCGCCTCGGACCATCACCTCTCGGTCGGCCAGAGGCTGCAGATCGTGACCTCGACCGGGAGCGGAACCTACACCATCTCGGGGATCGGGCGATACGAGAATTCGGACAGTCTCCTCGGCGCCACGCTCGCGATATTCGACCTGCCGACCGCGCAGAAGCTCTTCGGCATGCAGGACGAGTACAGCTACATCTACGTGGCGAGCGATCCCGGCGTCACCCCCGTGCAGTTGGCCTCACGGGTCCAGAACGCGCTGCCGAACGGATTCGAGGCGGTCACATCCGCCTCCGCAGCGGAGACGCAGACCGCGGACATCAACAAGGGCCTCGGGTTCCTCCGCACGGCGTTGCTGGTGTTCGCGTTCGTTTCGCTGTTCGTCGGGGCGTTCATCATCTTCAACACGTTCAACATCGTGGTTACGCAGAGAACGCGGGAGCTCGCGTTGCTGCGAGCGCTCGGTGCCGGTCGCGGCCAGGTCATGGCGTCGGTGTTGAGTGAGTCTGTGCTGGTGGGTTTCGTGGCCTCGCTGGTGGGCGTGGGGGTTGGCCTGGGTCTGGCCGTCGTGTTGAGAGGGCTGTTGAGCGCGCTGGGGCTCAAGCTGCCGAGTGGATCCCTGGTTATCGCCCCTCGCACCTTCATCGTGTCCCTCGCCGTCGGGACCATCATCACCGGGGTGGCGGCGCTCTCACCGGCCCGGCGAGCATCGCGTGTTTCGCCCATCGAAGCGCTCACAGAAGGTGCCGCCCCCCCTACCTCGATGCGCCGCCGGGTCATCGCGGGTTCCATCGTGACCGTGGCGGGTGTGGCGGCGCTGCTGGGCGGACTGTTCGGTGGCGTGTCCAACGCGGGCTCCCTGGTGGGGCTGGGGGCCATGCTCACCTTCATCGGCGTGGCGATGCTCTCGCCGCTGGTTACCGAGCCACTCGGCGCTGTTCTGGGAGCTCCGCTCCGCCGCGCGCTCCCGGGACGCTTGGGCTTGGAGAACGCGAAACGGAACCCTCGCCGAACGGCATCGACGTCGTCCGCGCTCATGATCGGGCTCGGACTGGTGGTGTTCGTAAGTGTCTTCGCGGCTTCGCTGCGGGCATCGGTAACCGCGACGCTCGATGCCGTGTTGCGAGCCGACTACACGCTGAGCACCACGTCCTTCCAACCCTTCAGTCCGCAGGTGTCGAAGGAGGTGGGCACCGTGCCCGGCATTGAAGCGACGTCGCCGCTCCGCCAGGCGCAGGTCAAACTCGGCACCGCGTCCACGTTCATGGTGGGGATCGATCCTGCCGGACTCCCGAAGGTGGCGAACGTGACCATGGAATCGGGTTCGCTGGGGGGCCTATCCGCGGATGGCACGGTCATCGTGTCGAGCGGCGCCGCCCTGACGAAACACTTGAGCGTCGGCGACACGCTCACCGCGACCTTCTCGCGAACGGGTGCGCAACAACTGAAGGTCGTGGGCGTGTTCGAGCAGAACAGCCTGCTGAACGACTACGCGACGTCCCTGTCCACCTTCGAAGCGAACGTGGCGCAACAGCTCGACTTCGTGGTGTTCGTCAAGGTGGCTCCGGGCGCCAATGCGACTGCGGTCAAACAGGGGATCGACACCATCTTGAAGGGCTATCCCAACGTCCAGGTGAGCGACCAGAGTCAGTTCAAGGAGAAAGAGATCGCGCAGATCGATCAGATCTTCAGCCTGGTCTTCGGGCTGCTGGTGCTCTCGGTGATCATCTCTCTGTTCGGGATCGTCAACACGCTCGCCCTTTCCATCTACGAACGCATCCGAGAGCTGGGGCTGCTGCGGGCGGTGGGGATGTCCAGGAAACAGGTGCGTCGGATGATCCGATCGGAGGCCGTGGTGATCGCACTCATCGGCGCCATCCTGGGTCTTGCGATCGGGGTCGCCTTCGGCTGGGCGATGCAGCGCGCGCTTGCCGACCAGGGGGTATCGAGGCTGTCGCTGCCGGTCGGACAACTCGTACTCATGCTGGTGGTCGCCGGCTTGCTCGGGGTGGTGGCCGCGATCTGGCCGGCGCGCCGCGCGGCGAAGATCGACGTGCTCCAAGCGATCTCCTACGAGTAGTCGGTCGCGGACGTCACGCCGATATCATGGGCGCCATGCCGATCCTTACCCTGCCCGACGGTTCGACCAAGTCCCTCCCGGAAGGGGAGCCGGTCGGCTCTGCCATGCCGAAGGGCACGTTGGCCGCACGCGTCGACGGCACGCTCCGTGACCTCTCCCACGTGCCGTCGGCCGATGCGGCGGTCGTCCCCGTCCGCGCCACGGAGGATGACGGTCTCCACGTCCTTCGTCATTCCACCGCCCACGTGATGGCGCAGGCGGTCTGCGATCTCTTCCCGGGAGCGAAGTACGCGATCGGTCCTGCCATCACCGACGGCTTCTATTACGACTTCGAACTCCCCGAGCCGATCACGACCGCCGATCTTCAGAGGATCGACCGGCGGATGCGTCAGATCGTCAAACTGAACCAGCCGTTCGTGCGCGAGGAAGTGTCGCGGGCGGAGGCGATCGCGCGCCTGGGCGACCAACCCTTCAAGCGAGAGATCATCGAAGGCCTAGCGTCCGAGGAGGGTGAGGTCGACATCGGGGATTCCGTGACGATCTACCGGAATTCGGAGTGGGTCGACCTCTGCCTCGGGCCACACGTTTCCCACACTGGGAAACTCGGGGCCTTCAAGCTGACGAACATCGCGGGAGCGTATTGGCGCGGAGATGAGTCGCGAGGGATGCTTACCCGGATCTACGGCACCGCGTGGGCATCGCAAGAGGATCTGGACGCCCATCTGCACCGGCTTGAGGAAGCGGAACGTCGCGATCACCGCAAGCTGGGGATCGACCTGGACCTGTTCAGCTTCCCCGAGGAGATCGGGTCGGGGCTCGCCGTCTTCCATCCCAAGGGCGGACTGGTGCGGCGCCTCATGGAGGAGTACTCACTCGAGCGTCACGAAGCCGCAGGCTACGAGTACGTCTACACCCCGCACATCACGAAGGCGGAGTTGTTCCAAACATCCGGACACCTGGAGTGGTACGCGGACGGCATGTTCCCGCCCATGGAGCTGGACGGAGGCGTCGAGTACTACCTGAAGCCCATGAATTGCCCGTTCCACGTCCTTATCTTCCGCAGCCGGATCCGCAGCTACCGCGAGCTACCACTCAGGCTGTTCGAATTCGGAACCGTCTATCGCTACGAGATGTCGGGTGTGGTCCACGGCCTGACGCGAGTGCGTGGGATGACGCAGGACGATGCGCACATCTTCACCATCCGCGAACAGATGGGTGAAGAACTCCGCTCGCTGTTGGTCTTCGTGCTGGACCTCCTTCGCGACTATGGCTTGGACGACTTCTACCTCGAACTCTCGACGAAGCCCGAGGTGAAGGCCTTCGGCTCGGACGAGGATTGGTCCGAAGCAACGCAGGCGCTCCGCGAAGCGGCGGAACAGATGGACCTCGAACTCGTCATGGACGAGGGAGGCGGGGCGTTCTACGGGCCGAAGATCAGCGTGCAGGCTCGCGACGCCATCGGTCGAACCTGGCAGATGTCGACCATCCAGCTCGATTTCCAGACGCCCGCCCGGTTCGATATCAACTACACGGGAGCCGATAACGCGCGGCACCGCCCCGTCATGATCCACCGGGCCCTGTTCGGCTCCATCGAACGGTTCTTCGCCGTGCTCCTTGAACACTACGCCGGCGCCTTCCCCCTCTGGCTCGCGCCCGAGCAGCTCCGGTTCGTCCCAGTGGCCGACCGCCACAACGACCGATGCGAGGACCTCGCTGCCAAAGCTCGGGCCGCCGGGTTACGGACATTCATAGACGACTCGAAGGAGTCGGTCGGGAAGAAGATCCGCGCGGCGCAGATCGCGAAGGCCCCCTACACGCTGGTGGTCGGTGACCGCGATATCGAGACCGGCACCTTTACCGTCCGCGACCGCTCGGGTGAAGAAACACAGAACGTGGCGTTCGAGCGGGTCCTGGAGGCACTGGTCCGTGAGGCGGAGACGCGGGCGCTGGAGCAGACCCGCTTCGGAGACTGACGTGGATCATCTCTGGAGTCCGTGGCGGATGGAGTACATCCAAACTCACGCGGACGACGACGAACCCGAGGGCTGCGTCTTCTGCCGGATCCGCGACGGCGACCAGGACGAACGGGTGCTGGCCCGAACCGACCTTGCCTTCGTGGTCCTCAACAAGTTCCCCTACAACCCCGGACATCTCGTGGTGATCCCGGGCCGACATGTGGGAGACATCGAGGCGCTCACGGATGAGGAGAACGCCGCCCTGCAGTCCTTGTTGCAACGATCGGTTCGTGCACTCCGGGAGGAGTCCGAACCGCAGGGCTTCAACATCGGGATGAATCTGGGCCGGGTGGGCGGTGCCGGGATCCCCGACCATCTGCATTGGCACGTGGTCCCGCGGTGGAGCGGGGACACGAACTTCATGCCGGTGGTGGGGGAGACCCGGGTGCTGCCCGAACTCCTCGCAGACACGTATCGCCGGCTGGCTCCCAGGTTCGCCTGAGTTCAGTGGCGTTCTTCGCGCGCCTTGTGTGCTTCGTCGATGACCTTCTGTGCCAGATGCTGCGGGAGTTCCTCGTAGTGGGAGAACGCGAGTGAGAACGCGCCGCGTCCCCCCGTCATCGAGCGTAGATCGATGACGTAGCGGGCCACCTCCGCCTGCGGGACGGTCGCCTTGATGACCTGCTTGCCGCCACCCGCCTGCTCCATCCCGGCGATCCTCCCGCGCTTGGCATTGAGGTCGCCCATGACGTCTCCCGTATAGGCGTCGGGAACGATGACCTCGAGGTCGACCACCGGTTCCAGGAGCACCACACCCGCTTGGTCCACGGCCTCTTTCAGCGCGAGGGAACCGGCGATCTGGAACGCCATGTCGGAAGAGTCCACCGGATGGAACTTCCCGTCGATGAGGGTGACCTTCACGTCGACCATCGGGTTCCCGCTGATCACGCCCTCAGTCATGGTCTTCACGATGCCCTTCTCGATCGAAGGGATGAACTGCGAAGGGATGGCTCCTCCGAAGATCTTGTTCTCGTACATGAAGCCTTCCCCGCGAGGCTGGGGTTCGATCTCGATGCTGCAGACCGCGTACTGGCCGTGGCCGCCGGTTTGCTTGACGTGTCGCCCGAGCCCTTTGGCTTTCGTACGGATGGTTTCGCGATAGGCGATCTTGGCGGGCCGATGCGTGACCTCGACCCCGTACTTCCGCCTCAGGCGCTCGATGATCACTTCTAGGTGCGCCTCACCCATGCCGTACATGACCGTCTCGTGAGTCTCGTCCGTCCGAGCCACGCGTAGCGTGGGGTCCTCCTCGCGCATCCGGGAAAGTCCCGTGGAGAGCTTGTCTTCGTCGCCCTTGGCTTTCGGTTCGATGGCGTAGGCCAGGAGTGGCTCGGGGAGCTCGATGCCGGCGAGCTGCACGGGGTTCTCCTTCGTGCTGAAGGTGTCGCCGGTGTGGGTGTGCGCGAGCTTTGCCACCGCTCCGATGTCACCTGCCACGACTTCGGACATCGACTCATGATCCTTGCCGCGCAGGGTGAACAGCTGCCCGATACGTTCGTCCGTGGCTTGCGTCGCGTTCCAGATGGTTGCATCCGGCTTCACGCGGCCGCTGAAGACGCGGAACATCGTGATGTGTCCGACGAAGGGGTCCGACAACGTCTTGAACACGAACGCCGAGACGGGCGCGGACGGATCGGGAGGACGTTCTGTTGTAGTGCCGTCTTTGGCGGAGACCTCCACCGGGCCGCGATCGACGGGGGAGGGGAACTCCTCCACGATGAAGTCCAGTAGTCGGTCGATGCCGATGGCCTTCTCGGCCGATCCGACGATCACCGGTGCCAGGCGGGCCCGGGCGAAACCGTCCTTCGCTCCGGACACGATGTGCTTCTCCGGCAGGGTTCCCTGTTCCAGGTATTCCTCGATGAGGTCGTCGTCGGATTCAGCCACGGCTTCCATGAGCTTCTCTCGGGCAGGGTCCGCCATGGCGTGCAGATCCTCGGGCCAGTCGGATTCCACCGCCTTCGGGCCATCGGGATAGAGGTCGGCCTTCTCGTGAAGAAGGTCGGCCACTCCGTTGAACTCGTGCTCCGCTCCGATCGGGAGTTCGAACGGCGCCACCTGGTTCCCGAACGCCGAGACCAGTTGGTCGAGTGTCGCCTGGAAGTCCGCCCGCTCCCGGTCGAGCTTGTTGATGAAGATCGCGCGGGGGAGAGCTGCCTCTACCGCCAGTTCCCACGCCACTTCCGTCTGCACCTCGACCCCGTCGACGGCCGACACAACGACGATCACAGCATCTGCCGCTCGAACCGCGGAACGGAGGTCGCCGATGAAGTCGGCATAGCCGGGGGCGTCCAGGACATTGATCTTCACGCCGTTCCATTCGATGGGTGCCATGGAGAGCGAGACGGAGATGGCCTTCCGTTGTTCGTCGGGATCGTGGTCGGAAACCGTGTTGCCATCCTCAACGGTGCCCATCCGAGTGATGGCCCCGGAGGTGAAGAGCATCGCCTCCAGGAGGGTCGTCTTGCCCGAGCCACCGTGGCCAACCAACAAGACGTTGCGGATGTCCTTCGCGTCGTAGGTCTTCACGCGGCATCTCCTTCGCCCGAGAGGTAGGGCGATTCTAGTCAGGTGCTAGGCTCGCGCGGACCCCATGGTCCGCTTCGAACGACAACCGCCGGGCACCGCCATCACTCGCGCCACGCTCATCGTCGGCGTGGCGCTCGTGGTGTTCGCAGGGTTCGAGGTGGTCGAGCGGTCGCCGAAGGTTGCAGCGCTAGGCGCCGGCCTCTCGGGCGCACTTCTTCTCATAGGGGGAAACCGGGCGAACCACGGGGCCGGCGGACCTACGGACCGGATGCTGGACGCGCTCGACGACCGCGTCTGGGACGGCGTGGTGCTGGCATCGATCGGTTGGGTTTCTCGGCTGGCGGCCCCGTCTGTCGCCGCGGGCGCCCTGGTTGCGTTGGGAGCCAGTTTCCTCTCGGCCTACGTCCGCGCGAAAGGCGCCTCGCTCGGCTACGCGGTGGAGGAGAGCCATGTCACCCGAGGGGTCCGATACGCACTCATCGCCGCCGGGTTGGGATTCGCGTGGCTGCGGTGGACCATATGGGCCGCAGCGGCCGTGTCGATCCTGGCGGTCGTGGTCCGCACGGCTCAGGTCGCGCGCGAGGAGCGCGCGTGAGTGAGCCGCTTCGCCAACGATTGGCCTTTCGCGCGTTCCAGGCGGTCCGCGGGGCCGCCGTCGCACTGCCCGAACGGCTGGGCGTGCCGCTCTTCGAGTCGGTCGCGAAACTCGTGTATCGCACGGCGCCCACGATTCGAGCGGTGGTTGCCGCGAACCAGGCGCAGGTCCTGGGTCGTGCGCCCGGTGATCCTGCGGTCATGGCCGCCACGCGGGAGGCGTTCGTTCGGTATGGGCGCTATTGGTATGAAGGGTTCCATGCCGTGGGGCTGTCGCCGGGGGAGGTCTTGCGTCGCTTCCATTGCGAGGGGAAGTCCCACATGGACGATGCGATCGAGAACGGCAATGGAGTGATCCTCACCCTTCCGCATATGGGGAACTGGGATGTGGCCGGCAAGTGGGTCCACTGCTTGGGACTGCCCATCGTCTCGGTCGCCGAACGCCTGGAACCCCAACGTCTCTTCGAACTCTTCGAGAACCACCGCCGTGCCCTCGGTATGGAGATCCTTCCGCTCGACAGCGGGTCCGGCACGGGTCGGGCGCTCGCGCAGGCGCTGCATGACGACAAGGTGGTGGCGCTGGTCGCCGACCGAGACCTCACTGGGTCGGGCATCGAGGTCGAGATGTTCGGCAAGGTCAGACGGATGCCGGCGGGTCCGGCGGCGCTTGCGCTTCGGACGGGTGCACCGTTGGTGCCCTGCGCGGTCTACAGCCGACCGGGCGGGTGGCTCTGCGTGATGCGCGAGCCCATCCACGTCCGCGCGACGGGCGATCGTCGAGCAGACGTCACCGCCATCACGCAGTCCTTGGCGAAGGAATTCGAGGCATTGATCTCCGTCGAGCCGGCGGATTGGCATCTGTTCCAGCAGGGATGGCCGTGAGGGTCGCGCTGATCTGCCCCTACGCCTGGGACGCCCCCGGCGGCGTCCAGGGCCACGTCCGGGAGCTGGCGGCCCGACTGCGGGCTGGAGGTGACGAGGTAATGGTGTTGGCGCCCGGGAGCCGGCCTGCGCCGGAGCCGTGGGTCAGGGTGGTCGCGCGCCCGGTCACCATCGGTTACAACGCGTCGAACGTCCCCATCGACCCCAGGCCCTGGTCGCGAGGGGTGGTCGGGAGGCAACTGCGCGCCTTCGCGCCAGACGTCCTCCATATCCACGAGCCCTTCTCCCCGAGCACGTCGCTCTGGGCTCTCCTCGAGGCGCGCGTACCCGTCGTCGCAACGTTTCACTCCTCGGCCGAGCGCTCGCTACTGTTCGATGCGGCCGCTCCGCTCATCCGGCGGATCGCTCGGCGGATCACGGTCCGCATCGCGGTCTCGGAGGCGGCGCGGAGTTTCGCCGCGTCGCGGATCGGCGGGCGGTTCGACGTCATCGGCAACGGGATCGACACCGATCGCTTCGCCGGCGCAGAACCCGCTGCCTTGCAAGCGGGTCCGACGCTCCTGTTCGTAGGGAGGCTGGAAGAACGCAAGGGCTTCCCGGTCGCGGTTGAGGCCTTCCGTCGCCTGGCGGCGAACCGTCCGGACCTGCAGATGGTCGTGGCAGGTGACGGCAAGGAGCGGTCGGCGGTCGCCACCCTGTCTCCCGAACTCCGTGGCCGTATCCTCTTGCTGGGCAGCGTCTCCAACGAACGCCTCCCCGGCTATCACGCCGCTGCCGACGTGTACCTGGGGCCGGCCCTTGGCGGCGAGAGCTTCGGCATCGTCTTGGTGGAAGCGATGGCTGCCGGATTGCCGGTGGTTGCGAGCCGCATCCGCGGCTACGACGAAGTGGTCCGCGACGAGGTTGACGGCTTGCTGGTTCCCCCCGGCGATCCGGCAGCGTTGGCCGCCGCGACGGCTCGGATCCTGGACGACCCTGCCCTCTCCGAGCGGCTGTCCGACGCCGGCAGGGAGCGTGCCGCCGGGTTCGAGTGGGGGGTCGTCGCGACGGCGATCCGCGAGCGGTACGAGCGAGCCATCGACCAAGGCCCTCCGACGCTACGATAGGCGCATGATCATCTGGATCGTGCTCGGCATCCTGGCCTTGATCCTCCTGTGGGTGGCGTTCGCGTTCAACGGGCTGGTGTCGCTCCGCAACCGGGCCGACAACGGCTGGTCGGAGATCGACGTGCAGCTGCGTCGCCGGTACGACCTCATCCCCAACCTGGTCCAAACCGTCGAGGGGTACGCCACCCACGAACGCGAGCTCTTCGAAGATGTGGCCAGGCTCCGCAACGCCGCCATGGGCGCCCAAGGCATCGATCAACAAGCCGCCGCCGACCAGGCCGTGACGGCGGGCCTCGGCAGGCTCATGGCGGTCGCCGAGAACTATCCGGACCTCAAGGCGAGCGAGAACTTCCTGGCGCTCCAAGAAGAGCTGACCGGCACCGAATCGAAGATCGCCTATGCGCGCCAGTTCTACAACGACCAGGTCATGAAGCTGAATACGAAGATCCAACAGTTCCCGACGAACCTCCTTGCGGGGCCACTCGGGTTCACCCCAAAGCCGTTCTTCCAGATCGAAGACGCGGCTCGCGGCCCCGTTCAGGCTAGGTTCTAGCCCGTATGTACGAACAGATCTCGGCGAACAAACGCAAGACCATCCTGCTGATCGTCGCCTCCGTGCTCTTCCTTGGGGCCATCGGGTACGCGGTTGGTCTGGTCTGGTTCTCCGGGCCTGCCGGCTTGGTGATCGCCGGCGTGATCGCGATCGTCATGTCCGTGAGTTCGTATCTCTACGGCGACCGCATGGTGCTTGCGGCCTCACACGCCCGAGAAGTGACAGCCGAGGAGGAACCGCGCCTGCATAACGTGGTCGAGGGTCTCGCGATCGCGGCCGGCGTTCCGAAACCCCGGGTCTTCATCGTGCCCGAGGGCGCTCCCAACGCGTTCGCGACCGGACGCGATCCCGAACATTCGTCCATCGCCGTCACGCAAGGGTTGCTCGACATCATGAACCGGGTCGAGCTCGAGGGCGTCATCGGCCACGAGATGTCGCATGTGGTCGACAGGGACATCCTTGTGGGGACGGTGGTGGCGACCTTGGTGGGTGCGGCGATCCTCCTGTCCGAGTTCGTGATGCGGTTCTGGTGGTTCGGTGGGGGAGGCGGCCGTCGCGGCGGCAACGACAACAGTTCGGGCGGAAGTCCGATCGAACTCGTTCTGTTCGTCGTGGGGTTCCTCCTGCTGATCCTCGCGCCGATCCTGGGCCAGTTGATCAAGCTCAGCGTGTCGCGCAACCGTGAATATCTGGCGGACGCTCAGGGTGCCATGCTCACGCGGTACCCGCCGGGGTTGATCAGCGCCCTCGAGAAGATCCGCGATGCGCCGCACGCCATGCGCGGAGCGAACAACGCCACCGCACACCTCTGGCTCGAGCAGCCTTCCCGGTTGCCGGGAAGTGGCAAGACCACAACCATGGAGAAGCTGTTCTCCACCCACCCACCCATCGAGGAGCGGATCAAGCGGCTCCAGGAGATGTGAAGAACCCGTCGAATTAGGTCCGGATGTTTGAGGCGGCCCCATCTCGCCTCTACCATCCAGGCGCGGCGGATCCCCGTGATGGGACGCCGGAACGTCTTTCCCAACCCTCAGGAGGTTCCTCGCTTTGTCTCTCACCAGTCGCGGCCGCGCGGTGGTATCCGTCGTCGTCGTCGTGCTGCTGCTTGCCGGTGGATTGACCGCCTGGGCGCTCAGCGGGCACGCGCCGAACGTTATCGGTCAGATCGTTGGCCGTGAGAGTTCGCCTCCGCCTCCGCCGCCTTGTCCCCTCACCGGCGTTGCTCCGGCCGGCGGGAAAGCGGTACCCCAGCGTCCCGTCGTCGCCGTGAAGGTCGAGAACACCACCGACGCATATCCGCTCGTTGGATTGCAGAACGCCGACATCATGTACGAGGAGTTGGTCGAGGGTGGGCTCACCCGGTTCATGGCGGTCTACCAATGCAGCGAAGCTGCGAAGGTGGGCCCGGTTCGCAGCGCACGAACGACGGACCCGAAGATCCTGGTCCCTTACAACACGCATCCGGTCCTTGGCTACTCGGGCGCTCAGCTTGCCGTGGTCAACGCCCTGAAGCACGCGGGAGTCCTGGCCTACGACGAGACCAACGGCGCCGCCGCCTTCACGCGAGCGCCGGCACCCAGAGTCATCCCCCACAATCTCTTCGTGAGCGTCCCGAAGCTCTACGCGCGCGCGGGCAAGGCGGCGACGCAGCAGGGACCGCCGAAGCCCGCCTTCACCTATGGACCGAAGGTGATCAATCCGAGCCGGAAGGTGTCATCGGCGATCATCCCCTTCAGCACCGGCGTGAGTGGCGATTGGAAATGGAACGCCGTCACGAAGACCTGGGTTCGTCAGCTGAACGGGACTCCGATGATGCTGGAGGCCGGAGGTCCCATCCAGGTCACCAACGTCGTCGTTCAGGAAGTAGTGGTCACGAAGTCCAACCTCCACGACGTCCTGGGGAACTATTCACCCGAAGTGGCCCTCACGGGAACCGGCAGGGCGTGGATCATGCGCAATGGGCGGATGGTCACCGGGACCTGGACGCGTGGCGGCCAGAAGTCCGTCACGATCTTCAAGACGAAGAAGGGCGTACGGATCCCGCTCGCGCCCGGAACCACGTTCGTCGAGCTGATGCCGAACGGCATGACACCCACGTTCTCGAAGTAGCCGGCTGCTTCGCACCTGCAAGCGGGCGGTAGACTCGTGGCCTTGAACGAACTCGTCGAGGAGGGATCCACAGTGGAGCGCGAAACCGGGACGTTTCGGGTGAAGTCGGGCCTGGCGGAGATGCTGAAGGGCGGCGTCATCATGGACGTCACCAATGCCGACCAGGCGAAGATCGCGGAAGACGCAGGCGCGTGTGCGGTCATGGCCTTGGAGCGGGTTCCCTCCGACATCCGCCGGGACGGGGGCGTCGCACGGATGGCAGACCCCACGAAAGTCCAGGAGATCCAGGAATGCGTGAGCATCCCCGTGATGGCGAAGGCCCGGATCGGCCATTTCGTCGAGGCGCAGATCCTTCAATCGCTGAACGTGGACTACATCGACGAGTCCGAGGTCCTCACGCCTGCCGACGAGGAGTACCACATCGACAAATGGGCCTTCACGGTGCCGTTCGTCTGCGGTGCCCGCAACCTCGGAGAGGCGCTCCGAAGGATCGCTGAGGGCGCGGCGATGATCCGCACGAAGGGTGAAGCGGGGACCGGCAATGTGGTGGAGGCCGTCCGTCACGAACGCCAGATCCTCCGCGACATCGCCGAGGTGACCACGCTTCGTCCCGAGCAGTACGTCACGAAGGCGAAGGATCTCGGGGCACCGGTGGAACTGGTTCGGATGGTTGCCGAGACCGGGAAACTCCCCGTGGTCAATTTCTCCGCGGGTGGGATCGCGACGCCCGCCGATGCCGCGCTCATGATGCAGCTCGGCGTTGACGGCGTGTTCGTGGGGTCGGGGATATTCAAGTCCGAAGATCCGGCCACGATGGCGCGGGCCGTGGTCGAGGCCACCACGCATTTCCAGGATCCCGACGTCCTCGCGAAGGTCTCGCACGGACTGGGCGACCCGATGGCCGGCCTGGAGATCAGCAAGTTGGAAACGCGGTTGCAAGACCGCGGCTGGTAGCCGTCCTCGGAGGAGGTCTGCGGTGAAGGCTGGTGTGCTCGCGCTGCAGGGAGATTTCCGGGAGCACGCGCGGATGCTGGCATCGGCGGGGGCAACGCCCCTCGAGGTTCGCACGCCGGAGCAGTTGGCCGATGTCGAGTGTCTGGTTATCCCCGGTGGTGAGTCGACGACGATCGGGAAGCTCGCCCGCCTCTACGGGTTCGTGGAGCCGGTCTTGGAGCGTGCGGCCGCCGGGATGCCGATCTTCGGCACCTGCGCGGGCATGATCGTTCTCGCCGACCGCATCGACGGCACAGGCGAGCCGCTCTTCCCGTTGATCGACATCACTGTGCACCGCAACGCCTACGGTCGCCAGGTCGAATCGTTCGAGACCGACCTCTCGGTCGAGGGGATCGATCACCCGGTTCGTGGGGTGTTCATCAGAGCGCCGCGGGTGGACGATGTGGGCTCGCAGGTCCGTATCCTGGCCGAACACGAGGGGCATCCGGTCGTCCTGGAACAAGGGAACATCGTGGTGGCATCGTTCCACCCGGAGCTAGTGGGAGATTCGGCGCTGCATGAGTACGTCTTGAGGAAGGTCTAGATGTCTGGTCACTCCAAATGGGCCACCATCAAACGGAAGAAGGAAGCTACCGACTCCAAGCGTTCGAACATGTACGCGAAGCTGTTGCGCGCGGTCGAGGTCGCGGCGCGCGAAGGTGGCGGGAGCATCGAGGGGAATATGACCCTGGCTTCCGCGGTGGAGAAGGCGAAGAGCTTCAGCGTCCCCAGCGACAATATCGACCGGGCCATCAAGCGAGGCGTCGGGGCGGACGCCGATACCGCGCACTACCAGGAGCTCGTCTACGAGGGCTACGCACCCGGCGGCATCGCATTGTTGATCGAAACGCTCACCGACAATCGCAACCGCACGGGCCAAGAGATCAAGCACGCCTTCAGCCGCAACAACGGCAATCTCGGCGAACAGGGGAGCGTCTCCTGGATGTTCTCCAGGAAGGGCGTCATCGTGGTGGAGAAGGCGGTCGCGCCCGACGAGGATCGACTCCTAGAGCTTGCCCTTGAAGCGGGAGCCGAGGATCTCAGCGACTCGGAGAGTTCCTGGGACATCGTGGCGGAGCCGGGTGTGTTCAAGCAGGTGCAAGGGGCCTTGGAGGAGGCCGGCGTCCAGGTCTATTCGGCCGACCTCACGATGATGCCGCAGACCACCATCCCGGTGGAGGGCGGCGAAGCACGTCAGGTGCTCAAGCTCATCGAAGCGCTCGAAGAACTCGACGACGTCCAGAACGTCTACGCCAATTTCGACATCCCCGAAGAGGTTATGGCGTCACTGTGACCGAGCCCCGTCGGGGTGATTGCCCGGCCTCGGCCCCGCGCCTAGACTGCACGAACAGATGTTCGACGCGTGCGTACTCGGTGTGGACCCCGGCGTGGCCCGGATGGGCCTCGCGTGCGTCGCTCGATCCCAGCGCACACCTGTCCTCCTGTGGGCCGACACCATCCGCACCCCTTCGGGCATGGAGGAAGCCGAGCGTCTGCGGATCCTCGCGGCCGCGATGCGTCGGGCCATCGAGGACCATGCACCCGGAACCGTGGCGCTGGAGCGAGTCGCGTTCAATCGCAACACCGTGAGCGCACTCCAGGTGGCGCGTGCAACCGGAGCCGTCATGGTGGTTGCCGCGGAGGCCGGTCTGACGGTGGACGAATACGCTCCCACCGAAGTGAAGAGCGCGATCACCGGGATGGGGAATGCCGACAAGGCCCAGGTCCGAGATGCGTTGGTTCGGATCCACGGACTGAAGGCCGTGCCGGACCAACCGGATGCGGCGGACGCAGTGGCCATCGCGCTCACCCACCTGAGCGCCGCCCGGATGCGGTCCGTCGCGCGGCTGGGCACGCGATGATCTCGTTCCTGGAGGGGGAGGTCGCGGAGCGTTCGGCTTCGGGGATCGTCCTGAACGTCGCCGGCGTGGGCTACGACATCCAGGCCCCGACCTCGGTCATCGCGGCGCTTCCGGCCGTGGGCCGTACCGCGCGCGTCCATACGAGGATGATCGTCCGCGATGACGCCATGCTCCTCTACGGGTTCTCGACTACGGACGAGCGGGCACTGTTCGACCATCTCACGGGGGTGAGCGGGGTCGGACCGAAGGTCGCGCTGAACATGTTGTCTGCGCTCTCGACCGCGACACTCACACGCGCCATCGTCGACGGCGATGCGGCCGCGTTGGTGGTTGTGCCCGGAGTCGGTAAGAAGGTCGCCCAGCGAGTCATCCTCGATCTCCGCGAGAAGCTGGGTGGGGCCACCGACCTGGCCGCCGAGGGTCCTGTAGCGGATGTGCGTGAGGCGTTGATGCAGTTGGGGCTCACGCAGCAGGAGGCGGCTGTCGCACTCACCGGTGTCGAACCCGACGGACGCGAGGTGGAGGATCTCCTGCGCGAAGCCCTCCAGCGCGTGGGACGCTAGGACGATGGACGAGCACCCCGATATCGACCTCACCGCCGACGAACGCCTCATCGAGGGTGCCGTTGTGAGTTCGGAAGATCGCGAGTTCGATGTCGCGCTCCGCCCTCGCTCGCTCGACGAATTCGTCGGGCAGGAGCGGGTGAAGGAGCAGTTGGCGCTCCTCATCGAGGGTGCGCGGGCCCGGGGCGAGACGATCGACCATCTCTTGTTCAGCGGTCCGCCGGGACTCGGCAAAACCACGCTGGCCCAGATCGTCGCGCATGAGATGGGTGCGGGGTTCCAGCCCACGTCGGGACCTGCGCTCGATCGCCCGAGCGACCTGGCAGCCATCCTGACCAATCTCGGCGAGGGCGATGTCCTGTTCGTGGATGAGATCCACCGGATGCCGAGGCCAGTCGAGGAGGTCCTCTATCCGGCACTGGAGGATTTCAACCTGGACGTGATGCTCGGGAAAGGTCCGACGGCCAGATCGATCCGGCTCGAGCTGCCGCGGTTCACGCTGGTCGCGGCGACCACCCGTCCCGGCCGGATCACCCTCCCTCTGCGAGAACGGTTCGGTTTCAGCCCTCGACTCGACTACTACGCCCCCGACGAGCTCGCGACGATCGCCCTCCGATCGGCGGGGATCCTGGGGGTCCGGACCGATGCCGACGGCGCCGATGAGATCGCCCGCCGTTCCCGTGGCACCCCTCGGATCGCGAACCGGCTCCTCCGCCGGGTTCGGGACTTCGCGGAGGTGCGGCACGAAGGTGCGATCTCGGGCGACATCGCGCGCGCAGGGCTTCAACTCTTCGAGGTCGACGAACTCGGCCTTGACCGACTGGACCACGCCGTGCTTGCCGCCCTGATCCAGAAGTTCGGTGGGGGACCCGTGGGACTTTCCACCCTTGCGGCGTCGGTGGGCGAGGAGACGGACACGGTCGAAGACGTCGTGGAGCCATACCTGCTCCAGCTGGGCTTCCTCCAACGAACGCCCCGGGGGCGGGTCGCGACACCCCGAGCGTCGGCCCATCTGGGGGTCACTGCGCCCGGGACGCTGCCTCTGTAGGCCGGAGAACCCCGAAGCTGAGCCGGGACGGGTAGACTCGGGCCTCCCGTACAACGACGAAGGGCACCGCCATGTTCGGTTCGTTCCTCGCAGCTACCACCACCTCCTCGAGCGGGGGCGGCCTCGTGACGCTCGCGCCGCTCCTCCTGATGGGCGTCGTGGGCTATTTCCTACTGATCCGTCCCCAGCAGCGGCGGGTCCGCGCCCAGCAGACGTTGCAGCGGAGCGTCGAAGAAGGGGATGAGGTCCTGACGACCTCGGGCATCTACGCCACCGTGCTGGAGATCGACGATGACGAGGGAACGGTCGTGTTGGAGATCGCCCCCGGTATGCACATCAAGGCGGTTCGAGGGGCCATCGCCCAGCGCATCACCGAAGACGAGTACGACGAGGACGATGACGACGATGCGCAGGATGAGGAGGAGGACGGCACCCGCTCCGGGTTCTTGTCCGACGCGACAGGGGACGACGCAACGCCGTGACTCCTGGGCCCGGCCAACACAGGACTGAGGACTGAGAACCCTTGAAACGAAGCAGAGGTCTGTGGGCGAGCATCATCTTCGTTGCCATCTTGGTGATTTCCTCCGTGGTGGGTTTCGCCACGAAGAGTCTGAAGCCCGTGCTCGGATTGGACCTGGAGGGTGGGGTATCGGTGATCCTGGCCGCCCCCTCCGGCACGCCCAGCAACGTCATGCAGCAGGCGCTCACGAACATCCGCAATCGTGTCGACGCGTTCGGGGTCGGTGAGCCCGATATCACGCTGACCGGGACAACCATCCAGGTGGAGGTGCCCGGACTCACCAAGAGTGTGATCGAAACCCGCCCGAAGACGCAGTACTGCCTGATCGGAACCGCGGGCGAGGTCTATGCCTGCGGGACAACGGAGGCGGCAGCGGCCGCCGGTCTCAAGGTGCTCGAGGTACATGGAACGCCCAGCAGCGTCTGCATCGAGGACAAGGACGGCAAGCAGCTGAAGTGCTACCCGAGCAAGACCGAAGCAACCACCGAGCTCTCGAGCCTCACGGTCGCAGCGCAGGCCACGCCAACACCCACCCCAACCTCCAGCGCCTCGGGGACCCCTTCCGGTTCAACGAGCCCGTCGGCGACCCCAACAGCGAATCCGAGCGACACCACCGGGCCGGGAACCGCTCCCTCGGCGTACTGCGTGACGGACAGCACCGCTACCGAGCTGGCATGCAAGCCGACCCAGCAGAAGGCGCAGACCTTTCAGAAGACGCTGAAGACGGTCGTCGAGGAGTACAACTACTGCATCGTCGACAACGGCGTCGCGATCGCGAATCCGACGCCGAGCCCTTCGCCGAACCCCGAGCCGAGCCCATCGAAGGCCGGCAAGGCGAAGCACGCCAGCCCTTCTGCATCGGCCTCTGCGTCGGCCTCGGCGAGCGCAAGTGCCTCGCCGAGCGCTCCCAAGCCGAGCCCGTTCGCGACGCTCGACCGGACGCACGCCGATCCGCTTCCCTGCGGCTTCACCTCCAAGAGCAAGGCGAAGGCCGCGGTGGACGAGATCCAGGTCACCAAGGAGACGAAAACGTACTGCGTGGTCAGCTCAACGAAAGAGGTGCTGGGTTGCTACGTGAGTCTGGTGGCCGCCCAGAACAAGCAGCGGCTGACCAGCCAGGGACACCTCTTGGACATCATCGGCAAGACATCCCGGCTGGAAGAACGTCCGGTGCTCGCTCTGCTTCCGGCGACCGATCCGACGCCGATCACCTGTAGCAAGAACGACCCGGATCACACGCCGGAACTGTGCAACACGGTCGGGGCCCTGGACAAGACCGAGGTGGTGTACCCGGATCCGCGTCTCGGGGCGAAGGTTCGCCTCGGTCCGGTCGTGGTCGACGGCAGCAACATCAAGCGGGCCGACGCCACCTTCAACGGCGCCTCACAATCCAACACCACGCCGCAATGGGCTGTGGACTTCCAGATGAACGCAGCGGGCACCACCGCGTTCGCCAAGGCCAGCACCCTCGCGTACCAGTACCACTCCGCGGGTCAGTCGCCGCAGGACCAGATCGCGATCGCCGTCGACCGCTCCATTATCTCGAGTCCGCAAGTCATCAACCCCATCACCAACGGCAAGGGTCAGATCACCGGGAACTTCACGCAACAGACCGCGAGTGACCTCGCGACGATCCTCAATGCCGGAGCGCTCCCAGTGGAGCTGACCAGGAAGGCCACGCAGACCGTCAGCCCCACGCTCGGGAAGGCGTCGCTACATCAGGGCATCGTTGCCGGCCTGATCGGACTGGGTCTCCTCTTCCTCTACCTCCTCTTCTACTACCGGTTGCTGGGCATCGTCGCCTGGGCGGGGATGGCCATCTGGGCCACGCTGGCGCTGGCGCTCATCTCCGTGGCGGGGAGCAGCCTGAGTTACGCCCTGACCCTTGCCGGGGTCGCCGGACTGGTGATCTCTCTGGGTGTCACGGCCGACTCCTACATCGTCTTCTTCGAACGGCTGAAAGACGAAGTGCGGAATGGGAAGTCGCCGCGCTCGGCCGTGCAGCCGGCGTTCAAGCGCGCGTTCAAGACCATCCTTGCCGCAGACCTGGTGACGGGGATCGCGGCCGTGGTCCTGTACCTGACGGCGATCAGCTCCGTGCGCGGGTTCGCCCTCACGTTGTTGGTGTCGACGCTGCTCGACCTGTTCGTCGTGTACTTCTTCAAGCGTCCCATCGTCTTCCTCATCGCTCGGAATCAGAAGCTGGTGAGCCTTCGGGGGTTCGGGCTTGAGAGCGGCGTCGCCGCCCAGGTCACCGATGGGAGCCAGGGATGAACTACCGGCACGCGATCGACACCTACCGCGGGCACACCATCCCGCACTTCAGGATCATCGAGCTTCGGAACCGTTGGTTCGCCTTGTCCGGCGTCATCATCGCGCTCTCGTTCCTCGGACTCGCTATCCGGCACCTGAACTTCTCGATCGATTTCGAAGGTGGTTCTCAGGTGACTTACACCTTGCAGCAGCCCCTATCCGTGCCGGAGATCACGGCACAGCTGGCGGCCCTCGGCCGGTCTGATTCCCAGGTGCAGATCGTGAACGGGAACGACGTGCAGGTCCGAACCGGAGCCTTCGCGAACAATGCCGAGACGGACAAGGTTGCCCAGGCACTTGCGAAGCAGGCCGGGATCGACCCCGCCGACGTGAACACCACCAGTTTCAGCGCCACGTGGGGCAGCGAGATCTCCTCGAAAGCGTTGAAGGGCCTCATCTTGGTGTTGGTCGCCATCGGCATCTACATCGCCATGCGGTTCGAATTGCAGATGGCCATCGGCGCCATGATCGCGCTGCTTCACGACATCATCATCACCGTCGGTATCTACGCCTTGGTCGGACGCGAGGTCACTCCCGCAACCGTGATCGCCGTCCTCACGATCCTCGGGTTCTCGCTCTACGACACCGTGGTGATCTACGACAAGATCCAGGAGAACACCGAGTCGAGCGCCCAACTGACCCGCCTGGGATACATGGGAGTCGTCGACCGTTCGTTGAACCAGGTGCTCATGCGGTCGGTCAACACGTCGCTCGTGGTGCTCCTGCCGATCCTGTCGCTGCTCCTGTTCGGCGGCGCCACTCTCAAGGACTTCGCGTTCGCCATGTTCGTCGGTGTGACGACGGGCGCGTACTCATCGATCTTCATCGCGGCACCGGTACTAAGCATGGTGAAGGAACGCGACCCGAAGATCCGCCAGATGGAGGAGCGCCGGCTCCGCCGGATGACGGCGGGGGAGCCCGCCGTCGAGGAAGCGGCCGCTGTCTCGGCAACCGCAGCCACGGCGCGAACGTCGGATCAGGCGGCTCAGCGTGTCACCGCTCGAACGGGCGCCGGCTCCGGCACTCGTCCGAAGAGCAAGCGGAAGCCGCCGGCGAAGAAGAAGCGGAGATAGCAGGTGGATCTCGAGGCGATCAAGGCGTTGATCCGCGATGTCCCCGACTTCCCGGAGCCCGGCATCGTCTTCAAAGACATCACGCCCGTGTTGGCGGACCCGATCGCATTCTCGACCATCACCGACCTCATCGTGGTGCACTTCGGTCGCGGGAACATCGACAAGGTGGTCGGGATCGAAGCCCGTGGGTTCATCCTGGCGTCGCCGGTGGCGTATCACTTCGGCGCCGGCTTCGTGCCGATCCGCAAGCAGGGCAAACTCCCGTGGGACACCGTGGAGGAGGCGTACGAACTCGAATACGGAACCGCGACGCTCGAACTCCACCGTGATGGGGTAGCCCCCGGCGAAAGGGTGCTCATCGTTGACGACGTTCTGGCCACGGGTGGAACGGCCGCGGCTGCGGCCTCGCTGATCGAGCAGATCGGCGGCAGGGTGGCCGGCATCAGTTGCATGATCGAACTCGACTTCCTCCACGGCCGGGACAAGCTCCCCGGCCACGACGTCTTCAGCCTGCTCCACTACTAGTCGCCCGGCAGATCCCTGCCGGCCGGGTCCCGTCCCTGTCCTACGCCGTCCCTTCCGTACACTTGATGGGAGGAGGCACGCGTGGACGAGCAGGAACGGGTGAAGGTCGAACCCTCACCGGAAGCCGCTGACCAGCCGTCGCCCGCAGGCGAGTCCATCGGCCCGGAACCGCCGGCACAACGGCGGGGTGGGCGGATCCCTCGGCCTCGCCGCCGTCGCGCGGAGAGGCCCACCCGCGTAGACCCACTGCTGCGGGACGTGCGCGCCTACAACCAGAAGGCCGACCTGAAGGAGATCGAGCGCGCCTTTCGGTTCGCCGAGGTGGCCCACGAGGGGCAGCGGCGGAAGTCCGGCGAGGAGTTCATCGAGCATCCGCTTGCCGTCGCGCGGATCGCAGCACAACTCCACCTGGACACGACGAGCCTCGAGGCGGCCCTTCTGCATGACACCGTCGAGGACACCTCGGTGACCATCGCCCAGCTGGAAGAGCAGTTCGGCACCGAGGTCGCAGGGATCGTGGACGGACTGACGAAGCTGGACAAACTGGAGTTCAGGAGCCGCGAACAAGAGCAGGCCGAGAACGTTCGCAAGATGATCGTGGCGATGGCGGGCGACATCCGCGTCCTGCTGATCAAGCTGTCCGACCGCCTGCACAACATGCGAACCCTGGCTCCTCTCACGCGGGAGAAGCAACGGAGGATCGCGACGGAGACACTCGAGATCTACGCACCGCTCGCGAACCGGCTCGGCGTGCAGGAGATCAAATGGGAACTCGAAGACCTCTCGTTCAAGGCGCTGCATCCGGGTCCGTACCGGGAGATCGCCAACCTCGTCGAGAACCGCCGCGGCGAACGACAGGCTCTCATCAACGAGGTGACCGAGTCACTCCGAACGAAGCTGAAGGAACTCGGCATCAAGGCAGACGTGGACGGCCGTCCGAAGCACCTGTATTCCATCTACGAGAAGATGGTCATCCGCGGCAAGGAGTTCAACGAGATCTTCGACCTGGTGGGAGTGCGGATCCAGGTTGAGTCACTCAAGGACTGTTACGGAGCGCTCGGTGCCGTTCACGCGTTATGGAAGCCCGTCCCCGGACGCTTCAAGGATTACGTCGCCATGCCCAAGTCGAACATGTACCAGTCCCTGCACACCACGGTGGTAGGCCCGGCCGGTCGACCGCTCGAGATCCAGATCCGCACCCGGGACATGCACCGAACCGCCCAGTACGGCATCGCCGCGCACTGGCGCTACAAGGAAGGGGTCAAAGAGCGCCGCGACGCCGCCGACCTCGCCTGGCTGAGCCAGATGATGGATTGGCTGAAGGACATGGCCGATCCGCGCGAGTTCATGGATTCGTTGAAGATCGACCTGTCCGGTGGCCGTGTGTTCGTGTTCACGCCGAAGGGTGACGTGGTGAATCTGCCGCTCGGCGCCACGCCGGTGGACTTCTCCTACGCCATCCACACCGAGGTCGGCCACCGAACCGTCGGTGCGAAGGTCGGTGGGAAGTTGGTGCCGCTCGACTACGAGCTTCGGACCGGTGACACCGTCGACATCCTCACGTCCAAAGCCCAGGGCGAAGGCCCCAGCCAGGACTGGCTCCAGTTCGTGCAGACGCCGCGGGCTCGTTCGAAGATCCGGCAATGGTTCACCCGCGGGCGCCGCGAAGATGCCCTGGATCAGGGCAAGGACGCGCTTCAGCGGCTCATGCGGAAGCAGAACCTGCCGTTCAAGCGGCTCGCGACCGAAGACACGCTCAGCCAGGTCGCCGACGAACTGAAGTACACGAAGCTCGAAGACCTTTACGTCGCGCTCGGGGAAGGACATGTGTCCCCGCAGTCGGTCGTGGCTCGGATCGCCCGCCTCCTCACCGGCCATTCAGACGAAGACGTGACCGAAGTGCCGCTCGCTCGCCCGGTGAAGATCGGGAAGCAGGAGATCGGTCAAGGCGTCGTGGTGAAGGGACTGCCCGACGTCTGGGTCCGGCTGTCGCGGTGTTGCACGCCGGTTCCGGGCGACGACATCCTGGGGTTCGTCACCAAGGGCCAGGGGGTGAGCGTCCATCGAACGGACTGTCCGAACGTGGGCTCGCTGCGGCAGGCACCCGAACGGATCATCGAGGTCACGTGGTCCGAGGGGAAACCGACCTCGTTCACCGTGGCCATCCAGGTGGAAGCACTGGATCGAACCAGGTTGCTCTCCGACGTGGCGACGGTGCTCTCGGACAGCCACGTCAATATCCTCAGCGCGAACTCATCCACGGGCCGCGACCGGATCACGCGACTGCGGTTCACCTTCGAGATGGCCGACATCGCACATCTGTCGAGCGTGCTCGCCGCGGTGAAGCGGGTGGAAGGGGTCTACGACACCTACCGGGTCGTCCCGAGCTAGGGCGTCGCACGGATGCGGGTGGTCCTCCAACGCGTCTCGCGTGCCTCCGTCAGCGTTTCCGGATCGGTGGTCGCAGAGATCGGCCGCGGGTTCCTGCTCCTGGTCGGCGTCGGCACGGGTGATCCACCGGGTGAAGAGGTGAAGCTCGCGACGAAGATCTCGACGCTCCGGGTCTTCCCGGACGCGGAGGGCAAGATGAATCTGGCGCTCCCCGATGTGGACGGCCAGGTACTGGTCGTGAGTCAGTTCACGCTCTACGGCGACATCCGGAAGGGCCGGCGTCCGTCCTGGACGGGGGCGGAGGATCCGGCGATCGCCGCTGCGCGGGTGGAGGCGTTCGCCAACGCGCTGGAGGCCGTGGGCGTGCCGGTCCGGCAAGGCGTCTTCGGCGCCGACATGCAGGTCGAACTGCTGAACGACGGCCCGGTGACGCTCGTCATCGACGCGGCCGAACTTCCCTGAGAAGGCACCCGAGCACCGCCGGTAAGATGGCGCTCCATGGACATCGATGTCTTCGATCAGAACCCCTGGGGCACGAACTACTGGGTGCTCTCCACAGCCGAGAGTAACCAGGTAGTCATCGTCGACCTGGGCTTCGGCGCGGCGGAGGTCTTTGGGCGGCTCGAGAACCACGGGAAGCAGCTCGCGGCCATCGTCTTGACCCATGCGCACGTCGACCACGCGCGAGAGGCGGGGATCCTGGCCGGCGACGACGTCCCGGTCTACATCCACACCGACGATGCCATCGCCTTCACCGACATCGACGCGTGGAACCCGGGCTTCGGGAACCCGCTCGAGCCCGTGGCCGATCTCCGAACGCTGACACACGGCCAGGTATTGGATTTCGACGGGTTCTCGTTGGAGACGGTCCACACGCCGGGCCACACGCCGGGCCACTGCGCCTTCCTCACCGACGCGCAGCTGTTCGCCGGCGACCTGGTGTTCGCGGGCTCTGTCGGACGAACGGACTTCGCCAACGGCGACGCGGAGGCGATGCGCGCCAGCCTGGGCTGGTTCGTGACTTTGCGCGACGATCTGCCCGTCTACCCGGGTCACGGTCCCGCCACCTCGGTGGGGCGCGAGCGCGCCGAGAACCCGTTCCTGCAGGGTCTGGTGGTCTGAGATGGACCTGGTCTCCCCCCGGGGAACCCAGGATCTGCTGCCGCCGCGATCAGAGGCGATGTTGGCGCTCTATGAGGCCGCGCACCGGTCCGCTCGGCTCTTCGGATTCCGCTACGTGGAAACCCCGATGTTCGAGCACACGGAGCTGTTCGCGAGGGCTGCCGGCAGCACCTCGGACGTGGTGTCGAAGGAGATGTACACGTTCCTGGACAAAGGCGGCCGGTCGATCACGCTGCGGCCCGAAACCACCGCCTCGGTCGTGCGGGCCTACCTCAGCAACGCACATGATCTTCCGCTCCCGTTCATGGCCTACTACGTGGGATCGCAGTTCCGTCACGGACGACCCCAGGCGGGCCGTCTCCGTGAGCTCCGTCAGTTCGGTGTGGAGATCATCGGCGTCGACGGAGCGGATGCCGATGTCGAGGTCATCGCGCTCACCGATCGCTACTTGCGCGAACGAGGTCTCACGAAGACAACCCTCTTCGTCAACTCGATCGGCGACCAGGTGTGCCGGCCTGCCTATCGGAAGCTCCTCATCGGCCATCTGGAACCTCACCGAGAGCAGCTCTGCGAGGATTGCCAACAACGATTGCAGTCCAACCCTCTTCGGATCTTGGACTGCAAGGTCGACGGGAAGAAGTCCTTCGTGTTGGATGCGCCCGTCATCAGCGATCACCTCTGCGAGCCTTGCAGGGAGCATCTCGCTTCCCTCCTGGCGGGGCTCGATCGGGCGGGGATGCCCTACGAGCACGACCCTCGCTTGGTCCGCGGGCTGGATTACTACACGCGGACGGTGTTCGAGTTCGTGTCGGGAGCGCTCTCTGCGGCGCAGGCCACGGTCTGCGGGGGCGGGCGATATGACGGCTTGGCCGAGGTCCTCGGCGGACCGCCGACCCCCGGTGTCGGATTCGCGATGGGTCTGGATCGCGTCCTGTTGGCGATGGAGGGTGAGAGTGTCCCGCTGCCGGAGCCGAGAGGTCTCCGCTGCTTCGTGGTGGCGGTCGGGGAGGCAGCACGTGCCTCCGCCGCCGCGTTCGTTGATGAGCTCAGAGATGCCGGTCTCGCGGCGTCGACCGCGTTCGAGGATCGACCCATGAAGGCGCAGATGAAGATGGCCGATCGTGCCCAGGCGTCGTTCGTCGCGATCGTGGGGGAGCGCGAGCTGGCGGAGGGCGTGATCACCCTCAAGCGGCTCGCCGACGGGATCCAGAAGACCGTGCCTGCGAGCGATGCCGTAGGGTGGCTGACCCGCCTCGACGACTGGACCAGCTGACATGCGAACCTCCATGCGAACCCATGCGTGCGGTGCCCTTCGTGGGAGCGACGCCGGTCAGGATGTGGCGCTCTGCGGCTGGGTGGCACATCGGCGCGACCATGGCGGGGTCACGTTCATCGATCTCCGCGACCGCGAAGGCGTGGTGCAGGTTGTGTTCCACCCAACCGAGGCTCCCGAAGCGCACGCCGCCGCACAGCGTCTGGGCTCCGAAGACGTGATCCGCGTGACCGGTGCCGTTCGCGGCCGTCCCGAGGGCATGGTCAACCCTGCACTTCCTACCGGCGACATTGAGGTTGCCGCCGCGGGGCTCGAGATCCTGGCGGAAGCCGACACCCCCCCGTTCCAGATCGAGGACTTCACCGAGGCGAACGAACTGCTCCGCCTGAAGTACCGGTACCTGGACCTCCGCCGGCCAGAGATGACCAGGCGGATGCTGTTGCGTCACGACGTCAGCCGGATCACCCGGGACCACCTCAATGCACGTGGCTTCGTCGAGGTGGAAACGCCGATCCTCACGCGCTCCACCCCCGAGGGCGCGCGCGACTTCCTGGTGCCTTCCCGCTTGTCGAAGGGGTCGTTCTACGCGCTCCCGCAATCTCCGCAGCAGCTCAAGCAGCTCCTCATGATCGCCGGCCAAGATCGGTACTACCAGATCGTCCGCTGCTTCCGGGACGAGGATGGGCGCGCGGACCGACAGTTCGAATTCACCCAGTTGGATATCGAGATGTCTTTCATCGACGAGGAGGACATCGTCGAGCTGATCGAACCGCTCATGGTTCGGCTCCTCAAGGAGCTTCGCGGCGTCGATGTGTCCGCTCCCTTCCCGCGTATGAGCTACGCCGACATGATCGAGCGCTTCGGTTCCGACAAGCCGGACCTTCGTTACGGTATGGAGCTCGTCGACCTGGCAAGTGTGTTCGCGACCACAGGTTTCAACGCGTTCGCCGGCGTGCTCTCCTCAGGTGGGCGGATCGAGGGGATCTGTGCGCCGGGCGGCGGCGATCTCTCCCGCAAGGAGCTAGACGCGCTGGTGCAGGACACGAAGGGCCGCGGTGCCGCCGGCCTCGTCTGGATGGTGGTCGAAGAGCATGAACTCCGCTCGCCGGTGGCCAAGTTCCTGACGCCGGATGAACTCGACGCCGTGAAGGTGCAGACGAAGGCAGACACCGGAGACCTCATCCTCATCGTCGCCGATAAGGCGGACCGTGTGGCGGTGGCGCTCGACGGCCTTCGCCGTTCGCTAGCCGTGCGCTTGAACCTGATCCCCGACGGCGCCTGGGCGTTCTGTTGGCAGACCGACCCACCGCTCTTCGAATGGAGCGAAGAAGAATCCCGTTGGACCAGCGTGCACCATCTGTTCACCGCGCCGAAGCATCCCGACAACCTCGATCCGGCGACGGCGATCGCCCGCGGCTACGACCTGGTGCTCAACGGATTCGAATTGGGCGGAGGCAGCATCCGCATCCACCAGGCCGAGGTCCAGCGCAGGGTCTGCGAGATCCTCGGACTGGAGCAGGCGGAGATCGATGGGAAGTTCGGCCACCTCCTGGAGGCGCTGCGCTACGGAGCTCCGCCCCACGGCGGCGTGGCCTTCGGATGGGACCGCGTGGTCATGCTGCTGGCCGATCAGGAGGCCATCACCGAGGTCATCGCGTTCCCGAAGACCCAGTCGGGGGCCGATCCCCTCACGGGTGCGCCTGCCACCGTTTCCGACAAGCAGCTTCGCGAACTGGGCATCCACCTCGACGAACCGAGGGAAAGCTGACGTGGCCGACCAGTTGACCGCGCCCGATCTCACACTGTTGCAAGGGATGAACTGGGCGCACTTCGGGGTCAACGGAGAGGACGGTTACCCGCACGTGACGGTTGTGTGGGTTCACGCCGACGACACCGACGTCCTCGTCAACACGGCTGCCGGGCGCGTGAAGGATCGCGAGGTCCAACGCGACCCGCGGGTGAGCGTGAGCGTGCACGACCAGAACGATCCATACCGGTTCGTCGCCGTGCGCGGCGTGGTGCGCGATCGTGTGACCGGGCCCGAGGCGGACCAGAATATGGACATGCTCAGCCGCAAGTACCACGACGAGCCCTGGGCGTTCAGGCCCAACGAGGTCCGCGTCCTCTACAGGATCCGTCCCGAGCGCATCATCCGTTACCCATGACGGGTTGGGACACGGTCGAACAGCTCTGCGGCGCACCGAACGTCGGCCATCTCGCCACCCTTCGAGCCGATGGCTCTCCGCATGTCGCCCCACTGTGGCTCAGCGTCCACGATGAGGAGATCTGGATCAACACCTCCGAAGGGACGGCGAAGCTCGCGAACATGCGACGCGATCCCCGGGTGGCGCTCTCGGTGGATGCCGGAACTACACCCTCACTGGCCGTCGCGATGCGAGGCGTGGTTGTTGGGGAGTCTCACGACGGAGCCGATGCCCACGACGACGAACTGTGGCAGGCCTACGAAGGCACGGATGCCCCGCACCTTCCCGGTGATGTCCGGGTGATCGTCCGGATCAAGCCCGAGCGGATCGTCGTGTTGGGGTAGCGATGCCCGAGGAGCCTCTGGCCGCACGGATGCGCCCGCGGACCTTCGATGAGTTCGTTGGGCAGAGCCATCTGGTGGGAGAGGGCAAGGTGCTCTCCAAGCTCATCCAGAAAGGACACCTCCCTTCGATCATCCTGTGGGGACCGGCCGGGACTGGAAAGACCACGTTGGCCCGGCTCCTTGCGGACGCGGTATCCGCGCAGCTCATGCAGCTGTCCGCGGTGAATTCCGGGGTGGCCGACGCTCGGAAGGTGATGGATGGCGCAAGCGGCGGAATGTTCAGAACGGTGCTCTTCGTCGACGAGGTTCACCGGTGGTCGAAGGCGCAGCAAGACGTCCTCCTTCCGGCAGTCGAGGCCGGTACCGTCACGCTGATCGGGGCCACCACCGAGAATCCGTACTTCTCGCTCAACGGTCCGTTGCTCTCCCGGTGTCTCCTGCTCCGGCTCGAGCCCCTCGCGAAGACAGAGGTGGTCGACCTGCTCAAGCGGGCGCTCGCGGACACCGATCGCGGCGTGGGTTCGCTGGGTCTCTCCATCGAGGACGAGGCCCTGGACCACCTTTCGGAGATCTCGGGGGGCGACGCGCGCATGGCGCTGACCGGGCTCGACGCAGCCGCCCTGGCCGCAGAGAGTGCCGGCGTGACCACCATCACGCGCGAACTGGCGGCCGACGCGGTCCAACGGAAGGCCGTGGTGTATGACCGCCAAGGGGACGCGCATTACGACGTCATCAGCGCGTTCATCAAGTCGATCCGGGGATCGGATCCCGACGCGACCCTCTTCTGGCTCGCTCGGATGCTGGAGGCGGGGGAGGACGCCAGGTTCATCGCTCGTCGCATGATCGTGCACGCGAGCGAGGACATCGGCCTCGCCGACCCACGAGCCCTCCAGATCGCGGTTGCCGCCGCTCAGGCGGTCGAACATGTCGGACTTCCAGAAGCGCGCCTGAACCTGGCCGAGGCGGCGATCTATCTGGCCCTCGCCCCGAAATCCAACAGCGTCTACACCGCGTTGAACCGCGCCATGGAGGACGCGATCAGCGCCGACCCGGTGCCCACGCACCTGCGCGACACCAGCTATCCGGGGGCACGCAAACTTGGCCACGGCGAAGGGTACAAGTACCCGCACGACTATCCCGGGCACACCGTTGACCAGGCGTATCGGCCCGTTCGCTACCAGGGAACCCCGTACTACGAGCCCTCGCATCAGGGCGAGGAGGGCCGCGTCGAGCCGGCGGGGGGTTCGGACCCCGAGCCTCCCGAGTAGACCCCCGGGTCGGGTAGGCTACGCAGGCTCACGACCAGCCTCACGAGGGTTCACGAACACGGAGGGAACGATGCTTGCACTGACAGCCGGCGACACCGCCTTGATCGTCCTGGCCGCCTTCTGGGGGTTGTTGGTCGTGTTCCTCTGCTACGTCCTGTTCAACACCTCCCGAGTACTCGAGAGCACCAAGATGACGATCGACGAGATGCGCAAGGAAACGGTGCCGCTCCTTCGGGAGGTCCGCACCTCCGTCGAGAAGACGAACCGCGAACTGGACCGTGTGGACGGGATGCTGAAGTCCGCAGGGAGCGTGGTCGAGCGGGTCGAGAAGCTCTCCGGGCTGGTGGAGCAAGCTGCGGCGAGCCCCCTGGTGAAGATCATCTCGCTGGGTGCGGGGGTCAAAGGCGTGATGTCGAAGGTGACCGGCAAAGGGAAGTCCTAGGGTGCGACGTGGGTTCTGGGTCGCGCTGGGTCTTGGCGCCGGGGCCACCGGCGCCGTCATCGCGTCTCGCTGGACCAAGAAGCAGGCCCGCCGTGTTGCGCCACAGACCCTGGCCCGCGAGGCGAAGAGTGGGCTCCTGGATCTCTCGCGCCTGGTCTCGGAGTCCCTCCAAGAAGGCAAGCAGGCCATGGATGCCCGCGAACGGGAACTCCGCGCCGAGTTGAACGGGCACACACCCGCGAACACCCCCGCCTCGGACGACCCGGCCGCCTGAGGGCGCCCGGAGCGAACGCTAAACTCACCCGCGTGAACGGTGACCAGATCCGCGAGACGTTCCTTTCGTTCTTCGAAGAGCGTGGCCACAAGCGTGTGCCGAGTTCGTCGCTGATCCCGCCACCGGAGACGGGTCTCCTGCTCGCGAACGCTGGCATGAACCAGTTCATCCCGTACTTCCTGGGCCAGGCGCCGGCCCCGTTCGTACGCGCGACCTCCTGTCAGAAGTGCTTCCGCGCCAACGACATCGAGAACGTCGGTCACACGGCACGCCACCTGACGATGTTCGAGATGCTCGGGAACTTCTCCTTCGGCGACTACTTCAAGGCAGAGGCCATCGGGTGGGCGCACGAACTCGTCACCGATGGGTATGGCATCGACCCGGGCCGTCTGTGGGTCACCGTGTTCGAGACCGATGAGGAGGCCACCGAAGCGTGGCGGGCGTTGGGGCTGCCGACGGAGCGGATCGTCCGGCGTGGGAAGTTCGACGAGCACGGCGAGCCTGCGAATTTCTGGTCGACACACGCGGCCGGTCCGGCCGGACCATGTTCGGAGATCTTCGTGGATCGAGGTGCGAGGTACGGGCCCGAGGGCGGCCCCGATGTGGACGAAGAACGGTTCATGGAGATCTGGAACCTGGTGTTCATGCAAGACGAGGTCGACGCCGACGAGGAAGTGATCCGAGAGCTTCCCGCGAAGAACATCGACACCGGTTCGAGCCTCGAGCGGGTCGCGACGGTGCTGCAAGGCAAGGACAACTATTTCGAGACCGACATCTTCCGCCCACTTTTCGAGGTCGTCGAAAACTTGTCGGGTCGCCGTCATGGCGCCGACGCACGCGACGATGTGTCCCTCAAGGTGATCGCCGAGCACGGGCGTTCCGTGTCGTTCCTCATCGCGGACGGCGTTCAGCCATCGAACGAAGGGCGCGGCTACATCCTCCGCCGGATGCTCCGTCGGGTCGTAACACACGCCCGTCGGCTCGGCATCGACAAGCCCGTGATGGAACCACTCGTCGACCGAACGGTCGAACTCATGGGGCACGCCTACCCGGAGCTGGTCGAGAACCGCGCGTTCATCCTCCAGGTGGTCGGGGGAGAGGAGGAACGGTTCGGCGGGACGCTGCGCCAAGGGATGCAGCTCTTCGAACGCGCACTCGGAACCACCCCTGCGGGAGGGACGTTCCCGGGCGAGGAAACGTTCAAACTGTTCGACACGTTCGGCTTCCCGCCCCAGCTCACGGAGGAACTCGTCGCGGAGGCCGGTCGGACCGTCGATATGGACCGATTCACGGCGCTCATGCACGAACAGCGCGAACGGGCCCGCGGCAGTGCGAAGAAGGTCCCCATCGGGTTGGATGCCGGCGCCGCGCCTGCGGCGGAGTTCGTGGGATACGGCCAACTGGAGGCCGAGAGCAAGATCGGTGCCTTGCTGGATCCCGATTTCCGTGAGCTATCCGCGGTAGAGGAGGGCCAGGCGGTGCGGCTCTTCTTGGACGTCACGCCGTTCTATCCGGAAGGCGGCGGCCAGGTGGGGGACCACGGCCGGATCCGAACCACAACGGGCGTGATCCAGGTCACCGACACGCAGAGGATCGGTGACCACTCGATCATGCACCTGGGCACGGTGGAGGCCGGAGAGGTTCGGGCCGACCAGGAGGCGCACGCCGAGGTCGACGTCTCGCGGCGCGAGGCCACCGCGCGTGCCCACACCAGCACGCATATCGTCCACTGGACCATGAAGCACCTGCTCGGCGAACACGCCCGCCAAGCGGGCTCGTTGGTCGCGCCGGGGCGGCTCCGGTTCGATTTCCCGCATCCGAGCGCCGTCCCCCAAGATGTCCTCGACGAGGTGGAACTCGAGGCCAACCGGCGTCTGGCCAGCGATGATGCGATCACCATCTTCGAGACGTCGATGGCCGAAGCCAAAGCGCTTGGAGCCACCGCACTCTTCGGTGAGAAGTACGGAGATGTGGTTCGCGTCGTGGAGGTCGGCGACTATTCGCGCGAACTCTGCGGTGGCACGCACGTCCAACGGACCGGGAACATCGCTATCGTGAAGATCCTTCACGAGGGATCGATCGGTGCCGGTATGCGACGAGTGGAGGCCTTGGTCGGTCCCGACGCGCTGCGGGAGATCAACGCCGAGCGGGCGCTACTTGACGGGCTGGTGAAGGCGTTGGGGTCGAAGGACCCGCGCAGCGCCCTCGACCACGCGCGACGGGTGCTCGAGGAGAACAAACGCCTCAAGAACGAACTCGGCGCGCTCCGCGCCGGCGATCGCGACACGCTGCTCTCCTCCCTCGCGGAGACGGCGGACACAGTTGATGGCGTCGTCCTGGTCGTCGCTGAAGTTCCCGGAGAAGACATGGGAGGTCTCCGCGATCTGGCGCAGAAGCTCCGGGACAAACTCGCCTCCCAGCCCGCAGCCGTAGTGCTCGGGAACGGCGAGAACGGCAAGGCGCAACTCGTTTCGGCTTGCACCGCAGGTGCTGTGGAGCGGGGCGTCACGGCTCCTGAGCTGCTCCGCGATGCTGCGGCGTTGGTCGGCGGCGGGGCCGGCGGGAAAGACATCCTCGCCAACGCGGGTGGGAAGCACCCCGATCAGGTGCCGGCTGCTCTCGCCGCTATCCCGGGGAGACTGAAGCAGATCCTCATCGGCGGTGCCTGAGCTCGGGAGGGTCCTGGGACTGGACCCCGGCGATGCGCGGATCGGGGTGGCCATCAGCGATCCGGATCGCCGGGTCGCGGTGCCGTTCGGCACCGTCCATGTGGGGCAGCCCCCCGGCGAACTGAAAGCGATCGCCGCCATGGTCATCGAAGATCAGATCTCGGTCGTGGTGGTCGGACTTCCCCGCGAATTGTCCGGCAAGGAGGGGCCACGCGCGGGCCATGCACGGGCGTTCGCCGGCGCTCTTGAGGGCTTCCTCGACGTGCCGATCGACTTCCAGGACGAACGCCTGTCCACGGTGGAGGCCGAACGATTGCTGCGCGGAGCCGGTGTCGTTGGGAGGCAACGCCGAAAGACCGTCGATCAGACGGCGGCCACACTCATCCTTCAGGCCTGGCTCGACCGACACACCGGCCACTAGCGGGTCGGTCGCCTCCGGGGATCGGCCGCTATCCTCGGTGCTCGATGCCAGGAGCCCAGGTCGCCGAGCCCACAGCACCCAGTCGCCCCCGCGACGAGCATCCTCATCGAAAAGCCCTCATCGCGTTGTTGGTGTTCTTCCTGGCAGTCACGGGGATCGCGTTGGGCGGTGTCCGCTACTACGCGCACTGCAAGGCTCCCGACGGACCGAAGACGAACGTCACCGTGGTCATCCCCTCGGGCGCGTCGGGCAGCCAGACCGTCGATCTCCTCCACGACAAAGGGGTCGTCGGCTGCGGAGGGTTCGTGGGTCGGACGCTCCTGGAGGGGACCGGGAAGGCGAGCGAGATCCGTGCCGGCTCGTTCGACCTGACCACGAACATGACGATGGCCGACGCGGTGAAGATCCTGAGCACGCCGCCCGTTGCGACTCCGGTCGCCTCTCCGACCGTCGATCTGACGGTCATCCCCGGCTGGCGTGCCACTCGGATCGCCCTGGCGGTGCAGCAGGACCTTGGGATCCCACAGAAAATCTTCATGACGGCGGTGATGAGTGGGAAGTACTCCTTGCCTCCTTACCTGCCCGCAGGCAAGAGCATCGAGGGCTTCCTGTGGCCGCAGACGTATGAGTTCCAGCGCAAGGACTTGACGTCGGCGACCGTGATCCAGCGGTTGCTGGACCAGTTCAAGAGCGATACCGCCTCCTTCCCGTGGGAGAACACGAGCCGGCTCGGCATCACCCCGTATCAGGCTGTCGTTGTCGCTTCCATGATCGAGAAGGAGGTGGTGCATCCGGCCGACCGCAAGCTGGTCGCCGCCGTTATCTACAACCGTCTGAGATTGCACATGACGCTTGGGTTCGATACGACCGTCGCCTACATCGACCCGAACCCTTCGGATGGGCTGACCACGAGTGACTTCGCCATCGACAGTCCCTACAACACCCGGCTGAATCGTGGGTTGCCGCCCGGCCCTATCGCGAGTCCGAGCAAAGAGTCGCTGTTGGCGGCCCTCAGTCCGGCGACTTCGCCCTTCAGATACTTCCTGCAATGCCCGGGGGAGGCGCGCCTGCGCTTCAGCACCGATTACAACACCTTCCTTCAGGACAAGACCTGTCTTGGATAGGCGACTGTCGGGAGCCACCCGCGTGGCCGGCATCATCGGCTGGCCCGTCGCCCACTCGTTGTCGCCGGCGATACACAACGCCGCGTTCGATGCACTGGAGATGGACTGGGTCTACGTCCCTTTGCCGGTGCCCCCCGGCAGCGTCGGGAGGGCCGTGGCCGCCATCACCGCACTGGGACTTGCCGGAGCGAACGTCACCATGCCCCACAAGACAGAGATCGCGGATCTCTTGTCGGCTCGACTCACGGATGAGGCTGCCCGCTTGCACGCCGTCAACACGATCGAGATCCAAGGCGACGACCTGATCGGCCACAACACCGACGCACCGGGCTTCGACGGGTTCCTCCGACAGGATGCCGGCCTTGACCCGCGTGGGGTGACAGCGCTCATCTATGGTGCCGGCGGAGCCGCTCGAGCCTGCGCGCTCGCCCTCGCACAAGGCGGCGCGTCCCGGATCAGCGTTGCGGTACGGGAGCACACCCGGGCCCTGGGCCTCCAAGGAACGCTCGAGGGCTTGGGAACCCCCGTTGATGTCATCGCGTTCGACGACGCAGCCGGGTGGCACGGCGACCTGGTCATCGACGCCACGCCGATCGGCTTCGACGGTGTTGGGATACCCCCCGAGCCCGCGTATGCCCCGGGCATGATGGTGGTCGATCTCAAGTACCACCCGGCAGTCACCCCGCTGCAGACGAACGCCAGGGCCGCGGGGGCGGCGGCGTTCGGGGGAGTCGGGCTGTTGTTGCACCAGGCGGCGCTCGCATTCGAGATCTGGTCGGGGCGTCCGGCGCCCCTGGATGTGATGTCGGCCGCCGCACTCGCTGCGATGAACGACCCAGCCCTCTAGACGGTTCGTCACCCTCGAGCGAACGATTCAAGGCTTGAGTGCCGGCCGCCGATGCCACAGACACAGATGGATGACTATTCCGCGCTCGCTCAGCGTGTCGCGGTCAGCGTCGGCGATGTTCGCAGCTGTCTCATCTTGTCCCGGGACGGGCTGGTCCTCGGCTCCTACCCCGAGGACGACGAGATGCAAGCGAAGCCGGCCTGGCTGCGCTTCGCCGCGCTCGGCGATGCGGAACGCTCCTTCGTCGAGTTCGCAGATCAGATCTGGGTCTTCTGTCATCGGGGCGCCTACTCATCCTTCGCCGTCGCCGGTACCTCGGTACGCCCGGGGGTCCTGCTGGACATGATGGAGCAGGGGCTCCTCGCGGCCGAAGAGGCTCGCACGAAACGAGAACCGCTGAAGCTCCCGGAGCTGGGCGCCGCCCCCTCCGGCAAGCCGAGGACGACCCTGCACCCCGCTGCGGCGGAGGAGAAGGTCGACGTCAACGCCGGTGTCGAACGCAACTGGCCGGGCGGGCGCACGGCATCCTCGCCGGGGGGGACCGAACCCGCAGAGACGCCGGGCGATAGCGCGCCGGCGATGATCGAGGCGCCGGAACCGACGGAGCCGGAGGAGCAGAAGGAGCCCGAGCAACCGAAGCAACCGCTGACCGCCATGAGCAGGGAGCCGCAGAAGCTCGCCGGTTCCGCGGGCATCGACACCGACGAGGACGAAGGCGAGGTAGATCGGGTGCTTCTCGCCAAAGAGTTCTCGGGATTGCTTCAGATGGATGGCGACGATGACGAATGAATCTTCTGACGACCTACACCGGATGGACTTCATGGGGCGCATATGACAACCGTCAAACGGAAGGCCAAGCAGCTCGGACAGATCCTGATCGAACAGGGGCTCATCACCCCTGAGCAACTCCAGCAAGCTCTGGAGGAGCATCGGAAGACCCCGAAGTCTCTCGGCCGCGTCCTGATCGACCTCGGCCTCATCAAGGAGACGGACCTGGTCAGGGCTCTGGCCGAACAGGTCGGGCTCGAATTCGTCGATCTGTCCGAGTTCCAAGTCGACCCCAGTTCGACCACCCTGCTCCCCGAAGCGCTCGCACGTCGGTATCGAGCCATCCCCATCGGCGATCGCGACGGCAAGCTCTTGGTCGCCATGTCGGACCCGGCGAACGTGTACGCGTTGGACGACATCAGGACAATCACCGGCCGCGACGTGCAACCCGTGGTCGCCACCGCGGCCGATGTCGAGCAGGCCATCCAGAAGTTCTCCGGGATGGACGGGCAGGTCGAGGCGCTCTCCGCCGCAGCCGCCGACCAGGCCGATGACACAGACGTTCAGATCGAGGCGGCCGTTGAGGAAGCCCCGATCGTCAAACTGGTCCAGGCGATCATGACCCAGGCAGTCGGAGACCGTGCCTCCGACGTGCACATCGAACCCACCGAGAAGGACGTCCGCGTGCGATTCCGGGTGGACGGAGTGCTCCACGAGGTCATGCACAGCCCGAAGAACATCCAAGGCGGACTCATCAGCCGGCTGAAGGTCATGGCGGACCTCAACATCGCCGAGAAGCGCGTTCCCCAAGACGGCAGGATCAGCATGCGGGTGGGCGGGAAGCAGCTCGACCTCCGCGTCGCGACCCTGCCGACGGTGTTCGGCGAGAAGGTCGTCATCCGAGTCCTCGACAAGTCCAACGCGCTCCTGCGCCTTGAAGACCTCGGGTTCATGGAAGACGCCTACAAGCGCTTCGAGACCTCCTTCCGCAAGCCCTACGGCGCATTGCTGGTGACGGGACCGACGGGTTCGGGCAAGTCCACGTCGATGTACGCGACCCTCAACATCTTGAACGAGGAAGACAAGAACATCATCACCGTCGAAGACCCGGTGGAGTACCGCCTCGCAGGCGTCAACCAGATGCAGGTGAACCCGAAGGCCGGCCTGACCTTCGCCAGTGCCTTGCGATCGATCCTGCGAGCCGACCCCGACATCGTCCTCATCGGTGAGATCCGGGACAAAGAGACGGCCACCATCGCCATCGAAGCGGCCCTGACCGGCCACCTCGTCCTGTCGTCCCTGCACACGAACGACTCCGCCAGCGCCATCAGCCGGCTCGTCGAGATGGACGTGGAGACCTTCCTCGTTGCCTCGGCTATCGACTGTGTGGTCGCCCAGCGACTCGCCCGAAAGCTCTGCGTTCGTTGCAAAGAGGCCTACGTCCCGGAGGAATCCCAACTTCAGCTCGCCGGCTATCCCGAGTGGCTCTGGAGCGAGATCAAGGAATTGTTCCGACCCGCGGGATGCTCGGCCTGTTCGAACACCGGCTACCGCGGGCGCATCGGGCTCTATGAGGTTATGCAGATGAGTGAAGAGATCGAACGATTGACGGTCGAGCGGGCCTCCGCCGATCAGATCAAAGCTGTCTCGATCCAGCAGGGGATGATGACGCTGCGGGATGACGGACTCGAGAAGACCCGGATGGGGCTTACCTCCATCGAAGAGGTCGCAAGGGTGGTGAAGTGAGATGAGTACCGTTGTTCAGCAAGAAGACGATATCCAGATCCCTATCCCCGAACTCCTGACCAGGTTGTTGGAGATCGGCGGCTCGGACCTGCACGTGACGGCTGGTGCGCCTCCAACGGTTCGGCTCCACGGAGATCTCCAGCCGATCGAGGGATATCCCCCGCTCACGCCGCGGTCCATCCAGACCATGATCTACGCGATCCTCCCGCAGAAGATGCGAGAGCGCTTCGAACAGGAACTCGAGCTCGACATGTCGTACTCGTTGCCCGGGAAAGCTCGATTCAGGGTGAACGTCTACTTCCAGCGAGACTCCATCGGTGCGGCGTTCCGCGTGATCCCCTACGAGATCAAGAACATCGAAGACCTCCAGCTTCCTCCAGTGGTCGCGGACCTCGCGAGGTTCCCGCGAGGGTTCATCGTGGTCACGGGTCCTACGGGGTCCGGAAAGTCGACGACCCTCGCATCCATGGTGGACGTCGTGAATACCGAACGGGCCGGCCATATCATGACGGTCGAGGACCCGATCGAGTTCCTCCATCGGCACAAGAGCTGCATCGTGAACCAGCGTGAGATCGGTGCCGACACCCACGGGTTCGGTCAAGCTCTGAAGCACGTCTTGCGTCAGGACCCCGACGTCATCCTGGTCGGTGAGATGCGAGACCTCGAGACCATCGGTACCGCCATCACCGCGGCAGAAACCGGTCACTTGGTCTTCGCGACCTTGCACACCCAGGATGCACCGCAGACCATCGACCGGATCATCGACGTGTTCCCACCTCACCAGCAGCAGCAGGTGCGCGTCCAGCTGGCCACCACGCTCCAAGGCGTGGTCACGCAGCAGCTCATCCCCACCTCGGACGGGCAAGGCCGTGCGGTCGCGGTCGAGATCATGATCGCTACGCCTGCCATCCGGAACCTAATCCGGGAAGGAAAGGTGCACCAGATCTACTCGGCCATGCAGGCCGGTGGGCGGTACGGCATGCAGACCATGGACATGTCCCTGTCCGCGCTCGTGAAGACCGGCAAGATCAGTCAGCAGATGGCGTTCGAACGCTGTCATGACGCCGAGGAACTCGAGCGGCTGATGGGCAACGGCATGGGCATGGGCGGCGGCAGCGACATGAACGGCGTCATGATGGGCGGCGGCTCCTATGCCTGAGAACTTCACGTACAAGGCCCGAGACAAGACGGGGAACCTCGTATCCGGCACCCTCATGGCCGACAACGAGGCCCTGGTTCTCTCACGCCTGCGCGAGATGGGCTACACGCCGCTCGAGGCAAAGAAGCAGAAGAGCGGGATGAAGCGGGAGTTCAGCTTCCGTCCCGGGCACGTGAAGCTGAAGGAACTCGCGGTGTTCTCGAGGCAGTTCGCCACCATGGTGAACTCCGGACTCCCGATCCTGCGCGCGATGGCCATCCTGGCCGACCAGACGGAAAGCCCTACCCTGCAAAGCGTGTTGGTGGATGTCCGTCTGGATGTCGAACGCGGAGCCTCGCTCAGCCAGGCGATCTCGAAACACCCCAAAGCGTTCAACGATCTCTACGTCGCCATGGTGAAGTCCGGTGAAGCCGGCGGTGTCTTGGACGACGTCCTCCTTCGCCTCGCCGACATGATCGAACGCGACGTGAAGCTCCGGGGGAAGATCAAGTCGGCGATGACCTACCCGGTCGCCGTGCTCTTCTTCGTGGGCCTGATCATGAGTGTCATGCTCTTGTTCGTGGTTCCGCAGTTCAAGGGGATCTACGCCTCCCTGGGCGGTGAGCTCCCGTTGCCGACTCGACTCCTTCTGATGGTCTCGGATGCGTTCAAGACCTATTGGTACTTCGTGTTCGGCGCTGCCATCGGTGGCGCGTTCGCGCTCAAGCGGTACAAGAAGACGGAGAAGGGCCGGGCGATGGTGGACGCCATCAAGCTGAAGGTTCCGATCTTCGGCTCCTTGTTCCACAAGACGGCGCTCTCGCGTTTCTCGAGCACGCTCGGAGTGCTCTTGAAGTCCGGCGTGCCGATCCTCCTGGCGCTCGACATCGTCTCCGACACGGTCAACAACAAGGTGCTGTCGAAGGCCGTAATCGACGTCCAGTCGAGCGTTCGCGAGGGTGAGTCCATCGCGAAGCCGCTGGCACGACACCCGGTGTTCCCGCCGATGGTCGTCCAGATGCTGGCCGTCGGAGAGGAGACCGGACAGATCGACACGATGCTCGAGAAGGTCGCGGAGTTCTACAACAACGAGGTCGAGGCCTCTGTCGATGCCCTTACCTCCTTGATCGAGCCCGTTCTCATCGCCTTGATCGGTAGTTGCGTGGGCGCGTCCGTCATCGCGCTCTACATGCCGATGTTCAACATCATCAAGCTGATCAAGTAGTCGCGTCCCGTGAGGCGCGCTGGTTCGAGGCCCCGGGGCGCCCCTCGGGGCCTCGGTGCGTCCGGGGACCTCCTACCCGAACTCGGGGAAATCCGGCGAGACGCTTCAGTCTTTCGGCCAGATGGCCGACAACGCTAAAGAACGCGCACCACACAGGTGCGCACCTGTCCCAAGAAAGGAGGCGAGGCAGATGCTCAAGCGCTATTTCGAGCGCCGTGATGAGGATGGATTCACCCTCATCGAGCTGATGGTGGTTGTTCTGATTATCGGCATCCTGATCGCCATCGCCCTGCCTACGTTCCTCGGTGCCCGTGCT